>JANQJU010000010.1 GCA_028281495.1 SAR324 cluster bacterium
GGATGGCGACCTCTTTATCTTCCATGAGGTATTTGAAGACGACATCATAGATCGGATTGGCGATGAACATGGGATTCCTTTCTTTTGTTGCAATGAGGGGTCGAGGCATCGTGTTGATTCTATTATACCGCCAAACGTTTGGTATTCCCATTGGGGAGTGTTGGGAATTGCTTGAGGAATTTTTTTTCAACGAGGGCTGAATCACGCCAAGAAGAATTGGTATCTTGACAAGCGCCTGGGAACCCATCGACACTTGGAGAGCAGATACAAAAGATTGGCACTAAAACTAAGTCGTTTAAAATCAGGTATCAAAAAATTCGATAACTTCATTTTAATAGGGAGGGATGATGCAAAAAGTAGCACTGATTACAGGAACGTCCACGGGGTTGGGCATCAGCATCGCGGTTCAATTGGCCGCAAACGATATCAAAGTATTTGCTACAATGAGAAACTTAGAGAAAAAGGCAAAGCTTGAAGAAGCCGCAAAGGCGGCGGGGGTTGCAATAGAAATCAAACAATTGGATGTTCAAGATAGCTCAAGTATTGAAAGATGTGTGTCTGATATCGTCGAGCAAGAAGGAAAACTGGATATTCTAGTGAATAATGCGGGGGCAGGATTTGTCAGAACCACCGAACAGGCGACAGAAGAAGAAATTCAATGGGTCATGGACGTCAATTTCATGGGTGTCGTGCGTTGCACAAAAGCGGTTCTACCCTATATGCGACAAGCGCGACAGGGGCACATTGTCAATGTCTCTTCGGTAGGAGGATTGGTCGGCCAACCCTTCAACGAAATTTATTGTGCCGCGAAATTCGCAGTGGAAGGTTATACTGAATCCATGGCGAGTTATGTTCAGCCCTCATTCAATATCAACTTCACGGTTGTGGAGCCGGGGGGAATTAAAACGGAATTTGTGAACAATGTATTAACTCATTTCCAAAAGACGGGGGGCATGAGGGACGATGAGTATCGCCCTATTCTGGAAAAGTATATCGGCGGTTCACAAACTCGTCTTGCCGATGCCTTTCAAACAGCAGATCAGGTAGCCGAAGTGGTGGTTGCCTGTGTCAACAATCCCCACCCGCCTATTCGAACACGAACTTCAGAATGGTCGAACGCCTTGTGTGAGTTGAAAACGCAGGCGGATCCTACAGGAAAGCTTCTGCAAGAAAAGGTGATTGATACCTTTTTATAAGTAAAACGGACTCAATCATCTGAAATCCCTGACTCGGATAAAATGCGATGGCGCTCGGGGTGTCCGCCTTATGGGTGAAGTGCTCTGAGCGGGCCAGATCAATTGTGTTAACGAGGGAGGCGGCGTGAGCGAGCATCCGAATCGGTGAATCGTTCAGCATGGACGGTTTCAATAAAACGGCCCTGGGCTTCAGAATATTGTCGGACAGGCTCAATAATCTGAAATCCCTGGCTCTGATAAAATGCAATGGCTCTCGGGTTGTCGGCCCGGATTGTGGCCTGGATTTTAAAAAAGTCTAATTTTCGGAGTGCCTGAAACGTAGCCTGGGTGAGCTGTTGCCCGATGCCTTTTCGGTGTGCATGCATCGCGACAAACGTACTGATTTCTCCGACTTGTTGGCACCCCTCGACTTCTGGCAAACCGGGCAAAACATCTTGCATCCCTAAGACTTCTTGGTTTGGCTCACAAACCGCAACGAGAAAACTCCCATTTTTTGGAAAATGACGAATGAAATCAATCTGGGTAGGCACTGAAACTTCTTGTAGAGCGGTGTAGCCTTGTTGAATGATGGGTTCCAGAAGTTTCACCATTGATTCTGCATCGGTTTCTCTAGCAACTCTTATTGAATAATCCATTCTGACTCTTGGAGGTTCCTAAAGTGATCAAATAAGCCCTGCGGCGGCTAGATTGCGGGAAAAACTGTTTTCACTGGGAATCGATCCCAATGAGGTGCGGATTGAGACAGGCTTTGCTATCCATGGAGCAAGCTTCCGGCTGCGTCTCGAATTTGTTCCCCTAGTATCGAAACGTGAGGAGGCGTTATCATCGTTTGATGATTACCGGGGACGGTATGGGTTTTCACACCGTTCCGGGCAAAACGTTTCCAGCCAAATCCTTCGGGAAGCCTCACACCTTCCGGTTGATCCTGAGCTTGAAACAAATGGAGAGTGCCTGCGAACGAGGCCGGATGATAGTGACGCGCAGCGTGTCCATTCCTCTGGAACACACGCAAGAGGCGTTGGGCTTGGTCGACATCCACATCGGGGGGGAAATGATGGGCCGCTTTGCCTTGTTCGACCACATAAGCCAGTTGGGCCTCGGAAGTGAGTGAACGCAAGTGTCCCAAATCCAGCAAAAACTTGTTGGCAAACAAGGCCACCAGGAGTTCAGCATTGTCGGTAGTGGTGGCGTGTTTTCGAATGAGATCCGGGGTCATGCAGTCCAATAATCCTAAAAACGACACTGTGTGGCCTTGGGCCTGAAGCCGACAGGCCATCTCAAAAGCCACCAATCCTCCAAAGGACCATCCCAATAATTGATAGGGGCCTTCTGGAAATCTTTCAGTGATCGCTTTCAAATAAAGATCGGCCATGTCTTCTAGGCGAGTCAAAGGGGTTTGGTTCGCTTCCAACCCTTGGGCCTGAAGACCATAAAAGGGTTGATCGGATCCGAGCTGCTGGGACAATGGAAAATACCCCAATACGTTGCCACCACCAGGATGGATACCGAATAGTGGAGGACGCGTTCCTTCGGTTTTTAGCGGAACGAGGGAGGACCATGAACGAGCCGAACGTTGTTGGTTTAAGGAAGCTGCCAATTGTTCAATAGTTCGGTGTTCGGCCAAACTTGCCAACGGTAGCGGCTGCCCCATGGTTTGTTCAATGTGAGCCATCAATCGCACGGCCAACAGCGAATGGCCGCCCAATTCAAAAAAATCCTCTCCAATGCCAATCGGCTGAACGTCCAGCAAGCGTTCCCAAATTTGCACCAATTGCAGTTCTCTCAGATTTCTCGGAGCCACATACGATTGTCCCTTCTTAGCCATTACGGACGGGCTGCTGGCTTCGGCCCATTTCATTAATAGGATACGATCTACCTTGCGATTGGGGGTCAGCGGAAGCGCTTCAGGAAACAGAATTTTGGTTGGAATCATGTAATCGGGCAAAGCGGTTTTCAACTCCTCACGCAATTCCTGAAGCAGTTGAGTATGCCACTCTCCCTGTAACGGATTATTGGCATAGCGTTTTGTTTTTGATTCATCCAATAACGGAGGCTGCGTTGTGGACCAACGCGGGGGATTTCCTCGATATAAAATCACATCGTATTGCCCGGTTGGTTCGGTTTCTGCCGACCAGGTGAGATACCCTTGATAGCCAAAGTCTTGGGCCAAGGTTTCCCAGGCTTCAGGGTCCACTCCTGGGGAGGCGCTGTTTGGGAATCGATTCTTCAGAGTGGAGACCGGCTGGTTGCGACTCAATGGGCGGGAAAGCCATTCCAAAATGGCGACTGCTCGTGTCGTTCGGGTATTGGGAACTTGGGAAAATCCGAGTGGTTGGTCTTCATGGGAGACCAGTATCGACCGGACCCGTTCCAAAGACCATTCGGCATGGTTCCATTCCGTCCAGAGGATGGCATCCTTGCTAATCTGGCATTCACAAGCCTCGGGTTCAATGTGAAGGGTCACGTCGTAGCGGAAATTGCTCATCTCGTTGTGATGAATCCCACGCTTCAGTTGGACATCGACCTGGCTGACACGAGGGTCTTGCTGAGGCAAGGAACGGAAAAAATCGGGATCGACCAACAGCTCTTTTTCGTCACGTCCCCGGTCTTGGAGTGTCTGAACGAATTGGGCACCGGACAGCGAATCAGGAGCACGGTCCCATTGGGTGTCTGCATGAAAATGGTCTAGCAGCGCATAGTGGCGGACGTCTCCAATGAAAATAGTCCCGCCTGAAGCAACACAATGAATCGCGCCTTCCAATACTTGCTCCAAATAGGAAAGATTGGGGAAGTATTGGATGACGGAATTCAAGATCACCATATCGAAATCCCCCGGAACGATCCCTGAAAAGTCGTGGGCAGGACGTTGTTCTAAGCGAACATGTGGAGAGGATATCTGCGTTTCGATCCGGTTCAGCACCGCATTCACGAGATCCGTTCCCAGGTAAGTTTGGCAATGGGGAGCCACTCGATACAGAATCATGCCCGTGCCGCACCCGATTTCTAAGACGTGTTTCGGTTGCCATTTCAGAATGCGTTGAACGCTTCCTTCCAACCACTCTTGCATTTCATGGACGGGGATAGGCTGGTGGGTATAGCTATTGATCCAACCTTGAGTGTTGAACGTGGCCGATGGTTCTTGGGCACCAGACGTGTAATCCCCAGTGGAATTGGCAGAAGACGGCAATACAGACGGTTGGTAAGCTTCCTGCCAAATGGCTTCCCAGTGTTCGATACGTTGATGGAAAAAGGACGGATTGTGCGACAACACAAACGCAGCAAGATAGGGAAGGTCGGTCTGTTCTACCAACACGACAGCGGCGTCCTGCACGGCGGTATGCTGTTTTATTGCCGATTCAATTTCTCCGGTTTCGATGCGGAATCCTCTCAGTTTGATTTGGTGATCCAAGCGCCCCAGGTATTCCAATGTGGCACCAGGAAGCCAACGGGCTAAATCTCCGGTTTTGTACAAGCGGTGAGTTTGCCCAGAGTGTTCCCGTTCGATAAAGCGTTCGGCAGTGAGCTCAGGGCGATGAAGGTACCCACGAGCCAGCCCTGCTCCTCCAATACACAACTCTCCGGGAACACCGGCTGGGACCCACCGATGCTGAGAATCGAGCAAAACGATTTGGGTGTTGCTCAAAGGCGCTCCAATCAATTCAGGCCGTCCCGGATGGCGTGTGATGTCATGCGCAGAGGACCATATGGTGGTTTCCGTAGGGCCATACACATTCCAAAGTTGTTGACTTTGTTGGAGTAACGCTGCTCCCAGATCGGGAGAAAGCGCCTCCCCGCCACAGACAATCTTCAACGGACGAGACTGTTGCCAACCGCTTTGCAGCAGCAGCTTCCAAGTCGTTGGAGTCGCCTGCATTACCGTGATCGGGACTTCCGACAAAGTGTCAATCAGCCGTTTTCCATCGCTCGCGGTGTGGCGATCTACGAGCGTCACCTGCGCCCCGGAAATCAATGGGAGGTACAGTTCGAGGGCGGCAATATCAAAAGACAGAGTCGTGACAGCCAGCAAGTGATCATCGGGGGTGAAGGCCAACCGCGATTGCATATCCAATAAGAAATTGGCTAGGGCTTGGTGCTCGATCATGACGCCTTTGGGCTGACCGGTCGATCCTGAGGTGTAGATCACATAGGCTAGGTCTTTTGGTCCGCTGTGGCGTGGCGGATTTTCATAGGACTGCTTGGCGATCTGTTCCCCTTCCTGTTCCAGGTTCACGACGCGGGTCGTGGTTGGAGGCAATCGATCCACCAAATGAGTTTGGCTCAACAACAACGAGAGTTGGCTGTTCTCCACCATGAACTGTAGACGGGAGTGAGGATAATCGGGATCAAGCGGTACGTAAGCGCCTCCTGCTTTCAGAATTCCCAACAAGCCAATCATCATCAACGGTGACCGATCCACACAGATGCCCACTAAGGTATCGGGTCCCACTCCGAGCGACATCAAGTAGTGAGCCATCTGGTTGGCTTGTTGGTTTAACTCGGCATAAGTCATCCGTTCGTTTTGGAACACCACGGCGGTCTGTGCTTCAGATATCTCCTTGGATTCATCAGACGCAGCCCGTTCGGAAAGGGAATGGTGTTCCACCGATTTTTCAAACAGATCCACGACCGTTTTGGTGGGGGGAAATGGCACTCCATTTGAATGAGGAGCAAAGAAAGGCTGCATTTCCGATTCGGTGACCAAGGCCAACTGTTCCCAATTTGGAGTAGGGGTCTGAGCCATGCCTTCCAACAAACGCTGGAGGTGACGGAGCATGGCTTTCACATGTTCCTGATGGAACCGATAGGCATCATAGGTCATTTTGAAATGGAGTTGTTGCCCAGGGAATACCGTTAAGGTGAGCGGGTAGTTGGTGGTTTCAATGGCATGAAGATCTGCCAAGGACAGGGTTTGGGCGGTTTCGCCGGATTGGATTCGTTCATCCATCGGATAGTTTTCAAACACCACAATGGATTCAAAGAGAGGCACTCCATTGGGAACCTCGCTCCATTTTTGGATATCGGCCAAAGCCGCGTAAGCAAATTGCTGGTTGTTTTGCTGGCATTCCTGGATCTGCTCTAAGACCGACCACAAATCTTGAGACACCCAGTCTACCCGCAACGGCAACGTGTTGATGAACACTCCCAGCATCCGATCCACTCCAGGGACGGGGACTTCGCGCCCCGAACTCGTTACGCCAAACACCACATCGGTTTCACCACTGTACCGACTCAATAAGGCGGACCATGCGCCTTGTACCAAGGTATTCAATGTCAGACGATGCTTCCGGCCTGCTGCTGTCAGTTGCTTAGTCCACTCCGAATCGATGGACAAGCTGACTTCTCGAAAGTCAGAACTGCCCTTCCCAACGGGGGGCAATGGAATGGGAGTGGGGGCGAAGAACCCTTGCAAACGCTGTTGCCAATAGTTTTGGGCGGCTTGTTGGTCTTGTTGAAGAATCCAGGCAATGTAGTCGCGATAGGCAGCCACGGGTGGCAATTGGGGTGGGGTGCCTTGCAGAACCGCCTGATAAATTTCTGTCAGCTCGCCAAATAGAATCGGCAAGCCCCAACCATCCATGAGCAGATGGTGATGATGCCACACCAAGCGTGATTGGGTTTCAGTTTCTCGAATCACCTGTAAACGCATCAAGGGGGCACGGTTGAGTTCGAAGCCTTGCGTGCGGGCCTCGGTCAGAAGTCGTTCCAATTGGCCTGGATGTTCGGAGGCGGGAAGATCCCGCCAATCGAGAAATTCCCAAGGAATTTCCACGGTTTTATAAACAACCTGAGTGGGGGAAGGCGTATGAGACTCAAAGGCGGTACGGAGCGCCGAGTGCCGTTCCACCAAGATGCGCCATGCCGACTGGAATTTGTCCCAATTCAAGGAGCCAATCACCCGAAAGTGAAATTGTTCCATATAGACTCCGCTTTTCGGAGCGTTCAAGCTATGGAACAGCATGCCTTCCTGCATGGGAGACAACGGATACAAATCTGCAATCGTGTTTCCCGACTGTTGCACCAGTTGATCCAACTGGGGTTGCGTGAGGGTCGCCAACGGAAAATCCGAGGGGGTCACTCCGTAAGTGGTGCGGCAACACTGGAGGAGCTGAAGCAACGTGTTTTGAAAATAGCGGGCGAGGTCATGAATGGTCCGATCTTGATATTGTTCACTGCTATAACTCCACACCAAATTCAAGCAGCCTCGCGAAACTTGACCGTTGACCTCAATTCCATAGTCGCGTTGTTCGTGAGGGCTTCGGGAGTGTCCGCTGCCTTCTGGGGCGACTCGCCATTCGCTATCCTCTAGAGTGCTATCGAATTGTCCTAAGTAGTTGAACAGAATCTGGGATTGTGGCAAGGCTTCGTTTTTCAGGAAACGCAACACACCATAACCGATGCCATCATGAGGCACTTGGCGCAGTTGCTCTTTCACCGACTTGATCGCAGCCGCCCAATCATTCGGAGCCTCCGGCAACGTCAACGACACCGTATACAATGCCGTGAACCAACCCACGGTGCGGGACAAATCGAGATCGGGGAAGAGGTCGGTGCGTCCGTGACTTTCAACGTCAATCAGGTGTTGGGATCGACCGGTCCAATCCCGAAGCGTTGCTGCCAACGCAGTTAAGAGCAGATCATTGATATGGGTTCGGAAGGCGGAAGGGGCTTCTTTGAGCAACGTGCGGGTGGTTTCCTGACTCAAATGGATTGTGTAATGACGGGTCTGTTCGATTAGATTGCGCCCGTTGGGATCATCTTGGGGAAGCGAAGGAAGTGCAGGTAAGTGACGCCAGTAGTCCGCATCGGTCTGGAACGATTCGCGGTTCGTCCAAGCCTCAAGATGGTCGGTAAAGGCCTGAACCGAACTGGTTTTCCGTAACTGAAAGGCTTCCATTCGTTTCAACGTGGAGGAAGAGTGCTTCCGGTAGTGGGTGTAGCAATTTCGTAAGTCTTCCAATAAAATCCGCCACGACACACCATCCACAATCAAATGATGGATACACCAAAACAGACGCGCTCCCTGTGGAATCTGAAACAGCACCAACCGTGTCAAGGGACCTGACTCTAAATTCAAACTGGTCTGCCAAAAATTGATCCGTTCTTTTAACACCCGAAGGGCTTCGTCTTGAGAAAGGTGGGTTAAGTTCTCTTGATGAAACGGCCCTGGTTGGGATGAGTTCGAGCCTTCAAAGGGAGCCTCATAATGCTGTTCCCAGCCTGGGGCGGTTCGACAAAACCGCAAACGAAATCCATCATGATGCTGCATGAGCATTCCGAGTGCGGCATGTAAAGCGGTTGCCGAAATATCCTGAGGAACCGTGAAGAGCAGTGCTTGATTGAAATGATGAGGCTCCGGGAGGGAACGATGGAAAAACGCCTGTTGGATAGGGGTGAGTCGAGCCAGGCCGGTGACCGGTTCGCTAGGGTTTGCTGGGGCTGCACCGCTATACGGCCGAGGCTTGTTGGCGCGTGCAGTCATAACTGCCAACTCGGCAATTGTCTGGTGTTGGAATACATCGCGGGGATTCAAATGGAGTCCGTTCGCACGAGCTTGGGAGACAATCTGAATACTGAGAATCGAATCCCCGCCGCGTTCGAAAAAATTATCGAAAATCCCAATGTCGGTTTGCTGGAGAACCTGGCTCCAACAGGCGACGAGTTGGCGTTCGACTTCGTTTCGAGGAGCCGCAAACGGAGTGTTCGAGTGTGGCATTTCAGGTTTAGGCAAGGCCTGGCGATCAATCTTGCCGTGTGGCGTATAAATGAATTGGTCCAGCACAATATAACGTGCAGGGATCATATAGCTGGGCACCTGTTGTTTGGTCCAGCGATCCAAAACCTCGTTGGCTCCATCGAGGGGGGACTGCAACGTCACATAAGCGATCAATCGTGGGTTGGTTTCTTGAGAGACGATCACTACTGCTTCACGAACCTGATCATGCTGACAGAGGGTCGACTCGATTTCTCCCGGTTCGATTCGAAATCCACGCAGTTTGATTTGAGTATCCACCCGTCCTAAAAACTGAAGGGTGCCGTCGGAACGGCGGCGAGCACGATCTCCGGTTTTATAGATTCGAGTGGGGTGTCCTTCGATCTCGATCTTTACGAATTTTTCAGCAGTCCTTTCAGGACGGTTCAGGTAACCGCGTGCCAGTCCTGCACCAGAAATGCACAATTCACCGGGAATTCCTGTCGGCACCGGCTGAAGCTGATCATCCAACACATGAACCTGCACGTTGGCAATCGGTTGGCCTAATGAAATCGGAGCAGTCGTATTCGTACAATGCCAAAACGTGGCGTCGATAGTCGTTTCCGAGGGGCCATATAAATTGATCAACTGCAAGGGGGCTTGTGACTGGAAAACGCTTTGGACCGCAGACTGTGGCAACGCTTCCCCGCCACAAAACAGAAGCCTCAACGGCGTATTTTTCAGAAAGTTGCGATGAGCTAACAACAGGTTCAACAGGGAAGGCACCACTTGCAATACGGTGACTTGTTGTTGTTGAATGGTTTCGATGAGGTACTCCGGATCTCGATGCCCTCCAGGCTTTGTCATGCACAGAGTGCCCCCGGATAAAAGAGGTGCCCAAAATTCCCAAACTGAGGCATCGAAAGTGAACGGTGTTTTCTGCAATATGATGTCTTGTTCGCCCAATTCGAAGGTCTGTAACATCCAGTGCATGTGATTGGACAATGAAGCATGCTCGATCATCACACCTTTGGCGGTTCCCGTGGTGCCCGATGTGTAGATCGCGTAAGCCAGATGTTTGGGGGTGTGCTGCAAGGTGAGGTTTGTGGAATTCTGGCTCTCCGGAATTTCTGATTCCAAGTCCAAGAGAACAACGGAGGACTGAGGGAGCCGTTTCCACAAATGGGTTTGGGTCAACACCATCGAAACTTGGCTGTCTTTCAATAGGAACGTGATTCGCGATTCAGGATAGTCGGGATCAATGGGGAGGTAAGCGCCGCCTGCTTTCAAAATTCCGAGGAGACCGACCACCATCGAAATCGAAGGTTCCACACAAATTCCCACCAATGTGTCGGGTTGCACACCCCGGCTCCGCAGCAGCGAGGCCCATTGATTGGCCTGTTCATTCAACGCACGATAACTCAAGGAGGTTCCTTCAAACACGACTGCTGTTTGGTGAGGGGTGCGTTCTACCTGAGCCTCGAACCATTCAACAATGGTGGTTTCATGAGGCAGATGCGCTGGGAGAGCATTCCAAAGTGGCGGTGGGAGTGGCTCCTGCTTGGTCATCCAGTTCACATCCTGAACCGCTTGAGTTGGATGAGCCATCAGATACTCCAAGAGATGGCCAAGATGCTGGATCATTCCTTGGATGGTCAGGGGTTCGAACAAATCTCGGTTGTATTCGATGTGACCTTCCAACTGCTGGTCGACTTCGGTGAAGGATAGGGTTAAGTCGAATTTGGCAATCCCACTGTCTTGGGCTAGCGGCGCTGTGGAGAGATCTGCCAAATTCAGTTGAGACCGAGGTGCATTTTGCAAGACCAACATGACTTGAAACAAGGGGGTGTAACTCAAACTCCGTTCTGGCTGGAGTTCTTCCACTACTTGTTCAAACGGTACATCTTGATGCGAATACGCGGCTAATGCCACCCGCTTGGCTTGTTGTACCAATTGCTCCAAAGACGGATTGTCAGACAGGGCTAACCGGAACACCAAAGTATTGGCAAAAAAACCGATCAGGGCTTCAGTTTGAGGGTGAGTTCGATTGGCAATAGGAGACCCAATGGCAATATCCAACTGTCCGCTATAACGGGACAACACGAGGGAAAACCCAGTCAGCAACACCATGAATAACGTGGCATCGGATTGCCGACCAAACGCTTTCAACTGTGCTGTAAACTCTCGATCCCAGCAGAACGGTTCGATGCCCCCGTGGAAGGTTTGGATTGGTGGACGCGGATGATCCGTAGGCAGTTCGAGCAATGGAGGTAGCCCGGACAGTTGGTCTTTCCAGTAATCCAGTTGTTTTTGTAAAACCGAACCCGTGAGCTGTTGCCGTTGCCATACGGCATAATCGGCATACTGGATGGGAAGTGGTGGCAATGGGGACGGTTCGCTCCTGAGATAAGCAGGATACAACAGCGACAGCTCCCGGATAAAAATTCCCATCGACCACATGTCAAAAATGATGTGGTGTAAGGTGAGTAGCAACACATATCGGTCGGTGAGCTGGAGCAATTTCACCCGCCACAACGGTCCGGCTTCTAGATCGAACGCCTGTTGATTCTCTTCTTGAAAGTGGGATTGCACCTGTTGGGATTGCTCGCTTTCGGAGAGGGCACGTAAATCAACGACAGGAATCCGAATCGGTTGAACCGGACCAATCACCTGCAAGGGACCCGGAGCAAAGGTGGTTCGCAAAATTTCATGTCGTTCTGTCAAGGAGGTTAAGGCTTGTTCCAGCATATGCACACGGAGCGGCCCCCAGATATTCAATCCGCTGGATTCATTATAGGGGGTCTGTTCGTTCTCCAATTGGGCCAAAAACCACAACCGTTGTTGTGCAAAGGATAGAGGAAGGTCCTGATGCCGAGGTACTGGTTGGATTGAAGAAATCGTAGTCTGGGGTTGGGGGAGATCCTTCAAATAGGTGATGATTTCGGGTTTTCTTTGCTTTAGTTCGGAACGCAATTCAGGAGTCAACGCTCCTTTGGGAGCCTTGAATCCCAATTGATCGCCCTCCAACCAGATCTTGATTTGCAGGCGGCTCAATGCGGATAAAAATGCTTCAATGGATTTCATATCATTCCTATTTCTGAGTCATCGTCTTCCTCGTCACCGATGATTTCATCTGCCGTGGTGGCGACGTTCAATGCTTCAATATGATCCGCCAATTCCATCACGGTGGGGCGTTCAAAAAGAATCCGCAGCGATAAATCGAGGTGCAGGTCGTTTTGAAGCTGGGTCATCAGACGAGTGGCTAACAACGAATCCCCACCCAAATCAAAAAAGTTGTCTTGGATGCCAATATCCTCCTGCGAAAGCACTTCCTCCCATGCCCGAACAATGGCGGCTTCTAGGGGTGTTCGTGGGGCCACGTGCTGGACCACCGTCGATTCAGGTTGGAAGTCAGGTGGCGGCAATGACTTGCGATCCACTTTGCCGTTGGCCGTCAGAGGTAACTTTTCTAGGGGTACATAATGGCTGGGGATCATATACTCTGGCAGCTTCTTGCGGAGGTAGCTGACCAACGATTCTCGTGCCGAGACCGGCTTCGGTGAAGACGATAGCCATTGTCGGGGTTGCTCTGGTGTGATGGGGCCTCCTAAAAAGCTGTGCAACACTTGGTGAGTCGGTGAAAGCCGAAAAGACCCGGACTCGCTTTCCCATTGCAAGGTTCCAATAGGGCACAATCCGATTTGTTGGAATGGGGCGACCTCCATCAATAGTTGTCCCATATACCCCGCTTCCAATAAGCAGAAATCACGGGAGCACTCACCATACAGCGGGGTGATGGCCCCCAGTTGACCAATCAAAAACAGGCTAAAGGCCGATTGCTCAAAGATCCGTTGATTCAATCCGCCATAAGCCCCATACATTGCTTCATCCACGCCCTCACCAGGGGTGATCAAATCCAAACGATGTTCGACCGGTTGATAATAATAGATGCCACCGGCCAACCCTTCGATACGATGGGGTTTGACAGAGACATAGGTTTGTACCGGATACAAATTTCCTGCCGAGGGATAGCGATATTTAGGCAAGGGTGTCCCCTCGCGAGGCATGGGAGACAAACAAGCCATCATTTCACTGAACTGTTCAAATGGGATCGTTTCCTGGACAAACTCGCGGTAGCTTTGACGCGTCAGGTATCTCTCGATCCGTGCTTCATCGAAACGAGATTTTTGCAATGCCATACGGTATTCGGTGGAAACCTCGGAACGAATCCCCGGCTGTCTCAGTTTGAATTCCAAACGTTCGACAGGGTCCATGAGGATGCCTTGAGTGTGATCCGGTGTGTAGTCGTCATCCGCGTTTTCTTGGGGCACAATATAGGCCACAATCTGCGGGCTGTTTCGTGGGTCTTGGGCGACGAGTGTGGCGGCTTCTTTGATCCCAGGGTGGTCTTGCAAAACCGATTCGATCTCTCCCAGTTCAATCCGATATCCTCGAATTTTCACTTGGGAGTCTTCGCGTCCGAGAAACTCGATATTGCCGTCACTTAAATATCGTCCCAGGTCTCCGGTTTTGTACAAACGCTCCTGGGTTTTGGGATGAACAATAAAGCTAGCGGAGGTTTTTTCGGGGTCGCGCCAATAGCCTTGAGCTAAGCCAATCCCCCCAATATACAACTGTCCGGGAACATACAACGGACATGGTTCTCCCTGTGTATCCAGCACATGAAAGGTCTGGTTTGCCAAGGGTTTCCCATACGGAATGCTTCTCCAATTCGGAGCACGAGATTCAATGGGATAATAAATCGACCAGATGGATGCTTCGGTAGCGCCTCCCAAACTGATCACCTTTGCTTCAGGGAGAAGCGTTTTCACAGCATCTGGCAAATTCAACGGAATCCAGTCGCCACTCATCATCACGAGACGCAGCGCGAGCGATTTGTCGTCAGAGGAAGCACCGACAAAATCCACCAGCATTTGCATCAAGGCGGGAACCGTGTTCCAAACTGTCACCTGATGTTGTTGGATTTGCTCCAGCCAATGCGCGGGTTCACGAATGTCCTGCGGATCAGGCATGACCACGGTGCCACCGGCAGCAAGCACTCCAAATAGATCATAAACCGACAGGTCAAAACTCAATGCCGACAAGGCCAGAACCCGATCTTGAGCAGTGATATTAAGCTTTTTGTTAATATCAAGCACTGTGTTTACCGCTCCTCGATGATCGATCATGACTCCCTTGGGTTGCCCTGTGGAACCCGAAGTGAAAATCACATAAGCCAAATCGGTTGAGGCTTGGACGGTTTCCAAGGAATCGCCTGAGACCGATGAGAGCACCTCACCATCCACGTCCCAACAACGCATGTTGGAAGGCCATGTCAAGGTCTGATGCCACTTCGACTGCGTCAAAACGAACTGCACCTCCGCATGTTGTAACAAGTACCATTGGCGCTCTTTGGGCCATTGTGGATCAATCGGCAAATAGGCGGCACCGGATAGACAAATACCAAGCGTGGCGACCGTCTGTTCCCACCCCTTCTCCATAACCACGGCGATCAACGTATTGGGCACAGCGCCTTGTTCCCGTAAACAACGCCCCACTTGGTTGGCTCGATAAAAGAGTTCTTGGTAGGTGAGGGTTTTAACGGACGATATCACTGCAATGGCTTCGGGCTGTTGGAGGGCTTGAAGCGCCACCAACTCATGCAATAACTCGGAAGCAACTGGGGCCTGCGTGGCATTGGCCTCTTGTTGCAAGGACCAATGAGTTGCCGGAAGCAATGAGGCATAAGAGGCCTGCCAGGCTTCCTTTGAGGAGGCGAGGTTGTGAAGCAGGGAACAATAGGTGGCAAACATGTCGTCCACTAAGCCGGGTGGAAAGATCTCTTCCACAGCATCCCAACTGAACTGAAGGCTACCTTGGATTTCGGACACCTGATGGTCGAGCCAAACTTGGGGGGTCTGCGTGATGCTATACCCCATTTTACCAGGCGCTCGGATTTCCCCATCCCCCGTCTCTGTGGCGAAATTCAGAGTGCTTGTGAACACAACGGGCATCAATGCACTTTGAAGCCCACCTTGACGTTTGGCCAATTCCCGCAACACCCGTACCCCGTTGACGTAACGATGATCCAAATCCTGCCACAACTGACGTTGTAAACGCTGTGCCCGCTCAATGAACATGTCTTGTGGGGAATTGTCCACCGCAATCAATAGCAGCGATGTGAAGTCTCCTACAATCTCATTGACCTGCTCGTGTACGGGCAGCCGGTTGAACAACGTAAGATTCAATGTGAATTGCGGCTCTTTGCTCCAACGAGTCAACACATCGGCAAATGCCGCGAGCAGCAATCCCGATGGAGTCAACTGAGCTTGGGTTGCCCGTTGTTTTAAAGTGGTCCAATCGTCTTGGCTCAAGTGACTGCTTCTGCGTTGGAAGCGCGGTTGGGTTACTTCAGACAGGTTGCGTTCGAGTGGCAAAGCCGGAGCCGGAGGAAGGGTATCCAGACGGTCGAACCAATAGTTTATGGATTGTTGGTACCAGGCCTCCGATTGCCACGCTTGCTCGGCCAACACGTAGTCTCGAAAGGTCAGTTCCAATTCGGGAAAGGTGGCATCGGGATTTTCGTAGTAATGGAACCATTCTTTGGCAATCAGTTGCGTGCTCCAGGCATCGGCCAACAGGGCATCAAAACTGATGTGCAGCCTCACTGTTTGATCATCCAATCGGGTTGCCCGCATATCGAACAAGGGGCCCGTTTCGGCAGGTAAAATCTGGTGAGACATTTCTTCACGTACGGCCTCTGCGGAATCGGCCCAGCAGATCTGATACGGGGGCACGGTGGGCTGAACCTGTTGTTCCCCATTGGGCAATACCCTCATCCGTAAACTGTCATGACGGGTCACCACTTTGTTCCAGGCATGGTTCAATCGGTCCAAATCCAAGTCTGGGCAATCCAATTCAACATAGCCATGCGTGGCGACATTCCCCAACTCAAAGGCGTTGCTACGGCCCACGAGGTAAGCCTGTTGGATATCGGTGAGTGGGAACGAATCGAAGCGTTGATCGGGATGGGTCGAAACCTCAGGAAACGTGACGGGTACTGTATTAGACGATTGTTCTCGCCGTTTCATTTCAATGCAAATGGCCAATTCCGCAACGGTGGGAAACTCAAATAGACAGCGCAACGGCAGATCGATCGCAAATGTGTCTCGAATGGGGGAAAGGAGTTGAATGGCTAAAATCGAATGCCCTCCTGCCTCGAAGAAATGGGTGTCGGGCTGGGAGATTTCCTGGTTGAGCACCCTCGACCAAAGTTGCATCAGCATCGTTTCTGTTTCGGTATGCCCCGCCCTCGACGGCGAGGGGAGTGATGCTACTGGTTGCTCCGTGGCAAGCTCCATGAGGGCATGGCGGTCCAACTTCCCATGAAGGGTGAGGGGCAATTGATCGAGCCGCTGGAAATGATATGGCACCATGTAGTCGGGTAAACGGGTTTGGAGCCACGCTTGTAAGCTGGCTGCGTTGATGGAGGTTCCTTCGGTTTCCGGGGAGACAACGGTTGTGTAATACGCGACCAAATGAGGGTTTTGTTCGTCAGAAGTGAGCACGACCGCTGCCTCTTGAATCGCCTCATGTTCACCCAACACAACCTCGATTTCAGCCAATTCGATGCGAAAGCCACGAAGTTTGACTTGGTGATCCTGACGTCCCAAAAATTCGAGATTTCCATCGGCACTCCATCGTGCCCAATCCCCTGTTTTGTAAACCCGTCGAACCGTTCCCAATACCTCGATTTCGATGAATTTTTCCGCTGTGAGTTGGGGGTGGTTGAGATACCCACGCGCCAACCCTGCCCCTGCAATACAAAGCTCGCCAGGCACCTCTACCGGAGTAAGATGATGATTCGCATCCACGATAAAAACTTGGGTGTTGGCAATGGGCTGACCAATGGCAACAGCACCTCTCGTCGATTCACACCGCCAATAAGTAGATTGAATCGTGGCCTCGGTAGGACCATACAGATTGATCAATTGCGTATGGGGATGGTGCTGCTCCATGCTTTGGACCAATTCGAGTCCTAATTGTTCTCCCCCACAAAATAGATAACGTAGCGGGGTGTCATGGTGAAAATCAGGATGATCGAGCAATACTCTCAGCAAAGACGGCACCAACTGCAACACGGTCACCTGATGCTGCCGAATCGTTTGGAGTAAATAATGAGGATCTTGGTGACCCTCTGGTTTGGCAACGACTAAAGTTCCTCCTGCCAGGAGCGGAGCGTAAAATTCCCAGATGGAAGCATCAAAGCTAAACGGTGTTTTTTGGAAAACCACATCCTGATCAGAGAAGGCAAACGTTGTCTGCATCCAGTGCATTTGATTCATCAACGCGGCATGTGTCACCATAACGCCTTTGGGCCGACCAGTGGACCCAGAGGTGTAGATCACGTAGGCCAAATCTTCAGGGGCCTTGTGATGTTCTGGGTTGTCTGAGGGGTGGGAGGGCGTTGCTTGTTGGAAAGGGTCCCAGCATACGATCAGACTTTCCACTGGGGGTAATCGGTCAATCACGGCATTCTGTGTCAAGAGCACTGGTACCTGAGCATCCTCCAACATAAAGGAAACGCGAGCCTTGGGAGCGTGAGGATCAATCGGTAAGTAAGCGGCCCCCGTTTTCAAAATGCCGAGCAAACCAATGATCATTTCCAAACTGCGTTCCAAACATATCCCCACCACGGTTCCTGGCCCCACCTGCACACTCCTCAAGTGATGGGCCAACTGATTGGCTTTCTGATTCAACGCCTCGTAGCTCAATCGGTGGTTGAGTGCATCCGACTCCGACTCCGCAGTAGCAGTGGCAGTGGCAGTGGCATCTCTATTTGTATCGTCATCCTCAACCATTGGGGTGTCATGGCCTAGTACCACGGCCCATTGATCAGGGGTCTTTTCCACTTGTGCTTCAAACCCATCGATGATGGTTGCGTAAGGGGAAGGTTCGGTTGCCGTATCATTCCACTGCTGCATCCAATCCAATTCGTTTTCTGTCAACAGGGGAATGTCTTGTCGTGAAGGAGTGGGCTGCGAGACCATGCCCGTTAGCAGTTGATGCAAATGGGCCTGCATCCGTTCCACACAATCGGAGGTCACCCGATTGCGGTCGTAAATGAGTTTGAATTGGAAGGGACGCCCAGGAATCACCACCAATGCGATTGGATAGTTGGTGTGTTCAATCCCGCAGAAGTCGGAGAAACGCAACGAAGCCGATATAGGAGTTTCATTTAATTTTCCGTTCACCGGATAATTTTCAAACACCACAATGGTTTCAAACAGGGGCATCCCATGGGGCACTTCGCTCCATTGTTGAATGTCGGGCAAAGCCGCATAGGCATATTGGCTGTGCTGCTGCTGAAGCTGCTGAATATTATGCAGGAACGAAATTAGATCGGATTCGGCGAGGGAAACCCGTAAAGGCACAGTATTGATGAACAACCCCAACATCCGTTCAATTCCCGGAAGGGGAGCTTGCCGCCCAGATAGTGTCACCCCAAACACGACCTCAGGAGCACCGCTGTATCGGCCCAAGAGGGTGGCCCAAGCCGCTTGGACCAGGGTGTTGAGTGTCAATCGATGATGTTGGCTGAACTGTTTTAATGATCCGAGCAATTGGGCGTCTGCCTCCCAGATCTGCTCATGATAGTCCGAAGCCCCGGTATCGTTCTGAAGGATCGCCAATGGGGGGGGAACCGAAAACCCCTGCAATTGCGTTTGCCAATACATCTGAGCCTGCTGCGGATCTTGTTGGGTTAGCCAGACAATGTAATCCCGATAAGGAGGAACAAACGGCAAGCCTAGTTCCTGCTGGGCAACCAAGGCTTCATACGTGGCTAAAAATTCCTTGAACAGAATCGGTAAACTCCAACCGTCCAACAATCCGTGATGGAAATTCAGCACCCAACGCATTTGAGTCTCGGTTTCTCGAATCACTTGGAGACGGAACAAGGGAGCCTGACTGAGGTCAAATCCGGTGTCGCGTTCGTGGCTGAGCAATTGTTGGAACTGAATCTGTTGTTCCGATTCGGCAAGGTCTCGCCAATCCAATACCTGCCAAACGGGAGGAACCGACCGAAACACTATTTGCCAAGGTGCCTCATTTTCATGCCAGAACGCGGTTCGTAAAATGGGATGGCGCTGCATCAGGCGTTCCCAAGCCAGACCAAAGTTTTCAGCATCCCAGTGCCCTTCCACCTGAAAATGCAATTGCTCAAAATACACGCTGCTGTCCGGTGCATAGAGGCTATGGAACAGCATCCCTTCCTGCATCGGCGACAGGGGATACATCGCTTCTATCGACTCCTCAAGTTCCGTCGGCAACGTATCAGGGATTTCCCAAGAACTGTTTGACGATTCGACAACAGAAGAGGGTTGTATCACCTGAGCCAACTCGTCGATGGTTTGATGCTGAAACACATCTTTGGGAGTCAACTCCCAGCCTAAGCTGCGGGCTTTCGCCACGATTTGAATGCTGGAAATGGAATCTCCCCCGCGTTCAAAAAAATTGTCAAAAATACCGATTTCACGCTGTTGCAACACCTCACCCCAGATTTCAACGAGGCGTTGTTCGGTGTCGGTTCGTGGGGTTTCATAAGTTTCGGTGAAGGCAATTCCATCTGGGACGGGCAAGGCGTTTCGGTCGATTTTTCCATTCGGAGTGAGGGGAAATTGATCCAATACGATAAACCGAGCCGGATGCATATAGGCCGGCAGCCTCGACTTCAGCCAAGTGGACAAATGGGAGGTGGAGATGCCTGCGGAAGTCGCAGGGGTGAGATACGCGATCAAACTCGGAGCGTGCAGCAGAACAACAGCTTCTTGTATGGCTTCGTGGTGGCGGAGGGTGGCCTCGATCTCACCTAGTTCGATGCGGAATCCCCGTAATTTCACTTGGTGGTCGATGCGGCCTAAAAATTCAATGTTTCCTTCAGGAAGCCATCGTGCCCAATCGCCCGTTTTATACACGCGTTGGACTTGGCCAAAAACCTCGACCTCCACAAACTTTTCTGCCGTGAGATCTGGACGATTGAGGTAGCCGCTTGCCAATCCCAACCCTGCGATGCACAACTCACCTGGAATGCCGACGGGCATCGGTTGATGGTGGGAGTCCAAAATATAAATCTGGGTGTTGGCAATCGGTTGTCCAATCGAAGGAGGAAGCCCATCGGCTTCACAGGTCGTTAAGCTAGCACACACAGTGGACTCCGTTGGGCCATAAGCGTTGATGAATCGTCGCCCCTCCGACCACGTTTCAACCAAATCAGGAGCACAAATTTCGCCAGCAACCACCAAGGTTTGTAATTGAGGTAAGGGAGTATGGGGCAACACACCCAAAGCCGAAGGAGGTAAAGTGACATGCGTAATCCCCCGGTTTTGGAGCAGTGCTGTGAGTGAGTCGGAGGGCAGCAATTCTTCATTGGTGCTGAGATGTAATTCCGCTCCGTGTGGCAGGGCCATGGCCCATTCCCATGTGGCGGCATCAAAACTGAGGGAAGCAAATTGCAGGATGCGACTTTCTGGGGTCACCTCAAAATATTGTTTCTGGAAGTGGGTGAGGTTGGCGAGTCCACGATGGGTCACCATCACCCCCTTGGGGCGTCCAGTAGACCCTGATGTGTAAATCACATAAGCCAAGTTATCAGGCTGGATACTAGAAATGGGATTCGTTTCAGGATGCAGGGAAATCGAGTCCCAGTCCTGATCCAAACAAACGACACGGGCCTGGGTGGGTTTGAGTGCAGACAACTTTTCCATCAGATGATTCTGGCTCAACACAACCGAGACCGATGCATCGGCCATCATGAATTGCAGGCGTTCTTCAGGGTAAGTGGGATCTAAGGGCACGTAAGCCCCGCCTGCTTTTAAGATCCCCAACAGGCCGATAATCATGGCTAAAGAACGATCCACGCACAACCCTACCAGGATATCAGGTCCCACGTTCATGTCCTGTAAATGGTGGGCGGCTTGATTGGCTTGAGCGTTCAAATTTAGATAGCTGAGACGGTGATCGGGCGGACCAAACACCACCGAAGTTGCTTCGGGAGCGGCTGCAACCTGCGCTTCAAAAAGCTCCAGGATCAACGGGGTGAGATTTCTGGATTCATCCGAATAATCCTGACCCGTTTGATTCCAAGCCTGCAATCGTTGGATTTCATTCGGGGAAAGGAGGGGCAACTGATGCCAAGTTCGATGGGGCTGTGTCACCATCCCTTCGAACACAGAGCACAAGTGAGAAAGCATGCGTTGCATGGTGTCAGCTTGCAAGCGACTGCTGTCATAAATGAGTCGGAAGTGGAGGGTTTTTCCGGGAATCACAGCCAAAGTGATGGGGTAGTGGGTGTAATCGAGGCCATGAACCTCAGAAATTTGCAGGCTCCCCCGATGCGGATCGGATTGCAACCGCTCGTCTATGGGATAATTTTCAAACACCATGATGGTGTCAAACAACGGGGTGCCATTGGGGACTTCACTCCACTGCTGGATATCCGCTAAAGAGATATAGGCATACTGACTGTTGTGCTGTTGTTGCTGTTGGATCGTCGCTAACAGTTGGGGAAACGCTTCATCGTTCATACGCACCCGCAACGGCAAGGTATTGATGAACAATCCCAACATTGTATCAATGCCCTCCAAGGGGACTTGTCTCCCTGATGTGGTGACTCCAAAGACAACCTCAGGTCTTTCTGCGGTAAGACCACCGACTCCTGAACCATCTAACCTTGAACCATCTAACCCTGAACCATCTTCTCCAAGATCATTTGCCAAAGCTTCTTCTGCTATAATTTGGCCATTGTACCGGCTCAACAACACGGCCCATGCTCCTTGGATGAGTGTGTTGAGGGTAAGACGATGCTGTTGACTGAAGTCTTCCAATTGTCGATGCAGGGAGGCTTTTATTGTCAGCGTCTCTTCTTGAAAAGGGCCGCTTGCCCCGGCAAAAGCCATAACCGGTAAAGGGGTGGGAGCCGTGAAACCAGCCAATTGCGATTGCCAGTAAGTGCGCGCTGCCGACTGATCTTGCTTGCTCAACCAACCAATATAATCCCGATACGGACGTCGGGAGGACCTTCGGGCGGGCGGCGTCTCTGCAAACGACTGATACACCTCAAACAGTTCAGCAAAGAGTTGGGGGAGGCACCATCCGTCCATGAGCAAATGATGGTAATTCAACACAAACTGAAACTGGGAATCCGTCTCGGCAATCAATTGCACCCGCATCAATGGAGCTTGATGCAATAGAAACCCTTGACTCCTCTCCTCCGCCAGCAGCTTTTCCTGCTTTTCCTGTTGCTCCGTTTCTGAGAAGGATCGCCAGTCCAAGAATTGAGCATCCAACGTGGCTTGTTGGATAACCACTTGAACCGGGGGATCGGCTTCATGGGAAAACGCAGTCCTTAGGATGTCATGACGATCCACCAATACTTGCCACGATTGTAGGAACTGCTCTACGTCTAAGGAGCCGTTCATCCGGCAGCGGAACTGTTGAAAATAAGCCTGATGATCGGCTTCAAACACACTGTGAAACAACATTCCGGTTTGCATGGGGGACAGAGGATAAAGATCGGCAATGTTGTTTTGGTAGCTCTGGGTAAAGCTCTCCAAACGGGATGGCAGCAAGGTGACTAAAGGGAAATCGGAAGGCGTGTACCCATACGCGGTGGAACACAATTCGATCAGCCGATGCAACGCGGCTTGATACGTTTCCACCAGCGATTCAATTCGCTCTGTTGAGTACTGCTCTCGGCTGTAGCTCCAGACAAGGCGTAAACAACCGTGGAGGATTTGCCCGTTGATTTCGATACGATATTCGCGGTCCCCTTTGAGGCTGAAGGCCTGTCCACTCGGTTCGGGGGCCAACCGCCAGTCGCTGTCCTGAACACTCTGATCAAACTGTCCGAGGTAGTTGAACAAGATTTCGCCTCGGGGCAATTCATGATGGAGCAGGTGACGCAACACCCCATAATCCACTCCCTCATGAAACACTGTCCGCAATTGTTCTTTGGTCGATTTGAGCGCGGATGCCAGATCCGTGGTTTCGGGCAACTTCAAAAACAGGCTATGGAGCGACGTAAACCAACCGACCGTTCGAGACACATCGAGATCCGGGAACAGGTCGGCCCGTCCATGACGTTCCACATCGATCCAATGCTCGGCGTGCCCGGTCCAGTTTTGCAAGGTGAGCATCAATGCCGTTAGCAACAGATCGTTGACACGCGTCCGGAATGCCGCAGGCGCTTCTTTCAGCAAGCGTTGGGTCATTTCTTCGTTCAACTGAAGTGCGATCTGTTCCGCATCCTGCTCACGATTTGATCCTGATGGATGGTCCACCGGTAACGGAATAGGGCGAGGGAATTCATGCCAAAACGAGAGTCGCTGTTGGCATGCCTTACTCGCTTTCCATCGTGTCAAGTGGTCTGCCCAATCTTGAAACGAATGGGTTTTGGCAGGAAGTTGAATGGGCTGTTGAGCCAAAGCCTGATCATAGGCCGTTTGCAAGTCTTCCACTAAAATGCGCCACGACACCCCATCCACCACAAGATGATGGAGACACCACAGCAACCGCGATTCCATGCCCCGACGCAACAACACCATGCGAGCCAAGGGGCCACTTTCCAGATCAAAACTCGCTTGCCATGCGTCGATTCGTTCCTTCCATCGATTTTCTAAGCGTTTCGGATCGTGATCGATATCACCATTCACGTCTTCCAAGATTTCGACATGAAATGGAATGTCCTCGCCGTTGACGGGAGCATAAGTGGGAGTCCATTGATTGTCTGTTTTAGGAAAGCGCAGTCGCAATCCATCATGATGTTGGATGAGGGCACTCCAGGCTTTGCGCAAAGCGGTTTCGTTCAGGTTGTTTGGAACCTGAAGCAGGATGGCTTGGTTGTAATGCCAGGGTTCGGGAAGCTGACGAGCAAAAAACGCCTGTTGGATCGGTGTGAGAGGAAACGTACCAGTAACCGGGGTTGGGGCGACAGGAATCCGGTTTTCCAATCGTTTCACCTGAGGAGCCAACTCCGCAATGGTTTGATAACGGAACAGATCACTGGGGCCGAGATCCCATCCCAAGGTACGAGCGTAGGCCACGATGCGGATGCTCAGGATCGAGTCACCACCCAATTCGAAAAAGTTGTCAGAGATACCAATCGGCTCGTGTTTGAGAATATGCTCCCAGATGTGCACCCACTGTGCTTCGATTTCCGAGCGTGGTGTTTCGAAGGTCGTGGGGACCGACTGCACTTGCTGTTCCGATAGGGTCTTGCGATCCACCTTGCCATTGGCCGTTAATGGCATGGTGTCGAGCACTGCAAAGTTGGCCGGAATCATATAGGTCGGCAAACGGTCTTGAAGCCAGTGGCGTAGCATGGAGCTGGTTTCTTTTAAGCTCGCATCCGATTGTTCCGATAAGCTGGTTTCCGGTTGAGGGTCGGCCAACGTAACAAACGCCACCAAGGCGGGAGTGTTATCCAGCAAAACCACGGCCTCACGAACCGCAGCATGTTGGGCCAACGCTGCTTCGATTTCGCCCAGTTCGATCCGATAGCCCCGAAGTTTGACCTGATGATCCAGCCGTCCCAGGTAATCGAGATTGCCATCGGGCAACCAGCGCACCCGATCTCCGGTTTTATAAACTCGTTTTCGTTCGCCAAATAGATCGATATGAACAAATTTTTCATCAGTCCATTCGGGACGGTGCAGATACCCCCGTGCTAAGCCATCACCCATTAGGCCCAGTTCACCTGTGGTTCCAGGAGCTACTGGCAAATGGAGAGCATCCAACACCACGGCTTGGGTATTGGCAATGGGACGACCAATCCAAGGCTTACTCTCGCTTCCTGAGGGGACCCGATAGCACGTCGAATACGTGGTGTCTTCGGAAGGGCCATAAAGGTTGTAAACCTGTTCTACCGTCGATTGTTGATAAAGTTTTTGAACCAAAGAACCTTTCAACGCTTCGCCAGCCAAATTGATCACCTTGACGGAACTCGGAATGGCTTGTTGCTCGCAAAGTTCTGCAATCGCAGAGGGGACGGTATTGATGAGGGTGACAGCATCAGGGTCCGGGAGCGTGGGTAATGCCAACGCATTCTCCACCAAGATCACCGCTCCCCCTGAAGTCAAAGGGGCGAACAATTCAAAGACCGATAAATCAAAATTCAATGAGGTGGAAGCCAACACGCCTTGCAGGTGCCCCTCGAACGTGGATGCAGCCCATTGCACCAAGACAGCAGCACTGCGGTGTTCCACCATCACCCCTTTAGGACGTCCTGTGGAACCGGACGTGAACAGGACATAAGCGAGGTCATTGGGCTTGTTTTGAGCGGATGGGTTTTCTTTTGAACACTCTGCGATCTCATCCCAAGCGGTTTCCCATTCCACCAAAGTGGTTTCCTTGGTAGGCCATCGACCCATCAGACTTTTTTGGCTCAACAAGATCGGGGGTTGGCTGTCTTCCAGCATAAAACGAATTCGATGTTCAGGATATTGTGGGTCGAACGGTACATAAGCCCCTCCTGCTTTCAAAATCCCCAGCACTCCAATCAACATATTTGGAGTCCGTTCCATCCCAATCCCCACCAAGGTTTCCCGGCGGATTCCCTGATCAATGAGATAATGTGCCAGTTGATTGGCCTGTTGATCCAACTCCGCATACGTCCAGGTTTGCTCATGGAAGATCACTGCAATCCGATCTGGGGTAGCCGCGACCTGTTGTTCAAACAATGCCACTAAGGTCTGGTCTGATGGCGTTGATGTCGTGGCGGCACTCCAATCGTGCCACTGCTGAACTTCCGAAGGGAGGAGCAAGCCGGTATGGCGATAGGATGCCTGGGGAGCCTCGGTCATCTGTTGCAAGGCCTGTTCGTAGTAGTGTGAGATTTTTTCGACCTGCTTGGCATCCAACTGATCCATATCGCGCTCTAGCACGAGTTGGATATTCCCCCTATCCAGGTCCAAGCTAAAATGGCTGAATAAGGTGAAGTTCGATTGTTGATATCCTTGGTGGCTGATCAGCTTGATACCTTTGAGGGCCTTCACTTGTTGAAACACATGGAAATGCACAAAATTGAAGGCCGTTTCGAATAAATCCCCTCCTCCATGAAGCTTTTGGATTTCTGACAAGGGGAAACGGCGGTGAGGATAAAGCAATTGTTCATGCCGAAACGTTGCTTGAATCAGGGCATTCCAATCATCCGAATCACAAGACAGATGAAAGGGTAGCGTATTCAGAAACAACCCGGCCACTTGGTCACCGTGTTCCTGTTCGAGGCGTCCGTTGGTGACCACGCCCGTCAAAACCTCAACGCTTCCGGTGACCCAACTGATCACCCGGAGATGCGCCGCCAACAACACGGTTTTTAAGGGCACTTGATTGGCATGAGCCAACTGCTTCACGGCCTTCGACAATGAAGTGGAGAAGGAAACCACTTGGCGATAATCCGTTCCCTCTGTTCGAAGTTCCGAAGGAAGGCGCGGGAAGGACGAAAGGGTCACGTCGTTGAATTGCTGTTTCCAAAAGGCTTGAGTGTCTGCGTCGGCGAGGGCGGTTTGTTCTAAAGCAATGAAGTCTCGGTACTTTACGGTAGGGGGCACTGGGTCGGGTTGAGTGTCCTGTTTCAGACGATTCCAGTAACTTTGGAGCAGTTCGGTCGTCACCAACGCAAGGCTCCAGCCATCCAAGATGGCATGATGCTCCGTGAATGTCAGATTCCAGCGATTTGCTCCACGTCGATGCACACTGACCCGAAACAAGGGAGGCTGGTCCCACACAAAAGAGGTTTGTTGTTCCTGCTTGATCCACGCTTGGATCGCTCGTTCCTGTTGGGCCACCGTCAAGTGACTGAGGTCGAATTCCTTAAATGGAACCTGAACCTCGCGAACTACAAACTGCAACGGAGGATGGGCGTCTTGAAAAGAAAAACCCGTGCGTAACACCGGATGCCGTTCAGCGAGTTGTTGAATCGCCTCCCGAAGCAACGATTCCTGGTAAGGCATTTGGAGGTGATAGCTTTTGACGTTGTGATACACCGGTTTCTTTGGAGACAAACGGCTATGGTACAACATGCCTGCCTGAAGGGCTGCCAAAGGATAGGCGTCTTCCACGTCTCCGGGCAATCGTGATTTTTCGGCCTCACTGACCCAACGGAAATCCGATGTTTCTTTCGGCTGTCCATCGTTCACTTTTTGGTCTTTCAGCTTGCGGGCCAATTCCGCAATCGTGGGATGCAAAAACAGGTCTTGCACCGAGAGATGATATCCCGCGTGTTGGACACGTGCCACGATGCGAATGCTCAAAATGGAATCTCCTCCGTGCTCGAAAAAATTGTGGTGGATGCCGAGATTCTCCTGGTGCAATACGGTTTTCCAGATATCTGCAAGCAGGGTTTCTTCGGGTGTGTTGGGGGAGACGATCGGTTGCCTCGCGTCCAGCCGGTGTTCCGTGGGTTTGGGTAAGGCCTTTGTGTCGACTTTCCCATTGGCATTGAGAGGGATGGCGTCTAACACCACAAAGGCATGAGGCACCATATAATCCGGCAAAGTGTGTTTGAGATGAGTTTGAAGCTCCCGAACGTCGATAGTGGAGGAGCGTTCTGGGAGCACATAAGCCACCAATTGTTTTTCTGGTGTGCCGTCGTGTGTATCTGCTTGTGCATCGTCTTCCCAAAGCCGGACGATGGCGGTCTGAACCACGGGGTGATTTTGTAAGATGGCTTCGATTTCTCCCAATTCGATACGGAAGCCCCGCATCTTCACTTGCTGATCCATGCGCCCGCAGTATTCAAGGTTTCCATCAGGAAGCCAGCGCGCTAAGTCTCCAGTTTTATAAAACCGCTGTTTTTGTCCCAGCACTTCCCATTCCACGAAGCGTTCTTCGGTGAGTGAGGGTCGATTGAGATATCCTTGAGTGACTCCGGGGCCTGCCACATACATTTCACCGAGCATTCCGATGGGAGCGGGATGTCGATGAGCATCCAGTAGAGTCACCTGCAAATCGGAGATCGGGCGGCCAATCACGCTTTTTCGCCTGAGTTGGTCGGGTGTGATCTCGAAGTGGGTGACATGCACGGTGGTTTCGGTAATGCCATACATATTGACCAACCGAGGACCACGGTTTCCATGTTGTTGTATCCACGGTTCCAATAGAGAAAAGTCCAACGCTTCTCCCCCAAAAATCACCCATCTCAATCGAGACAATTCGGAAGAGGACGGTGGGACGGAATGTTGATCCTGAGATTGCAGAACGATGGGAATCAATTGCTGAAACGCCGAAGGGGTTTGGTTTAAGACAGTCACCTGCTGTTCGATGAGCAATCGATAGAACTCTTCAGGGGAGCGGCTGGTCAGGTAGGGAACCATCACTAGCTTTCCGCCGTTCGACAACGCCCCCCAGATTTCCCATACCGAAAAATCGAACGCATACGAATGGAAGAGTGTCCACACATCCTGTTCATTGAACTGAAACAGGTCTTGGGTCGCTGCAAATAGCCGGGTGACGTTGGCATGGGTGACCAAACACCCCTTAGGCTGGCCTGTCGAACCAGAGGTATAAATCACATAAGCGAGATGCTGGGCCTGGCTTTGGGCGGGTGGATTCTGCTTTGGGTAGCTTTCAACGGTTGTCTGCACTTGTTCCCAATCCACCTTTTTTGTGTGGGATGAATCCACACGGTCCAGGGTAGCCCCACGGCCAAACACCACCCTCACCTGACTATCCTCCGCCATGAATTGTAAGCGTTGATCGGGATAATCCGGATCAAGCGGCACATACGCTCCACCGGCTTTCAAGATTCCCAATAGACCCAAAATCAAGAGGGAGGACCGTTCAACGCACAGTCCCACCAATTGGTTGGCACCTACCCCGAACTCCATCAAATAATGGGCAATCTGGTTGGCTCTTTCGTTCAACTCGCGATAGCTCCACTCCTGATCTTCAAAAACGAAAGCAATTCGGTTTGGGGTTCGGGCCACTTGTACTTCGAACAAACTCGCCAGACTCCGCTCTTCAATCGGTGTTGGCCGAGTTTGATTCCAACATAAAAGTTGTTGCTTTTCTTCGGGGGAAATCAACGGCAGCTGAGCCACGGGCAGTGCGGGACTGTCGATAATGCTTTCCAAAAGCCGGTGAAAATGCTGAGTCATGTGGTCAATGGAATCCTGCCTAAATAAACTCGTACGGTATTCCCAGTAACACACCAACGTCTCGTCTTGGTCGAGGATATTCAGGGTTAAGTCGAACTTGGCAATGTGGCTGGCTTGCTTTTGAAACGTGATCTCCAGCCCTGGCAGGCTGAGAGCATTCGACGGTACGGTTTGCACCATGAACATGACTTGAAACAACGGCGAGTAGCGAAGATTGCGTGAAGTCTTGAGTTGGTCTACGAGATATTCAAACGGAAGGTCTTGATGTCTGTAGGCGTCTAAGGCGGTCTGTTGGACTTGGTTGAGGAAGGTTTCAAAACTTTGATCGCCTTGAACCTGGTTGCGTAAGGCCAATGTGTTTGCAAACAAACCCACGACGTTTTCCGTTTTTGCCTCCGAACGGTTGGCTATCGGGCTTCCCACCAGAATGTCTTCCTGCTGGCTATAGCGATAAAGCAACACATTGAACGCCGCCAGTAGCGTCATGAATAAGGTCGCTCCCTGTTGCTGACTAAAAGCTTTCAAACGCTTGGTTTGAAAGGCATCGAGGGTCGCCAATACATATGCTCCCTGCGGCTGCATCACAGCGGGGCGCGGGTAGTCGGTCGGCAAATTGAGAAATTCTGGAGCATTGGCCAGCTTATCCTGCCAATACTGCAATTGAGTTTGGAGGATTTTGCCCTGCATATACTTCCGTTGCCCTGCGGCGTAATCGGTGTAGCTCATGGGTAGTTTCGGTAAGTCGGGATTCGTGCGTTGGCAATACGCTTGGTAAAGTCGACTCCAGTCCCGCAGTAAAATCCCCATCGACCAACCGTCGCTAATGATGTGATGCATATTAAACAGCAGCCAATGTTCGGAGGCCTCGGTTTGAATCAAATGCACATGGAACAAAGGTCCGGTTGTCAGATCAAATACGGTTTGCATGTGAGTTTGAACCATCTGAGTCAACTGCTGGGTTTGCTCGGTTGAGGGCAAGTGGCAAAGATCGGTGAATGCCAACGGATCGTATAAATCCAACCATTCGACGTGTGCCTGCCCATCCACTTCGGGAAAACACAGGCTTAAACTTTCATGACGGTGCATCAACGCGATTAACGCATGCTGCAAAGCCACCCGATTGAGGGAACCCTGGAGATGCCAAACAGCGGGCATATTGTAGGTCGTGCTTCGCTCTTCCAGTCGTGAAAGAAACCAGAGACGCTGTTGGGCAAATGACAACACAGGAAGAGTCTCCTCCTCTGGCTCGCGTGGATACCCCAATGATTCGGCAAGCTGCCAACTGTTTTCTCCCAAGAAATTGGTCTCGTAAGCAGTGCGCCACTGTTCCGCAACCGCAGCTTCGATCTGTTGAAATTGATAAAATTTATGGTCTCCCACCGCCAATGCTGTTTCGTTCGGTCCAATCGTCATGTGCTGCGGATGTTGTTGGTAGGGAGTGAGTGTTGCAGCCTCGAAGGGGACCTCCAAAAAATCGCAGATGTCCTGCATGGTCGCATGTGGATCACTTATCAAATCTTCAAACCGAACCTGGTGCTGTCGATGTATTGGGACGTCTTGTAAAAAGTGGGTGATGTTTTGCTGGCATAGCAACCACACCAATTCGCCTAGTTCTCGTGGGGAAAGATGGTCTTGGGATAAATTTGGCAAAAAGCTGCTTAACAACTGATCCATGCGGTTTTCTTCAAACGAATGGATCACGCCATAGGGATGTCGGACCAAGTGGATGTACAGCGCATCTTGAAAGTAGGCTTCTGCTCGCTGCAAGGCTTCTGGGCTGAATGCATAAGCCGGGGTTTTATCTATGAGCCGTCGCGACCCAATACACGTTTGCAAGTGAGCATAAAACTGGGGGATGCTGTTTTCCTGTGCCGTGAGATCCTGAAGACGCTGTTCTGCTTCGGCAAGCGTGCTGTTTTCGGCTTGCATCAAGGCCTGAATGGCTCCGCCTCGCCAGATCTTCCGCTCTTGAACGAGTGCCTGTTCCCGGTCTTCTAGGCTACTGAAATTCAGCATCCACAATTCAGGTGGGGAAAATAGCTGCGAATGCCCGGCCAACATAACCCGAAGCAGGGTCGACCCAGAACGCGGAGGAGATAGTATAAAAATTGCTGACGGATTTTTGGGACAGGCGGTGGTCTGAACCAATGAATTTTGTTGTGCAATCTGCTGCTGAAGGCGCTGCACTGACACCTCGGAGAGGACCGGTGGACGTCGTTCCGGCATGCTCTTTTTTGTTGCAGTTGGATAGGTTTCCAATAAATATGAGGCAAGCAATGCGACGGTAGGCGACTGGAACAAAGCCACCAAATGCACGGTTTCTCCAAGATGAGTTTGTAATTGATTGACTACTTTCACCGCTTTCAGGGAGTCTCCACCCAACGCGAAAAAATCTTGGTGAATGCCAATGGGAGATCGATTGAGAACCTCTTGCCAAATTTCCACGAGGGTGGTTTCCCAAGCGTTCCGAGGACCGATTGTGCTATCCAGGCTGGTCTCCGCGTCGGGTGCTGGCAAGGCGTTCCAATCGATCTTGCCATTTGTTGTGAGGGGAAACTGCGGAATGACCACAAACGTTGATGGAACCATGTAGTCTGGCAATCGTGTTTGTAGCCAACTTCGTAATTCTGTGGAAACGGGTTCCATCGGTTCCGCCAGCACGACATAAGCCACTAAACGTGGATCTTCTTTGGTGAGTGTCACGGCCACTCCATGAACCAAATCATGCGCGAGCAAGGCTGCTTCGATTTCTCCTGGTTCGATACGGAAACCCCGGAGTTTGAGCTGCTCATCCACACGTCCCACATAGTCTAAGCTACCATCAGCGAGTCGTCGGGCCAAATCCCCGGTTTTATAGACCCGTTGGGGGTGACCCAAAATCTCCAGTTCCACAAACCGCTGTTGAGTCAATTCGGTTCGGTTGAGGTAGCCTTGGGTGACTCCCGGTCCGCCGACCACCATTTCTCCAATCACCCCGACCGGAACCAGTTGTAGATAAGAATCGATCAGCCACACCTGCATATCAGGCAGGGGGTGTCCAATCGGGCTTTTGCGATTCCTCGGCAGAGACGTGATGTGGGAGGAACGAATCGGGTAGTGGGTGACATGAACGGTGGTTTCCGTGATGCCAAACATATTGATCAGTTGAGGTTGTGCGCCATCGTGCCGGTCAAACCAAGGGCGCAAGACCTTGATATCTAAGGCTTCTCCTCCAAAGATCACCCATCGTAAGGACAACGCTTCTGGCTGACGATCCACCTCCATCAATGGTTGAAAGGCAGAAGGGGTTTGATTGAGCACTGTGACGTTTTCATCCAAGAGCAGTTGATAAAATGCGTCCGGACTCCGGCTGGTGAAGTAGGGAACCACCACCAATTTTCCACCATATAGCAGTGCTCCCCACAGTTCCCAGACGGAAAAATCAAAGGCATAGGAATGAAATAAAGTCCACACATCGTGGGATGTGAAGTGATACAGGGCTTCGGTGGTAGCAAAGAGTCGCGTGACGTTGGCATGGGTCACGAGGCATCCTTTGGGAGTCCCGGTCGAACCCGAAGTATAAATCACATAAACTAAGTTTTCGGGTGTGATGTCGCGTTCGGGGTTCTGATCTGAACACTGAGAGAGGATGTTTCGATCCGTATCCCAATCCACCCGTTTCCCCGAAAACGTAGGCAACGATACGCTCAAACCACGACGGCTGATCAGCAGCGACATCCCACTATCTTCCGCAATGAACTGAAGTCGTTGTTTTGGGTTATTCGGGTCCAAGGGCACATACGCACCCCCTGCTTTGAGCACACCAAGCAGGGTGACTACGAGGCACAACGATCGATCCAAACAAACCCCAACAAGTTCATTGGTTTCCATTCCACATTCGATCAAATGATGGGCTAAACGATTGGCTTCTTGGTTCAGCTCCCGATAGGTCAGCGTTTGTTCTTTGTATACTAAGGCGGTGTGGTCGGGGGTCTTTTCGACCTGTTCGTGAAACCAATCGACCAAGGTTTTCGGAGGGGCAGGCTGCGGGGAAGTGGAATTCCAGGTCAACATCTGTTGGCATTCCTGTTCGTTGAGCAAGGTATATTGCCCTACAGTCCGCTTCGGGAAAGCGACGACTTGTTGCAGCAATGTTTGAAAATTTCCCAGAAAGGCTTGGATCGTTGTGGCTTCGAAGATATCGGTGTTGAAATCACACTCCAGCACCAGTTCCTCCCCAAGGTCGATAAAGTTGACGCTGAGATCAAAGGGGATGAAGTGGATGGGGTTTGATATCCAATCCACCTCCAGGCCCGAAAAGGTAGGAATCCCTGAAGATTTGTCTAGGTTGAAGGTCACTGACACGAGAGGAGAATGACGGGTATCGCGAGGCACATTGAGCTGTTTGAGCAATTCTGCAAAGGGATAACTGGCATGGTCGTAAGCTTCTAACAACGTGGCACGTATCTGCTTCAGATATTCCACAAACGTGATGTCTCCCGTAAGCGAAGTGCGAACCGGGAGCAGGTGGGTGCAATATCCAACGAGGTTTTCGCTCTGATCCCAATCCCTTCCTGCAGTTGGGATGCCAATCACGAGTTCCGATTGTCCCGTAATACGATGTAGCCACAGATTGTATATGGCAAAAAGCGTCATAAATAAGGTGCAACCCTGCTGCGCTCCCAGTTGTTTGCATCCGGTTCGCAAAGGAGTTGGAAAGGTCCAGGTTTCGCGGCCTCCTTGATACGAGCGAAGTGCGGGATAAGGTCGATCCGTAGGCAACGATACCGTGGGAATGGAATGGGCAAACTGGTTACACCAATAATCCGCGTCTTTTGCCATTGCGGGAGTATGACGTTGACGGGCCTGCCACAGGATGTACTCGTGAAATGAGGCGGCGTTTTCTCGTTCAGAAATACTCCCTTCACCAATAGCCGAATAAAATGCGCCGACTTCCTGAATGATGAGATTCATCGATATCCCATCTGCAATGATGTGATGGGCCATCAGCAGGAGGCGATGGTGATGGTCATCTAATTTGACCAAGGATGCTCGGAACAACGGCCCGTGCACGAAATCAAATGGGGTGCGGTTTTCTTGTTCGAAAATCGGGTCAAACGAATCCCCCCGTTGCCAGGATTCAGTGAAATCGATCTGGGGGAGATCGACCGGTAGGGTAGGCAACACCTGTTGGGATTGACCCTCCGTGTCAAAAGTGGTTCGCAGCGCCTCATGGCGATTGACCACATGTTGCAAGGCTTGCTGCAAGGCGGTGGGATGGAGCGGGCCTTTCAGGTCAAGCCCCACCCCAATGTGGTAGGCCAAGGCTCCTGTTTCGCCCATTTGGTTCAAAACCCAGATCTGTTTTTGCGCTTCGGTCAATGGCATCTTCTGGGATCGTTTCGCCAGAATCACGGCCCCTTGAGAAAGTTCCATCGTATCGGGCGGAAGGGCGACTTTCTCATGATATCCATTTTCTTCCAGCAAGGTGGTCCATTGGGGCTTGGTCAACAGCGGGTAATCCACACGCAGGGAGTCAGTGAATTTCCACCAACCTTCGGTGAGTCCAAAAATCAAATCGAGCCAGCGTTGTCGGGAGGTGATTTCGATCAACAAGAGCAGTCCTTCTGGTTTCAAATACTGCCTGACGTTCTGGAGTGTCTGCGACAAATCGTGGGTGGCATGCAGCACATTGGCAGCCAACACGATATCAAAGGAGGCCCGTTCAATCTGTTGTGTGGATGGAGGTTTCTCGATGTCCAGCAATTGGTAAGTCACAAACGGGTAAGCCGAAAACTGCTTCTGAGCAGCTTGGGTGAATAAAGGGGAAACATCGGTAAATACATAGTCGGTTCGATCTGCCGGAAGGTGCGGAAGTACGTGAGCGGTGGTCCCTCCCGTACCCGCCCCAATTTCTAAAATTCTAATCGGTTGTTTGGACGGTGCGGAGGCAACAGCTTGTTGAATGGCTTCATTACCTAAAGTGTTCAACCAGCGTCCCGCCGCCGACTCGGCATAAAAGCGAGCTGTCAACGTGTCGCCGGGAGGAAACAACACATTCAAAGAGTCACAATGGCCTCGCAGAACTTCGGCCAGTTGGTTGGTGCATCGTGAAAACAATGCCAATTCGGTGTGAGCCACAGGAAATCGTTTTTGCAGATGACGTAGACTTTCTGAACAATCGTCCAATGCAGGGAGTTCAACCACCCGTCGTTGTTCCTCCTGATCCTGCAACCAACCTGGTTCCGTGAGTATTTCCAACATCCGATTGAATAAAGGCCGATGTTGCGGAATCACCCCCAGTGTTTGCATCATTGGATCGGTTGCAATGAGTTGCTTGGTGGAAAAGTCCCATCCCATCGCCTGCAACGTCTCCCACACCACAGCAGCACTGAGCGACTCCAATTCGGTAAGGAGGGTCCCATAGTGTTCCAATCCAAGCTGCATTTGCCATTGAGGCAATTGAGACGTCAATCGGTCGCGAATGGCCGCAGTGGTAGATAATTCCGCGACTCCCCAATCTTTTGATGGGGTTGGGGAAGTTTGATTGGGCTTAGGAGAGTGAGGCGGTGCGCCAATCAGGCCCCCCTTACGCAGCTCCAATGCACTTTCCTGGATGGCAGTGGTCAGAAAGGCAAGATCCGCATCGGTGTGGGCAGTGGAGAGGAAACAATTGCGTCCTTCCCAAATATAAACCCCCTTATTGAGGAGATGGAAATAAAACAGATCCAAGTTCCCGGCATGAGTGAAGCGAAACAACGAACCAAAATGCTCCATGTGGATCGGAATGGCTTCTTTTTCAAAAAACTGGTTCAGCGACGTGATCAATTGGGTCGTGCGTTGATTCAACTTTTCGTGTAAAGCAGGGCCTTGCTTTTTGATCTCTTCCAAGGTGGCCAGTGCGGCCACGACGGTGGCGGGATGTTTACAAAACGTACCGGCAAAGAACGTGGTATCGGCTTGGGGAAATGAAGCATCACCGTATTGCCAAAAGCCGCCATCAATCCCGTCCATATACTTGGCTTTCCCGGCAACCACCCCGATGGGCATGCCCCCGCCAACGATCTTGCCGTAGGTCGCGATATCGGCCTGCACCCCAAACCACGCTTGCGCACCTCCGGGATGGATGCGAAATCCGGTCACCATCTCGTCAAAGATCAATGGAATCTTGGCTTCTTGGGTCAAGGCGCGGAGCTGTTGCAGAAAAGTCCGAGGTTGGATTGCAGGACGACGACTCTGCACCGGTTCCACAATCACGGCAGCCAGATGTGGTGCTTGTTCGCGGATGAACCCCAATGACGCTTCTTCACCATAGTTCAACATCAACACATCCTGGATCATTCCAGAACGAATCCCCGGTGCAATTGGAACGGTATCGGAGCTATGGTCATCCAATGCTTCCGCCAACGTTCCGTCAAAATGGCCGTGATACGACATCTGGAACTGCACGACTTTTTGACGCCCTGTAACCGCACAAGCCAACCGTAATGCGGTCATCACCGCTTCGGTGCCGGAATTACAAAACGTGACCCGTTCCATACCTGTCAACTCGCAGATCAACTCGGCCACTTTCCCAGCCAACGGTGGTTGTGGTCCCAGCAAGAATCCTTTGTGGAGTTGTTGTTCCAAGGCCTCCGTCACAAAAGACGGTCGATGGCCGAACAGGTTCACCCCAAACCCCATCGTGATATCGATATAGGAGTTGCCATCCACATCCCATAGGGTGGACCCTTCCGCACGATCCCCCATCACGGGGTACAACATTTCTTTCGTAGACAACCGAAAACCGGCGGAGGCCCGGCTATCAGCCAATACGGAGCGATATTGCTGAGTCAGTTGCTTGGATTTTGGGGTCTTTTTATTATACCGCGCAATGAGCGTTTCCAGATGACGCTGTTGTTGGGGAGGCTTGGGCTTGGTGTTCGTGCTGGTGACTCCCCATGAAGGCAAGGGCGAACGCTTTTGAGCCTGAGGTTTGCTTTCTTTTTTAGGGGATGGGGTGGGTTCTTTTTGGGTGTGGAATGTCGTGGTTGGAGATGTTGAAAGACCGGTTGTACCGGACATTTGATTCCGCAACAAATCCATTTGTTGCGTCATGAGTTGGGACATGGCTTCAATTTGTCGATTCAGCACGCGTTCCAACAAACTCGGATCGGGCCCTCCATCGTGGTTTCCCAAATTTTTTTGCAACGAGGTATGGTCTGACATCAGATGGTTTTCATCAACGCTAGATTCTGCCTCGGCCAGACCGGATCGATTGGGGAGTCCGACTGGGGTATTTGCAATTTCAGAAGGGGTAGCTTCGGAGGGGGTATTTGCAATTTCAGAGGTGTGAGTTTCGGGTGGCAATTGGTCATCAATATAAAGCGCCAACGCTTGCAGCGTACTCAGTTCTTCAAAAAACTGACGGATGGCGAAGTTTAATCCATATTCCTGTTCAATTTTTTTGACCGCTTGCGCAATCACCAGCGAGTCCGCCCCCATCTCCAATAACGGCAGGTCTGCCTCAATCTCCGCAGGATCGATTTGCAGCAACTCCGCAAAGTGACCGCAAACGGTTGCCAATATGCTGTCCTTGCGAGGTACCTGAACGGCAGGCAAGTGGAAACTTGAGCTTGGGGTGGAATTTGGAGTGGAGCTTGAACTGGGAATCGAGCCGGAGTGTGGAATGGATTGAGAAGTCGAACGTTCTTGAGGGAAGGATTGCTGAATAGTAGGAGGTGAATTTGTTGATACCTCCGTCGGTTTCTGGGGAATCCAAAAAGGTTGACGTTGGAACGGATAAGTAGGGAGGTCGCGCAGACGACGTGGCGATGTCCCTTGTGCCACGCCATCCCAATCAATAGAGACGCCTTGGGTAAATAGAGAAGACAAACTGTGGGAGAGACTTTGCCAGTCCGACTGATTGGCTTGGAACGAAGGTAACCACAACGCGGAAGCATGGCCGTTTTGACAAGCGGCACCCAATCGAGACAGCACGGGTTTTGGCCCGATCTCCAAAAAGATATCCGTTCTTTGTTTCAAGAAGCGCTGTATCCCCAACGCAAATTGAACCGGCTTTCGGACGTGACTCCGCCAATAACCGGCATCCGGTGGGTGCCGATGGAAATCTCCGGTGAGATTGGAGACCCACGGAATTTGCGGTATCTGGTAAGCAATGGTTTGTGCTACCGCTTCGAAATCATCCAAAATAGGTTCCATCAATGAGGAATGGAACGCATGCGATACCGTGAGGGGCCGGGTTTCCACCGATTGTTTTGCCAACATTGAGGTCAGTTGACCAAGGACATCGGCTTCGCCCGACACGACCACGTGCTGAGGACCATTGAAACCTGCAATGGCGACCGATTCTCCATAGTTTTCTAAGGCAGCACGCACTTGGTCTTCATCGGCAAACACCATCATCATGGCTCCGTTTTTGGGGAGCGTCTGCATCAATCGGGCACGCTCCGCCACCAACTTCAATCCGGCTTCCAAGCTGAAGACCGCCGCAACACACGCAGCGGCGTATTCACCCAAGCTGTGCCCCATCACCGCAGTGGGAAAAATCCCCCATGATTGCCACATCCGCGCCAAGGCCACCTCCCAAGCAAACAAAACCGGTTGAGTGAATTGAGTTTCGTAGATCGGGTTGCCTAAGGGAGCCTCAGAATACAGGATGTCCAGTAGCGGCACTTGGTGTGTGGTCCTTAGTATCTCGTCGCATTCGTCCAAGGTATGACGAAAAACCGGTTGCGATTCATACAACTCCCGTCCCATTCCATGATACTGGGCCCCTTGTCCGGTGAATAAAAACACCACCTGGGGAGCCTCTGTTTTTCGATTTTTTATTGTTCCGCCCGACAAGGATGGAGTTGACGGGTCGGGGTCAGCATGAGCATAGGACGTGAGTTGTTCCTGAAGATCTTCCAAAGATTCAACAATCCAAGTCCGTCGACAGGCGAAGGCCGTTCGGGTGGTTTGCGCCGTGTAACAAAGAGCGTCCAAGGACAGGGAATGCGATTGTTTCAAATATTTGGCATAGTGGTCGGCAAGGTCGCGGAGCGCCGCTTTGTTTTTTGCAGCTAGGGGAAACACATAACACGAGCGTTGTTTCACCCAACCCCACGAGCGGGCCTCCATAAGATTCGGTTCCACAAGAGGGGGGGTGGACAAAACAACATGAGCGTTCGTACCGCCAAAGCCAAAGGAACTCACTCCGGCCCATTGGAGGGAAACGTCTTCTCGTTTGATAGGAATCGTGAAGGGGGTGTTTTCAATCTCGATGAGCGGGTTGAGTTGGGTCAGGTGCAGGTGAGGAAACACTTCGTTGTGATGCAAAGACAGGGCGGTCTTGATCAGTCCTGCAATTCCCGCAGCTGCTTCCAAATGCCCAATATTTGTTTTCACCGAACCGATATGACAGGCCTGCTCGGCGTTTCGGCCTTCGCACAACACGGTTTTTAAGGCATTGACTTCGATAGGATCACCCAAAGACGTACCTGTTCCGTGAGCTTCGACATAGTCGATTTGGTTGGGAGCGACTCCTGCGTTATCGAGTGCCTGAAGGATGACTTTTTGTTGAGCGATTCCATTGGGGGCCGTCACTCCGTTGGTTCTTCCATCTTGGTTGACGGCGGACCCGCGAATGACGGCAAAAATAGGGTCCTGGTCTTTCAATGCTTGGTGCAGCGGTTTGAGGACAACCACGCCACAGCCTTCCCCCCGAACATATCCGTCAGCGCTGGCATCAAAGGTTTTGCAGCGCCCCTTGGGACTCATCATGCCTGCCTGAGAAAACGCATTCGTCAAGTCAGGAGTCAGCATAAGGTTCACACCTCCTGCCAACGCAAGGCTGCATTCTCCTTGATGCAAGCTCTGACATGCCTGATGCACTGCCACCAAAGATGAGGAGCACGCCGTATCAATGGTGAAGCTGGGGCCTTGAAAATCATAAAAATAGGAGATCCGATTGGCTGCCATTGCCGACGCATTGCCTGTCCCTAAGTAAGCGTTATGAGGATCGGCCCCTGGTTGCAATTGCAATTGGTAGTAGTCTGCGGTGCTGATCCCGATAAACACCCCCACGGATTTCCCTGATAAATCGCTGGGTATGAGATTCGCCTGTTCGATAGCTTCCCAACTCACTTCCAATAAAAGGCGATGTTGCGGATCGATTTGGTGGGCTTCTTTGGGAGAAATGCCAAAAAATGAAGCATCGAAATTGGAGACTTCTGACAAAAACCCTCCCCAGCGGGTGGCGGTTCCATCATCACGCCACCGCGACGACGGCACTTCGGCAATCGCGTCTCGTCCGTTGCGGAGCATCTGCTCAAACTCATAAAGATTGTTGGCTCCTGGAAAACGGCAGCTCATCCCAATAATCGCGAGGGGTTCGTTCGAGGAGGCAGGAGAACGAGACGCCTCCGAAGGTTGAGAGCCTGTGTCTTGGGAAAGGTCCGAAAGGGGTGAGGAATCGGAGGGGCGAGGCGGCCGAGATAAATAGCGAGAAAGCGATTCTACATTGGGATAATCATACATCAGGGTTGGCGACAAAGGACGTCCCAGTTTGGCTTCCAGTTCTCCGGATAATGTGATCGCAGTCACCGAATCGAAACCGTATTGAGCAAACGGAGCACGCGTGTCGATTTGGGAAGCATCCACCCTCAGTTGTTTCCGCAGAGTTTCAATGATTTGCTGTTGCACTTCCGTTTCGCGCATGTCCCGCGACCCCAGAACCATCCCATCTGAAGCTTGGTTGGAGGGGGCCAAGGACCAGCTTCCAACCATCGAAAGCGAGTTATTTAAAAATCCTTCTCGACACGCACTCCGCTGTACTTTTCCACTGGAGGTTTTGGGCAAGGAAGCGGGCCGGAGGAGCAACACCGAATAAACAGATAAATTGTGGTGTTCCCAAACCGCACCGGTGATGGCATGGGCCACTTCATCCAATCGAAGTGTTTTCAGTGCATGACGTTGGACTTCATGAGCGACCACGAGCCGTTCCGTTCCCGCGATTTCTACAGAAAACGCTGCTCCGCTATTGGACACCAATGCGGGATGACTCGTTTCAACGGTCAACTCGATGTCTTGAGGATAATAATTGCTTCCTTGGAAAATCATGACGTCTTTCAATCGACCCGCCACAAACAGTTCGTTTTGGTGGAAAAAACCCAGGTCTCCCGAACGCAGGAACGGGCCTTCGCCGTTGGCTAAATGGGCCTGGAACGTGTGCTCAGTAGCCTTGGGTTGATTCCAATAACCCTGAGCCACATGAGGACCCGCTATCCAGATTTCACCAATTTGTAAATCACCGCATGGCTCCTTTGTGTCAGGATTCACAATCATCATTTTCTGGCCAGATAATGGGGGGCCACTACCCACTAACGATTTTTTATCCAGCGGACTGTCTTCCACAGAACAACGCGTGGGGAAGGTTGGTTTTCCACCGGCAGTGGAAAGGACCGTGCATTCCGCCATTCCATAACAGACTAAAAAAGCTTCACGACGAAATCCGCATTCAGCAAATGCTTGGCTGAACTGTTCCAAGGTTTGCAGTCGGACCGGTTCCGCACCGTTGTAGGCAACATCCCATCGACTCAAATCGAGTTGTTGTTTTTGTTCTGGAGTGATTCTGCGAACACACAGATCATAAGCAAAGTTCGGGGCACCACTGGTAGTGGCTTGGTGGTCATTGATGGCTTTCAACCATCGAAAAGGCTTCTGCAAAAAAGCCAATGGCGTCATCAATATACTTGGAACTCCTAAAAACAAGGGTTGTAGTATATTCCCAATCAACCCCATGTCGTGGAACAACGGTGCCCACCCCACAAATCGTGTGGTTTCATCGTGTTCGAATCGTTGCCGAATCATGTTGGCGTCGTGCAACACGTTACCATGACTCACCATCACGCCTTTTGGGTTACCTGTAGAGCCAGAAGTGTACTGAAGAAAGGCCAATGTCTCGGAAGTGATGGAAGGCAGTTTCCATAGATTGGACTCTGTCTTGTATTCCGTCGAATCGTCTAGAGCGTCGGTCGCCCACCACGCTTGTCGGCACCATTCCGAGGTGCGGGGCAACGTGGGTAAGTACTCCGACATGAAGTTGTGTGTCGTCAAAATAAGAGCGGCTTCGGCGTTGTTGGCGATGGCCTGAATCCGAGGGTTGGGACGATTCCGGCGGGGGAGCGGTGCGGGCACGGCAATCACACCGGCATACAAGCATCCCAAAAACGCGACGATAAAATCGAGACCGGTGGGGTAGAGCAAGAGTGCTCGATCCCCCGGTTTCACAGCCTTTTGTAAGCGAGCGGCCAATCGATGGACCTGATGTTCCAACTCGCGATACGTGATGCGGTGTTGTTGATCTTCACGGTCTAAGAAAATGTAAGCAATTTGATCCGGTTTTTGCTCGGCGTGTGAGGCCAGAAGCTCATTAATCGTTACAGGCGTTTTGTTATTCATGGCTATCTAACGTCGGGAAGAAGGCTGGTGAGGGGGTTAGTTCACGAAGCGCAGGACAGACCTTTCCAATCCGTCCAGTCTTCGCTTCTTTCACCTAAGATCGGATTGTTTGTCAATCTGTTAAATTCAGCAATAATTTTGCGTTCCTGGTAGGGGGGGCTTCCTATTCTCAGGAAGCACATCAATCCAGATACGCTTCCTGAGGCATACCAAATCTTCGATGGACCGAAGGCGCTGGGTATCGATCATATAGTTTGAAAACTTATTGATAACCAATCTTTTCAGACAAAGGAATTTTGCTGCGGACAAACAAGCCATTGGCCCGTGCGATTTCCTGGTCATCTCCATCATACAAAACCGATTCACCGATAAACTGAGACCGGTTTTGATAAACCGCATGACCAATCGCCGTGACGGTGCCTTCAGAAACGGGGCGAGTGAGGTAGGTGGTGAAACTGTTTGTCAAAACAAACACGTCCTCAACCAACGAATTGACTGCAAAAAATGCAGCATTATCCAAAGCTAAAAAATACAAGGCACCATGCATCGCTCCAGCCGCATGGAAAAAGTCGTCTCGGACGGGGAGCGTGATTTGTGCTTTTGCCTCAGATATGGAAACTTGCGCCCCCGTCCATTGGATAAAGGGGGCAGAATGCATCATATTTTCTAATTTGGTGAAGTGTTCTGGGTGGGCCATGGCAGTCTCCTTAACGTAGTATTGAATCATCTATTTTGACTCATGGAGGTAATGTGAAACATAAGCAATCCATTGAATCCTCACGGCTCTTTGCTCGGCCGATAAAAGAAGAGGATGTCGAATTCATCAAAGTTCATATTTTTCAAGATTCTCAAGTAATGCGTTATTTGTTTGATGGTCAAACCAAAACCGATGAAGGAACACTCGCTTTTATCGACGAAATGTTCCCGAGACAAGCACAGCCAACGGGATTGTTTCCTTTATGTTTGAAAGAAAATGGTCGTCCAATTGGGTTCTGTGGTGTCATTGAATCAAACGATATACAACGATCAGACGGAAAAAGGGATTATGAGTTTGGTTTTGCTTTAGGCTGTGATCATTTTGGAAAGGGATATGCTACGGAAATCGGTCAAGCTCAAATTGATTATATTTTCAATACGCTAGGCCATGATCGGGCGGTGGCAATGACTCATCCTGAAAATTTGGCATCCATTCATGTTTTAAAAAAATTAGGACTGACAGTTGTTCAGGAAATTTCAAAGGAAGGGCGAGGAAGCCGGTTGGTTTTTAGTATAGAAAAAGACCGATGAAGGGGCTTAATTATTATATATATTGAATTGTCCCATGATGTCGTAGATGGTGAAGTGTCATAAAAAATATGCTGGGTTTGTTGAACTCGTCTTCTTTCAATCGATCTTGAAGAAGGAATTATGAAAAAGTTGCGCATTGGTGTCATTGAAATTCAAGGCAGGCATCCAGCTCGAACGGCGTGGGCCAAGCTCATGCGTCTCAACTTGGCGGCGATCATGCCACAGGTCATCGCGGTCTGGTGTGAAGAAGCGGGGCATGAGGTGTTTCTGAATTATTATAGTGGTCATGAGAGCCTGTTTGATCCATTACCCGATGACTTGGATGTGGTGTTCATGAGTTCTTTCACAGGGTCGGCGCAAGTCGCCTATGCGTTAAGCAATCGCTTTCGGTCGAAAGGGGCCATCACCGCATTGGGAGGACCGCATGCTCGGAGCTTTCCCGAGGATTCCAAAAAGTACTTCGATTATGTCTTTGGTCTGACAGACCAGACCACATTGAACGATGTGCTCCAGGGGATGGCACAACATCGTCCAAAGGGAGTTTATGTTTCGGCGGCCAATCAGCCACGGCATCTTCCGGGAATTCGTCAACGTTGGAAATTTATCGAACCGATGTTGAGGCATTCCCCTTGGTTCAAAATGGTGACCATGACTGGGAGTTTCGGTTGTCCCTACACCTGCAATTTCTGCATCGATTCCACAATCAAGTATCAGATGTTGGATATGCAGGAGATCCAAGAAGATCTACGATTCTTAGCCCAACAACCCAAACCTCCCAAGATTGTTTGGTATGACCCCAATTTTGGAGTCCGTTTTAATGAGTTTTTGGGGGCGATGGAAGAAGCGGTTCCCAGCGGAAGCCTGAAGTTTATCATGGAGAGTACCTTGTCGTTGCTAAAAGAACGCAACGTCAAACGGCTGAAGAAAAACGGCTGCCAAGGTATTTTACCAGGGATCGAGTCTTGGTTTGATTTGAGTAACAAAACCCGCACCCGAAAAATAGGGGTAGAGAAAGTTCGCGAGGTCTCGGAACAGATCAACATGATTTTGAGTCACGTTCCGTACTTGCAAGGCAACTTCATCTTAGGGTTGGATAACGATGAGGGACCAGAACCATTTGAACTCACTAAGGAATACTTAGACCTCGCTCCAGGCACGTTCCCTGGTTTCAATATGCTCGTTGCCTATGGTGTCAACACGGTCTTGAATCAGGAATACTATCAGCAAAACCGGCTGCTTCCCCTCCCGTTTCACTTTCTCACCAATAGCACCACCAACGTTTTGCCCCAACATTATGGGATCGTGGAACTATACGAACGATGGATCGACCTGCGTGAATACGCGTTCTCCTTTCGGAGGATTTACAATCGCATGAAAGCAACTTCCGAATGGACTCCGAAGATGATGCATGCAGTCCGGAGTTTGTCGACCGATGGTCGAGGGACGACACGACGGATCCAGGAGGTTCATCGCCACTTGATAGAAGATAAACCGTTCCGCGATTTCTACGAACGGGAAACCAACATACTCCCTCCGTTTTTTGTAGACCGGATCAAAAAAGACTTAGGTCCGTTATGGGACTGGTTGCCAGAGGGGGCGTTGCATTATGATATGGAAACTGCCTTCAATAGTCCTCAACCATGAAACCGACTCCAACAACCTTTTTTACCTTTCCATGTTCAGCTCTCCTGACCAGCGACGTTTGATCCTTTTGACACGGCATCTATGACAGTTTGGCGTATCGGACTCATTGCCTTGGTATTGGCTTGGTTCAACTGGACCGCATGGCCCAATATGCAATTTGGGCTCAACTCGGTGGAAGCCTGGTTTTTTTGGGTGGACGAGGGTGCTCATCTGGATACGTTAGAGCAGATGCAAGACAAACAGACGTTGCGACTGCTGCATCAAGCGTACACAGCGTTTTATCCCAATCTCTCTTTTTTAGGAGCGTGGTTGTATTCGGGGATGCAGATGCCCATTGCATCCGAAGCGTTTGCCTTTGCCTCGAAAGCGGTTTCGTTGCTGAGCATGAACGGAGTGCTCCTCTTGGGGTTTGTGGTAGTCTATTATGCGTGTGGTTCATTTGGATGGGCCTTGTTGGGGATGGGGCTGATCGCAGGACAAAGGCTCCATTTGTTATATGCCACCCGGATGCATCCTGAAGCGCTCATGCTCTTGTTTACGGTCCTGGCCCTGTATGCTGGCATGCGATTGCTCCGAGAAGGCAAACTGCTTCATTTGTGCTGGCTCGCTGCCGGTGTAGGGTGGGCCATCGGCACCAAATTGCAGGTTGTGTTTTTATTACCGTGGGCCGGACTCCTGTTTCTCGCAACGCTCTGGCGTTGGCGTCACCACCGACCGTGGTTCCATTGGCTGGGATGGATCGCAGTTGCAACAGTCTGTGGATTAGGCGCTTTGCTCATGGCAACGCCCTACCAACTATGGAACTTCCAAGACCTTGTGCAGGGGATCCTGGTGGAAAACAAGATCCGGGATTACTATCCTGCGCTCAGCCTATGGAAATGGACTTCCGTGGTCTGGTCCGAACTGCATTTAGGACCTTTTTTCAGCGTGATGTTTGGCATTGCGTTGATCGGAGGAGGATATCGAGTGTTGCATGAGTGGCGTCGTCAAGGCGTGGCGATTCTCAATGACGGTCCGAGCGTTTTGTATCTAACTCAGGTTCTGTGGTTGGTGATTGGAGCCGGATATATCGTCACAACCTATCGGGTGTTTGCCCATCGCTATCTAATCCAAGTCCACGTTTCTTTTTTGCTCATTTTCTTGGTTGGACTGTATTGGTGGATGAAAGCCAAGCGGCCTTTTTACCACAAAGCTTCTCTGATCTTGGTAGGTATCCTTGTTTTTGGAGGGATACAAGGGCAATGGCGTCATACACGACGTGATATAGAACAACGGCAAAAGATCCAAAACATTGTGGAGAAACAGCGGGGATTGCCTCAGGAATTCCTTCAGTACATTGCAGCAGATTCAGTCATTGCTCACACACGCCGAGTGTATGTGCCCCTATCCGTATTTCCCAATGCGTTTGCCTTGTATCATGATGTGGTGCAGCAAGTGCTGCACCATCCCCATTTGGACTACCTCATTGTCAATCGAAATTACCGTCCAGGGATGCGAGGACATACGTTGTTACGGGGGTCTCCTGAAGTGCAAGCACAAACCGTTCAGTTTTGGGAGGCGTTGGAAGCCGATGGCGTTCAAGGCCAATTTCGTATCGTCAAGGAATATCCGGATTTGGATGTAACGGTCTATCAACGAGTTTTTCTGTGAATGCTTTCAAATTTCGTCCATCGCGCTGGATTTTGATCTGGCTGGTACTCTCACTCTTGGGAGCTACCGGGCTGTTGTTGGCAGTGCCCTATTTGCCGGCAACCCATGTTGGGGGGAAGGTCCGAGTGTTGTTTGATCACGAAGATGCTGGGGTTTACTTTCAGTCCGCAGAATGGGCGGTCAGTGACAAAGTGCTCTACCAAAATGTGTTTTCGGAGTATCCCTTACCTGCCAATGTGATTTTTGGGGTGGCACGAAAGGTGGGGCAAGCAGCCGAATGGTTTTATGTGAGCCACTACCTTCCTCAACAATTGCATAACTTTTCGGAATTCCTGGGCTACATGTGGGCGTGGATGACACTGGCGTGGATAGCCTATCTATGGATCGTCTGGCGGGTGTGGCAAGACTGGAAGCACCGCATATGGTTCTGGCTACAACCCGCAGCGCTCTATTTCACATTTTACCGTTATGACATTTATCCAGCGATTGCTTGCTACCTGGCCCTGTGGTGTATCCAAGAGAAAAAGTATGCTTGGGGCTCGCTGTGGCTGGGGGGATGCCTTGCTTTAAAAGGGTATGCGCTGTTTTTGCTTCCAGCATTTGGTTTGTTTTTACAGCACCAAAAAGGCTGGAAATACGCATCCCAGATGATGGGAATTGCGTTAGCTCCCTTTGTGTTGAGCCACATCATCATCTGGCTGATGGCAGGGACTGAAGGGGTGGTGTCCCCCTATCAGTATCATGCGGTCCGAGGCCTCAATGGCGAGACGACCTTCGATGCCTTGGTTTACCTATGGGGACTGTTCTCGCCTCAGCAACAAGAAGCCTTGCGGGTGGCTCTCGACAATTCCCACTGGTCTCGTTTGTTTCAGATTCTGGTTTTGTTGGGGACCATCGCGATGCGTCCGAAAACCTTTGAAGATTTAGTGAACACGTTTTTGGTGGGGGTCGTCGGTTTTATTTCTTTTAACATTTTTTATTCCCCACAGTTCGTGTTGTGGGTCATTCCAATTGCTTGTTTCAGTCAATCCAAACCGGTGCTGTGGACCACGTTTACTTTTGGATTGGCGACTTACTTTTATTTTCCATTGGCGTTTGATTCACGTTATGCCGGTTATCCTGAGGTCTTTCCGTGGTCCATCATTCTGATTGCTGGACTGCGAATTGCCTTGATGGGAATGGCTGTTGGGAATGTCATGCGTGTGAGGAGATCCGGCCCGCAGAGGGAGCCGGAGGGGTAACAGATTAAGGCTTCTGTAGCTTACGTCTACGAAATCAGGGTTGAAAAATGCCCTTCACTCTTATGGATGCTTTCCACAAGCAATTCCTCAAATCCGGGAACCATTGATTTTTTCACGGAATCCAAGGTCAACAAGGCTTTGGTCCAAGCTTTCACCCGAGACAGCCCATCCAATAGATTCGTAGAATGCAGTTGTTCAAAGATTTGGTAGCGCATGAGCAACGGAGCGATGGCAGTGTCCAAGAGAGACAAATCTTCTCCATTGAAGAAAGGACGGCGGGTCATTGCAGCGTTCAGTCGTGTCAGTTGTTGGACAACGTCCTGCTGAATTTTCTCAAACGCTTCGGCTTCTTTCACCGTATAGTAGCGCCATTGGGTCATTAACATAACCGAAATGGTTTCCATCCAAGCGCGATTGATGGCCTTGAGGATCGGATCGCTAGGATGCAAATGGGGACCATAGACCTCATCCAAGTATTCGTTGATTGCCGACGATTCAAACAAGGGTATTTTTCCAACCAACAGCACGGGTACTTTGCCAAAAGGAGAAATCTTAAGGAACCAATCGGGTTTATTGGCAAGATCTATGAATTCGATATCGTATTCAATGTACTTTTGTTCGAGGGCGATCACAGAACGCTGAACAAAGGGGCACAATTTGAAGCTAATCAGTTTCGGTTTTTCTTCACTCATAAAAATCTCCTAAGACAGACAGAACCCAGAGGGATCCACAATGGTGGAAATAGGAAAGCACAGTTATTCAGGGACCCGCGAGTGCTTTCGTGGCAACATGAATTGTGAGAAAATTTTAGAAAATCATGCGTGAATTGCGCGGCATGTAATAAGATTCGTAGTCGTCATAAGACGCTGATATCACATTCAGCAAATCCTCAGGGAGTTCTTCTACAAAACGTGAGCGTCCTGACATTTCGTTATTTCCAAAGGAACTCGTGATGAGAGGTGCCGTGAGCGACAAGTATTTGCGAGCACGGGTGATGGCAACATAGAACAGACGCCGCTCTTCTTCCAATAGTGCTTCAGGATACACGCAACGTTGATTGGGGAATTGGCTTTCCGTCAAACCAATCAGAAACACAGCATCCCATTCCAACCCTTTGGCTTGATGGATCGTGGTGAGGGTGAGGTATTCGTCTTCTTGATAATTGTCGGCTTCATGGTCTTTGATCACAGAAGCTCCCACCAACGACAGCTCATTGAGCAAACGATCCAAGGTTTTGTACTTTTCAGCGAACTCTTGAAGGTAGTGGATGTCGGCTTCTCGTTGAATCGGGTTTTCGAAACTGAGCATCATGTAATCCCGATAAAATTCTCGAAACACGACAGCAACCATCTCAGAAGGCGTGATGTCTTCCCTTAGCATTTCCTTAAAGCATCCCAACATGCGATCCCACTGGGCTCGTGCCTTTTTCGGAATCCGTTTTTGCAAGGCTTCGTTATCCGCAGTCAGGCGAACGGATTGTTGTTCTACAAAAACGTTGAAGATTTTCTGTGAGGTCGTGTTCCCAATTCCGGGTAACATCTTTAGCAAACGCATCCAAGCGATCTCATCCAAGGGGTTGAACACCACCTTGAGGAACGACACGATGTCCTTCATATGGGCTTGGTCGAAAAATTTCACTCCCGAGCGAATCAAAAACGGGATACCTCGTTGTGTGAGCACCACCTGTAACGTGGCGGCTTGCACATGGCTTCGGTAGAGCACAGCCATTTCGTTCAGGCTCACGTCTTCGTCTTGCAGTTTCAGGATGCGTTCCACCACGATTTCTGCTTCGGCATTCGGATCGAACAATTTGTAAAGTACCGGTTTTTCGAGATTGGGGCGGCGTGTGTAGAGTTCTTTTTCAAACTGCTCTGAGTTGAAGTTGATACTATTGTTGGCCAATTCCAGAATATCGGGAGTGCTCCGATAATTCTGTTCTAAACGGAAGGTGGCTGCATTGTATTGGTTGGGAAAATCAAGAATGTTGCGGAAGTTGGCTCCCCTCCAGCTATAGATCGATTGCGCGTCATCGCCCACCACCATCAAGTTACGATGTTCTGCGGCCATTTGGTCCAAGATGCTCGCTTGCACCTTGTTGGTGTCCTGATACTCATCGACCAAAATATGTTGTACCTGCTTCACCCAATTGAGATTTGCTCGGTGGTGCATCAATAATTCCAACCAATTTTCCAAAAGATCGTCAAAGCTCATGGCTTGGTTCCGGCGCTTTTTGCGGCGGTAGGTGTGGAACACCTTGAGGATTTCGGGCGCATATTGATCGAGGTAGTAATAGTTGGAGTCAATGAGGGCTTCTAAATCAAAATGACGCTTGGAGTACTCCGCAGACCGGACTGTATGGGCATCGCAATTCGTGTTGAAAGCCAATGAAAACATGTTTTGCAATACCGCCGCTTTGGGGAAGTTTTTATCTGCCTTGCCAATGGCTTCCGCCATTGCCGCTTTCAGCAAATCGCGGTCATCGGAATCATCCAATATGGTGAAGTTGTTTTCATAGCGAATCAAGGCGGCATAACGTCGTAAAAAGCGATTGGCAACGCTATGGAATGTGCCATGAATGATCGCCTTCTGCACATTTTTCACTTGCACCGTTTGACCCACTCGGTCTGCCATTTCTTTTGCGGCTTTGTTGGTGAAGGTGAGCATCATGATGGAAGAAGGATCCACCCCTGATTGAATCAAATGGGCCACTCGATGTGTGATGACACGTGTTTTGCCACTCCCTGCCCCGGCAATGACTAAAGCCGGACCTGTGTGATGTTGAACGATTTCTTGTTGTTGTGGATTGAGTGTTTCCATCTCTACTGTCTGTGTTGAGGGTCTAGTATTTCACTTGTTTGATCAAGGGACTATATAGTATTCCTCGGAACATGCAAAGCATGTTTGTCTGCCCGATTCAGGGCGATTCTGCTTAGTAAATCAGCACATTGACCCCCTGCTGAAACCTGCTTTTTCATAACTAGATTACCTGGAGTGAATACAACATGGATGACCTATTACAATTAATTGATTCGGTCACGATATCCCTTGTGGCCTTCTTTCGTAACTTCATTGACACCGCCTTGCCAGAAGCAATTCGCCCCTGGTTTGAGGGAGATTCGGGAACCTACTTGTTTATGGGGCTGACCGGTGGGGTGGTTGTCGTTTTATTGTTGGGTACCGGACTACTTCTTCGACGAAAACCTCAACTTCCTGCGCCGGATCTCAAGAAAGAACCGCCTGCCAAAAAAGCTAAAAAAGCTAATAAAGTGCCCGAAGCTCCTTCGGAAATCCCCGGAATTCCCAGCCAAGCAACCCCTGAACTTTCCGAAAAGGAAATGGCCAAGAAATTGGCCAAACTGGAAAAAGCCCAACGCAAACAACAGAAAGCCCTTGAGTCAGAGGAAGAAGCCATCCGCAAACGCAAAGAGGCCGAACGATTAGAAAAGGTGATGGCGGAAGAAAAGCGTTTGCAAGAAGAGATTGCTCAAAAAGAAGAAGACCGGCGGAAGCAGCAAGTCTTGCAGAAAGAACTCAAGCTAGCGGAAGACACCACACCCGCTCCACCCAAATCGTTCAAAGAACGCTTGATCCAAGGTTTGTCCAAAACACGAGGAAGCTTAGTGCAAGGCATTGGCAACCTAGTGCTGGGGAAAAAGGAGATTGATGAAGAAACGCTCGACGATTTAGAAGAACTGCTCATCAGTGCCGACATTGGGGTGGAAACCACACAGCGGATTATTGACTCCATTACTGAAAAAGTGGAACGCGGGGTGCTTAACAATGCAGACGCTTTGCGGGATACGATCAAAGCAGAAATTGTCGAGATTATGGAAAAACGCTACAAGCAGACTTCCAGCGAAACGACCAAACCGTTGGTCCTCTTGTTTATCGGAGTGAATGGTGTCGGGAAAACCACCACCATTGGCAAAATTGCGGCCCAATATCGTCAGGAAGGCAAAAAGGTGATTTTGGGGGCGGGCGATACGTTTCGAGCAGCTGCCATCGAACAGTTGTCGGAATGGAGCAAGCGAGCGGAGGTGGACATCATTGCAAAATCCTCGGGCAGCGACCCTTCCTCGGTCATGTATGAGGCGGTGCAAAAAGCCATTGATGAGAACTACGACGTGGTGATCTGCGATACCGCAGGGCGGCTTCATACCAAAGCCAATCTCATGGAAGAACTCAAGAAAATGGTCCGGGTGATGAAAAAATTGATCCCCGATGCTCCCCATGAAGTATTCTTAGTCCTCGATGCCACAACCGGACAAAATGCCATCATCCAAGCCCGGGAATTTCGTGGGGTGACGGATCTCACAGGCTTGATTGTCACCAAATTGGATGGAACGGCGAAAGGGGGTGTGGTGATTGGCATTGTGAACGAATTCGATGTTCCCGTACGCTATATCGGAGTGGGCGAATCCATTGATGATTTACGCCCATTTGACGCTCAGCAATTCACAGAATCGTTATTTGCATGATGACTCAAACTTGGAGAGATTTCCTCCCTTCGCCAGATACCCAATTGCGGACCACGCCAGCTCCCAGATTTTTGGAGTGGGGCGTGTTTTCGATAGGGTGTTTGGCTTCGATCCTCCTGATTCTATTTTTTAGCACCAACGTTTTTGTGCTGGATGAGTGGGATTCTGCATACCTCCTATTCAGCAAGTTGAAAGCCGGTTTGTTTTGGGAAGCTTTTTGGTCGCCTCACAACTCGCATCGGCATGTCTTGCCAAAGTTCGGCTATTATCTGCTGGCCCAACTCCCCGTATTTGAACTGCGTTACCTCTTGATATTGAGCCAGTTTTTGCTCTGGCTCAGCACCCTGCCCATGTTGCGGATGTTCGATTTCACACCGTACCCCACCTTGAAGCCCGAAGAAGCTTCTCCCTCCGAAACCAGCCCGAAGCAACGATGGCTGCCGTGGTTGATTGGATTGGTGTTATGTGGAATGCTCTTGTCGCCAGTTCATTACACGAACCAACTCATGTCGTTGCAGCTCAGTTTCTATTTGTCATGGGTGGGGATGATTTATGCCACTTATTGCCTAAGCCAACCCACTTTGACCGCTGGTCACCTTGGGGGGGCCATCCTGGCTGCTTTGATCGCTTATTTGGGGTCTAGTGCTGGATTGATTGTGCTGATTAACACGTTGCTGATTTTGGGGCTGCGGGCGCTCCAGGAGCCTCGCACACGATGGCATTTGGCAGGATGGGGACTGGGAACAGGAATCGCTGCATGGTTGTATTTACAAAACTATCAATCCACCGCACAGCTTTCGTTTTTAGCGGAACAGCCACTCGTTTTTGTTCAGCATACTTTTGCGCTGTTAGCTCAAGTGGTGGGGACAACCTATGCACCGACTGCTACGGGAGTTGGCGTTATCGGGTTTTTATGTTGGGTGTATTTTTTGGTGAAACGATACTTTCGAGGCAATCTCTTTGCTTATGGTCTAACCCAGTTTGGATTGGGTAGTGCCGTGGCGGTCTCCTTGCAAAATGCAGCCGTGATGGGAACAAAAACAGCCTTGGCCAGCCACTATGCACTGTTCACAACATGTTTCTGGATTGGCTTGTTGATCATTGGAATCCGAATCCCTGTTTTTCGTTGGGGATTACTCGTTTTTTTGAGTCTGCTGGTGTTGAACACGGCTTATAAAAGTCAATGGGCCTTTGAGCGCCATGTGAGCAATACCGAGCGTGGCCAAGTTTGTTATCATGAAGTTTTGAAAAATCCAGAAGCCGTGAATGTGGAAGTTTTGCCTTATCGTGATTGTAAATTCCTTGGCCCCATCGAATACCCTAAAAGGACTGTTGATTTGATCTTAAAGGTCCGCAATTTAGGTATTGCTTTCCCTCCTCCTTTGCAACTTCGTTCTGAACAGGCCCCATGATCCGGCAAACCTTGCTGACCCTGAAAGACTACTTACCCACCGTGTCCTCTGAATCCATTCCTCCGGTTTGGAAAAACCCAGTGGCTTGGGGGGTGGTAGGCATCGGATTCGTCACTTCCCTATGGATGGTCCTAACTTATGGCGTGAACATGTTTTGGGATGACGAATGGACTTCCAGCTACCATATGTTCAGCGCATTAAATGGAGATGGATCCTTTTGGGCCTCTCTGTGGACTCAACACAATTCGCATCGTCATGTGTTGCCGCGTATTGCCTACTATGTCCTTTCCTTACTTCCCACATGGGATGTTCGATATCTTTTGGTTTTCAACCATTTACTTGTGTGGCTTACCGTTTTTCCTCTACTTGCTGAATTGCCAAGACACACGATTCGAACTTACAGCGTGGGCCTGCTGCTTTTCATCATGCTGATTTCGCCGGTTCATTACGTCAATCAACTGATGTCCATCCAAATCAGTTTCATTTTGGTTTGGTTTGGAATGGTCTATTCGGTTTTTTTCTTAACCCGCAAGAAATTGAATGGGAACGCGATTGCTCTAGCCGTTGGAGCGACGATGTTGGCTTATCTTAGCTCTAGTGGGGGATTGGTGGTTTGGATCAACGGGTGGTGTTTGCTGGTGATTCGAACCTTACACCATCCGCCTCATCGAAAATGGGTGATTGTGTGGACACTTCTGACGGCTGTGGCTCTAGGAGGATACTTCTACGAATGGCAAGAATTCCACCACACGCCGATTGAAGGCAATGTGATGAGTCTCATCCTGCACACCTTTGCCCAGTTGGCGCATGTGGTGAGCACCGACTTTATCCCGGTAGCGACGTGGGTGGGAATGCTCGGTTTTTGCTTTTTTTGCTATTTGGTTTTTCGAAAGCAGCTTCAGCAGCATTTATTTGCTTATGGATTGATTCAATATGCACTCGGTGCATCGTTATCCATTTCGTTTCAAAATGCGCAGGTGATGCAAGGAATCAAATCTCTCAATAGCCATTATGCCATTCTCACTTTGTCGTTTTGGTTTGGTTTGCTAGCGCTCAGTTATCGCGCGCGCCGGACAGGCATCGTAGTGATGGTTTGCATCGGTTTACTCTTGCTGCATACCGGGAACAAAAGTGCTTGGCGCTTCAATCGCTACCATAGCAATCTTGCCCGTGGGAAAGTGTGCTACCATGCCGCTTTAGCCAATCCGAACCAAATCAATCCCGAAATCTTGCCTTACCGAGACTGCAAATTCTTAGGCATTGTGGAGCAATTGCAAAAGAATATTGACCGGATATTCGTGTTTCAAAAATTGGGAGTGGTTTTTCCAGAGTAAACCCATCTCCGAGTCCACCTTAAGGAAGGGAGGCTTCCTTTCAGCAAACTCAGAGAGATGGGTCACGGAGAGAACGGAGAGAGAGAAGAAAGTTAACGTGCGAGCGTGACATTGTGGAAAGACTCATAAGCGGAAAGATTGTCTCCACCAATTGTTGATTTGTCTGCCACTTTTTCAGGAGGCAGTGTGGTGATTTTTCCGCCGTGCTTCAAGAAATCTTGCATGGCTTGTTCAATCTCCTGTCGGGAGATGGATTTTGCTGTTGATTTTTTCATTTTACATCCTTTTGTAATTTTATTTCGAATTAGGACTAATTCAGTACTATTTTAAAGTAAAATGAATCCGATTGATGAGAACACATTGAATTTAAAACAAATTCAAATAGGACTATTTAGGTGCTATTAAACCTCAAAACGGCTTATTTGTCAACATATACCGTGAATTGGGCTTGAGTCGCTCGGCCGAAATTGTCGACGAGAATAAGCTCGTGATTGCCAGGAGTGGGGGTCCAAAGGTACGGATCGCCGGGCGAAGTGGAGGCTATTTTTTGGCCATCGAGATACCAATCGAGCTGATGCACCTCATTGCTGACGGCTGCGGAGAACGCGATTTTTTCAAATCGCGCGAAAGGAGCGGCATTGTCTCCTGAACGGATGAGGTATTTCTCTCCGTGCAACGGAGTGTGAAGAATCGGAGGCTGCTGTTGAAGGGTTTCCGCAGGGGCGCACCCATCGGCATACGGCGGGAAAATGACGGCCGATTGATTGCGAGCCAACCACCCTCCGGTTTCGCGAGGCCACAAGATGGCTGGTCGGCTCTCAATATCAGTCACCGGAATATCTTGTTGATAAATGCACTCTGGACTCAGTCGATCCCCTGTCGCTCGGTGAGTGAGGAGTTCGATATGCATCTGACAAAACGTAGGTTCGGTCACTCCAACAATCCACCAGGCAGATTCCTCGGCAGGGCAAAATGCGTTGGCAAACCCACCGGATAAACTACATACCGATTGCTGGATGACATCCTCGGGAGGGTTGGGCCACGTTGTTGAGCGAAAGCGAGAGAGTTCCCGGATGATCTCAAAAAACAAAGGAGCTGCTGAACGTCCGCCGCTCATGCCATCCGCCCGAACGCCGCTGAAGTTGCCTACCCACACGGCCACTGTGTAGATCGGGGTATATCCAATCGTCCAAGCGTCTCGTTGTCGGCTGGAGGTGCCTGTTTTCCATGCGACGTGAGGCATGTCTTTGAGGTAATAGGCAGCGGTGCCATAGCGTGGATGAGGGGATTCTTTAAGAATCTCAGAAACGATAAAAGCCGCTTCCGGAGTGATCCAAGGTGTCACTTTTCCAACCCGTAATGCAGGGCCACCACGTTGTTTTTTTAGGACCATGTGGGCAGGACGCAATTCCCCTTTGCGAGCCAAGGCGGTGTATAAGACTCCCAATTCGTCCAGACGCATTTCACCACCGCCCAATACGAGGCTTTGCCCGTAATGGTCCCGGTTGTGGGGCAGGGTGGAAACTTCTGCGGCCCATAGGGAAGCCATGAGATCTCGATCTCGTCCTAACGCCACATTCAGGGACACTGCGGGGAGATTGAGCGATTGAATCAGAGCATCATCAAAGTGAGCAATTCCTAAGTCTTCCGGAGTGTAGTTTTGAGGACGATAACCCGGATAAGCGATGGGAACGTTCGCCAAGAGCGTATGGCTGTTGTACTGCCCGGATTCCAAAGCACGCGCATAAATGAATGGCTTGAGTGTGGAACCCGGTGATCTCCAGGCACGCACTCCATCGACTTCTCCGGCGTGTTTTTTATCGGAAAAGTTGGAAGATCCGATGTAAGCCACAATTTCGGAGGTATGATTTTCAAGAACCATCACAGCAGCATTGTGGATACCGCTGGCTCGAACGGTTTTCATGTAACCCGAGACTAGATGTTCCAGATGCAACTGGATATCGAGATCCAAGGTGGTGCGAATGTGATTCCAGGTGGGGACCAATGCTGGGGTTTCTTGAAGCACCAAAGCCGATTGTTGTCCCGAACCGGTATGCAGCCGGTCCACAAAATGAGGGGCATGACGAGGTAAACGACGAAGATCGCCTGGAGGTTGTTGGCACTCAATGAACCATAAATCAATCGAGGCCAAGTGTCCCGTTTCCTCAAGTCGTTTTCGCAAATGATGGCAGTGTTTTTGAGCCAATAAGGGGAACTGATCAGGTCGGTAGACATTGGGAGACTTCGGAGTGATCGCTAAGGCAATGGCTTCGGTCCACGTCAATTGAGAGGGGGGTTTGGCAAAATAAAACCAAGAAGCAGCGACCACTCCTTCGATGTTTCCGCCGTAGGGGGCGAGATTGAAATACCATTCCAAAATTTCGTTTTTAGACAGAGTGGACTCCAACTGGAAAGCTCGGAATGTTTGTACGAGCTTTCCCCAGAAAGACCGGTAATGCCGTTCCTCTCCCAGCAGTCGCGCCACCTGCATACTGATTGTCGAAGCACCGGAAACCACTCTTCGAGCTTGGACATTCTGCCCAATGGCCCGAACGATTGCCAAGGGGTCCACCCCCCAATGGTCATAATAACGTTTGTCTTCAAATAGCAGTAAAGCGGTGGTCAATTCGGGAGCGATTTCATCGAGGTGGCTTTGGAACCTCCATTTTTCATCAGGACTCAATCGTGCACCGAGCAGTTGTCCATTGCGGTCATAATAGACTTTGGAGAATTGGACTCGCTCCAAAAGAGGATATATTGGAAAGAGGAGATGTAGAACGATAAGAACAAGCAAGGAAAGCAATAGGAAGCTGAGGATAGCCCAGCTCAATTTTTTCAATCGAAAGGAGGGAGCCATTTATTTCCCAGCAGCGCATCGAAATCCCACCATGTCAAGCCGGGCCGAAGGGCGGTTGCTATGGCGGTATGACGTTCTCAAGCAATAGGGATTGTTTCCCCAACCACCCCCACGGATAGTTTTCCATCCAGGTTGTCGTGGGTGATCATCTTCAACCCATTCCCATACATTTCCTGCCATATCTAAAATGCCAAATGGCGAGGCCCCTTCTGGGTAAGACCCTACTGAGGATGTAAACAGATAACCATCCTGGTCATCAGCAGCACAACAGGTATCCGTTCCATAGTTTGCATGCTGGATGGATTGTGAACGGGGGGCTGCATTTCCCCAAGGATAACGGCGTTGGTCTGAACCCCGCGCCGCATATTCCCATTCGACATCCGTTGGCAAACGCAGTCCGTGCCATTCACAAAACGCGCGAGCATCCTGCCAACTCACTTGCACAACGGGGTGATCTGCTGGATTGCGAATGGGACTTTCTGGCCCTTCGGGATGTCGCCAATCCGCTCCATTGACACGATTCCAACGCCGGTTCCACACCCAGCCCCATCCGATTTTTTCAGCTTGCGTGATATGTCCTGTCTCCTGAACAAATTGAGCAAACTCTGCATTCGTGATCTCCGTCTTGGTGATGCGAAAGGCATTGACATGGACGGCACGAATCGGACGTTCATCGGCTTCTCCCTCTAGTGACCCGATGTGCGCGGTGCCCTCTGGAATATCGATCAATTCCCAGGCGTTTGCAGGGAAGGAAAAACCCAGCATACATAGCGCCGATAAACTGCATAACGCCTGAAGCACACTTCGAACCAGAAGGTTTGTTCTCATTTTTGAGTTGGGTTGCTTGTTATTTCAAAAATTCTTTGCGAGCAATGATCAAAAAGATACGGCCTCGTTGTTTCATATGACCTGCTTTCAGCTCGGCTTCCTTTCCATGTCCCCAGAATAGATCGGCCCGACCGTGTCCTCGGATTGCCCCACCGGTATCTTGCACCAACACAAATCGGTGAACGGGCTGATAATCGATCACATGATCGTGATCAAATACAGGTTCTTCGGTTTCAATGAACGCAAGCGCTCCACGAGGGATCAACTTTCGATCCATCGCAATGGAGCGGTGTGGCGTGAGCGGGACTTCGATGTAACCCAAAGGACCCTCTTCTACTGAACGAAAAAAGGTATAACTCGGATTGTAATTGAGAATATCCGGCACTTCATCCGGATGTTCTTTGAGATAGGTTTTGATAGCCTGCATCGACATTTTCGCACGGGAAATTTTATTTTCCTGAATCAAGAGACGCCCAATCGCACGGTACGGATGTCCGTTTTGACCAGCGTAGTTCACCCGTTTTAAATCACCATTGGGCAAACGGAGGAGCCCCGAACCTTGAATCTGAAGAAAAAACAGATCCACATCGTTTCGAACATAAGCCAGGGGTTTGGCTCGATCTTTCAATGAATTCTCATAAGCGATTTCGTTACGGGAGTCATAGGGAACGAAACGCTTGCCTTTCACCCGTCCTAAGATCCGTTTGCCTTTGAATTCTTCTTTAAACAATCCCAAATCCACCCGAATCAAGTCATCCGGCATCGCATAGAGAGGCACCGGATATTCCTTCGAAGGCTGAAGGTCCCCTTCGAGCATCGGCTCATAGTAGCCTGTGAAAAATGCACTTCCTGTATCGTTTTTGCTTTCCAAGAAACGGAATTTTTTTTGTAGCTCCTGTTGGAGAGCCGGGCCTTCGTAAGTTTGTACTGTCTCTAAAAACAAACGAAGTGAGGCTTCCACCTCGCGGGCAGTATAAGACGTGCCTCCGTAGTCAAAAGTACGCGAATCAGGGAGACGACGATAATAGCGAAGCGATTGCTCCACCGCCGGAGCCAAGTCTTGCCACACCAAATCGTCTTGCCACACGATGGATTGGTCTGAATGTTCGACCAAACTTTGAAGAATGGGCTCTTGGGTGACTTCTTGGGACGTCGTACATCCGGCGAGACCCAAGACGACCCAACATGCAATTAAGTACCAGGTGCTGCTTACTTTCATTTTACCCTCCTTGGTTAATGTTGGCATCCTAAGCGATTTGCAGTTCAATAGAGAGTTGCTCTCCTGCTTTGATCAGCTCGTCTCGAGCTTTTCGCGCTGCATTGCGAACGATCTCTGACAAAGCGGGATGGATGTGAACCATGTACAGCAAGTCTTCCAGTTTGCCTCCAAGTCGCATCAATGGAATGACTTGATGGATCAACACGCTCGCTTCATGGCCAATGATGTGACATCCCAAGATTTTGTGGGTACGCCGCTCGATCAAGAATTTAACAAATCCGTATTCGGACCGGAGGGCCATGCCCATCGCACTCTTGGAATACGGGTTGATTCCTACGACATAATCAGCATTCCGCGCTTTCAAATCATCTTCACGTTCGCCCACTCCGGCGATTTGGGGATGAGAAAACACTGCATGTGGCATTCCTGTATAGTCAATCGGTGTGTCCAAAGCTTGATGGATCACCGAGGCGAACAAGTATTGTCCCTCAAAGTTGGCACTGTGTCGAAATAAGTAGTTGCCCGCAATATCACCAAATGCCCACACATTTTCGGCGGTGGTGCGCAGGTACTCATCCACCTTGATATATCCTTTGGGATGGGTTTCCACTCCGGCTTTTTCCAGGTCGAGTAAATCACAGTTGGGGATAACCCCTGCTGCGACAAAGACTTGATCGCAATCAATACTTTGGATTTGCCCTTCATCTTCGTACAGCACTTCAAACCGTCCGTTTTCATAACGAACTTCCGTGGGAGCTTTCCCCATATACACGTTGTGGTTTTGGCTGAAGATGCGTTCGAATTCTTCCCGAACTTCAAAATCTTCTCCTTTCAACATGCGGCTTCTGACAAACATATGAATTTCGGTGCCCAATGCCCCAAAATAGTAAGCCAGCTCCGCCGCAATATAACCTCCTCCAATCACCACCATTTTTTTAGGAAATTGATCGAGTCGTAAGGCTTCGGTGCTGGTGATATAGGGCACATCAGCCAGCCCTTTGATGGGAGGGACGTAAGGTCTTGCTCCTGCCGCGATAAAAACCTTATCCCCTCGAATTTCGTCATCCCCGATACGCAAAGTCCGTTCCCCCACAAACCGGGCATGGCCGCGATACCAATCCAAGTTTGGGTTGGCTTCCACACCGGGATTGATACTCAGTGATTCTTCGTCAATCGTTTGGGAGACTCGCCGTACCAGTGTCGGAAAATCCACATCATATCCACGGGGTAGTATTTGATATCGATTGGCTTCGTCGATAGTGGTTGCGACTTCTGCCGCATGGATGAGCATTTTGGAAGGAATACATCCCCGATTGAGGCAAGTCCCACCCAATCGATCCTTTTCGACCAATGCGACTTTATAACCCAGTTTTGAAGACGGAGTGGAAATCTTTGCACCCCCACCTGAACCAATCACAATGATATCGTAATGTTGCATGATAGCTCCCTTGATCAATAGATTTTAGCCAACTTGGTATTTTTGCACCATCGAGGGCAACAAGCGTTCGATAGTGGTCACAATGATTTTTGTTGTGTGGTCGAATTCTAGATTAACCGGGCTTCTTTCTTGCTTGAAACCTAAGGTGGTTCGGGCGAGCGTTTCAGGAATCAAAGAGACAGAAAATCGATCCGGTTCGACAGAAACAACCGTCAGGCTCACCCCGTCAATAGCGATCCACCCTTTCGGAACCAGATAGCGATTCCACTGCGGATCGTGTTGAATGAACACCTCTTGGTTGTTGGGAGAAGTTACAATGGATTGGATGGTTCCGATGGTATCGACATGCCCATTCACTTGATGTCCGCCAATTTCATCACCATATCGAAAAGAGCGCTCCATATTGACACGATCTCCGACTTGTAAACTCCCCAGGTTGCTGCGGTTCAGCGACTCTTGAATGACATCAAAATCCACCAAGTCTTGTTCAATGGCTACAGCCGTTAAACAAACGCCATTGATCGCAACGCTGGCTCCAATTTCGAGTCCATTCGTCCACTGATTTAGGTCAACTTGCAAACGTAGGCCCCCTTCTAATTTTTCTATAGAAACGACCGAACACAATGCTTTTACAATACCTGTAAACATGACTCCTCAAATATTTCATTGTTAAACTATGTCAACTTGGAAAAGTGGAGCTTTTCTTAGATCTTTTGGAAGTGATTTCAAGTTGACGGAGAGTAAAAAAGAAGCTCAGAGTGAAAAATATTTTTTTAAATAATCTCGAATCGTATCAACACTCCACTGTCGGATGCTTGGAAAAATCAACGCGAATCCGAGCGCATCAGTAAAAAGCCCGGGAATGAAGAGGGAGACACCACTTATCATTAAAAGTAAGGTATCCACCAATTCTTCAGTGGGCATACGGCGGTTTTGAATTTCCGACTCCAAGAGGGTCCAAAGCGAAAAATCTTCGGTACGCATCAACCAGATTCCCAATGCTCCTGTAACGCCGCAAAGGACCAAGATGCTCACCAGCGAAACTTGGGAGCTGAGCTGGAATAGAATCCACAGTTCGACTGAGGGAACGATTAAAAAAAATAGGAGTAAAAGTAGACCTTGCATCAATTAAAACTTGTGCCCCAATTTTTGTTTTTGTTAGAATAGTAACTCATTGTTATTTTTAGCATAATTGCACCCTTACAATAAGGTTCGCATGGCAACCTCAAACAAATCAACTCATTCTTCTAAAACCGAAGAAGCCCCGGAAAAAGAAAACAAGGATCTGCGTAAAGACGCTTCGATGATCCGGCTGCTCGCTGAGTTGACCGGAACTGCAATTAAAATTGCTACCAAGACCGGGGAAGCTTCCATGAAAGTCGGCAAAGCTTTTTTGCCACCGGAACGAGCTTCCATGATGCAAGAGGCAGGCTCGTACCTGCGAGACCTAAGAGAAGTGGCAGGATTGACAGTCAAAGAACTCGGTGAAGCCATGGATCTTGCCGATGATTCGATCCTAACTGCGGTTGAGAATGGAACGGCTACCTTATCCTTTGAATTGATTTTGCGTTTAGCTGCCGTTTTAGCCCGACATGACCCGCTTCCCTTTGTGCTCAAATTCACACGTACCTACAATCCCGAAGTTTGGAAAGTTTTTGAGGTGTGGGGGATGGATCGTCTTCCGATCCAATTGGAACGGGAGCGCCAATTCATCAATATCTACCGCCAACATGATGCTGCACGAAAACTTTCCGAGGACGGTTTCCAACATGTCCTGCAATTCACACAGGCTGCCTTTGAGATGGCCTTACATTTCGTAGCGGAAACAGAAAATATAAATGAGGAAAAGGAAGATAAAACTGAAAAAGAATAAAAGGGATAGCTAGAAAACATAACCCTAACCGAAGCCTGCTGATGTAACTTCGGTTAGGTCATGCCGAGAGGGGTATTATGATGCGTCCATGCCTGAATAGGTAGAAGTATTATCGCTTCTTAGGTCGAACCCTATCGACCTTGGCTCATGAGGCGGGAAAACATTATGACCAAGGTCGACAGCTTTTCTGAACGACAGGAGCGGAGACTGTCGTTGCGAAGAGGTTTCTAACTCAATAGAAGGAGAAATTAATGTTCAAATGTTGAACATCACTCTAAAGAGGTTTTTGCTTCTTGTCAATACTTTTTCAAAGAAAAACAAGCTTGTTTCAAATTGGTTATTTTTACCCTCTTCTAAGAAGTTAACCCTATGAAATCAAAATTACTTTTTGTGACTTCCAATGAGAACAAATGCCGAGAGGTACAAGAAATTCTACAGTGCCCTATAAAAATGGTCGATGTGGATTTAGAAGAAGTTCAGACCACGGATCTGAACACATTGATCCGTCATAAGGCCAATCAAGCGTATGCACATGTACAGGTTCCCGTATTAGTCGAAGACACATCGTTATACTTTCACGCATGGAATGGATTGCCTGGCCCCTTAATTAAATGGTTTCTGAAGAGCATGGGAACCGAAAACTTGGTGAAGGCTCTCTCTTCGTTTCAAAACAAGTCTGCCGAAGCTATTACATGTCTAGGATTTGCAGATGGGAACCAAGTTCATCTATTTGAAGGTAAGATTTCGGGTACTATCGTACCCCCCCGAGGTGAGAACGGGTTTGGTTGGGATACAATTTTTCAGCCAGATGGGTATGATTTGAGCTTTGCGGAAATGGCTTCCGAACAAAAGTCAGCCATTTCCATGCGAAAACAAGCGGTTGCTCAATTGGAAATTTTTTTAAGAGGTCGTTGAGACTGTTGACGGCACGCGAAGCTCGGGGGGAAGGGCAAAAATGACATTTTCTTCCACGAGTGTGAGTTCGCGCACACGGCTTTGTGATGCAAGGCGACGAACGGTTTCCACAATTTCTTGTACAATGTCTTCGGGAGCCGAGGCACCGGCGGTCACACCAATTTGCTGACAATTCGAAAACCAATCCGTTTCGATTTCGTGGGCCGATTCGATGCGCTTTGCGGGGACTCCTGAAGCTTGTGCCACTTCTACCAAGCGCAACGTATTTGAGCTATTGGGCGCTCCTACCACCAAAATCAAATCCACTTCATGAGCCATTGCCTTGACTGCGTTTTGCCGGTTTTGGGTCGCGTAACAAATATCTTCTTTGGGAGGACCTTGGATTTGGGGAAACTTCTGTTTAAGCGCTTCCACTATGGCTGCTGTGTCGTCCAAAGAAAGCGTGGTTTGTGTCAAATAAGCGACTTTTGAGGTATCGGGCACTTCCAAGGATTCCACTTCATTGACATCACTGACCACAACGATACGTTCGGGGGCTTCTCCCAAAGTGCCTTGAACTTCTACATGTTCTCGATGTCCGATCAACACAATAGTATGACCTTTTTTCGCGTAGCGTTGGGCCTCTACATGGACTTTGGTAACTAAAGGACAGGTCGCGTCTAGCACTTGAAAACCACGCTGTTTGGCTTCTTCCCGGACAGCTGGAGAGACTCCATGGGCCGAAAAAATCACGCGTGAGCCTTCTGGAATAAGGTTCAGCTCTTCTACAAAAATGGCCCCTCGTTTTCGTAACCTTTCCACAACATGGGGGTTGTGCACGATTTCGTGCCTTACATAAATCGGCGGACCGTATAAATCGAGTGTGCGTTCTACAATTGTGATGGCACGATCCACACCAGCACAAAAGCCTCTTGGGCGGGCTAAAACAAGGTCTAACGTGTTCATTATATTCTCTTATAATGTAAGGTTTGGAAGTTGCTAAATTTGGAAAGAAAATTATACAGAAAAGTCATTATTCCGATAGGGGGAAACATCAAAGCCTTAATTTTACTGGCTTTAAGAGTGATCTCTAGGTTGACCTAAAACTGAAAACTGGGCATGTTTGGTTGACACTAATTAGGCTTCACATTAACAAGTCTACTTCAAAAATGCCATGAGCCAGCAGGGCTATGAAGGCTATGGAAGATCAACAATGATAGAGTATCTTTGCTTTTTATAAAGAGCGAACTTTATACAAGTAACCGTTTGATTTTTAGAGAGGACTTATGAAATCGATGAGGTTTTCTAGATCACTTGTCTTCATAGCGGGATGCCTTGCTGTTACTTTAATTTGGGGGAATCTATCGCAAGGTCGAGCAAATATCTCAGCGATTTCTTGGACAACAAACCAATCGATTGACTTTGAAAAATGGGTCGTTTCTGGGACCCCATTTTCAGTGGGGTTGCAGCAATTCTTCGATCAATATGCAGCTCAGCCAAACTCGTTCCAGATTGATCCGATTCTCTCGCAACAACTCTTTCCCAGTTACCTCAAAGCAACCACTCCCGAAGTGGCATTCCATTGGATGCTGAGCCATTACGAGCTTGCTTTAGTGCATTATGAGCAGGTTTGGAATGTGATTCCTCGAACAGAAGTCTGGCGACGTACCCCATATCGCAAGCAACTTGCCGCCTCAGTTTCCGTGGATGCGATTCTTGAAGATCTATCGGTTGTGGGACAGATTCCCATCATCCGAGATCAAAAAGTATGGAGAGCGGTTATGGTTCACCGTAACTTTAAGTTTCTTTCTGTAGAAAAGGCAGTGAACGAACTTGCATTGCAGTTCGGGTGGTTTGTTGAATACGATGCGACTACACACACATTGCAGATTATAGAAGAGCAGGCAATCGAGGTTCGTACGATTCCCCTGGCTCATATCAATCATTCTGAATTGAAAGACTTCCTCCAAAAATCCCGTCCGCTCTTGAGACAATTGCAGCGCCTCGAAATTTTTTATCCTTCTGAAAACACCGTGGTACTACGAGGACGCACCGTCGTATTGGACGCGATCATTCCTGTAATAACCGATTTAGATCGGTCTCAACAGGCCGAGCCTGAGGTCACTCTGCCAACGATATTGACACCAGAAGTGATTTCCAACCAGAAGATTTCGCCTACCGAGATGAAAGATGCTTCCAATATCAGGACCCCACTAGAACACAAAACTTCGCAAGCCAAGCAAGAAGATGAAACAAGCAGCTTTCAAAAAATTGAAAAAACAACCGTTCCTCCAGCAGAAGTAACGGAGCCAATTTTAGAAACAGAGCGATCCGCAGTAGCAAGGCGATCCGCAGAAACAGATCGATCCGCAGAATCCGAACCAGCATTAGAAGAACCGTCAATAGAAGCAGACTCGACAATTGCCAGTCCACCCCACTTCGAGACAATTTTTTTGAAGGCAGCCTCTCTAAAGCAAGTGCAGCAGCACCTCTTCCCGGTTTTACAACAGGATTTAGAATTAACCCGTGATGTTCATATCCATTGGCAGAAAGACGTTTCTGAATCTTCCAAAAGCCCTTCCATTGTATCCCTATATGGACCCGAAAAGAACGTGATCCGTTTGGTGGCGATGATTGATAAAATCGACCGGTCCTATGCTCAGTATCGACCAACTGAGATTCAACGAATTCCTCTGAATTATTTGCACGTAGGTGAGAAACGATTTGTGAGTGATGGGGAAGCAGTCTCCGTTCCAGGGGTTGAAGTTGCTATACAAAACTTATTGCAGCCTGCCAGTAATTTTGAAGACGAAGCGATTCCAAAAACTGAATTCCATATACTTGCGGATGTTTTGAACAATGCGTTGATTGTGCAGGGGGAACCCCAACAAATCGAGACCATGCAGCAAGTCTTAAAAACATGGGATCAACCCAATCCATTGATCCGTATTGAAGCCCATATCTTTGAAACGTCGGATGTGACCTCAAGACAGCTTGGTCTTCAGTTTCAAGGGCAGGGCATCGCACGTGGAGATGTCATCAGCAATCCAGCAGTCGAACCGTTTTCGGCAACCGCAATTTTCGGGCCTGTGGAAACAACCCGGGCATTTCAAGTAGATGCATTGTTGAGGCTGATGGAAACAGAAGGAAAAGGGAGGGTTTTGTCTCGCCCTGTAGTGGTCACCACAAATAATATCGAAGCTGAAATGCGCAGTGGGGATATCATCAACGTGAAAGTAGTCGTAGAGGAAAAACCGACTCTAAAAGAGATCAAGACTGGAGTTACCTTACGAGTAACTCCTCGATTGGTTGTGGATAGGCAAAGTGGCAAACCTGACTATAAAATTAGATTGAATATTTTTGCGGAAAGCAGTAGCCCCATCACCGATGCTTTGACCGACGGTGTTCCCCAAATCAACAGCCAAAGTGCTCGAAGTGATGTGGTAGTTCGTGATGGGCAACCTTTCTTATTAGGTGGCTTGATCCGGCAAAACTCTAGTCTGTCGACGCAAGGAGTTCCCCTTCTGCAAAATATTCCAGTGTTAGGTTACTTTTTTAAAACGGAAAACCAAAGCAAACGATTCAATCATATCATGGTTTTTGTCACTCCTACCTTGATTTCATTAGATCATGAGCAAAGTTTGCCCATAATCCCTGAACTAGAAAATGCGTCACAAATTGAGACTTTTGGAAACACGAAGGATCGATAATTTATCTTCTTTGAAGTCATAATCTATTTGAAACTATTTAAAACTTCCGAGAGCCAATGCGAATCAAGGAAAATCACAAGTTGAAAGGGGATATGCTGGAATTTGGGGATTGGAACAATCATCAATCAGAAATGATGACCTGGATCGTGGAGTCAAAGCCGTCAGAAGTTAGGGTTTGGTTGAAAGGGCCACTCAATGAAGACTTCGCTTATGCCGAATTAGCAGAGGAGTTACAAAAGTGTCGTCATTGCTTCTTAAGGCTAAACTTAAAGCAAGTACTTCGGGTCAACTCAACCGGAATTCGTGAGTGGTTTAATTTAATGCAAACCCTTTCTTGGCCGTCTTTGTTGATTTTGGAAGATTGTTCTCCCGCCTTCACTCAAGCCCTGACCCAAATCGAAGAAATGAGTCTTGGATGTTGGGTAGAGTCTTGTAATCTACCGGTCTGGTGCCCATCTTGTGAGCAAGAGTTTGAGCTAAAAATTGAGTTGACAACGCCCCTATTAAATCAGACAATCCAAATCCCTTGTCCAGATTGCTCCCAACAGTGCCGCCCGGATATAGAAGGGATTGTGCAAATAGTCAGACAACAGGCGAGTCGTCATGAGGATTAAACTCTATGGTGTTCGAGGCTCACTACCTTCAGGGCTAGTGGCAGATTCGGTGGAATCCAAAATCGAAAATGCCCTACGACTATTTGTCAGTCGCGGTCATTCCCGTCTAGAAGAAATCACTCCTTTCCTCAATTCTCTACCGTTTTATCAAAAGGGAACTTATGGCCCCTCAACTCCTTGTGTGGAAGTAAGTAGCGAGCAAGGTTCTGTCCTGTTTGACAGTGGCTCTGGAATACGTGTGTATGGGGTAAATAATTTTCGGACCCAAGATGAGTTTCATATTTTTCAAACTCATTTCCATTGGGATCATACTTGTGGGCTGCCATTTTTTGTTCCGATTTTCATTCCTAACAAGGTTCTTCATTTTTATGGGGTTCATAAGAACTTGCAAAAGCATATTGAAACGTTGTTCTCCGACCCCTATTTTCCAGTTTCTTATAAAGATCTTCCTTCGATTCACCATTTCCATCAATTGAATAAATACGAGCCTGTCCAGCTTTATGGAATGAAGATCACTGCGTTCGAATTAGATCATCCAAATACTGCCTATGGGTATCACATCGAATGCAATGGAAAACGTTTAGCCCTCTGTTTTGATACAGAATTCAAACGCATGAGCCGCCAGGATCTGGGAGATGATTTGCCGTATTATCAAAACGCCGATATGGTACTATTTGATGGGCAGTATACAATTTCCGAAGTACTGCAAAAGATCGATTGGGGGCATTGCACTGCAAAAGTTGGTGTAGACCTCTGTTTGCGAGAGAATATTAAAACCATGGTCATCATGAGTCATGACCCAAATTCTGATGACCAAAAAATTTATAGAATGTCATCGGATGTAAAAGCGTATTATGAGCTACATTACGAAGAGATGAAACGAGAAGAACCGGATATATCTCCGCTAGAAATTTTGGTGGGATATGAAGGAATGGAATTAGAACTATAATTTTGTTTGGAAGCAGAATCATCCAACAAATATGGGGGAACTATGAAACAAATTGTGAGTATCAGTTTAGGATCGAGTAGTGAAGACTATGAGTTTGAAACCGAGTTTCTAGGTCAAAAGTTCTTTATACGACGTTTTGGTACCGACCGGGATGAACGCAAAGCGTCAAAATTGTTGAAACAATGGGAAAAAGAAGCGGATGTGATTGGTTTGGGGATGGTGCGTGAGCACTATTCTATTGGCACCAAACGTTTCATACAGAAAGACACCGCTCGCTTGGAAAAAACAGTGAAGAGTGTGCCAGTGACCACTGGAAGCCGGTTAAGAAACATGTTGCAGCGTTGGGCAATTCGTCATACCCAACTCGAACTGAACGGATACTTCAACAATGCGCGAGTGCTTTTTTTATCGGGAATGCTCAATTATGATATGGCGGCCGTCATGTCGGAGTTTACGGATAACTTGTCCTTTGCCGACCCGGTCATCCAAATGGGTATTCCCAAAGTGCTCACGTCCCTCAATGCATTAGAGCTTTATGCTGCTGGCAGTCACGAAGTGTTGAAATGGACTCCTAGTAAATTTTTGAATCCTTCTTTGGCAGTGATTACCGAATGGAATCATTTTATCCTTCGCAAGACCATTCAAAAAGCTAACATCATTGTTGGACCCTTCTCAGAGATCGAAAAGTATGCCGATTTAGAAGAAATTGCTGGAAAAACGGTAGTCACGTCGACTGTTTCTGATGAGCGTTTAGAGTTTTTAGAAAGTTGTGGAGCCAGGTTGATTATTGATGTGTCACCTCAAGTTCTGGACCATGTTGTAGGCGTCAATATCTTAGAGGCCATGATTGTGGCGACCTTGGAAAAGGATCCTAAAGAAATTTCCAATGAAGATTACTTAGAGATCATGCGAGATTATCAGTTGGAACCTCGTTTGATTTATCCCACCAGCCAGAAGCAAATCAATCGATTCGCTTTTGTGATCCATCCGCTCTCACAAGAGTATTTCAAGAAAGTGAAGCCTGTAGAAATCCTTTCTCAGGTCACTCCACCCGTCTTTATGGACGCAGTCGAAAAAGCCATGGCTTATGCACCGCCCTTCGTTTACTCGACGATGAAAGGGATCCGTTCTCCAACAGGTGTGGAAGCAGAAGGTTGGTTGCTTTCAGTGGGAGGAACTCCTCGTGAAATGTTGGCTCGAAACCCTGAATTTACCTACCGTCGCCTGTTGGCCGCAGCTCGTATGGCCAAACGCTTGGGGGCACAAATCATGGGATTGGGGGCTTTCACAAAAGTGGTGGGAGACGCGGGTATTACCGTTTCCAAGCGTGCTGATATTCCGATTACTTCGGGGAACAGTTATAGTGCTTCTGGCGCGCTATGGGCTGCGGCTGATGCCGCCCGCCGTTTGGGACTTGTGGAGATCACCAAAGGACAACGTATCCGGGGAAAGGCAATGGTCGTAGGTGCCACAGGATCTATTGGGGCTGTGTCGGCACGACTTTTAGCCATGGTGGTGGATGAGTTGTACCTCGTTGCACCCAGGCCCGACAAATTGATGGAACTGCGTAAATCGATTATGCAAGATACTCCCGATGCGAACGTTATCGTTTCCACAAAAGCCGATGAACACCTCGGTGATATGGATATGATTGTGACTTCCACTTCGGGTGCCGGGAAGAAAATTCTTGATATCATGAAAGTCAAACCCGGTTGTATCATTACAGACGTGGCTCGTCCTTTGGATCTGCCACCAAGCGAAGTGGCAAAACGGCCGGACGTTTTGGTCATCGAATCAGGGGAGATATTCTTACCTGGAAATCCACAACTCAAAAACATTGGCCTGCCCAAAGGTGTGGTTTACGCTTGTCTCGCAGAGACGATTGTCTTGGCATTGGAAGGAAAATTTGAGGTCTTTACAATCGGACGAAATATCGAATGGGAAAAGGTGAAAACTATTTATCAACTCGGCTTGAAGCATGGAATGAAGCTTGCCGCCATTTCTGGGGTGAATGGTGTGTTTAGCGAAGAAGATATTGCTGATGTTCGAGAACGAGCATTGGAAGCCCGTAAAAACATGGAACCTGCTAAGAAGCCAGCGGCTCGAAAGACAACCCCACGAAAAACAACGACGAAGAGCACGACTCGGAGAAGCACTACTTCTAAAAAGACAAGTGCCTCTTCAGACACCAACTCTTGAGGAACTCTGACAAGTTAGCCTATGGATCGAGATTCCATTCCTCCCTTTGAGCAAGAAAGATTTTTAGCCCGTCGTCGCCGCCAAAAGCGGCATGGATGGATTTTCATGGTCTTAGGGGGGTTTATCTTTTTAGATAGCTATGCCCCATTTCCTATTCCATTGGTGGGGCCAATTTCCTTGCTGATTGGTTTTGTTTTATTTTGCTACGGATACTACCAATACAATGGATACCGAAGTCTCCCCGTCTATGAAGCCCTCCAAGTTGCCCACTCTCACAATGGACAAGTGACCCGAACAGAATTGTTTGTTGCCTTACAAATGACTCCAGAACAAACCGATCTCTTGATCCAAGAACTCATCAAAAATGGCTTTTTTGAACCTATTGAAGATGAGACTAATGCCGACTCGGAATTGCGTTACCGTTTGATTGCCTAGCCTTATGAAAACGGTTCTGTTGTGCCTCTCTCTCATCTATGAAGCGTTGGTCTTGTTTCGGCTCTATCTCTATAAAAAAGGAGTCTTACGAAGCAAAAAGCCTTCTATACCTACAATTGCTGTGGGTAATCTGACCGCAGGGGGGGCAGGAAAGACCCCGCTTGTAGACTTTTTAGTGAGAGAATTGCAGAATCACGGCAATCAACCTTGCATTTTGAGCCGAGGGTATAAAAATGAAACGGCTTCCACTGCACAGCGTGTGAAAATAACAGAAGGAACTCCATGTAGTGCGTTGTCGTTAGGAGATGAGCCTTACCTTCTTGCGCTGAAACATCCCTCGGTACCAGTCTATGTGAGTTCCAATCGGGCTTTGGTAGCGCAGCTTGCTTCGCTTTGGGATCAACCCGATGTGCTGGTCGTTGATGATGGCTACCAGCATATAGCTTTGCATCGCGACCTGAATTTGCTCTTGATTGATGCCGCAAGAGGATTGGGCAACGGGCATCTCTTACCTTTGGGGGAACTACGAGAACCTGAACATCATTGGAATCGAGCGGATGCGATCATTTTAACTAAATGCAATTTAGGGTTTTCTGATCGAGTGTTGCATCAGCTTCGAACTCAATTGAAGGTGTCTTGCCCTATATTTAAATTTTATTACAAGCCTTTGCGTTTGTGCCGCCTAGATCGTCAAGCCTTCCTTCCTCTCAGTGATTTGGCCCACAAGAAAGTGTTATTGACGTGCGGTATCGCCCAGCCCCAGGGATTTGAACTTGTTTTGGAGCATCTGGAGGCAACGGTTCTCAAAACGGTTCAGTATGCGGACCATTCTAAGTATTCTGCTTCTACTGTTGCATCGCTTCTCAAGCTAACACATGAATTGCACCCCGATTTTTGGGTCATTACAGAAAAAGATGCTGTCAAACTTCAGCCCTATCCTGAATTGGGGAAGGAAGTTTGGATTCTGGAAATGGAAGTGGTGGCGGATTCTGAGTGGCATGAGTTCTTTATTGATTTTTTGAAAAAAGTTAAGCTACAATAGCTAAGTTATTGAAGTCATGGTTAATTCGTAAAATTTTATTCTTCTTTCAAACGTTATTATTTAGGAAAAGAGTCCTTATGGCATTGCTTAAAATACACACATTTCCAGATCCCATTTTGAAACAAGTGGCTAAACCCGTCACCACCTTCGATAGCAACTTGCAACTACTCTCCGAAAATATGTTGGAAACGATGTATGAATCGAAGGGGGTCGGTTTGGCGGCAACGCAGGTAGCCGTTTTGAAGCGTTTGCTGGTGATGGACGTTTATAGTGGAGACGAAGACGCAACTAAATTGGATCCAAAAGTACTGATCAACCCGGAGATTCAAGAAAAAAGTGAAGGAACCGTGCTAACAGAAGAGGGTTGCCTGAGTGTCGTGGAATTTACCGCAGAGGTTCGGCGAGCACAAAAAGTGAAAGTTCGTTACCAAGATATTGATGGGATTTTTCATACGGAAGAACTCGAAGATTTGGCAGCAATTTGCCTTCAGCATGAAATTGATCATTTAAATGGGATCTTATTCATTGATCATCTTCCTGTCCTGCGCCAGAAACTTGTGAAAAAGAAACTGACCAAACTTGCCAAAAAATCCGCATGATACGTTTCTTGACGTTGTTCCTCACCTTAGGAGGATTTCTAGCGATCCTGCCGCTGTTTTATTCAAGCTTTGCAGAACCCGCCCCATTTACCTACAGCCACGCCCAAGTGGTGACTTCTAAAGGACATAAAATTGATGTGGAATTGGCCGATACTCCGGATAAACGAAACCGTGGATTGAGTTTTCGCAAAGAATTGCTCCCTGGAAAGGGAATGCTGTTTGTGTTTGAAACAAGAGATACCCATTCCTTTTGGATGAAAGACATGTACATCCCCATCGATATCATCTGGTTAGACAATCGTCGCATCGTTCATATTGCGGCTTCAGTTTCGCCTCCTGAAGCTGGAGAAGAGCCCATTACAATTCGTCCCCGTAAAAAAGCTAACTTTGTACTGGAATTACCTGCTGGCCAAGCCGAGAGGTTGCACTTACGTCTTGGGCAAACTGTCAAATATTTGTTTTGAAGGAAACTTATGAAACTTAATTCCATGATACGCTATTCTCGAATCTCTCTTTGTGGGTGTCTGGTTGTGGTAGGAAGCCTGCTAGGAACTGCCTCTTCCGTTGCACAGACGCAGGTTTCTACCCAAATCGTTGAAACCCAGTACTTCGAACGGACGCTTTCATTAGTAGGTAACATCGGGCCGATTCAAGACATTGAGATTTCAGCAGAAGCGAATGGGAGGGTTGAAAAAATTGGAGTGAAGGAAAATGAACAGATCGCTCAAGGGCAATTGCTGTTAAACTTAGAAAACGACACGCAACAGCTTCAAGTGGATGTGGCGAAGCTCAATATTGAAGCCGCTAAAAATACTTACGATGAACGCTTGGCCACTCTCAATGACGTCAAGCGTCGTTTGGATGAAGAAGAACTGCTGTTCCAACGTGGTTCCACTACCAAAACGCAATTGGAAACGGTTCGTCTCGAATACACACAACGTGAAGTGGCTTTGACTGGTGAAAAGCTTGGAATCGCTTTAGCGGAAAAAGATCTGGAGTTGAAACGGAAAAGCTTTCGAGACACATTGGTTTACAGTCCTATCCGAGCAGTGGTCGCTGAAAGTTATGTGGATGTTGGCGAAGTGGTGAACGCAGGACAACGCCTCTTTCATTTGATCGATATGAGCCAGGTGGAAATCGAAGTCGGAGTTGCAGAAGAAGATTTGCCACTTATTAAGAAAAATCAAAAAGTTTCTTTCCAAACACCGGCTTATCCGGGAACGACCTTTCAAGGAACGGTGAAACAAATCGCTTGGATATCAGATCCTCAGACCCGCCGATTCAGTGTTAAAATCGTAGCGTCCAACCGGAAACGTTTGTTACGTGCAGGAATGACAGCCCAAATCCAACTGACTCGCTTGATTAAAGATGCGTTGATCATTCCAGCCATCTCTCTGATTCCAGAAGGTAGTAAACAGTACGTGTTTCTTGTCAAAGAAGATCGTGCCGTGAAAAGAGAAGTCTTCCCCTATCTGCAAACTCCAGATGGAGTCATTATTAATAAGGGACTGAAACCAGGGGATGTCTTTGTTACGCAACGGTTCGGAGTTTTGAAACATGGAGATCCCGTTGTTGCGACACAAATGTAATTCAACTTCACTGCAATAGTTTGTCTTATGGTTTGGTTCTGGCATCAGTGGATGAATCGAACCACCTTCCTTTTCTTTTGCCTTTTCTGGATTCCCGCATCCCTTCTAGCAGAAGATGCAGCCCTTAAGAACAATCCTTGTGCTCAGAAGCTAGAAGAAGCGACCGATTACCGAGCTATCGGTGTTTACGGCAGCCTTCTCAATCAAGAATTCCATCCAGTGCGCGTTTATATATTAATCAAAGAGATGAAACGGTTTGGAGTCGTCAGTAAGGAGTTTTCCATACGTTCAGAAGCTTGGCATTTTGACTTTGTGGAAACGACGGGGAAGCACACATTTGTTTTTGTGTATCACGAAGTGTTGCAGGAAGGGTATTGTAACAGCCGACCGAATGCTTTTGTCGTCGAACCGAAGTCGAAGTGAGAGAAGAGGGTTTCAAAGCATTTTTTTCAAAATCACCGCATTTCCTTTCGCGTTGAATTCTACGGATTCGAAATAAAGTTGCATGAGCAAGATGCCCCGTCCGCTCTTTTTAACAACATTCTCTGGATTGCGAGGGTCCGGGATGTTGGCCACATCAAAGCCAGGACCTTCGTCAATGATTTCGAAGGTAATGGAGGAAGCATCGGTTGTTCGACGGATGACCACCTTCCGGTCCTTGTAAGGGGCTAGCTGCATTCGACGATCCAGCTCTTTTTGTAGAAGCATGTAGCCATTTTTTTGCTCACGAATTTCCGAAGAAATTTCGCAGTTTCCGTGAATGACTGCATTGGACAATGCCTCCAAAACGCCCACTGTAATTTGGGGGCGCAAGTCGTTATGAAAGTCGCTAGCAATGAACCGGGCGATGGCTTCTGCTTCTGGCATTGAAGCGAGATGCATCTCAACATAGGCCAGTTGAGCGACAGACTGGCATTGTCGCTGTAAGGCCTCATATTGTTCTTGTAGGGTAGTTGCCAATTGCAACTGTAACCCTATTTGCGTGGCACGATCCAACCGCTGAAATAGATCGGCAGGGTCGTAAGGCTTGGTGATATAATCAATGGCCCCGCTGCGCAGTGCGGTCATGATATCTTCTGTATTGGTTTGGGCGGAAAGGAAGACAACCGGAATATTAGCGTACTCGGGCATGTGTTTGATCCGCTGAATGAATTCGATGCCGCCCATCACTGGCATGTTGTTGTCCACCAATAGGATATCCGCAGCAAAGCCGCGTTCCAGTTTCTTCAAAGCATCTTGTCCATGAATGGCGGTCAGGACTTCGAAGCCTTCGCCTGTTAATAGGATTTCCAAACCCTGTCTTAAGATATCTTCGTCTTCAACACTTAAAATTTTGGCAGTTGGCATACCACATAACTCGATAAAAATTTTTCTAGAGACTAAATTGTAGAGCAACGTCATCCACTCTCAAAGGGATGCCAGAACTCATCAAGATTTTCAATATAACAAGTAGGGAGTCTTAGCCATAGAAAAAGTGGAATGAGGTGGTCTTCGGGGTTTGGGATTGTAGGGGGTCGACATTGAAGATTCCAATGATTTCAGTTTTGACCTGAGGTTTGACATTCATGACCAACAGATCGGAAGTCTCCATGATCTGAAACAACCCCCGTCCCGCTCCTCCTTTGGCAGGCTGATTTTCATTGAGGGAACCTGGTTGACCACCATAACAACTCTGTAGATATTTCAAAATGATCTCTCGTGTGAGCATTCCAAATGGGTCTTCTACCGAAACGGCGAGCAAGAGACCATCGCAAGCATAGCGCAGAACTGCTTGCTCTTCCGGTTTTAATACGACAGGCGTAGTTCGGGGCAAGTGATTGTACAATGGTTTTCCATCGGAATCCGACGGCGCGTCATAAATGGCATTCATGAGCAATTCTTCCGCCACCATCACGGCACTACTGAGAATCCGACGGCGTACTCCTAGACTTTGCAGATATCTTTCCATTTCATCCACTAAATCGTGTCGCATGACGCTGTTCGTGACACGGTTTTGCCGTACTTCCACACCCCAACTTAGATATTTTTCTAAGCCGAACAAATCATGATTGACCAGCTTGCTCACCGTGGTCAGGATGTTTTTGAGTGTGAACATGCGGTCGTCTTCATTGCGAGAGACAATATTGGACAGAAATGGATTGTTAATCAGAATGGGTAAGTAGGAAGGCGTGTTTTCCGAAGTCATGAACACACACTGTGTTTCTTTGGACTTCTCCTGGGCTAGGGTGCCAAGTTCGATCATTCCACGATCCACACACACAATGTCGTACATCTGTTGATTCAACAGTTTGTATCCTTGTTCCAAATTAGAAACGATATCCAATTCTACACCCGTTCCACGCAAGGCCATTTTGGCGATGATCTGCTGCTTATTATTGGCTTCGGCAAGGAGAACGCGCTTGCTTTGAATTGCCTGCTCTGAAATATAGCGGGAGGTGATTGGACGTAGCGTTTCATCAATCCGGTATATCTCACGGGTGACCTGACGCATGATGTCGCGAGAGGAGGTTGCTTCGGAGGACTGCCATTCTTGAGATAAATCTTTCAACGTTTGAACATGGGTATCACGGAGCGAACTGAGTTTTTGGAGTAGTTTTTCTTTCGTGTCGTTGAGATCTTCTAGTTTCCGGTTGCTGGCGAGGAGGCTGGTATTTTGTTGTTCAATTTGGTGCAAAGTCTCCTGCAATTCCCGGGTTCGAGCAATGATTTTACGTTCCAACTCCATGGTGAACCCCAGGTTTTCTAGGGAAATGGCAAGCGAGTAAGCCAAGGAATCTATAAAACTCTTATCTTCATTGTTCAGCCGTTGATAATTAATCCCTTCCAGGTCAATCCAGCCTAATAATTTGTCATTATGCCACACGGGAATGCTTAAAATGTTGGTGCTAAGAAAACATCCAGTCTCTAGGGAGTCCTCTGGTGTGCGGTGTAGCACGGGGTCAGGAAGTTTGGGATAAAATTCATGATCCAGATGTTTCAAGCTTTCCAATTGAAAATCGGGACCTTCTGGCGTTGCCGAAACTTTGGGAAGGCGAAAATAAGCAAACCCGTCGCTCCCATCAGAGGCTTGCTCTTGAAAATACAGATGCGCGTTATTCACCGTGCCAAAAGAAAGTTCCTGCAAAATGGAATTCATCGCCTTGGTGGTGCAGGTGAATTTATCGTAAGAAGTGGAGATGTCCTTGGAGCTATGCAACAGCAGATCAAGACGGCGGTTGGCGTTGGCTAAGGCTTCCATACTGCTTTTTAATGCTTTTCGGGCCAGAAACAGCTTTTTCATCATGGAATTAAAGGCTTGTTCCAACACCTTCAGTTCATTGTTTCCTGTGGTTTGGATATCGATTTCGGAAAATTCGTCAGGGGTGATTTTTTCCAGGGCATCGGTAAACCGGGCTAAAGGGCGACTCAAGATCATCCGTCCCACCAACAAAAAGATAATCCACAAGGCCAATGTCTTGATGATGGCATTGACTAAAATGAACGCAAATCCATATTTCACTTTTTGAAATACCACCGACGAACTGGAATACAGCACCCCACTTCCCATATGGCGAACTTCTCCAAAATGTTTGTGCATTATCTCAAACGGATAAGCAATCAGATCCGAAGCTGACGGATCTTCGTCAGAAGGCTGGATTTGCCCCTCGCTGCCGTTTCGAACCAAGTTGCCTTGATCGTCTAGCGTGGAGCCGGAAGCGACCGTTCCAATCACATCCAATTTAAATTTCACGCCCTCCACAATAGGGCTGTTTTCCAAACCAACGGTCATGGATTGAAGTTGATTCTGATTCATTTCCCAAGATGCTGTTGCCAAGGATTGCTCAAAGGTTTTGTGGAGCGCCATGAGTTCTCGAATCACGCTTTCCCGGGCATTGTAATATTCTGCGGTCATATGGATCAGCGTGACCGTGAGTGTGATCACAAAGTAGATGGAAAACACAATTTTCAAAAGCCTGGTGCTCAGTGAATCTCGAATCGATACAGGCACAACAGTAGCCATGTCAGAACTCCTGCAAATGAGTCGAAAAAAAGAGTCGAAAAACAAAAAGGAAGGATGCCTCTTGGGTCACTATACCCCTTTAGCCTTGGGAGGCAACGGGAAAAGCTACGGCCTGTTTCTACCCTAACATTTGCTCATTTCCAGCTATGTTGGAATGATGACAATTGCCTTATCAACTCGACCCGGAGGAGCCAATGAACACAATGTGCAGCCGGACAGAGTTTGGTATTGACAGCGGAAGGTTGGGAAGGGAGAGGGGGCCGAACTCAAAAGTGCTGGACCCCTAAAGAAGAGAAACGAGTAGAACTCAAGATTGCAGAGAGGAATTTGAAGTTTCAAGAAATGTTACCGAAACCAATCCCCACATTTCTGGCGCAGTTCAGTCACGAAGGATCGTCCTACTGGTAATGATTCGGTGGCGTGACGACGATCTTTCATCCAGATCACGAAGTCACGTTGACGTTTTTCTAAGCACAGGACTTTTTTGGGATTGATGAGATGGGAACGATGCACGCGCATTAACTGGGCTTCGGAAAAGTAATGGACCAAATCCTGGACGCCGATTTGCAGATACAGCGGTTCCAATTGGGGGGAATCGAATACGATTTTGCAGAAGGGGTATTCGGCTTTGATGTACAAAATCTTGTTCAGAACGGATTCAATGGTATTGAGGGTGAACAGCAAACGCATTCCCTCGTTTTCATTTGCAGGAGGCGAAAACGAGGGAAGAATCGGCCTCGTCTGAACAATGGATGGCATTCCGGGGTGTTTGTGTTCAGCTACGACGGCACATTGTTCTCCATGTGCCAACTCGTAAGCTAGTTCCATACCATGCAGAATCTTGCGCCACGATTGAATATCATCTGCCAATACCATTCTCTCCATCTTGCCTCCTCATAAAGTTAAAAATCAAAAGTGCATCAACCACAATCAAAGTATTACTTGTTTCAAACGCTTTGATTGTGGTGGACTCGGAATGAGGAAACAACCTTTCTTCGAGCAATCCGTGCAATGGCCTCACGAACGCGTGCATGTATTTTAATGAAATCAGCTAGTTGATTTAAGTGTGAGGGAGGATAGAAATTGATCAAAAGGTGCACTATCCCTATCGAACGCGTGCAAATTTCAAACGATTAGTTATTCCAACCGCGATGATGGCCACCGCGATGTTTTCCTCCTCGACGACCTTGCTTCCAAAAAGACTTCCCCTCAGCCAGGTCCGCTTTCAGAGAATCAGCTTGTGCTTGAGTGATTTGTCCTGACTCAAGGGCTTGTTGAACCACCGATTCAGCTTTCGTCTTCACAGTCTCTTTGAAAGTATCACGATCAATATTGTTCTCGCGAAGCAACTGACGAAACGATTGGGTTGCAGATTGAATTTTCAGATCGTTGACTTCTTTGCCGCTGAGTTCAGCCAGGGCTTCGTAGCGGGCATTGGCAAAGTTTTCTCGTAGATCCCGTCGAGCATCTCTCAACTTCCACGCATCGTATTGCTCCTGAGTGATGGTGCCGCTGCTCAATGCTTGTTCAACAATCGCATTGGATCGGATATCCATTGCCGCGCGGAAGGCTTCTCGGTCCACTTCATATTGTTTTAGTAAGTCAGGGAAACGTTTTACGGCTCCTTCCAGTTTCAGATCGTTCACGTTGTTTCCGGTCAGTTGGGCCAACACTTCATAACGTGCATTTGCCATATCCTCCTTCACGGCGTCACGGACGGCTCGGATTTCGGGGTTTTTGCCGCCGTGGCCTTTGCCCCAGCCGCCGGGTTTTGCCTGCAATGCAGCAGCGCCAGTTCCGAGAAGGGTGATTGCAGTGAAGATGCTCAAAATGATTTTGGTTAGCTTTTTCATAAAGACCTCTTGCAGTAATAGGGTTGAAAAGTTGTAGTGTGTTGAAGAAAAATCGAAGTTGAAAACAGGATGCTTCGTTTGCGATCCGGTTTTCAGTATAGGGGGCAAATGTGGAGAAACTGTGGAGAGAATACGGAGAAATGATGGAATCCTCCGTATTGTAAAAGCTAACCAAGAATCAAGAGGGAGGCAGTACCCAAGGGGTAGGTGTAACTCAGGCTAATGATATTTCAACGCGTTCTTTACCTTTGCCAATATTTTTTCGTTTTAATTTGATTTCCCCCACTTCGCCGGTTTGCTTCAAGTGGGTTCCACCACAAGGAACTTGAGCGAAGCCTGCCACTTCCCAATATCGTCTTTCATTTTCTTCATCACTGAAGGCGCTGATGATGTTGGAATTGGCATTGATGATGGAGTGGGCCGCTTGTTTGATTTCTGGCAGAATCCCGGAAATGCTTTCTTTCCATTCAAAGTCGATGCGTGCTTTTTCTGCTGCAATGTGTGCTCCGATTTTGGCGGATCCTGCTAATCGTTTATAAATCAGCTCGAGCACGAGTTCGGCAGCAAAATGCAATCGCATCAATCGGTAGCGGCGGTTCCAATCGATTTCTACAGTGACCTCATCTCCCGCAGTGAGTCCGTGGTTGTTCGGGAGACTATAATAAATTTCTTGGCCGTCTTTTTTGGCTTCGAGCACTGGCAAACCGCCGATTGTTCCAGAGTCACTCTCTTGACCTCCCGAAAAGGCATAAAAAATGGTTTCTCTCAAGGTGATGACACCGCCGATTAAGACAGAGGAGACTTCGGTGTTTAAGATCGTCTGATATGGGTTTTTCCAAAATATTTTTTGAGTCATGGTTCGTTTTGATAAGTTTGTGAATTCAGAAGAATGTTGGCTTCCCTTTTGAAAAAGTTCTTGGAAGCTGGGTCCGTTTTAAAGGGTCACGTAATCCAACGTATCTCAGGCGCTATACTGCTTTCAAGAGCAGTGTCTCACATCTCAGTTCTTGAAAGGCTGCAAAACCTTGCTCTAACCAAGACGACCATCCTTCGGTTGGAATTCCGATGGCATGGAGTCCTATGGGAATCAGCAAATTGCGCATTGTATAGAAGCGGAAAAGGTTCCAACAGGTGTCCCAAGAATAATCGGTGATGCCAAAGTGTCGCAAGTGTTGATAGTAGTGTTGGATCAATTCCATTTCTCCCGAGGTTTGGAAGATCGCCCGCCAATAGCCTAACATGAATGCTAAATCCAAAGCATGGATTCCCACTCCCCAAACTTGCCAATCGATCAACACAATAGAGGACCTCGATGAGGCATTGGGGAATAAAAAATTACCATAATGAGGATCTCCATGAATCAAAGTGATCCCTTCGTCAGCTTGCAAATGCTTCCAAGCCAATGCGGGGAATTGATCCATGACGGTTTCAATCAACTGGCACTGATTCGAAGAAAGACGGTCTGCTAACGCATGAAAAAAGTGGGGAAGGTGTTGTTCGAGATGAGAGTAGGTCAAGGTGTTGATGAACTCGTTTTCTTGGGGCCATGTGCCAACGACCTTTCCCAATTCAGGATGTTTCCAAAACTGCGAATGGATCTGGGCGAGGACCTCGATGGCTTCGTAACACTGAGAACGTGAGGGCGGAACATACCATTCTCCTGCTTTGTGAGTCTGCGACAGATCTTCAAGCAGAATATGGGCATTGCCCGTTTTGGGATCATGAACCGCATCGTAGCATTGTGGAACCGGTAGGTTCATCGCTCCCGATGACGACAATTGATAAAATTGCACTTCTTTTTGGAACAGTGATTTTTCTGGAAAAGCGGCATGAGCAATTTTTAATAGGAACAGCCGTGGAACAGAAGCAGGAGCTTCTCCCGAACAATCCACGTGAAGATGGATCAATTGTGAAGTTGCCCCTTGAAAGGACGCTACTTGAGTATGAACGCGAATGACTTTGCCTTGGGTAAGACATCCTTGATTTTTCAGGACCGTTGTTAGCCATTCAGGCGTGATTTCTTCAATAGCTTGGATCAATACAGGTTCGGTCATAGCAACACCTCCATTCCATGACTCAGTTTTCTTATAATTCTAAAGCTTCCAAAGAAAGCCGCTTACCTCTCATCGTTTGAAGGTCTTCCCAAACGGCAGTGTGAACAATTCCCAACGGAAAGTCGGCACGGCGCATCATCTTGATTTCGGTAGCTAGAGAAGAGATTCCTTTGACCTTGATCTCGGCGAATCGTCGAGTTGCTAGGTCGTCTTTGACCCAATGTTCGGGCATGAATCCCCAACCAAACCCTTGTTCGATCATGTATTTTTGTAGGTTGTAATTATTCACGATCCAACGGCGGGTGTCGTTCAGAATCCCCTGCACTTGGGCCGTAATGGAGTCTTGGTGATGAACCATGATCTGGACGTATCCTTTGATTTCGCTTTCACGGAGATCAAACGTGGCACGAGCGAGCGGGTGGGTGGCGTGTGCCACTGGAATTAAAAACACTGTGCCCCAAGATTGAATTTCCAATTGCGTGGTATTGAGCAAAGCCGTGCCTAAAGCAAAGTCGCTCGATCCATCAACAACGGCTTGAGGCGCTTGGCTTAAGGGCATTTCCGTTAACTGGAATTGAGTTTGAGGAAATCGTTTTTCCCATACTTTGATTTGCCCTAAGATTTCCTTCATCGGACAGATCATGGAAAAAGCCAATCGCACTTCAGGTTCAATCCCTGCGGACAAGCGTTTGCCGAGTTTGGCAAGCACCTCCATTTGATTCAAAACCTGTTGGGCGTGGTTGTAAAAGATCTTCCCCTCGGGTGTGAGATTAGGACGGTAACGGTCTCGCGAAAAAATCGAAATTTCCAATTCTTCTTCCAATTTTTTAATCGCAATACTGATTGCTGGTTGAGTTCGATACAGCTTCTGAGCAGCTCCATTGAAGCTGCCGGTTCGAACGATCATATCGAGAATTTTCAGTTGATCATGTGTCATGCTACGACTCTATATAAAATAAATTTATGAGACCCTAAAAAGTTAAAATTATTATTATAAAAAAAAATATGCAAATTTCCTCTTCACATTCAGCATCGCTGCGATGGGTGATTGAAAAACCTGAGGGCTGCTTGCTGAGTGCACCGAACTGAGGCCTTGGTCGGATATCCGGACTCGCTGAGTCTGCATTTTGTTTTGGGGGACAATCGCTGCCTGTCGCAAATGGGAGCGTTTTCCTGCTGCATCCCACACACACAAACTTGAGGAGGAAATTATGAAAAAAATTTGGCTCATTTTGGCAGGCATCATTCTAGCCGCACCAGCTTGGTCGCAGACCGAAGTTCACATTGCTGGATTCGGTGGCAACGATGCATCGATTGTCAATCGATTGCTGCGAGAGGTGGTTCAACCCCAGCTAGACAAGGAAAAAATTGTAGTGAAATATCAACCGGTAGAAGGAGATTTTTCACAGTTCATCCTCAATGCGCTATCGGCAGGAACTGCTCCGGATCTGTTTTATATCGATGTGTTTTGGTCCAGAACAGTGTTCAAATCAGGCAAGCTGGCTACCTTGGAAAACGAATACCCGGCCTCACGCCAAGAGCAGTTTTTGCCGAACTTGATGAAAGCATTCACCTACCAAGGGAAATTGTATGGCATTCCCAAAGACTTCAACACCTTGGCGATTCAATACAACAAGGACATTTTCAGTGATGCGGAAGTGGACCCACCCAATGACAACGACACCTGGGAAGGTTTGGAAAAGAAACTCATCGCGGTCCGCAACGCCTTGAAAGAAGATGATGTTCACGGACTCTGTGTGGTGGCCGATTTTGCACGCTTCGGGGCTGTAGCGTTTGCTACTGGATGGCAGCCTTTTGATTCCAGCGGTCGCACCATTTTAGATCAAGAGTTTCGTAGGGCTTTTGAATGGTATACCGGGCTTGTGAAAAGTGGAGCTGCGGTGTTAGCTCAGGATATTGGGCAAGGTTGGACCGGAGGCTGCTTCGGAACCGAACAGGTGGCCATTTCTATTGAAGGTGCCTGGATGAGCGGCTTCTTGCGAGACCAAGCGCCTAATTTAGAATATGGCACCACCTTGTTGCCAAAAGACAGCCAATCCGGAAAACGTGGAAATTTCATCTACACCGTTTCATGGAGTCTCAATGGCGACACCAAAAATAAAGCTGAGGTGTTACGCACCTTGGAGGCTCTCACCAGTGAACCTGCCCAACAATGGGTTCTTGAACAAGGGTTGGCTTTGCCGAGTCGCGTGGCGCTATCCAACAATCCCTACTTCGAAAAAACCGACAAAGAATCCGTTCTGAACCGCTACGTGTACCAAGGGGCTTCGGATGGTCATGTCTATCCTTATGAAGTGAATGGGTGGGGCAACGACTGGTTGCAAATTGTCAACAATGCGCTGTCTTCTGTCCTTTTAGGAGAAGCGGATGTGGATTCTGCCCTGACTACGGCACAACAAGCTTTGGATCGATTGACTGGACACAAGTAGGCAATCTTACACCAACATGAGGAGGCCTTATGTCCATGATATCCAAACAACACCGCCCTTATGCCTATCTCTTTGTAGGACCCTTAGTGGTTTCATTTATCATCTTTTTCGTGATCGCATTTCTGCGCACAGCTTACTTCAGTTTCACGGACTATGACTTGTTCAATGAACCCAAGTGGGTGGGGCTAGACAACTACATTCAATTGCTGACCGAGGATCTGTTTCTCACGGCATTGACCAATTCTGTCGCATATATGGTGATTGTGACTGTGATTCAGATCTCCTTAGCTCTTGTGATAGCCGTATTGCTGAATCAAAAGCTACGCGGAATTTTGGTGTTCCGCACGGCCTATTACTTTCCAAGCATTCTTTCCAGTGCTGCCGTGACATTGGTTTTTATGTGGATCTATCAGCGCACAGGCTTTCTAAACTTCGCCATTGGTTGGTTCCTGAAATATTACCCCGTATTGCTGACTTTTGTGGGCTTATTTGCCGGATTGCAATTGCTGCAATTCTTGTGGGAGCGACGCCAAGATCCGGAAGTGAAATGGCATGACCCCGCATTAGGGTTAATATCGCTCATTGGCTCATTGGTCTTGCTGTGGCTGGTGGTCGGTATGGATTGGATCACTGCCAATGAGGCGGTCAAAGTGGAGATGGTCTGGCTCAACACCCGACAAACTTTCTTGGGGTTGCCGGTGACTTTATGGGCGATCATCATTCAGAATATCTACACCACAGTTCCGACCTTAATGCTGATGTTTTTGGCCGGATTACAGGACATCCCCAAAACAGTCTATGAAGCTGCGACCTTAGATGGTGCCAACCCCTTGCAGCAATTTCTGTTCATCACGGTTCCAATGCTGCGTCCCGTCCTATTTTTAGTACTCACCTTGAGTTTGATAGGAACACTTCAACTGTTTGATCAGGTGGCCTTATTAGGAACCGCCGCTCCATTGGAGTCCCGGATTACCTTGGCGTATTACGTTTTCAACAGCGCGTTCCCTGCTGGAGGTACGCCAAATGTGGGGTTGGGATCCGCAGCCGCGATAGTATTGGCTGGGTTGACCTTGGTCGTCGTGTACCTGCAACGCTTGATTGGAATTTCGGAAGGAGGGGTTAAATGACCGATGAACAAAGGACCGCCCGCCGCATCCGTCGACGCTGGGCCAAAGCGGCCTGGATTTATGGATTCATGACCGCGCTTGGCTGCTTATTGCTGGGAACGTTTGTTGTCGCGATTGTAGCTAGCTTGAAAGACAATCCTCTGGAATACCCGTTTCGATTCAGCTTTGCCCAAATCAAGCCCATCAATTGGGTTGCTGCTTGGAAATTGGGAAACCGTGGGGCAGGAGACCCGTGGTTGGGAGGCTTTGCTCCTGGAGCCGACATCGATTTTGAGGTCACCTACTTCGTTCCAGAAGGAAGGGATAAACCCAATCCTAAGGTCAGCGTTCCCAAGCGTCGGTCCGGTTCCCGGATGGGAGCTGTATCTCAGCAGGAGCATGCCACGGATTACGCTGTGGTGAGTGCCATCCAAGAAAAGGAGACCCGATCTGGGGTTTATGAGGAACAGTCCGGTACGTTTGTTTCCTACGGATTCAAAGTCACGTATCCGGGAGAGGGACCGCTGATTGAAAAGCTGCCGCTGAATATTACGATTCGAGATCGAAAGCTCAAAGTGGTGGATTCCAGTTTAGGGGGCAATCGCATTGAACGGCGAGGGCGGGTTGCTTCTTGGGAAAACATCACTCCTGGAGTGATTGGCTATGTTTTTCGAAATTACGTTCGCACGTTCAATGAAGCCCAAAGTTTAGAAACTGGACGCAGCCTGTTCTTAACATGGACGATGAATTCATTTGTGTTGGGGTTTGCAAAAGTGGTGCTCACCCTATTGTTGTCGTCGATGGCAGGTTATGCCTTAGCCCGTATGGAGTTTCCGGGCAAAACCGGTCTATTTGCGTTGGTGTTGGTCAGCTTAACGGTTCCGGTTCAGGTTCGGTTCATTTCCAACTATCTGGTGCTCAAAGATCTCAATATGCTGAATTCGATGTGGGGCATGATTTTTTCGGGAGTTGATGGAGGAGGATTTGTCGGAATTCCCCAAGTGTTCATTTTTAAACAGTTTTTTGAAAATCTCCCGCGTTCCTTAGAAGAAGCTTCGTTCCTAGATGGAGCGACTCCAATTGATACGTTTTTTCGGATCATCCTCCCCTTGGCCGGTCCTGCAATGGGGGCCGTGACCATTATCACGTTTCAAACCGTGTGGAATGAGTTCTTTTGGTCGTTGGTCGTGCTGACCAGCCCTCAAGATGTTTATACACTGCCCATCGGCTTGCTTTCATTTCGCAATGCTTATGGCGTTGCGGGGGATTGGGGGTTGATTCTCGCAGGGGCCTTTTTGAGCATGATTCCTATTGTGATTTTATTTGTGATTTTCCAGCGGTACTTCGTGGAAGGGATTGCTTCCACCGGAGTGAAGGGCTGAGCCGTTATTTTCTGTCGTTTCTGAAAGGAGCTTATGTTTAACAACGTTTTAAAATCCAATGAAGCCTTCATGGTGTTGGATGCTAGGGGACAAGCTAGGCATGAAGAGCATGGTTTGTATCTGCACGATACCCGGTTTCTGCGACAGTTTTCCTGGAATTTTCCACGCTTCCAACTGCTGACCACAGAAGTACAGGATTCGGCAGAATTGGTTCAGCAATGGTCTTGGATCGATGGCCCCAGCCAAAGTATGGGACTGAAACGCACGCTCTCTCTGAAGCCCGATGGATTTACAGATCGTGTGTTGATCGAAAATACGAGTTTGGTTGAAGAAGAGTTTTCCATCGAACTCGAACTCAAAGAAGACTTCCAAGATCTGTTCGAGGTGCGCGATTGGCAACAAAAATCTTATCCTCGCACTTATAAAACAACCTATGGAGATATCGAGCAGCGTTACGAATATGAAAGTGCAGATGGCTTGCCGTTTGGAGTTCATGTTCAGTTCAGCGAACGCCCGTCCAATCCGAATCAGTGGCATATGCGGCTGGCACCCAAATCTCGTTGGGTGTTGGAGGTGCAAGTCCAATTGCACAGTCCGCTGAACCTCAAGTCCGAAGAAACGACTCCGGTTCCTACGCCGCAAGAATGGCAACGCCGATTTCGAGATGTGAATCTGTCTGTTGAGGATGAGGCGGTTTGGCAGCAGGCCCTGGAAGACATCCGGGCATTATTGATCCAAACTCCGCAGGGGCTGTATCCGGCAGCAGGCACACCATGGTTTGTGGCACCGTTCGGTAGAGATGCTTTATGGACGGCCCACATGATCATGCCCTGGGCTTCTGACATCGTGGAAAGCGTTTTGCGTTATCTTGCGGTCAATCAAGGACAGGTAGAAGACGAGATGAATGAAGAGGCCCCTGGCAAAGTGCTCCATGAAGTCCGCAAAGGTGAACTTTCCCGCACAGAGAAGGTGCCTTTCCTAAAGTACTACGGCACAGTGGATGCGACCCCTCTCTTCATCGCCTTGTTGGAAGACTTCTGGGAAACCACCCAAAGCAGTGCTCTGGTGCGTGAACTTCAACCCAATTGGGAAAGCATGCTCACCTGGATTCAACGCTATCAACATCCCGATACAGGGATGCTGGTGTTCACACCAAGTGGTTCAGGCTTGGCAGTGCAATCTTGGAAGGATTCGGCAGACCCAATGTGCCATGCGAATGGGGAGTTGGCCCATCCTCCGCTCGCGGTTTCGGAAGTGCAAGGCTATGCCTATCGTGCGTTCAAAGCGGCCTCTCGATTCTATACGCTGTTGGAAAACTCCGAAGAGGCCGACCGATGGAACCATTATGCCGAAGATTTCAAACGTCGCTTCAATGAGTTGTTTTGGAATGAAGCGCTCCAAACCTTTGCGATGGCTTTGGATTTCCACGATCAGCCTCTGGAGGTCCTTAGTTCCGATCCTGGGCAATTGCTATGGAGCGGTATCGTGGAAAACCGTTATGCGGAATCCCTTGTCAATACCTTGTTCTCTTCTGAGTTGTGGAGCGGCTGGGGGTTACGCACCTTAGGCACTCGCGAAGTCCGCTATAATCCGTTGTCCTACCACAACGGTTCGGTCTGGCCACACGATACCGCTATTTTTGCCGGAGGACTCTCCCGGTATGGATTTCATGAACAAGTGAAGGTCGTTCGAGAAGCCCTTTTCAGCTTGGCTAAAACCCAAGCAGATCGACGTTTGCCGGAATTGATCGGTGGATATCCTCGAGGTAGGGATCTTCCGACGCCTTATCCGGCAGCGTGTCGCCCGCAAGCATGGAGTGCTGCCAGTTTGCTGTATCTCCAACGTTTACTCACGCGGGCGTGACCTAGCACTGCCGTTTCTAAACAGGAGGCTATTTTAGAAACGGCAGCTTCTGGTTACCAATACCAATTGACGGCTTCCCCGAAGCGAAGCACTTGGGGGAAACAGTCGATGTTTTTAAGACAGTCGATTTCTTTAATAAGGAAAGGACTTTAATAATTTATTTACTAAACTAACAGTTTGAGTTGTGCGACATTGGGGGGCAAATCTAATGCATCGAAGAATTTTGAGGAAGATCAGTTTATTTTTTATTTTAGGAATCATGGGGGTGGGGAGTGCATCTGCTAAGACCTGCGATGTATTGAAAGTGACGGGAAATCCAGCCCAACCGCCGTTAGTCTGGAAACAGGGAAAGTCCGTTACCGGAGCGGCTATCGAACTGGCTGAGATGGTGATTCACGGCATGGGATTAAAAATGAGGGCATTGCACATGGGGCCTCTGGCCCGAGTCCAGAAACAAGCAGAGCGAGGTCAGGTTGATGTGGTGAGTGGTGTCTTCAAAAACGAAGAGTTTCAGGAGTATCTGGTTTATGCCAATGCACCTTTCATCAAGAGCCAAATAGCCGCATTCACTCTCCGGTCCAATCCTTTGGTCATTGACACGTGGGGCGATATGATTGGTTATCAGGGGGGGACAATCCGAGGAGCTAGCTATGGACGGAAGTTCAACAGATTTGTCAAAAAAAATCTCACTTTGAACAAATCTCCTCGGCTGGAAATGCTGTTTGGTCAGCTTCAAAAAGGCCGTGTCGATTTCATCCTTTACCAAATTACGCCCGGTTTATCTGTGGCCGAAGAAATGGGGATAGGTGGGCAAGTGCAGTTTTTCTTGCCACGTCCTGCGATTCAATTGAACATCTATATTGCGATGGCTAAAAGTTCTCCTTGTATCCATCTGCTTCCCAATTTGAATAGAGAAGTTCGCAAAATCATGGTGCGGCAAGGACCCAACCTCCCAGGGCTATGGACCAAATACAATAACTTGTGGAATCAATCTCAAAAACAATCGAAGGCCCAACCTTAAGCATTTAGGAATGAAATGAATTACTCTGATCTACAGATCGAATGAATGATTGAGGTGGTTATTGGCAATATCAACGGAGAGAGTCTCATCGAGTTGGAAACAAAGGCCTTGCAGCTTTCCTCTGCTTTTTTTAGTAAAGTTTCCTTCTTCGCATATGCTTCCCTCTCTAAGAGCGAGAGTAGCTCACCTGGTAGAGCAGCAGCTTCCCAAGCTGCAGGTAGCGGGTTCGAGTCCCGTCTCTCGCTCCATTGTCTCAAAAAATTCAGTTACAGGTCACACTCGTACTTTCTTTACAGAGTACATCGATTTGAGCTTCAATCATTGCTTCATCGAAAATTTTAACTTCATCAATCGCCCCATCGAAATAGTGTGCATTTCCGTTTGAGCTTCCAAAGCGAGCGGTAGACGTAGTTAGAGTGGTGTCTGCGTCAAACGGCGATTCAGTGTCTTCGCTTGTTCCATCAACGAACAGTTCCCAGTCGTTACCAGTGCGGGTCACTGCGATATGATGCCAACCGGAGGACCCGTTGATGGCAGTGGTCCCCACCAAGTTTTGAGACGCTGATCCACCTTCGTCACGCATATGGACTTTGACGACATCCCCGTTGTCTCCATCAATCCAAATTGCAAAATAGTCCGTACTGTCCTCAGCGGATTGAAACAGAAATCCCGTATCACTGGAATCCGCATTAATGAACATCGAAACGGTGAAATCAGAATCGGAGAATTGGTAGAAGCTATCTGTCATATACGAATCGGACAGATCATCGTTGGTGCCATCAAAATCAACTGCATTGTTTCCAACAGCGCCACTCGTACTGCCGGCTCCATTAGTGGCAAAATTATGATTGCCTGCGCTGTCATTTCCGAGATTCAACGTGTCTTCAAAGGTATAGTGAGCAATCAAATTTGGAGTCACGTAGTAAAAAATCTTATCTCCATGCCCACTGACATCTTCTCTCGCAAAAATTTCAGGACGCCCGTCATTGTCGATATCCACAACATCAATTTGTTTCAAATTGCTACAAGACAAGCCCTCACAATCCACAACAATTGTTGGTGCATTGTAGTTTCCCGTCGAGGCAGCTTCGAAGACTACAATTTGGTCGCTGGACGTGTGATCGATACGAGCAACGATATCGTCGATTCCATCGCCATCCCAGTCGGCCACGACAAACTGTCGGATTTCACCACAGTTGAATCCCGCTGCGGAGCAATCCACTGCGAGTTTTTCGGAACTTTGTGCATTTGCTAGGTAGGTAGGAGCAAACGCTGCAATAATAGCGGTCAACATTAAGATCTTTAATTTCATGCTTTTCATGAGGCCCTTTCATAAGATTTCAGTTCATATTTGCTTTCCAATTCAGGCACAAAAATATGCTTGATTGGAGTTATTCCCTAACAATCCTGTTGATTGATAAAATACAAATTTGGAAGGGAATTAAACTTGTTTTACTCAGAAACATCGAAATTGAATCTGACAGCAACCAGATAGTCAGACAATCTTAATAGCTTTTTCCTAACATACTATTGGAGTAGAAAATAAAAGCCATTCCAAGTGTGTTTTATCTAGACTAACTGATTTTGTTGGGCTTTTTTAATGGAAGCCTGACTTTTGCGACCTGTTTGTAATGCTTCTCGCCAAATCGCCTGCACAGCGACCTTACCGTGTTTTCTGCCTAACCTGCGATTTGGATTGAAACCAACGATAGTATACTAGTTTTTTTTTGAAAGTCATACACTTTATTATATCGTCAGCAAGATTTACTATGCCGAAGGAGTAACGTAGTAATAACGTGAGTCGACATAGAACGAGTATTCTCAGATTCGGTGGATATTCACCGGGCACCATAATAAGAGAATTGCATAATCCTTTGAGAGGAGGCTACTAGGCTTTGGATTGGCTAGACGAAGGGTGGGTGCTTTTGAGGTAAGCGTGGGTATCGTGAGACAATGCGCTTTCGGGGAGCCAATGCCACAAAGGGCCTAAGTCTTTTTTGATATAATCGATAAAATATTGAGGAAGTTCTATGGTTTCTTGCTCGAAAAACGCTCGGAACGGCTTGTCGTGGGCAAGCCGTCGGCGGGTTTCTTTGAGATGGTTGGTTCGTCCCCAGGCTTCCGACGACATACTCCGTATGATGTGCATCGCCTTAGGAGCCAATCCATTTGCTGATTTCATCCGTTTGTAAATCATCTGAGGAGAAAAGGCGTATTCGCGAACATCAATCCATCGGTCGTAAATTTCCAGCCATCCGTAGTTTTTGGGTTTCATATTGAGCATTGCCCCATTGAGAAAATGGAACGGAACCGGGAGGACCCGGTTCTGTCGTTGGTACTCTAAGTTCAGTGGAGTGTTGCGACCGTAGGCAGTCAGCATAGAGAAACCGGGGAACGTGCCTGGGGAAAGGTCGAGGTACCGCTTTGTGAGTTCGAATGGCTCTGCACCTTCGTCACTATCCAGACCCAACACGAAATTGCCCTGCAAATAGGGCAAATGACTCAAGATCATGTTTGTTTGGCTGGACACGGCATGAACTTTCTCCATCCCCGTTTTTCTGGTTCGTGTTTTGTTGCCCAGATCGTACCAAGACTCGATTCCGGGAAGCACAGCCTGGAAACCATTTTTCTTAAGCCGTTTCACATTATCTTCTTTGAGCAAAGAAAGGGTGCTTTCTGCCATAAACTGGAGGTGCCCGCTCGGAACGGCTTCCTCAATGGCATCTAAAAAAAGCTTAAACCGCACTCCAAAATTGGGATCATGCCAAGCCACGATAGGAGGTTTCTCCTGATTGGCTAGAAACCGTAAGTCTTCTTGAAGTTCCTGAACATCCAGAATTTGGTAGGGAACTGTGGAATCGATACAAAAGCTGCAAGTGTAGGGACAACCAAAACTTCCCATCATGCCTACCATTTTGAGCCAAGGAGCATGCTTTAAGAGCGGTTCGATAAACTTCCAGCGCTCCCGCACACCCGGAAGATGGGGGGGCTGCCGCGTTGCCGAAACGGACACACCCACGGGGCGATGTTGTTCCAATCCTTGCAAAACATCGCGGACGATCTCTTTGTTGGTGAGTCCAAAGACGTAGTCGAAGTACTTGACCGCATCCTCGGGATAGCTACGAGCATGAGGGCCACCCAATGCGGTGATGGCTCCTTTCGAGCGGAAGAAATTGCTTAAAGCATAAGCGATTTGTGCAGAAAAGGTGAAGGAACTGAAAAAGACCAAATCCAAATCGTCTGGCAATGGATCCAGCATGTTCTGGTAACCGCTGTAGTTGGTCAAAAAGACATCATGGCCTTGCTCTTCGCACCAAACGGCCAGCGCTTGAGGCATGATCGAAGCAATATTGGCACGCATGATCCGTTGCCAAACCGCTCGGGCTGGTCGTCTTCCCTGAATTTCAATGATTCCGATGCGAAGCTTTTTCATAAGCCATCCTTATGGAGGAATTTCAATAATGAGTAGTTTCAAGTGTTGAACCCTCCGAATAGGTTTTGAACCCTTCGGGGTATCGATAAAGTATAACACAATATCCAGGAGCACATCACATCTGACATCTCCAGAGAATTCAACAAGAATCACTTATGTTGTATTAGCGGTTCCAACATTTCTAGGAGGTAGACCACATTCGCGTATTTCGCGGTCTCTCCCATCAAACCGACGCGCCATACTTTTCCAGCAAGTTCGCCCAGGCCAGCTCCAATTTCTAAATTATAGTCGAGCAATAGTGTCTGGCGAGCGGCGAGATCGTGAACATGGTCGGGAATTCGGATCACATTGAGCATAGGAAGTCGGTATTCTTCTTCCTCAATAAAGAATTCCAAGCCCAGGTCTTCACATCCCATCAGGAATTTATTGCTTTGACGGCGGTGAATGTGATGACGGCGTTCCAAAGTATCCTCTTGAACCAAGCGCAGGGCTTCTCTTAAAGCATAAAACATATTGATTGGGGCAGTATGGTGATAAGCCCGGCTCTTGTCTTCCCAGTAATTCAGGATCATGTTGAGATCCAGATACCAGCTTTGAACCTTGGAAGAACGGTTGCGAACGATTTCAATGGCGCGATCACTGAACGTGATTGGAGCCAATCCCGGCGGGCAGCTCAGGCACTTCTGTGTGCCACTGTAACATACGTCAATTTCCCATTCGTCCACTTTCAATTCGATACCTGCTAAGGAAGTCACCGCATCCACAATAAATAGGGCATCGTGTTGGTGACACAGCGCGCCCAATTCTTCAATTGGTTGACGCACACCCGTCGAAGTTTCCGCATGCACAATTGCCAATGCTTTGATTGGCGTATTGGCTTGATTGAAAGCGTCTTCCAGCCGTTGAGGATCGACGATTTGTCCCCAAGGGGCCTCTACCCGAATCACGTTTCCTCCGCAGCGTTCCACAATATCGGCCATACGATTTCCAAAAACGCCGTTGATTCCAATGATCACGGTGTCGCCGGGTTCCACTGTGTTCACAAACGTGGCTTCCATGCCGGAACTTCCGGTTCCTGGCATGGCCAAAGTGAACCGATTCGTGGTTTGGAATACCCATCTTAACAACGCTTGAACCTCATCCATGATCTGTAAAAATCTGGGATCCAGATGACCAATGATGGGCATGGATAATGCCTTATACACTCTCGGGTGGACGTTACTCGGTCCCGGTCCCATTAAAACTCTTTGGGGGGGATCCAACTCTCGAATTTTATGCACATCAATTTCCGACATATGCCAACTCCTGATTAAGGTTTGCGATTGGGGCTGCTAACCCATACCGTTACTGAATCCTCGGCTGAGTCGCAATCGAATAACCACCTCTTCTTCTCGAAACAGGCTAGACAATGACTTTCTTTCGGTTTCCATTATCCTTTTTGCTGGGCTTGGGGCTGGTGTGGTTCCTCCATGGGGCTGCCGGTGCTGCCGATCTTGAGGATTTCTCCGCAGGCTTTGGGGAGCACCGGATCACAATCAATCCCGCCTCAGTGGCGCTGTTGGAACAAATTCATTTTCAGTATCGTTTCGGGCAGTACGCAGGTGGCAACGAATTATCGGCATTTACCGATCAAGCGAAAGTCAATGGTCAATCAGCATTGGTGCTCACAGAAGAAAATGCAACGATTTCTGGTGTGCGCTACGACGACGGCGAAACTGATCAATTTCGTGGCGTGATCGCTTGGCCTTTAGCCTCCTTTGCCGTGGGGGTTGTGGCAGAAGGATCCACTGAAAACTATGAAAACGGTACATTGCTGGATAATAATCGCGAGGAGTTAGCTAGTGAAACGTCCGCCCCTGATTCGGAAATCATTGAGGCTAATACGGTGAGTGTATTATTGGGTCTTCCGTTGGATCAATTGTTTGTCGGTCTGCGAGTTGGGCGCACTACGATCGAGCACAAAGTGTCTCGCTTTGAGTCATTTCAGTTGGGGGAAGCATCCTCAGATTCAAGTGATCTTTTCACAACTGATATCAACGGGTCTGCTGAGTATACGGTTATGGAATTCGGGGCGTTTCTACCTGAACTGTTTTCGTTTCTGGATCTTGGTGTCGTGTACCGTCCGGCCGCTCAAGCCACCATGACCTTGAGCGGCTTTGAAAGCAATCTATCATCCAACAAAGAATTTGCTGATTTTGAATTCGAAGACCCTGCATTTTTTCAAATAGGAGGGGGCGTTCGTTTTGATTTCGGGGATTCCGGGGTGTTTCAATTCGCTTACGATGCAGGTTCCCAGACAGCAGTTGACACGGGGGCTACTGGGAGTTCTGTGGAAGCGGGCACTCTTTCGGGGTTCTTGCTTCGATATGGTTTGCCGGGCCTGTTTGATGTGAGTTTTGGTGTTCAAAATCAGACGATTGATCCGCTTACTTGGAACACCAACACCGTGAGCGTTCGTTTTCCAGTTTGGGAAGAATTTCACATCAAGGTAGGAGTGCGTCAAGTGAAGCTCTCTAACGACAAGGGAGATAATCTGGCAGAAGCATCCTTTCTGCTCATCTCATTCGACGCCCAGTTTGGAGAGCCAGAACCCAGGATCGTCACCAAACAGCAGGTAGACCGTGAAGTGACCGAGTTGATTGAAGAAGAGCAAGCGGAACCACCCCCGGATGAATCAGAAGAAGAAACGCCTTAGGTTGCAGAGGCACTGCACCTTATCTTAAAATTTTCTATTTGAGTCTTAGGTTGGATAGCGTCATAGTAGACACAACGCCTTCCGCGTTACCGACGTTGTGTAAAACTAGGAACGATCCACCGACAGCTGAAAGGAGGCGCACCATGACGCAATTTTCTATTCTCAATCATCCTCTCATTGGTCAACGTTACTTTTTTCCTCGACAACAAGAACTCCCTCGTACCACGTATGTGGACTGCGGTGATGCTCAATTGGCGTGCTATTATTATGCGCCACACCCTAACGGAAAAACGATAGTGCATTTTCATGGCAACGGTGAGATTGTTGCCGATTACCTTGATGATTTTGTTGAAGCCGTCACCTCCTTAGGGGTCAACTGTTTTTTGGCAGAATATCGTGGTTTTGGCGCATCGACGGGCGAACCAGCTTTGCAAACCATGCTAGGGGATGTGGAGAAGGTCATCGAGACGTTGAAAATTCCCCCAAGTGATATCATTTTTTTTGGACGTTCTGTGGGATCGCTCTACGCGCTCCACGGGGTGCATCACTTTAAAAATGTAGCTGGTTTAATCTTGGAAAGTGGGATCGCCGATTGTTTGGAACGTTTGATCCTGCGCATTCACCCGAGGGAAATCGGCTGTACAATCAATCAACTGCGCCAGGCCGTTGATGTTTATTTCAATCATCGTCAAATCTTGCAGAATTATCAGGGACCGGCTTTGATCATGCACACCAAACATGATCGGCTTGTGGATTTATCCCACGCTCAGCGTTTATATGAATGGGCAGCAGGACCTAAGTTTTTAAAAGTCTTTGAAGTGGGAAATCACAACACGGTTCTTGCTCACAACTTTCCTGATTATATGGATACTCTTCGTACTTTTTTTGAGACACTTTAACACATTCCTCTCTTGCCTCGTCAATCTTCACCAACAGTCAACGATTCAAGTAAGAAAGGGTCAACGGACCATGAATGAACCGGTTTTAATTGACGTCAGCCACACGTTGGAAAATGAATTGATCACCTATAAAGGATTACCGGCCCCAATCATCTGCGATTTTTTGAGTCGAGAGGCATCTCGCAGCCATTATGACGGCGGGGCGGAATTTCATATTGGTAAAATTGAGATGGTGGGCAATACGGGTACCTACCTGGATGCGCCTTTCCATCGCTATGCCGATGGAAAGGACTTATCTGAATTGCCCTTATCTTCCTTAGCCGGACTGGACGCGGTGGTTGTTCGAGTGGATACTTCCCAGCAAAAAGGCATTGGGCCTGAATTTTTTCAGGGATTGACGCTACAGAACAAAGCCGTTTTGGTGCATACAGGTTGGTCCAAACACTGGGGCACCGATCAATATTTTGAAGGGAATCCCTTCCTCACCGAAGCGGCGGCTGTGTATTTACGCGATGCCGAAGTGAAATTGGTGGGAATCGATTCTTTGAATATTGATGATGCCTCGACCCGTCTTCGTCCGGTACATTCCCTGTTGTTGCGCTCCGAGATTCTCATTGTCGAACACCTCTGCAATCTCCATCTTCTTCCCACGATAGGCTTCCGCTTCTTTGCGGTTCCGGTAAAGGTGAAGCAATTCGGCACCTTTCCGGTTCGCGCCTTTGGGATGTTGGATAAATGAACCCGCCCCCTGTATTTCATGGAAAATCTTCAGAACATTTCCTCGCTTCCCTCGAAATTGGAGCATAGGTAAAGCCAGGTTTCCTATGCTTCTTCTCAAACAAGCGAATATTGCAAAACAAGGCTCCTATGCATTCTAACAACGCTGTGATCGAAGTCCGCAATGTGACCAAAACCTTCAAAGATTTGTATGCGGTGAATGGTTTGGATCTCACGATTTATCAAGGCGAGTATGTGGCTTTGCTGGGACCAAATGGTGCAGGTAAAACAACCTTGGTGGAAATGATCGAGGGCATTCAAACTCCGGATTCCGGTCAAATTGAAATTCTTGGAAAAAACTGGAAACAACATGAAATGGAGTTGCGTCAAAGGCTTGGAATTTCTCTGCAAGAAACGCGTTTTAATGATCGTCTGACAACCGAAGAAACCCTTGCGATGTTTGCGAGTTTTTACCATTTGGGACGAAATCGGGTTCAAGAAGTCTTGGAGCAAATGGGGCTGGTGGAGAAACGAGAGACTTACGTGATGAACCTCTCAGGTGGGCAACGGCAACGATTGGCCTTAGGAATTTCCATTCTCAACAAACCACAAATTCTCTTGTTGGATGAACCGACGACAGGGCTGGATCCTAAAGCACGCCGCGATATCTGGAAAGTGTTACAGACGCTCAAAACCGAAGGTACGACGATGATCTTAACCACCCACTACATGGAAGAAGCCGAAACTCTATGTGAACGGATTCTGATTATGAATAAAGGAAAAATTTTAGCCGAAGGTACCTTGGAAGCTTTGCTCAATTCCCACGGGGGCGGCGAGATCATTGAATTCTCTTTAGAGGACACGCAAGACCCTAAAGTGTTATCCAAGGTCGATGGGGCTTTGGCATTTCAGTGGGATGAGGTTTTAGGCAAAGGTCAACTGCGTGTACCAAGTATCTTGGAAGCTCTTCCGCAGTTTTTTCAGAGTTTGGAAACCCATAAATTTAGATTGAAGGAGTTTCAATGCCGAAAGATGACATTGGACGATTTATTCATTTCTATGACGGGAAGGCACCTTGATGAATAGTTCGCTGTATCACCTCACCACGGCTCAATTGAAGTTATTTGTTCGAGATCCAGGAGTCGTTTTTTGGGCCTTTGTTTTTCCAATTTTGATGGCATGGGCGTTAGGAATTGCTTTTTCTAACCAGGGGGAAGTGGTCCGAACGGTTGCTGTTTTAGACGATGGTTCTTCCGCGTTTGTTCGTTTGAAAGAGCGTGTCAAAACTCTTGATACGACCCAGTTCAAATTCTTGTATACCACCCACGAAGAAGCCACACTCACGATTCAACGGGGAAAGGCTTTTGTCATGGTTGAAGCCGTAGAGGCCGACTATCGATTTCATTTTGATACGAACAATAGCGATGCTCAGTTGACTTACCTGCTGCTCAAACAAGCTCTGGAAGGAAACGTCGATACCACCAATAACCAAGTGGTCGAGCTTACGGCAAAAGGAAGTCGTTACATCGATTTTTTGATACCAGGGTTGCTGGCAGTTTCCATCATGAATGCCAGCATCTGGGGGATTGGTTTGGTTTTGATCGAACAGCGGATCAAAAAGCTGATGCGGTTGATGGTAGCCACTTCCATGCGACGCTCTTTGTTCCTTTGCTCGCATTTCCTGAATCGTCTCTTTATAGGGGCGTTGGAATGGTTGGTGCTCTATTGCTTTGCCTACTGGTACTTTGAAGTCCCATTCACAGGCAGTTTGGGAGCACTCGCGTTGGTCTTTATTTGTGGCAATGCCGCTTTTGCAGGATTTGCCATATTGGTTTCGTCCCGCGCCCAAAATGCACAAACGGGAAACGGTCTTGTGAATGCGTCCACCTTGCCCATGTATGTCGTTTCCGGTGTTTTTTTTAGCTACCACACCTTTCCAGATTGGGCGATTGCGATCATACAGTACCTTCCACTCACACTACTTGCAGACTCCATTCGCAGTATTTTTTTAGAAGGGGCTGGTTTCGCTGAAGTATGGAGTGCTTCAGCGATCCTATTGACAATCGGAGCGGCAATGTTTTTATTGGGTTTAAAAATTTATAAGTGGCATTAACCACAATTTCGAATCTGTAGCCTATTTTATAAATTGGTTGTCAATCCAAGCGAGAGGAAAATATGAAATCAAGAAATGGTTCAATGGTATTCTTCATGGTGTTTCTATTGATGGCGGGTATCAATTTGTGGACCTCTTCGGGTTTTGCACAAAGTCGTTCCCAACAAGCCTCCGGCGTGCTCGTATCGCATTTCCCGTTTGATGGCAATTTGAAGGATGTTGTCTCTGGTAAGAGAGGCACGGCGAGTTCAAAGGCTGTCTATGTGCAAGGAATTACGGGGCGAGCGGTAAGTTTGTATCAATCGATTGTAACCCTGCCCAACGTTGATGCCTGGAAATTAGGAGAGAAGGACTTTTCGATTTCTTTATGGGTCAAGCGGCTAGAAAATGGGTTTGTCTCTCCCCATATCAGTATCTTGAAGGGGACTGGGTTCTTTGGGGATTTTCAACTCAAACTGAATGATAAACAAAATCTTTTATGGAGAGTCCATTCGCTTAAAGGCCCCATGATCGATTTTACGATACATTCGCCTTTGACCGATGAGCAATGGCACAACATTGTGCTCATTCAAGAGCAGGGTATCAGAAAGTGGTATCTCGATGGTGCTCTACAACCTGAAACGAGCAAGGCTAGTATTCCCAAGCTGAAAGGGACGAACCGATTAGGAGCACAAGCTGATGGTCCTGGGTCGACCTCTCAACGAGTGTTTGTTGACGATTTGCGTTTATATCATGCTGCCCTGTCCCAGGATCAAGTCACGGAGATATTTAAAAATACAAAGCAGATTACGGAAAAAGCTACGGTGGCAGAAACGCCGGATTCCGGGAAAAGTGATACGGAAAAAGCTACGGTGGCAGAAACGCCGGATTCCGAGAAAAGTGATGTGGCCTTGTATGCGTCAGCTTATTATCCTTTTGATGGGAGTTTGGAAGAATCGATTGCTGGAAATAAAGCAACCGGGGTTTCGGCGATCACTGATTCTCCTTATGTAGAGGGCGTATCAGGGAAAGCATTGAGTTTGGAACTGACAATAATCAAGCTCCCTGAAATTGATGTATGGCAATTAGACGACCGAGATTTCTCAATTTCATTATGGGTAAAGCGAGAGGAAACCGGCTCTAACGATGTAACTAGTATTCTAAAGTTAGGGGGGGACGACGGGGGGTTTGTTCTGCATACCACAGAAAACCTGAGTCTTATGTGGACGATTCAGACGTCCCCGGGCGAAAAGGAGAATTTAGAAATCGATTCTTTATTGGCTGATGAAGCTTGGCACCACCTTGTCCTGATCCAAGAAAAAGGAGTGAGACGATGGTATCTAAATAATAAGCTTCGACCTGAAACCAGCGATACTAAGATCCCATTGCTAAAAGGAGTGAATCGCATGGGAATCCATAATGAGAGGAATTGGTATTCGATACAGAAAATTTATGTGGATGAACTGCGTGTGTTTCATATGCCTCTCTCGGCTGACCAAGTAACCGAGCTATACGAAAATCCGTGAGTTTCGGAGCGGATAAAGCGAGTGTACCAATGAATGTCAGTCGCAGAAGTAGTGGAAGGAAGTGTGTTTGGTTTGTTTAGAGCGGGCTGGGTCGATATTGAAGATAGCAATCACTTCGGTTCGTACATGGGGCTTGACGTTGATGACGAGCAAGTCAATCGCATTCATTATTTGAAAAAGGCCGCGTCCAGCGCCCCCTTTGTTAGCAACGGAGCCTAATTCGCCTTTGTAGCCTCGCTCCAAATAGTCGAGGATGGTCTTACGGTCAAAAGCTCCAAATGGGTCTTCGACTGATATGGCCAAGAGCAATCCGTCGCAGGCATATTGAAAAGTGCCTTGATGGGGAGCAGGCAATTCAATCACCGTGGTACGAGGAAGATGGTTATACAAGGGCTGGCCATTCACATCGACAGGCGCATCGTAGATGGCGTTCATGAGGAGTTCTTCTGCCACCATCATGCATTTTCCTAATACAGCACGCCGCACTCCCAATTGAGCAAAATATTGCTCCATTTCCATCACTAATTTTCCACGAGTGTCACTTCGTTCTACTTGTCTTTTACGGACTTCGATCCCCCATGTGAGATATTTATCCAATCCAAAAATATCGTTGCTGATCAACTTGCTAACAGTCGTGATAATGCTTTTGAGAGTGAACGCTCGGTCTTCATAGCTTCTTGAGACGATGTTCGATAAGAATGGATATTTACGAGAAATGGGTAAGTACACATCCACATCTTCTGCCGTCATGAGCACGGATTGCAAATGGGGAAATCCCTCTTGCGCACGAGTGACCAATTCGATCAAATCCACATTGCTGCAAATCAAATCGTAGTGATTGTCTTTCAACCGCTGCATTCCCTCTTCAACGTTAGAAACGATATCCAGTTCCAAACCACTGCCACCCAAAGCCATTTTGGCGACAATTTGTTGTTTCCGATTGGTTTCGGCTAGCAATACGCGTTTTTTCTGAATCGCTTGATTGGTTTGGTACAGCTTGGCTACCGGCTTCAAGATTTGTTGAATCTGTCCCACTTGTCTTAAAGCCTCATGCAACCGATTGAGTCCTGATTCGCTTAAACTTTCGTCTTTGAGATGATTGAGAGCATTGTGAAGGGGAGCAAAATGCGTTTCATCGATAGTGCCGATTTTATCCAGCAATTGCTCATTATTATCGTGCATGTCCTCCAACTTGCGGTAACCCATCATGAGGGTCAGGTGTTCTTGTTCAAGCTCTGCTGTGCGATCTTCATACAGTTTGGCTTTTTGTGAGGTGAGATACAGCTTATTGGAGAGAATGGAGGAGAACCATTTGTAGAACATGTAGTGCAATTCATGAGTGATGTCTTCATGAGAATCACCCAAACTTGCCAGAGAAATGACGATCAATTCCAAATCTTTTTCGGCTTGTACCGTGGCACTGGACAACGATCCGGTGATCACGCTCATTTCTCCAAAGATATCCCCGGAACGCCTCAAAGAATAGATATACATTCCGTCCATCATCACGGCAACAGAACCCCGAACGATACAATATACGTCACGATTTTCTTTTCCTTGAAACAGAATCGTTTCTCCCGGTTTATAATTGCGAAACTTTGCCAACACCAACAGTTTGCGTAGTGTTTCCTCTGTAATGTGTTGAAAATACCGTGATTTCTTAAGGTAGCTGTAAATGAGTTCTTGTTGTTCCGACATAGCAACTAAAGGCCAATAGGTTAAACGTGGATGGTAAGGGGAAAAGCTTTCGCAAGTGGATTACAAACCCGAACGATGGTTTTCTCAATCGGACTGATTTTCCTTATATACGAATGATTGAAGCGGTTATCAATGGAATTTCCTTACGAATCGAAAAACCCCGGTTTTTGTCTTGAAGAATCGACGGGAAAATGAAAAAAGTTCACGCTGTCGAATTGGCATATATTGCACGTAAAAAAGCCAATTTTTTCTTTGTGTTACCACAACGAACCAGCCTCGATTCGTGCTATCTTCTGGCTCCAATATGGGAGCCATTCTCCTATCGTTTTCATCATCCCATTTTATAGCAATTGAGGGGGGTGACATCCGACGAGAATACATTGCACTCCAATAATAACGATAACGCTCTATAGCAGGTTAAAACCTCATGTCTGAAGAAAAGCGACTTGCCGGAGAAGCCGCAGTAGACTCGGTGGAATCGGGGATGGTCATTGGCTTGGGAACAGGCTCCACCGCTTATTACGCGATCCGAAAGCTGGGCGAGCGTGTGCGAGGGGGGCTGTCCATCCGGGCGATTCCAACCTCGGAAGCTACTCGTCAGTTGGCTCAAGAAGAAGGAATTGCACTCACCAATTTTTCGGAAGTCACGACACTCGATTTGACGATTGATGGAGCCGATGAAGTAGATCCTCACCTGAATTTGATCAAAGGGGCAGGTGGTGCTTTACTTCGAGAAAAGATTGTAGCGGCTGCTTCACGTCAAGTGATTACGATTGCTGATTCCACAAAAGTGGTTCCTGTATTAGGAAATTTCCCATTACCAGTGGAAGTGACTTGTTTTGGTTGGGAGACGGTGGCTCGACGTATTTTGGATCTAGGGGCGCAAGCCAATCTAAGGCAACTCAATGGAAATCCGTTTGTAACGGACAATCATCAATACATTTTGGATTGTCGTTTTGGAAGAATTGAAGATCCCGCAACTTTAGAAGAACAGCTCAATCGCATTCCTGGTGTTGTGATCAGCGGCCTTTTTGTAGGATTGACCACCAGAGCCCTCGTGGGCCGAGTCGATACAGTGGAAACCCATGAACGTAAAGTTTAGTAGATAGAATCATGAGTATCACCCTCGCACCGTCTATTTTATCTGCCAATTTTGGTGAAATGTCAGAGGAAATCCAGCGGGTTTTTGAAGCCGGTGCTTCTTGGATTCATTTGGACATCATGGATGGTGTATTTGTGCCCAATCTGACTTTTGGTCCGGTGGCATTGAAATCGTTTCGAAAGCCAAAAGGCTGTGTATTTGATGCACACTTAATGGTCGTGAATCCGGAACGGCATATCGAAGCTTTTGTAGAAGCTGGGGCAGATATCATTACCGTCCATGCCGAAACGACCTCTCACCTGCATCGTCTTGTGCAACAAATCAAAGCCTGTGGGGTCAAAGCTTCGGTGGCACTCACACCGGCAACTCCGCTGAATGTTCTGGATTGGATTTATCTGGATTTGGATATGATTCTGCTCATGTCAGTCAATCCGGGTTGGGGGGGACAGTCTTTCATTTCGGCAATCTATCAAAAAATCGAAGCGCTAACTCAACTACTTCACGATAGGGGGAGATCGATCCCGATTCAGGTAGACGGTGGTGTGAACCGCCAAACGATTCGGAAAATTGTGGCTGCTGGCGCCAGTAATCTGGTGACCGGAAGTGCTGTATTTGGCCAAGCCTCCAGCACGATGGAATACCGGGCCAATCTTCAAGCGTTGCTGCAAGAAGCCGAATTGGGGCTAGTAGATCGGAATCGGGTCATTTGATTCACCCTGGGATAGGGGAAGCCCTGTCCTTGTTTTTTCAATTTCAATCAATGGAGAATGTTATGGCAGTAAAAGTGGCTATTAACGGTTTTGGTCGTATTGGGCGACTGGTATTGCGGGCCGGCTTGTCAAACCCTAATCTTGAATTTGTAGCCGTCAATGATTTGGTGGATCCTGCTGCATTGGCCTATCTTTTCAAGTACGATTCAACGCATGGCACGGTATCCAATGAAGTGACTTCTGATGGTGAAAACATCATCATCGACGGAAAGGCGATTAAATGTACTGCTGTGCCCAACCCTGCTGAATTGCCCTGGAAAGAGTTAGGTGTGGATTATGTGGTCGAATCGACCGGTCGTTTCACAACAAAAGAAGATGCTGGAAAGCACTTAGAAGCGGGTGCTTCTCGCGTTGTCATTTCTGCTCCCACCAAATCCAAAGATGTGAAAACAATTGTATTGGGTGTCAATCACGAGATGTACGATCCCCAAAACGATACGGTGGTCTCCAATGCGTCGTGTACCACCAATTGTTTGGCCCCCGTTGTGAAGGTGGTGTTAGACACATTCGGCATCGATGAAGGGCTGATGACAACGGTGCATGCTGTTACAGCGACTCAACCGACAGTAGACGGCCCTTCCAAAAAAGATTGGAGAGGTGGACGAGGAGCAATACAAAATATCATTCCAGCTTCTACCGGTGCTGCCAAGGCGGTCGCTTTGTGTATTCCTGAAGTGAAGGGAAAACTCACAGGTATGGCGTTTCGTGTACCGACACCGGATGTCTCTGTTGTTGATTTAACAGTGAAAACGGTTCAATCCACCAGCCTCCAAGAAATCAATGCTGCGATGAAAGCAGCCTCGGAAGGAGCTATGAAAAACATTCTGGGTTATACCGAAGATGCTGTGGTTTCGTGTGATTTCATTGGAAGCCGATACTCATCGATTTATGATGCAACCGCAGGGATTGAATTGAACGATAAATTCTTCAAGCTGGTTTCTTGGTATGACAATGAAATGGGTTATTCCACTCGCGTTGTTGATCTGATCCAATATATGGAAGAACGCAAGTAAGCCCATACGATAAGGAAATACCTTTCAGTTCTTCAGGAAATTTTTGGAGACACCCTCCACTTCCTGAAGAACTTACTTATCCAACGCCCTGCATTAAAAATTTTGAAAAATTCTTGTTGCGGTGGCTTTGGATTCTTGGTTCTTATCTCCATTCGGGAGTTAGCCCATTAGCTATTAGGGAGATCTATGAGTGAGACGAGCGATAAATTTGAAATCGAAACGTTAGGTAAGAGTCGGATACCCTCTCCACTCCCATTGTTCAATCAACCTGGAAGTGGTTTTCAGTTTGTGACCGATGAAACCAAAGTGATGTACTACTCCAAGTTTGTTGACCGTTCCGATCCAAAGTCCTTATGGGCCTTTCAAGCGGCAGGACCACGAGAAAAAATATACTTTGATCCATCAAAGGTCCGCGTGGGAATGGTGACCTGTGGGGGACTTTGCCCCGGGTTGAACAATGTAATTCGTACGATTGTGATGCAGTTGAATTACCATTACGGAGTCAAATATATCTTTGGCTTTAAATATGGCTATCAAGGCTTTATTGCGAAATACGGCCACGACATTTTGGAGTTGACTCCAGAGTTCGTGAAAGACATTCACTACCAAGGTGGTACTTTACTTTCCAGCTCACGAGGCCCTCAAGATATTGAAGAAATTGTGGATTGTTTAGAACGCCGGATGGTCAGCATACTGTTTTGTGTCGGGGGCGATGGCACCTTGACCGGTGCACATCGGATTGCTCAAGAAATTAAGAAGCGCGGCCTCAAAATTGGCGTCGTAGGTGTGCCAAAAACGATTGATAATGATATCCGCTATTGCGTGAAAACATTTGGGTTTGAAACAGCCTTTGCCAAAGCAGTCGAATCCATCCAGGCTGCCCATGTGGAAGCCTATGGGTCACCCAACGGAATCACTCTAGTTAAATTGATGGGACGAGATTCTGGCTTTATCGCGGCCAATACGGTCTTAGCTTGTCCGGATGTTAATTTTGTGTTGGTGCCAGAAGTTCCATTCAAGTTGGAAGGAGAAGCTGGGTTATTAACTCACGTAGAACTGCTGATGCATCAAAAGAAAAAAGCGAACCGCCATCCCCATGCGGTAGTGGTCGTAGCAGAAGGTGCTGGGCAAGACTTATTAAGTTCTACTGGAACAACCGATGCTTCTGGAAATGTTCGTTATGGGGATATCGGGGTGTTTTTGCGAGACAAAATCAAAACGTACTTCAAATCAAAAGAGATGGAAATCAACCTGAAGTATATCGAACCGAGCTACATGATTCGATCGCTTCCTGCAAATCCACACGACGCAATTTTTTGTTATTATCTGGCTGATCATGCAGTTCATGCTGCAATGGCAGGTAAAACCGATTTGATGATTGGTTACTGGAATGGTCAGTTCACCCATGTTCCATTGAAGGAAGTCATTGGAGGGCGCAAGCGCATTGATCCAAATAGCGATTTCTGGAGACAAGTGCTTGCCTGCACCGGACAACCTCACGGAACCTAATTCTCAATATTCTCCCTTTTCCCTTTGCGTTTGCTTTAATTCAATCCTTTCTTCGCAAAATCAGCTTTCTGCAAACGCAAAGGTCCCCCACTGTTGATCTAGAACTTACGTTGCCATTCGATCCAGAACTCACATTAGAAATCCTCGAACTTTTCGTCATGCATTGGGATCAATTGATTCGGAGTCATACCCTGCTGTGATGTTGCTGGCGTCTTGGGATGCATGGAAGGCGTGAGCTTTGTGGCTGCGCTGGGAGTGCTCGAAGCGGGAGGGCTAGGTTGTGAAGGTGCTTTAGCAGGACTGGTGTCAAGCTGGGTGGAGTCCGGTGAGGGGTGGGACATTGGAATGTTGCCGTTGCCGTCCTGCCCGTCCACAATTTCCTGGAGAGTGTTCACGACTCCTTGAAGGTGGGTTACTTCTCCGTTCAAGTGAGTGGTCGCCAAGGAGTTGCTTTCTGCGGCCGCCGCATTTTGTTGAGTCACCTTATCCAGTTCATTGGTTGCAATGGTGATTTGCCGGATCCCCTGAGACTGTTCTTGGCTGGCAATAGTAATTTCGTGGATGCTGCGTGTTATGGATGTGAAGGCTTCGATCACGGTTCGGGTGACTTCCATTCCAGCAGCGAACTTTCGTTGATTGTCTTGGACTTTCTCAGCGATGTCTTTGGCCGCTTCTGCACTTTGTAACGCGAGGTTCCTCACTTCGTCAGCCACCACGGCAAATCCTAATCCTGCATCTCCGGCACGAGCGGCCTCGACCGCGGCATTGAGCGACAAAATATTGGTTTGAAACGCAATATCATCAATAATTTTAGTGATTCCTGATATCCGGTCACTCGATTGTTTGATCTGATCCATGGATTCCGAAAGATGATGCATCTTTTCTGTGGACTGCTCTGCCTGGTCTTTAACGTTGAGTGTATTTTCTGTGTTGCGGCTGGTCATGGAAGACATCTCTTCCAAAGATGCGGAGATTTCTTCGAGGGTGGCGGCTTGTTCAGTAGCGCTTTCAGTCAGTTTTTCAGTACTGAAAGTGAGCTGTTGCGCGGCATTTTCTACATTTTTCGAGCCATCGCTAAGATGATTGATACTTTCTTTGAGCAAAGAACCAATCCGACGCGTCATTACTAGTGAAAAGAACATTCCAATCGCGACTGCTAGGATCACAATAATCACGACAATCCGATTCGTCTGACCAATGAAGTCAGTTACCTTTTGGTTTTTGAGTAGCAGTTCGTCCCACTTAGAATTCTGAAAATCTAGGGTCACTTGCTCGATATTTTTGCTGTGCTCTTCGACCAGTTCTTCTGTTAATTCGTTCCGGGTCGAAATAGCCTTCACCAGCCCATTGAAGCTTTCTTGAAATTTAACGAAGTCTTGCAGCAGTGTCGTATACCATTCTTGATAGCGTGCGTCTGACATCATTTCGATGGCTTCTTGCATATAAAAAAGGTTGTCTTCAAAAGCCATCAGTTCGAGATTCACTCGTTCGAGATCTTGAGAGCGATTGCCAATCATATATTCTCTCACGAAGATATTCGCTCCTAGAAAATGTTGGACAGCTCGATTGACCACCCGAACCAAAGCTAAATCTTCATCGCGTTCGGAAAGGCGCATGATGTTATTCAAATTCTTTTGAATGATCGGACTGATGTCATTGACTACAGTTTTTAAAATCGCAGCCTGTTCTTTCGTGATTGGGATCAGTTTATTATTAAAAGTATTGGCATAGCGCTGATTCCGTTGTTGTAAAGAGTCCAAAACGCCTTCCAGTCCAACCCGATTGACGGATTGCTGGGTGGCTATCAACTCTCTCATTTCCGATTCCAAGACTTGGAAGCGTTCCACAAATTCTGGTTCCCCTGCTTTCAAATAAGCCTGAATGGTTTGATTGCGCTGCAAAATGTTCTGCGAAACCACACTAGCAAATTGCACATCCGGAGCCACTTCGGTGGAAATTTCCTCAAATTCCTTGCCGATCTTTCCCATATAATAGTAGGCGGCAACCCCCACCATCAGCAAAAACAAGGAAATGATGAGGACAATTCCAAAAATCTGACGTTGGATGCTTAAGTTTTTCAACATATGGTCTCCATGTGATTGAAATAATCGCTTTTCTTTGGTGAGTTTTCACCATTTCGATGCAGTGCAGAATTGGTAGATTTCGATTGACTGAAGAAGGGTTCCGGTCACTCTTCGGTTTGTTCAGACATTTGAGATAAGTAAGAACCTATCTGTAGAGCTTGTGCAAAAACATTTGCTGGGATTTTATCGTCGGGTAAAGCGATCGACGGTAGCGGGTTTTTAATGCGAAGTCGGTTCTTGATACGGGTGATTTCTGCTAACAACATGAACGTCGCGTCGTAAGGATCGGAAGGGGTGATTTCGCCTGACGGAAAAAAAGGAGGGCGTAAAGGACGCAGCCCTAGTTTTCTCTGGTATTTCGCCATGCGATAAAGATTCTTGAACAACTCAATCAAAACATCTTTGGGCACAGTCGTTTGGGCAACCATAGGTAAGTCCGAGTCCGTGAGCGTGATTTCTTCGGCTTCGGCTATGAGGCGTAATTCCGAGAGAATATATTGAGTGTTTCGATAAACATGATTGGGAGTCCAAGGGGCTGTCATCGAATCCAGAAGGTAAGACGCTCTCCACAAATTTTCGTAGACATCGGAAGAGCTTTTACCGAAACGAAAACGAGGTTCTTCGATAGTTCCAGTGATGCCGTAATGGGCTTTGAGCTTTAAAATTTCTGCCAAAATCAGACTAATCGAATCAAAGACGTCATTGGCTCTCACTTGTTTTTGAGGCCACGGAGGAATTTCTGCTGAGGAAAGGCCAACACTGGTCTGCAATCGTGCTACTTTTTCTAGTACTTCGAGTGACTTTCCAAAAGAATGCAAAGGATTTTTGTCGGATTGCACGCCAGGGTCGCGGGGTCGTTCGTTTTTTCCTAGCGCTTCTCGGATGAGTTTGATCTCTCGTACCACTTGCTCCGAATGTTGATAAACGTGACTGGGGGTTTTTCGCTCCTTTTTTTTCTTTTTTGGGGGAGTCGGCTTCGCAGAGGCTTGGGGTGGGGAATCATTTGTTTCCGCTTCAGTTTCTTGAGCCCATACGGGGCTAAATCCACTCAGCCAGATTAAGCAAAACAGGGTTAAGATCGAAATCAAACGGTATTTCATAATTCTCCTTGAATGAACATCCTTGGGCGCCACTTGAAAAATGCCAGTTACTTTAGCACTAGGTGACCGATAGATCAATTTCACCCATCGCTATAATTCTTGCCCTTCAAAGTATCCATTCCACACGCTTTATTTGAGTTTTTGGATGGGATGCCAAGCTCAGAAAACCTGCAAGCTTTTGACTGAATTACGTATCCGACAATGGGACCCTGAGAGGGTGCTATGGTGTGTTGATGCGTTAGGATACAAGATCTTCTCTCAGGAGACATTTGATGGCAAAATGGAAGCCGTTGTTGAATCGATTTAAGCACTTTCAAAAATTTTCTATGAACTAAAATTTGTTTTTTTTTGTTACCTGTGAGTTGATGTAAGCTTCACAGTTATCCTATCGGTAACACGAGTCATATTTTGACACGCGTTGTAATCGTGTTCCGAATCAACTCTCTATGGGACTGCCTCTATGTTACGTTGGATTGCGCTTTTCGGATTGAAGGTTCTCGGTTGGCAAGTAGTGGGGGAAATACCTCAAACGAAAAAGTTTGTATTAATTGCCGCTCCCCATACGTCCAATTGGGATCTTTTGGTCCTGCTAGCAGTTGCTCAGGTGTTTCAGATACGCCTGCGATGGCTAGGCAAGAAATCGCTCTTTAAAGGAATTTGGGGAAACTTCATGAAAGGCTTGGGTGGAATTCCTGTTGACCGTAGTGCTCGTCAAAACATGGTTCAACAAGCTGCGGTCGTTTTTCAACAAGAAGAAATTTTGGTTCTAGCGATTCCTCCAGAGGGAACCCGTAGAAAAGTGGATCGCTGGAAAAGTGGCTTTTATTACATTGCTTTAACGGCGCAAGTTCCTATCGTGTGTGGGTTTATCGACTATCGTCGGAAAATTTCCGGGACCGGCCCCACCGTGCATCCTACCGGAAACACTGAAGCGGATATGAAGGTGATTCGTGAATTTTATCAAGACATCACCCCTTTGTATCCTGAGAAGACAGGAGACATCCGTATTCTACCGCCTCCCAACTAAACTTCCATTTGTTCATCTCCTCTTTTTTACAATAGGCACGCAATTTGGATAACTCTTCCTAAAACTCGGTTTTCCCGAACGAAAGGAAGATTATGCCTCGATTCAGTCTGCAAACAGCTTTGGATGTGCGTGAGCGCATGGAAAAGCTCAAGCAGAAAGAATTTGCCCAACAGCTCCAAGTGGCTCAAGAACTCAAAGCTCGTATTGGCGATGCACAGGACGCAATTGTCGCGAGCAATGGTCAAATGAATCAACTGAAAAGCGGTGGATTCAGTGTGGCCCATTTGCAGTTCCATGAGTCATACAAAAGCCGAATGAATCAGCAAATTGCCATTTTGGAACAACAACTCAAAGAGCAAAATGAAGTGGTGGATGTGAAGCAACAAGAGTTGGTAGAAGCCACCCAAAAGCGTCGAGTTTTAGAAATTTTGAAGGAAAAAGAATTGTTCCGTCATCGCAAAAAGCAAGAACGGTTGGAACGGTTGGAGATGGATGAAATTTCCCAGAACTTTGCCATCAAACAGCGTTCACATTGAGTAATTTGCCTAGTGATGGTGTTGGATATTGTTCAACTTTTGGATTCAGAGAAGGTGCTATGTTACTGAAAACAAAAAGCAATCAGGTGGTCAGGACAATCCTGATTTTCCTATGCGGCATGTTTATTGCTCACTCAAATGCTCAGGCCGCTTCTTCGTTCCTACCGGAGTTTGTTCAGGATTGGTGTCGTAAAGGGGGCATTGACCTGTGTGCCGGAGAGCCAGAAGAAGAAACACCGCAAGAAGAAAAGAAAAAGCCTCGGGTCTTCACGGAAAGCGAACAAGAGATCCTCACGCGTTTGCTCGAAAAAGAGAAAAGCTTGAAAGCGCGAGAAATCGCACTGAATCGACGTGAATTGCAGTTGAAGGCTTTGGAAGAAGACATTCAAAATCAGATCGCTCAGCTGGAGAAACTTCAAGAAGAGGTAGAGAAAGACATTGAGCGTAAAAAGATCCAAGACCGTGAACAGTTTGAAAAGGCCGTCGCCTTTTATGGAAAAATGGATCCTGCCAAAGCATCGGAATCGATCGCGCAATTGAACACCAAAACGGCAGTCCAAATTTTGATGAAACTCAAAGATAAAACCTCCGCCGAAATCTTAGCGAACATGGATGGAGCCCAATCGGCGCGGCTCATTGAAGAGATTGCAAGAAAGAAATAACTTTCAACCTTATTATCGGCCTGTGCCGAAAAACCTTTAGCAGGGAAATCACATGCTCATCAATTTTTCCAACAACGCCCTTCCTCAGGGGGCTGGTAGTGTACGCAACGGAGGCGAAGCGCTCGGAGGATTGGGTGCAGGAGGTATCGAGGGTGGTATGCCGTTAGATGAAATGGGAATTCCCCTCGTGGAAGATCCGCTATCGTTTGAAGAAACTTTGGCTGATTATCAAGGAATTGAAGCAGATCTTGGATTGGAGCCTGCCCAAGTCGTTCAGTTGGGAGAAGATCAAGTCATTCTGCCAGAGACGATAGAACCTGAAATTCAGGAGGGCTTAGCGCCAGAAGGAGTTACTGCTGCTGGAGTCAGTGTGGACACAGGGGAGCCGGTGGTTCAAGTGGCTCAAACTGCTTCCGTTACAGATCATGCTCAAGTGGGGCATTTGGAAACTGGAGACTCAGTTCCTCAGCTGCAAGAGCAAGCACGAAATATCCGTTCTGTGATGCAAATGTCTACTGAACAAGGTGCTTCCAGTGAACTTCCGGCAACCAATATTCCAAGAACTCCATTGCAGCAAGTGATGCAACCCGTGGCGGCCAATTCTGAAAAAGCTTCGGAGCAATTGATGGCAGGGAATGTATCTGCACTTCCAGGTGATCCAAGAGTATCGGTCGAGGGTCAACCTATTTTGGAACGCACTAAAGTATCTGTTGAAAATCAATTGCATCAAGCAGGGGCACGTTTGGATGCTGAAAAGACAGCAGCTTCAACCACTGCATTGAAATCTGAAATAGGAACCCCAGAAGCAAGTTTACAGGAAAAGTTTCCTGCCACAAATAATTTGCAAACACGGCTGAATGCCACAGACTTTGTGGAAAATAAGAGTTTGTTGACCTCTGCCGCAGTGCTCCACACGGTAGAACCAGAAACAACCACGGATGTGCAGCAAAAGCTGCTCAACCAATTCCGCCATGTCCCACAGCACCAAATGCAGTCATCGGTTGCTCCCACGACTCCCCAAGCGATGATGCAAGAATTTTCTCAAGATTTGAATCTAGAGCCTGCCTTGCAATCGCCTGAGATGGCCAACCAAGTAGCGACTGACAAAACCGTTTCAGGAAAAGGCAATCTGTTGCGCGACATTCCGGGCTTAGACAGAGTATTTCAAACTGCGGAAACAGACGAATTTGTGGATGATCCGAGCCAGCCCATGAAAGCTGAACCCAATTTTGCTGATCTGATGACCCAAAGTAGCGACAATTCCAAACCCGTTGCTCCTAAAACCGAGGCCTCCTTAGCAACGGCCACCACCGCAGCCCAACAATCGCAAGCGACCGAACAGACTTTTGACCTCGAACAAATCATGAGCAAGGTGAACTTTCGAGATGATGGATCGCGTGAAGTTGAAATGCAGCTTTATCCTGAACACCTTGGAAAACTGAAAATGAAGATTCGTCAGGATGGCAGTGAAATGGCCGTAGAAATGGTTGTATCGAATCCGGAAGCCAAGCAATTGGTTGAAGCCAATATGGCTGAACTGCGCTCTCGTTTTCTCAACCAAGAGGAAACAAACATCGACCAACTGAAAGTGGCAGTAGATGTGGAGCAACATTCATTTAATGAATCCGGGCAACAACAAGAACACGGTGGTTTTGAGGAAGATTACACTCGAACGAGCCAACAAGACCGTCTGGAGTCAGAAAAACCGGTTTCACAACAATACCGTCGTGCCGGAGTGAATAGCGGCCTTAACATTTACGCATAAATCTCTCTAATTTTTCGGAGCAGCTATGAGCACTGTCCTGCAATCGGTCAATCAAGCCAGCGACTCCCTACGGAGTAACTCGGCTCAAACTCACGGAAGGCCTGACGATCCCAAACAGCTGGGCAAACAAGACTTCCTCAATCTCATGATGGTCCAAATGGCCAATCAGGATCCGTTAGACCCGATGAAGTCGGAGCAAATGATGCAACAAATGGCAGCCTTGGGAACCGTGGAACAATTGCAAAATGCGAATGCCAAGCTGACCAATTTGTTAGCAATACAAGGTGACATCGCTCGTTCGTCAGCCTACTCCTTCTTGGATAAAGACGTCCAGATCGGTTCCAACACCCTCAAGATGATGGGGGGCAATGACGCTACCGCAGCTTACTCCTTAAGTGGGGATGCCGAAAAGGTGTTGGTCCAAGTCGTTGATGCGGAAGGCAATCCGATTCGATTGATTGATCAAGGGGCACAAAAAAATGGCACACATACTTTCACCTGGAATGGTCGTGATGATGATGGTGACCCTGTGGCCAATGGGACTTACCAATACCGCGTGATTGCAAACGATGCAGACGGTGAAAAAATCAGTGTGAACCAATTCCAGCGTGGCCGAGTGACTGGAGTGGAGTTCATGAATGGACGGCCAATGGTGAAAGTTAATAATGATATCTTCCCTCTGGATAAAATCAGTGGGGTCAATAACGTTTCAGAAAAACGTTACGATCAAGCATCACCCCTACCGCTTAGAACCGAGTTGAAAGCAAAGCCTGCAATCTTGCAACCGAAGCCGTTGGCCATCAATCCGGCTTCGACAAATTCGGATGGGTAGTACCTTTTAAGTTGTTTGGATGGCTTCAAATTTCTTGGATGGCTTTTAGTTTTTGGATGGCTTTAAATTTTTGTATTGGAATCTCAACATAAATGGATTTGAACCGATTGGAATAGGAGAAATCATATGGCTTTACTCGGATCTCTCGGAGCGGCGTCTAGTGGTGTAACCACCATGGGCAAGGCCATGACCGTTATTGGTAGCAACATCGCCAATGTGAACACCGTTGGCTATAAAACTAGCCGTGTTTCCTTTGAAGATGTGCTTTCATCCAACTTTTCCCAAGGCGTGGGGCCCACCAAATTGAGTCAAGGGGTGGGGATTGCAAGTGTAAACGCCAATTTCGCTCAAGGTTCTTTTGAACAGACTGAAAAACAAACCGATATGGCGATCAATGGGACTGGTTTTTTTACCGTCCGTGACAAATTTGGCGGAGAATTTTACACTCGTGCTGGAAACTTTACCTTTGATGAAGATGGGGTTTTGACCACCGACAGAGGCTTGTTTGTGCTCACGCGGGATATTGATCAACAGACTGGAGAGGCAGTCGGGTTCCCTCATAAGCTTAAAGTTCTGGGAACTGTAGATCCACCGCAACGAACGGGAGATGGTTCCTTTGGAAGTGGAATTCAAGTTGTTGCCAACCTGGACGCAAACTCACCCATCCGGGAAATTCCGTTCGATCCCACCAATGTTCGAACCAACATGTATAACTTTTCCACATCTGTGACCGTGTTTGACGATTTAGGAGATGAGCACACCGCCACTATCGTATTCCGTCGCCGTCCAGAGGTGCCTCCGCAAACGGATCCTACCACAGGGCAAACGATTCCAGGGATCAAAAATCAATGGGAATGGTATATGACTTTCGACGGGGGAGATTTGGGGCAACGTCCAGGTCAATTGGTTGCTGTTGGGGGTGGTTTCCTCCAATATGATGACGATGGACGGCTGTTGCAGGCTACCGGAGGTCAGTTTGTAGCCCAAGGGGGAGGAGTGGATCCTGTTACAGGACAAGCGATTCCTGCAGGACCTCCGATTTTACAACCGGCACCTGTCAACCCTGAAACTGGCTTGCCTCAAGTCGTAGTCGATTTTGGTGGAGATACCCCACAAGTGATCGGCGTGAATTTGGGGCTCGGTTCGAATCCCGAGGATCCGACTGATGAACGAACCGGTTTGGATGGAGTCACCCAATTCGCTTCTGTTTCTAAAGTTTTGGATATTGCCGCTGATGGGCATCCGAGTGGAACACTCGAAGACATTGCGGTGGGTTCTGATGGAATCATTACAGGGGTGTTTGATAGTGGTCACAACCGTCCGCTGGGAATGGTCACCCTGACCCGTTTCGACAATCCGGAAAAACTCATCAAAGCGGGGGATAACCTTTTTGAACGATCTCTCTTGGCTGGAAAAGCGGTTCAAGGCAGTCCAGGGGTTGGTGGTTTTGGAACCACACGCGCCCAAGCTTTGGAACAATCGAACGTGGATCTGGCTCAAGAATTTGTGAAGATGGTGGAAACCCAACGCGCCTTCCAAGCGAACGCCAAGACCGTGACCGTTTCTGATGAAATGGTTGATGCAATGGTCAACATGAAACGATAAGATGGCTGATGTTCTCCCTGGGGCTTTTGCACACCAGCTCCGGGGAGACCTTTCTATTAAGCCCCCCCCCGAACAATCACAGGCTCTCCCACTTTTCCTCGAAATGCTTCTTGCATTGATCCGCGAAATACAGAAAGTTCGAGCAATCCGTCGCTATTGACGAGAGCGAACGCGGATGCTTCGGCTCCAGCCTGATAGTGGGAATTTAGCAAAAGCTCCATCCCTTGATATTGCACCCGAATCATGTCTTCTGACCAAGTTCTCAGTTGTTCATCCTGAATATTGGTGACCGCATTACCAAATCGGTCGAACAACAAAATTTCTCCTACAATTTCTTCTTTATTGTGTTGGGGTTGGGGAAATGTGAGGTGTTCGCAATCGTCGACCACCTCTCCAATTTCTTCTATGGCTAATCCTTTGGCGATATGAGCTGCAACGGGGGAAAATAAAGCCAACCCATCAAAACTGGCATGGGCTTTCCAGTACTCTGTTTCTGAAAAAATTCGAATGATTTTCGAAGCTGGCATCCGTTCGAGGAGTAAGGAAAACACACCATTGTCAGGACCAACCAACCAATGCGAATCGGCCTGAACCAAAAGCGCATTTCGTGAGGATCCGACACCAGGATCCACCACAACCGTGTGGATACTCCCAGCAGGAAATTGTGGAACGCTTCGTGCTACACACCACGCAGCTTGAATTACGGATTGTGGAGAAATGTCATGGGTAATGTCGACCAATGTGACTTCGGGACAAATTGACAAAATGGTGCCTTTCATGGCACCGACATAACCATCTTGAGTGCCGAAATCAGTTGTCAATGTAAGGACAGGCATGATGCACTCTCATAGGGGTTTGTAAGGAACCAACACCCGTGTCGACCAAGGGTGCACTTCAGGTCAGTTTGGTTTGATCTTTCTTTTTTGTATAAGATATCTTAATTCCGATAACCTGAGTTCAGTATCAGGTTTTATTAATTTATAACCCTCATTTAGGAGAATCATATGAAGTCGTTGATCAAATTAGGGATTGGCATATTCGCCACAGCACTTGTGTTTGCGACCGGAAATTCCGCTCTGGCCGAAACCTATGTCGTGGATGCATCACACTCGCAAGTTGGTTTCGCTGTGAAGCATTTGGTGGTCTCTACTGTGAAAGGCAAGTTCTCAGTGTTTGAAGGTTCAGTAGAAATTGATGACCAGAAAAACGTCAGCAACGTGAAAGCAAAGATTGATGTTGCTTCGGTAGACACGGGTCGAGCCAAGCGCGACCAGCACTTGCGCAGTCCAGATTTCTTTGATGCAGCAACCTATCCTACGATCGAATTCGCAAGTACTTCAATCTCCAAGCGTGGCGACAAGTATACCGTGATTGGTGATCTCACGATCCGCGGGGTGACACGTAAAGTGACACTGATTGGCGAATTAACGGGTGTCATCAACGATCCATACTTTGGCCAACGGGCAGGATTTGTGGCAACTGGTAAAATCAACCGCCGCAATTTTGACGTAAAATGGAGTAAACAAATGGATAATGGCGGATTGGTAGTTGGCGACGATGTGACGTTGTCAATTGAAGTAGAAGCTTTAGTTCCGAAGCAATCCTAAGATCATGCTGATTGAGAAGGTTCGTTCTTAGCTTCTCGCTGAGAAGGGGCCTGCTCCCCCACGTCCAGCCCTGCCAGTTGTCGAATTTCCATTTCCACATCTTCCATCAGTTGATCTCTTGTTTGTAAATCATATTGAGTGATGTCAATGGGTTGGCCGATATGCACTTCCACTTGCTTGCCAAATCGACAGATCCATGTGCCAGGGGGCATGATTTCACGGGCACCTCGAATACCAACAGGCACAATCGATGCTCCGGTTTCCAGGGCTAACATAAAACCACCCTTTTTGAAGATTCCCAAATTGTTTGTTCGAGAGCGCGTGCCTTCGGGAGAAATCCACAAAATGATTCCACTTTCCATTTTTTCGCGAGCCACTTGTAGGTCTTTGATCGCTTGTTGTGTGTTGCGCCGGTTCACCGAAACAAATTCTCCCACACGCATGCCCGATCCCCATACTGGAACTCGGAACAATTCGGCTTTAGCGAGCATTCGGATGCTTCCTGGGAGAGCCAAAAAAATAAGTGGAATGTCATAATAGCTGTTGTGATTGCTCATCACGATGTAGCGTTTGCCCAACTCAAACTGAACATGGTAAGGATTACAAATGGTATAGTTCGCTCGGGCAAGTTCGAGCAGTCGACTGGACCAATAACGAAGGCGATGGTCCCCAATGTCACGACGGAATGTCCCCCGATACACCTGAACCAAAGTAATGACCGAAATTTTCAATGTAATGATAGCGCTATAAAGCAATGCCAATAGCCCAAGCACTTTTTCTTTCATCAGCAAACTGCCAAATAGGTGTATATCATGCGCTAGGCATTGTTTAAGAAAAGATGCAATTCCCAAGTTTTACGAAGCGGATACATTATCACAGAAACTGTATCATCCAAGTCAAATTATGCAGCCTTTCCAACCCGCATGGTGGCTCCCCAACGGCCATTTCCAAACCCTTTGGGCCTCTGTCATACGACGCCGTCCAAAGGTTGAAACACAACGAGAACGAATTGAGCTTCCCGATGGCGATTTTTTAGATTTGCATTGGACCTCGAACGCCTCTGGTCCGATTGTCCTTGTGCTGCACGGGCTAGAAGGGTCAATAGAATCGAATAACGTAGCGGGGCTCTTGAAAGCATGTTCTCTTCAAGGTTGGCGAGGAGTGATCATGCATTTCCGCAATTGTGGTGAAGAACCCAATCGGCTGCTACGCAGTTATCATGCGGGAGAAACGAGTGATCTCGCGTTCATTGTCGATTTGCTTCATCAAAGGGAACCCGAAACCCCTCTTGCCATTGTCGCGATTTCATTAGGGGCGAATGTGATGCTGAAATGGCTAGGGGAAAGCCAAATTCAAAAACCGCTTCAGGCCGCAGTCGCCATTTCCACTCCTTTCCTTCTCAACGAATCGTTAATGGCCGTCGAAGAAGGTTTCTCTCGAATTTACCATGACTACTTGCTCCGCGCGATGAAACAGTCTGCCACACGAAAATTCAGTCGGATACCTCGTCCTCTTCATATTCCCGATCCACGTGACATTGAGACGATCCGAGAATTTGATGACAAAATCACGGCACCCTTGCATGGTTTTGAGAATCGTGACCATTACTATAGAACTTGTTCATCACGCCAGTATTTGAAACAAATCCGATTGCCCACTCTGATTATTCACGCAATGGACGATCCATTCATGACTCCAGAAATTCCCCCGACTCCAGATGAAGTCTCTTCTTATGTGACTTTAGATTACTGTCCTAATGGGGGCCATGTGGCTTTTGTGACAGGAAAGTGGCCGTGGAATGCAACCTATTGGGCGGAACATCGCGCCTTTCATTACCTAAATCAAGGGTTTAGGAATTGCTTGGCTTTATAGAAGAATTTTTTGTAGTATCTTTTTTAAGCTTTGAGGGCGGCGCTATAGGCAAGGAAGTACTTAACAGCAGTCCACACTGTGATCGCGGTCGCGATCCACAGAACGACGATTCCGACTTCGTGGCAAGGAATACCTAAGGTAGGATAATGGAGCATCAAAAAGCCTAGAGCAAGCATTTGAGAGATGGTTTTGATCTTCCCTCCAGAACTGGCTGCGATCACAATGCCTTTTACTGCGACAATGGAGCGCAGGCCAGAAACAGCAAATTCACGGGCGACAATGACTGCCGTGAGGAAACCGGGAGCACGTTCTAGCTCCACGAATAGGATCAAAAGAGCGGCTATGAGTACTTTATCGGCAATGGGGTCAAGGAGGGTGCCGAGATCCGTTGTTTGACCTGACTTTCTTGCCAAGACGCCATCCCAATAATCGGTCATACAAGCCAAGAAATAGAGCAAAAAAGCTCCCACTAATATGGATTCTGATTCTGAACCCAATGCGACGAGTACGTAAATTACCGGAATGGCAAACACTCGAAAAATTGTTAGATGATTGGGAGTCAGCCAATTAGGAAAGTATTGAACCATGTGTCCTTTGATGAGAAAACTCTTGATCTCCAGCCTGCGAAAAGCCAAAAGATAAGTAAATGACCCAATTTAACAAATCAACTTATTTATAACGTACAAAAAGCCTATGAAATTTGCCGTATTGGGGTGGAATTACCGTACAACTCCCGTAGAACTACGCGAACAACTGACAGCCTCCGAACTTCACGTTCCTGAGTTCGCTCAGGCACTTCGACGTCAAGCCAATCTCCAAGAGTTGTTAGTGCTTTCCACTTGCAACCGTGTTGAATTTTACTTTGTGTCACCACATCCTGAGGAAGCGGGACAATGTATCAGCCGAATGATTCAAGACCAATTGCAGTCTGCTCAATTGGAGGGACTCTCTTATGCCTCTTATGATTTGGCGGCGGTCCAACACCTGTTCCGTGTCACCTCCAGTTTAGATTCGATGGTTTTGGGGGAGCCACAAATTCAAGGACAAGTGAAAGATGCCTATCAACAGTTTGTGAGCTTGGACCATGTGGGGCCTCTGCTTAAAGGTTTATTTCCTCGTGCGTTTTCAACGGCTAAACGGGTGCGTACTGAAACGCAGATTGCACATTTTGCTGTTTCCATCAGCTTTGCTGCGGTCGAACTAGCCAAACGGATTTTCAGCGACCTTTCTGAGCAAACGGTCATGATTGTCGGAGCGGGGGAGATGGCAGAATTGGCTGCGAAACATTTTCTAAAAAGTGGAGTTTCCAAGCTACTCGTTTGTAATCGTACGTTTGCCAACGCAGCGAAGTTGGCGGAAGAGCATCAAGGAGCGGCGATTCGTTTTGAACAACTGCCTGCGTACCTCGGCAGTGCAGACATCATCATTGGTTCTACAGGTGCCCATAAATATATTGTGACTCAAGATATGGTAAAACAGACTCTCCGGAAACGAAAAGGCAATCCATTGTTTTTTATCGATATTGCAGTACCCCGCGATATCGATCCACAACTCAATGACCTACCTAATGTTTATTGTTACGACATTGATGATTTGCAAAACGTAGTCGATAACAACCGCCGCGAACGAGAACTCCAAGCTGAATTGGCAGCCGATATCATTCAAGAAGAGGTCAAAAATGTAGACAGTTGGTTCAAAACTTTATCTGCTGTCCCATCGATTCGCTCACTGAGAGAAACGTTTCATGGTGTAGGGTCCATCGAACTGGAAAAAACACTTCGCAAATTAGAAGAACTCTCACCGGATCAAAAAGATCACATCAAACGAATGGTCCATTCCATCATCAACAAACTGCTTCACACTCCCACCAGCAATCTTCGTAAAGTCAGCAGTCGAGATGATGCTCATTTGTATTTGGAAACATTGACCCAACTGTTTGAACTGTCTCCGTTGGAAGTGTCTGTCGAGGAAAACCAGAAACCTACGTTAACCTTGGTTCGCAAGTCATCGTGAACGTCCCTGTCATAAGAAATGCTATATGTCCACATTACGTATCGGAACGCGCGGTAGTCGATTAGCCCTTTGGCAAGCCAATTGGGTCCGAGACCAAATTTTAGCTCGATATCCTGACCTGAAGGTCGAACTAATCCCGATCAAGACCCAAGGTGACATCATTTTAGATCGTCCGCTTGCGGAAATTGGAGGCAAAGGGTTGTTCGTGAAAGAACTAGAAGTTGCCATGTTAGAAAATCGGACGGACATGGCGGTGCATAGTATGAAAGATGTGCCAGCGATCCTCCCGGAAGGGTTGGAAATATCGGTGATCACCCAACGAGAATCTCCGAGGGACGCCCTGATTAGCCCTGGATCAGCGAATCTGGAAACACTTCCCAAAGGTGCTGTGATTGGCACGAGTTCGTTGCGACGCGGTGCTCAACTCAAAGCTTACCGCCCTGATTTGGAGATCCGTACGTTGCGGGGCAATGTGGATACTCGTTTGAAAAAGGTGACGAATGGTGAGTACGATGGAGCAATCATGGCAGTGGCCGGATTGAAACGCCTCCAATTAGAAGCTCATATTGCTCAAGAATTGCCTTTCTCTGTAATGCTTCCCGCCATCGCACAAGGGGCTATTGGGATTGAAACGCGTATGGGAGACGAAGCAACAGTTGCTTATTTAAGTCATCTGCAACACGATGAGACATACGATTGTCTCATCGCAGAACGCGAGGTTTTGCACAAACTGGAAGGGAATTGTCAGATCCCGGTCGCGGGATACTGTACCGTTGATCAAAACCAACTGCATTTAGAAGCCTTGGTTGCTCAACCGGAGGGATTACAGGTGATTCGTCGTGAAGCCTCCGCTCCACGCCACAATGCACGAGAATTGGGAGAAGGGGTTGCTCAGCAAATTCTCGAAGAGGGGGGATCGAAGATTCTGCAAACACTGTCTACATTTTAATTATTCAGATTTTCAGGGAGGTATTATGAAATTTGCCCATCGTATTGAGAGAGATGTATGTATCATTACTATCGACGGTAATTTCATTTTAGGCGATTTTTCCGACGGTGAAGTTTCTTTGGACGATTTGTTGAGCGATCCAGCGATTCGGCATGTACTGATCAATTTCGAACATGTGGACTATATGGATTCCACTGCATTAGGCGCAATGGTTTCCATGCTATTGACCATGCAGGAACGTCGGGGAAAGTTTGCTCTCTGCAATCTCAATGATCGGCATGTGAAGACATTTGAAAGTAGCCACTTGGGGGCGATGATGTCCATCTATCCGAACGAAGAAGTGGCGTTGGCTAAGTTGGACGAATGACCCCATAACTGTGTCACTTAGGAAGACGGGGTTTGATGAGTTTGCTCCAGTCCTCGTCAAAAGGATGAATATTGTCCATTGGCCCTTGGTCATCGTAAACAGTGAGACCTTCGTTGTACCATCGAAAAATCCCACCTCCCAAATTGGCTAAAGATCGTGCGCCTTTGGCCAAGGCGGCTGCTTCCACTCGTTCCAAAAATTCAGGACTGCGATATCCCACGGAACAGTAGAAAACCACCTGTTTCCCTTGAATTTGTTTTCCATGACGTTTCAAAAATTCGGTTAGGCTCATATCAGGGTCCACTTGAATTTTCCTTTCATTAGCTCCTTTTCAATCGATTTATTTTTGGCCCGCAGCCTTGATGCAAAACGGTATATTCTTTGAGTCTTAAATCGGGCCCAACGCTTTCATTCCCTGACTGCTTAGTCAGACTGGAGCTTTGATTCAGAGTTTGAAAAACCCTGATAAACCATGTATTTTTGTTTTTTTAGGTGTTGCTTTATTATCATTTAGTTTTACTGGTTAAATTTTATGTTTGCTCAATTAGTTACTTACAAAGTTTCACGAAAATCTCTCAATAAATTCAAAAAAGAAGGGCTTAACGAGAAATGCCTAGAGGCGCTTGCAAAATTGGAAGAGCAACTCTTTGATTCTTCTGAGGCGTTGATGACGCGAATTCAAAAATTTCCACAAGGAACAGAAATTTTAAAGCATGAGGCACTCATTTTAAAACATACCAAAGGTTATTTTAGGCTCGATAAGTGGATTCCTCATAAAACGAGTCGAGAATGGGTGGAAGCGCTTATTTTTGCTTTAGTCGTTGCCACCGTGGTACGCACGTTTTTGTTTGCTCCATTTCGAATTCCTTCCGGTTCCATGCTGCCGACCATTCAAATTGGAGATCATATCTTTGCCTCGATGTTTTCGTATGGAGTGCCGGTTCCCTTTACCGATGTTAAAATTTCCCCAAAACCTATCGAACGAGGAGACATCGTCATCTTTCCGTATCCCTTGGATCCTTCGGTTGATTACATCAAACGGACCGTGGCTTTGGAAGGAGAAACTATCCAGATCATCAGGAATAAGGTTTATATCAATGGCAAACAATTGTCAGAGGATTACGCTTATTTCAATCCGCAGCTTCGCTTTCGCCAAGCGGAAGATAATGTCAGCAATTTTGGCCCTGTGACCGTTCCCGAAGGTCATATCTTGGTGATGGGAGATAACCGCTATGATAGCCAAGACGGTCGATTTTGGGGGTATGTAGAAATCAAGAAAGTTAAAGGAAAGGCTCAAATCATCTATTGGTCCAAGGATCCCGGTACTGCCTTGCATGGTGGAAACTTTATTCAAGGCCTCATCGATACGTTCAATCCAACTTTGATTCGAACGGAACGTTTGTTTGCTACTTTGAAATGATTTTTTTTATCTATCTTTAAACCCAACATGGCTTCTATGAAAAATTCTTCGATTGGTCGTAATGACACATGCTGGTGTGGCAGCGGCAAAAAGTATAAAAAATGCCACATGAAAGACGATAAACAGTCTCAAAGCAAACGCAGGAGTAGCCGTTCTGGAATCATCATCAAAACTGATGAAGAAGTCGAGGGTATCCGGAAATCGAGCCAACTGACCAAAAGCATTCTCGACATACTTGAAGAACGAATCACAGCCGGCATCACCACGGAAGACATCAATACATGGGTGCATCAATACACCTTGGAACACGGAGCGTATCCGGCTCCGTTGAACTATCGAGGGTTTCCCAAAAGTGTATGCACATCGTTGAATAATGTAATCTGTCATGGAATTCCAGACCACACCGTGGTCAAAGACGGGGACATCTTGAATGTGGATGTGACTTGTATTTTGGATGGGTATTATGGCGATTCCAATCGGATGTTTTTGATTGGTGAGGTTTCTGACGACGCTCGGCGGTTGTGCGAAATTTCTAAGGAATGCATGGATCTTGGGATCAAGCAGGTGAAACCTTTCAATACCATTGGAGACATTGGCCATGTGATCCAACAACATGCCGAAAAGCATGGATATTCAGTGGTTCGTGATTTTTGTGGACATGGAGTCGGTCTCGAATTTCATGAGGATCCGCAGGTACCGCACTATGGAAGCCCCAAAACGGGTCCGATGCTGCGTCCCAATATGGTGTTCACGATTGAACCTATGATCAATGCTGGCCTTCCGGACAGCCGCATTTTAGAAGATAAATGGACCGCAGTGACCATCGATGGCTCTCTCTCGGCACAATGGGAGCATACGTTACGAGTCACGCAAACCGGCTTTGAGATTCTGACAGCTTAACCATCTCTTGTGCCTTCTCAATATTACCTATTCCTAGATTTACTCGTTCTCAACATTACCTATTCCTGGATTTACTCATTCGTCCACTGTATGTACCGTCAACTGTATGTACCCGTTCCTCCACTGTATGAAGCGGATTTCATGAATCATGATAACGCTTCTTTTTTAAGCCAGGCTTTTAATAACTTCCTTCCTTCTCGACTCACAGGAATAATCGTATTCTCCAGACCTTCGAGTAGCAAATAGGTGTTGTCCCGAAATTCACGAATCTTACGGGAATTGATCACATACCCTTTGTGGACTTGGAGGAAGCCTTGTGATTGCAGTTCATCCAATGCTTTTTTTAATGTTTTCTTGATCAGAATTCCGGAACCTGTAGGTAGGTCGAAACTTTCCGGCTCGCGAAGGTGATATTCCACGTAATCTCGATGGCTTTGAATGAATAAGATTTCATCTGGATACACACACACCGTTCTGGATTCATTGTGTTCTCGGAATTCGAGAAGCAGATAACCGTGCTGAATTTTTTGGTTTAAGAGACGGCGCTCATGGTCTTGGTTTTCTAAATCTCGAAAGGCCTTTTCCATGGCCATTCGGAACTTTTCCTTTTTGACCGGTTTGATGATGAAATCGGCTGGATCGTAATCGTATCCTTCCAACGCGTATTTGCTGTAGCCGGTACAAAACACAATCACAGGTGAGTATTCCAACCGCGATAGCATTTCAAAACCATTCAACTCTGGCATTTCGATATCCACAAACACCAAATCGGGTCGTTGTTGATTGATCCCCTCCAAGCCAGTCCGCCCGTCTCGAAAAGTGTTGATAACTTCAATGTTGTCGTAGGGAATTAAATCGTCAATTAAGTTTTCAATCGCAAATGTGTCGTCGTCCACAATAACAGTTCTTATTTTGTTCATAAGCGTTTTTGGGCATAGGAGTTTTGTTTATAGGAGTTCTTCTTGCAATGATTCCAACAGGATTGGAGGATTTAAGCAGTCCCTTTTTTGCGAACGAAATGGAGAACCCCAAACACGATGCAATACGAATTCAGAAAACTAATGGAGTTATGGAAAACCCGTGCGGGTAGCTTGAGATTCTTGATTGTCGGGATTCTGTTGCTGCAAGGTGGATTGCAATCCACGCCCTTCTTTAGGGACTTGGAAACCCGCTTTCAAGTGGTTTTTTATGACATGCGATTTGCGTTTCAAGAAGAACCTTCTTGGAAAAATGTCCCCATCTATCTTTTGCAAATTGACGATGCGTCGTTGCCCTCGGCGACCTGCCGCTCTCCGGTCAATCGAGCTTGGTTGGCGGAACTGATTGATCAATTGGCGGCGTACCGCCCTCATCTCATTGTGTTCAATCTTCTACTAGATCAACCGACCGTGCTGGCGGAAGACCAGCGCTTGGCCGATGCGATAAAACGTGCTGGGAATGTGATCCTTCGGGAAGAAGCCCAGGCTTCTGTTTTAGAAAGTTTTGCCCAAGCTGCCGTGGAGCGAGGAAGTCTCCGATTTCAGCTCGACTCTTCAGGAACACTGAAGGCGGTTTGTAATACGCCTAGTAGTTGTGGACACCCTCAACCCCTACCTCGGGTTTTATGGCAGACGCTCCAGCCGGAAGCTCCTTACCCAGCCCCGTTTCAGCAGCAGGATTGGTTGGCAATTAATTTTTTCAGAACGGATCCGAATTTTGTGCGAGCCAAACAAGGTGCAAACCGACGTTGGTTCGGTGCCCAAGACATCGCCGCATTGTCGGAGGAAATGCTTCCTGACAATGCAGTCGTCTTGATAGGTACCGGATTTGAGGATTTATATCCGGCGTTTAAAACACCGTTTTTTGCCGAACCTGGGGAAACGTTAAATGAGTTGGAAGTGCTGTCGCAAATTTTGGAAATGCTACTCACCCCACGTCCATTGAAGGAAGTACCTTGGTATCTCATCAGCTTGATATTGGCAGGAGTTATGGGGGGGTTGGGATGGATTGCATTAAAAGGTCACCCTATCGCTTTTGGAGGGCTGACCTTGTTCGCAATATTAGGATGGATGCTGGGGGCGGCTGTGGTCTTTGCATTTGCCGATTGGGTGGTAGTGAGCGTATTGCCGGCGATCTTGTTGGGAAGCTTTTTTATCATATTCACTTGTTACTTGTACCTCCGAGAAACGTGGGACCGTCTGGCATTAGAGTTGGATCTGAAACAGACGAAAATCGACTTTTTAACTCAAGAACTGAATCGACATAGTTTATTCAATGAGTTCAGCCGGATACGGCATTTGATTTCTCGTAAACCAGAGACCGCCCAAGACTATCTGATCGAATTTGCTGATCGCCTCCAGACTTCGTTGCGTTTTGGAGATCGGCTGCATGTGCCGCTTTCTGAACAGGTTCGTTACATCCAATCTTACATCACTCAACAGCAGCTTTTGTATGGTGAGACCTTGCAGTTCGATCTGAAGTGGGAAGGTCAATGGGAAGCCATTCAGACTCCGTGGAACGTGTTTTATCCTTTGGTCGAAAATGCAGTGAAGTACACTGAACCGTTGATTGGTGCCTCGGAGGGGGAGGGGCCTAGTATTTCGGTTGAGCTGGCCGTGAAAGGAAATCGGTTGCAATTTTCCATCAGCAATCCTTATCGCGAAAAAATGAAAGTTGTTTCTTCGAAAAAAGGATTACGAAATCTGCAACAGCGTTTGAACTATTATTATAAGCCTGGAAGCTGGTCTTTGGAGAGTCGAGCAGAGGGGCAACGTTGGCTTGCGAAACTCATCATTCCTGTGAATTCGGAACGAGAATAGAGGCAAAGGAGGTTCCCCAATGGAGCCAGGCTCCTCCCCCATTGAAATCGGTACGGGGCGAATCCATCGGGGGACCTCGTTCAGGTTGATTAGAAAGTGGGTGAAGTGAAGTTATTTTCCTGTCAATTTCATCCGAAGTTTTTTCAAGGCCGGATGAAAGAAGCGCTCTAATGTATCCATTGCGGTACGAGACATATAAGAGGGTCGATTCCCTACCGTTTTGTAGGCGAGTAGTAAATTGAGATCTGTAATTTGGTCTGCAGTCATTTTTTTCATCATAACAACCTCCTTTTGTTTAGTTTATGTTAGGTTGATGTTAGATTAACATTAAAAATTTAATAAATCAAATAAATGCCTAATTAAATAATTTATTTTGCATGCCTTAAATTAAGAAAAGTATTTGAAATCAATTAGTTATTATTTTATAACTGTGCTGAATTTTTTATTTATTACTTTTGTTTTTTGAGCTTCTAACAAAAGCATGAGGAAATAAATATAACTGGATACAACCGTCCACCCATGAGAATTGCATGTCGGTTAATCGATTCTTTTTTAGAAACAAATCCGCAAGGGGGGGTGGAGTCTACGTCACAAAGAAATCCGTGAGGATGGTGGAGTCAAGGTCGAAAGGAAAACTATGGCAAAAGAGGCAAAACGAGGACGTCGTGCCGGGGTGAAGCAATATCCCAGTCTGGAGAGACAGGGTAAGCTGCTCCGTAAGTGCATTGAAAGAAGTTTGGAGAAAGTGATCAAAGAGTATGCGGAGAGTGTAAGTGACCGGCGTGGTGTTTTCACCAAAGAGCAAAGCGAACGGCTTTACCAGGAACTCAATAAGGTACGGGTGCCGCATCTTATGCTAGCAATCCAATCCAGCACTGTGTTCAACCGCGAATTGTTCCTTAGCGGGGATGTGTTGAATGAGGTGGAGCACTATGATTTAGCCGAGTATCATATTCAGGAAGCGAAACGCTTGAAAAAGGAACGAAAAAAAGGTGGAAAGCCACAACCACCGACCCCGCCACCTCTTTTTCAAACGAGGGCACCCCAATGGGAAAGCGATTTGGAACTCGAAATTTCGCAAGATCCAATAGCAGGTGTGGTACCCGCTGGTACTTCTGCTATCAGACCCGTCCAAGAACTGGAAACCCCGCTTACCAGCGCTTCCAAAATACAAACTGATGATAAATCCCAAGCGTCATTGGTCGATGTTTCTGAAAAATCGTCTATTAGTGAATCAGAAAAGGTGCTTGCAAATGCTTCTGAAACGGACAATTGAAACCACCGAGTTAGAACGAAGTCGAAACTCTGAGGATGGGATGGAGAAGCTCCACCTTATCTTCAAAAATGGACTTTCCGATAAGGTGGAGCAGGAAAGGGAATCAGTCTAACGAGCCTTCCGCCCGCAGTTGTAAGAAGAAAATGAAGTCTGTGAGAACTTGATCGGAGTAACTTGCGCGGCGTATTGCTCACCCAGAAGATCTTTGCACTAGAAGAGAGGACCAGAGCTACAAGACGAGAACTATATGACCAGAACTATATGACCAGAGCGACTAAACCATCTTTTGTAAATTCGCCGCGATTTCAGACAAAGCGTCTCGCCTCAAGCTGAGAGCGGGACGATCATTTGTTGCGTGGATGCCCACATCGATCACATGACTCATGAATCGGATGTGTTCGATAGTGGAATCGAGTTCACGCAAGCTGCCGAATCGATTTTTCACCTCTTGATATCGGCTTGTGAAGCGGCGAACTAATTGGAATTGAACAGAAGAATCTGAGGTGAGTTCATCGTTTTTTAAATGAATTAACAATTCACAATCGACCTCAGTAACGGCATTCCAGAAGTCTTGATTGTGTTGGAGCTGATTGGTCGCTGCATCCTGAGCCATTTTTAAGTAATCCTCAATGGTGTGATCTAAAGGCCAATCCTCTGGGGGTGTTTTTCCTAAGAATTCGAGCAACAGCCATGCAGTAAGCCAGTTGGAAAGCGGGTAGGGATCGGTTTTTCCTTCCACCTCAGAAGCCGTTTGAAAGGAGGTCTTGTAAAGCTTTCCAAGCATCTCCAAATGGTTTGAGATGCCTTCGGTATCTGCGGACGAAAGGGAGAACTGTGATTTTTCCTCTTGTGACAACTGATTGAAATGGGCCTGAAAGATTCCCAACTCCAAACTCACCATGATTTGTCGCTTCAGCATGCTAGCCTGAATGGACTGTCGCTCGCTGGTGCTGCCCATAGTGATCACGAAATTATCATATTTCTGCTTATGCTGTTCCAGACCTTTTTGAATCTTATTGAGTGCTTCTTTGAAATCCTGAACGGCTTTTTGAATTTTTTCTCTTAATTTGTTTTGGGGTTGTTCGCTTTCATTTGAATTTCGTGTGTTTTCATTTGTGTCTCGCTTGCTTTCATTTGAATTTCGTGTGTTTTCATTTGTGTCTTGCTTGCTTTCATTTGAATCTTGTGCGCTGTGGTTCAAATCTAACTGGCTCCACATCGACTGAATTTCATGAATCGCTTTCCCACGCAAGGCGGCTGCTTCGAAAGCAGCATGCCGAGCACGGAAGTTGTAAAGTTGTTCGACGGTATGGACGGTATACATCCCTTTGGGATCTTTTAGGGCGGCTTCGTAATGTTCAATTGCCTCTGCAAACAGCTTCAACTCACCGTAGGCCTTCCCCAGTGCAATGCGCAGTTCACAAGACGTGAGCCAGTCGGTAGGAAGACGCCTGTCGATTTCGCGGAGTGTGGCCTTCTTCTTTTCTTGTTCGACGGTCGTTGAGTCCGAGTACGATTGAACTAAATTTTGGAGTCGGATGACTGCTTCCGAAACGGAAGCGAATTCGAGTGGTTCGGGGGAATTGTTTTTGGGGTTGGGACCGATAGTTAAGCGAAAATTGGGATCTCCATAACATTGAAAAGCCCCCCATGTGTTATTGTTGGGATGCTCTTCGAATGTGACTTGTCGAGCCAGTTGCACGGATTTTCCAAATGGGAAACCCGACAACATCTTTTCATAGAAGGTTTCAGCAAAAGTTTGAGCGGCGTCGTCTTGAACCGCCCATCCTGCTACGACGATGGCACTCACACCCATTAAAAACAATTGTTCAGCCAAAGTGGCCGCCAGCTTGTGTGGTTGGTCCAGGGGAGATTGCCTATCTACATTTCCTAAATGGCAACAATTGAGAAAAACCAACTCTGGGGTGGTGCGCATCTGTCGAATTTCCGCAGCAGTGAGAAAAGCATTTTTGCCAATCACCATGCCGTTGATTCCCTCGTCTTTGACTTTCGATCCACAGGTTTCACAGGTTGGAGGATCTTCCAAGGGGTGGTTGTATACTCCATGACCCGCCATATGAATGATTCGGTAATCCTGTTGAAATAACGCGAAGAGAATGTCATCGGCCGATTTTTGGTTCATATCAACGACGTGATAATGTCTTTGTTCGAGTTTCTCTTTAACAGATTTGGCTTCATCGGCTGCGCTTCCAAGAGGCGGGAATCCAGTCGAAACGGGATCACCCACGACCAGTGCTACGTTATCTGTGGGGCGAGATCGTTCCTCGACATTGGTCAATTGAAGTTGACGTATCATACCAGAGCGAATTGCCAATGGCTTGGGAGTGAAAGAGCTTCCCTCTCCATTTTTATCTTGATGGCGATCTTGCATGAGTTCCCACGGGTAAGCAGCGGCGGTTTTGTTGAGGATCAATACAATGTCTCGCCAATCTTGAGTGTATTCTTTTAAGTCGTGCGGCACGAGCATCTCAAACAAGGTGGAAGCGGCTTTGGGACTGTGAGTCCCTCGAATTGCGTTACGAATGAGTGTATCCACCATCGGCATTTGGGAGGGGTGAATGTATTCTTTGGTATATGCCCGATCGGTCAGTAGGTTGAAGGAGATACGACCCTGAGGACTTTGTAAGATTTGCAAACGCTGCCACCACGGATCGTAATCGGTTGAACTTGCACGCTTTCGACCTCCTTTCCCCGATTGGAGTAAAGGGACGATCTCGAAGAGACGTCCCAAATCCGCATGGTGATTGACCCGACGGAGCGCATGAACCGCCTGAATGGCCAGGTCTTCATAAAGTTCGATGAGTTCGATTTCTTCAATCGTCATTTCTTCAGTGGCCTCTAACGCTCGAAGCGCATGACTGGCTTGAGCGATGCCATGCAAGATGGCCGTGACCGAGGCTTCGATGGAAATCCCTCCTGCATTGGTGCCCACTAAAAGAATGCCGAGTCGGAGTTTGCTGAGGGCAGGCTCCAGGCCCACATGGCTTGGAGTCGACTTGTCGGTTTTGATGCCCTGTCGAGCAACAGCATACTCTCGGATACCACGGGAAACAGCACGTGCGAGTTTGCCGGGAGAGAGTTCTCCCACCTCTCCAAGTCCGATCACAATCGCGCCTTCCAAATTGGATTGCTGGGTGGCGGTCCCTTTGGGATTAAAAAAGACCTTAGCCGTGTCCAAGGCTCCCGGATAGATCCCCAAGCGTTGTTGGGTGGTCAGCCTACCACCTAAAATTCGATCTAGATAAGCTTCAGCACTCAACAGAGAATCGCCACGATAGTGACCTACCATCACGGGAGAAGAACTGAAGGCGAGACTGCCGTGCAACACCTTCACCTTGATCTTGGGGGCGACCTCCTCGTTGGATTCAAAAGCTCCTATTGCGGAATGCAGCAGGTCTTTCATATAAGGGTATAGCGGAGCTGCTTGTTGTGGTGTTTTGAAACGGCGAGATTTGCCACGAACCGCAGCTGGAACCGAGGAAAGTTTTTCAGTTCTTCCTGTTTGCAAGAGATCCAAAATTGCAGAAAAGGTAGAGCGATTTCTGGCTAGGTCCCCATGAGCCACATTGGCATACCAAGTGTCCAATCCTGGAGCCGCGCCGGATTTCCAAGGGGTGATTCCATCGCCTTCTCCTGTGGAATAATAAATTGGGAAACCGGAATCGGTGATTTGAGGAACGTGAATATCGAAGGGCGTTGCAAGCGCCTGTCCTGCGATATAAACGGTGCGGTCCTTATTCAGTTTTTTGAGAGAAGTGCGGAAATTGTTTGCAGCCTGAAGCGCCTCCAAACTGGGAGAAGACCAACTTTTGGGTTCTAGCTCAAACCGTTCTAGCTGCTGCCAAGTCTGGTCTTCTAAAAACGAATGGTCTCCAAACGAAGGGAGCAATTCCAACAATCCTGGAAACTCGGCAAACTGCTGCAACATATCGGATTGTGGTTTCTCTGAATCGAAGTTCTGAAAATCAAGAAATGCCAACTGTTTGCCTAATGGGGAGTGGCCCGTCAAGATCTGTGGAATGAGCATGGTTCCTTGAAGTGGGGTGCCCAACAGGATCAGTCTCGATTGTTGATGATATCCCATCCGGGCTTGTAGCTCCTGGTTTGTGCTCAATAAGGCTTGGGCCAGCAAACCACCGGTTGAATGAGCAATGATCCGTAATGGCTTTGGGATGGATTGTCCTTGATCGAACTTGGCTTCGATTTGCTTGGCAAGTAGGTCCGCGTTATCTCGTAGTGATTTTCGCCAGTCATAAGGCAGTGGAATTACCTCATAGTTTAAATTCAGGAAATCAATGAGTGGGGCATAGATTTCATCAATCACCGAAGGTGCCGTGATCACTTCGTCTGAACTCCATCGAAGCCGTTTCAGCATGCCCTTCGATAAAGCTTTCCGGTCCAGCCATATCCGGTCACTTCCTGCGTGAAGATGGCTGCCCATCATTCCAGGAATCAAGAAGATCTTCGGTTTGTCCGTAGAGAAGCTCTGTTCGCCGCGAGTTTGGGTAGGGGGGCCATCAAGTTGGGGGCGATCCCGGTCTGGTCGGGGAAGCGGAGAAAATTGGCTTGGTGACCGCCTGTCAAGTTGGAACGCGTGAAGAAGTCGCTTCGAATTCGTGGGATTGCTGAAATAATCGATGTGCGAAATGTGAGATCCTTCGTGGAGAAAAAAGTCTGCTTCTTCGGGACTTCTAAGAAGTCCGCCATTCATCGATGATGTGTCCACCACCCAATCATGATCGGTCTGGAAAATGGTATGGGTCAACAATTTGAGCAACGGCCGTGTGTACCACTGCCCTGCTGCTTTCCCGGATATCACACGAAGTTTGCCATCCACTTCTAGATCTGGACGATTGAGAAATCGCAGAATCGGAGACGGCCATGCCATCGCGGCAAGGCCGGGGAGGGTATCGGGTTCAAGTCGTTCCTTGACAGTGGCCATGATGAGTTCGGCAAAAACATCGTAGGTGGTCCCCACCACACCATTCAGACCAGGCACCTTCGAAACCAAATTAAAGATCAGACTGAGGATGACATCCAAACGGTCCGAAGCCAACGAGGTGCCTCGTGCGGGACATGCCACCCGAACAAAGAGTTTCACTGCGAAAGTGGCACTTTCTTTTTTAAATAGCGCATTCAATTCACTTAAGGCTTGCTGGTCCTTGATGGGAAACTTCTTGATCTCGTCTGGTAAAAAAGGTTCGTCCCGATTTTGAATGCCGATGAGGCAAAGCAATTCCCCCACCAAGCCACCACGAGAGTGCGAGATCAGATGAACTTCGGTTTCACGGGGGAGTTGGGACAAAGTTTTTGCTAGAACTAAGGCGTTTTCAACCGGGCTGCATGTCAGCGTGCGGTGTTGCAGTGCAAATACATTTTTCTGATCAGGCGTATCCCCATACGGCTTAAAGAGTTCCCTCCGAATTTCACTCTGCTCTGGATTCCAAAGTTTACCAAAACTCCCTTCCGTGGAAGAAGCCGTACCGTGAAGGAAAATCAGCACGGGTTTGTCAGGGGCGGGAAGTGCGATCAGGGGGTAAGCATCGCAGGCGGTCAATTCAAAATTTTCGCCGGTGTTGCAGCGATATAATTTCGCAGCCTCGTCGTTTTTGAGGGTTTTCAATTGTCGATCTTCCAAGCCCTTTGCCAAATGTTTTGCAGAGCCTTTGGGCGCGTCAAACCTGAGCAACTTGAGTGCTTTCAGGATGAGTTTTCCAGAAAGACCTCGTGACGGTCCTTCGAGATCCAAGCTGACCGGGAATTCTAGCACCCCTTGTGAATCTCGCGTTGCCGAAGTCAGGTAGTCTTCTTTTAGACGGTCCATGGTTGTCCAGAAGCGAGTTCCGTCTTCTAATTCAATTTCAAAGATGTCGTCTGAACTCGCTTCGATCACGGTAGATTCCGATGAATCTGATCGTTCGGTCTGTATGTGAAAAACACTCTCTTCCACCTGGAGTTGCGTGTACTCTCGGTGTTCGGATCTCTCATCAACAGCTTGTCCGGAAATACGGAGCTTGGTGGCAGATTGATTGTTTCCAAACATGGCAAGTGCTCCTTTCAGAAAATATACTGCGAGTTCCCTGTGAGGGGTTTGATTGGGTACGAGGCCCTTAATTTTTGTCGATATTTCAATATATACCAATATAAATAAGAGAATCAAATAAACCCAATAATTCTTTCCGATAGGAAAATAGTGAGGAATGGAAATAGTGTGAACACAGAGAAACTATGTGTCGACTGGCAAGATCGGAGGGAAATGGACTAATTATTGCCAACAATTCTATAGTAGAACTGGAATAACTTGCTGAAAACTAGGTTATTTCGATGGAATCCAGCCATTGGTGCAGAAAAGGAGAGTATATTGGTTAACGGCAAAATCTAGAATTCGGAATGTAACATCGTTTCTGAAATAATTTATTTTTTGGTCTATAATTTATCCAAAGTTGGAATATTTGGTGAAAAATTCAACTAAATGATTATGGATATTTCATTCCAGCATCAATGATTCTCTAAACAACGAACAACTTCAGCCAACCTCCGACGGCTGATCGGAATCGTATATTGTCCTTGATGTAAGACCAGGCAGGGTAGCTTGGTGTTGATTTGGGTGACGTGTTCCAGATTCACCAAAAAAGAACGATGAGTCTGCACAAATGGAGGAGATGGCAATTGGGCCAATAAGTCTTTGAGCGGTTGTTTGATGCTGATTTCCTGAAACGAGGTACCGCGTTTCAGCACGATATAACAATAGTTTTCTTGGACCTGAACATGGCTGATTTGGCTTGGCTCAATCCGAGTGACACCTTCAACCGTAGCAACCGACAGTTTGTTGAGCTGAGGTGGATTCTTTGCCTCTTCAGAGACGGTCTCAATTTTCTTAAAGGTTTCCTCATAAGGTTGTCCTCTATATTGGTGTTCCAGCTCATGACTTCGCTCGGGTTGTAAAGGTGTTCGATCCAACGTTTGATCAATTTGATGCAGTCGTTGAAGCTGTGCCGAAAAATATAGTTTGAGCCGCGTGTTGAGTATCAAAACTGTGAGCAATCCCCATAAAGGGAGAAAGCGCAGGATCTCGTCGAAATAAATAAAAGTGGGTTCACCGTTGGCCAGCGGGCCGGAATTCCAGATCATTTTTTGGTAGGCCACCGGGAACACATCTGGCCATGGCTCGAAAAATGAGAGAGAGTGCGGAAACTCTACGAAACCATAAGGCGGAGCCTCTAAAAAATACAACGACTTGGGAAACAAAACGTAGTCGATCGAAAAAGACACTCCAGCCCAAATCATCCATAAGCCCCAACGCCATCCCAGGGTGGTTTCGATTGAAATCGTTTCTGTTTTTGATATCGCACGCCATTGGAGAATCCGGCGCACCCCTTCCTCTCCACAAACAATCATTCCGCCATACAACGTGCCGCTCCATAATCCATGCACACAGGACCGCAATAGATCCATTGTTGTGGTTTCATCCGCGTCGAGTAGCGACAGAATGAATCCAAAAAGAAAACACAGGCCTACCATGAATCCATGTTCCAGCCAGCGTGCTTTCCGGTCTTCGGGAAAGGGAAGCGGAGTACACCACCATTCTGTCCATTTGCCGTTTGTCACCTAGATCCTACCGTTTGTCACCTGAGGTTTGCCATTCCTGGAAGTGCATGATTTTTTGACGCATTGTTCCATTCCAGGAATCGAGGTTCAAGCAGTTTTCAAACGTATAGATCAGGAAATCATCATGAAAAAGAGAACCCGTCTGAGTGTGCTGTTTGGGATGTTAGGCATGCTGCTCAGTATGGCACAGCCGGTATGGGCGTTGCCTACATGGCAATGCCTTTTAGTCGGAGTCGCGGAAACCGCAGTACCGGGCTTGGGATATGGCATTCAACAAGATTGGGACAAGATGGCAATCTTGGGTGGATTGCGTTGGTACGCTCGAGCGGCCGAGGAACAGTACAAAGCAGAAGACGATTTTATGGAGTTTGATGACGATTTGGATTTGGAACGGGATGGCCAGGATGTAGAAGTTCGAATTCGGCGTTCTGCGCATATGGCGGCGATGCACCAACTCATGCAGTTCGATTTGCTGAATGTGACTTGGTACGATTTGTATGATCGATCATGCGAAGAAAACCCCGACACCTATCGCCGGTTCTTGGATCCTTTCCGCTTCCAAGAGTTCGGAGATCAATACACGTTTTGGATTCCGATTGGCATCGATCTCACGGTCGGGAGAGACATCGGCCAAACGTTCCAAAAACAAGACCGAGTGACATATCAGCTGGAGGAAATCACTCAAGACGAGTTGATCGGGACGACCTTAATCGGCTCGTACTTCCATTCGGTCGCTGAGGCAATGTTTTTTAATGGTCTGGTTCACCGAGCCATGTTTGATGGGTATTCCCAACTCTTCTCTCCTCGCGTGGCACGCTGGGTGACGATCATCAGCGACGGGTTGGTATTTGGCCTGTTTCATGATGGCACCCCAATGTCGTATTTGACTGGAATGTACAATGGCTGGGTGTATCACCCTCAAACGGATCGCTTCGATTTAACCCAACTCATCGGTATTTTCACTTGGACCACCATGATTGCAAATTACCACATATTCAGCACCGCGAGTTACCAAGAGTCCCAAAACTCAAAGGCTCAAGATCCCAAGGCCCAAGACTCTATTGCACGCCGTCGTGTGATTCCGATTGCCCAAATCAAATTTCAGTTTTGAGGCCTTCATCTTAAATCTCTTATAAATCCGACCTTAAATGGGGGCAGCAACCAGTTGTTATTATAAGGATATTGGTACGACCCCCAATCAAAACACATGATATTTATTCTAAACTTCACGACAAGGCAGAATGGGAAACCGTTCAAGCATGCTTTCTGTGAGGACGTTTGGGATCAAGGAAAGGTGACTCAAAAATTAGAAAATATTACACAATATCAATCTTTTTGACATTTTATCAAACTGCTAAGATAATTAAAAAGCGTCTGCCTAAACTCACTCAAATTACAATCCCTAAACAACTCCGTAGGCCAATGTCAGATCAGACAGAAAACGACACACTATCGCAAGTAGACCTTTGGGACGATAAAGTTCGAGATTCAAAACAAAGATTAGATGAGTATGTAAAATTGGTAAACGGATTGAAAAGTGAACTGAATTTTTTAGTATTGGGGAAAGCGTTTACCAGCTTTATAAAAGAGAAAACGAATGAAAAAAGAAGACAGCTTTGCTTCTTAATTTGTATCGGAGCGGTTATTTTTGCGATCCCACTCTGTATATTCGCATACAACATGCAAAATCCCCGAATTGTTTATTCAGTTAGAACTCAAAGTGACAAAGAGATTTTAACAGGTATTTCGACAGAAGCAGAGGTGGTAGATAACGCTACATCTAATGAGTCTGCGAGCGAAAATGCGATAAGCAGTCCCTTGCTCCTTTTGATACCACTCACCATTGCTGAGATTGTCCTTATTTTCTATTTTCGTATTATTCTGAATTATTTCAATTCAACCTGTGCCCAACTCCTTCAGCTCAAAATGCGCCATTCAGTTTGCCAATTTATTGAAAGTTATATTGAATTTAAAAAAGAAGTAGGGGAACCGGACCTCGAGAGATTTGAGGCATTTATTTTTAGTAATCTTGCACCAAATGCGGATCAGATTCCTACAACATTTGAAGGAGCAGAACAGATAGTCGAGGCAATCAAAGCTTTAAAAAGAAAGTGAGTTAGTCTGACAAGGAAGAATTGAGTTAGGGCGTGTCTGAAAGTTGCCCCCATGCGTATTGTAGTAAGCCGGTGTTTTTAGAACTTGGCCAGACCTTTTTGAGAAACTAGGAAATTTGGTTCCGTCAGCTACATAGTATCGAACATTTATAAGGCTCATGCACTATTGTTCAACTTTATTTAAGTTGGTTAAATAGACGTTCCGTCGATAGGTTCACCCTCTTTCCAATCAATTCAATTTAGGCGACTAGTTCGCAGTCATTCTCCGCGCATTTGTTTGATTTGGGCGAAAAATTGAGAGCGGGCTTGTTGGGCATTGGCTTGTTTTTGGCGTTCGCTCAGTTGGCCTTCCACCGGTTTGGAAAATAGGTTTTGATCGATTTCAGTGAGAAATCGGGAGGGTTCTTGAGGGAGGGTCTCAGAGTACCGTTTACGGGATTTGGCCATGGAAAAGGTCAGACCTTTTTGAGCACGGGTGATGCCCACGTAGCACAATCGCCGTTCTTCGCTTTCACCTCCTTCGTCTAGAGCACGTTTGTTGGGAAAAACGCCTTCCGCCATGCCAACCATGAACACATAAGGAAATTCGAGGCCTTTGGCACTGTGGAGTGTCAACAAAGTGACGGCATTGTTGGCTTCTTCGTCTTTGGGGTCTTCTTTGCTGAACAGCATGATCCGCTCCAGATAGTCTTTGAGGGTTTTATCTGGGTTTTTAGAAACGTATTGCTGAACAGAGCGCAACAGTTCCAACACACAGGTGATGCGGCGTTCTTTGGTTTTGGCGTCAGTTTTTTCTTTTTCCAGTTCTCGAATGAATCCCACTTCATCCAACAAATCAACAAAGACCTGATCCATCCGTTCGTTCTGAAAACGAAGTTTGTACCTGCGGATCGTGTGGGCGAAATATTCCATAGACCGAGCTGCTTCGGATGAAATTTTGGAATACTCGCTGGCTTTTTCGAGAATGGAAAACAGGGGCTTGTGGAACTGATTGCAATACATGTTGGCGTGGATCAGAGAAGTTTTGCCGATTCCTCGCTTGGGGTAGTTGATGATACGATGCAAGTTCACTTCGTCGCGTGTGTTGAAAACTACCCGGAGGTAGGCAATCGCATCTTTGACTTCTTTGCGGTCATAGAAGCTCGTGGATCCCACAACCACATATGGCACACTGCCGTCGCGCAATGCCTCTTCAATGACCCTCGATTGAAAATTGGATCGGAATAAAATCGCATGATCTCGGTATTGCAAAGCAGATCGCATCACCTGGAGTCTAATTTGATCAGTCACCTTGCCCATTTCTTCCATTTCATCGGCACCGACGATCCAGCCGAGTTGTTCCCCGCCTCGTTTATCAGACCATAGGGTTTTGACCATCCGGTTATCATTGTTCTCGATCACATGATTGGCAGCGGTGAGGATGGTTTGGGTGGAACGATAGTTTTGTTCAAGTTTGATGATTTGGGCTTCAGCATAGTCCTTCTCAAAATCCAAAATGTTGCGGATGTCCGCTCCACGCCATCCATAGATCGATTGGTCGTCATCGCCAACCACACATAAGTTGCGATGGGTTTGGGTGAGATATCGCAAAAGTTCGTATTGAGCACGGTTGGTGTCTTGGTATTCATCAACCATGATGTAGCGATATAGCTCCGAAAGCTCGTGGCGAACTTCTGAATAGTTTTTCATCAGTTCCAAAGTCAGATTCAGGATGTCATCGAAGTCAATGGCATTGCAGCCTTTGAGCGTCTCTTGATATTCGCGAAACACACGGCCGATGAGCACATCTCGCATGGAGTGTTTTTGGATCAAAAAGTCTTCTGGAGTTTTCCCCCAGGTTTTGGCTTGGCCAATGGCGAAATGAGCGGATTTGGCGTCAATCAATCCTGTGTCTTGGTAACCATTGTCATCGATGATCCCCTTGATCACCGAAAGTTGGTCCGACGCATCATAAATCGTGAAATTCGACCGATATTCCAAATGGTGGATATGCTTCCTTAAGATTTTGACACACAAGGAATGGAAGGTGCTCACTTGCAATCCTTTGACGGTACTTTCTAACATCTCTCGCAACCGCTCTTGCATCTCGTTGGCTGCTTTGTTGGTGAACGTGACTGCGAGAATGTGTTTAGGAGCGACCTTCATCCGTTCGATCAAATAGGCAATCCGATAAATAATCACGCGAGTTTTTCCGCTTCCCGCTCCAGCGAGCAGCAACACGGGGCCGCTCGTCGTTGTGACGGCTTCCCGTTGTTGGGGGTTTAAATCTTTTAAACTGAGCATGTGTCCTGGTGTATTAGTTTTTGAGTATTGGTTTTCGAGTATTGGTTTTTGAGTATTGGTTTTTGAGTATTGGTTTTTGAGTATTGGTTTTTGAGTATTAGTTGTTTCGAAGGTGAGAGTTTTTCATTGCTCGTATCACATCCTGACCGGTCAGACGAGCGCGTTTCAATCCGGAGGGTTGGCTGCATAGCATTGAAAATCTTCCCAAAGCTTCTGGGCTACGGGGCCGGTCGGTTGACCGAATCGACGCACAACAAACGCATTTGATTCCACAAAAGCGGTATAGTTTTCGAGCTGAAGCGGTACCAGCAAACCTTGATCCAATTCTGCGCGGATGATGTGTTCCGGCAAATTTCCCCACCCCATGCCTGAAAGTATGATTGCTTTTTTGGTATGAAGGTCATTCACTCGCCATTGCCTGCCTCCTTCCAGAACTCCGTAAGTTTCCTTAGAGGGACGGCGGCTGCTGTCTTTGAGAACGACCTGCACGTATTGTTTTATCACTTCTTGGGGAACGGGAGGAGAGAGCAAAGCCGGAGGAAACTGAGGAGACACCACAGGCATCAAGCGGATTTTTACAAAGGGCTTGTACTCTAAACTATGATTTTCTTGTTTCCAGGGGAGAATGGCGAGATCCACTTCATTTTCTAGAAGACGTTCCATCCCTCCAAGTAAGTTTTCTACAGATAAATGCAGTTTAGTTTGTGGGTAATCTTGTTCACATCGTTTGAGAACCGACATCAGGGGGGCAATGGGGAGTTCTCCAAAAAAAGCTATATGGAGTTCGGCTTCACAGCCGGTGGTGAGATACTGTCCCAACTGCTCGAATTCTTCAGCCTTCTTTAGCACTTGTTTGGCTTTATAATACAAGGAATGCCCTGCGGGTGTGAGGGTAATCCGGTATTGATCGCGTGAGAAGATGCTCAGATTCAATTCTTCTTCCAACTTTTTCATTGCCACGCTGAGGGTCGGCTGCGTGCGATACAAGGTTTTGGCGGCAGCCCCAATACTGCCTGTTTCCGCAATCTGCTCCAAAATCTTCAATTGATCGAGAGTCATTCGGCCTCTTGTTGGTCATGCTCGTGTGGTTATGCTCGGGTAGTCATGCTTGTGTTGGTCAGGTAATCTTGCATTCTAATTCATAGAAAAAAGCTATGGTTATTATAGAAATTAAATAATTTAAATCTATGATTTTCTGAACTACAATGCAACCACTTTGAAACGAATCATGTTTATTATTTGCGAAATCCACTCCGGAATCCTTGGGGAATCATCGTGGAGATCCATCAATTCATCTATTTTGGAGGTTACTATGGCTAAAGTTCTACATGTTGATTCGAGTGCGAGTTTGAAGCAATCCACATCCCGTCAGTTAACCCAACAATTTTTGGAGCAATGGCGACGTCAGCATCCCCAGGATCAAATTGTGAAAAGGGATATTGTTAATCCAGGCCTTCCCCATTTGGACGAAGCCACCATTGGCGCCTTCTTCACACCACCAGAAAATCGTTCCCCAGAGCAAGAAAAAACGATCCAACTTTCGGAGACTTTGGTCGATGAACTGTTAGATGCGGATGTGGTGGTGTTGAGTGCTCCGATGTACAACTTTTCGATTCCTTCCACCTTGAAAGCTTACATTGACCATGTGGTCCGTGCTGGCAAAACCTTTGCGTATGGAGCCAATGGCCCTCAAGGCTTGGCCCAAGACAAAAAAGTGTATGTGATTCTCACGAGTGGAGGGGACTACAAAGGGCTACCCATTGATTTTCAGGAACCCTATTTGAAACATATTTTGGGATTTATCGGCATAACGGATGTGACGTTTATCCAAGCAGCAGGCTTAGCAATGGGGGAAGAAGCCAAAGCCAAAGGGTTGCAAAACGCTTCGGGCCAGATCGAAAAAGCCCTCGATTCGTCTTTGCCGCGAGCGGCTTAATGAGGGTGGCTTAATGCGGACGGCTTAATTGTGACCTCTCACTATTGACATTCTCCACGCTGCCTTCCTAATTCGTAATACGCACAACTGCCGAGTCGGCACGCCTGTTGCCAGTCGTAGCAAGCGGCTGGCAAATTGTTGAATCCAGAAGCATAGACCAGTCCTCGATTGTTGTAGAACTGAGAATTATTGGGCTGGTATTGGATTGCTTGATTGAAGTCGGCTACCGCAGCTCGATGGTTCTGCAATTGGAAATGGGCCAAACCCCGATTGTTGAAGAGTTCGACAAAGCTACTGCGTAACCGTTGCACCTGGTCAAAATGGTCCACGGCTTGGCGAAAGCGTTGTTGCATCATCGCCAAGGTGCCTAAATCGTAATGGGCCATCCAGGCGTCGGGGTTGTGTTGCAACGTGTTGTTCCACAACGTGGACCGGTCCCGGTAGATCTGAGTTTGATTCCAAGTGAGTCCTACACAAAGTAGAAGGATTCCACCGAATAAACTGCTTCTGAGCAGAATCGCAGTCTTATCAGTGCTAGCAGGTTTTTGGGAGGCGAGAACAGGAAGTTGCTGAATGCCCCAATAAACTGCCGCAGTTGCCCCCAAGACCAATGGAATGCTGGGCAGATGCACCCAGTGGTCGGCTACAAAAGAGAAGCGGGTCCAGGCATTATCAAAGAAGCCGAGCACTGGAAACAACAGCACTAAAAACGCTCCCAACATCAGAAACCCAGGCCTTCCCCAAGATCGAAATTTCCACACTAATAGGAGACCCGTACAGGCGACACTCACTAAGGGCAATACATGGAAAAGCTGGATCGATGAGAAATCCCATTGAGGGTATGTGAACACCAGAGGGTAGGGAATCAAGAACTTGCTGATATAAAAAAACGGAATGTGCCCGGCTAACAGCAACCGATTTCCAAATTCTAAATCAGAATGATGCACTTCGAACGCAACCCGCACCAACCCCATCGCCACCGCCACACCAAAAAAGGGCAACAGTCGCAAAACATCGGCTTTATGCCACGCTAAGTTCCACCACAAACGACAGAACAAGAACAAAACCGGCAGCATGATCGTTGAGGTTTTGCTCAATAGGGAGCCAACAAATAGGATCAGGATCAATCCATACCAAGCGTATTGTTTGGTGTGTTTCCAACGGCTCCGATTGCGCTCAAAATATCCGTAAGCCCATAACGTCAATACAAAGAAGATCGCTGCCACTCCATTTTTCCGCTCAGCAATCCAGGCGACCGACTGCACATAAACCGGATGCAACGCAAATAGCATCCCAACCCACCACGCACCTCGGAACTGAAAAGAACGCAATCCTAGCCATAAAATCAGAGCGGATAGGCCATGCAACACCACGTTCACGCCGTGTGTGATTGCTAGAGCCTCCAACGGTTCTCCCCCGACGATTTGACGTTCCAACCAGAAGATGCTCCGAGTGATGGGCAAATACGGCCATACGCCGTTGTTATCCAGTGGGTGAAACCAGATTCGGTACCATCCTTGTGGGTCCGACATCACCGGGTCTCCCAGGAAAAACTCGTGATCGTCCATAATCGCCCCAGCTTCAAATGCCGGGTAGTAGGCGACTAAGGTGGTTGCCAATAGGATGAAGGCTTGCAGAGGTAAGAGTGGAAAGGAATTCTTGAGGAATGGCATTGGCTGAATAGCAGGAATGTGTTTTGACGTTGTCTTGTTATCTGTACAAGCAGATGTAACACTCATGTCATAGTTGCTGTACTGAAATCTATCAATTAGGAGAAAACCATGAAAAAACGTGTGCTCAATGTCTCAGAAGCCCGCCGGGAGTTTTCAAGACTGATTGCTTCAGGTGAAACGGTGGAGGTGAAGCATCCCAAGGGAACGGCGGTAATCATGCCGAAGGAAACATTACAGAAATTGGAAAATGAGATTATCAACCTTGAAATGGATTTAGCCCTAGCCAAGCCTCACAAGTGGTATACCTCCGAGCAGGTCCATGCAATGCTGGCTGAAGTGGAAGAGCAGCAAAGGAAGTATGGCTAAGTGGAAAGACGATGTTGTTGCGTTGCTCTTGAAGTTGGCAAGGGAGAATCCAACGTTGAAAAGTTCGATCCTTCGAGAAATACGAAGAATTGAAAGGAATCCTGGAATTGGCGAATATGTTGGTGAAACTCGCTACTATTATACAGATCCTCAGGGTTGCTTTCGTATCAGTTACAATTACCATCCTCACACTAAGGAAATCGAAGTAACCGTCTTACGTTTATTGGACTGATATTTTCGATTTTTCCCAATCCTTTTGATATTCCTCGATAAATCGTTGAAAGAAGGTTCGGGTATCTGGGGCCAACCGTTCCATCACCTGTGGATCCAGAAAACAGGTGGGCGGCGGTGTGAACCATTCGGGACGAGTTCCATAGATGATGTCTAGATCACGGCGAGGTGCTCCGGCACGGTAATGCCCTCGGTGGATCCCCCAGGCATCAAAGAAACAGGCATCACCCGGATTCAAGGGCAGTCTGACGGAATTTGGCATGGTCCCATGCCGTCGGTTGTGGTCGGATCCTTGTCGAATTTCCCATTCTTCCGGAGTATCCCAGCGTTGGTGTGAACCAGGAACGTATTCCAAATGATCTTCGGGCACGAGAGCAATGTGCACATGGATGCCAATGGTTTCCGACATGCGACGTATTTGGGTTTCGACATCGGGTGCGTCGAACTGCTGATCACGGTGCCAATCCCCTTCCCAACTTTGACTGCGGGGTTCTACGAAATATTGAGTATTGTGGAACAGGAGGTCTCGGTCGAAGATGAGTCGCAAGGTGTCCAGGATGCGTCGATCTGCAATCAAGTTGAGGAGGGTGGTTAGCTGGTCGGGATGATTGGAGAAGTAGCCGAGGTCGGTCAGCATGGCCATATTGGTACAGTTGGCTAATTCTTCAGGATCGTGAGAGTTGCAAAGCCACTCTTGATGGACGCGATCACAGATTGTACGAAGGACCGAAATTTCTTCTGAGGAAAACAGGTGAGGAAAGTGAACGTAGCCATCCCGGTGCCACGCTCCTTTGAGACTTTCGGGTGGATGCATTTGTGGAGCGTGGAACACCAGGACCTTTCATTGTTCAGGGTTAACAGGTCGGCGAGGTGGGGAGACGCGTCCTCCACACACCCGGCATCGATTAAATCCTTTAGGAATCATCGCACTGCAATAGAGACATCGTTGTATTTGCATACGCCTCCTTTTCTTAACGAGGTGAATGAAAAACTCAAAATTCGAGCTGAATTTTTACAAGATTTATTAAACTATAGGTCACGTTTCACGGGCTAAAGTTCAACCAATCGTTCCAATACAGTTATGGATTTCTGGAGCACAATTTTCCAACGGTGTCCTTGGTTGCTGTCGCGCAGCATGATTCTCTTAGTCTATATTCCGTTGGTGTATGTGTTGTTTTTTGGCTTGATGCTCCGTTCGATCAATAAGTATGAGTTCCTATTTTTTTTGCGGGTGCTCACTCAAGTTTTTAGCATTTGTGGGATCACCTTGGGGTTTGCCCGGTTCTGCGAGAAACGTTTTTCCAATGCACTGAATGCGTTGCCTTCGCCTACCTATCGTACCTTTTTCAAGTACACCTTAGGTGGAATTTTAGGGGTAGTGGTGATCAGCTTGATTTTCAGGCAGTTTCCGGTTGCAGATGATCGACCAGGGGGAATTCCAATTCCGTTGGGGATGTTCCATGTGTTGATGTCCACAACTTTGTTTGCCTCGTTCCAATTCATCTTGCAGCAAAAGCAAGCGCAGTTGGAGTTGGAGCGCAATCTCAAAACCTCTCAGTTTCAGGCGTTGAAAGCCCAACTCAGTCCTCACTTTTTGTTCAACACATTGAATCTGATTTCTGCGGAGATTGAAGAAGACCCTCAAAAAGCCAATCAGATCTTAGAAACCTTGGCTGATTTGTTGCGGAACGTCCTGCGCAGCGCTTCGGAATCTACAGTATCGTTGGCTCAAGAAGTTCATTTGATTGACCAATATTTGGCTCTGCAACAACAACGTTTTGAAGAGTATCTGAGTTACCACATTGAACTGCCTGAAGACTGCAAAGGATATCGAGTACCTCCACTGCTCTTGCAGCCGTTGGTAGAAAATGCCTTGGTTCATGGGTTTTCGCAGGATACCTCCCATTGGGATCTTCAAGTGACCATTGAAAAAACAGAACGATTCTTGAAACTGTCCGTGAAAGACAATGGTTGTGGTTTCGATCCCACAAATGCGACTTATGGCTATGGGTTGTCGGTTATCCAAGACACGTTGCAATTGATCTATGGCGGGCAGCAGGAAGTAAAGATCCATTCCAGCCCGTCTCACGGCACCCACATTGTTCTAAACCTACCGCTGAAAGTGCTGCATTCTTATGAAGGTCTTGATCGCTGATGATGAAAAAGCAGCCCGCCGTAAACTACGGAGTATGCTGACCCCTTATGCCCACATCACAGAATTCTTCGAAGCCAAAGACGGCACAGAGGCATTCAATCAGATTCAAATCCAACAACCCGATTTGGTGTTTCTGGACATCCAAATGCCAGGAAAAACGGGGTTGGAAGTGGCGATGTCAACCTATCATCTGCCGTATCATCTAGTGTTTGTCACGGCATATGACGAGTACGCACTGCAAGCCTTTGACACCCAGGTCATTGACTACTTACTCAAACCAGTGAGTCAGCAACGCTTGAAGCAATGTTTGGATAAAGTAGAACGTCTGGTTTCGACTTCTTCTGCATCCGTTGCAACCGAAGTCTCTTCTTCTGGGATCAGCAATTTGGATCTACAACAATTGGAACAACTGATGGATCGATTGGCTCCTGGCAAGTCGACCAAACGCTTGGGAGTTCGCAATGGTGCGGCCACTTTCATTCTGGAAACCGATCACTTGGCTTACATTCAAAGTGAGGAGGGGTTCAGTCATCTGTACTTGAACCATCGAGGTCAGCAAACGCATCGATGTCCCAGTTTGTTGAGTGATGTGTCTTTAGATCAATTGATTCTTCAATTGCCAACCGATGACTTTTTACGCATTCACCGTTCGACCATCGTGCGTAAAGATCAAGTGAAGGCCTTCTTCGTAGAGGGTCGTCAATTCTACCTCACTCTTCTGGAATTCCCGAACCTCAAACTTCCTATTGCTCGTACTAAGGTTCCTCTAGTCAAGCAGCTTTGGCCGGTTGTTTAAATCTTTCTGCAAGCTTCGAATTGGAGTGGCCTGACACCGTCGAGGTGCGTTTTGTACCACTCATACGTCAATCAATACCGCTCAAGGCGACACCCCTCGTATTCCTTTCAATACCCGCTAGACTGGGCCTCACAGCATTTGATTTTTCTGATTTTCTCCGCATTTGAAGCCGTCCCACTTGTGATGCCGGGATGGCCACATCGACTCGGTTTGGGCTGTTTGAAACATGTCCAAACTCTTCAGGTTTTGTTGATTGGAAGGAATGTCATGTCGCGCCAGTGGGCAGTTCATCGTGGTTTGTTTTGTCTAGGAATTGGAGTTCTGATGGTTTTCACGGTTGGGGGAGATGTTTGGGCACAAGGGACAACGGAGCCTGTAAAAGCGACAACCGTTATCGAAGTCGGATTAGCCGAGGTGTTGAAGTTAGCCTTGGAAGAAAGCCGCCAAATCGAAGTGGCACGCCTGCAAGTTCGAGCCGCCCAACATGCGCTGCAAGCTACAGCTAAGCGACGCCATCCTGTGTTGTCCAATCAATTGTCGCAGAGCGAAACCGTCACCTCAGCATCGGGGGGGGCCGCCTTTGCGAATTTGAACCGAAACCGAACGACCACCGTGAATGCCAGTGTCACGCATTCTTTGAACAACGGAATTGCTTACGGTTTGACCCTTGCGGAAAGTCGCCTCCAGTCTCAAAGCCTCACGATTGAAGAGGAAGGGGATTCTCCTGATGTGGAGCCGTGGCAAGATCCTTTGCACACCAACACGTTAACAGGGTTTGTGAATGTTCCGCTGTTTCAAGATTGGGGGGAAACCGTCAATGAAATCCCAACACGTTTGCAAGAAGTGGCAGTGGATCAAAGCCAGATTGATGAAACGCAAAGCCAGTTATCCGTGTTGCGTTTTGTGGCGGAGACTTATTGGGATTTGGTCGGTGTGTGGGAAACCCAACGGGTGCAACAAGAAGCAGTGAAATTGTCCGAACGCTTGTTGGCCGAAAACCAACTGCAATTGGAAGTGGGCACCTTAACTTCCAGTGATGTGCAAGCGACCGAAACCCAATTGGTTCGCGAACGGCAACAGTTGCTTAATACAGAAAACCAATTGCGCAATGTGGAAGATGCGTTGCGTGTCGCTCTCAATTTCGAACAACTGAATGTGTCGTTTTATCCACAGGAGGTTCCAACCTTGGACAAGGCCATCCTGCCACCCAAGGAATTGCTGAGCCGATTGTGGGCTAAAGACACGTCGTTGCAATCGCTACAAACTTCACTCGAACGCGTGCGATGGGAGCTGGTTGACATTGAGAATGAAGACCGGACGGATTTGGATTTAGAAGTGTCGTATACCCTTCAGGGCTACGCGTCTGACTCCTTCCAGGGGACCACGTATTGGGGGGAAGAGGCCCTCAATGGTTTTCAAGCCGCATTGACTTGGACTGTGCCCCTTGGAAACCAAGTCACTCCGAACGAACTTCAACAGAAGCGATTAGAACGAGAGCAACTTCTCTTGCAAATCCAAGACACCAAAGCTGATCTTCAGAATCAACTCAATACAGCCCTACGTGCATTGACGTTGGCAACCCAATCGGTGGCGAGCTCGGTGCGGGTGAGAGAACTCACCGATCTGCAATTGCAGAGTGAAATCATCCGTTTGCAAGAAGGACAGACCACGAGCTTTCAAGTGGCCCAATTCCAACAAGAATTGTCTCGTGCACGCGAAGACGAAATTCTCGCCCGCATTCAATATGAAAAAGCTTATCTCGACCTCCTGATTTTGACCCAGGATCTGCTGGGGCACTATGGATTGGCGGTTGAGCCTACCTCAAATTCCGTGGAGTGATGCCATGTCTGATCCATTGTCAGAGACCCTTTCCAGACCGTCGACCCCGTCGGAGGCTTCAAATCGGCCACGTTCTTGGTGGAGTAAAATCCATTGGAAACGCTGGTTGATGTTGCCCGTAATCGGGGTCGGCGTGTTGGTATTTGTCTATCGTAGTCAGAAACCCCCGAAGGAAGTTCCACCGCCGCCTGCTGAGGTGGCGCATCCGGTGCGAGTGATCACGGTACGATCCGTCGATTTTGTCCCTAAGGTTTTGGCCTATGGCACCGTCCAACCCGGGAAAACTTGGGATGCCGTGACCGAAGTCAGCGGCCAAGTGATGGAGATGCACCCCCAATTGGAAAAAGGGGCACAACTGCCTGCTGGCGCGATGCTATTACGTATCGATCCTCAGGAGTATGAGATTGCTGTTGCCCAAGACAAAGCCAATATCGCCTCCATTCGATCTCAATTGGAAGAATTGAGGATTCGGGAATACAACACGCGTCGAGCGCTGGAAATCGAGCAACAGAATTGGGCGTTGCAGCAAAAAGAACTCAAACGTCTGGAGCGTCTGGCAGATAAGAATATCGGCAGTCAACAAAGGTTGGATCAACAAAAACGCAGCACGCTTTCTCAGGCGCAAGTGATGAATACGCAGCAAAACTCGCTCAACCTTATTCCCAGCCAACGAGAAAGCTTGGAGGCTCAGTTGGCAATAGCCCAAGCGCAATTGCGTCTGTCTCAACTGCGATTGAAGCGCACTAAAATCGTTCTGCCTTTTGCGGCTCGAATCGCTGAGGTCCGGGTGGAGCAACGTCAGTATGTGAATCAAGGCAATGTGCTGGTTGTGGTGGATGGCGTGTCGCAATCTGAAGTCACCGCGCAGCTATCAATTGAACAGTTCAGTCAATTGGTTCCCAAACCCGTTACCAACTCGGGCAAAGCCCTATCGATTTCAGAATCCCCAACAGATTCAACTAGTAAAGCAATCGCATCCAGCCATGATTCAACTAGTAAAGCAATCACATCCAGCCATGACTCCATCGAACGTTATGGAATTGCTGCAACGGTCCGCCTACGAACCAACTTTTCAGTATCCACATGGCCCGCCCGGTTGAGTCAGTTGAGCGACACGGTCGATCCACAAGCCCGCACTATCGGGGTGATTGTTGAGGTGGATGAACCGAGAGACGCCTCACAACCCCTGCCATTGATCAAGAACATGTTTGTTGAGGTGGAATTACGAGGACAACCCCGTTGGCAACAACTGGTGATTCCAAGAGCCGCATTGCATGAGGAAGCGGTGTATGTGCTCACAGAAGAACAGCGGTTGGAGGTGCGCCCGGTGAAGGTGGCTTGGAAGCAGGCCAATGTAGTGGTGATCGAAGAAGGGTTGCAGCCTGGAGAACATATCGTAGTGTCACACCTCGTGCCAGCAATTCAAGGCATGTTGCTGAAGCCTGAAGAGGACCCTCAAACTTTGGCCACCCTATTGGCGGAGGCTCAAGGACAAGTTCACGAACCCAACAGTCTGTGAGGCCGCCAATGATTCGTTATTTTTCCAAGCACCCCACAGCCGCCAATATCCTAATGCTCAGTTTGGTGATCATTGGATTGACAAGCCTGCCCAGCCTCAAACGCGAAACGTTTCCCGATTTTGCTGCCAATAAAGTGGAGGTGCGTATCGTTTATCCTGGAGCCTCACCGGAAGAAGTCGAAGAAGCGATATGCCAGAGGGTTCAAGATGCGATTGATGGCACAAGTCATATCAAAGAAATGAGTTGTGAATCACGCGATAGTCTAGCCATCGCCGTGATTGAATGGGATGAAACCGGTGAGTTTGCTGAATTGGTGGACGATATCCGCATCAACATGGATGCGATTGATTCGTTTCCAACGGAAGTGGAGGACCCGGTGATTCAGGTGTTGGCTCGTACAGATCCAGTGGCGTTCATTGCCATCACAGGACCTATGAACGTGACCGATTTGAAAGCCTATGCTGAAGAGTTGAAACGCAAATTGCTCCGTTTGCCCTCGATTTCGTTGGTGGAGGTACAAGGGTTTTCGGATCGGCAGATTCGGATCGAAGTCCCCAATCATTGGTTGCAGCAATATGGTCTGAGTTTGCAAGATGTGGCTCGGACCATTGAGCAGCAAAGCACCAACCTTCCTGCTGGAAGTCTGCTCACTCGCGATCAAGACGTGCTTTTACGATTTGATGATGGTCGCACCACTCCCACCGAATTTTCTGAATTGACCGTGATTAGCAAAACCAGTGGAGCAGAAATCCGCTTGGGCGATATTGCCAGGATCACGGATCGGTTTGAGGCCGACGAAGTGAAAGTGATGTTCAATGGGGAGCGGGCTGCCTTATTGAACATCGAAAAAACAAGAGCAGAAGATGTGATTGAAGTGGGCCAGGTAATTCGAAACTTCATCAAAGAAGAGCAAGCGACTGCACCCCCGGGAGTGAAATTACACTTGACCAACGAGAGCTTTTCTTTGGTCGAAGACCGGTTGTCTCTATTGTTGACCAACAGTTGGCAAGGTTTGATATTGGTGCTGTTGACGTTGGCGCTGTTTTTTAATCTGCGTTTTGCTTTTTGGGTCGCGATGGGATTGCCCGTTTCGTTCTTGGCCACATTGTTTGTGATGCAAGGAATCGGATACTCCATCAACATGCTCACCATGGTGGCCTTGCTCATGGCGATTGGATTGTTGGTAGATGATGCTATTGTGATTTCAGAAAATATTGCTTCCGAACTGAGCCGAGGCAAGACTGCCTTGGAAGCAGCCATTGCCGGAACCGATGGTGTGAAGGCCGGGGTATTTTCGTCTTTTCTGACCACCGTTTGCATCTTTGGACCATTGGCTTTTTTAGAAGGCAATATCGGAAAAGTGTTGTTGGTCATTCCAGTCGTGTTGATTGTCACGTTGAGTGTGAGCTTGATCGAAGCGTTTCTCATTTTGCCTCACCATCTGAAACATGCCATGGCTCACTCCACGCAACGTTCGCGTTTCCGGGAGCTATTCGAGGCAGGTTTGGATCGGTTTCGCAATCGGGTGATTCTTCGACTGGTCACCATCATTGTGGAATGGCGGTATGTCTTTGTTGGAAGCGTGTTGGCCGTGCTTCTGATGTCGTTGAGTTTGGTTACGGGAGGATCGCTCCAGTTCCGAGCCTTCCCCAATTTAGAAGGCAATAACATCGAAGCCCGACTGTTGCTGCCTCCAGGATCTCCCCTCAGTCTGACCGAGCAAAAAATTGATCACATCGTGGCTGCCTTGGAACGAATGGATGCCGCCCGTTCTTCCGAGCAACCCGAAGGGCAGTCGCTGATTCGGAATATCCGTATCCAGACCAATCAAAATGCAGATGCCAATGAAACCGGGCCTCATGTGGCCACCGTTGCCGTGGATTTGCTCCCTGCGGAAGAACGAGTCGGACGCTTGGATGACTTGCTTCAACACTGGCGTGACGAAGTGGGTGTTATGACTGACATCGTACAACTCAATATCACTGAACTGGGAGTGGGGCCAGCAGGCTTGCCAATCGATATTCGTATTCAAGGATCGGATTTGGATACTCTGAAAACCGTGTCTTTGGCCATGCAAGCGGAATTGGCAACCTTTCCAGGAGTGATCAGTGTGTTCGATGACCTCCGTCCCGGCAAACTAGAAGTGCGCTTGCGGCTGAGAGAAGGCGCTTTGGCTTTAGGTCTGGATGCCCAAACCATCGCCAATCAATTGCGGTCGGCCTTTTTCGGAGTCACTGTGGATGAAATACAACTGGGTGTGGAGTCCTACGAAATCGATGTGCGTCTGGCTTCCCAAGATCGAAACAGCTTGGACGATTTGGATGATTTCCTAGTCCGTACACCGGGGGGATTGCAAGTGCCCCTCAGCCAAGTGGCAGAAGCCCGTTGGGAACGTGGGTTGTCCCGCATCTTTCGGGTGGATGGCGAACGTACCGTCACCATTCGTGGAGAGGTCGATACCTCTGTCTTAAATGTCAATGTCATGACCCAAAAGCTTCAAGCCGAGTTTCTGCCCAGTTTGTTGGCGCAATACCCTGATGTCACCATCAATTTCAAAGGCGAAGTGGAAGAAGGGGGAAAAACTCAACAATCGATGGCCCGGTTGTTTCTGTTGGGATTGGTGGGGGTATTTTTTTTACTGAGTTTTCAATTTCGCAGCTACCGAGAACCCATCGCCGTGATGTTCGTGATCCCCTTGGGGTTGATCGGCGTGTTTTGGGGGCATTGGCTCATGGGGCTCGATGTGACTATGCCCAGTATGGTCGGGTTTGCTTCTTTAGCCGGGGTGGTGGTCAATGATTCCATCCTACTGGTGACCTTCCTTAAGAATCATATTCAACAGGGCATGACCGTGCATGAAGCCGCGGCTCTTGCCAGTCGAGATCGTTTCCGCGCCATTTTGCTCACCTCGCTCTCAACAATTGCAGGCATGACTCCCTTGCTTTTCGAGACCAGTTTGCAAGCCCAAGTCCTGATCCCGTTAGTGACGAGCCTTGTATTCGGCATTCTCGCCGCAACTTTAGCCGTCCTGTTCTTGATTCCAGCCCTGTATTCCATTTTCGATGATTTGGGTTGGGTCCAGCCAATTGCGTCCCAAGAGTGAAAGTGAACCCCGATCAGCTGTGTCCCAAACACAGACATTGGTGATTCATGAGCAGTTTTGATGATTCATGAACGAATGTTGGTGATTCATGAGCAAGTTTGATGATTTACGCGTGGGTTTTGATGATTCATGAACGAATGTTGGTGATTCATGAGCCGTTTTGATGATTCACGAGTGGATGTTGGTGATTCATGAGCAAGTTTGATGATTTACGCGTAGATGTTGGTGATTCATGAGCCGTTTTGATGATTCACGAGTGGATGTTGGTGATTCATGAGCAAGTTTGATGATTCATGAATGCTGGTTTACATCTCGGTATTGAGTTGTCGACTTATTGAGTCTGAAGAACGACTAAATATTTATTGAGTTTGAAGAATGATGACATGTTGTATGACAAAGATGGCGATTTGCTGCGTTTGGAGGAAGGGGTTGTGTAAAGGATGGATACTGACCGGCGTGATTTGGGCGATCTGTATTTCGCCTCTATATGGTCAAGGAGGCCCCCGTGAAGAATCCCCTGGTTTTCATGGAACACTCTCATTAGGAGTGGCTGAAGTCCGTCAAGAGCGTTTATCTCAAGCTCGTATCGATTCTTATGAGGACGACCCCGAAGTAAATCGGCAAGTGGCACCTTTGCCGGTAGTTCAATTACGTTATGTGGATATGGACAAGCGCAGCCATTGGTTTTTCGGAACGGGCAATACCGGATTGCAGGCAGGCCGTAAGCAAGACACAGCAGTGGGAATCTTGACGATTGCAGTAGGGACTTCTTTATCCGTCGGAGAAGGTCGGGAGTTTCGAAACCCCTATCTCTTGGGGGAAAGCCGCAGCCGAACGAATACCACGGTGCGGTCCTTTGTATTGGGGTATGGGGTGGGAGAAGAATGGGGGCTGGATCTGGAATATCAGCAACAAACCGTCGATTATTGGCAAGACAGCACCCCCGATCTCGATCCTGCCCTGGGACGTGACGCTACAAACACATTCACATCCATCGGTCTCCGCTTGTTGGTATTGAACCTGAAATATCAACAACAGATTGTTCGGGCCGAAGGCGATGCCGATAGCAGCCAAGGCGGGGAAGCGCAAGCTCAGTTGGTGATCCCTATTATTCCGAAACGCCTCCTGATTATGGGGAACATCGGCCAAGGCCAAGCTGAGTTTGATGCGGTCCATCCCATCTTTAACGAAATCCGTGAAGACAACACGCATTCGACTTTGGTACGAGTGATGTTACTCTTTGAACCTTATCAATTTTTTGTCATGAGCATTCAAAGACGTACGGACAGCAATATCGATTTTTTCGATTCTCAAACACAAATGGGAGCCATTGGAGGGGGATGGCGGTTTTGATTCGATGTGGAAATCGTGGTTACGGAAAGCATGGTTGTGGAAATCGTGGTTACGGTTATTACTGAAACAGTCCGCTACCCGATAAGCCGTCGAAGATGAATTGCACTGCTAAAGCAGACAGCAGCACACCAAAAATACGGGTCAAGACATTGGTACCCGTGGTGCCAAGAAATTTTTGAACACCCGTGGCCATGATCAGGAGAAGCAAGGTGATTCCCAGCACGAGAAGCAGTGCTCCGATCACAGTAAGTCGTAGGCCCCAATCGCCTTGAGTATCGGCGACCAAAAGGACCACAGCCCCCATTGCACCAGGACCCGCAATCAAAGGCGTTGCGAGAGGGAAGACGGAGATATCTTCTCGTTGTTGGGCTTCTAGGTTTTCGTCTTGGGTGGTGGAGGTCCCCCCCGAATGTCGAGCAAACACCATTTCGATGCTCAAGAGCATCAGTAGAATCCCGCCGGCTGTCCGCAGTGCAGCCAAAGAGATGCCCAGCCAATCCAGCAAGGCCTGCCCAAAGAGTGCAAATGACATGAGAATCCCCGTTGCCATGATCACCCCTTTGAAGGCGATGCGCCGACGCTCAGTAGGCGTGTTTTTCGAAGTAAGGGCCACGAACAAGGCCGAGACATCCATGGGACCAATCGTAACAAAAAATGTTGTGAAGGCCACTAAGGCGGTTTCCCACATAGCTTCCTTACGAGGAGAAACGGGTCAATTCTGATTTGAGGCGGCGAGCGACAATGAATTCTTCACCGTTTTGCAGGGTATGAACACAAATCCACAACTGCCGCCGAGGCGCCAAGGGCGGAGCCACAATACGCATTGCAATGCGTGGCGAACCTTGATTTAGGGCTTGGACGATTTGTTCCATTCTCAGACCATGTTGGGTTTCATCCCAGCTGATCGAGACATAAGGGACTTGGTAACCGATACCCGATGGTATTTCTCGCTGGATTATTAAAAATGGAAGTTCAGCGAACTCTTGTAGAATGGATTGAATCCGTTGTTCCCACAAGGATGCCTCCGCCGCATGGTCCTTATCGAGGTACAGTTCCACTGCTTTGACTAGGCCCACGATTTCTTCTTTACCAACTTTCATACCACGGCCAATGCCCACGTTGGGACTGTCGTGTAAGGCGCAAGCTTGGATCAAGTCACGACGTCCCAAAATGAAACCGCTGGCCTGAGGACCACATAAGGTTTTTCCTCCACTGAACACGACCAAATCCGCTCCTTGTTTCTGAAAATAAAAGAAGTTTTCGACTGGAGGTACTTGAGCTGCCGCATCAACGATCACTGGAATGTTGGCTTCATGCGCAAGTTCTACGACTCGTGGGAAGGGCAACTCTTCTCCGCCACAGTACCATGCAAAAGAACAGAACATTCCCGCGACCTGCTCACTCTGCAACGCATTTCGCAATTCATTAGCATTGGGGGAAACCTCTAAGAATTCGCCTCCGGCAATCAGCAAGGCTTGGTCGAACTTGTGACGGTGCGAGCGTTGCACCACAAATCGTCGTTTGAGGTCGGTGGTGTCAGGAAGTTGTTTGATTTTATGGGGATCGGTGCCTGTCATGCAGGCGGCGGCCATCAATGTGATCCCGGCGGAGCTTCCCGCACAAACGTGAGCGGCATCGGCTTCCAACAATTCAGCCAAGCGGCTGCCTGCTGCAGCATGCAATTCATGTAGGTCGACAAAATGACGACTGGCCGCACTCATGGCATCAGTCACTTCAGGCAAGATGATGGACCCCCCCAAAATCGTGACGGATCCGACGGCATTGATGAGAGGGACCACTCCTAGTTCCCGATAAATACTCATCCTGGCCCCCTAAGTCAGTGAAAGAGGAATAGAGGGCTGTTGACTCACTTGTTGTGTCACTGCCTGTGTCTGGGCATAGGCCGCTTCTCGCTCTAAAAAGGTGGCGGGTTGATGAGGGATGCGTAGGAGGAGGTCACGTCCATATTCCGTGCCGATTTCGACCACAAAATAGTGTCGTTCCGTTTCAACGATTTCGGTGATGGCCAAATCGTAGCCATCTTGAACTTTAGGAAGCAGCTTCTTGGAGCCACAATGGCAATGGTTAGAGGCTTCCCCACAGTTCACCGCAATGACCAGGATGTGTTGCCAGGCTACGGGACTGTTGGCAGACGGCGAGTTCATTTTTCGATAGGCCTGATCTCGGTTTTTCATAGCCTCGATTTCACACGGACGTAGTCCAATGAAGGCCAGTTTTTGAGGACAGAGGGCTTCCGCAGAATCAGTCATCTGAATGGAAGAGCGGGTGGTGTGCCAAAAATGGCGTGTTGGCAATTCGGCAAATGCTTGCCACGAATGCGGTCCAACCGCATATCCAAACAGGGCTTCATCACTTCGCCGCTGAAGTCGGGGGGATCCAGCAGCTGTCTCTTCAGTCCATCCCCATGGAAGATCTTCCATGTGACGAAGTTCTTCGTACACTATGGACTGATTGCGCATGGTAGGGCCGATGACACAATAGTCTTCTTGAAACAATAGATAAAACAGAGAGTTCAAATCCGGGCGCTCTACACGGAATGTGGTGCATTCCTGAGATGAAACAATTTCATTCATAAAAGAGCCTTTTAGAAAGTTTTGAGGGAACAATTGGGATTGAGGATGGGTAAAAATAAAGCAAATAGCGCAATTCTTCAACTTTCGGGTTACAGGCCAGGCTATTTTACTAGACGCAATATCAAGCAAGATGCGAATTTTAAATGCAACATGAGCGGGATTGTAAAATTTGTGATATGTGCTGCACGGGAGAAGATCATATTCACAAAGGGAGAGAAAAAAATGGAACAACAACCAATCACGGTCCTCCTCATTGAGGACAACCCAGGGGATGCTCAATTGGTCCGAAGGTCTTTGAAAAAGGCGTCCATGTCTCAGTTCATAGTGACCGAAGTGCAGCGATTGAGCGATGCTTTAGACAAACTAGGCTTCACTTCATTTGATATCGTCTTATTGGATCTGGAGTTACCCGATAGTTTCGGAGCCGATACATTCCGGGAAATGATGCACCATTATCCGGATATCCCAATCATTTTATTAACAGGCAATGAGAGCAATGAGTTGGGAATCCAATTGGTCAACGAAGGGGCACAGGATTACCTGATCAAAGGCACAGTCGGGCCTCAATTGATGGAACGCGCTATTCAATATGCCATTCAACGTAAAAAGATCGGGAGTCAGCTCAAACATGCCATGGAGATTCAAAGGACTGCTAAAGAATACGTTGAACGCGTTAACAATCAATTGATGTCCGAACTCCAACAGGCCCGTGCCGTGCAGGGAGCGATTCTACCTAAATCGTTGCCTACGGTGCCCGATTTGCAGCTTGCCGCACAGTTTATCCCAATGGAACAAATCGGAGGAGATTTGTATGATATTGTACTTCTCGAAGATGGAAAACTGGCGTTTTTGTTGGTGGACGTGACCGGGCATGGTGTTGCAGGAGCACTGCTGTCTTTTATGGTTTCGGGGTTATTTAAAAATTTTGTGCATGCCATCCCGTATCCTGGGTTCCTGTGTGCCAAACTCAACTCAGCCTTATATGGAAGCCTTCCTCAATCACGCTACGTTTCATTGTTTTTTGGCATTTACGATACAAACAACCACAAGCTGACTTATGCATCGGCCGGGCATCCGGATGTGTATGTTTTGTGTGCGAAGTCTGAGAAGATCATTCCTCTGTCTAGCACGACTCGTATGTTAGGTATTTTTTCGAACCAAGAAATGGAGTTTGTGGAAGCCGAGTATCAATTGAAAGTTGGAGATAAAATGGTGTTGTGTACAGATGGAATTTTGGAAGCAGCGGATCTGCAACGCAAGCCTTTGAGTGATATAGGAGTAAAGGCGTTTCTTGACCAAAATCGTAAATTGCCCATTGACGAATTATTAAACACCCTATGTCAGCACGCCCTTCAACACACGCAGAAGCAGACGTTTGAAGATGATGTGACTCTTGTGGGATTCGAAGTCACGGCATCCTCTCAGTCGGATTCTACCGAAAGGGATCAGTAATTGAGGAAATGCAGTTCAAAGGCCGTATCCACCTTGCCTACTCTGAACGCGTTGTGCAATTGGTTCCGGACCCCAATGATTTTCAACATTCCATGCTGACTACGGATCATCTGTGACACGGAGATAATGGCTCCAATTCCCATGCTTCCGATCTCAACCACATCTGCCGCATCCAGTGCGATATTTTTGTGTCCTTCATTGATCAACTTTTCTACATGGCTGGTTAATACCCCGGCTTGGTTAAAGTCCATTGGGTTGTCGAGTCGAATCACCTTGTAGTCTTCAATTTCCATAGCAAGCCTCCCTCGCTAAGTGTCCAATTTTTAGTTGACTCATAGACGGAATGTGCAGTGATTCCGTCATCGTGGGAACACTAGCCAACCCGTTTCCCCTTGTCAAACTAAGGAGCCGTGTAGGGCTGATCTTCCGTCAAGAAAATGTTGGTATGGAAGCGAGTATTAAAACGAACCGGTAAGGTTTCTACAGTTTCAAAGTCTTTCAAGCGATAGACATGGAAATGCAGGTGAGGTCCCAAGGAATACCCCGTATTCCCCGAAATAGCGATGGGAGTCCCAGCAACCACTCGTTGTCCCACCCGTACTAAAACTCCGTTGGGTTTCAGGTGTCCGTAAACCGCAACCGTCCCGTCTTTGTGAATGATTTCCACGTAATTGCCTTCCAGTTTAGGATCGTCGCCGCCCTTTTGGTGGCTTGCCTCCAATCCGATGACCGTGCCACCCCGTGCTGCATGCACTGTTGTGCCAATGGGCATGGCCCAATCGATAGAAAATCTCAAATCGCCATAGTGTGAAAAACTGCCATCAAATCCCTGGCTGACAGTATGGGTGGTTCCTGAAGCATAAGGTAGATGGTAGATCGCAGCCGGATCATGCATTGTGGCAATAGCCCCGTATCGGGAACGGTGCTGGTACCCAAATCCACTGGGGGCGTTTGGGTCTTGTTTTAGAAGCATGAAGGCTAAGCGGTGCTCTTTCGGAGCTAATGTGGCGACAAACGGAGGAACGATATTAGGAAAATAGTTTTCCAAGTTATTTGGACTGAGTTCCAGGGTGGTGTGATGGTCCGCTAAACTTTCGATAAAAAACGTCACGTCGTCCGCGGTGCGTTGTGTGATGATACAAACATTTTGAGGACCGCAAGCCCGTTCTTCAAACCGCCAATGTGTGTAGGTGTATCGGTAATTCCACGGCTTTTTTCTTTCGATGCGATACAGGGAAAACGCATGTTGAACGTCGCGGGCTGGAACGACCGCAGAGTAAGGGAGGACTGTGCTTGCGCTCAAATTTTCTTGTTGTTTCAGGTCGAGTATCACACCGACGGCAAAATCCTGTTGGTTTTCAATGAAAAAGTCGACAGCATCGAGGGTGCGTTTCAAGGTGATACACAGGTGTTTGGTATCACAAGATCGATCTTCAGTTTTCAAGTAGTTGTAGCTGACCTGATAACCGGAATCTTGATAGGGGTCGATGGAGCGCAAGGCAATAGTTTTCAAGGTGTATCCTGCAGGAATCATCTCATCGACCGGAAGCCGACCTTCCGGCTTAAGATTACGCAGTTTTGGGAAATCCAGGGTGGCGATCACATCGTAAGCAGCTCGGTTTTGAATGTGAAATTGGGTATGGTCGCCGTTTTGTTCAGAGAAGATGCAGATCACCTCGTCACAGTCTTTGCGAGTGGTTTGGCTCCAGACAAATCCTGGAACAATTCCCAGGATCCATAGAAATAGGATGGTTTTTATGAGGTAGGCTGAATGCATATTCTTCTCAGTTTTCATTCGTTTGAGTTTTCAGTTCGCTTTATCAAAGCACTGTCAAAAAAGGCCGCAAACCCCAAGCTTTCCTATCGATAAAATAGAAAGGAATCGGAGGGTTTTCAACTTCTATTTTTATGAGGTAAGCCGCGTAAAACCTAGCAAGGCTATACTTCAGACGAATTGATAATCTTGCGAAAGTAATGTAGAAATGGGTACTTATCGAGGCCTCAAAAGAAGGGGCTTGGCTGGGAGGTTTTTCCCACTTTTGTTTTCATAGTTTAGGAGCAAATCAGGTTCCTCATTCGGTTCATTATCGGTTCATCAAAGGAGTGAAAAGCATGTTGAAGAAATTGGACCCCAACTCAAAATTGTTTCGAATGCGCCATTCGTTAGCCCATATCTTGGCCCAGGCTGTGCGAGATATTCGTCCAACCGCCAAACTCGGTTTTGGTCCGGCTACCGAGACGGGTTTTTATTATGATTTCGATTTAGAGGATCCGCTCACTCCGGAAGATCTGAAGGCATTAGAAAAAAAGATGAAAAAAATTGTCAAAGCCAAACAGAAGTTTCAACGGGAAGAGATGAGCTATGAGGAATTGTGCCAACGCCTAGAACAAGATGCTCAAGGCTACAAAGTTGAATTTGCCCAAGATTTGAAAAATGGAGGGGAAACTGTGTGGAGCATCTATTCCAATGGTCCATTTTGGGACATGTGTGAAGGGCCTCACGTGGAATCAACTAGCGAAATTCCTGCCAATAGTTTCGCTTTGGATTCTCTCGCAGGAGCCTACTGGCGTGGTTCGGAAGACAATAAAATGATGCAGCGGGTGTATGGTTTGGCCTTCGAGACGGGGGAGGAATTGCAAGACTTCCTGAAGAAACGCAAACTCGCATTGGAACGGGACCACCGAAAACTCAATAGCCAACTACACTATTTCACCATTGAAGACGATGTCGGGAAAGGTTTACCACTTTGGCTCCCCAATGGGACCGTGATCCGCGATGAACTGGAAAAATTTGCCAAAGAAAAAGAATTTTTGACAGGCTATCAACGAGTTTCGACGCCCCATATTACCAAAGAAAATTTGTATCACACGTCCGGTCATCTGCCGTATTACAATGAGGGAATGTTTCCTCCGATGGATGTGGATGGCGAAAAACTCTACCTCAAGCCGATGAACTGCCCTCACCATCATATGATTTTCAAATCATTGCCACGTAGTTATCGGGAGTTGCCCGTTCGTTTTGCCGAATACGGGACATGCTATCGCTATGAACAATCGGGAGAATTGGCTGGGTTGTTGCGAGTTCGTGGCTTGACCATGAATGATGCGCACATTTATTGCACCGCTGAACAAGCCAAAGCAGAATTCATCAAAGTCATCCAATTGCACTTGGAGTACTATCAACATTTCGGCTTGACCGACTATTGGATGCGATTGTCCTTAGCTGATGCGGATTCTTCTAAATTTGTAGACGATCAAACCCTGTGGAAGCGTGCCGAAACCATCGTTACCGAAGCGATGGATGAGGTTGGGATTCCTTATGAGTCGGTGCGAGGAGAAGCCGCGTTTTATGGCCCGAAAATTGACTTCCAAGTGAGCAATGTGGTGGGGCGAGAAGAAACGGCTTCCACCAATCAGTTGGATTTGGTCATGGCAGAGCGGTTCGACCTGACCTATACTGGTTCCGATGGCCAAGACCATCGTCCTTTGATCATCCATCGTGCTCCGTTGGGAACCCATGAACGTTTCTGTGCTTTTTTGATTGAACACTATGGAGGCGCGTTTCCTACTTGGTTGGCGCCAGTTCAAGTGCGACTCATTCCCGTGGCATCCACATTCACCGAGTATGCAGTGCGTTTGAAAGAGGCGTTATGGAAAGACTTCGTTCGAGTGGAAGTAGACGACTCCACGGATTCTTTTAGTAAAAAAATTCGAAATGGCGCGACTTCCAAAATCCCCAATCTGTTGATTGTGGGAGAAAACGAACAAAGCGATCAGGCCGTTACCTGGAAGCGTTACGGGAGCAAAGAACAAGAAACGCTGCCTTTTGATACCTTTCAAGCAACGCTTCGTGAAGAGATCCAAACTCGACGTGATTGGCGTCGTAACTAACCAACTCATGTTTCTTAAGTAAAGGGGGTGTTATGGCCGAAGAAGAAGGCCCCTCTGTCCTTGCCGAAAACGAGATACCAGACGATTTTGCAGAACAAATCGCAGGGCGAATCATCGTGCTACACGAAAAGGAAATCGATCCTTCTGTGAGCAGTAGCAATATTGCACGTTTTATTTACGATACGACCAACGCCTCCTACTTATATCGATACTTTTTAGATGCAAGCGAAGTGCTGATTGAAAACGCGGAAACCAGTAAGTTCGGCGCGATCTTATGGGCTGCGATCATCATGCACAGTGATACGGTTAATGAGTACGTGACCTATCTCAATAATATCGTCGACCATGTTTTAGAGAATTACTACAACATGACCCGGCCCGAGGTCGAAGTCAGTAAAAAGAAGTATTCGGGATATGCGCATTTGTTGGGGTCGATTTACATTCGCATGATCGAACTCAACAACGCCTTATACGAAACGATTCAAGATATCTATACCTCCTTGGTCCGACGCGAGATGGAATTGGAAGAACAGCAACAAGGAGAGAAAAAGTCGGAAGCGAAGTCCGTTTTCCTCAAAAAAGGCCCCAAAAAACAAACGGTTTCCAAAAAACTATACGATGACATTATTGATTACATTGCGAGTCGTGGTGAATTCAAATCCACTTCCTTAAATCAGGAAAACCCCAACGAACACGTTGCCGTTCTAGCCGACCGGATGCGAGGGACCCGTCGATACATCATCCAAGACATCATGAACAAGCGGGCCTTGGATCGCAAAAAGCGCTTGGAAAAAGAACTGAGCGAACGTTTAGCCGCTGCTGAGGAAGTGATCTTGGCTGCGGAACCCTTTCGGGAAGGGCTTTCTTTATTCTGGCGTGAAAAACGCTACAACTACAAATTTTTGGCAGTGGAAAAGATCCGGGTCGCACTTCAAATCATGGGGATTATTGTCGGAGTGACCTTCTTCATGGCAGGATATTTGGAACTGTGGGGGGTCCATGATGTCGATGGAGCTATCGTGTGTATAGGCATGTGGGTGTTTGCCAAATTCGCGGGTTCCCGGAAGAATTTCAAAACGTTTTATCCCTATGATGTGAGTAAAGAATTGGAGAACTGTGTCAATAACTTTGCCAACGTCATGCGACGGATGTCGAAAGAACAGCTCGATCATTTCCTCACTCGTCAAATCAAATCCAAACACAATGAAGCGGTGATTCAGATCATTCCAGAATTTATCAAATATCTCTATGCCGTGATGCCTGATCGAAAAAATATGATCCTCACGGTTGACGAATTATCAGACCTCATGGAAAACCTCGAAGTCGATATTGCCAAACAATTGCGTGCCCGAATCTAAGCAACTGCTACACCGTTGCCAGCATGCAATGCCTCTATTGCCAAACCACCACGTGTGAGAACTCGACATGCCATCCCGAACAAAAATTGCTGTATTACAAACTGGAACTTTACAAGATCAAGAAGTCTGCGTCCGAGGTTGGGTTCGGACGAAGCGAGACTCCAAAAATTTATCATTTATCAACCTGAACGATGGCTCTGACCAAAGCGGGATCCAAATCATTGTTGATGCCAACTCCGAAGCACACGCCGCTACGGTGGAAGTGCATACAGGAGCGGCGGTAGAAGTGATCGGCATCTTGGTTGCGTCTCCGGGCAAAGGACAAAAATTTGAAATCCAAGCCACTGGATTACGTCTGTATGGCAATGCTTCTGGGGAAGACTATCCTCTCCAAAAAAAAGGGCATACTTTGGAGTTTTTACGAGAAATTGCCCACCTTCGTCCACGCACCAATACTTTTGGTTGTGTGTTTCGCGTCCGCAACGGAATTGCTTACGCGATACATAAGTTCTTTCAAGAACGGGGCTTTCTGTATGTCCATACACCGATTCTGACCGTCAGCGATGCCGAAGGTGCCGGAGAAATGTTTCGAGTCACATCTATGGATTTGGATCAACTTCCCAAAGACTCCGAAGGCCATACAGATTTTTCAAAGGATTTTTTTGGCCGTCCAGTGAACCTGACTGTATCTGGCCAATTGAATGTGGAGACGTTTGCCTGTGCATTGAGTGATGTTTACACATTTGGCCCTACTTTCCGGGCGGAAAATTCCAACACATCCCGCCATTTGGCTGAGTTTTGGATGGTGGAGCCGGAAATGGCTTTTTATGATCTCCAAGACAACGCCACGTTAGCTGAAGAGTTTTTGAAGTATCTCATTGCCTATTGTTTGGAGCATCACTCGGAAGATCTCGCGTTTTTGCAACGGTTCTACAACAAAGAACTGCTCAAGACATTAGAACACATTGTGCAATCGAATTTTCAGCAAGTCACCTACACAGAAGCGGTCTCAATTTTAGAGAAATCCGGACAATCCTTTGAATTCCCAGTCAAGTGGGGGGTGGATCTGCAATCTGAGCATGAACGCTTTTTATGTGATCAACATTTCAAATCGCCGGTTGTGGTTGTTGATTATCCAAGAGAAATCAAAGCTTTTTATATGCGTCTCAATGACGATGAAAAAACCGTGGCAGCGATGGATGTGTTGTTTCCCAAGTTGGGAGAGGTGATCGGAGGATCGCAACGAGAAGAGCGCTATGACGTTTTGGAGCAACGCCTGCAAAAAGCTGGTGCAGAAGAACAGGATTATTGGTGGTATCTGGATTTACGTCGATATGGAACAGCTCCCCATTCTGGTTTTGGCCTGGGGTTTGAGCGTTTTGTGCAATTTGTGACAGGCATGGGCAACATTCGGGATGTGATCCCATTTCCTCGAGTGCCTCACAATGCTTCCTTTTAAGTTCCCGCGATGCCGCTCCACATCTTGCCTTGCTTGCTATTCCCCAAGTGATATGGCATACCTTTTGTGATTCTGAGCAGGCGGCTTCAAGTATTGTATCTCGCCTTGTGAATTGGGAGGAATCTATCATGTTCTTGTAAAAGCTTGGTGTCGTAAGGGCGGCATAAATCATGCTTTTATTAGAATCAACCCACGTTGTTTGATCTGTTTTTAACCACCAAGGGGGCTTATGGCACAGCAGTTTGGCATCATCCAAACCCTATACGAATCCAGAGAGAAAAAAGGGATTAACGTCCAGTTCAATCCTGATGCTGCGGCAGAAATCGAAACCTACATGACGGGTTTGGAAGAGATGCTTCAAACCTATAAGGATAATGAAGAAATTGTTCGGGGGTTGAACGAAGTCAAAGCCAAGGCCAATTCTTTCCTAATTTCCCATATGCCTGAAGAAGAGATCATTGCAGAAATTCGCAAGATCACTACGATCACAGGACCGGGTGGGAAAAAAATGAACATTTCCAACTTCAGCAAAGCGAAGTCGGAACAAATCAAAGATGTGAATGCTTTCAAACAGCGCACACTCCGACGGTTGAATCAAACCATTCAAAACTCCACCGCTTTGTTACAATGGAAACAAGACACGAAGCTGGCTGAATTTGTGACCGAATTGAAAGCCTTAGATCAAAATCAAACTGGGCATCAGTTGGATCGGGCGGTCCGTGAGATTGTGAAAGCGGGAGGCTTCAGTGTGTATCAGAAAATCAAAGACGAATATCTGCGTGAATGGCTTAAGCCTTTTCAAGAAGAATTGGGCAAACCGATAGAATCCTTGACCCCAGAAGAAATGCAAGAAGCGATGAAGCGCATGAAAATTGTGATGAAACAACGGCTCAATGAGGGCAATTTGGTGGTGTACCCAGAAGCAGACAGTCTTAAAGATTTCAATCTCAAGGATCACGATATGGTGACCGGGCACTGCAAGGATTTCTGGCTCAATGATCCGCTTATGGATGAATTTGTGAACTTCACACAAGCTGTGCTGAATCGCTTTACCTTCATGCTTGATAAGCAATTTCTCGTATTTCAATTTCGGAACGAGCCGTATCTCTATCTCATCGGATTTTCGCATGAATCGTTTCTCAATGCCGAGCAATCCGAAGATGGCTCGCTTTTGATTTCACCTCATGTCAAACCCATCGTCCAAGGGAAAGACGGAACTTACCGTGTTTTGAGCAAAAGCAATTTCCCTTCTGTGGGCATGTATATTGACGTTGTCAAAGATACCTTGAAACCCTTCTTTGTCGCTCTTGCTGAGAAGGTAGGGTTTGAACTTTCCAAAGAATTCAAACAGCACTTCAAAATTTTCTAAACTTTGAACGTTTTAATTGGCAGCAATGTTCATTGGTGGAATGCCGAGGCCGCTTATGCGGCTGTCACGGCAGAACAGTTACAACGGGCTGGGCATCGGGTTTACGTGCTCACTCGTCCGGACACTGCGAATGCCACCCAGCTTCAAAAACGGAACCTTCCCCTCGTCACCCATATCGACCTCAACAGCTACAATCCCTTCCGTTTGATCCAGGCCTATCATCAGCTCTACAATTTTGTTCAAGACCATCAGATTGATATCATCAATGCCCATCGTTCCGAAGGCCTGTTTCTATATGCCTTGCTTCGTCAGCGGCATCCGCATTTCAAACTGATCCGAACGCGCGGTACCACCCGTCCCGTGAGAGGGTCTCGTTTCAATCGGAAACTGTATGGAGATTGGATCGATTCTCACATTTTTGCCGGAGATGTGGTGCAATCACGAACCCTTCAGGCAGTCAATCTTCCTGAGTCAAAACGTCGGGTGATTTACTATCCGGTTGATCTGCCTGCTTTGCCGGTGAAACAAAACGCAGCCTACCGCGAGGAGTTTCAAATTCCAGATGGGGCAAAAATCTTGGCAATTGTTGGACGTACCAATCCGGTGAAAGGCCATGCGCTCTTGTTCGAAAGCTTGCGTCAGTTGCTCCAGCATGCACCCGATACGGTGCTCTTAGTTTGTTATAAGCATCCCGATCCTCAGCATCCCCATTTGTTGTCATTGCAACAAAAAGTACGAGAATTGGAGATAGGGAGACAAGTACGTTTCATCGGACCTCGTGACGACATCCGAGCCATTATGGAATTTGCAGATGTCGGGGTGGTGAGTTCGGTGGATTCCGAAGTGATTTGTCGAGTGGCCGTAGAATTTTTTTCAGTAGGCACTCCTGTCGTCGCGTTTCCAACCGGGTGCTTACCGGAGATTATCCGTCCCAACCTCAATGGTGTCTTGATAGACACTCCTGCCATTGATGCCTTATCAGAAGGCTTACAAGGCCTGCTACTAGATGAACGACAGCTCACTTTGTTGAAACAGGGTGCACGAAGCGATGCTGAAAAACGGTTCAGCTATGACCACTTTTTAGCTGAGACGCTTGAAGTGTTTGAATCGGTCGTTGGTTAAAGGATAGTTATTTCTAGTAATTTTATTAAAATAAAAAATACTTAATATATTTTTATTTTATTTATTTGGTTTTACTAAATCAACTTATTTCTTTGTTGACATTATTTTGATAAAAAGTTAAGTTTTATGAAACCGGTTTCAAGAATTTATCTTAATAAATCTTTATGGAATGGATTCAATAGATTGAATTCATTGTCATTTTGAGGAGGTTATTTTAAATTTATTTAAACAAGTTCGGAAAACAAGAGGGGGATGAAAAAAATATTCAGTAAATTTATCTGTATAATAATTTTTTGTTTTACAACGGTTTCTTACACTTACGCTCAGCCCATTCATGCCCTATTCATCAACCCTGATGAAGATAGCAGTTTTTGGATTTCAGTGACTGAATTCATGAAATCAGTTTCCAAGGACTTGAATATCGATTTGCAAGTTGTGTATGCAAAAAACCGTTTGGATCATGTGAAAGTCGCGAAGCAAGCGATTGTCGAGTACAGTCCTGATTATTTGCTCACGCTCTTCCAAGTAGGCACTGGCCGTCATCAGCTAGAGGCGGCGGAAGCTGCAAATGTTCGAACCTTTGTATTCAACACGAGTGTGCCACCGAGGGAGAGAGAGCGACTAGGGGTTCCTCGCCAAAAGTACAAGCATTGGATCGGGCATATGTATCCAGATGACGTGTACGCTGGATACATTTTGGCTGATTCACTCATTCGGAAAGCCAAAATAGCGCAAACTCAGGCTAGTGATGGAAAGATTCATCTTGTGGGGATAAACGGCTCCTTGGATTCTCCGGCAACCATTGATCGGAACGTTGGATTGCAACAAGCATTGGAGCAGCATCCAGATACGATCTTGAATCAAACTGTCTACACAGACTGGTCCCATGAGGATGCATATTATCGAACTTCCAAATTGTTGTCTCGGTACCTGGAAACCTCGGTCATCTGGACAGCCAGTGATGGAATGGCAATTGGAGCGGTTCAAGCAATTTTAGAATCTGGAAGAAAACTAGGAACACAAGTGTTCACAGGGGGTGTGGATTGGTCTCCTGAAGGGTTGGATGCTGTGAAGAATCAACAGATCCTTGGTTCTGTAGGGGGGCACTTTATGGAAGGAGGATGGTCTTTGATTTTGCTTTATGATTACCATCATGGAGTCGATTTTTCTGAAAGCATGGGGACTACAATTCGGTCTCGAATGGAAATGGTCACTCAAGAAAATATCGAAGCCTATTATACTTTTGTGAAAGATAGTGACTGGGATGCGGTCGATTTTCGAACTTTTTCTAAGACCCTCAATCCAGACCAATCGGATTACAACTTCAGCCTGTCCCGGATCGTTCGGTCCGACCAATGATTTTTAGAGAGAAGGGGAGATGGTCTGGAGGACGTCGGTAATGATATCAACAATGGTTTGACAATCTTGAATGTTAAACGTGAGTGGAATTCGCATGTCGCACATCGTAGACAGCACTTTGCGGGTGTCTGGTAACTCAGGAATTTCTTGAAGATACTGCCAACTGTCGTAGCGACTTGTGTAGCCTTTGGGTTCGGCGGCCCCAAACCAGCTTATGACAATCCCGCGTTCTCTACATTGCCGAATAAACCCACCGATGGTTGCTTCATCAAAATCAAGCAATGAGAACTGAATAGAGCTTCCTACAAATTTTTCTTCAGAAGGACGTTGGGGAAGCCACACTCCCTCAAGTTGGCTCAATTGGTTTTCTAAAAAAGTATACAGCTCGTTCCAACGCTCGCACCTCTGATCTAAATTTTGTAATTGGGGTCTTAAAATCGCAGCTCTCAAGTTGTCCATGCGGCCGCTGTAGTTGGGAGTCTCTAGCCGAATCTGGGTGAAAACTTCAGGACCGGGAGCCGCAAGGTGATGACTATAGTGCATATAAGAACCCGAATACATAATGGCCTTGGCAATGACCTCTTCATCATCAGTAATTAAAAGTCCGCCTTCTCCTGAATTGAGATGTTTATAAGTCTGAGTACTGAAACAACTCACATCGCCAAAAGAACCACTTTTGCGACCCTTCCAAGCCGCCCCCATCGTATGGGCACAATCCTCGATCAGACAGATTTGATATTGATCACAAATTTCCAATAAGTCGTCCATGTTCACGATATGTCCCCGCATGTGGGACAACATGAAGAAACGAGCCCCTGTTTTCTCAGCCTTGATTCGGAGATCGTCCAAGTTCACGAGGTAATCTTTCGTGGTTTCGACCAAGACGATCTCGGCACCGGAATTATGGATGGCTCCGGGAACGGGGGCTAACGTGAAGCTGTTGCTGAGAACCTTATCCGACGCAGTCACACCCACGCTTCTTAAGGCGAGATGCAGGGCAAACCCTCCTGAAGTGCAGGCTAAACAAAAACGGCTGCCCATATAGTCTGCAAATTCTTGTTCAAGCAGATCTACCTCAGTGGGTTCACCATGGAGAGAATTGTATCGATGCAAACGGCCAGAAGTCATGACATCCACTGCTTTTGCAATCGCGGCGTCTGGGATTGGTTCTTGTTGTGTGAAGAGTTTTTTGAACGTCAGCATAGCTTATTTGAAAAATTGAGTGGTGACAGAACAGGGGTTACTGATAATTTTTTTGGTCATAAACGGAGAAATCCCAGACTTGTTCTGGAAAGTATTTTTGCAATCTCCAGTCGCAAGCACGAGCGTGGCCTTCCATCCCTTCGATACGGGAAATTCGAGATCCCACGGCACTGATGACCTTATTGGCTTCAGTACTGATTTCCTGGTAGGTCAGAATTTTCAAAAATTTATGAACACTCAAACCACCTGAGTAATTAGCAGCCTTACGGGTGGGCAGGATGTGGTTGGTGCCGGAACATTTATCACCATGAGTGACCGTGCTGCCTTCTCCTAAGAATAAAGATCCGTAGTTGCTCAGGTTGTCTTTCCACCAATCCAAATCCTCAGCTAAAACTTGGACATGCTCAGCGGAGTAGTCATCGCTCACGGCAACCAATTCGGCGCGGTCCTGACATAAAATGACTTCGCCATAATGGTTCCAAGAGGACGAAATGACCTCATGGTTGGGCATGTCGGCAATAACTTTAGGCATCAGATCCAGGACTGCTTCACCCAATGGGCGCGAATCGGTAAAAAACCACACGGCAGAATCCAACCCGTGTTCCGCCTGAGAGACAAGATCAACTGCAATGGTCATGGGGTTGGCTGTTTTATCAGCAATGATCGCTGATTCCGTCGGCCCTGCAATCACGTCAATGCCGATCGGACCGAAGAGCATGCGCTTGGCTTCCGCGACATAACTGTTGCCGGGACCCACGATCATATCCACAGCTTTTCCGGAAAATAAGCCTTGAGCCATACTGATGATGGCATGAGCCCCACCCATCTCCAAAATGAGGTCAGCCCCGGCTAAGTCCATAGTGTAAACAGCCATTGGGTTGATGCTATCGCCACGAGGAGGGGAGCATGCGATGACAAAAGGAACGCCTGCGACTTTAGCGGTCGCAATACTCATGATGGCAGAGGCCACATGGGCATATCGACCTCCAGGTACATAGCAACCTACACAAGAGACGGGAACGATACGCTGTCCCAAACGCACTCCGGGATAGGTTTCGCACTCAAATTCTTGGATGCTTTCCTTTTGTGCTAAGGCAAAGTTTTTTACTTGTTCATAAGCAAATTGAATGTCCTCTTTTACGGATTGAGGAACCTGGGCAATGAGCCGTGACTTTTTTTCTTCTGACAGGACAAACTCCTGATCCCAATGATCCAATTGCTTGGCATACTTACGCACTGCTTCTTCACCCTGATGTTGAATTTCCTCAAACATCGTTTTTACAGTTTGCCTGACCTTTTCATCGGTTTCGGCAACGGTTGCGGTTGCTTTTTTTAAATATTCCATCTCAATCAATACGGTGTGAGTAGTTTAGAATGCTGAACTTTTCATACGGAAGTCCGCCGCCCGATTCGCTTACGCCTGAAGTGGCGATGACAGGGGACCTCCGTATGAGGTGCCGACCGAATTTAATGTTGTTCCACGATGGCTTTGACTGCGCGTTGACGCATCTCGATAAATCGTGGTTCTGTTTTAAGCTCTCTCGCCATCTGCAAATCGCCATCGAGAGGAAATTCTTTGGAAAACGGCAAATCGATGATCTCCTTGATTTCGCCGGGTTTGGCTTTGAGAATCACCAATCGGCTCGATAGCAAGATCGCTTCTTCGATGTCATGAGTGATGAAGACCACGGTTTTCTGAGTTTGTTTCCAGATCTTCATCAATTGAAGTTCCATATCTTCACGGGTCAACGCATCGAGTGCACCAAACGGCTCATCCATCAACAGGATTTCGGGATCATTCACCAAGGCTCGAACAATGGCGACCCTTTGGCGCATTCCACCCGAAAGATTGAAGGTGGCCGTATTCCGAAAATCCGAAAGTCCTGCCAGTTTAATGAATTCATCTGCTCGTGCTTCTCGCTTTTCTTTGGAGATGCCTTGCATTTTGAGACCAAAGGAGGCGTTTCCCATCACATCTAACCAAGGGAATAGCGCATAATCTTGAAACACAACCCCACGGTCTGGGCCTGGTTGGCGAACAGTATGGCCTCCAACTCGTACCTCACCTGATGAGGCTTCGTAAAAACCCCCAATGATGCGAAGCAGCGTGGTTTTTCCACAGCCGGAAGGACCGATCACACAACAGAATTCTTTATCGGGGATTTCAAATTCAATATCTTTTAAGGCTGTGAAGGCGGCATCCCCTTTGCCAAATACTTTGCACACCTTGTCCATTTCTAACTTAGCGATAAGCCACCTCCTTCCTTCACTCTTTACCTTTCCACGGTACGAAATGATTTTCCGCCATCCGTAGGAGTTTATCTAACAGCAGGCCAATGATTCCCATCAAGATGACCCCACAAATGATCACATCTGTCCTCAGAAATTTCCTGGCATTCAATGCCATCCAGCCGATTCCCGACGTGGCGGCAATCATTTCGGAGGCAACTAAGGTGGTCCATCCAAAACCAATACCGACACGCATACCGGTGAAGATATGCGGCAACGCTCCGGGCAAAACAATATGCCAAAATAATTTGGGGCCTTTGGCACCCAGTGTTTGGCCCGCCCAGACTTTGGTTTGGGTGATGGCATGGATTCCAGAGATCGTGTTGATGGTAATGACCGGAAAGATCGCGATGAAAATGATGGCGACTTTCGACAATTCTCCAATCCCCAACCAAATAATGAACAAGGGGATTAAGGCGATGGGGGGAACAGGACGATAGAGTTCAATAATAGGATCTATCGCTGCATCAAGGACGGGATACATGGCCATGACGAGTCCTAGCCCGATACCAAATATACAGGCTGCTAGAAAAGCCAAGAGTACCCGCATTAAGCTGAGTGCAATGTGCTCAAAGAGAGCAATGCCGCCATAACCTTCCGTAAATAACTCGAAAAACGAATCGGTAATACCACCGGGGGACGGCAAAAAAAGTGGTGGTAGCAATTGGAAAACGCTAGTGAGCAAATACCAAACAAAAATTCCTAACGAGATTGAATAAACTCCAATTGCGGCTCTACTGTTATATTTAAAATGATGTTTCACAACGGCCTCCTATTTGTAGTCTGTGGTAAAAGTCATTGGTTTTGCTGCAAGAAAGCAACAAACTTGATTACAGTATGAAAATAATTGTGCAGTTAGGTGAAGTAATCAAACTAGCAAAAAACGAACTCACCGGAGAGCACACCGAATTCACCTAACTGCGGGGGGTCATACAGTAATTGAGAATTGACTCAGAGCCACAGAACAATTACATCGCCTGAAGCTTTTTCAGGTAACTGGAGTCGACCGCTTTAACAATGTCTTCAAGTTCCAAGGGCTTAGGGATCGATTTTTGATCGACGAGAAATAGTGAATGTTGCCGGAGGCCTTTCGCGATGTTCCCAGCTTCACCCGGAGCTGCCAACCAGTTGGAAGTCAATTGCTCTTCCAATTTGAGGAAACCGAAACCACGCATCAGTTTTTTAGCGACCTCATATTCGGTGCCAAGGCGCTTGGAAACGATCTTTGCCGCTTCGTCTGGTTTTTCATGATAGAAGTCAACGGTTCTCATGAATGCTTTTAGCCACTTCACGACGGTTTCTGGATACTCTTCAGCAAATTTCTTTCGCACGACAATATTATTCCAAGTTGGAAAACCCATCTTACCAACAGTTCCACTCGCCATCATGACATGTCCTCCGTTGGAGATCATCGCACTGTAACCGGGATCCCAAATCCAAGCTCCGTCAATCAACCCGCCTTTGAACGCTCCGGCAGCTTCCATCGCACCCATGTCAATTACGGTCAGGTCCGATTCATCGATGTTGTACAAGTTGAGAACACGCATCAGGTGATAATGAGCTGTTGAACCAAACGGAACTCCAATTTTTTTAGATTTCAAATCATTGACCACTTGAAGGTCTTGACTCACGATGAGGGCTTCGTTGTCGCCAAGGTCCATTTCAATTGCGATGATTTTGATCTCTAACCCGCGGCCTAATGCAATAGCGGTTGGGGTTGATCCTAATGAAGCGATGTCTAAATCACCTGAAGACATGGCCAAAATCACATCCGATCCAGAGTCGAAGGTATTGAATTTCGTTTTGACTCCGGTTTCTTGTTCAAACCAACCTTCTGCCCAGCCGATTTTAAGAGTACTAGGGTCGCCGAAGGTAGCGACATTAATCTGGTCGGGTTTTTCTTCTGCATGTAACGATGCTCCAAACGGGAGGAGCATCAGGCCTGCTACCAAGAAAACCAATGAAACAAAGGTTTTCATTTTCTTTTTTTCCTCTCTCATATGACTTCTCCTTAGCTCAAAGTTAACAAATAACTGGAGTAGGTAGATCCTTACTCCGTTTTCCCAAAGGAGCTCCTAAAAATGCCCCCTACAACGTGGGATGAAAGCGAGTGGAAATCATAGCGACTATGCTATTGGAATCTGCTCGTAAAACGATCCTTGCCGTTGCACTACAAACAGAGTTGCCCGTATTTCTTTCCCTCACTATTTAAGTAATTCACAAGCTTAGCGGATTAGACTATTCCTACTTGCTTAGTGTGGCTCAACACGCATACGGTGTTTGCTTCACGCCAACTTCCGACAGGATTCACGAATGATAAGATCGGTATCTAAACAGTACTGACGGACTTGAGCAGGATTTCCAGTCTCAATCATATCAAACAAGGCTTTTGCAGAAAGCCGCCCCATTTGCTCAGCGGGGACCCGTACCGTCGTCAACGGCGGGTGCATGTACGCGGAATATTCGATATCGTCAAAACCGGTAATGGAGATATCTTCTGGCACGCGAAATCCCCAATTTCTTACGGCTGCCATGGCCCCCATTGCCATCACATCGCTGACAAACGAGATGGCTGTAGGGCGATTGGACAAAGACAACAGTCGATCTGCCGCTTCTTTTCCATCCAACAGGGACGGTTCTGCTTCAACGATCAATTCAGGATCAAACGGAATTTGATGCGCTCGCAAGGCCTCCTTATACCCTTCGACTCGTTTCTTGACCCGACTAATTTTTGAGTACAAGCCTGCCACAAACCCGATTCTTCGGTGATTGAGCTGGATCAAATACTCGGTCATCGCATAACTGGCATTGAAGTTATCAAAACCCACATGGTTGATCTTGTCGTTCGATAACTTTTCCCAGATCACCACGCAGGGAATGCCGCTTTCTATCAAGCTATGCACGACCTTTTCATGGCCTAAACACAATCCTGTGAGAATGACACCCGCAACATTACGTTCTCGAAATTGTCTTAAAACCTTCAATTCGATCTGTGGGTCGTAATGAGTATTGCCTAAAATGACGGAATAGCCTTTTGCCTGGGCCATTTCCTGAATCATTAAAGTTGACGCTGCAAATCCGGCATCTTTGGTCGTGGGAATGGTTAATCCGATGACCATTGTTTTTTTTCGGGACAAGTCGGCCGCTGTGGCATCGTAGACATATTGATTTTCTTCCATTGCTGCCAAGACCCGTTGCCGGGTCGCCGGTTTGACCAATTCCGGCGAATGCAACACTCGTGAGACGGTAGCTGGCGAAAGATTCACCAAAGCTGCAATCTCTTTCATCGTAACTTTTGGACCATTTCCCATAGATCTTGGCACCCTTCTCGAAGATTTGTTCTGTAACTGTCCAGCAGTGCTGGAAACGTCAGCGTCCTTTCTTACTAAAAATTTGAGAGAGAATACCAAGATTGATTCAAATATACATTTATTAAAAAATGAAATCGATTTCATTTTTTAATAAAGCTTTTCTATTGTTAATATTTTTTAATAATATCTTTTTTCTGATTTTAATTTTTTGAAATAACTATTTATTTTTCTTTCATTGAAAATCAAAACTCGATTGAGTGCGTATCATCTTAATTGATTTTTCGCCAAAAAATGAAATCGATTTCATTCTAGTTAGTAGAATGGAAGATCTGTTGTCAAGGTAAAAAAGATGGAATTATGAAAAATATGCTTCAGGAAAAGTGAACCAAAATTACGGCATCCACAAATACATAAATGAGGGGGAGGTTTTCTGGATCAAAGATCCCATATCCACATTGATCAAATTGATTTGAGGTGTCGCAGGAGGCAGACGACTATAAAGATTGTCCAAATAGGCTCCCGGGCGGTGATACATCACAATACTCACGTCGTCTAAACCCGCCTCAACTTTGAGAGTTTCGACGGCATCTTCTAGGTAACCGATGTCATCAATCAAACCCGCCGTTTTCGCTTGAGGAGCCGTGTAGATTCGGCCATCCGCAAGAGGCTGTACATCAACAATGGTCATGTTACGACCACGTGCAACCAGTCGAACGAACTGACGATGGTGGGTTTCCAAAATTTCCTGAAATAGGCCTCGTTCATTGGTGCTCATAGGCCTGAATGGAGATCCCATACTTTTCAAATCTCCGGATTGGATCGTGTCGTTTTCGATACCGAGTTTTTGCAATAAACCTTGTGCATTGAAGTGTAACATCACAACACCAATACTCCCTACGAGTGCAGTCGGATGAGCGATTACTTTATCCGCAGCCATTGCAATGTAATATCCCCCGGAAGCTCCGCGGGCCGAAATACTTGCGACAATTTTTTTACCTGTCTGTTTTCGGAACATCTGTAATTCGTGATAGACAATATCAGTGATTGTCACCTCACCACCGGGACTATTGATTCGTAATAAGACACCTTGCACGTCGTCATCTTTTGCGGCCTTTTCAAGTTGTTCACGGATTAATGCTGCGAACGGAACCTGTGGGCCGTTGGAAAATGGTAAGAGATCCAAGTCTTTTCCACCGATAACGCCACTGATATCAATCACAACAATTTTATCATCTCCGTCCCCCTCTACGACGGTTTCCTCCAGTGGTTTAAGTTTTGAGGAACCTCCAATGTTGAAGGTACACCCTCCTAAACTTCCTACAATCCACAAGGTAACGAACCAATAAATAATGTGTTTCTGTGCTTTCATGCTTCCTATTTTCCCAATTTAGATGAACAATGGCGCGGATTAACATTTATTTAAGTTTCTTAACATCTTCAAATTCCTTCAAAAATACAAACAATTTTGATTTATGCTGGCACGAATTCAATCTCAAGAAATGTCTGAGGTTCTGCAAAAAGCAATACAACAAAGACTCCTTAGCGACGAGGACACTTCGATCATTTTTTATGACCTTTCCCGATTAACTCGTAAGCTTCAGCATTTACGAGAAGTTTTCCCTCCTTCGACCTTGCACGCCGTGGCAGTGAAAGCCAATCCGTTGACCGCCATTTTGAAGCTGATGAATCAGCAGGGAGTCGGTTCTGAGGCTGCGACTTTGCCAGAATTGTGTCTGGCGGAACATGCGGGCTTTTCTCCGAACCGCATTGTGTTCGATTCTCCTGTACGAACTCAACAAGAACTAAAATATGCACTCAACTTGGGGGTGCATGTGAACTTGGACTCTTTTCAAGAATTGCACCGGGTGGCCGAACTGATGGAGCAACGTCAGTATACTAGTACTATCGGAATGCGGATGAATCCTCAGGTTGGCTTCGGCAAAATCGCTTCCACCAGCTTGGGAGCGGAATACTCCAAGTTTGGCGTTCCGCTTCGAGACAACAAGGAACGTCTTAAAGAGAGCTTTGCGCGGTATCGATGGTTAACCGGAGTGCATCTCCATATTGGCTCTCAAAGTTATGAAGTGGAGACCCTTGTGAAAGGCATCCGCCGTGTTTTGGACTTTGTGCAGGAAGCAAACGAATGGCTTACGCACAATAAGTATGAAAACCGTATTCGCATTTTTGACATCGGAGGAGGACTTCCTGTTTCTTACAAACAAACTGAAACCGATATTCCGATGGAGGCCTACAAAACTAAATTAGAGGAAGCGTGTCCAGAATTGTTCAATGGAAATTTTCAACTTATCACGGAGTTTGGCCGATACGTGCACGCAAACATAGGGTGGGTGGCTAGTCGTGTGGAGTATGTGAAGCAGGAATCCCAAATCGATACGATCAAGATCCACGTGGGGGCAGATTTATTTCTCCGAAAAGCTTACCATCCTCAGGATTGGCATCATGAGGTGACGGTGATGGCACCCGATGGTAAGATCAAAAATGGTCAAGTCAGTGATTATACCATTGCCGGCCCTCTATGTTTTGCCAGCGATATCATAGCCACTCACATCCCCCTGCCTCAAGTCGCTGAAGGTGATTATGTATTAATTCATGATGCCGGAGCCTATACCTTGAGTATGTGGTCTCGTTATAACAGTCGACAAGTACCAAAAGTGGTCGGTTATTATCAAAACGGTGATTCCTTTGAAGTACTCAAAGAGCGTGAAACGATCGAAGAAATTGTCGCGTTTTGGAGTTAATACAGACTGTTTCTGCTGTGCCCATACTCAGAGCTATGATATGTTTCGTCCTGTTTGATCCGCTTGTGCTTTCTATCCTCTTCCGTCCGTAGATCCCACATCCTTCTTCTTATGTCGTACCGCTTACATATTCTCGGGTTTCTGTGTTTTTGTCTGCATTTGGGGCTTATCCTTCATCACACGTATTGGACTGCGTCCCAGCAGAACACACGCTTGTTTCCAAGGCCAGAGTCGGTTCCGGTTACAGATCGTTGGCACAATTTTCTAGATCTTAACCGCTGGGACTCCGGCCACTACCGGACCATCGTGTTACAAGGTTATCGAAATTCTGAAGCGCCAGATCAGCCCTTACACACGATTCAGTGGTATCCCGGCTACCCTTTGATTGCGAAGGCTATTCATGGGGTAGTGGGTGGGAATCCGTATGTGATCTTTTCCGTTTTGTCAGCATTGTTTACTCTCGGGTTTTGGTTGCTGCTGTGGTCACCAACAATGGCAACCGTCGTAGGGAAAAAAAGTTTGGCATGGACCAGTGTGCTGATACTCAGTTGGCCTGGAGGATTTTACTGGTTTGCTGGGATGACTGAGCCACTTGTAGGGCTCTTGATTCTGTTTTCGATTCATTTGCTATTCTGTCAAAAACTCAATGGAGTAGTGGCAGTGCTGGCTTATGGTACATCAGTGAAACAAATCTTTATCCCTTTGGTGATTGCTATTTTCAGCTGGGAATGGTTGCGGGCCAAGCCCAAATCAGTATTCTTTTTCCTAAAGATTCCAGTCGCATTGGCAGGCTTTTTGGCCTTTGGGATCTATAGTTGGATCCATTTTAACAATTTTTGGGCTTCGAGTGACTTCACCATCCAAAACTATAAAAAAACAATTTCGGTACTGAGTTGGTTCGACTTCAATAACTACGCAACTTATTTTTGGACCCGTGGCGGATTGATCACTTTTAGCAGCCTCTTATTTCTTTTGATTATAGCCGTTCGTGCGGCAGACCGCCTGCCTGCGAGAAAGGAATGGTTCTCTGCCCTCAAGAAAACCCATTCTTTGCCTCCTGAATTTTTACTATGGTGGCTAGCCTTCGCTTCCACCACCTTTTACGTATTGGGAGATGCCTACACAACCCATCCGTTTGCTTCAATTTTTCGATTTCAGACGACTAACATTCCACTCTTTTTATTGCTCGCTTGGCAGTTTAAGAATTTGCGGTGGTGGCAAGGTGCAGTAATTTTGTTTCCTTTGGCTTGGTGTTTCCTATTTTGGCAGAGGCAATACACGGTACAATATTGGATGTGGCAATGGATTGCTTAGAAGCTAATAGTTTTTAGGTAGTATTATTGGGATTCCAGAGTGCAAATACGGAAATAAAAAATCTAAACTGAAAGTTAGGGAAACTTCTTTTGGTTAGCAAAGTATTAAGTAACTGTTCGTACAGCATTATTTTTATGCTAGAAAAAATTAATCATTGATATCAGTTATTTTTAATCTAACTAATTGATTTTAAAACGCTTATATTTTATTTTTTGGAATCAATAGCTTGGGGCTAATACCTTAATTTATAAGGTTTTCTTTTCGTTTGCTTTCCTTATTTAGATTTCATATTCTTCCTTTCGTTGCTGGGGCTGTTAAAACTATTCGGATGTAGTATTTAACTTTTCTTTAAGTAATTACCTACCTCATTAATTCAATTTTTTTTTTTGAGTATTCAGACATGCTAACTTTTTATTGGGTTAGTATTCTGTACCACCCATCCAAAAGGATTTGGATCGTAGAGGAGACGGAACTCCATACAGTTTTTAATGACTTAGTTCTTTTCCAAATGGACTTGGATAATTGGAGGTTGAGATGGAGCTTGACCAGAGGTGGACTCTATTCAAAGAGCACATTGAAAAACAGTTAGAACCTGAAGATTATGAAGCATGGCTTGATGATCTTGAATTTGTTGAAATTTCCTCTCGACGTATTGCCATTGCCGGCATTCCCCATCCCCTGTTTCGCGACGACATCTATAAAAATTACGACGGCTTATTTCGGACCTTGCTAGATAAGGTATTTCCCGAAAAGGCTCCGTTCCAACGCAAAAAGATAGAATATCGAGTTGGGGCTTATAGCCACGACAAGAAGGAAAATGTCCAAACTGAATTTACCTTCGAAGGCATGACTCAAAACGAGGTCATCGAAAGTCAAAAGCGCAGATCTAAAAAAGGACCCACCCAAAAGTCATCGGATGAACCGAAGGTAGTCACTTTTCAGAAGGTGACTCCTGTGGAACTCGAAAATGCCTTATTCAATCCCAAGTACAGCCTCGATAATTTTGTAACAGGAGACCACAATCAACTTGCTCATGGTGCTGCCTGTCGGATCATTCATGAAGCAGGAGCTTTGTATAACCCTTTTTTTGTTTATGGGGGGTTAGGTTTGGGCAAAACTCATTTGTTGGAAGCTTTAGGACAGGGCATTCAGAAGGTGCATCCAGATTGGAAGGTGCTCTATACGACTGCTGAAACCTTCCTCAATGATTTCATTTTACATCTCCAACAGCATAAAATGGCGCAATTTCGAGAACGCTATCGCAAAGTGGACGTCTTCATCCTGGACGATCTGCAAGTCTTAGGTGGAGCCAAGTCGTGTCAAGAGGAGTTACTCAACACAATCAACTCCCTTTCTCAATGTTCAAAACAGGTGATCATTGCGAGTCAGAAACTTCCTAAGGATATCAAAACATTAAATGACGGCTTGAGTTCTCGGCTGGAGTCGGGGTTGATGGCGGATCTACACACTCCTGATTTGGAAGGGAGAATGGCAATTTTACAAGGCAAAGCCAGTCGAGATCATATTATGTTGCCGCCGGAAGTTTGTTATTTTGTGGCACAGCATATTTATTCTGATGTACGCAAGATGGAAGGAGCGTTGATTCGGTTGGGGGCGCATGCCTCCTTGTTGCGTCAAAAGATCACGCTTCCATTGGCTAAAAAAACGTTAGCCGATCTTGTTGAGTTAGTTCCAGATATTCCGCGTGAGAGCGAAGAAGCCGTTCCAGTGGACCGCATTGAGAAGGTGTTTGAAAAGATTTGCAGCCTTTCTCAAGTCTCTCGTAAAGATCTCAAGTCCAATCGACGTGATAGTAAAGTAGTACGTGCTCGTCAAATGAGCATGTATCTCCTCAAAGAGCTAACAGATTTGTCACTTTCCGAAATAGGTGCTCAGTTTGGAGACCGCACTCATTCGGCGATTCATGCTGCTTTGAAAAAGGTAAGGAAAAAAATGGAATCTGATGAGGTCTTGCAGAGACAATTGCTTTCTATCAAAGCCGACCTCAGTCAAGTCACACCCGTTAAAGTCACTCCGCTTCGAGCAGTGGCAAAGTAGAAAATTTCTCAAGTTTTCCCACCAATTGCCGATACTTCTGACAAAGCCAATTTCTTTAGGGACTTCAGAAGGAGATCGAAATGCAACATTTAAAATCTTGGTTGATAGGATTGGTGAGCTTGATGCTAGTGACGGGTTGTACAGGAAACGACTTCCAAATGCCGGGGCTGTACGGTAATCCATATGACCGTCCGGAAGTGCAAGCCGATTACCAAGGTTGGGTGGAAGAGGTCTCAGATGCCCAATGGAGGGCTGAAATTCGTAGGCAATTTGAAAATCCGTGGACTCAACCGGCTGAATTTCGAGAACCCGTGTATCATGATTACCTGACTTACCAGAAAGCAACGCAAAGACGTTTGCGCACTATCAGCGACAAAGAGCGGCAAATCCGGCTTCAGGATTTTCAGTCACTAACTGGCATTTTTGTTACCAGCATCGATTCGACCCAACGTAAAGGGGTGAATGTCATCCAAAAGAAAACTCTGAGAGATAGTCGACGCCGTCAAGCCGATGAAATGCGATTTGGTGAGTTTTTAGTGGTGCAGGAAGAATTGTCGGAATTTCAACCTGAAGATGAGACCACATTTAATGATCGTCTTGCACGAAAGTTTGATAAATATTTGGAAGGGCAGAACGAGCGGGAAGAACGCCTTCCTAAAGAAGAACAAAAACTGAATCGGTTCAGTCGAGGAAGATTTGAGGAGTTTCTCGATCATCAGGAAGACAAGGTTCGACGGCAACCAACTGAAGAGGTGAAAATCCAACGTTTCCAGAAAAATCGCTTTGATCAGTTTTTGGATCAGCAAGATTATAAAAGCAAAAAAGCCCCTCAAGACAATCGACGTCGTCAACGGGTCCAAACAGACCGATATGACGAATTCTTATCTCGACTGCCCAAACGAAAATGAGTATGATCCACGAATTTCTGTAGATTGCTAAGGGATTGTATGAAGTTCGTGGTCAGCCTGTTGCTCTGCTTCTGCGGTTGTCAGGTTCTTGTTGCGCAAGTATTGGAACACTGCCAAACTGAACCATTGCAACAAACATTGGAGAAGGAAATTCCTCTCACCTACCGTCCCAACTATTTTCTCCCACTCACTTTTGATACTCGCAACCCAGATACGATCCGGGATGAAGATATTAGAACTCATGAAGATCCTGAAGTTCGCGAGCGTCAAAACCTCGCTATGAAATTTCAGATCAGCCTGCAGGTCCCATTTTTTGCTAGGCTGACTTGTCCCTATCAATTTTTCCTGGTGGCAGCCTTCACGCAAAAGTCTTTTTGGCAGTTGTATGACACAGAAGGCTCAAGACCCTTCCGCGAAACTAACTATAATCCAGAAATATTCTTTTTCTTTCCAACGGTCTATAGGGAATCGGGTTTCCGTATTCAACTAAAGGTATCTCCTTGGTCGCACGAATCGAATGGTAGAGAACGTGGTGTTTTGGATCGCAGCTGGGATCGGATATACGTAGAACCGACGTTGCTCTATCGAACCCGAATGCAAGGGGCTCTGAAGGTTTGGTACCGTTTGCCAGAAAGACAGCCGAAAAACGAAGAAGATGAAATCGCAGTAGATGTGAATCCAGACATCGAAGATTTTTATGGTAATAGCGAACTAAGACTCCGTTACTACTGGAACGGAAAAGGAACGACTAACGAAGTCATGACTGGAATGATGGCCCGTCGCAACTTTTCCACTGGGAATGGGGCTATTCAGTTGGATTTCACTTATAGGATCGAAGAAGTTCACCTTTATTATCAATATTGGAATGGTTTCGGAGAAAGCCTCATTGACCATAGAGTGCATATCGTCAAACATGGGATCGGGCTTATGTTTTATGATTGAACTGTTGAGTCCAAGCTAACTATCTGAAGGATTGGAAATCCGTATGAGCAATCAAGCCAAATTCTTAAGTGGTTCGACGATGCGTCATGTGATCGTGATGAGCCTTACTTCTTCCATCGGGCTGATGGCGATCTTTTTCGTGGACCTCCTCGATATGTTGTTCTTGAGCATGTTGGGAGAAGTAGAATTGGCATCAGCAGTCGGCTATGCAGGATCAATTTTGTTTTTTACGACGTCTGTCAACATCGGATTGGCAATTGCGATGGGAGCTTTGGTCTCCAGGAATATTGGAGCTGGAGAGCCTGAACGAGCAAAGCGTTACCTGATGAATGTCTACGGAGTGGTCATTCTTATTACGATAGTGATTGTCGCAATTCTGATGTTTTTGATTCCAACGTTGACTTCCCTGCTGGGAGCCAAAGGTCGTGCCGCAGAACTCGCGAATGCCTATTTGTATATCATGATTCCTTCTATGCCGATCTTAGGTATCGGTATGACCTCCGGTGCAGCACTGCGTGCTGTTGGAGATGCTAAACGGTCGATGAATTCCACGTTAGCTGGAGGAGCAGTCAATGCAGTATTGGATCCAGTATTTATTTTCGGATTGAATATGGGGGTTGAAGGGGCAGCAGCAGCCTCGGTGATGGCGAGATGCACTATTTTGGCTTTTGGCTTATGGCCAGTGTATAAGGTTCATCATTTGCTGACTCCCTTCGAATTGAAGTCTTTTTTTTCGGATTTACACCAAATATTTACAATTGCGTTGCCTGCAATTCTCACCAATATTGCTACTCCCATTGGGACGGCTTACGTAACTGCAGCGATGGCAAAATTTGGCGACAGTGCAGTCGCTGGCATGTCGGTGACAGCTCGTTTGACGCCAGTCGCATTTGGGGTGGTCTTTGCAGTGTCTGGAGCAGTCGGACCTATCATAGGTCAGAACTTTGGAGCAAAAAACTTAGCCCGAGTGCGCCAAACTATCTATGATGCTCTACTGTTTGTACTATTTTATGTGTTAGGTATCTCCTTGATTTTGGTTTTTACTCACAGCTGGATCAGCGACGCGTTCAGCATGAAAAATGAAGCACGTGATGTAATTGCGGTGTTTTGCCTCTATGTTTCCTTCACATACTTTCTTTCTGGTGCCACATTTGTCGGCAATGCTGCTTTCAATAATTTAGGGCGTGCCCCTTATTCTACGATTGTTAACTTTGGAAAAGCGACAATAGGTACAGTGCCTTTCGTGTACGTAGGGAGCCTTTGGTTTGAAGCCGAAGGGGTACTTGTTGGACAAGCAGTGGGTGCATCTGTGTTTGGGGTGATTTCGATTGCATGGGTATTTTGGTATCTTAAAGGTTTGGTCAAAAAATTAGAGGCACAAGAACTTCCCGCTTGAAGGATGAACATCATACCGAATCCTTAGCCACAGAAATTTTCGATTCATATAACTGATTTTATTTGGCTTATCGCGAGCACATAAGACTCTATACTTAGAAAAAGAATTGAATTATTTCAACTATAGGTCTGATTCTTATGTAGTGCTTGTCTTTACTGTTTAATATTCGGGGTCCCCAATTGGAATCGGAAGATACTTAAATTGGTAGAAAGAAGATCAAAAAGGGTGGCTGGTTCAAATTAGTTACAAAAGCGTTCTTAAGGAGCAGTAATATGGAAAAATTGAACTTTGCAGAAAAATTTCAAAAGTTTGAAGAGTATTGGACTCCCAAAATTGTAAGTGAAATGAATGGGCAGTTCGTCAAACTCGCAAAAGGAAAGGGGGAAATTGTTTGGCATACACACGAAAACGAGGACGAGTTTTTTTACGTAATGAAAGGTCAATTAAATATCCATTTTCATGATAGAGTCGTGAACCTGAACTCTGGGGAAGGGTGTATCGTACCCAAAGGTGTCAAACATAAAGCCTCTGCAAAAGAAGAAACCCACTTTATGCTAATCGAACCTAAGTCGACGGAGCATACCGGGAAAGTTGAAAGCGAACAAACCGTAGCCATCGAAGATCAAACTTGGATTTGATATGAGTTTGACACATGAAAGACTGCCTTTCCTACACTTTGTCAAACAAGATCCCTCCAAGCAGAATTATTTCTTATAAGTGCATTCTTCAACAATACAAACTCGAATCCATTAAACTGGCAATTGTTTGGTTTTTTGCGGAAGGATTATCCTCATAACCTCTATTCATCACACTCTATTTGAGAGAGTAATGGAAAAAGTTATATTGAGCTGCATAGAAGTCAAAAAATGGTAGAACTTCATGGGAAGTACTATACTCATTACCTAAAAAACTTGACTCTCAGGCCGCCATTTACTAAAGGCTTCTGTGGGTAGAAGTAATGGTATGGTGTGCATTATGCACAACAAGTTGTTTAAATGCTGATTAAAGCAACAGAAAACAGTTATCGTCCTGTTTTTTGCTCTCCTTGGAATAGATTTTCTCTATTTCCGTACCCTTGAGGTAGGACTTCCAAGACCTCAAGGTATTAATTTGTTTTAATAACTTCATAGAGTAGGGAGTATTATGAACCAAAGAAAGAAATGGAAAATTTTGAGTTCAGCAATGATTTTTGCTGGCATTCTCGCTTTTTCCGGTTGTGAGAAAGGAGTAGTCGAAGGCTCGGAAGGAGATGCTTCGACAAGTACTTCGACCTCAACATCGACCTCAACATCGACCTCGTTATCAACCGAAAATGGTAACGTGGTTGATTTTGCAGGAGGTGATCCGAATAATCTGACTGCTAAGATCAGTGGTATAATTACTGATGATCTTGGATTTCCATTAGAAGGGGTTACTGTTAGCGTTTATGGTACAGTAACGACTACAGGAACGGGTGGCATATATAATGTCGACGGAATTCCTGTTGCTCAAGTAGTCAATGATGTTGCATCGTTGGCCGCAAACGCTGCTGACGCAAATGCAAACATTGCCACGATTCCTGTCAGCGTAAGCAAGAGCGGTTATACTCCAGCAATTATTTATGCTGGTACTCACATGGTTGTCACTAACAGCGGCGACGCAGCAGCAAGTACAACAGGAGCGCCAAACACAGTTATTATTACTGGTTTAGCAGCAGATGCTGCAAGCGCAGCGTTGAAAAGATTAGAAGCTGTTGTTCGCGGAGTTGTCCAAGATTCCGCTACAGGTTCTACTGTAGGTGGAGTCCAAATCACACTTGTACCTGTTGACAATAATATAGCAAACGTCACGGGTATTCCTGGCCTTCCTGCCTCACTAAGAGCTGGAGAAGTTACTTTTGGTCATAAAGCGGCTGATCTTGTGGAATCTACCGATAGCAGTGGAAAATTTACATTTGAAGGCATCGCTGTTGACACTGTCTACGATATCTACGTAACTTCTGAAGGGTTTTCAGGGCCTGGTTTTGGAAGTTTCGTAAATGGTCGAACTTCAGGTAATTTCAGAATTGCGCAGACTAACGTTCAGGTTTTCGGGGATAGCACTAACGTCTCACAATGTAACGCTTTAGTTACCACAAGCGGTAATCCTGCCACATGTTTGGGAAGTGTAGATACTTCAGGTGGAATTGTAGACTTGCCTTCACCATTGAAAATCGTGAACGTGGGTGACACATCAACTGTTAATAAGGATCAAATTAGACCTTTCATCACACAAGTTCCTTCGACTAGTGCAGGTGATATTTCATCAAGCGTCCATAGTGGCAGCGGATATTTGCAAATCTCAGAAGGTGTTTTTGCTTTAGGAGCTTCAGAGACAGCACTTTCTGCTCAGCCTTTAACAGTTCAGTTTTCTGAACAGCTTGATAGCAGCCGATTTAATTTGGTTTCTAACGTCAGTGGGGAAACCGTATCTGTTGTAGTCTTTGATTCTAGTGGAAATCAGCAAAGCGTTGATTCAAACAACTCTACCTTAAGTGGAGATACACTTACTTTAAGACTGACATCTCCTCAAATGACAGCTGGTACAGCTCTTAATGTCAGAATGCGAAAATTCGATTTCATCGATTTAGGTGGTAATGAGTTGACAGTCGCTTCTACGTCAAATTTCATCACACCATCGTTGGCAGGCTATACAGGCAATCCCAATGCTGACACTGGTGGTGGGTTTGTTACATTGAGATTAAGAAGTTTTAAAGAAACTAGTGTCGATAGTGATCAAGTTACCGGGTTGGCTCAAGTCACGCCTTCCACAACGAGTGGTTACGATGGTTTGAAAGGTTATGTGGTACCGAATAATCTCGATTCTTCCGGCGTTGCAACGTTGGGTAATAACGTAAGTACTAGTTTCCTAGGTAATTTGGCTTCTTCGATTAACACTGCGATCAGTAGTGCTACTCGTACAGTAAGCATCAACAAGAATGTAGCTTTACTAACATTTACTGCTACGAGTGGTGACGGTTATGGTTTATCAGTAACCCGAAGTGGAAGTACTGTATTTTCGAGTGGCTTAGGAAGTGAATCCAGCGTAATAGTAGGGACTTTCTCGAGTAGCACTATTTCGACAACCGTAAATGTTACCTCAAGTGGTATATTTACAGCGAATAGTACCGCTATGGGAATCGGTCTCGATGGGGTGAGAGAAGGTGATATTGTCACAGTGATACCCACCAATGATTTTGGTGACTTAGTCACTGGAAAACAGCAAGCTTTGACCCTACAAGATTTGACTCCTGCCATGATGGCAAATCAAACGGGTATCGAAGACGGTGGTGGTCTCATCACCACAGCAGGTGGAACAAGTATCTCTTCTGGAAGCTCTTCGAGTGGAGGCCTATTTTCGACTTCTACTACAGCATTGTTGTTCCCGCAATATCCTTTAAGAGCACGATTCTATTCTAAAAGTCGTGCCGCGAGTAGCGTGAACAAACCATTGCTTGGAAGTGGATCAAGTACATTGTCTACAACTCGAGCGGATCGTCTTTATACAACTGCTGACTATACCGCGTGGAGTGGAAGCATAACTGCTGTCAGAGATTTCGTTGTTCAAGCCACAGAGACTTTAAATACTTCTTCTGTTCTCGGATCTACCGTAAGAGGCAACTCTGCGACAGGGTCGAGTTTGAATAACACAACAACTGGTTTGGTAAGTTTAACGACTCCTTCCGATAGTTTGATGGTATCTCAAATCGGTGATTGGCGAGAGATTTCTGATTTGACGTTTATGTCTGTAGTCGGAATTAGAGATATTGCGTTAAACGATTCTGGAACGACAACTGGTGTGATTTTCCGTGATAATGTTCCTCCTCTGATGACGTCTTTTATCGCCAGTGGAGCAACAATTACTGCTCACTTTGATCAAGCAATCAATGCTTTGACTAGTCAAGCATCTGTTGGATCGACGATTTTGACTATCAATTCACGAAATCCGTTTGATCAGATTAGGTCAACAAACAACTTGTTGAGCGGAAAGCCCTATTATCTGACTCGCGATAGCGACGGTAGAATTCTCATGACGCGTTTTGCAAACTATCAAGACGTTAATGAAACTACTGGAGCTGCTGGAACATCATATAAAACCACTGCCGTGTTGAGCAATAACAGTCAAACTTTGACTGTTACTGTGAGCAATACAAGTGTTGCCAATCTTATTGAATCCACTGACTCCAATCTGAACATGAGTCGGTATTTTGCTCCTCTTAGTTTCTCAAACACGACTCAGTTAACTTCTGGTTCTAGCGTTACAGAATCCCAGCATGAATTTTTCGTTGAGTATCCGTTGCTATCGGATACCCAGAGTAATACTTGGACATCTGTATCAGAAAACAGTGAGCTAGATGCTTATATCGTAGTTAGTGGTACGACCAATACTCCTGCTTTGGTTGGAATTGATCGAACTCCTCCAAAAATTGGAACTACAGGCATCTTCGGATTTGATGAAAGGATTGTATTTAATGGTGACGCTTCTGATACTGTCCATAGAGTCTTCTTTAGTGTTGGTAGTACCTTGATTCAGTTGGCAAATAGTCGAGCTAACTTGGATATCTTCCATACCGCTGTGAATTCCGCTGTTACAGGTTGGTTGCAGCAGGAAAATGGAGCAAGTGGTGCAGATAACATTCCTCCACAGGGTAGATATCTGGTGAATGCAAATGATAATAAGCCGTTGGGTAAATTGAATGACGGTGTTTGGCAAGTAGGTGACAGTAGTGCAACCATTGAGCAGTACAAAATTTTGGTACGCTTCAATGAAAGTGTAACTTGTGCAACTTGTTCGATTTCTGTGAATAATACCACTAGATACACAAGTGCTACCGTTCGTACGATTCATTTTAATGTCACAAATGGTGCTTTAAGTACTAACTTGACGAATATTGGTAACTCAACAAACACTATTGAGTTGTCGTTTAACCGGCAAGCGAGTCAAACAGCAGCAAGTGGCGATGCGGTAACAGTAACCAATGTTGCTGATCTTTCTGGGAATACATTGTCTGCATTTACCATTACCTTGGAAGCTTCAAGCCAAGGCATTGATGTAACACCAGCTAGTGCAGCAGAATAATTCAGTCCAATAAGGATATTCCTTAAAGGATAATATTAAAAATTAAAGGGTTGGGGGATTTTCTCTCAACCCTTTTTTTTTGCCTAGATTGAAATGATTTTTGAGTGAACTAGCTTTTTGACAAGATGAGTCTCTTAGCAACAAATTTTATCAAAACATTTTTAGAGTGAACCGATACTCTACAAATTTATGTGTTGATAAGACGTGATCAAAGTTAAAATAAAAAGTTTCGCTAATAGCCCGTCAGTATTCATAATTATCATTGTGAGTGTTACATGGGCTCTTTATTTTCAAAACCTAGATTCTGAGTTTTACTTTGATGATTATTCATATGTTATCAATATGCCAAATCAGGAGTATGGCATTGATATTCGTAGCTTAAACAACACTATAGACCAGTTCACGAATAACTACCTACCAGGCAAACGGCTAACCTACATAACCATGGCCTTGAATTATAATGTTCATGGTTTAATACCAACCGGCTATAGGGTGATAAACGTTGCAATACATATTGCTAACGGAATATTACTATTGATTCTATTCCATTTTGTGGTGCGATACCTATATGGGATTAGACTTGATCCAAAACTTGAATTAGGTCTTTCTTTAGTTTTTATCTGTCATCCATTAGCAATTAACTCTGTTAATTATGTTTCTCAACGCTCAGGTCTTTTAGCAACATTCTTTTATTTATCTGGGTTTCTCTCTTACCTGAAATTCAGAAATTCTGAATCAAGAAAAGCATGGAGCTGGTTTTTTGCAGCACTATTATTGTTCTGGCTAGCTAGCCAATCTAAATCGATGGCTATAACCCTACCGTTGATATGCCTTGCCTACGAATTAATCTCCAATAGTCAAAACTCGAAGTTACTTTGGAAATGGTTTTGGATCACTATCATAGGAGGTTTTCTTTTTTTAATAGCAACAATAATTTATGCCAATGAGATCAATCTTTTTGCTTCTTATTCATTGGATATCGGGTTTAACGCTTATAATCTGTGGAACCCTTGGATCCATTTTATGACAGAGCTAAAAGTTTTTTTATATTATTGGGTTTTGTTGGTTTTTCCTATTCCGGCTTGGCTAAGTATTAGTCATGATATCGGAATAGCAACAAGCTTCTGGGATTGGCAAACAGTTAGCTCTTTAGCGTTTCATCTCTCTCTACTGACTGGTGCTTTCTTTTTAGCGAAAAAACGATTTTACTTAGCAAGCTTTGGTATCTTGTGGTTTTATCTAACATTGAGCCCTCCTTATCTAGTACTCCCCCAACGTGAAGTAATGGTAGAATATAAGACATATTTACCGTCGATAGGGTATTGCTTAATATTAAGTGAATTGTTTCTTTTTCTTCAAAAAAGACAAAGGTTGAAATTAACCTATTGTATCGCAAGTTTATTAGTGCTTTTTCTAAGCATAATCACTATTTACAGAAGCGAAGTATTTCAAAGTAGAATCTCTCTATGGAGTGATGTTCTAAAAAAATACCCCATGAGTTCAAGGGCTTATCAAAATAGGGCAAAAGCACATTTTGATAACGGACAGTATCAAAGGGCTATACAAGATCTAGAAATGTTGGTTAATTTGCATCCTAATTTCGTACACGGGTATCATAATCGAGCAAACATCTTTTTCCATCTAGGCAAATATTCTGAAGCACTAAACGATTATAATGATACAATTAATCTATTAGAAAAATTGCCATTAGAAGTGCAAGCAAAATATAGGTATGCCTTAGTTTACTATCAAAGAGGTAAAACTGCTCTGAGATTAGGAAAGTATGAAGATGCGGTTCAAGACTTTACAAAATTTTTAAGGTGGCACGATGACAGATTTGGATACATAGAAAGAGCAAAAGCTTATGTCCATCTAAAAGGGTACGAACTCGCTATTAGAGATTATGATCATGCAGTAGAGCTAGACGTTAAAGATGAATTAGCTTATTCAAACCGAGCAAATGTAAATAGTTTACTTGGACACTACGACAAAGCACTTGCTGATTACAACCAAGCCTTGACTTTGAATCCTCAGCATATCTTGACTTATGTGAACAGAGGCCATTTATTTTTTAAAACTAACCACTACAATAGAGCGGTAGAGGATTATAAAAAAGCCCTGCAGTTGGATCCTAATAATAGACAGATAAAAAACTGGTTAAATCAATCAGAAGCTTTGCTTAATAAAGGCAAATAAAGATTTGGTATACTTTGTAAATAATGCCTAACTAATTGATAAAGATTCAATCCCGCTTATTTGAAATACAAAGCACTTTTTTTAATCTTCTACTATAAAGTCAAAAAGTAGATAAGACGCAACTAGAAATACAGTATCAAAGCTTGCGAGATAAACCCAACCCACCTGAAGATCTATACGGTCCCCCCCAAAAAAGGCATATTGCGTAATTTTCACTACGCTTATCAGATTCGGAACTAGCATGGGAAAGAGCAGAATTGGCAACAGGACTTCTTTACCGCGAAGGGTGGAAGTGATCCCAGCAAGCAAAGTTCCTAAGGATGTGAACCCAATAGTGCCTGCAAGTAGACCAAAAATTAAGATGTCGAAATGCCTTACAGGTAAGTCAAAAAATAGGATAAACATAGGAACAGTGAGGACTTGAACTAAGATCAAAAAGATTGTTGTACCAAGAAGCTTGCCAATAAAAAGTGTCCCTCGATCGATTGGTGTGAGCAAAAGTCCCCCTAAGCAACCGTTGTCGATTTCTTGTGCAAAAGACTTGTTTAACCCTAAGACTCCTGCCAACAAAAAGACTACCCAAATGATTCCAGGGATTAGTTGTCGAAAGGCCTTCGGATTTTCACCGATCGCAAAGTTGAAGATAATCAAAGTGAGAATAGAAAAGAAGAACATCGATAAAACATTTTCTTTCCTCCGCAAATCTATAAGAATATCCTTCCAAGCTAAAATACCGATCTGTTTTAGGAATAAAATCATGTTCCAATTCAGGATAAGAAGGAAAGGTTAACGGTGTGAAAAGGGGCTAGAAGATGATGAAGGCGAATAAAAGGCTAGCAATTAGAAGGGTTAAACAACCTTGTAATGGCCAAATGGAGGGTAGTCTCATAAAGTTTCCTAATGAGAGAAAGTAATAGTTTCCTATTGAGAGAAAGTAATGGGATGGATTTGGTTTCGTTGAATTCGTACTTTTTTAACTACATCGGCAAGCTCTTTAAGAAGCGGTTCTATATTTGTTCCAGAGATTCCAGATATTAGAAAAACCGTTTCCCCAGCTTGTTCTAACTTATACTTGATTTCTTGTACTTCGGCAGTATCTGATATTGCATCCATTTTATTGAGAGCAACCATTCTAGGTTTTTTGATTAATGCTTCTGAAAATAGTTTTAACTCTTTTAAAAGGATTTGAAACTCCTCAAATGGTGGATGTTCAGCAAAACCGGAAACATCTAAAAGAAACACTAAGATAGCCGTCCGCTCTATGTGCTTCAAAAATCGATCTCCTAAACCTATGCCATCATGGGCCCCTTCAATGATACCAGGAATGTCAGCAACTACAAAAGAGTCAAAGTCTGACCTTTTTACAACCCCTAAATTAGGTACAAGTGTAGTAAAAGGATAATCTGCTACTTTAGGGTGTGCATGGGAAATGGAGCTAATTAAAGTAGATTTTCCTGCATTGGGAAAACCCACTAGTCCAACATCCGCCATTAGCTTTAGTTCCAAACGTACCCACATTTCAATACCATCTTCACCAGGCTGATGAAATTCCGGTGCACGGTTGGTGGAAGTCCTAAATTTAGAATTGCCCTTTCCTCCACGACCACCTTTGAGGAACAAATACTCTTTCTCCTCGACGACCTCCATAAGAATTTCTTCGGTCTCTATATCTTTTATGACGGTGCCCAGCGGTACAGATATAAACCGATGGTGCCCAGAACGACCGTGTTTGTTTTGACCTCCTCCTGCCTTTCCATCCTCAGCATGTTGATGTTGCTGAAATGACAAATCAAGCAAGGTGGTTTTGTTGCTGTTGCCTCTAAAAATTACAGATCCACCATTCCCACCATCACCTCCATCTGGCCCTCCTTTGGGTTTACCTCGTAGATGTAGAAATGAGGTACAACCTGATCCTCCTTTTCCAGAACGAATATGAATTTTAACGGAATCGACGAATTTCATAATGTAGGAAAGATTAAATGCGGAAGAAATCGATAAATTCTGGGGTAAGCTCAATCCGAAGACGACGATTGAGGTGTTCAATAAACGGTAACATCGCCTCTTTGAGGCAATTGTAATATAAAGTCTTATCTTGACCTTCCTCTGATTGCAACTCGCGAAAATGTCCATTGCTTTGACGCATGATGATTTTTGCGTAGACAGGGGAAAATTCACTATCTTGAGCAATGGCACCTACAATACTGTCATCAGCAAATCCACAAAGAAGGTAGGTGAATGAGCCTTCAAATCGGAAAACATGGAAAGGTCCGTTCACTGGATAACGCTCTCTCACATTTCTTACAAACTTGAGAAATTGATTCTGGTTTACCTCTGTCCTCCAAAAATCAATGGAACTAGAGTTGATCTCGGGGTGAGGTGTTGCATTGAATCTTCGAAAAAAACGATAATCAGTATACCTCAAGATTTGCGGGGTTGTGCTAAGTTTAGGCTTTTGCTGCAATAAAGCCCGCATGGTTTCCGAAAGTTCAAATTCTTGAAGTGGATTTACATTGCTTTTTCTTTGAGGAGGCTCTTGATCGTCAGTCCATTTTTTTAAGAAGCCATTTTTCAATTCTAGATAGGTGGAAAATGAAGAGGTACGGGATAAGGCTAAAAGCTTTTGCCTAAGTATTCCAGCACTAGTTTGGATATCTAAGTAAGCCTCTAGCTGTTGCTGAAGCTCTTGCAATTGATAGTTCTCATAGGCTTTGTACAACTGCTGTAAATTGAGTAGTGTTCGACGGATTTTTAACTTCTGTCTTTGTTCAAATGTATGAGGGGAGCATGATAAAGGGGATTGAGGACGGAAGACATCCCAATGTAATTCACTCCCGTTGGGGCCTTTAAGTTTCAACAATGAATCAAAATCAACAGCAGAAACTTCATGATTGTAAGCTTGATCGATTACTTGAGCACGTATTAGATAAAAAATTAGATAGAATTTGTCATCCTCTTCCAGTTCTTGGCGAACTGAATCCAATTGAAATAGAATTGGACGAATATTCTCTCGAAAATCATGACTAATATCCAGAACCAACCCGGCTTCGTTTGCCGTTGGTGAAGCAAAATTTGGTGCGTCAAAATCATACATGGGCTGTGTGACAGATGAATGGTGATGGGAAAAATGGTCTGTCTTTTACTAATTGCCATAACGTACTGTCTTTAAAGACGCAAATATTGAATGCAGAGAAAATACCAACATTGAATTATGCTGTAAACCACACAGCTTAGTCGGCTTTGAAATAAGAAATTTTAGATGCAAGCCCTAAAACTCGCTACTTTGTCTGCTTTGAGTGAACAATCTAAATTTAGGGTAAAGGAAACGAAGGATAGAGGGATTGGATAAAGGAAATGAAGGATAGTGTGACCAGATTAATGGGGAAAATTTTTTCGAAAAAACAAGGAAGCATATGAATCAAAACAAGAGGTCCCGTCTTAAGAACGAGACCTCCGGTTGTTTATCCTTTAACTGCTCCCATTGTAAGGCCAGCAATAAAGTGTTTTTGCATTAGAAAGAACATAGCGACTGGTGGGAGTGCTGCGAGAATAGAACCCGCAGAGATCAATTGCCAAGAAGCCACCCATTGTCCTTGTAAAGATTGTAAACCTGCTGTTACAGGCCTTACGGCATCGCTTTGCACCAAAACCAATGCCCAAAAGTATTCGTTCCAAATAAAGGTGAATACAAGAACTGCTAAAGCAGCAAGGGCTGGGCGAATTAAAGGTAACACAATCGTAAAGTAAATTCGAAATTCACCCGCACCGTCGATGCGAGCTGCTTCAATCAAACTATCCGGTAGGGCCTTAATGAAATTGCGTAAAAACAGGGTACAGAACCCGCATTGAAAGGCTACATGGAACAAAACTAAGCCAGTGATCGTGTCATAAAGCCCCAATTGAAGGGTCATGTCACGAACCGGAATCATCAAAACTTGAAATGGGACAAAGTTTCCGGCGATGAACATCGCAAATAAAGGAATGTTTGCACGGAATTGATATTTAGCCAATGCATAAGCGGCCAACGAAGAGATCGTCAACGTTCCGATTACGGTAGGTACGGTAATTAGAATGCTGTTCCACATGAACTGTCCCATTGGGGTGGTAGCAAACACCCCAGCGTAGTTCTCCCAAATCATCCATTCGGTTGGAAGTCCCCAGTAATTGCCTTGATTGATATCTTCCAAGGATCGAACTGAGGTCATCACCATCGCACCGAGTGGCAAAAGCCACAGCACTAAAGAAAGCACGACCCCGATGCGATAGCTGATCTGAACTGGCGATGAGAATTTTTCAATCGGTGTTGGAAACATCAGCGTACCCTTTCTTGCTTAATCATTTTGTTGAGAAAATAGGCAATATACACTGACATGATCAAAAATAAGATCGTAGCAATTGCCGCCCCATAACCCATCCGATAGTTAGTGATAGATTGCTCATACATCATAAACGCTAGCACCGTCGATGAATTGTATGGTCCCCCTTGAGTCATAATCGCTATCAAATCAAAACTTCTAAGTGAGCCAATGACTGTGACGACAATGGCAATAAACGTGGCAGGGCGCAATTGTGGTAAAATCACAAGCCAGAGCATCTGCCATTGTGATGCTCCATCCAGCATAGCTGCTTCGATTTGATCCCGATCTAACGAATTTAAACCTGTGAGGTACAGAATCATACAATATGCTACCTGAGGCCAAAGACCTGCCACAATAATTGCGAATGTGACACCTCCTTCACTTGAAAGCGGGGCAAGTGGCGTTGTAATCAATCCCAGTCCTTGTAAAAATGTGTTTAACAAACCGAAGCCAGGGTCATAAAACCAAGAAAATACAAGGCCCACAACGACTTGTGAAATTACGAAAGGGAAGAAATACAAAGACTTGACTAAACGCATGCCGGGAACTTTCTGATTCAAAAACAAAGCTAAGGCCAACCCAATGGGTGGAGCCAATAGAAATAGGACAACCCATAGTACATTGTTCTTAACGGCCAACCAAAAGACTTCGTCATTGAATAACTCCAAGTAATTACCAAGCCCAACGAATGTTTTTTCCGGACTCAATCCGTCCCATTCAAATAAGCTCAGCCACAAACTTTGGATTATAGGAAGCACTACATAAATTACGAACATGATCAATGCTGGTGCCATAAAAATCCAATGAGCTATCCGTTGTTGGAAGCTTTTCATGGTTCCTCCTTTTTAATTTGTAAAAAGGCCAGGGTACGCATTGCTGCGGACCCTGGAATGAGGTGAGATTACTTGAAGATTCGTTTGCGGGTTTTTTCTAGGCTGGCAAGGATTTTATCCACTCGCTCTGGCTTAGCCATAAACTCTTGGAATTTTTTCATACCTGCTTTCGCCATTTCTGGCGTGGTATCGCGATCATAAAATTGGGCCAAGCCTTTAGCTTCAGAAAGCATTTTCATACCGGCCTGCAGATATCGATCATCTTTAACTCCAGAATCTTTGTGGGTAGGCAATTGATCTAAAGTATCATTGAGTTTGCGGATGTTATCTGGTCGAGAAAGAAACTTTAAAAATTTCTTTGCATCCTCTTTGTTTTTAGCTTTGGCTGGAATCGCAACCACATCGGTGGGGGCATCTTCATATGATGGAACGTTGGGATCAATTGTGGGGAATTGGAAAAAACTCATTTTGTCAGCAACATCCTCTGGAATGTTGGGAACAAGAAAGTTTCCTATCAAATACATTGCCGCTTTACCTTGGAATAAGAAAGGCTGTGCTTCCTGCCAAGAATAAGAGGTATGATTCTCTAAGAAGTAACCAGGCTCTACCAATTCTGCCCATTTTGAAAAAACGGCTTTTACTCGATCATCGGTGTATGGAATTTTTCCGTGCATCAAGTCCAAATGGAAGGGGAGGCCATTGACACGGATATTTAAGTAATCAAACCATCCTGCCGCAGTCCAAAGATACTTCGTCCCGATGGTAATCGGAGTAATACCATTTTCCTTCAAAGTTTTGTTGACATGAAGAAATTCATCCCAGGTTTTTGGGGCAGATAAACCATATTTATCGAAAATATCTTTTCGATAGTAAATCCCCCACTGATAATAAGTATAAGGAACCGCATATTGCTTGTCGTCGAAAGTGATCGAGGATCTACTGGAAGCCATGCCTTCATGCAAATTATTGGCATCCCAGACATCCGAAACATCCTCAATCAAGCCTCTTCGTACAAAGGTATTCATCCGTTCGCCAGCATACCAGAATACAATATCTGGTGCCTCACTTGCTAACCAGTTTCGAATGGATGTCTTATAGCTCTCATGGTCATAAGTATTCAATTTGACCGTGACTCCCGTCTCCGCTTTGAATGCTTCTATGATTTCGCCCCAAGCCTTTTTGGGAGCCGGATCTGAAGCATCACTATTGATGGTTATTTCACCAGCCAATGCGGTTGTGCCGAGACAAACCAAACCAGCGACCATAGCAGTGAACCATTTTGCTTTCATTGTACCTCCTCTTTTGCGTGGTTTCTAACAATTGACGACTGCCTTCGCCCTCATCGGGCGAAAGCGTCCTCTATATCAGAGGAATAATTCCTCTTGAAAACTAATAAATCGTTTTTTCTGTCTTCACATCAAAAGCATGCATATGCTTAAGATTGAAGGCATAGGCCATTTTCTCACCGGGTTTTGGCAGATAACGACCGGCAATCTCTGCCATCATTTCAGTTCCCCCAACCGAAATATCGAGCAATGATTCCCCACCTAAAGTTTCAGCAATCAAGACTTTGCCCTTAAACTTCCACTCTTCAGGGATACCATCGTCTTCTTCGGCAACGGAAATATCATCTGGACGGATGCCCAAAAGAATGTCCATATCGGGTTTTAACTGATGCCCCGGTTTATCCGGGACTGGCAAATGCAGTTGGTTGGCAACAATTTGTAGTCCATCTCCTACCGCACGAACTCGCGCAGGAACGATATTCATCGGAGGGTTTCCAATGAATGTGCCTACAAATTTGTTTACCGGATGCTCATATACTTCCACCGGGCTACCCACTTGCATTACATAGCCATCTTTCAAAATAACAATTCGGTCCGCAAGCGTCATAGCCTCCACCTGATCGTGAGTCACGTACAAGGATGTGGTTTCCATGCGCATATGCAATTTCTTGATCTCAATCCGCATTTGTGTTCTGAGCTGCGCATCCAAATTGGAAAGCGGTTCATCAAAAGCGTACACTTTTGCGTCATGTACAATGGCACGACCCATAGCAACGCGTTGTCTTTGCCCTCCAGACATAGCTGCTGGCTTACGATCCAACAAAGGAGTCAGTTCCAGCATTTCAGCTGCTTCGCGGACTTTTTTCTCAATTTCGCTCTTAGGTTTCTTAGCAAGTTTCAGTGGAAACGCCATATTGTCGAAAACATTCATATGCGGGTACAAAGCATATTGCTGAAATACCATCGCGACCCCACGATCCTTTGGTTGAATATCGTTGACGACTTGATCTCCAATACTAATTTTGCCCCCAGAAATTTCCTCTAAGCCAGCGATCATCCTTAGTAACGTGGACTTACCACAGCCGGATGGGCCGACGAATACCACGAACTCGCCATGCTTAATATCCAGATCGATTCCATGAATCGTTTGAATTTTGCCATAGCGCTTTTCTAACTTTTCCAGTCTTACACTTGCCATTTTTGCCTCCGTTTTAGGTTGGGTGATTGAGCACATTTAAAAAAGTATGAGCAAACTTTTACTCAATCGGACTCAATCCATTGGATTGGTTTATAAACGCTAATTACTCCTTATCGCATCAGAGCAAGTTTTAAAACAGGAAATTGTACTTTTACCCTGGATTCGTACGCCAATAAATCAACATGACCGGAGTCTTTTCACCTATCACTATGTATTAGAAATCTAACAAGCCTTGGAAGCTTACTTCAATTCTCTACGGAACTTTTGCGAATAATCAGTCTAGGTTTTAAGACAGTTCCTTCTGATGGAATAATTCGTGTCGTCTGCTGATGTGTTTCGATCATTTCTAACAGCTTGTGAACTGCAAGTTTGCCTTGTTCCATTAGGGGGTGCTGTACTGTGGTCAAGGGTGGACAATAATAGGCCGACTCAGGCCGATTATCGAATCCTACTACTCCTAAATGCCTTGGAACCTGAAGCCCCATCTCATTAGCAGCATGAATGGCTCCTAAAGCCATTTGATCATTACAAGCAAACACTGCATCCATTTCGGGATATTGTTCTATCAGCTGTCTCAATCCACGTTCTCCACTCGTCGCGGACCAGTCTCCCGCTACAACTTGTCTTTCGTGAACTTCCAGTAAGGCACTTTGCCAGCCTTGATAACGTTCATGGGCGACATCCCAGGCTAATGGGCCAGTAATGATGCCTATGTTTTTGTATCCTTGTTCAAGCAAATGCTCCGTTGCAGAACGTGCTCCCCAGCGATTATCTAATGCAACTGCCGCTAACCGACTATCGGCTCTTTCACTGATGAGTATGACGGGTACGGGGGGCATGTTATTTTCTAACGCACTCCAATTGTTACCGACTTCTGGAGCCGTCCAGATAATCCCTTCGACTTGCCAGGAGAGAAGGTCATTTAAAAGTGCCTGCACATCGTCGCTTTCAGGGTGTTCCATAAAGCCTAGATGCAAAGAATATCCTGCCGCTGTCGCTGCTTCTTTAATTCCTAGTAAACGACGCATCGGACCATACTGTTCCAATTCAGTTACGATTACTCCCAAACTATGATTGCGTCTTCGAGTCAAACCACGGGCAATAGCACTGGGCTGGTATCCCAACTGCCGGATGATTTCTTGGATTCTTTGACGGGTTGACGCGGCAACATCAGGTCGGTTGTTAAGAACTCGAGAAACTGTTTGAGTCGAAACTCCAGCTTGCTGGGCCACCTGATCGATCGTGATTTGTTTCTTCAAGGCCATATCGTCACTTCGTTTTTGTGAAGTTGTTAGCGTTCCCGTTAGCGTTCCCGTTAGCGCTAACATTTCAAAAAAAAAAATGGATGTCAACAGGTTTTCTATCTTTTTATTAAAATAAAATTACTAGAAGGAAAAAATTTAGCTTTGGGAAGTAGGGTAATGATTACTAAGACGAAAGGCTATTTGATTAAGAGATTATTCGCAGTTTCCAAATAAGCCAACAGAACACTGCCGTAGTGCGCGACGCGGTCTTCGATTTGATATTCAAATATAAAGTCGACTACGAGGCGCTTTGCACCATTCATTTCAATGAAAACGCTTTTGCCATTGGGACCCATCGTATGAAAATAAGGGAAAGAGAACGATTTACGGATGGCATATATCCCACTCTCATATTGCAAAGAAGAAAAAACAATGATGTGGGAATAAGGAATTTCTAACTGGAAGTATTTATTTTTGATGGCTTTAAACGCCAACGATGGATTCTCAAAAATCCCTCCATCTCGAAATGGAGCAAGGGTGTCGGTCAACTCTTGGTCGGTCATGATTCCGCTCCCATCACCTGATATTGATGCAAGTATATAGCACTGCCTTCACAACACGGTGCAATATTCACTTTACAATTGGCACATTGATAATGACCATGCACCCAAATTGGTGGTTTGATGCTGCCGCAATAAACACACCGTACTTCAGAACATATGGCTGATTCTACCTGTTGGAGAGATGACGAGGGTGATGTATGATTGCTCATGCTGTATGCTCGTAAACGGTTACTGTAAAATAAACTGTATTTGCAACGAACGTGCAAGAATGTCCAGTCTATCTACCTGAACTATGAAAGTCTGTATTGCTGAAAAACCAGCGGTAGCCCGGGAAATCGCGTTTGTGCTTGGGGCGTCGCAGAAAAAGAATGGGTATTACGAAGGCAATGGCTATCAGGTCACTTGGACCCTGGGACACTTGTGCCAACTGAAAGAGCCAGAAGATTATCAAGCCCATCTCAAATCATGGAAATTGGAAGACTTACCGATATTGCCTACGGAACATGGCATCAAGCTAATCGATACCCCGCAAACCAAAAAGCAATTTCAAATTGTGAAACAGTTATTTGGCTCGGCAACAGAAATAATAAATTGCGGTGATGCAGGGCAAGAAGGAGAATTAATTCAACGTTGGGTGTATCAGTTGTCAGGATGCCGGCAGCCTCTGAAACGACTATGGATTTCGTCCTTAACTGAAGAAGCGATTCGTGAAGGTTTTGCTCGTCTTCGAAATAGTTCAGATTTTGAAAACTTGTATCAGGCGGGTATGGCAAGGTCCGTAGCTGATTGGTTATTGGGCATGAACGCAACGCGCTTGTTTTCCAATCGTTATAGCGAGGGGGGGGTTCTTTCTGTAGGTAGGGTGCAGACACCAACTTTGGCGTTGGTTGTGGAACGCAATCAAGCCATTCAAAATTTTAAACCAGAACCCTACTGGGAACTCAAAACGCTCTATCGAGAAGTGACGTTTCATTACGAAAAGGGAAAGTTTGAAAAGGAGGAAGACGGCAAAAAAGTATTAGAAGCGGTGATGGGACAACCGTTCACAATCCTTTCTGTGAATACAAAGCAGGGAAAGGAACCACCACCTCTATTGTATGATCTCACGATTTTACAGATGGAAGGAAATCGAAAGTTTGGTTTGACTGCCCAGCAAACGTTGAATGCCTTGCAGCATCTATACGAAAAGAAGCTGATCTCTTACCCTCGCGTGGATACGCGATACTTATCTCAGGACCTTTATCCAAAAGTTCCAAAAATTTTGAAAGGATTGAAATCTTATAAAGCGCAAGTGGACCCCTTATTGAAAAAAAAACTCAAGAAAACCCGCCGCATTTTTAATGATGTCAAGGTCACAGACCACCACGCCATCATCCCGACCGGAAAATCGTCTTCTCGTTTGTCCTCGGACGAAGCCAGTCTTTATGATTTGATAACAAAACGTTTCATTGCTGCTTTTTACCCAGATTGTACCTTTTCACTGACGACTGTAATTGGAGAAAGTGCAGGGAATCGTTTCAAAGTCACGGGTAAACAAATTCTCGACCCTGGCTGGCAGGCGATCTATGGGAAAGACCTTCCACTTGAGGGAAAAAAGCCGAAAGAAGGAGAACATTCAGAAGTACTTCCCGCGTTTGCTCCAGGGGAGTCAGGTTCGCACCAGCCCACTTTGGAAAAAAAAATGACACGTCCACCGCGCCCTTATACCGAGGCTAGTCTTTTACGTGCGATGGAAGCTGCTGGGCGTGATATGGAGGACGAGGAATTACGACAGCTGATGAAAGAAAATGGGATTGGACGCCCTTCCACGCGTGCTGCAATTCTGGAAACCTTATTCAAGCGCGAGTATATCTATCGCGAGAAGAAAAACATTTTTCCGACCCAAAGAGGGGCAGATCTAATTAATTTGATTCAAAATCCAGTATTGAAATCTGCCGAACTCACAGGGCAATGGGAACGGAAGTTGAGGGCCATTGAGCAGGGAACCTTTAGCGCAGTAGCGTTTAAAGCGGAAATGGATCAGTTTGTTTCTGCTTTGATTCAGGAAGTGATGGCAGTTCCCGTAACCAAAAAAATCATTGCTTCGACATCTTCCGGAACTACCTATTGGAAAAAAAGGAAAGGTTCTGGTGCTCGAAAAAATCAAAGCGGAAAATATAAAAATTCTAGATCCAAAAGAGCAAAATCCAAAAGTAATACTTCTTCCACCGCACAGCACAAGCGGGTCGGACTTTGCCCAAAATGTCGTCTTGGAAATGTGGTCAAAGGTACGAAGGCTTACGGGTGCGACCGTTGGAAAGAAGGCTGTAATTTCACAATTTGGTTTGAAAAAAGCGGAAAACAGTTAACTGAAGAACATGTGAAGGCCTTGCTTACTGCGGGTGAGACTTCAACGATCCAAGGTTTTGTTTCCAAAGCTGGAAAATCATTTGAGGCATCATTACGACTCACCTCGGAAAAGACTTTGGAATTTGTATTTTCTGAGCGACCGACCTTGATAAAACCTCAAGGAATTCCTGGTGGAATTTGCCCCGAATGTGGGAAAGGAACAATCATCAAAGGAAAACGAACCTATGGATGCAGTCGTTGGAGAGAAGGATGCGGTTACCGTATGGAAGAAAACCTAATAAGTTCATGAGCTTTATGATTGCAAGTCGTGAACATAACGACTAGTTTGCGTCAAATTCTCAATAATTTTGTTGAAAACTCCGATCTCCCCCAACCATCATTCATCATGAACACACCGACCCACGTCATACTGAGTTTAGCCCTGATCGGAAAGAAACGATCCCCCGAATACCACCTACCTATTTTTCTGGGATCCATCCTGCCAGATATCACGATGTTTTTGTTTTATGCCTGGGAAAAGTTTCAACAGGTGCCGGATGCTATCATTTGGGGAGAGCATTATTTCTTGGATCATTGGCAGCTCACGTTCGATGTCTTCAATTCGTTTCCCATAATTGTTCTTGCATTTGGTATCGCTTATTGGCTTAAGCGAGCGTGGTGGCAGTATTGTTTTGCAGGAATGTTTTTGCACTGTGTGTTTGATTTTCCATTGCATAGCGAAGACGCACATCGCCATTTTTGGCCCCTGACTGATTATCGTTTTGAAAGTCCCATCTCATATTGGGATCCGAATAAATTTGGCGACATTGTGGCGACGATCGAAATATTAGGTGCGTTGGGACTATCTGTTTATCTATTTACAATGCTCCAATCCAGATTTGCTAAGTCGACGCTAGTTGCAGTTAATTTATTTGGGATTTATGTATATTTGCGTTTTGTGTTGTTTGGAGAGTGGGGTTAGAAAGATGACTCTCTGGACCGGATCGCCTTGCTCACACAGAGGTTTTATTTTTTAATCCAAAGCAGAAAAAAGGAACGTATGAAAAAAGAACCTAAAGTCAAACGGGAACGTCCGATTGCAGAAGACTGGGAAACTCTGAATAGCTTGATGAAAGAAAATGACCTTGCCACTCGGCGATTAGCAGCCGCGATGAATGAGGAACTGCAGAAAGTGGGAATTACAGAAAAAATCAATGCGCGTAATTTTGCCCAAGTGCTGACCGGGAAATCTCGTGGGTTGTATTTGACTGAAGCGCTCGCTCTATCCAAGGTCTATAAAACCGATATTCTGCATTTCCTTAAACCGGAATATGCTGATATGGGAGAGTTTGTAGGAACGAGCAAACTGCCTGGCAAGAGTACAAAGAACTCAAAAAGAAATTCGAAATAATTTTTTCTACGGAGCAAAAAATGATTGATCTGCGAAGCGATACCATCACCCAACCCACCCCCGAAATGCGTGAGGCCATGGCCACTGCGCCTGTAGGAGACGATGTTTTTGGCGAAGATCCAACCGTGAATGCTTTGGAAGAACAGGTTGCCGAGTTACTGGGAAAAGAAGCGGCTGTTTATATGCCGACGGGTACCATGACAAACCAGGTTTCGGTTCGAACCCACACGCAGCCTGGCGATGAGGTGTTTATGGCAGGAAATGCTCATATCTATCACTACGAAGGTGGAGCTCCATCGGCATTGTCTGGAGTGATCTGCAAATTGTTACCTGAAAAGCGAGGCATCTTTACAGCCGATGATCTCGAATTGGCAATTTCACCCGATAATCCTCACTTTCCAGCTCCAAGATTGGTGAGTGTGGAAAACACGAGCAATCGGGGAAGTGGGAGCATTTGGCCGCTTCAATCGATTCAAGAGGTTGAAAAAATGGCTCGCAAGCATGGATTGAAGATGCATATGGATGGGGCTCGATTATGGAATGCATCGGTTGCAACAGGCATTTCAGAAAAGGAATATGCTTCCTATTTCGATTCCATTAGTGTTTGTTTTTCGAAAGGGTTGGGTGCCCCCGTTGGATCTGCTTTGGCTGGAAGTGCTGAATTCATTCACCGAGCACGGCGTTTTCGAAAGCAATTTGGAGGTAGCATGCGCCAAGCCGGTATTATCGCTGCTGGAGCGCTTCATGCATTGAACCACCATCGGGCACGCCTCGCTGAGGATAATGCCAACGCTAAAATGCTGGCAGAAGGCCTTAGCAATTTACCGGGAGTCGAGCTAGATCCAAACCTTGTGGAAACCAATATCGTGATATTTAATATAACTTCGGTCTCTGCCCCGGAATTGGAAAAGCGTCTTAGAGAGCACGAAGTTCTGGTTCTTGCAGTAAGTGCGACAAGTATCCGGGGTGTGACCAACTTGAGTATTTCTTCAGAAGAAATACCACAAGTGATCGACGCCGTGCGAAAGTGCCTTTGATCAAAGCATCTTATGCAACTCAATGAATTTGCCGAACAAATCTTGTTTGGTTCAACATTGGCAGACAAACTTGTTTGGTCCGATTTTCTAGAAGACCATCCACCTGCCAAATCCATCACAAAGTTCCCTGATTTTCCCGCACGTCCCCCGGAACTTTCCTTAAACCGACACGCCGACACTCCTAGAATCACTTTTCCCAGCCTGAATAGTTTGGAGCATGAACAACAGCGTGGCATCGTGCTCCATTTTTTTGCCAATCATGAATTGTTGGCGTTAGAATTGATGGCTCTGATGTTGCTCAAATTTCCTCAAGCACCATCTGCTTTTCGGAAGGGACTTGCTCACACCATGCATGAAGAACAAGAGCACATGCGGCTTTATGAACGCCGGATGGAAGAATGCGGGGTGGGCTTTGGAGAAATTCCAGTGAACGATTTTTTCTGGAAATGTATTTCGCAAGTGAGCACCCTGCAAGAGTTTGTGGCACAAATGAGTCTTACCTTTGAACAGGCCAACTTGGATTATAGTTTGTATTATGCCCAGGCCTTCCAAAAAATTGGGGATCAAATCACAGCTGGCATCTTAGAACAGGTTTTTCAGGATGAGATTGGTCATGTCCAACATGGCCTCAAGTGGTTTCGTAAATGGAAACAGCCTTATGAAACTGACTGGGAGGCTTACCAAACCGCACTCACTTTCCCCATTACACCAGCCCGGGCTAAAGGGATTGGTTTCAATGAAACGTTGCGGAAAGAAATTGGGTTTTCCGAAGGCTATGTTTCCGAGTTGGCGCTCTATTCCTATTCAAAAGGGCGTCCCCCGGATATCTATTGGTTCAACCCTGCCTGTGAAATGCAGGTGGCTTTAGGCAATACGGGATACACACCACCCGAAAGCATACGTGCGATGACAAATGACTTATCGTCGTTGCCAATGCTCTTGTGCAGTCAAGACGATGTGGTGATCACACCTTACAAGCCTTCCTCGCCGTTCCTCCATCGATTGCGACAAGCTGGGTTTCCCCTACCTGAGTTTTCGACAGATATTTCTTGTATGGAACACCGAAAAATTCGTGGATTTCACCCGTGGGGATGGAGCCCCAATGCAGCAAAACGATTTGCTCCTCTGGTTCCTCAGTTGTTGAATGAATCGAACCGTGGCCCATTCCTGGGAAGCCCAGATTTTAAATGGAATCCAAAGTTTCGCCGGTTTTTTTCAAAAGCGTGGAGTGTAGAACAAGGAAATCAACTATTTGATGATTCGTCACTAGACCCACATTGGAATTGTGATCAGGAGGTTGAAGGTGTCGTGTGTTGTACTCCTGAAGAAGTCGACATAGCTCTCAGAAAGTTTGAAACGAAAGGTTGGACTGAATTGTTGATTAAAGCGGCCTTCAGTGCATCGGGGCAGCACCGGATGAAAGTCTCAGACCAATTTTCCGTAAATCCCAAGTGGCTTGCTAACATTTTGCAGAAGCAAGGAAGTGTCGTGGTGGAACCGTGGTTGGATAAAGTATGTGATTTTTCTACGCAGTTTCGGATCTTGGAGGATGGACGGTGTGTGATGGACGGTGTGAATCGTTTTTTAACCGATTTTTCAGGGCAATATTTAGGAGCTGTTTTAGGTCGTTTCGACACAGGTTTAGACTCGGATACCTTAAAATTTCTTCACTATCATCCTGATTCATCGCAACCGAAACCTCTGTTTCCATGGCTGGAATCGATTGGAAAACGAGTGGGAAAAGAAATGATAGAAGTTGGATACCGAGGGGCTATTGGGATTGATTGGCTGGTTTATCGGGATTCTCGGAAGATAAAACAGGCCGAATGCAAGAAAGAGCAAAAGACGCAGGAAGTTTTAGCGATCAAACCAATTGTGGAAATCAATTCCCGCTATACGATGGGACGTTTGGCCTTATCGATTACTTCTCATTTGCAACATGGAAGAGTGGGGTTGTGGCTCTTTTTTAATCGAAAGCATGTGGTGGAGGCCGGTTTTTCTTCTTTGGAACAATTTGCAGACCGCCTTCAACAGAGCTATCCGATTGAGATTGTCACCACACCTTTGCGAAAAATTCGTCAAGGAGCGCTGTGCACTAATGACCCCTCGCAGGCGAAAAGTGTGCTCAGTGTGGTGCTCGTAGCGCATTCTCTTCAGGAATGCCGAGAGGTATTAAACGACATTTCTCCCGTCTTCTGTAGATGGACCGATACTCAATGAACAAGGCTGTTTCGAATGTCATCGATCTATTTTGTATTCCTTCACTTGGGCTAAGAGTTGCTCGGCAAGATCGTGTAATTTTGTCGAGAGATTTTGTTGCACAGAACTTTGCTCGTTTACTTTGACCAAAGCACTTTCGATTTCGATATTAGTATCCGTTAGCTCTTCCATGGATTTAGCAATATCGCCGGTTTTCTGATTCTGCTGACTCGAAATATCCTTGATCATATGAAAAGCGTTTTGGATCTGCATGATATTGCTTTTCACGGCTTGGTAAGAGGCATTGACCTTTTTCGAGCAGTCCAGACCTTCTTCCACATTGTGGTGGTTGGTTTCGACTAAGGCTTTGATTTCTACCGCAGCGTCTCGTGCATTTTTGGCGAGTTCACGAACATGCTGGGCAACCACAGTGAAACCCCGTCCGTGCACCCCAGCTTTTGCAGCCTCAATGGCTGCATTCAAAGAAAGAAGATTAGTTTTTTTAGCGATGGCTTGAATGGTGAGCAGTGCATTGCTGATTTCTTTGGAATTTTTGGAAATCTGTTCCATACTCGTTTCCATCTCTTGGGCAGCTGCATTGCCTTCTGTCACCACATTGGTGGTCACGGTGACCAAACCGGTCATATCCTCTGTATTTTTAGTGATCTCTTCTGATTGTTTGGAAAGCTCGCTTGTCAGAGTTTCCACACCTCGCATGGTTTCCGTTTCCGAATGGGAACTTTCCACAACTGCTTCGCTGGCACCAGCCAAGGCTTCACTCCCTTTCGATTGATCTTCCGAAACTTGACTGAGTTTCGATGCAATGGTTCGTTGTTGCCGGACCAGATAGGCGATTTTGTCGTTGAACTGATTAAAACTTTTCGCAACTTTTCCGATTTCGTCGTTTGAAGTGATTGGCAGTTTCATTGTCAAATCGCCACTTCCCTCGGCGATGGTTGCAAAGAGATCGGATAGATTGGCAATCGGTTGCGTGAAGCGACGCAGAATGAAAAATGAAGCAAACAGCGTTGCGACTAAAATACATAGGGCGATCAAGACTAAAACCCCCACTGTTTCAGAGATTTTGTTTAAGGTCGCTTGTTGTGAGATGGCTGCTGAAAGATAACCCGGTAAATGTTTCTGATATTGCAAAGGAACGACAACCGCATCGTAATGCTCTCCTTGAACGTCTGTGAGTTCTACAACTAGATCCTCGACTGCTTCCGGGGGCTGTTCCTCGGGTGGTAGGATGTCGTCGGGGTTAAGGTTGGGGAGAGGGACCGTGCCTGCCCCCATTTTTCCTTCAATATCGTATAAATTGAAGTTAACAGCCATCCTACGCCCCAATTCTTCTATCGAAGCATCGATACGCATTTGGATAATCAATGAGCCGATATACTGTCCTTTTTTCAGATCGATAGAGGGATCTTCGTAGCTCTTGTTGATGTATTTCGCGTGGATGATCAATAGCAGTTGATCATCCACTTGTTGGAGGATTAGCTCAGAATTGGAGGGTTTGTAAACAAGTGGGAACAGTTGAGGATCTTTGATGTCTTCTTCGGTTGCAAAACCTGCATCGTCTTTTACTAAGAGTACGTGATTGATCTCGCCTTCATCATAATTGACCATGCCAACACCATTGAGGCTTCGACTGTAATAGTAGCGAAGCTGTTCGGGGCCACGACCTTGATCTTTGAAGTGAAACGCAGCCTGTTCAACGTTCAATTCACGGAAGAGATCTCCAAATTCTAAAGGAAGGTCTTGTGTGGAAGGATCGAACATGATGGCCGACATGATGCGGCTCGTGCGTTCGGCATCTTCTGTGAAAGCTGCCAATCGCTCTTCCACAACGGTGATCATTTGAGTGAAATCGATTTGGAAACTGTTGACCGCATTTTCCAGCTTGTTTCGGTTTTCAGCACGGGTTTGGGAACCATTGAGAAGTGCGGCACCCGTCGTTGAAAAAATAGTCGAAACAAGGATTAGTATGATCGAATAGACAATTAATTTGGCCTGAACACTCAATTTCATATCCTCCTCCGATGCCTCGATTCAATTGTTAATCAATCCTCTCTAAAGAGAGAGATTGTCTATGATTGAATTGCCTCATTCAATCACTTAGCCCTTTTTTAGCAATAGAACAAAAATACGAAGTTTTCCAGAAAAACTGTAACCTTATCCGTATTTTAAGGCAACGAGGGTCACATCATCATCTAGGGGTTGTGAGTCATAAAAATGATAGGCTTCTTGGACAATTTGGTTGATGATTTGCTCGACGGGTTGGCCTTCGGTTTGGTGCAATAATTTGGTCAATTGACGTTCTCCCCACATTTCTCCTTGTTGATTTTCGTTCTCAATCACGCCATCGGTGAACAAAAATAGAAGATCATTGGGTTCCAATTGCATTGAGGACTCGGTGAATTCACAGTCCTGTTGATCGCCTAGCCTAAGGTTTGTATTTAAAAGGCGTTTGATGGTGCCTTTACGGACTAAAATCGGGAAATTGTGACCAGCATTGGCAAAGCGGATAGAACCGGAATCTATGTCGATGGTGGCCACAAAAAATGTCATGAGATATTGTCGCCTTCCGGCCTGCCAGACCACGGGATTGAGATATTGAAGGATTTGGCAAGGAGTGAAGCTGCGGTTTTCGATATAATAGAGTTGTTGAATCATGTTACAGGCTGCACTGGCAGCGGCTGTAACTAGCGCAGCTGGGGTGCCGTGTCCAGTGACATCTCCAATCAGAGTCGCCAAGGTGCGGCCCATCCGAATAAATCCATACCAGTCGCCACCGGTCTCGGTAGCAGATCGAAAATGAGTTGCGATACGAAGATTGTCAAACTGAGGAAGCTCTCTCGGAAATAAAGCTTGCTGCACAGCAGCAGCTGTTTTCAGCTCCTCCACCATCCGAACTTCACGATGCAATTGGGCTAAGTTTGCAATCAAGGTACGGATTTTGTCGACAATGCCTTGCACGAATTCGTGGTCAAAATTATTGAATTCTGCGCTTCCGAAACTTCGAAAAAAGCACATCACGTAATCATAGCCATAAACCCTGACATACATACAATGCGCTCCTTCTAAGAACAGTGCGTCTTCACTAGAATAGAAGTCATAAACTGGATGAGGGGTGGAAAGGCTATTGAAAATTCCAATTTCTTGTTGATTGGGGAAAAAAATGGGGAAAATATCTTCTGAAAAAGATTGGTTCAGAAAACCATAAAGAGATTCCTCCATCGGATAATAAGACTCATCTCGTTTCAAATAGATCACAGCATCGCTGTTATCCATATACTTGTAGAGCAGTTGAAATACATGCGTGATGATGTCTTCGGGACGCTTGAGTGTGCTGAAGCTTTCAAAAAATTCAGAGAGGAAATGAAGTTTTTCTTCTTTTTTCTTAGAGGTGATCTTGAGAAGGTGGATTTCATGGGCCAGCACATTTACAGCCCGATGTTTGGTGGTAAAGATCGGATCACTTTTCAAGCGATCCAAGGGGAACTCTTCAATCTTTTTGAGCCATTTCAAGAGGGCTGTTAATGTCTCTTCGATTTCACGAAATTGGATATTCATGCGTCCTCAAGATTTCCGGAAGTATATCGGGGGCTTCCATTCCTTTGCTACCCATCCATCTTTTATACCAATAGCCTCGACGCAATAGCAAATCTTGCATGTGCTGCCTCCGATTTATCCAAACTCATTTACGGAGTGTGGGCTACCTGGCGGCCATTTATCCTCCAAATCGCAAAATATCTCAGATGCAACGCTTACTTAAATTTCTCTCGAAATTCGGTTGTCTGATTTTCTTGATGCTTTGGCTATTGTTAAATTTCGCCCAAGCCAATGCGCAAAAGGGGCCGTCACCCGTGGAACCCCACAACCCATGGATTGGTATTTGGGAACATGCATTTCTCAACAAAGAGAAACGCATTGAAGGGGTAATGATACTGGAAAAAATCTATGGAAACCAACTCAGTGGTACTTACAATTACCTCTTAGAACAACACACAGTGCTAGGAACGTTGCAGGGTAAGCTGGAGTCCGGAGGTAAGATATTCCGAGGGCGTTGGGAAGAAAATACAGGCCAACATGGAAATTTTATATTTCATATGCAAAGCGACCTTCGCTCGTTCGTTGGAGAGTACGATCTGCAAGACCCGCCTACTCCGGCAGAACATCCCGTTTGGAATGGAGTTAAATTGGATTGATTTCCTGCTTTGATTTCCTGTTTGTTTAAAAGGATTATGATTTTGACAATTTTTTTGCTGTGTCTCGAAGCAATTCCAATTGGGTAATCAGAGTTTCTTGTTGGCCGGAATCGAGTTCATTCCAGTACTGGGAAATTTCTTCTTGGAGGCTTCGAAATTTGTGAGTATGGGGAGTGGTCGTTGCCTCGATTTTGGTGACAGTTGGTTGGAATTGAAGGATATTTTCATTAGAGACAAGCAGCCTTAAGTCATTATAATTCCAACGAAATAAGGCAGCAACGCGCTTGAGTAATTCAGGATCAGGAATCAACCCAGATTCTAATTGCAGGTAATACTCCTCACTCACATCAAGTAGTAAAGCAATGGCAGAGGGCGATTGCCTCATTTCCATGCGTGCCCGATAGAGTCGATTTCCGAGTGATTCGGTCGATTCCCCGTCGGTGGAGAGAGGCTTGAACTCTTTTTTGGGAAGCAATGTCTTGAGATCTTTCACGGCAAGCGGAGGCTGCCGAGGCACCACACGCGGCGTGGAACGATTGATCAGATTTTGCCGAACCTCTCGGTAATTCCAGCCAAATAACGAACAAATTTTCCGAACTAAATCATCGGGCGGAACCGTATCTTGTTCAAACGACTCATAATATTCGACCGAAATATTGAGCAACATCGCAATGCCAGTAGACGATTGGCCCACTCGTGACCGCGCATCCTGAAGCAATTCGTGGAATGATGATTGGGCTTCTGAATCCGAGGAACGAGGGATGGCATGAGTCGTCTCCTGAGATGCTGCACCAGAGGGCGTCCCCAGTGAGGGGGTGTGAGTGACCATGCGTTTGATATCGTTGTAATTCCACTTAAACAACGCACATACTCTTTGCAGTACATCGTCAGGAGGAGTCCAATCGTTTTCCAAAGAAGCGTATTCATCCGGTGAGATTTGCAGAAGGAGAGCAAGAGCTTCCGGACTTTGTCCTACAGATTCTCGAAACTCTTTTACCGCCTCATTGAATTTAGCCATGAAATGCAATCCTTTCTGAGGTTGGTTTGACAATGAAGTGGGTGTGGTACAACTCTTGATTTACTTTATTGATCCGGTGGTCTGGCAACTTCAATTTGATGACATCAGTGAATCTATGCAAACAAAGCACCGTCTTTTTATGCTCGTAACATGCCTATTGTGGTGGGGAACTCCCGGTGGGGTTCTGGCCGCAGAAAATTTCGGTTTAGGTCCATTGGAAATTCGCGATCAGTTTCCTGTGACCATGCCTTTTCTGTCAATGACCCCAGAAAACACACAAACTCTAAAAGCCGGAGAATTCTTTTTTTCCTACCAATTGGCAGTGGCGAACACTTTCCTCAATAGCGCTGGTGCTGCCGATCAAGTGGATGCCGATACAGTAGAACGAGGGTTGGTGCCTGCTGACTTTTTCAGTGAAAAGACAGGTCTCCCTGTATCTGGCTTTCACAATTATATCGATGTCGAAAGCTACCGTCATCTCATCAAACTTAAGATGGGATTCACCGATTTTTTAGAATTTGGAATCGAATTTCCATTCGTTTCATTTGTTGGGGGATCTTTAGATATTGGTTCAGAGGCGGTTCATAACTTAGTTGGCATCGATAACGATTCGGCAGCAGGGGCTTATCGGACACGCTCGGACCGCAATCGCTACGATTTTTATGTTTTGAAAGAAGATACGTTTGTCATTAGCGCGGACGAACCATTTGAAAACGAAGCCAGTGACGTGGTTTTCAATATCAAATGGAATTTATGGGAAGGTTCGGATCTCTTGCCAGCAGTGACAGCTAAATTTTCTTATAAATCTCCCATTGAAAATCGGAATGATAATCAGCGATTGGTGAGCAGCGGAGAGGTGGACTTTGGCAGCTATTTATTGCTTTCCAAACGATATGGGGACTGGATCGTATATTTGGGGTTGGGCAGTTCCAATTTAGGAGAAAGCGGCGAGTTCTCTAGCAGCTTGAGGCATCGGTTCATGGCCTTTGAATTCCAACTGAGTTCGGACGATGCCTGGGTATTTCAGGCTGTCAGTCAAAGCAGCATTTACCGGACTTCCGGAAGCTTGATTGGCTCCGATCAACAAGTAGAAAGTGCTGCTTTGTCTCGAGTGACGGATTTGGCAGTGATCGGATATAAAAGTTGGTTTGGGGATTGGTTGATAGAAACTGGGTTTGTGGAAGATTTTAATCAATTTGGCAATCAGACCGATATTGTACTGTTTTTTGAGATTGGACAACGATGGTAGTCACCTGCGGCAAAACAATTAAGGCTGGGAGGAAAGTAGGTGTCCTCATCCTATTGCTTTGGGCTGGTTTCACCCTGCCTTCTTCCGTTTGGGGGCAGGTTTCGTCTTTCCTCACACTAAAAAGTGGGAGCCAGAACACCGGGCTACCCGCTCCAGGAGTTGGCACCGCAGATGAATATCTAGAAGAAATTGAAAAAAGTCATGGCAGTTTGGAAGATGACCGACTGGTTGTCCCTACTGCCATCGCATATGACTTTTTTTTACCTCAAGGTGGGGGAGCCAGTGGCTTTAGTTTAGAGCTTAACAGGTATACAAAAGCGTATCATTTTGAGGACGATTCCAACGTTCAATTGAATGTGCAAGGGTTGCTGTATGGATTTTCCTTTTACATCAATGGAGACTTCTTGCTTCCTTATTTTTCGTTGGGATCGGGAGGATATAACGTGAAGATTCGAGAAAAGTTGGTCAATTCGGATGGAAATCCTTCAAAAACAACCGCATCTTATCTGGACTCCGCCCCGAGTGTATTCTATTATGAGTTAGGGAGCCGGTTCTCGTTAGGAGACTGGGGTTTCTTAATCGCATGGAGAGCCACCGCTTCCAAAATCAAAGTAAGAACTCTTGGAAAACGTCTAGAGCTTGGTGGTCAGTCTGCCCTCCTGGGAATCTACTACGCTTTCTAAGCGTGCTGTCTCGATTCTTCACACATCCTATTCGAACTATCATCTTGAACGCTCTATGAACAGCTTGAGTAAAAATAACGATTCGATCCGGTCAACGCCTAACCTTGATCCGTTATTAGCGCCGTTATCACGAATGGAGTTACAGAATCTGATCCGATACGTCGTGATCCAGCAGCCCAAATCGAAAGATTCTTGGGAACGAGAACTCGCCTACTACCGAGAGCCGATTCATCCTACCAAGCAAGGTATGTATTGGGTTCCTGTGGACCCCACTCCGATTCGGGGTAAAGTGGTTCAGCTATTAGAAGCAGGCCAACACATGCCGAATATTGGCCAGGCTTTGGAATCGATTGGTGAGATCGTCCAACTCATGGAAGGGTTTTTAGAACGAGAAGATGCCCGGAATGCCATTGTTATTGTCGAAGCTATCACGCGGACTTACCTGGAACATTGGACCTTTTTGAATCGTGGCAATGGTGAGTGTTTTGCCTTTTTTCGGGTGTTGGATTTGGCATGGGCCGAAGCGCTGTTGAGCGCCGATCTTTCATTTGCCGAACAAAAAGAATGGTCCGAAAAATTTTATGAATGGTCCCGTCAATTAGATCAAGAATTCGTGGATTATCCATTTGCGGTCACCTTGCTAGCATTGCGCCAAGGTTGGGATGATCCCGCGTTGCAACGCGTCTTTGTTGGTGAGATATCAGCAATTGGTGCCTGGGATGATGAAGTGCCTCTGCATGCAGACGATTTGGCTCAAGTGCGATTGCGCGTGCTGAAGCGCCAGGGGCGTTATGAAGAATATATCAACTTCGCAATGGCGGAAGGGCAAACTAAAGAATTCTTAGTCATGTTGGTTCAGCAAGGATATCTGCGGCAGGCCGTCGATGAGGGTTTACAATGGATGTATTCGGCCGAACAGGCTCTGGCTTTGGCACAAGCTCTGTTGTCACATAATGCGAAAGAGGCAGCGATGCAAATTGTAAAACATGGACTCACCCTGAGAGAACCAGGACGTGCAGAGCTTGGGTACTGGGCAATGGAGAAAGCGGTCGAATGGGGACAACGCAATTTGGCAATCAAAGCTGCGCTTTTTGCATTTCGTGCTCGACCGTCTTTGGACGCCTACAAGAAACTACAAATTTGGGTCGATGAGCGAGAATGGACAAAAACGCGTGAGGTTCTCTTAAGTTCGCTTTCGATTCACGGGGTACGTTTTGCAGATGGACAAATTGACGTGTACCTTTATGAAGACTTAGAAGGCGAGGCAGTGGAACTGGCAAATGGTCTGGGGTCTTTTGAGTTTCCCGTGATTGCCCAGGTGATGGAAGCTGTGCAAAAAACGCATTCGCATTGGGTAATCCAAAACGCTTGTTCACGTGCCAACAATATTCTGGAAAGTGCCCACTCTCACTACTACCCTCAAGCCATCCAGTGGCTACAAATTGCCCAACGGGTTTCTAAGGAAAAACACCTGATCCGAAAATGGAAATCCTACCATGCAGCACTGTTGCATCGGTATGGGCATCATCAAGAATTGCGGACCTTGTTGGAACACCTGTGAATTCAGAATGGGCTTTTTATGAAATCGTGTTGGTTGTGATTTTCGGTACAACCATCTGGTTGTTTCATATCGTAAGCCGCTATCGCCTCTACCGCATGGGGGCGGATCTCCTCCCTTTTATAGCAAGAGCCTTTTTTATCGGAGGCATGCTTTCTGTTCTTCTCGCTATTGCGGGGCAAAAATTGTTTTATGCTGTTTTGCTCCACAACAATATCTTCTTAGATTATCATTTTGTCTCTCATGCTTTAGCGGATGCGCTTTACACGGGGTTCGAAGAGGAAATTTGTAAGCTCCTCGTCACCGTAATTGTAATGAAACCAAGCAAAAAATACCCCCGTTTGGTCAACAGCTATACGTATGCGATGTTGGTCTCTCTCGGTTTCCAGACCCTGGAAAACATCAAGTATGGCTTTGAATTTGGGTTGACCGTATTTTTGATACGATCTTTTCTGCCCATGCATCTGTTGTTCAGCTCGATATGGGGACGTGGTTTGTATGTGATGATGAATCGCTCAAACCATACGGTCGGAATTGCCCACCTTCTGTTTTATCTCTTGCTCGCCTCCTTGCTTCACGGGTTCTACGATTTTTTTCTTTTTATAGAAGTAAGTCCGGAACGAGAAGTCTACCGATTATTTGTGCTGCCCTTTGTGTTTCTGTTTTACGTGCCGTTGTACAAATATATTGTGAAGTGATTTCTTTTTGTTTTCTTTTTGTTTTCTTTTTGTTGTTTGTGTGGGTTCTATTCAGTGGACAACTGTGTTAATCTGCATGGTTTTCGGATTCAGTTGGGTAGTTTTTACTAAGTCTAACCAATCAACATAGGAAAATAAAAAATTTTAGTTTGGCTCCGGTGCTGCAATGTCCTTTGGATTCTATCTTCTCTGAAACATTTTGTCAGGTTGGCGGTAATCCTCAAAAATCGCAGAATCCTCAATCTGATAAAGAGGTGAAGATGGATAAAACTGAACTGGTCGAAACCCTTCACCGTTTCCGTCACAAGCTGTTTTTTTTGTATGTGACTGTAACGGATTGGTATGAAGTGACCCGGGGGCCAAGAATGGCCAATGGTTTATCTTTGCTCTTTGAGGAGTTGGAAGCAGAGATTGATCGCATTGAGCAAGAAGTGGTCAATCAAAGCGACCCACCTTCTCATGAGAGAGAATCGTAACGTTTAGGCGCCATTTCCCGGGGTGTTGGGGAAGTGGCGTTCCACCTAAGTATCACCTTGGGCGATGGGAAATGTCAGTTGGGCGGTGGCTCCCATTCCGGATCCTCTGGAGTGCAATCGGATTTCGCCTCCAATGGAGCGGAGGAAGTTGGCCGAGTCGTGCAGTCCGAAGCCCGACCCTCGATCCTTTGTGGAGAAGCCGAACTCGAACACATGCCGGAGCGTTTCCTCTGATGCTCCGGCCCCATTGTCCTGAATTGTCAAATTCAAGGTATCGGAGTCAATGAGGCTCACTTGGACATGAATCTCAGGCAATAGGGAGGCGTCCTGCTGAAGCTGTTGATCGATACTTTCTACTGAATTTTTAAACAAGTTCATCAGAACTTGGACAACCTTATTCTTATCCGTAGTGAATGCCTGAGGAATTGGCTCAAACTGAGTATGAAGTTGAATGTTACGTTTTTCAAATGCTGGCTGCATCATCCCTAAAACATCGGAAATGACTTCGGAAATGCGGAAGCTTTCTTGAAGCCCATGGAAGTTGGCATACTTTTGCTGAAGCGAGATAATGGAATTGATGTGTTGGAGTTGACTGTCTATGCCGGCCAAAGTTTCCCGCTCCTGACTCACTTCGACTTTTAATTGCTCGATCAATTGATTGAGGAAGGGAAGCATTTGTTGCCCTTTGGGGTTTTCCTTTAAAAAATGTTCCAACTCGTCGGTTTGAGCATGTTGATTCAACAAGCTGCAGGAACGTTCCAAGTAATCGAGCAGTTGTTCATGATGATGATCAGACAACAATTTATGCACATTCACGATGGCTGGTGTGATGGCATTGCGGATATTGTGAAGCACACTCACCGCATTTTCAGCGATTCCTGCAAGATAGGCCTGATGTAAAGAAGCACGTTGTTTTTCTTGTAGTTCTGCTTCCATTTTCACTCGAAGTGAAATATCGCGAACGATACAAATCCAACCCCCTTCTTCAATTGTGGTGAGAGAAAGCTCTTGGGGAAAAGTGCTTCCATCTTTGTGAAGCCCGGTAGCTTTGCCGTGCCATCGCCCAGTTTTTAAAAACTCTGGAATCACTTCTTGATCGAATCGTCGTTGCTCTTTTTCAGGATACAGCATCTGCCAATGGGACCCTAAGAGTTCTCCTGCACTTTCATAACCATATATTTGGACATGGGCATCGTTGACATAAACAAATTCTTGGTTTTGATTGAGTACCGCCATGCCATCAATAGCGCTATTGATGGCATTGAGGAGAAAGTAAACTCCTTCAATGGCAGATTCCAAAGTGGCTTTTTCTTGACGTAACTTGTCACGGTTCACTTGAATTGGGGTGTCCATTGGTATCGTTTTCGTTATCGTTTTGTGGGGGGCGTTTTCTTCAATTGACGCGCTTTGTTGGATTCGGTATCTGCAAAAAATTTAGATGATCGGTGAGGGGTATTGTTCCTGCATCCGCCCGAATTGTATAGAAAGGGGGGCGAAAGGGCCATACAAATTAGGAGTGTATTATGTCACAAACTGGCATTCAGAAAGATTCAGATCAGGTCATTCTAGAGCGTGAAGCTTATGGTCTCCGCGTGATCGTTTACGCCCGAATTTTGCTTCAGGCTCTAATGATTCCTGGAGCCTTTCTGTCTTCAAATGGGTTGTTCGAGGTAATTGGCGTGACCCTTTTATGCAGTATTATTCTGGCTTTTTGCATTTATGCGTTGATCCAAGTGAAACGCTTGAAGCAGTTAATGTTTATAGGAATCGCAGGTGTGTTCCTCGATGTTTTGTGGTTGGGGGCACTTTCCGTTGTGTGGTATATTTCAGTGGGTGGACCTTGGATTCCCGTGTCATTCTTGCTTAAAAATGACCTTCCCTTTGTTGCAATATTGATCATTCTTATCAACAGTTTGTCGTTTCGTCCGCTCTATCCGTTGTTGGCAGGAGGGGGCGTGCTCTTGGTTCATTTTACGATTGTGCTCTTTGCCATCTTTGATGATCGGACTTTGTATTCTGACAATTTATTGGAAGTTTTCATGGGACCGGCAATTTCTTTAGGATTGGAACTAAGCGGCCCCCCTTCCTTCATGGTCCTGTTTGCTGTTTTGTTGTGGTATCTCAACCGTTTAGGACGTAAAACCATTCACGAAGCCCGCCAACTGGAACAAGATAACTTGGGCATGACCCAAAAGATGCTGCACGTCGTAGAAGAAAACAATCGGACTTTAGAAAAACGAGTGGAAGCGCGCACCTCCGAATTGGAACGCCTTTCCAAGAAGTTGGCAAAATACCTATCCCCACAAGTTTACAATTCGATTTTTTCTGGGAAACAAGACGTTAAGCTGGAATCTTATCGAAAGAAGCTCACCGTATTTTTTTCAGATATCCAGGGTTTCACCGAAACCACCGATAGTATGGAATCGGAATCGCTCACTGCCCTTCTCAATGATTATCTGAACGAAATGTCACAGATTGCTCTACGGTACGGCGGTACTATCGATAAGTACATGGGAGATGCCATCATGGTGTTTTTTGGCGATCCGGAAACTCGAGGCGAACGCGAAGATGCTCTCGCGTGCGTGTGCATGGCGCTCGCGATGCGTGAACGTATGAAAGCGTTGCGTCAAAAGTGGTATCGGCAAGGAGTGGCGATGCCGTTGCACATCCGAATGGGAATCAACACAGGGTATTGTACAGTGGGTAATTTCGGATCAGAAGATCGATTGGACTACACGATCATTGGGGGACAAGTCAATCTAGCGAGCCGTCTGGAATCGCATGCAGTCACCGATCAAATTCTCATTTCCCACGAAACCTTTGCATTGGTCAGGGAAAACGTCACCTGTGAAACCAAAGGTAGTATTAAAGTCAAAGGCATTTCTCACCCAATTCAAACCTATCAAGTGATCGATTCCCATGAAGGGGCATTGGCTGATTCTCAAGTATTCAACGAGGAGACAGATGGATTTTCCATGGTTATGGATTTGGAAAAAATTTCGGAAACCGACCGAGAGAAAGTAAGGGAAACCTTAGAACAAGCTCTCACCAAGATGGCCCAAAAATGAATCAATCGAGGTCGAATAGAGTATTCACTTCTGGCATCCATATACTTTGGCATTGGGATTTGGAAAGTCTTTCCGACGACAATGCAAAGCTGGATTCCTTTCAAAATGGCCCACTTTCAGCTTATGAAGACTTTGGTGACCTTGAATCGTCTTCAATTGGTTGTCGTCGACACGGAGGTCGGCCATGCTGCGTAGCCCGCTAAAATCCAATGATTTCAATTGATTTCCTCCTAGCCAAAGTGTGTGCAGATATTTCAGGTGGGGTACTCCCCGAATTTGGGTGAGCTTATTCCCACCTACCAGCAACATTTGCAACTCTTGGAGTTGGGTCACGTCAATAGAAGTCAGTTGGTTTTCACTCAAATTGAGCACCTGAGTATTGGCAAAAAATTTCAATTCTGGAACTTGTTGAATATGCATACCGATGCATTCGATACGATCTACCTGATAGGCAAGACGGTTTGTAATAGGATGGTCGTGCGCGAGTCCATCTTCTGGGCGCAAAGGAAACACAAAGCCCCGTAAACACCTCTCGAACGCCGTGTCGACAATACGAATCGCTCGCAACGGAACTTTATTGCTTGCTGACACATGCCACACTCGTAAAGGCTCGGTTTTCCAAGGTGGGTGAAGGGTTCCATCAAATTCTCGTATCAATTTCCAAGTTTTGGGTGGTTGAAAGCCCGATAAATTGGGAATGCAATCGTAACAACCGTAATAAGGGAGTCTTGGTCCACCAGTAATCACATAGCCTTGATTCACTCGAAGAAAAGCTTGATGCCATTCTTCGGCAGTTTCGATGTTGTCCCAAACATGCCAACGCGGGAGAAACTCTCCTTGAAATCCAAGGCGTTGGAGTTTGTAGATGAAATAGCGATCTGCAAACAGTCGCACTTTTCCAAGATCCTTCACTTCGCGCACGATTTCTCGCAGTTCTCCAAAAGCTATCCTCGTGATTTGTGTGACGTCTACCGCCCAAGAAACCGAGAGCGCTAAATACCCGCCAAACAAGAGTGGAAATATAGCCATCCACACAACACGAAATCGCTTAAAAGGAAACCCAGTGTAACGGTAAGCAAAGAAAATAGACGAGAGTCCCAAGTCGGGCGGACGCGCCTGATTCAAACAAAACAACCTCAGCCGATTCCAAAAATAAGCTAGGAACAATACGGATGGGGGAATGAGGACCACTAGGTATCGAAAGATGCGTTGTGAATAAGCGTACCACACCCCGTCTTCAATACGATGCGGCATGAAGTTGATACAACTGAATATCACGACCAGCCAACCGAAGCAGAGCAACGTTGGCTTCCAATTGTCTCGACGGATGAAAAGGAGGCATGCAGCGACGGCATAAAAATGGAGACCGTGCAGCCATTCTCCGAAAACATACGGTCCAAACATCTGTTTCGGATAGGCCAGCAATTGAAACCGATCCCAAAGCAGTGACCACGTTTCTTTTTGGTAGACGTTAAAAAAGATCAAAGCATCATTGGTCAACCACCAACTTCCAGCGAATAGGACACAAAACGACAGTCCCAAAGTGAGCACAAATGCCCAGTAACGCACCGCAAACCAAAAGGAAAACCCATGCCGGAACAAAAAGCACAGCCCCAAAACAGGAAGGATGTAGATCCCTACCGGCTTATTCACAAATGAAAAAAATACAAACAAAGCAGACAGGATGAAGTAACGATGGCGAAATTCTTTCTGTGCACGCAAAAACCAATACACACTGAGCAACTGATATAATGAAAGATTGACGTCCGTTGAAATGAGTGTGGCATTGAGTACTTCGAAGGGATGAACAGCCATGAGGGCTACTGCAATTAACGCTGTACCCGTGTCAAAGAGCTCTTTGCCAATCAGGTACACCATCGCCATACAACCCAACGAGGAAAGTAAGATGGGAAGAATGAAGGTGAACTCACTGATACCAAACAGCTTCCATACTGCCCACTGAGGAATCCAGTATGAGAAGCGATGTTGATACATATTGTCAGATAAACGGAAGTTGCCTTGGAAGATCTCATGCACTGCTAAAAAGTAGCCGTGATCGTCTCCCAAGCCGTCTCCGGAAAACAAAAGAAGGCGTAGCCCCAACCCGATCAATATCAAAAGCAGAAGAGTCCATATAGGGTGGCTCAATGGAAAGCGGTGAAGCTTGACTAAACTTGCATTCTTGGCATGGTTTTTTGTCATGTTACTTGTTGCGATGGTAGGGCTGTTTTTTTGTCATCGTGTTGGATAGGGACTCTTTCGGTATAGTGGACTTTTATGAAAAAAACGTTTCTTCTCCAACTTCCCATTTACTATTTGATTGTGGTGGTCGTTATGTATTTTTTGCAAGACCTGATGCTTTATCCTGCCTCCAAGATGTCGCAGGCAGAAACTGAAAAACAGGCAGAGCAGAATCAACTGCGTTTGTGGCCAAATGAAAAAAACTACCAAGGATTCCTTTCTGAAAATGTGCCTTCCGTCCCCAAAGGAACGATCTTGGTTTTTCATGGCAATGCAGGGACAGCATTAGATCGGATTCACTACGTACGCGCCTTGGAGCCTCTGGGATATCGCGTGATTTTGTTAGAATATCCGGGCTACGGAGCGCGCTCGGGGAAACCTTCAGAACAGGCTTTTGTGGAAGATTTGGTGGCTGCAACAAAGCAAGCCAGCGAGGAATTTGGTAAGCCATTGTTTTTCTTGGGGACTTCGTTGGGAGCTGGGGTCGCTAGCGCGACAATCGGTGAAGGTTCGGTAATCATCGATGGGGTAGCTTTGATCACTCCATGGGATTCGCTCACAAATCTTGCACAATCGATGTATCCCTTTTTGCCAGTAAAATGGCTAATGCGCGATCAATATGAAAGTACTACCCATTTGAGTCAATACAAAGGACCGATTGCAGTTGCAATAGCGGAACGAGATGAAATCGTCCCTGCTCGTTTTGGACACAAACTTTATGACGCCTTGCCTCATCCTAAACGCTTGTGGGTCTTTCCCGGCGCTGCGCACAATAGCTGGCCTGCTCACCCTCAAGAACCATGGTGGAACGAGCTGATGCAGTTTTTGCATTCGAATAATTGAGCCTTCACTCAATCTTATCCACGCGCTTTCGAACTTCCGAATCCGCGGAACAAATCTCTCGGTTGTTTTCAATTTCCATAGTGATTCCCCACAAGTGTTGAAATTCCTCCTCCCTATACCTATGTCAGGGAAATACAGAAAAACCTACTTACCGCATCAACTTTGGTTTGTCACTAGTGCTTCAGCAGGCCTACCGGCCATGACATACGTCATAATCCAAACCAGAACTCACGGTAGGCTGCTTCGGGTTATAATTTATTATGTTTACTCTTTTATTTCTGCCGCAGATGCTTGGACCCGTTTTCCTAGTGTTGTCGTCAAACGCTGTAGGGCAGGTGAAATGTCATGTGGGTCGAGATGGACATCCAAGATACAGAACCGATCTGTGGTTTCTTGGGCCAATTGGAGGGCTTCTTCAAATTGGGTTTCTGTATGAATCTCAAAACCTTGTCCGGCTCCAAAAAATTGAGGCAAGAAATTGAAATGCCAAAATGGGATGTCGTTGAATTCTCCATCCAACATAGGACGCTCCGTGCCATAACCACAGTTGTTGAGCACGATTACGATCGGGCTGAGTCTAAATCGCGCGGCCGTAGAAAGTTCCATTCCTGTCATTTGAAACGCACCATCACCCACTAACACCAATGGACGCAATTCAGGATTCGCCAGTTGCACGCCAATGCTAGCCGGAACTGCAAACCCTAAGGAGGTGTAATAGGCGGGAGCCAAAAACTGGGTACGGCTGTGGATTAACATATCAGCGGCTGCAAACATCGCGTCTCCAGGATCGGCAATAACAACCGTGTTGTCGTCTACAAAGCTGTTCAAACGCCGGAACAATTGTTGGATGGTAATGTCCCGGTTTTTTGGTTCGAAAGGAATCGGAGGTTCAGGGTGAGGATGAGAAACGACCGGGCGGCGTTGAAGGCCTGCTTCCAAGAGACCGTCGAGAAAATCTGACAAATACACCCCTTCGTACGTGTGGTAACGTAAGGAGGTTTTCTCGCTGGTTGAGGAAATCGACAGGTGTTGATCCAGATGAGCGGTGAATATACCCAAATTGATATCGGTCATGAAAGCGCCAAGCAGGATCAGGCAATCGCTTTCCTCCACATATTTTTGAACATTAGGTTGTCCCATCGCTCCTTCATAAATTCCCAAGTAATGGGGATTGAGTTCGGAAACAATTGATTTGCTGAGCAATGTGGCTGCAAAGGGGATTCGTGTTTTTTCAATCAATTGAACCAAAGCATCTTGCAATCCAAAGCGATGAAGTTCCACTCCGGCAATAATCACGGGTTGAGTGGCCTGGTTGATCATATCTTGTGCATCTTGCAAGGCCTCTTGCAACGCATACGGATCACTATGTTCCGGAGCGATTATAGGGGCATGTGTGGGGGGACAAGGTAGCTTAATCATGTCACGAGGTAGTTCGATATAAACCGGGCGTTTGTAACGCAGTGCGGCATTGAACACTCGGTCAATTTCTCGCCGTGCCGTTTCTGGATTGTTGAGGACGGTTGAAGCCACGGTGAGTTCCTCAAAAATCTTACTTTGGGTGTCGAAGCTCTTCACCTTGTGATGCAGCAATGGATTTTTGATCCGTTCCCGGAGTCCGGGGGCTCCGCTGATCACCACAACTGGAGAATTTTCAGCATAGGCTTGAGCGGTTGAATTGGTTACCTTTAAGCCGCCCACACAGTAGGTGATGCAAACGACACCCAATCCATGAATGCGAGCATAAGCATCAGCGGCAAAACCTGCTCCTTGTTCGTCGCAAGTATTGATCAATTGCAAATCACTTCGTTCTAGTTCTTGAAAAAATCCAAGTGCGTAATCGCCCGGCACTCCAAACACGTGCCGGACTCCAAAAGCCTGCAATCGGGAAATCAGATAATCACTAATCGTAGGAATTGTTTTGTTCATATTGCCTCCCAAGTTAAACGGTTTAAATTAGGAACAACATTGTAAACGGGCTGCGGGTCTTGGGAACTTAGGAATTCCCAAGGACTCGATCATTCTTTAATGCATAGAGTCAATTTTTCTGAGTAATGTTCAGCAATCAAAGCGTCGTGTCTTTGTGAAGGGTGCCAATCTAATTAATTTAGTAAAAAATATTTTTAAGAATTTTCTAATTTGAAAATGGAATAATAGCGAAAGTTGTTCATTAAAACTCCTAGTAATCATCAAAAATCAATGATTTAGTAAATTTTTCTATAAAAAACTTGTTAATTAAGACTGAAGTTAAAAAATAGTGACGCGTTACGTGTTAAGATTTAGTGATGGGGTGCGTGTTAAGATTTTTTGATTTCAGTTGAGTTTTTATTCCTTTGTGATGAATTTTTCACTTGGGGATTGATAGCGTCCGTTTAATCGATTCATGGGGAAGCCTGATGAGAGTTGCATGGTGTTGCTTGTTGATGATGTGGGGAGCCACGGTTTTGGGACAGGCTACGATTCGCGAGAATCAATATCGGGCGATTCAACAAACCAGTGCCGAAATGATTCAAATACGGCAGGCCTTGCAGGAATATTATCGAGAAGTAGGAATGTTTCCGGTCGTGGCAGGAGACCCCAGCCAACCATCCTTGGGCCAGCAAGGTTTAGCAGCACTCGTGGCATTCCCGCTCGAAGCGCCTATACTAGCTGAAGGAGTTTGGAATGGTCCTTACCTCAGTCTGAGGCTCAAGCAATTGACGCATGATGCTTGGGGGAACTTATATGAATATCGATTGGAAAAGGGGTGTCCAGCGTCTTGTACGGCAATGACCAGTGCAGATCCCGATCTCATCAATCTCAATGTGGAACAAGTCGCAGTCTTGATTTCCTATGGACCCGATCAACAATCTGGAACAGAAGATGATATTGAAGTGAAGGCGGGGTCTGGATCGTTATCGCAAGCTCTGATTCAGGATTTGGAGCGCAAACTCAAGTCAGTACAAAACACGGTTCAGGGTGCAATTGATCGGAATCCAGGAAGTACATTGATTGGTGACCTGATTGCAGAATCTGAACCTAATCCACCAACATGTAGCCTTGATCGCGCTCAGGAAATCTCAAAATATGTGTTTCCCATGACGGGATTATATTTTCTTACCGATCCATGGGGTAACACCATATTGTGGCATGACCAGACCGGAAAGTTTTATTCGGTGGGGCCGGACCGAATCGATCAAACGTGCGATCAAGCGTCAATCGACTCACGGGATTTTGCTTTAAGCTCTGCCACAACAGAAAATTCGCTTACTCTGCCCGCACCTCAGTCTGTGTCTGCAACTTCTATCAATAGCACAACCGTTCACGTTGCATGGAATGCTGTGAGTGGTGCCAGCAGTTATCGGCTTTTTCACGCATCCGATTGCACCCTCTTTACAGAAATCAATAGCCTTAATGGAGATTCTTACGATCATGGTGGACTGAGCTGTGGATCTCGCCATTGCTATCAAGTCCGAGCCGTCAATAGTTTCTCTGACAAAGCGGCGAGCACCAGCCCTGTGGTTGAGACCGTTACTCCCATTCCGGTACCACAAGGATTACAAGCAACTGCCCTAGATGTTTCACGCATTGAACTCCTCTGGCAGAGTACTTGTGGAGCAACAGGCTACACGGTTCACTGGGGAACCGATCCTATTGATTTGTCCCAGAGTGAGGAAACGACATCCACTCAAATCACTGTGGGTGGGTTGCAACCTGGAGTAACCTATTACTTTCGGGTTCAGGCGTTCAACAGCTTGACTCAAAGTGATTTTAGTTCACAGGTGAGCGCTACAACGGTGGTAGGCAGCCCTTCGGGATTAACCGCAACTTTACAATCGCCTGATGCGATTTTGGTCCAATGGAATCCTGTTTCTGGCGCATCTGAGTACCGTCTATACCGATCCACAGATAATCTAAATTTTGTTTATTACTCGGTTCTAGCAACGGAGTATCTTAATACTCCTGTAGAGCCTTTATACACGTATTATTATCGAGTCAGTTCGCTAACCAATGGAGTTGAGAGTGAGCCTTCGGAAACCGTACAAATAACGGTACCTCTTGAAGCTCCCGAAAATCTTACCTACGAGGTCCTTACCGCCACTAGTGCTCGTATCTCTTGGCAGGCTACAGCAAATACTGAGCACCGATTGACACGAGGGAACACCTTTATCTATCAAGGCATGCAGGAAGAGATGGTGATATCCGGCTTGGAGCAAGGTCAAACTTATGAATTTGCAGTTCAGCCAATGTATCAAGGGGGTGGTGGAGAGATAGCGACTCTTGTTTTGGAGATGACACCTCCACCCATTCGATTATGCCATCTTGGGATATACCAAGGATATCGTTCTATCCGGTTTTACGGAGAACCATTTCCTGGGCCTCATCAATTCAACGTGTCTCGTGAACATGATGATCCATTTTACGGACTTCGGACCGTGCAAACAAATACCTTCAGTTCATTTCCTTTTGATTTCCGAGTAGAAGGCGACCACGCCAATGATTTGGATCATATGGCGTTCACCTATGCTGAGTACGACACGATTAATGGCAAATATGATCGAGCTTTATCACTTGTATCAGCAGATATTGAACCGGAATGTTACGCGGCTCCCACCTACCTAACGCTTACCGATCAAGGAGATGGGTGGCTCCGTCTGGATACTTCCGATATCGGAGCTGCGGTTTCCTATCGTGTGTATTCAAGCACAGATAACTGGCAGACGTATCAAGAAATCACCACTTTACCCAAATCCACCTCATTTGAAGTGATCGGACTCAACGAAGGACAAACCTACGATCTCCGATTGAAATCCGTCTTTTCCGATGGAACCGAAAGTACCGATTTTTCACCCAATGTTACAGGAACTGCGATCTGCCCCACTCATTTATACACGGTTGGGGTTACCCTTTTTCAAGATCGTATCGGAGTTCATTCTAGCTTTGGAACAGAGCATGTTATAGCTAGAGTTCACAACTACACATGCACGAGTAGGCTTTGTTTCATTTTTTTGGAAACCGGTAATCAGGAAATTTCAAATGGAATTAAACACGGTACTACCGAGTGTTTAAATATCCGTGGATATCATTGTGTTGATTCTCATTGTTTAATGATTTGCGAAGGAAGGGCGTTGTGGGCAAATGGTTGTCAATCCGAGACATGGGAAACAACCGATAATTTTGTCAATTGGTTTTGTACGTCTTCTTTTTGCAGAGCTTGTACCGCAGAGAGATGTGAAGATTTTTAGCAAAAAAGAAAGTTGCCCCATGCGATACCAAAAAATATTGAGCTTAATCGGCCTATTTGTATTGTGGACAGGGGGCAATTGGGGGTGGTCGCAAGGATTAAATTCAAAGGATGTCTCGTTTTGTGCAAGGAATCCAGATCTATTTGAATACCGTACCACGGCCGGTTTGAATTGGGGAGATTCGGGATTGCCAGGGCACAGCAATCAGTGTGGCGCGGTGATTCCGAATAGTGGAAAAGCGAAGGATTGTCCTTGTGGTTGCGCACAGGACATTTGTCTCGATTTCAATTTGGATGGAAAATGTAAAAAAAGTAGATGTTTGGCATGCAAAGCGCCTTGTGCACATTTTTCGTACTGGTGGCCAGAAGTCGTATTGGAAAGCACCAAAGATCTGACTTTCTCAGTGATTGATGATCTACCGTGGCCTCATCGTCAACTCAGATTGTTCAAAAAATGGCGTCAGCACTTGCTCAGTAGACTCCAAGGTACTGATTTGAGTGCATTGGAACCTGGAGGGCATCAAATCTCTGCGGGAGCCAATCATCAATTTTCTCAGGTTCGAACTTATCCGATTTTATTTGCTCATGAAGCGGCCCAGCTTTTTCCCACCCCTTGTGGAGGCGGGGTGTTGCCGACACTGGCCCGCTTGCCCCGTTTTGATTCCAGCCGACCGGATCAACTTTTCAGTGTGATAAGACAACTCGGGGAAGATTATCAAAAATTAAAGCGGGGCGATCCCAATGGCCTTCCGGAAATGTGGGGATGCATATTGGGAGCAACCGATATTCATCCATATCAATGGCAAGGCAATCTATTTGAAGGGAATTTGCCTCGGGGGATCTCTGCATGCGAAACCATTGTTCCCGGATTGCCTCTCCTCCCAATCCTTCCTCAACAAGACCCAGTACCTATTTCAGCGGATCAGTTGAGTGAATTTTCCTGGACTGCCAGCAATCGTTTGGTCGTCGATTTTACTTTTTTTGGAGGCATGCCCCAATGTTTGCCACCACCGCAAATGATTCTGCCCCAGATGCCTTTGGGATTATCAACAATGATGTTGCAAAAGCACCGGCGGCAATATTCCCGGATTTATCAGGGAGAGGGTTATAACAACAGCCAATCTCGGCAGTGCACACTAGGTTGGGGAACAACGTACCCGCCGGTAGGATTGACCCGACACAATAATCCGGTTTTGGGGCATTTGATGAATTTGGTCAAAGCGGGTCATTTTCTGTCGTATCAAGCTTGGCCTCGTTGGGGAATTTTGGACTCTGAACGCAGTCAAGTGGACCATTGTCAATTGGGAACGAAACATCGCAAAGCTCGTGATTGCCCTGAAAAAATGGAGCTTCTTTATCCCAAGGTGGATGAAAAACTCATTCCAATAGGCGAGGATGCTTTGAGTCTAGAGCTAAGCATATTGGGAGAAGAGAGAATGGAACGCTACGATAGTCGATATTTGGTCAGCATCAAATGGCGCAAATACGAATGCTGTGCCGATGCGTTGAATCCGTTTTGGGCTTTAGGACGAGAACAGTTTCAGTTAGCACGTTCTCTATTTTGTGGTACCGGGATCGAAGATCAAATGATGACGCTTTTGAAAGCGGCCCAAAAAATCGCTCCCATTGCGATGATTGCCAATCAAGGACAGCAGTTCACAGGAGCCAATGCTGAAGCCGTGATCGACAATTACGAAGCCATAGCGAATCCTGATGGCAGTTTTTCATACAGCTGGTCGGCCTTCACAACGGGCGAATTTAGTTTTCCAGAAGCCTCTGGACCCGATACAGAAGCGATCAACTTAGAGTCTTTAGAAAAATTGTTTCAATAGGTTAATTGTCTTGAACCTCAATGACTCGTCCGGTTTCGTGATCAATACGGTAGTGGCCCCCACCGGGAAGCGAAGGCAAAGAAGGCAAAAGTTGAGCTTGCACGAGTTCGGAAAGTTCCTGAGGAAGACGTCCAAACCGACGTTTGAAACGTTCTAAGGATATTTGCAAAGTCAGCAAAATCTCCAAACGTCGTGCTCTAGAAAGAAGGATTTCTCGAACTTGTTCGTTTTCAGTTTGCAAAGCAAAGTCTCGAAGGGTGCGAATGGCCGATTCATAATAACCCGCCTTTTGGTAAAAACGGCTTGCTAGGCTAGCGACATAGGGCGGACGCTCCGGAATTTGGCTAGCTTGCTCGTAATACTTGGCCGCAGTGAGGGGGTCTTGCAGTTCATTGAAATAAAGAAAGCCGATGGACTCAATAAAACGCCAATCTTTAGGAAATTGAAGGGAGGCTTTCTCATACATACGAATACGATCTTCAGGATCGCGTAACAGATTCCCTGCCAAACGATAGGCTTCATAATACCAAGGATCGAGATTTGTTATAGCTTCAAACAAATCAACCAAACCTTGCGGCGAATAATTGGGGTCGTTGCGATGCTTCCGGTATTCTTGTCCGTAATAAACCATTCCCTGCACTAAAAGAAAATCGGCCCACAATTCTTCCTGTCCAAGAGCAAACGCACCATTCGATATCTCAAGAGACAAAAACGACTTTGGAACTTCACTCACTGACTTTTGAGAGACACGTTGAAGCTGGAGCCATCCTGTTCCTGTCATGAACAAGCAGGCGACCCATACTAACCACGTTTTCTGTTTCATAAGGTTTGCCTTGTCCGTTGGAGAAGTTGTTCTTGTGATGGAACTGTCTTTATGCTGGCCAAGCTATCCAATTCATGGAATCAGTTTCAATCCATCCTGAACAACGATCTCGTTTGAATGTTCTTAAAGACGACTCAAACGATGTGGCCTCAAAGATCACGTTTTGAAAATGCCCAGCGACTGATGAGGAGTAACAGACCTATATATCCAAGCCCATAGACCACCGCCCAAACAATTTGACTAGGTTCGATATCCAATTGATAGACAGCCTCTGTTTTCCAATCAAAAACGTGCAAGTGAGGAACAATAAGGGATACCCCGTCCATCAACGTTTGGAATGCTTGATTCGTATCGGTCTGGAGGATTTGCTGAACTTCTTTGATCCAGTGGCCTACCAGGAAGACACCCATAGTGCAGAATCGGATCAGCGTTGCAGAGGTCATGAGTACAGAAAAGAGTAAAGCAATCGCCGTCAATACTGCTAATTCAAAGCCAATCATCAGGATGGCAAGGAAAAGCTTTGTATGCCAAGTTTCACCATGGAGCATGAACAACCCATACATCAGAAAGGTAAAACTCAAAACGCTTCCCCAAGCCAGTAGGATATGACCAAGATACGTTCCCACCAGCCATTGCCATCGCGCTAGAGGGCGGGAGAGCAATAAGAATAAGGATTTATCGTCCGTCGCTAATAGACGACTGAATAGGATTTGAAAAAAGCCAAAAAAAAGTATCAAACTCAGCCCCAAATCTTTAACTATCTTCACGGGACTGCCCACTAACATTTCTGCCAAAATCAAGGAACTCAATACAAAGCCGAGTCCGGTAATCAGCAAGGCATAAAGCAATTTGTCGCGAAGTCCGTTACGAACGGTCATTCGGATGATTAAGGTTAGAACTCGCATAAGCAAGAATTCGATCTAAAGCTTCGGGAGGTAATGTTAGGGAAATGATTTGTGCCTGATGTTGATTGAGCAATCTTATGGCATCATTCAAGGCCTTGTCATGGTCGGCATATAAATCCCATGAGGCCGCAGCGGTTGTTTTCCAGTGCACATCAGGGAGCCTTTCCAAAGACTGTCGAGTTCCCTCGGAAGCCGGACGCACGCGTACAAGCCGGGGAATTTGTTTCCAGATTGCTGCTGAAGTCTGGAGTGGGAGGAGGTAACCTCGATGTAAAAACACAATCCGGTCGCAAAGAGTTAAAGCCTCTTCTAAACTGTGAGTCGAAAAAAAAAGCGTGCGCCCTTGTTGTTGTAAGGTTCGTAGCAGTTCGATCATATCTTGACGAGCCGGACTGTCTAAACCGGACATGGGTTCATCTAAGAGCAAAAGTGGGGAGTGTGCCAGCAAAACGTGAATCATTCCCAATCGTTGTTTCATGCCTTTTGAAAAAGTAGCGATACGTTTTGTGGCAGCAGCCATCAAACCGGCTTCTTCTAACAAAGGGTACCACTGTTTTTCTGGAACGGGGGGGGCTAACAATTGGGCGCTGAATCCTAAAAATTCTTTTGCTGTCAGATGATGGGGAAATTGCGGTGATTCCGGTAAAAAACTGAGATGCTGACGTGCGTGTGGGTTACGGATGGAGGTGCCAAAAATTTCTACTTCACCCCGTGAAGGACGGATTAATCCGGTTAGAATTTTTAAGGTCGTAGTTTTTCCAGCACCATTGCTACCCATAAGCCCAACCACTTCTCCCACTTCCACTTGAAATGAGACGTGGTTCAAAACGTCTATAGTGCGCCAACCGTGACGATATGATTTGGAAACTTCTTGAAATCGAATGGCAGGAAAGGGATGTTCAGTCACAGATTCATTCAAGCTCGCAGTGTTTGTTGAACGGGAGAAGAGTATCTCGTCGATACCATGTTTTTGAGAGAAAAAATTGCATATGAGGTCAGGGAATTGCAGGACTAATGCCAGAGAGTTTACGATAACTAGGCGAATAGCGTAAGAAGAGGGCTAGATTTGCCACAATTCCTTACACAAAATAATGGCACTTGATTGTGCAGATATGATAAAAATGGATTCACAATTGAGCTGGACTCTATCATGCGGGCCGAGGTTTGATAGAAGCTAAAATGTTATAAAAATAACCTTTGTCTGTCATGTTTTGGAAGGGGAGCATCACCTGGGGAGAATGCAAGTCATGAAGATCTTTCAAGACCGTTTGGGAGCCAAGCTGAATATTTTGTTTTTGATCGTCTTATTTTTGCCACTCATCGTGGTAACCGTCCTTTCGATCATCTATTTCAGCAACAAAATCGAAGAGGAGGCGGTGCTGAAGATGGAGTCGGATATGAAAGTGGCCTCGCTCATCTACGATGTGCAACTTTCCGAAGTCAAAAATTTGGCCAAAACGATAGGGACGGATCGAGCCTTTGCCGTTTTATTTCCTCTGAAGCTTAGCAAAAAAATGGGGAGGGAATTACAGAAGCTGGAAGATCAAAACAATGTGGATATGATCTTGGCGATCGATAAGAATTTCAAGGTGATGGCCCGTTCCAATGATCCAGAACGATTTGGCGACGAATTGACTCACCCTCTCGTAGAGTTAGCGCTGAAAGGCTTGGTAATTTCCGAAACGGAATCGGTGTCGCCTTCCACAGTTCAAGCCGAAGGTATACAAACCGGTGATGTAGAACATAACTGGTTGTTTTTAACTGGAGTGGCTCCTATCTATGATCGTACTGGCAAATCAGTGTTAGGGGCAATCTTGGTACGCAAGTCGTTAAATCGAGATACTGAGTTTGTATCGGAAATCCACTCTATGACCAATGTGGATGTTGGGGTATTTGAAAGGACTCATTTGATTTCTTCCACTCCTGGCTCTCAACTTCCCTCAGTCGCGACTCCGATTCAGAAGAGGCAGGTTCGATTGGAATCGGGGGGATTCATTTCTATGTTTCAACCCATATTCGATGCCTCCCGCCAACCGATCGGTTCCTTGCTCCTGCGCACTGAAGGGCAGCACCTTCAGGCACGAAACACGGCGATTCTCTTCTTGGTGGTGATCGGAGGTGTGGGATTGTTTCTCATCAATTTTATCCGTTTGTATATCCGCAAGACCATCCTAGTGCCTATTGAGAAGATCAATAAAGGAGCCAAGGTGATTGGGGATGGGATGTACAATCATAAGCTGAATATTGAGTCTGGCGATGAGATTGGAGACCTCGCTCAGTCATTCAACGACATGGCTGACGAAATCAAACTGAATCTCGAAAAGGTCAAACATGCCGCCCGGATGGAAGCCGAGTTAAAAACTGCCCATACCGTTCAAGAATTTTTTATTCCCTCTCAACCCCCCGAACTTGACGGAGTGGATATAGCCAGTTTTTATCAGTCTGCCTCGGAAACTGGAGGAGATTGGTATGCATTCAATCCCAGAGGTGACACTTCTCGTCTCGATATCATGGTAGGTGATGTGACCGGGCATGGGGTCGCCTCGGCACTAATTACCGCAATGGTCTATAGCTGTTTTGAAACGATTAGCACTTATTATCACGCCATGCGTCACATTGGGATTGAAGAAGCTCATTTGCTCCATCCTTCTTATGTCCTTAGAATACTGAATGATCTGATTTTTGCTGCGACGAAAGGGCAGTTCACGATGACCCTGTTCTTTTCTTCCCTCGATCTAAAGACCCGCGAATTGTTTTTCATCAATGCCAGCCATATCCCTTGTTATATTTGGCGCAAGCAAGGCTTTTCCAACGGAGAACGTTTGGCGCCCACCCTCCCACGGTCGGGGACATTGGGTTTGCATCAAGAAAAAGAATTCCAGATGGAAACCATGCAATTGGAGCCAGGCGATGTATTGATCTGGATGAGCGATGGCTTAATTGAAAACATGAATCCACAAAAAAAGATGTTCGGATTGAATCGGTTCAAGTGGATGATCCGCGACCTAGATGGCATGGGAGCTGAAGAGATCAAAGATATGATCATTCAACGTGTTTTTGATTTCTATGCAGGAGAAGAAATGGAAGACGACGTCACGCTCATCGTTGCAAAACTTGCCGAAACAATGGAACCTACCAAATTGGTTTGATGTCTAAAGGAGGGAAATCAGTCTTTGTGGTATCGGGGAACTTGGTGCGGAGGGTTGACCCATGAATGACCGTGCATCGCTTCTTCCATTTGTTTGCGCCACGCACAGGCTTTTCGAAAGGCCTCTTTTTCTCCATATTTATTAATCGAGAACATCCGGCATTTGTGGCTTCCATAATCCGGACTCCATGAAACCGAAAAAAACTCGCTATAGGTGCCGCTCGAATTGCGTTTGCGTGTCCGGCACACTCCAATCACGCCGGTCTTATTCCTCCGGTCTCGTCGGACAATTCGTCGTGCGGGATAAGTTTTGCCCAATTCTCGGATCAAATCGTCACGAAAAGCAATCGCAAATTCCAGTGCGTTTTTCCTGCCTCCCATTTTTCGATCACTGAACAATTTAGAATAGGTGACCGATTCATTGTACACTCGAACAAACCAGCCATGTGTGTCTCTAGAATCGATACGACTGATTCCTTTAAACTTTGGGATATCTGTAGACACATTAGGCATTTTCTTTTTCCGCAATCATTGTACGTATGGTTCGCAATAAAGGACCGGAAGTCGCATCTCCATTAAAAAAGTTGGAAACGGCGGAAGGATGGCAGCCATGTCGATCTGCAATATCTACTGGATATATACCCATCCGCTCTGCCCGATGACGTAGGCTCTGTAGCTCCGGTTTGGACAACCGGTTGGAACGTCGATGTTTCATAATTTTCTTTAAGAAAACAGAGAGGTTTTCGAGGACATCTTGGCTTTAGTGAAATCTAATAGACATTTCCAGTAGTGTTGAGGTAGCTTCATCTGTTTAGCTTTAGGTACTATTGGACCCGTATAATAGCGATTTTAGGGCAATGAATACCTTTCGTTAATTAAAATGACACTATAAATTTTGATTAGTTGATAATTTGCACAATTCCCAACTATTCAATACTACGGCTGGTTTAAATTAGATACTATGAGTGGCTATGTCAAGTACAAAAGGAGAGAAAAAGGACAAAATTGCTGAAATTCCTATGGAAGTTAATAAAAATAGTGATGTGACTGAGGAAGATCCTGAGATTACCGCACGGATCAAGTTGTTTTCCGAAACCTTAAGTGGCAGTCACGCTGCAATATCGCGAGAGCTTGGAATGTCGAGTGGGTATTTTTTACAAGTGGTGAAGGGGAAACGTGTGTCAGCACGAATGCTAAAAGCTTTGGTTGTCATCAAAAAGCTGAATCCTACGTGGTTGTTTACAGGGGTGGGCAACATGCGGCTTCTCTCAGCAGAGGAAGAGCAAGATAAGGATGAGAAGATTGCTTTCTTAGAACGTTTGGTAGAAGACCTCAAAAATCGAGTAGAAACCCAAGAAAAAATGATCCAGTTGCTCCAAACCGAAAATAATCGGTTGTATAAGCGGTATTCCGATTCGTAGTTGATCCTGGTCTGCTCTTTGCAAATTTGTATTCAAGATGAAACCCTCATACGATTGTATTGTTGAGGTATCTGAATGTGATGGGTTCAGTGGTCGGGAATTGACGAATATTGGTGGAGAGAAATGGGAGCAGTACGATCTGAAATATCGACGGCAAATGAGGAATCCAATTCCAAATTGGTGGAACAGGGCAAGTGGCTGGATTCTGGAGGGCAAAACCCAAAATCGTTGCAGAACCCGCATTACATTTTCCAGGTTTCCGAAGCGGGGTTGGTGACGGTCAAGTTGCATTCGGAGATCGATACCTATCTTTATCTTCTCCATGCAAATGGCAAAGTCATTGCTCAGAACGATGACGGTGATGGGGCCAATTCCAAAATTGTCCGAAGATTGACTCCGGGCTTGTTTACAGTAGTCGCTGCAACTGTAGATGTTCACTTGCGTGGAGACTTCAAGCTAGAGTTGGAAGGACCCGTGGAGAAACTTCAATTGGAAGGCTCCGCAATGTCTCAAAGTGATTCGATCACACTGGAAGTGCAAGGGTCGTGGTTCAATTCTGGAGGACTCAACCCGGCATCTCGAAACAATCCTCGATTCATTCTAGAAGTCACAGACCATGGCAATGTGACAATCGATCTTCAATCGACTGCCGACAATCAGTTGTATTTGCTCGACAATGAAAATCGCATTTTGAGTGAAGACGATGACAGCGGAGCAGGATCGAATGCTTGGATTTCAACAATGCTGGCACCTGGGCGTTACACCATTGTTGCCGCCACGGTGATGGCGGGAATGAAAGGAACGTTTCGCCTTGCAGCTGCGGGACCCATCTCAAGTTTGCAGCCTAAAGCAGTGGCGATGAAGGAGGCCGAACGTACTGGGAAAAGCGCGGCCGGAGACGTACTCATTCGAAACACACGTGGTTCTTGGTTCAATTCAGGTGGACAGAATGCTCGTTCTCCAAACAACCCTCGTTATGCGTTTGATGTGCTTCAGCGAGGAAATCTTATCATCGATTTAACCTCTTCAGTCGATACCTATCTATTTTTATTGGATAACGATGGCCAAGTGATTGATGAGAATGACGATGGAGGGCGACGAGGAAATTCTCGTCTCATGCGTCGTTTGAGAGTCGGAAGCTATAGTGTCGTTGCGGCAACATCCCGTCCCCGTAAAAAAGGAGCATTTCACCTTAAGATTCAAGGCCCAGTCTCCAATTTGCGCTCCGTGGCACCTGCGGAACCGGAAAAAACTCAGCCAACCCCCTCTCAATCCTCGACATCTGAATCCTCGACTACGGAATCTCGTACGGCCCCAGCAAAACCCGACCCGCCGTCAACCCCGAGTATGGGGAACCCTCCACCGAACGCCGTTACGATTCAAGGCGAATGGAACGATTCGGCAGCAGATGCGAACTCTCGAAAAAATCCTCGTTACACGTTCCAAGTGAACCGGGCCGGAGAGGTGACGGTCGATTTGGTTTCGGAGTCGGTGGATACCTATCTTTACTTGTTGAACAGCCAACGAAAGATCATTGCGAGCAATGACGATTATGGAGACAGCACCAATTCCAGGATTGTGAGAGGGTTATCTCCTGGAATTTATAGCGCCGTGGCTGCAACTTCGCGTTCGGGGCAAGAGGGGAAGTTTGCGATATATTTGCAAGGGCCGGTTTCCCATCTAAGGGAATTGATTGTTCCGCCCCCGTCAGTGGAAACACAAGAAAAACCTCCTTCGCAGGCGGCAAAGCCGGCAGATGCACCGTCGGTAGATGCAACGCCGGTTTCGAAGCCTGAAACGGTTCCTCAACCGGAAACGATCTCAAAAAGCCCAAATGCTCAAAAACTGGAAGCAAAAATTCGTGAATTGGAACGGCAAACCCTGCTGTTGCAAAAGGAAAACAGCGATTTGCAGAAAAATCGAACCGAGTGGCAAAGTCAGTTAGAAAACACTTTAGCGAATGAGAAAAACGTGTATCAAGAAGTGGCAGAATTGAAACAGCAGATGCAATTGTTCCAAAAATTCAAAGAATTGGAACAAACTTACCAAAGCTTGCTTAAGGAAAGAGAAAACTTGAAGAAGGAAGAAAACGAAGCCCGGAAGCAGATTGAAATTTCAAATGCTCGGAGCCAATCCGCTCGTTCGGAATTGCAGGAATTGCGTCAGCAGTTAGAACAATTGACTGAGATGGGATGACCTCAATTCTCTTGGTATAGAATAAGAGGCTACAAGAGGAATGAAAAATCTTCTTCATCTCCCTCGTCATCATTCCCTTCTGGCTCACCAGCTAATGAATTTGAGAGTGTGAAGTAAAACATGCTGCCCTTTTCAAGCTCGCTTTCCACCCATATCGTTCCCTCATGGGCTTCCACCAGAAGACGGCTTAGGGGCATGCCTAATCCCAGCCCACGATGGTGATAGGCCATATCTTCGATTAGTTCGAATTTGTTGAAGACCTTTTCATGATCCTTTTCTGCAATTCCCATCCCCGTGTCGATCACTTCCACTCGTGTGTATTCTGATTCGGGTAAGATGCGAATGAGGACTTCTCCCGTTTCGGTAAACTTTATCGCATTCTCCACCAATTCTTCCACAACCGTGACAATCTTGTCGTAATCGAAGTTAAACAGGGGGGGAGCTTCTGGAAATTCGCATCGGAACGCAAGGCCCTTTTCCTCAGCTTTCTCCCGATATTGGTTAGCCACTTGTTCGACAACTTCTTGAAGGTTATTCAGCCGAATGGAAAAAAACATATTGCCGTTTTCCAATTTGGAGAGATCCAAAACTTTAGTGATTAATTTTTCGAGACGTTTTGCTTCCAAATGGATGGGCTGGACAAAGGCTTCGCCGTCCTCTCCGCTAACCAATTCCAATGAAATTAAGGTTTCGGCAGAGGCTAAAATAGAAGTCAGGGGAGTACGCAATTCATGTGACATTAAAACAAGAAAATCGTCTTTGAGCTGGTCCAACACGCTCAAGTTTTCATAAGCTTCTTGCAATTCCTTTTTCTGTTGAAGGATCTGTTGTTCGTAGGCTTTTTGCTTGCTGATATCGCGAACAATACAGGACACAGCAATTTTTTCTCGTTGATGATTGGTGACAATTGACAAAGATAATGCAACTGGAAAAGGATCAGTCCGATGACGCAAGAGCATCGCTTCGCCAGACCAACCTCTTTTTTTTGTTTGCTTGAGAATACTTGAAAAGGGAAGGGGGGATTCTTCTGATTTTTGAAGGAATTCTTCAAATGGTCGGCCAATGAGATGAGCTTCATCGACATCAAGCAATCGACGCATGGCTGGATTGGCCATCGTAACCACTCCTTTGAAGTTCATAATACAAATGCCATCTTGGGTACTATTGATCATATGAGAGTACAGAACGATCTGCTGTAAATGATCTTGAACCCTTTGTTCTAAGCCTTCGCTGTATTCTTGCTTTTCTTGATATTTGAGGAGCGTGTCCTCATAAAGTTTAGCACGTTCTGAAGTGGTATGGAGCTTGTACGACATGATCTCAGAGAACATGTTGTAAAAGTAATATTTGAATTGGTAATTGAATTCATTTTCGGGTTTATGAATGACCGAAGCATTAATTGCGATGACTTGGACGAGTTCGTCGGCAACGACCGAGGCTGACCGAGGGGCAGCACTGCAAATGCTCATTTCTCCAAAAATATCCCAGGGTCGCCGTAAAGTAAGAATGTACTTTTCATCGACATATACTGAGACACTACCCATCAGCAAGAAATACACACGATGGTCTTCGGGATCTCCTTGTTGGATGATACGTTCCCCTTGCTGGAAAAAACTCAGCTCGCTGAAAGCAAGGAGGTTGTCTATTTCCTTTCTGTCAAATGCACGAAATAATGCGGATGAAATGAGTTGTTGACGGACAATTTCATGGATTTGTGCCCGAGCTGCCTCAGTGGATGCAGAGCGAGGGACAGATTCTGACGTCATTAGAGAGTAAAGGATTGAAGGTGCTGGAGGAAGCCTGCGAAGCCGTCCGCTTTAGCATTAGGCAAGGGGTCGTCACTGTAGTGATACAACCATAAACTTTTTCGGATTTCCGGTGGCAATTCCATAAGTTGACCATAGGAAGCATGGACTCCCATTTTATTATTTTCACCACTATCGAATAACTGACAATCATGAAACACATAGCCACATGAGTCGATTCCGTGCTGAATTAAATCCAAGTCAAATTTAGTGTCTCCGGAAAAAAGGAAGCGGCGATTTTTACCTCCTTCTGCCACTTCCATTTCTACACCATAGCTTTCCATACCCCGGACATGATTCGTTGGATGCAAGTATAATTTTGTCAATGGGGTTTCGTTGACGACGATCCATTGTTGAGCAGGAATGGCAATTGGCTCGAAGTAATCCTCAAGGGTTCTTGGGGTTGTATCGTTGGGGGACTCTTCAATAAACTCTAAACCACCTCGCAAACTACAGTTCCAAAGACGGTCTAGTAAAGAGACTGTGCTCACGACTTTTACCCGAAACTGGTAAACCAGTTTTGTCATAAAGGCGACTTCCTCCATGCCACCAATATGGTCTGCATGTAGGTGAGTGATCAGGATATGAGTCAAGTGCTTTATCGAAAGACCATATTCTTCTAAAGCAGGTGGAGCAGACCTTCCACAGTCGATGGCCATTGTCAAATCTCCACTTTCAACGAGTAGATTGCTATTGGCGTTATTTTTGGCAAATGCCGATCCAACGCCCAAAAAGGTTAACTTCATTGCAGTTCCGAGAACGTTTATGTTGGCGAAAACACACCAAACGTGGTGTTGGAATAAAACATTGGTCTAATTCGACAATTGTCTAAAATCTAAGGGAATGTCAAACAAATTCTCTTCCCCGCAATCGCAGAATTCACAAGGCTCGGCACGATTTAATAAGGCTTAACATGATGCTGATGGATTTCATCTGGTTTTTGAGTGGCTTTCTTTTAGTTGCCTTTGGCATCCTTCATGAAATGTGTGCGTATTGGTTGCAGCTCCGGCGGCACTGGTACACACGCCAATTTGGTCAGCATGGTTTTACCATACATGGACTGCAGTTGGGAGGAACCTGGATTTTAATTGCTTCCTTCCTTACTATTTTGTTCTGGGAAATGCCAGCCTATCCTTTTCACAAAACTCTTTTTTTCGTCGTTTTAGGAGGAATGGCCTTTGTGGGAGGCATTGGATTGATGTTGGCTTCTTGGCATGCTTTGGGGTCGAAACGAGTGATGAAGAGCCGTCTGTTTGTTTCTCTTGAACCTCCCTGGGTGACAACCGGTATTTTTCGCCATTTTCCAGATCCAATGTATCGTGGGTCCCAATTAGCGATGCTAGGGTTGGCATTTGCTTTAGATTCCTGGATCTTGGTGATTTATGCTGTGGAAATGTGGGTTTTGCAACACCTATTAGCTAAGTTGGAGAAAGCTCCTGTCGAAAAACAAGTTTGAATAAAAATGCCTGGAGTGGTAGGTTTATTAAGAAAGATAAACCTCGTCCCAAACAAACAAAACTACTGTTTTCATTACTTAATCATTCAAGCAGGAATGTGCTATGAAAGCCATTGTGATCCCAGAATTTGGAGATGCTGAGGTTCTGACTCTCATGGACGTGCCGACCCCTCAGCCCGGACCGAACGAGTTGTTGGTTAATGTTCGTGCAACCGGAGTTAACCGTGCGGATATCTTACAGCGTCGAGGCTATTACCCTCCTCCTCCTGGTGAGTCTGAAATCATGGGGCTAGAAATTGCGGGGGTTGTTGAGGCTTTGGGAAGTAATGTAGAAGGTTTCCAAAAAGGAGATCGGGTTTTTGGATTGGTCAGTGGAGGAGGTTATGCTGAACAAGCCTTGCTCGATTATCGTATGGCAATGACCATTCCAGAACCATGGGACTTCCCAATGGCTTCCGCGACACCAGAAGTTTTTTTCACAGCAAATGAAACCTTGTTTACCGGAGGGAATCTTAAAGAGGGAGAAGCCGTTTTGATCCATGCCGGAGGAAGTGGCGTGGGGACGGCGGGGACACAAATGGCGCATTTGATGGGGGCTAATGTTTTTGTCACTGCCGGATCACCACAGAAAATCGAACAAAGCCTGAAATTGGGAAGCAATGCTGGAATCAATTATAAAACTCAGGATTTTGTGGAAGAGGTCAAACGGCAAACGCGAGGGCAAGGCGTTCATCTCGTCCTCGATTTTGTAGGAGCTGCCTATCTAAATCGTAACTTGCAAGCCCTTCAGCATCAAGGTCGACTCGCTCTCGTCGGATTGATGGGGGGCACAAAAGCAGAATTGAATCTAGCGGTGGTGATCTCAAAACGGCTAAAGCTGTTCGGTTTCATCATGCGGAGTTTGCCAATTGCGGATAAAATTGCCATCAAACGTAGATTTGAAGAACATTGGTTCCCCAAGTTGATTCATGGGCAGATCCGTCCGATTATTGACAGCGTGTTTCCGTTAGAACAAGCGGCTGAAGCCCACAAATACATGGAATCTAACCAACACTTCGGCAAAATCGTTTTAACGATTACCTAACTCAAAAAGTCGTAATGACCGCCAATAACGTTGTGTTTTCACCCTTTGCTCCGACTCAAGAAGAACTCTCTTCTTTAGTGAGGGAAGATCTGGAGCATGTCCAACAAGCCATTCAATCCAACCTCGAACTCCACTTGCCCTTTTTGGGGAAGGTTCTCCAATACATCATCGAATCCTATCGTTTACCATTGCGTTCGATTGCACTTTCTCTGAGTGCCCGCATGTTTGGTTATTCAGGGGAGTCATTGCGTCATGTCGCAAGCGTCTTGGAGTATTTGTATACAGCCTCAATGCTTCATCAAAATATTGTGATTACCGAAGAGTTCCGACGACATCAGAAGGAAATGGGGAATATTTGGGGAAATGAAGCAAGTGTTCTTTTGGGGGACTACCTGCTTTCCGTTTCATTCCAAACTATGACGCACTTAGGGGATTTCGATCTAATGGAATTGGTTGCAGCGACCACCCAAGGAATTGCGCGAGGGCAGGTTTTGGAAATTTCTCCATTGCCTCCACAACGAGCCGAGGCGCATTACTTGGAAATGATGCAAAACAAGCGAGCAAGTCTCTTTGCAGCCGCTGCAAAAAGTGGCGGAATTTTAGGAAAAGCAGACGCAACCACTCAAGCTGCTTTATACGACTATGGAAGAAATCTAGGATTGGCTTTTCAATTGAAAGAAGATTGTATTTCTCTTCAAGACGCTGATTGGCTGTATAAACGCCTTCAGGAACGTCGACTGATTTTTCCAGTTTGTCATTTGATTCAAAAGACCCAAGGCACCCCACTACAAGGAAGAGTCGAGCAATTGGTCTCATTGAGCGGACTTTCGGCACAATCGGTGCAAGACGTACAAGGCTACCTTCTGGAGCATGAGACGTATGTTTATACCCGTCAACGAATTCAAGGTTTCTTGGAATCGGCTCGACAAGCAATCAAACCGCTAACTCATTTGGATACCCAACCTTTGCTTCAGATCACCGAGTACGCTCTGTTAGAATTGAATTGAAAGGCCAGTGACGATGAAAATCACGTTCATGGGAGTGGGATCTGCATTTTCTCGAAAAAACGCGACAAGTAGCATCTTGGTCGAAAGTGGGGCGATCAAACTGCTCGTCGATTGTGGCAATCCAATTCCAAATAGTGTCGAGGCATGTGGGTTGAGTCTGAGTGATATCACTCATATCTTCATCACTCATCTGCATGCGGATCATATTGGAGGGCTAGAACAAATGGCATTGATGTGCCGTTTGTTTCACAATTATCGTCCAAAGCTTCTGAGTACGAGCACTCTGTTGAAAAGGCTGTGGAATTGCAGTTTACGAGGTGGGTTGGAATATGTGGAGGCCACACCCGGCGACGAAACCCCGCAAAGTTTAGACAGCTACTTTGATCCCATCGTTCTTGAACCTCAACAATGGATCTCTTTGGAAGATGAAGAACCCCTCCAAATTTGGTTACACCACAGCAATCATGTGAAAGGGCTGGAAGCATACAGTGTGGAGTTGTGTGAAGATCCCTCCTTGGAAACCCGCAGAATTCTCTTTACTAGTGATACTCGATTTAATGAACCCTTGATTCGCTATGGCGTGGAAGCATGCACATATATGTTTCATGATTGCCAACTTTTTGATAGCGGAGAAAACAACCATCTCGGTGTGCATACGTCCTATAACCAACTTTTGGGACTTCCCGCAGATATTCGGCAACATCTGTGGCTTTATCACTATGGTGACTCTCCATTGCCAAATGCAAAGGCAGACGGTTTTTCCGGATTCGTTGAACATTTCCAAACCTTTGTTTGTGAATAAGATTCCCCGGACTTACACCCTTCCAATACCAAATCTTTCTGCAAGAAATTCCTCTATAATGTCTGAAAATTAGACTTAGTTGAGTCCATCTTTGTTCTTGAAGTTAATTCCGATTCTGACGAAGGATGCTCCCACATCTGGAGCAATGTCTTGACCCGTTTCAATTGATGCTTGGTTAATACAGGCTTACCGCTTTCAAACTTTTGTAATTGTTCCAGGGTCGCAAAAACGTAATCCGCCACATCTTTTAACGATTTCTGATGCCGCTCCCGCATTTCCTCTAACAATGCTCCTGTGACTTCAAGTTTGTTACCAGTTGGAGTTGTCAGAAACACGATTGTTGCCTGCTCTTTCTGTTCCCGTTCTTCCAAAAGGTCCATCAACAGTTTTTCTTTTTGCACCAATTGCAAAATATAACGTTTATCTTTTGCATCCATGCTTTGAAGCAGGGTGAGAATCTGATGAGTTGTGCTATCTAGCTCGTCAGGAGGTCGACGCATCTCTCCTTTGCCCGTGAGGAACCAGCGCTCCGATATTTGAAAGCGTTCACACACTTTAGCAATAAAATCAGCAGGTGGGATTCTACCCCGCGAATATTCCCATAGAGTGGACGGGCTGATTTCCAATTGTTTTGCAAATTTACGCTGAGGAATTCCTGCCATCACTGTCTTCAATCTGTCCGTAATTGTGAACGATTCCATACGCTCTCTTGAGTCAAATTATCAATCGAAGTTCTATAAAATAGGAGATCAGACCAGAATTAAAATCACTGCAATAACACTATTTTTAAGGGTATTTAACGTATCTCCTTGAAATTTTATATTGCGATTAATACAGTAACCGAAATGGGAATACAACCGCAAATACGGATAAAGTTAGGTAAATGAGAATAATTGAGTTGTAGTATGGGCACAATATTGGTCGTAGAGGATGAAGCAGGTATTCGCGATGAAATCATGGAAATGCTGCATTATGAGCATTGGAACACGATTGGAGCTGAAAACGGTCGGATTGGAGTCGAGTTGGCCCAACAGCATCTTCCTGATTTGATATTTTGCGATATCATGATGCCGGTTCAAGATGGCTACACCACCTTAGCTCAACTTAGAGGATCGGTTGCCACGGCCACTATTCCTTTTGTATTTTTGACTGCGAAATCTGACCGAAGAGATTGGCGGAAAGGTATGGAATTGGGGGCTGACGATTACCTGATCAAACCATTCACTATCGAAGAATTGCTCAACTCGATCCAAACTCAATTGAAACGACAACGCCTTTGGCATACCCGCCTGATGCAGAATTTGGATACTTTGCATAGCAACGTTTCGCAGGCGTTCACTCACGAGCTACTGACTCCATTGAATGGCATACTCGGTTTTTCGCAATTTCTTCAGAGTGAATATAGCACCCTGCATCGCTCGGAAATCGGAGAGATCGTCCATTACATTCATGGTTCCGGAGACCGACTTTATAAATTGATTCAAAACATCTTGTTGATCACGCAATTGGAACTTTCACAGAAAGAACTGCCGTCCGTAAAGCCCGACACTGCTGAAAATACCAAAAATCCGGCAAAGCTCATCATGCGTGTCTTGCAAGAACAGGCAAAAATTCATGAGCGGAGTGAAGATTTGCGGATGGATTTGGAAGATGCCCCGCTGACCATCAGCCAGGAAGATCTACAGAAAATTGTTGAAGAATTGGGAAATAACGCTTTCAAGTTTTCCGAATCGAAGACTCCAGTCCATGTGGTTGCCGCAGTTTCCAACCGCATGTACACGCTCCAATTTATTGATCAAGGGCGAGGTATGACTGCTGAACAAATTAGCAATATTGGACCTTATATGCAGTTTGAACGGCAACAATATCAACAAACAGGACTTGGACTGGGATTGATCTTGGCGAAACGATTGACTGAGTGGCATGGAGGCCATTTTTTCCTGGAGAGCCAGTCCCATCAGCAAACCCGCGTTTGCGTTACCTTTCCTTGTGAGGAATCACTTGTTTAATTTTTAATACGATCAGGGGTTTACTTTAGAATCCTAACACATTATGGGAGAAGTGAAGGTGAGAAATAGGCTAGATACAGAACAACTTTTATCACTCATATCGCACGAGGTGCGGACACCCTTGGCCACGATTCATACTTCCAGCGAGATGTTGGAACGCTATGGAGCGAAAATGCCAGAAGAAAAAAAGAACAGCCACTTGCAGAAGATCCAACTGCAAGTCAAGCACCTCACTGATCTGCTGGACGATTTATTGTTCATTAGCAAGGCCGAATCGGGCAAGTTGACCTATCGTCCAGAATCGTGCCAGGTACCGCAATTCTGTGAAGTCTTCCTGCATGAGATCCGCCGGACTCATCAAGAATGGGAACGGATTGATTTCACTTGGCAAGGATCACGAGAGAACTGGTATTTAGATACACACTTGCTTCGTGTTATGATGGGACACATTCTTATCAATGCTCTTAAATTTTCACCCGAATCGAGCCGGGTGCAGTGGCAGGCGATTGCGACTCCACAAGAATTGATTTTGCGAATTGAAGATCACGGTATTGGCATCCCAGATGGTGCTCAGCCTCATATTTTTTCTTTGTTTTATCGAGCTGACAACGCAGCCTTGGTTCCAGGGCGGGGACTGGGGCTATCCATGGTCAAACAAGCGTTGTCTGTGCACAATGGACACCTAGAAGTGCAAAGTGAATTGGATGAAGGGACGACTGTGGTTATTGTGCTCCCCTCGAACGAATCTTAGTCATCACAACCCACCATCATGCAGATTCTATTAATCGACGACGACCAGACGTTTGTAAACACGATGACGGACTTTCTTGTGATGGAAGGGCATCAGGTTGAATCTGCCTATGACGGAACGCAAGGGTGGAAACAATTTGTAAACCGATCTCATCATTGGGATGTGATCATCACCGATCTCGTGATGCCGCGTTTTTCAGGCATTGAGTTGCTGGCGAAACTCAGGATTGAAAATTTTTCCATTCCTGTGATCATTTGCAGCGGACAAACTTCGGGAGAGTATGTGTTGCATGCGCTGCAAGAAGGAGCGTTTGATTACATCAAAAAGCCATTCTCTCAAAAAGAATTGTTCAGTGCGTTACGTCGCCTCGAACTCACCATCATTCCCCATGCGGATCTTCGGGCAACCTTGTCTGAGTGTCACGAGACCACTAAATTTTCCATTACCAGCCGATGTCGGCATTTGGGGAGTGTCATCAAAAGATTTCAGTTTGCCTTTCAGCCAATACTGCAAGCCCACCGTATTAACACCGATCATATCAAGCTGTGTCTGGAAGAAGCCATCGTCAATGCGATTGTCCACGGTAATCTAGAAGTGCCATCTTCCCTCAAAGAGGAGTCTTGGGATCGTTTTGATCGTATTATTGAAGAACGAGAAAACAATCCGACTTTTGTCAACCGACTCGTTCACGTCACTTACGAATTGGATCGAGAGAAGCTGTGCATCACTGTAGAGGATGAAGGCCGAGGGTTCGATTACCGAAGCGTGATTGAAGAGGAAGACCCTCTTCAATTGATGCTCAGTGGACGAGGCATTATGCTGATTAGAAGCTTCATGGATGAGGTGATTTGGAATGAGTCAGGAAATTGTATCCATATGACCAAATATCTACACCCCGAAGAAAGTTTGCCTCTCGAAACCTCTGCCAATGGAGAGTGAATATGGACACTCAAGAAACCCAGATTCAGCATTTGTTCGAAGAGAACCGGGAAATTCTCGATTATTTGAGTAAATCGCGATTGTTTGGACATTTGAAAGAAGACACACTTCGCAAACTCCTCCCTCTTGCTGAACTCGTTCAGCATAAGCCGGGCATTGAAATTTTGACGGAAGGTCAACCCAACGATTATGTGTTTTTCCTTCTACGTGGAGAGGTGGGTATTTATGCAGGAGGTGAATTGATTTTGCAGCTTCGACGGGTGGGAGACATTTTTGGGGAAATGAGCATCATTAGCAGTAAGGTATGCTCAGCATCGGTGATATCAATGACCCATGTCAATGTGTTGGCTTTGCGTTCACGGAACATCGGGCAGTATTCGGATCTCAATCCTGAAGAATTACAAAATGTGCTATACCGGCTTTTTGCCAAGATTCTATCAGAGAAGTTGTTTCAAACGACCCATAAAGCGAAACAATATGAAGTCACCAATCGATTGCTTCGCAAAACTCAAGAAGAGCTTCAGAACGCCCACCGTCAGCTCAAAGAATCCAACGATGCGTTGGAATCCAGGGTCGAAGAACGGACACAGGAACTGCAAAGCACTCAAGCACAATTGATTCAATCCGCAAAATTGGCATCATTGGGACAAATGGCAGCCGGGGTAGCTCATGAGCTGAATCAGCCGTTAACGATCATCAGTATGTCTGCGGAACTGATTTTGAAGTATTTAAATCAAAGTCTCCCTGCTGCGGTAGAGGCCAAGTTGAAACAAATCCGTCAGCAGGTCAAACGTGCGTCCAGTATCATCACACAGTTGCGAGTGTTTGGGAGAGACCCCAGCACTCTGACCTTGCAGGAAGAAGATCTGAATACCTTGATCACCAATGGATTGATTTTGATGAGTGAGCAACTGCGTTTGCGAAACATTGAGGTGATTCAGGATTTGTGTCCAGAGCTGCCACTCGTGAAATGCAATGCCATCCAGATTGAACAAGTGCTCACCAATCTCTTACTCAATGCACGAGACGCTTTGGAACATTCCAAAGAGAAAAAATTGACCATTCGTACGTACCTTCAAAAAAATTGGGTGGTCTTGGAAGTGAAAGATAGTGGCTGCGGCATTTCCCAAGAGGATTTAGCAAAAGTGCTCGACCCCTTCTTTACAACTAAAGAGGTCGGGCAAGGAACGGGGCTGGGACTATCGGTGAGTCATGGTATTGTGCAGAGTCATCATGGGAAACTGGTCGTGGAGAGTGTGAAACAACAAGGCACCGTTTGTCGGATTCAACTGCCGTATTGTCGAGAGGACTATTGATGAAGTTACTCCTAATAGACGATGAACCAGATATTTTGCAACTCCTAGCCGAGTTCCTCGAATTCGAAGGGCATGAGGTCGCGTGTGCGAATAATGGAGATCAAGGTTGGCTGCTTTTTTCCCAAAACGTGCCTCAGTGGCACGCCATTTTGGTCGATGCTAAGATGCCGGTTATGGATGGCTTGGAAATGCTTCGTCGTACCCGCGAATCGGGACACCAAACGCCTATCATTATCATTACGGGGCATGCGGATGATGAATTGGCAGCAGAAGCATTGTCTCTGGGGGCGTCCGCAGTATGTTCCAAACCGTTTGATCTGGATCAGTTAACCGCAGCGCTTGATCGATGCGACCGTATCTAGAGATATCTGGATTCCCTTGCTAAGAAACCTGTCGGTTTTGAATTGCTCGTTTGCCAAAGAAGTCGAGGCCATGATTGAGACGCGCCGGATGTAAAAAGACGGCCGTCCCCATGGACTCAAGGGGCCACAGAGCATGAGCCACGCCTTCTAAATAAATGCGGTAAAACTTGGGAGCAATCGGGAGGTTGAAATTTCCTGTATTGATCCAGATTTTGAAGTGAGGGCGGTGAGACATATCGAGCGGAATATTGAGCTGTCCTAACGTTTTCATGAACATGTAACGACATTCCCGACTGTTAAACTGCATGAAGAACCGGGAGAAGGCCGGGTCAAATTTCATATCGCTGGGTTTGAGTTTGACCTTGATGCGATCCACATCGAAATCCACAACGAAGCAATCTCCGAAGTTATCCCGTACAACCAAAGAAATCGTATTAAAACGATTGACATTACAAGCCATGAAAATTTCACGAATGTAGTGAATATCCTCCAATAGTTCGCGAGGGCTGACGGAAATAGGAGGGAAGAATTCTCTCAATTCAGCTGCTAAAAATTGCAATTCCTGATGGTTCACTGGATTGCTGGCTGCCGTTCCCGTGATGCGTCCGGCAGGCTTTTCAAAAGAAGTGAGGTTGGTTGTGGAAAACCCCAAATAGCCACTGAAGACACAACGGGCCAATCCCTGAACCAAATGATCCTCAAACATATCAATCTCGCTCTCTTTTTTGGCGAGTCTCCGGCTGACCCCAGCCAATTCCTGTTTACTGAGCACTGATTTGAAAACCCAACGCTGGGTTCGATTGTTGAAGTTGAGCATAATTCGCTTGCGAGGCACACTCAGACTTTTGGAAATCGGAGTAGGGATCTGAAACGGCTTTCTTTTGAAGTTTCGTTCGAAATGGTATTTGAAAATGACATTTTCTAGTGGATCGCCGTGCAGGTTCATTCGAGAATCGAGAATCAATTTTTCAATGTGTTCGGAATCAGGAGCCATGCCCCAGTTTTCATAATAGTCCATCAACTGGTTAACCGTGGTTTGCACTCGCAATCGGTCGGCTTGGTAGCCTTCCAACTGTTGTTTTTCAACTCGATTGAGTTCTTTGCCCTCTAAGGCTTTGTGGATCACTTTCTGATCGGTGATGATGAGTTGTTGATTCAGCTCATCCAATAAATGCAAAGTGAATGCGGCGACGGTTTTGGCTTTGGGACCAATTTGATTCCCCCCCAATTTGAGAACGTATCCCATCAGCAGCTTGAGAGAATGATGGTTGCCTTCATCAATCAGTTTTTGTTCTGTTCGGCGCATGGCATGCAAAAATTGAATTTTTAAAGTCTTTTCCATGCGATTGCAGACGTCGTCGCGTCCTTGGGAAAATTTCATCAATTCTTTTCGTTCGTTTTCATCGGGAATGAAGAAGTTATAAAAACTCACCAGGGCACGAATCCGCCAAGTGGCCGATTCGTCCAGACGGATCGGATTGCCACGATTGTTGTAATCGATGATGTCCGAAATCCGTAGATGTTGAGCGAAACAAAAAATCATACTTTTTTGGATTTCCGGATCCTCAAACCGTAGTAGCATCTCAGTAAATTTCAGCCACCAAGGATCACGGACCAATTGGGGATACTCGGTCTCCATGGATTCAATTGCGCCGACCCAAGAGTGCTCAATCGCTTTCACGAGAAAATGACGTTTTTGAGGATTCCAAAGCAACTGTGTTAAACTGGTCAGAGTTTGATCCGCAGGTTCCTGGCACAACATTTCCACCCACCAACAGTTCAGCAGCGCTTTGGGCAAATTGCGATGGCTCACCTTTTCACTCTCCCGTAGGAAAATCGGGATGGCATGCCCCAGAAATTTTTTCCGTGAAATTCGATTGTCTCCCCAATCGGCCAACTCGCGAATGGTGAATTGTTCCGCATTTTCTTCAATAGTCTGCGATAGAGTCCATTCGGCTTCGGGCAAAGCTCCAATGTTGCACAGGGTTTTCACCTCGTGAGGCAAATTGAAAGGGATTGGCATCGACCCTGCCAACACAACGGCTGGATTGAGCAGGAAATCGTTTAACATGACGTCATAAGCCATACTGCCCTCAGAAGAGACCAAAAACGAAGTGTGATGCCCGACCCGTTGTTTACGAAGAATATTAGAAAAGTAATGCACTTCCGTATCAGGATACTTATGGGCAATATAGGCTTCAGCAAACCGGATTTTGCTGTGAACAGCATACTCCTTTTCCGATTCCAAGCGGATGGCATCATGCTCGGAATAAGCATCGACGAGTCCTATCATTTGCGCCCGAAAATTTTCCTTGAGTGGCTCAGACAAGCCCACCAAAAAATCATCCTGTAAGAATTGTTTTCGCGGATCGAATTGTGTTCGCAATAAACTCACCACTTCTGGAAGCCGCGACTGATAGAAGATAGCAAGCTTGCCCATCAGGTGAATCAAAAACCCTTTGACCACTGGGCCGCGCTGATTCAAATTCCTTAAATTTTCAAGGAGGGCACGATTTTGATCGGCACGATTCATCTTTTTCGGTTCCAGGCCATATTGCTGCCCGTGATGCTTCAAAATGCGACGGAAATCGGAATCATCCACATAGCGTTCCCAATAAAATTCAGCCAACCATCGCAACATTTGTTCACGATTTAGTTTTTTGAGCGAGAACGGAAACCAATTGGCCAGCACCTTTTCTTGGCTTTCCACTTTGATGAAAGAAAAGAATTTGGTGAGTTGGGAAAGGTACTTCTCAAAGTACGGATATTGATTCAACACCTTACTGATTTGATTCCAGAGCAACCGAGCCTGCTGGGCAGAAGGTAATTTCTGAAACGCTTTGATCAACTCGGCTTCCAAGCGAGTTTTGAAATTGCTGGGAAACAAGGACCGTACAATATGACGTTCGTCTTCAGAAAGGGTTTCGCCATATTCCTTACGCATGGCTTCTTCGATTTCCCGCTGAATGGTGTTACGGGTGGATTCGTCCAAGGCTTCTTGTAGTGTGGCGTGGTAAACGCTTTGGAAGATCTGTGAAAGGAGAGCAATGAAAAAATCGGCGTCGTTCCACGCGTGGTCGAATTGAGGGTTGGTGTCGAAGATGACTTGCGCATCCATATCGGAATCGGGCTTGTGACCGATTCCACCAAGGCTTCCGATTGTAGTGATTGCACGAATGGAAGTATTGGCATTTTGCTTCAAATTTCCGGCCAGGTCCGGGTATTCCGTGTTCAGGTATTGGGACATGCCCGGCGTGTCCGTCACCGCATAGCCTTGCTTAAGCATTTGTGGAAGGAAGCGTTCCAATCCTTCGACTCCGCTCAACGCCTTTTCTTGAAGCACCGGATATTGGCTCACTTTATAAATCGGTTTGCCTTCTTCATCGAAACCATCTCGCTCTCTGATTTCCAACGGAGGTCCCGACTCCAGGTCGAACAGAAACAAGGTTTCAAAAATGCTCTGATGTAAGTCAATGTCCGAGAGTTCGACCAAACTTTTCATACGTTCATGGTTGATCGCTCCCATTTTTTCATATTGTTCTTGGGCTTCGTTCAACCAAGCTTCCAATTGTTCTGAGTTGTATGACGCTACCAATTGATCAGGAATTTCTGTGGTTTGCAGCGAATCGAGAATTTGTGTGAGAGCTTTTTCTACCTCATCGCTCCAGACATTACTGGGGATGCTGCGATACAACGCCGATAGGACTTCCAATTGTCGGCTGTATTGAGGGCTGGTTGAGTTGGACGCTGATGACATCGCATTATAAGACTAGAGGGGTTATGAATAGGAACAAGCCTTCTTCAAGGTGTATTTGCAAACTTAATACCTTGTCAATCCCTAGCTTTCCTGGCAGGACAAATTCATAGAGATTGCTCGAAAAAGTGCCTTTTAGTAGGAGAAATCCATGCCCCGTTTCAAGCTAACGGTTCGCCTCGGTATCGTGGTTTTATTGACTGCCATTGTCTCGATAGCAGGTAGTATCATCATTTTGGTTTCTTATTTGGGTGGTCGGAATTCCGTCCACTTTTTGGTGGACGAAATGATGCAAAATATTGCCAATCAAGTGACCGAGAAAACACTCGGTTATCTCAAGCCAGGGATCACGAGTTTGCAATTGACTCGCGATTTGATTGGTCAGGAATTGCTCAATCTATCAGATCGAGAGCGTTTGATGACCTTCTTCCAGAGCGTGCTGGATGCCAATCAACAATTTGAGATGCTGTATTTAGGGGATAAATCCGGTGCTCTGTTTATGGTTAAAAAGATGACCGATCAAACCTACAGCATCAAACACATCACGCGTGATGAGCGGGCGGTCTTTACCGAATGGTTTCATACAAATCAGGAATGGCAAGAGGTTTACCCTTCTACGATGGAATCGCTGATTGATGGTTACGATTCGCGGCGACGTCCGTGGTTCAAACGAGCCGTTCAACATCGAGACCTCATCTGGACGGACGTTTATATCTTTTATACGGATCAACAGCCGGGGATCACGTCTGCCCTACCCGTTTTTGACAAGTCTCAAGAACTCCAAGGAGTCATTGGGATCGATATTGGAGTTGCAGAACTCTCGTATTTTTTAGGAGGCTTGAAGATCGGCGAACAAGGCAAGGCGTTCATCCTCAATCAATATCATCAGTTGATCGCGTTTCCTGCGGTAGAGGCATTTGACCCCGGGCAAATCATTCAAACGCACGTAGAGGAAAAACGAACTCAGTATTCATTTTTGCCCGCTGAAAAAATCAAAGATGGCGAAATCGCGCAATCGTTTAAATTGTTCCAAGAAAAACTAGCCAATCTGGAAACGACTAACACGTTGTTACCCCGGATTAATGATGAAGTCTCGGCTGCGGAAGCCTCTGTCGATCCCCCCAATAAAGGACCTCGCCGCCTTCAATCCTCAATCCGATTTGTTTATTCTCATGAAGGGAAAAATTATTTGGCAATGTATGCCCCGTTTCCTCAAGCAAGTGGCTTCGACTGGCTGATTGGTGTGGTCATCCCAGAAGAAGATGTGATGGCTCTGGTGAATCGTAATAATCAAGTGACGATCACGCTGTCGTTGTTGTTGATCGGTGTCGCGGTGGTGTTGGGGTTTGTGCTTTCACGCAATATTTCGCAGCCCTTGGCCCGGCTGGCACAGCAGATGGAACAGGTGAAAAACTTTGTACTCGATTTTGGAAATCCGGTTCGTTCGTGGCTGATCGAAGTGGATCACATGGGGCAAAGCTTTAGCAACATGACCAAAGGTCTCCGTTCGTTCAAAAAATACGTACCTGCTGATTTGGTACGGGAACTGATCGCGCTGGAGCAAGAAGCCGTTGTTGGCGGTGAAAATCGACATGTGACCGTTTTCTTTTCGGATGTGGTGGGGTTCACGTCCATCGCCGAGCAGATGACCCCTCAAGGTTTGGTCAACGAGTTATCCCGCTATTTGAGCCATGTGAGTCATGTGATCCACCAACATCAAGGAACGGTGGATAAGTACATTGGAGACGGTGTGATGGCCCTTTGGGGGGCACCTCGTGTGCTGGAGGATCACGCATTGTGTGCTTGCCGGGCGGCGTTGCAGGTGCAGGAAAAAGTGAAAGAGCTGCCGTTTCAATGCCGTATCGGTATCAACACGGGAGACGTAGTATTGGGGAATATCGGAGTGGAGGATCGGATCAACTACACCGCCGTGGGGGAACACGTCAATTTGGCCAGCCGTTTGGAAGACCTGAACAAATATTATGGGACTTTGATTCTTGTCAGTGAGACTACTTACGAAGCGGTTCAAGACCGGCTCGCTGCGCGGTTACTCGATTTTGTGGCCGTGCGTGGCTCCAAAAGAGGGGTCGCGATTTACGAGTTGATCGGAGAACGAGATCAACTCACTGACGAGACCAAGCATTTTCTAGAGCAGTTCACTCAGGGGGTCCGCCTGTATCAAGATCGAGGATGGTCGCAAGCTCTTGAGTGTTTTGAAAACACCCACCAACTTCGGCCTGACGACGTGCCAACCCGCATTTTCATCCATCGTTGTTTGAACTACCTCACGAACCCTCCCAGCGATGATTGGACCGGAATTGTTTCTTTCGACACCCACTATGAAGCCCAATCTGGCGAAGGGAAATAAGAGCACATGTGGTCAATTTGGAAACAACTCCTTGCAGCGTAAATCGTAACGTAGGCCATTGCTCGATATCGATGAAACGACTGGGGATGTTACTAGGAATGGAGTTTATTGGAGAGATGCCACGATAGGTTGCTAGTGCGTCCCAAAACTCTCTCCTGAAGGCGTTTTGGGTGGATGCGTCTTGTGGACCGTATCAAAAAAGCGCTGCCACAAATCTTCCTCCAAATTGATTGCGGCATTTTAAATTCCTCATTCGATAAGGTCTTTGTACCACCTCCCTGTTTCTCAGATTGGATGATTGTCAGGCGTCCATTTTCCGCCAGTTGTTCGAATGTACACACTTTCATAAACCCCTAACGTGCTAATTCTGATATAAACAATCAATTGAGCAAGCTGAGGTTTACTTCCGATAGACACGGGAACCGTATACACCGTACCGAAGTAGGTGTTCGTCAACTTCAATGCTAGCGTTTTGCTTGTCATAGGGTTGCTCCAGATAAAGAGGGAATCAATTGTTATGCAAACGGTTAAATCATAGCATCGCTGTCTCCAATATCAATGATGACTTTGCCCCGTGCCCGACTCGTCTCTAGATAGCGGATTGCCTCGGCGGTTTCATGAAACGGATAGCGCTTGTCGATGACTGATTTGATCTTTCCGGCCGCAAACAGATCGCGGAGTTCCTTGAGGTCCTCTTGTTTGATCTTGGCTAGCATCAACCCAATGGATTTTCCTTCTTGTTTTCCAACTCGTGATCCAAAAAGCGCAATTGGTGGAACACGCCATAGAGAGCTGAAGCCGACTACCACACCCATCCCATTGGGTTTGAGAGTGCGGTTTAGGCTCGTCAACGAGAGATTGCCAGCTATATCTAAAATCAAATCATAGGTTTGTCCGCTTTTGGCGAAATCCACTTGGGTGTAATCGATAATGTGATCAGCCCCCAAGGAACGGGCCAGCTCCACATTGCGCGTACTACAGATCCCCGTGACGGTCGCCTCGTAAGCTTTGGCGATTTGTACAGCGTAGGTCCCTACACCACCCGAAGCTCCATTCACCAAAACCTGTTGACCGGCTTGAATCTTGCCATGATCACGCAAGCTTTGTAGGGCAGTAAGACCGGCAATAGGAATAGCTGCCGCTTCAGCAAACGATGCGTTATCCGGCTTTAATGCTAAGGATTTTTCCGGGCCACACGCGTACTCTGCGAATCCGCCAGATCCCTCGAAATCTCCGAAAACCTGATCGCCTGGCTTCAACTCAACGACATCAGGACCTACCGCTTCAACAAAACCGGCGATGTCCGAACCAATCCGGATATTTTTGGGCTTCATCAAACCTGATTGCAGGCGCATCAAAAGTGGGGTTCCCCGCATGAAGTGCCAATCGAGCGGGTTGGCTGAGGCTGCATGAATTTTGACCAATACCTGATCCCCCTCAGGCTGCGGTTTTGCCATTTCTTCAAGCGATAAAACATCAGGCCCGCCATATTTTCGATAAACAACAGCTTTCATCAACATCTCTCCAAATAGATTATGAAATCAGTAAGTACTTCCTTTTGGGAAAGGTCCCTGTTCTTTAGATGTATCGTTTGACAAGGGACCAAAGGATAGGACTTCAACTGTAGAAACAGAAATTTAGTGCTGAATGAGATCGTACGACGACCTGAATGCCAGTGACTACAAAATAAGGATGAGTGGTTGGGATTTCAGATGAATGGTTTGAAAAACCCGATGAATGGTTTGTGGAGTGTTGGGGGGCAAGATGGCGTTGTTGCTAAAAAAATTGCTCGTGAATCTTACTGCAACTAATGACCATTATATGACTTGGTTCGGTGAATTTGACCAAGGCCGTTTTGATACCGTTGGAAAAGTTTAACTCCGTGAGGTGTTGCGGTTCTCAAGGAGCTTCTCGCGAAGACGCAAAACCTCCGCCTCAGCTTGCTCTATTTTTTGTCTTGCTTGGTCGGCTTCTTGTTGAGCTAATTCTTTTTCTTGCTCTGCCTTCGCCCGCTCCTGCTCCGCCTTCGTCCGCTCCTGCTCAGATTTGGCAAGGTTTTGCTCCGCCTTCGCAAGATTTTGCTCGGCTTTTTGATACCTCTCCACAATTTCTCGATGATAACGTTTCATCGTTGCTTCATGCGCCGCAATGGTTCGGCGTGTTTGGTACACGCGTAAATATTCATCTCGATCACGAATGTCTTTTAGCACTTCCATCGCTTCCTCCATTATCGGGTCTTGTAAGCCATCTGGCAGGTTTTCATCATCCAATTCTTTACCATAGCGAAATTGCGAATTTTAAGAGGCGAGTTGAGACAGTTCTTGAATGTATTCTTCTAATTGAGGTTTCAGAGAAGGTTCTTCCGGGCAAGATTGGAGCACGAAGGTTGCCGTGCTGATAATGAGGTGTGTGCGAGGGTTGGCTGGTAGAGAAGCTTCGTGCAAATATTTATCTAAGGTTCGGGTGCTGTAAGACCCTTTGGCATTGACATAGGTTGTCCAGAGTTTGCTCTCTTCTGCTAAATCGAATTTGGTTCTTTGTGTGGTTAACTCCCAATACCAAAGCGCTAGCTTGAGCGTGTCGACATGAAGTTTGCGAGCGTCGGAGATGGGTTCTGAAGGGAGATCAGGAGAAGCCGCCGAAGACGGCTTGACCAGCTCACAACTGAGCTCATAAGCTCGGCCCACTCGTTGTAGCATATCTTCTAAATCACAGGGTTTGACCAAGTAGTCATTAGCTCCTCGTTTTAAGGCTTCCAGAATTTCTTGGGTACCGATTCGTGCGGAAAGCACAATAATAGGAAGGTATTTCCATTGAGGATTCGCGCGGATATCCGCAATCAGTTCGAGACCAGCGGTTTTGCTACTGGGCATCATGATGTCGGTGATGATGACATGCGGCTGACCGCGTTTTTCCAACACCAGTAAGGCTTCTTGGCGATCACCCGCTTCCCATACGGTGTAATGGCCGTGAGCTTCTAAGTCAATTAGCAATCCCAATCGGATGTCAGGCTCATCTTCAACAATGAGAACGGTTTTATTGGTCATAAGATTCGCTCAGTGGAAGGGTAAACCAAAAAGTTGATCCCTTATCTTTTTGGGAGTTTACCCCAATCATTCCCCCCATCTCCTGAACAAAGGATTTAGTAATTGCAAGTCCCAATCCGGTTCCCAAGGTGGAAACCACCTCTTTAGAACGAGCAAAACGTTCGAAAATGAAATTCAATTCTGATTCATCCATACCTATTCCCGTATCAATCACAGAAACCTTTGCTTTTCGATCATCGAGTTCTGTTTGAATTTCCACCGAACCTTCCTTGGTATATTTGGCTGCGTTGGAAATCAAATTCGTCAGTACAATTTCTAATCCTCCGGCATCGGCTTTGACATGAATTGGTTGTCCGCTGAAGTTTTGGACAAGGACGACATGTTCGTTAAAAATGCCGCTCAGGTTACGTGCCACTGTGTGGAGCATCGAATGCAAATCAATCGATTCGAGTCGAAGTTGTTCAAAGCGAGCTTGCGAACGTGAGAGCTGTAACAGTCGATTGACCAAATTCATCAAGCGTCGAGCATTTTGTTGCAGAATTTCCAGAAACCGTTTTTGCTCTTCAGCCGGGGGAACGCATCGAGTGCCTTCGTTCAAAAAGCGCGTGAAGCGTTGAATGACATCGGTTGGGGTGCGGAGTTCATGCGAAATGTTTTGAAGGAATTCTTGTTTGTGTTGGTAAACCTGTTCCAATTGTTCAAGTGTTTGGGTCAAGGTCTGGGTGCGATCCTTCACGGTCCATTCCAAGTCCAGCGTTGAATTGATTTCTTGAAAAGCGAGGGACAGATATTGAGTCCACATCGCCACATAGGGCTGATCGTGCAACTCAAATTGTGGTTCGTGAATCCCTTCGATTTGAATAAACCCAAGCAATTCATTCGGAGTTCCAAACAGTAAATTCAACTGATTTTCAGAAAAGAAAATATGATGCGTTTGGTGAGCATTCCAGATGGATTCAATGGGCTGAGGAATTTGTTGAGAAAACGAAATGCAATCCAATCGTTGAATGTCAAACGACTCAGTGGATATTTCCGATAACGCAACTTGGGCTTGAAAATAGGTAAAGTTGTTATCGCTGCACGGTTCTCGGAACCCTAAATGGATTTGTCCCGAAGGCTCGACGGTTACGAGCTGAAGCAGTGTCTGCACGGCTTCAACGATGGCGGTGTATTTGTCCTTCGCCGCAGCCAAGGTTTGGGTTTGGTCGAAAAGAAAGGCGAGGCGTTGATTCGCGATAGCTTGGGTCTGATGCAGCGTTCTTAGGTTGAGATGGTTTTGGATACGCTGATACAGCTCATCTTTCTGGAAAGGTTTGGTCAGATAATCATTGGCTCCACTGGCAAAACCTTCAACCAGATCCCGAGTTTGATTCTTGGCGGTGAGCATAATGATGGGAAGTTGGGCAGGACCATGCCTTTCGCGAATTTGACGAGCCACTTCATAGCCACTCATCTGGGGCATCATAATATCCAACAGCATCAAATCAGGATGTTGTTCATCCAACTGTTCTAAGGCCACAATTCCATTAGGAACGGTGCATACCCGATACTGTTTCAATTCCAAAAAATTAGAAATTACCTTCAAGTTGACCAATTCATCATCCACCACCCAAATCGTTGAGGTCGATTCGGTGGTAGCTTCTTCCGTTGTTGGAAGTGATTCGCCCAGTTCGATGGGAGTCACGGAATCGGCAATGGTCGAGAGAAGAGGCAATGGAGCGGTTTCTCGGGCAACGGGTTGTTGGTGGGAGAGTGGCAACTCAAACGAAAATGTGGAACCCACATCCACTCGACTTTCGACGAAGATTTGTCCTCCATGCAATTCAACCAACTGTTTGGTGATGGAAAGACCAAGGCCAGTCCCTCCATACTCTCGGGCAGTAGAACCATCGGCTTGTTCAAAGGATTCAAAAACACGGTCCAGCTTATCTTCCGCAATACCGATGCCCGTATCTTTTACCGCAATCACCATTCGCTGGTTCACTAACTGAGCGGAAACTCGTACTTCTCCTTGGTTGGTAAACTTGATGGCATTGCCCACCAAATTCAATAGAATCTGCTGAAGTCGATTTTCATCAGCCTCCACAAAGGGAAGGCTGTCTGATACGTCATTGATCAAGATGAGCGGCTTTTGTTGAGCCAGATATTGAGAGAGTTGCATCACCACATCCACCAAAGCCTTCACTTCCACAGGACGACATTGCAACTGGAGATCGTCATTTTTGATTTTGGAAAAATCGAGAATATCGTTGACCAACGCAGCCAGACGTTGACCACTCTTCACCAGCAAGGTGAGATCTTCATTGGCTTTGGCAGGTAGCGGCCCTGCGATTCCTGCTACCAACGATTCGGCGAGTCCAATGATTCCATTGAGCGGGGTGCGTAATTCATGAGACGTGTTGGCCAAAAACTCATCTTTCAGCCGATCTAACTGTTGGAGACGCTCTAAGGTCAAACGGAGTTCCTTCGTTTTCTCGTCGACCTTTTGTTCCAACGTGGATGCTAAATCTTCCAACTGTTGTTTCTTCTCGGTCAATTCTCGTTCTGCTTGTTGGCGTGTGAGAATGAAGTATTCAACCGCCTGTGCCATGCCCGCAATTTCATCATTGCCTTGAGTGGGCAACGGTTGGGGACGATTTTCCACATGAGAGTGAATGCTAGCTTCTAAGGAAAAGATCCGACCCAAAACCGAGCGACGGATGAACAGAAAAATCGCCAAGGCACTGATTGCCAGAATAAAGGGGATGGTCAGCAGCATTCTCCCCAAAATGTTGGTTTCTTCTTGAATTTGGAGGGTTTGATCCTGAATGCCTTTTTGAATGGTAGCAAAAATCTGATCCACATGTTGGGTCACCTGTTCGGATAGAAATTTGTTTTCCACCAAATTATCTTGGATCAGTTGCTGTAGCTGTATGCGCTGCTCGACTAGAGCAAGCAACCCCTTTTCGCCAATACCGTATCGTTCGATCGTACTAGAATAGAGTTGGAAAGGTTTTGCCTGCTCTGCGGAAAGGGTCTCCAATTGTTGATGCAATTCATTTTTGATGGCTTCAAATCGGTCGAGAAAAGCACTGTATTTCACCTCATCTTCAACCGATTGGACAAAAAACAAGGCGTAGAATACTTGGGTAAATGCGGTGTGAAGCTGCGGATGCAATTGATGATTTTCTACGGATAATTCGAACTCTGTAAACCGTTCTGCGACCTGACGGATGCGGATGGAAAGTTGGTGGATACGTGTATCAACGCGTTTCCGGGCGTTCACCAGGTCCACCAGGGTCTGTAGATTGCTGAACAGGCGTTGGAATTCTTCAGAAAGCTGGGACAAGGTAGCGGGTTCTACATTGGTAGATTTCAAGCGATCTATCAATTGATCCATTTCCTCTGCACTCTGTTCCACTTCTTCGGTGAGTACCTCCAGAACCATCGGGTTCTCAGCCAGAATAATATCCGGCGCATTACTGATCAGTTTTTCGGTGCCCTTCACCAACTGGGTCACGGTCACAAAGACTGGCAATTGACGTTCGGTAACTTGTTGAATATGAGTGTTGAAACTCTCAAAGCGGAATTCGGCCATGCCATTGGAAATTACGGCAATCAGTATGATGAATATCAATCCTGATAAGACTTTGCTTGAAATACCGAATTTGAGTTTGTTCAACATGGTTGGAAACCCTAGTCTGTTTTTCTCCAATAGACTTCATGCCTTGGCGACATTTCCCCCCAAATACTTTTGCTGAGATTCGTCAATTCCCGATGATATATCATGCGGATGGGGTGCTCATACAAGCCATACACGGGAATATCGTGGGATCCCCCAATTATTCTGTAAACCCTATTTTTTCCAATATACTTCATCCATCGGAGACATAGCTCCCCAAATACTTTGGTTGATATTCATTAAGTCTTTATGCTTAATCGTCCTGATGGGAAGTTCATACAAACCATATACGGGTAAATCGTGTGTGATGATTTTTTGGAACTCCCGATAGAGTGCTTTACGTTTTACGAAGTCCCGTTCAGTCGCAGCTCGTTCGAGAAGAGTATCGATTTGGTGGCTATGGTAGCCTTGGGTGTTGGACCATAAAACCCCCTTACGAATATTCGAACTCATATAAGTCCGATGCACTCCAATGACCGGATCCCCCCAATTGAAAACCAAATCAATGGTGGCTTCGAATTCCCAATTCGCCACTCGGTAAGCCCATTCTCCAAAGCTATAGACTCCATATTTCACTTCCACACCCAACTTACGTAGAAACACCTGATGGAGGTAGGTCAGTATTTTTTGATTTGTACCCGAGGGATTGTTGAAAAATATAAGTTCAAATGAAAAACGTTTTCCTTTTTGGTCTCTCAAATAACCCGCTTCATCGAGCAAGGCATTCGCCTTATCAAAATCAACTTTGTACAATTCCACATCATCCGTATAAAAAGGACTACTTGACGATAAGGGACCTGTCGCTTGTTTAGCCTGCCCTTGGAACAGGGTTTCGATGATCAAATCACGGTCAATCGCGTAGGCGATGGCTTGCCGCACTCGATGATCATCAAACGGTGGCTTGCGCAAATTAAACGCCACCCAGGCCAGCGGTCCGGCAGCTTCGAATGACTTTGCATACATATGTAGATGGTCCTCTTGGGCTAACTGGTTGGGAATTTCTATATCAACATCCGATTCCCAAAGATGAATCTCCCCAGTTTCCAATCCAATCGCAACTTCGTTAGGATCTGTTGATTGGATCATGCGTATTTGATCCAGATAGGGTCTGCCTTCCAAAAAGAAGTCGTCATAGCGTTCCAGTAAAATTGATTTTTTGGGAATAAATTCTTTGAGCTTGAAAGGTCCAGACCCGATCGGTTGCTGATTCGCTGGATGCGTTTGGATATCCTGGCCATCGCCATAAATGTGTTTGGGCAGGATTGGAAGTAAGGCCGATGACATCGATAACAAGATGGACGGATGGGGATGCTTCAAACGAATGATGGCAATATGGTCATCAGGAGTTTCGACATTTTTCACGGGAGCAAACATCTGCTGGAATGGGTGATTCGCTTTTATCAGGTTGATTGAAAATTCGATATCCTTAGAAGTAATCGGTTGGCCATCGTGAAAGGTCGCTTCTGGCGCTAAATGAAGCGTTACTGACAGCCCATCCTCTGCAACTTCCCAGTGCTCTGCCAGATAGGGTTGGGGTTGCCATTGGTTGTCATAACGCAACGGAGAAGCAAACAGTTGTGCCGCAGGCATCATGATCAGCGCACCCGAAGTGATGGCGGGATTCAAATGGGGTGGAGTGCTAGGAACGATCATGACCAATTCTCCCCCTCTTAGTTCTTCAGCTTGAACTGGATAAAATACCAACATGAAAATCAACATGACAATCAGGGAGGTTAATCCATAGTGATTCCATACCATATTTTCTCCTTCTTAAGATATATCCACCAATGAGCAACTCTTGGCGGATATTGGAACTGGCATAAGTGCGACGAACCTCAATAATGGGATTTCCCCACTGGAAAGCGGATGGCCGGAGCGCTTGGACCGATGACGAGCGTAGCTTGTCCTCCAATGGCTTGGCGCACTAAGATTGTCTAATGGTTTTGTTTCATCGACTTGACGATTTTTTTGAGCCGTTTGACTAACTTATGATTTTCCTGAGGTAATCGTACTGCAAGGCGAAAGTAAGTATCGCCATCCTTAAACTTATGGGAGACATCTTTAACTAAGATTGCATATTCGTTCAGTAACGCATCGAGGATTTCGTGAGGCTTTCCAACTCCCTCTTTCCATTTCACCAAAATATGATGGCTCTGACTGGGATACACTTCCTCGATAAAGGGGAGTTGGGATAGTGTTCGCCGAAAGGTTTCTCGATCCTTTTTCGAGTATTCAAAGGAACACTTGAGTTCATTTTTATACTTTAAAAAAATTTCCAACATAAACTCGGCTACTGAATTCGTATTCCAAATAGGAATTTGCTGGAGAATATCCTGATACCATCGAGAGTTGCATGTATAGAGATATCCCAGTCGTACTCCTGGACAACCATAGGATTTACTCATACTTTTGATCACCATCACATTACTGATCGCTTCTTGTTCCAACGTCTCCATGATGGACGGTTCTTCAGAAAATTCGAGAAAGGACTCATCCACAATAAAATCCTTATGGGGATATTTTTGGATTAATTCCAAAACCTTTTTACTGGGAATAATCGAGCCACTGGGGTTGTTCGGATTGACAATGACAATGAGGTCCGCTTGATCAACCTGGGCCTTGAGGCTGACTTTCTTCTGGCACACGGGGTCCGAATACGTCAGGCTTTTGGGAAAAATACGAGAGTATTCTCCGAAGGTTGGATCAGGAAGCAAAACCCGACGATCTTTGAAATAGTTTTGCAGGATCGGATAAACTTGAGAGGCTCCATTCAGCAAAATTAAACGGTTTTGAGAATATCCCGTTACATAAGATAACTTTTCGTTGAGCAATATCTGTGTGGAACCATAGTTATGCAACAATTTGGGCAGATGATTCTTGATTGCTGAAATCATCGATTCTGGAGGAAAATACATATTGCGAATAAAGCAGAAGTCGAGGAGTTCATAGTTCCAGTAGCCACCAAATCCCTGCTCTAATAGAGACCGACGTTTGCGGTGATTAAAAATATATTCTGCTTCCCTCAAATCATTCGGATCATCAACTTCAGCCCATTTCTCATCTTTAATAATTTCAGCATAAATCATTTTCTTTTGCATATAAATTAAAATGCCCAGAATAAGCTCGTAATAGCAATTGTCATCAATCGTTCTGGCATAATAGGTCAATAAAGTTTTGAACTCATTTTCACAAAACGACTGCTCCAACTTATAAATATTTAATGTTTTGTATTTATCAGAAAAATCGAAGTTTTCATCTTGCAAATGAGGAGGAATGACATTGGTAATTTTCTCATTGGAAACGGTGACTACTGTCCCATCCAGTCCTGCATGATATCGGCAAACTAAAGCCACATTTTTAAATGGACTATTGATGGCACGTTCAATCACTTGTGCATCGTAGATTAGGTCGGATTCTATTAAGACAATGTCATCATTCAAGGGTACTTTTTCGAATGCAAGGGCTAAAGAAAAGATATTATTGGTATCCAAATAACGCTCATTCTTGACAAAAGTAAATTGAACTTTAGGAAAGGTAGATAGGAGATAATTTTCTAATTCATCAGCCCGATATCCAGTCACGACTACAATGTCGCTGATCTCGTTTTCTAAAAGCCCTATGACAATACGGCTAATAATCGTTTCTTCATCGACCTTAAGTAAGGTTTTATGTGTGTAGTTTGTTAACGGCCTCATGCGCCTACCATAGCCCGCGGCTAGTATGAATGCTTTCATGGCGTCCCGATATGATAAAAATTGTGTGGTTTGGGAAATATGACAAACCATCAAGAGTATTCTTCCCTCTTAACTTTGCCGGTGGCCTTTTTCATTGCTTCGATTATTCAGATTTTTGTGACAGTTGACCGATTTTCCACATTCTAAAACCATAATTGAGAATCATGGCCAGCGACATTAGACCTAAAAACCAATTCAGAAGTTGAGGACTCGATGTCAACTGATACATCACTATGACTATTGAAAAGTACAACAGTCGATTGTCACTTCCTGCGGAGATCCAGCAAAAATAGCGTTCTACGTCCTTTTTGGGATAATTGGATTGAAACGAAGAACGGTACTTTTCCGAAGAAACCGTTAACAGGAAAATTCCTCCTTGGTATAGCAAGAAGTTTAACGTCAAAGAGGAAGTCAGCTGTTCCTCCGGTAGGCTGACAAAAAGCGCAGCCAGTAAAATGAATTCGGTCACTCGGTCGACCATAGTATCGTAAAAGTCTCCCTTTTGACTCGCCTGCGCCGAAAGTCGAGCCACTTCTCCATCGACACAGGACCATATTCCGAAAACTTGTATCAGTAAGGCTCCTAGAATGTAGTCCTGCGCATAAATGGCGATAGAGGCGCCGACCGCAAATAAGAAGTCAATGAAGGTGGCCTGGTTGGGTGAAATGTTCCACAATACACACCATCGAGACACATAAAGCGAGAGTCGGCGCTGCACGGCGTAACAGTATGCCCCATCACTTTTAGGTTTGGCTAATTTAGGATACTGACTGCGTAATTTAATCTCGTCTAACCATTCAGGATTTGCTTGATTTGTCATACGATCACTCATGCTTATCTAAAAGATTTCTATTGAGTAGGGTAGGTATCGATTTGGCCATACCCACTTTGGATTTCCACCTTACCAATGGGGTGCTTGATTTCAAACAGGTAAATCTGTTTGGCAATTGGCGCAAAAATATAGAGCCAATGGTTTTTATGCTCCACATGGTACCCTTCCTCGAAGGATAACCCCAATAAACTCTTGATGAGCATTTTATTCACATTCCGGTGGCCGACTAAGAGGGTATTCCCAAACTGCGAAACGGAAGATAAAATTTCATTCAAAGGTACTTGAATGCGGTCATAAACCATTTTTAGGTTTTCTCCTCCACCCGGTAACACATAGTTGATTTCATCCTTTAAAAAATCCGAATATATTTTTTCCGAGTAAGCGTCGGCAAAATTGACTTTATGTTCCCCTTCAAACACCCCCAGTTGGGCTTCATTCAACTCAGGGAGCCGTTTGATCTCCACCCCCTTTTCAATACTGATCGGCTCTGCTGTCGTGATGGTTCTGCTCAAGTCACTGGTATAAATTTGACTCAAAGGCACTGATTGCAATTGAAAAAAAAGATTTTTCCGTTGTTGAAATCCTCGGATACTTAAAGGACGATCCTGCACTCCTTGAATCAGCCCTAAAGCATTCCAGTCCGTTTCTCCGTGCCTCCCCAACAACAAACAATTTTCATTCAACTCGTCTAAAAACTCTCCCAGAGAGGCATAGACCTGCTTGGTGGTTGCGTTCATTTAGCCTCACCGGGAGGATCAGGCTGGAAGAACGGCGCGGCTCCAAATTCAATTCCATTTGCTTGGAAACGCTGGACGATTTTACTATTGACCTCATCCAAAGGAGGTCGGAATTCATCAACATCGGAGAAATCGATTCGTATTTGAATCACAAAGGCAAAATCTTCAAATTTCTCAAAGAGCAGCGCTTTGATACGGGCGCCCTCGGTTTGATCAAAAACCTCTCGGATGATCTGTTTGGCTAGTTGCATCTTTTCAAAACTATTGCGCGAAGAGAGAGCGATTCTCGAATCCATTCGGATTTCTTGATAATCTTTACTATTGGTATTGACAACGATCGATTCAGACAGCTTGGCATTGGGGACAATATTGATGTGGGCAGTCTTAAAATGCCGCAAGTGCGTGTACTGAAGACCAATTTTTTCAACACCACAGTGTTTATTTCCCAACATGAGGTAATCGTCGACTTCAAACGGTTTGGCTAGCAGAATCGTAATACCTCCGATGAAGTTGGAAATCGACTCTTTGGACGCTAAGGCAATTGCAAAACCAAAAATGCCAAGACCAGCCAGAATGGCTCCGACATCAAACCCCACATAATGCAAACTGATCAGAAACGCCAATCCTGCCACCGCTAACTTCAAGGCCCCTCGGATCAAAGAATAAACAAGAATGGTTTGGGAACTCGTATTTTCTTTTTCTTCCTCTCGTCGAATGACTCGATTGGACCAAGTGTTGATAAAGGACATCAGCAAAAAGGTAACCACGAGAATACTAACCAAAATTGAAATAACGAGAATGCCAGCTTGGGAACCGATGGCATAACGTTCTTCCCGCAATACACTGATTTCTCCACTCAGAAAATGGTGCTTTTCGGCTCCGGTCATCGATTTTGTCCCTGGCTCTGGGGTTGGTAATTGACCTTCTGGATGTCCCAGTAGGAAATCAATGCGGCGCTGAATACTATCATTTTGAGAGTTCAAATTCCCGATACTGGCTTGGTAGTTACCAATTTCAGCATTTAGTCCTGAAGGGACAGGAGAGAGCCGTTGCGAAAAGACCTCGATCCACTTCGCAATTGCAACATTTTGAGTATATAGATCAAAGAGGGAAGGCAGGATTTCTTCCACAGCTGCCGCCTTACTTTCTTTTTCGATTGGGGCTGGAATCGAGAAACGGTAGCCAGACTTCTCCTCAAATTTACTGAGAATTTCTTCCGCTTTTTCCGGCATGAACCGAACACGAACCGCGGCCCATGCTTCGGTGTCCCGAATTTCGAGTTGTTCATTTTGTTTCTGAAAGAAGGGTAATAGTTTGGCAATCGTCTCTTCTTCTTCTTGGGCTAATCGAATCAAGCGATCATATTCTTCTTTTTGAGAGTCCAAGTTTCGCTGTTTCCCTTCTAAATCAGCCAGTTCCACAAAATGATCTTTGAGAAGATCGGTCAGGCTTTCAGCTCGAACTGAAGGAAAGAAGTTGACCAGATATTCTTGGATTGTTTCATCCTCTTCCAAACGACGGCCTGCGGCCTGCCTCAGCGATTTCATCTCGGACTCAGAACGTTCACTTTGATACTGTTCTGCTTCCTGTTCTAATTTTTTCACATCCGTCAGAATGTCCAACCGTTTCCCCACCAACCCGATGATTTCGCCAAACCACGCTTGGATCTCTTGCATGGATTCATCCACTTCTGAATAGTTTTTGATCTGTGCCGACAACTGGACCTGTTGTTGAGCGAGAGCAGCAATCTCTGCTTCCAATTCGACGATGCGATCACGTTTCAAGCCTTCGGTAATTCCATAAGGCACCTCATAGCTTTTCAATTCCTGACGTCCCAGGCGTTTTTTCAATTCCACTGAGTTGGCATAACGCTGAAGCGCTAACCTGCTGGCTTCGTTGAGCGATTCGACATACGCTTTCTGGTTCGTCTGCAAGGTATTTAATGCCTCCAACAGCTCCTTACGGAATTTTTCTCGTTCTTCATCGATTTGAATACGGGTGTTCATCAAATTCAAATACTCTTGTTTCTCAATATCTGCTTCCGTGCTGGTTGGAGGGACACTCTCGGCAGCGGGAGCTTCAAGAGTCGTCTTTTTCTCAGCGGGTAACTCCAATTCGGCTAGCTCGTAGAGCCGTTTAAACATGTTGTTTTTTTCAACGGCGGATTCTTCTTGGGCCGAACTCAACAGCGGATCTTTTAAGGATTCGAATTTCGTTCGGGTTTCATCGGCAGTCGCTTTAGAGTTGTGATACAGTTCCTTAACTTTTTGCAGATTCGCTTCATTGTTCTGCAATTGCTCGGCATTTTCTTCAAAGCGTTGCACAAGCTGTTGAGCCGTCAGGTCTTTGAGTTTTGCGCTCCATTGTTGCGCTTCCTGCGCGGCTTTCGAGGTTTTTTTCATTTGCTCCAAACGCTCTTCAATATCGGAGCGGGCGCTTTCCGATTTTTGAACTTCCCCCACAATTTGATTGAGCTGCTCGCTGGCTTTTTGTGTACTAGAGACCACCTCGGCTACCTGAGTAGACACCGTTTCATTGGCCTTAACGAGTGCGGCTTCCCGACTGACTTGGGGAATGCGATCCAATTCAATGGTCCCCGCTTGAACATGACTCTCCAGAATTTTTGCAATCACCTGCATGCGGAAAAAATGTTCACTGAGGACAGCAGCATCTCCTTGAAAAAACTCACTATTGGTGATCAGAGATTGCAACGCTGAACGCAATTCCCAAAACTGCTTGATGCGTGTGGTATGATATTGAACGATGTCTTCCACCTGTTTGGCTAAGCGTTCTATTTCTTCGGCCTGCGTCACGGTGCTTTGAAACAAATCTTTGGTCTCCGGGGCACTGAGGCCTTCGATCTGTTTTTGTTTCTGCTCAGTCTGTCTCAAGCTACTGTTGAAACGCCCTAAAGAGAGGTTAAAGGCTCCTTTTAGCCAAACCAATTCTTCTTGTAATTCGGAAAGTTCAAAGAGCAATTCTTCTGGTGTTTGTTGGACATATTCCTGCTCTACATTTTGCCGATTGAGTTCTTGGGCAAATTTCTTTTCTGAGGAAGCATGCAAGGCTTTGAATTCAATGACGGTCTCTTTGGCTCCTTGTATGCGTTCTACCGTCGTTTTCAGTGTTTCATTCGCTTTTTCTGTTTCTTGTATCAATACTCGTTGCTGATCAATCACTTCTCGACGAGTTTGCCGCAATGATTCTTCCTGAAGAACCGCGGGAACCTCTACGGCTCTTAACGTCCCATCCGTAATCCGCAATTGGATTCTCAACAAAAACAAATCCAATTCGTCCAAGGCACTCAGTAGGCTTTTCGCAGCGGATTGTGCGGGTTCAATGTGCTCAATGTATTGATCCAAGCTCGTTTTTTCGGTCTCAATCAGCTTCAGTTGTTGTTGGCTTTCCTCCATCTGAACTTTCGTTTGCTCCAATAAAATTCGAGATTTTTCCAGAGAGGTGATTTCTTCAGATAGCGTGGCTTCCTGGCGAGAAAAACGGAACACAGCTGTTTCTTCTTGGGCCTTGCTGAGCAGAAATTCTTGGATGTTCAAATTACGTAGCTGGGCAAGATAGTGATTCGAAGCTTGATCAAAAATGTTTTGGGCTTGTTTCAATAGCTCCTCATTGCCCAGATCATGCAATGGAACGGGTTCCAAGGTTTTTGTCGTGGTTTCTGAAGTTTGAGAGTAGGTCGTGAAAGGGATCAATAAGAGGGCAATCGCTATTGCTAGCATCCCAAAAAATTCTTTATAAAGAAGCATCTGATAGGAATAAGAGGCATGGTGATTCAATTGAAGAAACGGTATTTTTCTCATGGAGTAACCTTTTTTATTGCCAAGGGATTTTTAACAGCTCATTGAAACAACTGAGAAAGAAATTATCACCCCTAGTGAAATGTTATAGGGTCCAGGTTTTTGATAAATTACAAAAGTCCACTCAGCGCTGAATGAATGACGGTTGAAGCTTTTGCTAACCGGTTGAGTTGGCAGGCTATCTTCAAGCTTTAGCCATCCGATGCGATCCCTAAAACGGTTGATTCAACTTCAATAAATCAAGGGTAGAATGACTTGAAAACTAGTGAAAGTAGAGAGGTACGAAGAGGTACGAAAAGGTACGAAAAGGTACGAAAAATTATGGAAGTGTTTGAATCTGGTATGTTACTTGAATTCAATTTTCAGAAAGGTTTTAGGAATGGGATCGTATTGTATTAACGAAATAATTGAAAAATAGCATGAATCTTTATGAGATTGAATCGATGTTCCTGAAGCATGGCGTGTAAATCAATCGCTTCGGGGTGGGGTTTTTCAAATCGTGCTCGCTATGGGAGCCACTGCTGGTTCAATTGAGAGTAGCCCTATGGGAACTATCGGCTTTGCTTGTTTTCCGCCAATACACCTCATGCATCGGCGACATTCCTCCCCAAATGCTTTGGCTGAGATTCATCAAATCTTGATGATGAATCATCCGAATGGGAAGTTCATACAAACCATACACGGGCAGGTCATGGACGATAATTTGTTGAAACCGTTTGTATAAAGCTTTGCGTTTTTCGAAGTTGGTTTCAACAGCAGCCTGTGCCATCAAATCATCGATATTCGAATTCTGGTAACCTTGGGTGTTGACCCATAAAACGCCTTTGCGGATATTCGAACTGGCATAAGTGCGATGCACTCCAATAATCGGGTCACCCCAATTGAAATTTCCATCAACGGCGATGTCGAAATCCCAGGTGACCATACGAGCTGCCCAGTCCTTGAAACTTAAAAGCTTATACTCCACATCAATCCCTAATTGACGCAGCATCACTTGGTGGATGTAAGGCATCACTTTTTGAATGATTCCTGAAGTTTCGTTGAAAGTGATCAATTCAAAGGAAAAACGTTTTCCTTTCTCATCCCGAGGATAACCCGCTTCATTCAACAACTGATTGGCTTTTTTAAAATCGACCTCATATCGAGGAACTTCATCAGTATAAAACGGATTGTCAGAGGCGATCGGCCCCGTCGCGATTTTGGCCTGTCCTTGAAACAAGGCATCGATAATGAACTGTTGGTCAATGGCATGAGCAATCGCCTGACGCACCTTGATATCATCAAAGGGTGTTCGACGTAAGTTGAAGGCTAACCAAGTCATCCCTCCCAAGGCTTCCAAGTTTCTGGGAACGATACGCAGGTTCTCAATTTGGGATAGTTGTTGTTCAATTGATGCATCGGCAATCGTACTCCACAGATGGATTTCCCCAGTCTCTAAGCCAATGGTGGGTTCATAAGGATCGCGGAGGATGAGCATACGGATTTCATCGAGGTAAGGAGTGCCTTCCAAAAAGAAGCCATCATGCCGTTCCAACCAAATCTGTTCTCCTACAACGAATTCTTTGAGTTTGAACGGTCCTGACCCCACCGGTTTGACATTGGCGGGATGCGTTCTGATATCCGGTCCGTCTCCGTAAATGTGCTTGGGAAGAATGGGAAGCAGGGTGGAAGACATCGCCATCAAAATAGCAGGATGGGGGTGTTTGAGGTGAATGATTACGGTATGAGCATCAGGCGTTTCGACGGATTCAACCGGATCAAACATTTGTTGAAATGGATGATTGGCTTTCACCGTTAAAAGAGAAAACTTTACGTCTTCCGAAGTGATGAGATGCCCATCATGAAAGGTAGCGTTTTTTACCAAATGGAGGGTGACTGAGAGGTTGTTATCAGCGATCTCCCAGGCTTCGGCGAGATAAGGATGGGGTTGCCAATCCTCATCAAATCGTAAGGGAGCGGCAAATAATTGGGCAGCGGGTACCCCGACTGTGTGTCCCGATTGGATGGCAGGATTGAGGTGGGCCGGATCTCCTGAAATCACCATCACTAAACTTCCTCCATATTGAGGGCTATTCGCTGTTGCGGAATGAACAACAGATAAGAACGCCAGCAGGATCAGCAGATAGCCCCCTCTTACACTCCCAGTACTTCGTTTCCAAAACATAAAGCCTTTTGCATCAGCATTCGTTGTTTAGCCAATTTGAATCACTGAGTTGAACTCATTCGACATCATCTGTTTTCCGCCAATACACCTCATTCATCGGAGAACCGTCACCCCAAATGCTTTGGCTGAGATTCATCAAATCTTTATGATGAATCATTTGGATGGGAAGTTCATATAAACCATACACAGGAATTTCATCAGCAATGATTTGCTGAAACTCTTTGTATAACGTCTTTCGTTTCTCGAAATCCAATTCAATTGCTGCTTGGTTGATCAAGGTGTCGATCCGTGCATTTCGGTAACCTTGAGTATTTGCCCATAGAATTCCTTTGCGAATATTGGAACTGTCATAAGTGCGATGAACCCCAATAATGGGGTCTCCCCAAGTGAAGTTCCCATCAAAGGCAACCTCGAAATCCCATACCGCCATTCGAGCGATCCATTCCTGGAAGCTATATAACTTATACTCCACTTCAATGCCCAATTTACGCAGTAGTACTTGATGGAAGTAGGCCATCATTTTTTGGGTGGTTCCTACTGGATCATTGAAACTAATCAGCTCAAACGAAAATCGTTTTCCGATTTGATTTCGGGGGTATCCCGCTTCATCGAGCAATCGGTTGGCTTTTTCGAAATCCACCTCATACCTCTCAACCTCATCGGAATAAAACGGATTGCCTGATGAAATTGGACCTGTGGCTATGTTAGCCTTCCCTTGAAAGAGAGCATCGATGATGAATTGCCGATCAATCGCATGGGCAATACCCTGACGGACTTTGAGATTATTGAAAGGCGGTTTACGTAAGTTGAAAGCTAACCAAGTCATCCCTCCTAACGCTTCAGAGATTTGAGGAACGATCACAAGATCCTCTACTTTAGAGAGTTGCTCAGTCACAACCGCATCTGCCAAGGTACTCCACAAGTGGACTTCTCCGGTTTCTAAACCAATGGTAGGCTCGTCAGGATCACGGAGTATAAGCATGCGTATTTCGTCGAGGTAAGGGGTTCCTTCCAAAAAAAAGTTGTCGTGACGTTCCAACCAAATATGTTTTCCCGGGATAAATTCTTTGAGTTTGAATGGTCCCGATCCCACTGGTTGAACATTGGCCGGATGGGTTTTGAGATCCTGTCCATCTCCATAGATATGTTTAGGGATAATTGGAAGCAGGACAGAAGACATAGCCATCAAGATCGCCGGATGCGGATGTTTTAGGCGAATGATCACAGTATGGACATCCGGCGTTTCCACCGACTCCACGGGAGCGAACATATGTTGAAAAGGATGGTTGGCTTTTACGGTCATCAGAGAAAATTTGACATCCTCGGAAGTGACAGGAGCACCATCATGAAAGGTGGCGTTTTTTACCAATCGAAGTGTCACCGAGAGGCCATCATCAGATATTTCCCATACTTCAGCTAAGTAGGGCTGAGGTTGCCAATGGTCATCAAATCGTAACGGGGCCGCAAACAGTTGGGCGCCAGGAACCCCAACCGTATGTCCCGATTGGATAGCGGGATTGAGATGCGCAGGATCTCCTGAAATCACCATCACCAAGTTTCCACCCCGTTGCGGTTCTTGGGCGAGGGTTGGATGGAAGGTGCCCACAAACATCAATAAACTCATCCACAACTGTATCCATCGCACTTTCATTATTCCCCCTTTGTAGAATTTGGTAGAATATTGACTACCCTCAATTCATATACTGGCAAATCAAGGGCAATGATTTGCTGAAACTCTTTGTAGAGTGTCTTCCGTTTTCAACAGTCAGTGGCCTCAGGTACCGCCAATGGTGATGGTGGTTTTCTGGACCTAACCGGACTCATAAGTCTTATAGAAGGGTGGAGTTTTTTCGAGAATTTGCAGGACTAAAACAATTTTACTACACTAGTTGTTAGGAAAAACGAATCAGATTATTTCACGCTGTTTCGATGACTTCGAAATTCAGAGAATTCAATGAACTCAATAAACTCCAACGAGGAGTAAAGCAAGGTCTTGATGGTATTCAGGGAAAGATTCGTAATTTTGAAAGAAAGGCCAGAATCTTCGCAGTGGTGAAGCAGATAAATAATATTCTGGACATCTTGAGAATTCAGATGATTGACTTCGGAGAGGTCTAAACAAACTTCTTGAATCATGTGTTGCCCATCAATTTTCTTCCACAAGTTCTTGGGAACTGAGCGATGGGGAACTAAAGTGATGATATGGGCAGTATCTTTCATCATGTCACAACGTTAATGGGAAGCATCGAATCATGGTAACGATAAACTCATGATGCCGGGAATCGAAATGAAGCGAAAGTGGAGAGGTACGAAAGGGTTCGAAAAGTTCTGAAAAGGTACGAAAATAAGGAAAATTGGTGTGATTTTTGCTGCCCGGTCAAACGGATAGATCAGTTTGGTGACATTTCCTCTAGGGAGGTATCCATGTTCTTGTAATACATTGGTAAGCCAGGTGGCTGTCGGTTCTATCGAGGGGAATCGGTTCATGACGTGCCAATAAGTTTCACGTTTGGCTTTGCCGTGATTTGTATCGCATCAGTTCTTGAGAACCGATGTCAGTTCTAGGTGTTCTTCAGCCTTATTGACAGATAAATCCGATTTGTTATACCGAAGGGAATGCATTACCTAACTAAAAAAGGAATCCCATCGGTCTAACAAAACAACGGCAGAGCTGCCTGTTGTTAGAAAGGGAGCACACATGGCAAACACAAGAAATTTAGAACGCGAAGTTCTGGACATTGGCAAATTGATTGGATTGCTCACCGGTCCTGTTGGCGAGACGTGGGAGTTCAACCCTTCATGGTTTGGCGATCCTGTCCAAAACATTGAAGATATGGGAAAACGGCTCGACAACCTAGTGGATCTCATTCGGGTGTTCTTGCCAGATGTGGCACAACCATCGCCCTCTGGAATCCCTGAGGACAACTACGCGTGGCATCCGTTGCCAATAGCAACCTCGGTGTCTCCTCCACCTTTTTCAGTGGTCATTCCGGCGGCGAATCCTCCAGGAACCGAGAACGGAAAAGCAAACCATCGGACTGATGAATCAAAGGGGGACGCTGCAACGGAGGCGAACGACGGGACGTCGGGCCAAATCGGATTTGGGGTACTCACTTCGACTCAAATTCGTAGTCTGGATTTCTCGACCTTCGTGTATGTGCCCCTATTTCAATACGGGGCCGATGGCACGGAATTCATCCTCAGCAGCACAGAGCACGCTTGTCAATTTGGGGCAACCGTGACCAACCCCAGCCGATTCACATCTGGTGCAATTTCCTTCAGCGGTGTGACGGTCAAAGCATCTATCTTTTTAGCCGATCAAGCCCCTTCGTTCTCGCTCACCTTTGAAGATTTACAAGGCACTGATATCCCCTCCACCTACACTTCGATACATGAGTTGTTGCAGGCCTCGGTGAAAATCTTAATCAATGTGGCCTTGGGGGCAGCGACGCCGTGGTTGGATCAACCCATTGGCACCTCCCCGGTGTCCGTAGGAAAAATTCTATCACTCGTTGGCTTTTTGAAAAAAACCGACGGAGCCTACCAACTGGATGTGGATGGCCTGAATAAACTGCAACAAGAAAGTCCCAAAGACATTGCACTCGATTTTCTGTTTCGCGTGTTGGACGAACTTGCCGATGCCTCGAAACCTTTGGTCTCCCTCCCAGGAAATGGTGGTTTTTACGTCGAGCATCAAACAGGGGACCCTTCTTCAGACGATGGAGACTTATATGGGGTTCGGATGGTCACTCAATTTCCATTATCACGCAAACCCCGCACAACGGGACAAGCCCCCCCTGTCGTCACAATTGGGCTGGGTAGTTGGCTGAAAGGGGGCAATGATTCGAATAATTGGATGAATCAAATTACCGGAGAATCGTTTGATCCGGGAGTGTCTTTGCTGTTCCTCAAACGGTTGAAGTCCAAGAAATTGCAATTTGCACCGCAGTTTTCACTCAATAGTGTAGGGATCGACATCCAAGGTGGCGCTGCGGGGCCGTTGGTTAATATCCGAGGGGTGGTGTTGCGAGGTGCCGAAATACGAACCTATTTGGATTCTGCTCAACAACGATTTGGAGTAGTGACCCGCTTGGACCAAGTCGGATTCCCGCTCGGCCCTAGCTTTCGCAGCACCCAAACGGCGTCTGCTGGGAACAATCCCGTTGCCGCCAGCCTCTTGTCTTCCGGTTCTCCGCAACCTGCCTCGCCCGACCAAAGTACAGCCAATCCGCAGTTTTCGATGGAAGCGGGTTATATTCTTGGCTTTGATCCCATCTTAAAAATCTTCGATGCTCAAGGGAAGGAAACCGACCGCATCTGGTTTCCCGTTCAAAAACGACTGGGACCGCTCAATTGTAAAAGAGTGGGACTAAAAATCGATGTCACGGGAAAAGCCAAAAAAGACCCCGTGTTGGGGGTCATTTTTGAGGGCGATGTGTCGTTGTCCGCATTGGAAGTGTATCTGGTGCAACTGTCTCTCAACATTCATCTGCGACAACTCGCCCAACCGGAAGGCTATCAGTTTGATTTGCAGGGGTTGGACGTGACGTTCAAAAGCGGGAGCGTCGAGATCAGTGGAGGATTGCTCGAAACGACCAATGCTCAAGGCGTGATTGAATACGATGGTCAAGCCATCATCCAATTCCTTGGATTGTCGATCAGTGCATTGGGAGCCTTCAGTGCGTTGCCTCAAGGAGGCGGCACCTCGTTGTTCATTTTTGCTAAATTGAATGACCCGATTGGAGGCCCACCCTTTTTATTTGTCACCGGACTGAATGCCGGATTTGGATTCAATCGAAAGCTTAAGATTCCTGCCAAAAATGAAATTCAACAGTTTCCCCTCATCTCAGGATTGGCCAACCCTCAATCCATCGGCGGGAACCAGCCTACGCCTGGAGAAGCCTTATCCAAATTAAAAAGCTGGGTGCCTCCCGAACGTGGACAGTATTGGCTCGCTGGAGGGTTCCAATTCACCACATTTGATGTGATCAATTCCAATGCTCTGTTGATCGTGGAATTTGGAAAGGAGTTGATCATTTCCGTCATTGGCACCGCAACCTTGAAGCAACCCCCCCTACTCACCTTGGTGTATGCGCAGATGGATATCGAAGTGGTGTTCGCCCTTCAGTCAGGGGAGTTCCGTTTGTCCGCTGAGTTGTCTCCAGGAGCGTATGTCCTATTGCCGTGGGCACGATTGACAGGAGGCATCGCGTTTTATTGCTGGTTTGGCAGCAATGCCCATTCTGGGGATTTCACCTTCACCATGGGGGGATATCATCCGGCGTTTATTCCGCCAAGTTATTATCCTCAAGAACCCCGAATTGGAGTCAACATTCAATTGGGAGGACTGCTCACACTGATCGGAGAGGTGTATTTTGCCATCACCAGCCGGGCGATGATGCTAGGTTTCAATTTCCAGTTTTCCTTGGATTTGTTCCTCATCAAGGTGTGGCTGAGAGCTAGGCTGGATGCTCTATTGGCTTGGAAACCGTTTTATTTCATCACCGAGGTTTCGGTCAGTGCTGGGGTGTCGCTGATCATTGATCTGTATTTTGTGTCATTCACCCTGACCTTAGAAGTCGGCGTGAACTTCGGATTGTGGGGGCCTCCGGTAGGGCTGAGGTTCTATATCGATTTGATCCTGTTCTCGTTTGACATTGATGTGGGAGCGCCCCAACAGGTTCCCAATGAATTGTCCTGGAAAGATTTTTCTGGACTCTTGCCCCAAAAAACCAGAGAGGCTGCTCCCCCTTCCAATATTGAATTCGCCTCTCTCGCCCAAGCCCCTTCCGTTCAGAAAACTCCCACCTATCTGTACATCAATGCCAATAAAGGACTGAGCATTACCCATCATCAAGACGATCTCACGTTGTGGTTGGTTCGGCCGGGACAGTTTCAATTCACGGTCGGTTCCGCGATTCCAGCCACCACCATTGTGGTGGAAAACAGCGGCACTTCAGGAAATCACACAACCAAGAGTCCCTATAAAACAGGACTGCCTCGTGTGAATGGGGGCGTGACTTCAGACAACTATCGATCCCAACAAACCGTTACCATTTTGCAACTGAAACAAGACAGTATCGCTCACATCAAAACGTGCATGGCCTCCAATGCCCAATGCAGTACGCATCCATCGGGTTGTGACGATCCCACGACAAATATCGACAACTGGACTATCGATCCTGTCTCAAAAAATCTACCGCAATCCATGTGGGGGGAACCATCCAAATCGCTGAATATCAACGGAGATGCCTCCGTCACAGGGCTGGCGGGGGTACACATGTTCCCCAATCCCCCAACTGCAAATTATTCTCCGGAAGTGGTCATTGACCACTTGTTTGAAGACCGCATCGTCAATCCCAACAATGAGGACCGTCTTTCGATTTCGCAGCAGTCAGAGACTTCTGGTCCCGATGCCCCGACTCCCGGAGACACCTTTGCGGCGATCCGCAACATTGATTCCACTTCCGTTCATAGCAATCGAAATCAAGTGTTTGCCGCCCTCCAAACATTGGGGGTGAACGGTTGGACAAACGATGACCTTGCCCAAATGGCGGCGTCTCCAGGAAAAGCCTTTGCTGACGAACCGATGACAGGTTCGACCGTCGTCGCATGATGCTACAGAGGTTTCACTTCTCTACGCTACGGAGTTTTTACTGCTTTTGATCCTAAGGAGCCTTATGACTGATCCCCAAAAACCCCGTCCGATTCCTTCTTTGGATAAAGGAGATATCCGGTTTTTTGACAACATCGTGCCTACCTTAGAAGTGGGAGATTACTTGATCAACGTGACCCAGCAGGTCAATCCCATGGGGACCACGATTGATGAATGTTATGGCACCTCCCAACCGTTTTCAGTGCAAGGACCCCGGTACACGTTGCCTACGGGCGATGTGTTTTCGGTGTACCCACCCAATAACTCACAAGGGGTGTTTGAAAAATTCATGCCCAACGTTGTGCTCACCCAACGGGATTTACCGTGGGAACGCAACGTGTTTGAGGATGCGGATAAAACCCAACAAACACCGTGGTTGGCGTTGCTGCTCTTTGTGGAAGGAGAAACTCTGGAGGGGCAGCCGACCTTGTTGGATATCGACCCAGCCATCACCACCCAAAAATTCAAACCCACACAATCGTTTACCTTGTCGGCGTATGAGGTGCTGAATCACGCCAACGATCCCACGATCTTGTGGCCTGCCTTGCAACGGGAATGGTATGAATCGGATGATTTTTTGAAAAGCACCCAATGTACGATGATTGATATTTCCCCTACCGCGTTCACTCAGTTGATTCCGGCTCATGACGATTTGCGGTATCTCGCCCATGTGCGTCAGGTGAATCCCTCTGCCAAAGACAAAGAAGTGTTGAAAGTCAGTGGAAGCGGCTGGTTCTCTGTTATCTTAGGAAATCGTCTGCCAGATGCTCCCACATCTAAATCCTCTTTCAAGTCATCCCGAAGTGCCAAACCGGGACGCCGCAACATCGTGCATTTGGTGTCTTTGGAAGGCTTTGAAGACTATGTCACGGGCAAAGCCACGATCCCGCAAGGCGTGGAACGCATTCGGATGATTTCGATGAGAGGATGGTCGTTCACCTGCTTACCCGAACGGGGGGAAAGCTTCAGTGCGTTGATGAATGGCTTGTTGATCGATGACGAAGGGCACCCCAAATCGACGTCATGGGTCTTGCCTATCAAGCCACCCACAAGCTCTTCACCTCAAGAAACATTCACCGTTCAAACCTTGCAAAATGGCTATGCCCCCTTGCGTTATCAAACCCGGTTGGGCGAACAGACCTTTGCCTGGTACCGAGGGCCGTTTTCTCCCATCCCAGTGAAGAATTTTGTACGCAAGCAATCGGACGGCAACCAGGGGGAAGTTGGGTGGAAACCGTTCAACACGGCTTCTGCTGCCATCATCTACAATCCAGAGTACGGTCTGTTTGATGTGTCGTATGGGGTGGCATGGGAAACCGGACGCTTGTTGGCCTTAGCCGATGGCTCATTTGGAACAAACCTCCTGGAGTGGCAACGCAAAGGCCACCAGTTGATCGATTTGATATTAGAACGCCGTTCCCAAGTGAAAGTGTTAAACAAGCTGAATCCAAACGATCCGGATGCAGCCACCGAAAAAGACCTCTTCCAACAAATCGAACCCTATGCGGTGACCAAACCCTTTATCAATTATTTGGTTGCCGAATTGGGGCGTCAACTCACCCCCCACTTGGCAGCACCAACGCCTTCTTCTGGAGAACCCCCATTGCCTCCGTATCCGGATTTGCCGCCTGCGCCGACTGATCCTCACACCATTGCGGAGCTGCTGAAACGACCAGAAATTCAACACGTCATCCGTCAAGTGGGAGGCCAAGGTTTAGAGTCGATTGTTGATCGATTGGCCCGTTGGTATTTGCTCGATGGCGTCCCGTTTGAAAACATCGTTCCCAACGCCGATCTGCTCCCTCCGGAGTCGATCCGATTCTTCTATATCGACACCAATTGGTTGGATGCTTTGATGGAAGGAGCATTGAGCATTGGTATCAGCTCCAGTCGAGATCAATTGTACCGAGACTTGATGAAGACCGTCATTTGGGACAACACCACCGAGGCCATGCAACAGCTTCGTGATGAACTGTTGGGAGGCTCCCCTTCCCAACCTCCCTCTCCGGAAATAAAAAAGTTGGAGGCCTTATCCCTATCTGGCCTGTTGCTCCGTTCGGCAGTGGTATCAGGATGGCCTGGGTTAGAGGTCAATGGCTACTCGCAGCCGTTTCAACACGACCCGGAAAAGGATCAAACCAATCGGATCAAACTCTTACGGATGGAGCGACTTTCTGCGGATGTGCTGTTGTGTTTGTGGCCTACGGTACCAGCCTCCGTCACCATCGACGAACCTCGTGAAGGGATCACATTTGGGTTTGAAGATCCGCCGAGTGACCAAGACCAAGGCAATTATTTGTATCTGCGCTCCGTCGAGGAAGGCAGTTTTGGACAACCCTTATCTGGAAGCCAATATGCGATCAATGTGGATCAAGGCATTCTGGATGCCCATCGACGCGTGAAGCTGAGCGGGGAGGGGGGGCTTCTACAAACCATGCAAAACAAACTACCCAACCAACCCCAGCTATCTATTTATGATTTTGCGGTAGAAATGCTCAAAGTTCCGGAGCAGGCCGTATTCAATCCCCCATCTTCCAAGGAGGCCCCATGACGGATGTGTCACCTTCTCCGACTTCCACTCCGACTTCCACTCCAACACCTGCTCCGGCAGATACGACCTTATGGGTTCCTATGAAACTAGAGGCGATGGTCCTCAACCAGGAAGCCCGTGCGGCGCATTCTTTCCTACGCTTTCAGATGCAGTATGAAAATCTCCAGCAGTTTGAAAGCCCGGAACCAGCCCCCTTTGTTGGAGGCTCGACCGAAAAACCAGAAGCCGGGATTTATTTGCATTGGACCCTTCCTAAAGCGTTACGGCACGGGCATCGGAAAGGAGGAAGACTCTCCGAGAAAAACCCACCCCCTTATGAAAAACCCGCGCAAACTTCGGTGGAATATCCATTGGTCCCCAACCGCTGGCTTGTGATCCGCACCCAATACGAAAAAGCTCATCCTTCTATTAGCAAAGCCTGGATCATCGAAAGTGATTTTCTGGATGCCAAACTAGGAACGAGTCCGTATGTGGACCCGCACCAGACCCAGCCGGATGGTAAACCGATTCCCACTAAAATTGGTCGAGCTTTCCGATTTACTGAGGAACTGAATCCGCTTCCGATACAAAATCGTCCTTTTTTGAAGGCGATTGCCCCCGGAAATGCCCTGTTTGCGAGCTATTCCCCTGGAGTAAAAAACGTGTTCTCGTTTTACGATGACATGACCGACAACACCGACCAAACCGCCCTCACTCAGGGGAATTTCACTTATCAAGTGATCGGATGGTATTCCGACCCCAAACACGATCCGTTGCACCAAGCTCAATGGGTACCCAACCACCAGCCCGATTTCTCAGGCACCTACGTCTGTCATCTATTGGATTGGGTGGTCTATGCGAAGACTCCTCCTGCTGCACAAAAAATGCTGGTGCATGCTTTAGTTTCCCAAGTGAATTGGGATCTGGGAGCGGATAACCCCCCTGCGAAGCACTTTCCCACGGATCTCAAACAACACTCGAAAGTCGCCGTTGGCAACAATGCCATTGATGCCTTGGCAGCCATCATTCGGTTACACAAACCCAACTCGCCAGAAGCCGATTTGTTAGAAGCCTTTCGTTATGATCTCCTGGAGCACTTCGACGAACCAGGCAGCTCCGAGCGTCTCAACATGGATATCCGCCAGCATTGGTTCGGAACCACGCCGAGTGGCCATGTGTGGTCCATTGTGCCGCAAGAACACAAAGATTCCGCCTTGCCTCCACCGGACCTACCCCCACTCACCCAAACCGATTATCAGACTCTCGCTAACTTAAACACCCAACAATCCGAATGGGACCGAAACCGACGCCTCCTGCAATCCATGCAGCAGAAATTGTATGGATTGTGGTGGAAATACAAGCGGGTGACCCACCAATCTCTGGAATTTCCTGTGCCAGTGTCTAATGAGTTTGCGGCCTGGTTGAAAACCCAACTGGCTCGGCAAATTGGCATCGCCGCAGACCCTTCCGAACCCAATTGGTGGATTCATCAGGTTCGCGCCCAACAAGCCCAAGTTGATACGCAGGCCAAGGCACTTAAACAACTCGCCGAACCTTTCCAAGCTTCACTGCATCAAAGGGGCTACGAATTAAAAGCCACGAGCACCCCTCAATATTACTATCCCAATGACCCTGTGATTTTGGCCACCGGGTTAGGACGTTCGACCCACTTGGACCCTACCGGCCCGTTGGTATGTCGTTTGCCATCGCAAACTTTGACTGCATTGACCGTCAATGGAACCACCTACACCACACAAGGCACGGGCAAAAATTCGATCCAATCCCACATTCCTGTGTTGTCCGATCCCAATCATCTTTTACCCGAAAGCCTGCAAGCCCTGTACGATGAGAGCTTTTTATTATCGCCTCAATGGTTTGCCATCACGGTGCTTCAGGATGCCACCCAAAGCGATGAGGTGAACCAAGCCATTCAGGCCTTGCCCACCACGGGTGCACAATTTCCCCCCTTGGAGTTGGCTCGTCAGGTCTGGGCACAACCTTGGGTCCCCCTATTGTTGGATTGGCAAGTGACGGTCTTGGAAGGCCCGGCCTATACTGGAGAATCCAACCAGACTTCGTTGACCACCTTTCATCAGGAAGACTGGAAGTTTACCGGGACGGACTTTCAATGGAATGGATCGAAGGATGCGAATGACTTTGAGGAGGAGGGCATGGTGTTGAAAGGACGGACCTTCATCACCCCCCATCTGACCTTGTCGTTGGCAGATCAACTGCAAGAGTTTGTGGAAAAACACAAAGACCGAGGCTCCAAATGGGAAGCCTTGCTGAAAGACCTGGAAACCACCTTAGAAGCTCTGAAAAAATCCGATTCGTTATCTCAACGCCTGAGCGGTATGACGGCTCAAATGATCCAGCGTAACTATGCTGGCACTCCGATTCCCAGCGGGGATATCACCTCCGACATCGGCAGTGGGCATTTGGGACACCCACAACCGTATCCCCACAAACCCCACCCATTTGCGCCAGCTATCTTCGATTTTGCTCCGATGCGGGGAACATTTTTTATCATCAATCGGCTTTCGGTCATCGACATGTTTGGACGCACCGTGGATTTGCTCGAAGCCAATTACAACCCTTCACTACAAACGGAAGGCCGCGTCTCGGAGGACGGATTCTATCCGATTCCCGCGTCAAACTTGCAAACCCACTTCACCCAATTTCCCAGCCCAACCGTGGGGGTTTCTGCACAGCCCGCACAGCGAATGCTTCAATTGACACCTCGCTTGATTCAAGATGCCCAATTGTCCATTCAGTTCACACCCAATACGGGTGCAAGCGAAGACGTCTCCCATCTGCCTCAGGCCAATCCGATTTGTGGCTGGCTGCTGCCCAATCATCTCAACCGTAGCCTCGCCGTGTATGCTCCTGATGGCGAAGCCTGGGGTGAATTGTATTTGTCCGTTCATGAAACCTCCACCCAACCGGCCACCACGCAGTTGGTACCCGCCTGGCAACCTGATCCCACCAATCCCCATGCCCCCACCGGCGTCGACAAAATTCCCAACATGATCGTCCAGCGTATGCTCACGACGTTGATGCATCGCCAAGATAATGGGGTCGCCCTTTCGGATTTTTTGCAAGTGATTGATGAAACCTTGTGGACCGTCAACCCTCGTGGCGGACGCCATGATCAAAATCTGTCGGTATTGGTAGGACGACCTCTGGCCATCGTTCGGATGAAAGTGTCCTTGAAAATCCCAGGTCGGTTCACTGTCAACCAAGATTGGTGGAACACCTTTGCCGTGCAACCCAATCAACTGCCCGATCCTCAAAAAGTAGCCTCCTTCCAACACATCACCGGAGGGGTTCCGAAATTTCTATGGCCGGTCTTGTTGGGAAATTTGGTGTTTCGAGATGATGGGTTGATCGGTTATTTTGTCACCGACCCCAATGATGCCCAAAAAACCTTTGAAACCTTCAATACTTTGACGTTGCCCAGTAGCGTGCAAACCGACTACTTGAAAAAGATCGATGCCGATCACAACCATCTTCAATTATCTTTTATTGATGATACCTGCACCGCCCCCGATCCTAAACAACACCAAGTGGTGGAATTGACAGCGCTGGTCGACCCACGAGGTAGTGTGCATGCGTTTACCGGATTGCTGCCTGTCACGAGTGTCACCCTCCCCGAACGCATCGTCACGCCTGCCTTACAAAAGATTAATTATTTGTTTCGGTCCGGTCCGTTCCTCACATCACCCGATGCAGTACGCACCCCACGTCCTGCGGAAAATAAAGGGCAATGGTCGTGGTTCGATGAAGTGACCCGGCAAGCTTTTCCATTGGAAGCTGCCGATGGCAAAGTACGATTTCCCTCCACGCCCCCTCTGATCAAAGAGGGGTGGTTGAAATTCAAGCCCAATCCACCCCACAAAAAATAACGATTAACCCCTTGAAGGAGGAAACATGCCCACAAAATTAACTTACGATGTGAGTCCCAATCCCACGCCAATCTATGCTTCGGTCAAAGGCCCCAATCCTAATGAGATTGACTTGATTGTCTCGATCACGAACGACACCAAGGCACTCTTGTCTCCGTCAAAAATTGCGGTTCAAATCCCAGTAGGTGCCAATATCGGCCAAGATTTGTCGAGTAATCCGCAATTACCACCTCCAGTTTTCAATCAAACTCTTTTTTCTCAATGGAAGGTCATCACCTCCGGAGATCTACTCATCATACAACCCCAAGCGGGTGCCAGTTTGGGGGCGGATTCCTTGATCGTGACGATTCCAGGCATTCAAGTGAATCAAAAAACAGGAAATGTGACGGTCACCATAAGCGAATGGTTTGGAGAGGAGCACGCGACGCAAACCATGATCCTGAATAAGAGACAGGGCGTACAGCCGGTGCTGAAACTGTATGCCGACCCTCCTATTCTGCATGATCAGGATAAAACAGTGACATTGCACTGGATATGCGGCCCACAAGGGAAGGATTACATTTATCAAGTCACCCATACACCGGGAGAAGGTCACTATACCTGCCAGGACGGCGATGCCCAACATGGGGTCACCTCTATCCCTCTGACTCAAACCACCACCTTCACTTTGAAAGCGATCCAAACTGGGGCGACGGAGGGTTCCAAGGTGGCAGAAACACTCACCTTAATCGTCCCGGTGGAAGCTCCCCAAATTTCTTCAGACTACCATCAAGATGCTTACTTTGGAGGAGGTATTCTGCGCTTAGGTTGGCTGGCACAACATGCCGATTATTGTGTGATTCACGACCAAGTCAACGATACCGTAAAAATATTGGACCCCCATGCACCGCTCGATACATACCAGAAGGGCAAAAGCTATCCTTTGGTCTTAAACAATACCGAGGTGAACCATTTGACTGTTTCTGCGGTGGCAGGCCGGACCAAAGCGACGTTAACGATGCTAGCCATCCATCCTCCTGACCCAACCCAAGTGACATTTTCCACAAAGGGTTCTAGCAATACTGATGTAATCATGTCAGTTGCGGTAACTCCCAATAATCAATTGGCTTTGATCATTGATTATGCCACCAACACCGTGTGGGTTGCCGATGTGGCAACACGAACCGTGGAATCTCAAAGCATTGCTGTGAACGATTTTCCCAGTGCAATCTCCATTACTCCTGATGGCAAATTGGCGTTGGTCGTTTGCCCAATCTATTTGGATGTGATTGATATTGCGCAACGGAAGAAAATCCAAAGTCTGAAGATTTTCCCGTTCGAAAAAAAACCTGCCATTTCTCCCGATGGAACGGTGGCATTGATTCCGATTATTGATGACAGTGGTTTTCAGTTGATTGATCTGCAAACCTTTAAACCCGTCTTTACGCGAGATAAAGGGGACTACCGATTTGCTGCGTTTTCTCCGCTTGGCAAGCACGCTTATCTGATCGAAAGACAAGGGGACAAAAAGTTCTTTGTGACTTTTGATTTGCAGACCCACAAAGATGTGAGTTCGATTGAGTTGCACAATAACGCCGGTTCGCTATTGGTGACCCCTGACGGGAAATGGGCCATTGTTATCGGCTTATTCACCTCCATTATCGACCTGGAAAGCGGTCAATTGGAGCCCAAGCAGTATCCCATGCAAAGCGGTAACAATAACCTCCAAATGACACCTGACCAAGGCTTGTTTTTATCCAGGGATGCCCAGGGAGTGACCGTGTTCGACTTCCCCTCACGTCGCCTTGCCGCCCAATCGTTTAAAGCCGACTTCCTGGTAAACTTTGCCCTAACCCCGGACGGCAAACAACTGCTCCTGCTGCAAACGGATCTTGGGGGGAATAAACATCTCACGTTTGTGGGACCTTCGACTTGATTCTCTTGTAACACTCCCCTCACAAAAATAAACATTCGCCTCATGAAGGAGGAACCATGTCTACAAAGTTGACTTACGATGTAAGCACAAACCCCACCCCCATCTACGCTTCGGTACAAGGCGCCAACCCTTACGAGATTGATGTGATTGTCTCGATTACGAACGACACCAAAGCAAGCTTGTCTCCGTCAAAAATTACGGTTCAAATTCCGGTGGGTGCCAATATCGGCGAAGATTTGTCAATCAATCCGCGATTGCCCGCTCCGATTTTCAATCAAACCCGCTTTCCTCAATGGAGGGTCATCACTTCTGGCAATCTGCTCATCATACAGTCCCAAGACGGTGCGAGCTTGAGGGCCGATTCCCTGATCGTTACGATTCCTGGCATCCAGGTGAATCAAAAACCGGGGAATGTGACGGTCACTATAAAAGAATGGTTCGGAGAGGATCATGCGACTCAAACCACGATCCTGAACAAGAGACAGGGCGTGCAACCGGTACTGAGGTTTTATGCCGATCCCGCCATTCTGCATGATGTAGATAAAACGGTGACATTGCACTGGATATGCAGCTCGCAAGGGACGGATTACATTTATCAAATCACCCCCAGTATACCGGGAAAAGGTCACTATACCTGTCAGGATGGCGACCCCCAGCATGGGGTGACCTCCATCCCGCTGACTCAAACCACAACCTTCACTTTGGAAGCAATTCAAACTGGAGGAACGGATGTTTCTAAGGTGGCGGAAAAACTCACCTTGATCGTTCCTGTGGAAGCGGCCCAGATTTCCCGAAACTACCACCGAGACGCCTACTTTGGTGGAAGTATCCTGCGGTTAGGTTGGTTGGCACAACATGCCGACTATTGTGTGGTCCAAGACCAGATCAACGAAGTCGTGCAGACATTGGATAACCAAGCACCGCTCGACACATACCAGGAAGGCAAAAGCTATCCCTTAGTCTTGAATAATACCAAGCTGAATAAATTGAGCATTTCTGCGGTGGCAGGCCGGTCCATCGTCACGTTGCCGATGGCACCCATACACCCTCCCGAACCAACCCAAGTGACGTTTTCCACAAAGGGCTCCAGCCGGTTTGAGACGGTCATGTCGATTGCGGTAACTCCCAATAGTCAACTGGCATTAATCACCGATTTTTATACCAATACTGTATGGGTCGTCGACGTGGCGAAACGAACCGTAGAACCCCAAGGCATTGCTGTGAACGATGATCCTAGCAGTATATCCATTACTCCCGATGGCAAACTGGCAGTGGTCGTTTGCCCGGTCTATTTGGACGTGATTGATATTGCGCAACGAAAAAAAATCCAAAGTCTGAAGATCTTCCCATGGGACAACAAACCTGCCATTTCTCCCGATGGAATGTTGGCATTGATTCCGATTATTGATGCCAGTGGTTTTCAGTTGATCGATCTGCAAACCTTTAAACCCGTGTTTGTGAGAGATAAGGGGACCTACCGAGCTTCTGCGTTTTCTCAGGATGGCAAGCACGCCTATCTGCTCGAACATCAAGTCCATAACGATGAAGGTAAAACGCTTTTTGTGACTTTTGATTTGGAAACTCACGAAGACGTGAGTTCGATTGAATTGGCCAGCGGTGCAATTTCTTTATTAGTGACGCCTGATGGGAAATGGGCCATTGCTATCGGTTTAGCCACCTCCATTATTGACCTGGAACGCGGTCAATTGGAACCCAAGCAGTATCCCGTGCACAACGGTGTCAATAACATCCAAATAACCCCCGACCAAGGTGTGTTCTTATCCGTGGATGCCCAGGGGTTGAGCGTGTTTGACTTCTCTTCGCGTCGTCTAGCTGCCCAGTCGTTTCAAGCCGATTTCCTGAGAAACTTTGCCCTCACGCCGGACGGAAAACAACTGCTCTTGCTGCAAACCGATTTTGAGGCAAACAAATATCTCACGTTCGTGGGGCCTTCGACGTGATTCTTCGGTTTAGGTTATGGGAGGTTGGGTTTTGGCCTACATACATTTTGCCAAATAAAGCCTGGAACTCACTGGTTTAAGAGCCAACTGTTATTCACAGTTGGCTGGAGTAAATATCTGCATCGTCTCCCTCACCTCCCAGCTTTTCATCGGCACCGTAGGACCAGATTTCATAGCCCTTGCCGCTACTAGTATAATGGAATTCATTGCCCCATCCATCTTTGGGACGATCCCCTTGTATGTATGGCCCGTTCCAGTTTTGGGGGATAGGTTCTACGACAGGTTTGGCAAGGAATGCATCCAAATTGAAACTTTTCTGGAGTGGCATGGAATGGCAAACGATTGTTTATTATGGATGGAATGTCCTTGCTTTCAATGGAGTGTTGGCAAGTCTGGTTCTTGTCAGTTGGATTATCATCACCAAAACTTCGAAAAGGCACTCTTGGACCCTTCTACCCACCAGCTTAATCTTGCTCGCCATGAGTCTTTTGGGAGCACGTTTAGGCTTAGGTGACGGGAGCGATATGAAACCCTTGGTTGCCAAAACAATAGATGAGGTAGCTGTGCAACTGGGCTTTGGGGTGTTGCTTTCGAACGTGGTTATCGTAATCCAAAACCTGCGTTCGGTCGGCTTCGGGCGGAACAAAGTCTTTCCAGGATAGGTGGTTTCGTTTCATCTGAGCATTCGAAAAATACTTGAACTCCAAAAGAAACCGAATCCCCGCTCGGTCTGAATCAAACCGACCGACAATCTCCAAATCGGTCCTTCCTGCAGGATTCGAAGATTCCACTAAGAATGTATACTGTGTTGACAAGTAACTACTGCACAATGTCAAAAACGAAGTCCGGTAGAAGTTTTCATTCACTTGGTTAAAAATCGCTTCAGGAAGCTGGCCGATATACAGATTCCAATATCCCTCAAATAAGGCCAGTAAATCAGGAGACTTTCGAAACGCCGACATCACCTCGTGATATCGTGAGGATACATCAATTTGGTGAAGTTCGTTGAAGTACCCCGTGAAAATGCGTTTCATATTGAGGTTAGGGAGACGCATCCAATCAACATTCTCACGAGTGACCAATCCTAAATAAAAAAAGGCAACTGGATAAAAACTTTTAGTGAAAAATGACGCGAGGTTAAATTTTTGTTCGGAAAGATCGTCGCTATTGTAGTCCAAGGTACCTTGGGTTAGCAATTGATCGACCAACGCTTTGGTATTTTCAGGATTGGAAGAGGTGAGTCGTTGGATCCAAGAAAGATCCGTCTTCAAATTCATGTCGATCAACGAATCGGGAAGTCTTCCTTTCTTCGACAGAAATCCCAGGAAACGCATCAAAATAGTGGAATTGTACAACCTCGGTCCATTCGAGAGGGAAAAACGGTATCCGTTGTAGTGGATACGGATGAGGTTTTGGACCTCGGCAAACGATCCTCGGTCCAAATGGTAGTCTTCGTAGATTTGGTCGAGCAACACATCAACTTCCGCTTGAGTGAAACCAATCATGGCTTCGAAGTCCGGATCAAGCGTGAGGTATTCCCCCACATTGAATGCCGATGCGAGGTCGTCGATAGTGATGGGTAAGATACCCGTGATAAAGATGTTGTAGATGCTGCGTTCCTTGCGGCCTTTTTTAAGAACTTTGAAGAACTGTTTCAAAAAGCCGCTTTCAGCAGTTACCTGTTGATACAGGGTGTCTTGATAGGAAGTGACCAACTGATTGGTGACATTGTCATATTCGTCAATGATGACATATAGGGGAGGAGTTTGATGTTGGAGCACTCGGTTTAAAACAAGCTCCAGGTTCAATATCGAATTTTTTTCGAGGTCCACAGAAACCGGTTCCGGGAAAAAGTCTTTATAGAATTGGACAAAGTTATGCAGTTTGTTGTTGATGTGCGCGTGAAAGGCCTCTTCTAAATTTTTGTAGCTATCGTTGGGAAGGCCTGAAAAATCGAAGTGCAAAACGAGATAACGATTATGATGGGAGGTTGGGTGTTGGCCCACATACGTTTTACCAAATAAAGCCTCGAACTCACCAGCGTGATTGATGTCATAATAATACTGCAAAGTAGTGCAAAGCAGGGACTTCCCAAAACGTCGTGGTCGGAGGTAGATCACGTTTCGATAGTCTTCGAGTCGTTCAATAAAGAAGGTTTTATCGACATAGTATCCGTTTTCTTCAACGAGCGTTTTGTAATTGGCTTCACCATATGAAACTTTTCGCTGAATACCGGCCATGTGTCCTCTATTATTGATTTTACAAAAAAGAAGTCGTTCAATGTTCTGGGGTGAGCTGACTAGCACTTTCAAATTCACTCTATGTGCCTATCATAGCAAAAAATTAGCCATGATGAATCTCTGCTGTTTGCTCATAAAACCTTGGCGTGAAGCCCATGTCGTCTCTCGTCCCTATTAGGGAATTCGATGTCAAAATTAAAGTTGAGGAGTGATTGAAGACTATGAACTTGCCAGAAAAACTATTGACCCTGACAAAGTACAAAGCATGGACAAATCAATTGACGTTCTCTACCGTGAGTAACTTACCGGATGGAGAGGCAACGAAGCCAAGGCAGACTCGATTTGGCAATATGGTTCACACGCTGAATCATGTTTATGTCATTGATGATATTTTCAAATCCCACTTGTTAGCAATCCCTCACAAATATACGGCTCGTAATACCGATACCCATCCGCCAGTTTCAGTTTTATGGGAAAAACAAAAAGAAATGGACCAATGGTATATCGATTATGTGCAACACCTATCTGAAGACAAGTTCTCAGAAATAGTTGAATTCGAGTTTGTTGATGGGGGAGAAGGAGCCATGTCTCGCGCCGACATCATTTTACATGTGGTCAATCATGGTACCTACCATCGAGGCCTAATCAGCGACATGATGTATCAAGTCCCTACCACAATACCGACTAACGATTTTACGGTGTATTTGCGAGATGTGGTGAACAATTGATCCATATGGCAAGTACAATCGAAGTTACAACTTTGATACTCCAGCTTTGCCATTTTAGGGACTCTTTGATGAGAATCAATAATGCGAGATATCCCCAAAAAACGACTACAAGAAGCAACGGAAGTTCCGAATAATTTGACCCTTTTGGCCGTGCTTTGTGGAGCCGAAGGCTGGGAAGATATTGAAGATTTTGGGAATTCCCACAAGGACTGGTTGGCGTCCTTTTTAGAATTGCCCCGGGGATTCCATTCAGGAGGCAGAAACGCTGTCTCGGCACATCCGCGGGCATTGGCGGATTGAGAATGCCGCCTATTTTACCCGACAAGCCAAATAGACCGCATCTACACCATCAGCAGGCAGATATTTGCCAACCTCTTCAACCGTTACGTGCCAAATTCCTGATGTGACTAAATCATAAACAGCGGCTCTCATTTCTGATTCGGTTTCCTCGTAGACAGACCTTCTTACACTGAATACAACAAAACCTCCTGGTTTTGTGACTCGAGCAAATTCAGCCATCGCTGAGGGGGGCATTGCACCATGGCTAAATCCTCCCGCACAAATCACGGCATCAAAGCTGTCTGTGGCAAAAACATCGCTCGTTTCAGGAAAGCGTACATAATGAAGCTTTTGATAAATATCCCGTTTTTGTGCTTGTTCTAGCATACGAGATGATAAATCTGCTCCTTCTAGTTGGAGATCTTCATATCCCAATTGAACGAGTTCTAGTCCACTAGTCCCAGTACCTGTCCCCGCGTCTAACACATGTAAGCCTCCTCGCTTTGGGACAACTTTAGCAAAAAACGAAGTGGTGTAATAACTACAACCACTGGTGCCATCTCCAGCAAGTTTGAGTAACAATTTGTCATAAGTCTCAGCATACTTATCGTAGGCCTTTTCTAATCGATCGAAGTCATAGGTTAAACTATGTACATCTCTATGGAATTGGCCAATATTTCCATCCTGAAATTGACCTTCTATGTGTTTTTTATCCGTTTCATTAACTTCTCGTTGTACCAACTTTGACTCCTCTTTTTCTAAATATCTTGTTTTCTGAAAATCCATTCTTTTTCTGGAATTTTTCAGTTGAATGTATAATTAACCTAATCAAAAGAGAACCAATTGATTGTTTAAAAATTTTTCGGTCAGATCTCTTTCAAGATTATCGTTTCACCGCTGCAATAGACTCTCATTGCTTGGCAGAGTAAACCATCGTATGCATTTTAAAGATACTGGAAAAGTGAAATGATTATTTTTCAGCATAGTATAGTCCACTATCATCAGAAACTATGAACTGTCTCAATTACTGATTCACATTATAGTATGAATAACCAACTTCCTATTAATATTCATCCAGCGGAAATGGAATTGTAGGACCTTTTATAAGAAAGTACTCTTTGAATCTCAATGCAGCTTTAATCAGCTTTTGATTGTTAGATCTATTACAGATTTCAATCAACCAATCATACATTAATTCACTACTTACATTGAAAAAGAAATGAATTTTTGCCAAGATAGCAATAATATCTCTTATATTATTATGATCAATTATAAAAGAGAGATTGAGTATTGAACTAAGTTTTTCATCAGATAATTCAGGCCTTTGTACTAGCTTAATTTCGAGGTTTTCATTATAAATTTTTTGATCTTTAAATATATCAACTATGGAAGTTTCGGTTGAAAAATCAAAAACTAAGTTAAGTCTTAATTTATTTGAGAAGCTACCTCCAGAATGAACTTGGTTTCCGTCTATAAACCATATTTCTCCCTGTCGAATAGCAAAAACACTGTCTCTTTCAGACATGAATGAATGACTGTCTGTCTGTAAAGGAATGTGTATTCGATGGAAACCATCTTTAAACTCTAAATAGTCTCGATGAGGAATAATAAGGCTATTGCCCCTTGCTGCAAATATTCTGACAGATTTGCACGTTTTCATATTGAAAATGCCATTGATAGTTGAATTGATATATTCAAGTTTTTCCCCAAATTCGGTAGGTTGAGCAGAGCCTGAATACTCCACAGAGATACCATCGTTACTCCTACCAGTCTTATTCCAAAGGAGACATGTTTTCCATTCTCCGACAGAATAATTTTTGTAAGCAGACGAAAATCTAAATTTATTAATCTGGTCAATTTCGCTATTTAATCTTTCTTCATTGAATTCAATAGAACCAAGGATTTTTGAATACATTTTTCATCTCTGAAGTGAGTTGTACATATTGCATCAAAAATTTACCAACATGCAGACATTTTCATTGGATGAACTACCTATTTATAAAGACTAAGCTGCTTCCAGTTGAATGATAGCTTAGACACTGTCCCTGACTTTATAAGTTTGGTGGAAGCGTCCATCAGAATATTGCTGAATTATTTGAGTCCAACATAAAAGCAAGAGTGTTTCTGCAAGTTGTTAATGTTTTTTGATATTGATGAGTTAGATTTCGTTGTGAACTTCTCCAAGCCGGTGCATTCTAGTGTGGAGCTGCTGTGAGGAGCAATTGAGGAAATATTCTACAGGGAATCCAAGCGAAAAGAAGGAAAGAGGTACGAAAAAGTACGAAAATTTGAATAAACTACAAAGTAAGGTACGAAAAAGTACGAAAATTAACTATACTGGTGTAATTATTGCTTAGTTTATTATTTTTCTGTCAGTCTGGTACAGAAAAAAAGGAAACGAATTCCTCAATTTTCCGCCCGGCAATCCCTCGTTCGTTGGGATCAAATCTGAGCTGTCTGGGGTTAATTGATCTGGGTAGGAAGCGTCACTCAGTTTAAGTTGTTGCCTCATTCGATATTCAAAAGCAGCATAAACGAGAAGACAGGCGGTCATAGTCATCATGAGTGCTATGATTCTTTCGGGTTTCTTGAGGAAGAGGGAATTGGCTAAGAGACTGAATAGTTGGTCTACCAGCAGGCGACTAAAGACGAGCAATTGATCGCTGATGGATGCAAGAGGTTAATTGAGAACGCCATCATTTGTTGGAATTATCTCTACCTCTCCCAACTGTTCGTTGAAACCGAAACTCCAGCGAGAAATACATAACGACCTTTCATATTGTTTTTAGCTGTTTCATCAGTATAAGCAGAACTTATTCTTTATGTCAGGGCTACCGTATTTGAATGGAATCGAGACTACTTACTCAAGATTTTAGCTGCATAGTCATATGCGGTTGCCCTGGGGGGTTGGTTAAGGAAGTAACAGGCAATTGCATGAAAAACGACAAGGCTTCGAGAAAAATTCAAGCCTCGATACACTTTATTAAAGATGGTTTACTCCTCGCTCTTCTCATAATCATTTTTGGGTTTTTCGGAGGGTATTCGGCAGCATATTTTTGGGGTTTGGCGTTGCTCGGACTCATTGGTGTTTATACAGCAATGAGAATTTTCAATAAAAAGCCCAGTGTCCGATTTCTGAGTTACAAACCGTTGGATTTCATGGCATTGATTGGATTAGTGGTGCTGTTGCTCGTCATCTATGTCCTCCTCCTCATCTAAGCAATATTTTGAAAGACCATAATTTGAGACACTTCTCTGATCGCACTTCAGTTTCATGCACCCAACCCCGTTTTTCAACACAGGAGTTATGGAAGAACCAACTATGGAACTATAACATCGCTTGTCAGTCAAAAATTTAGCACTACCCGATTTTCAAGTTGTGTATTTGTTCTGCATTCATAACAACTTAATAGAGCGAACGGAAAATTTGATCCTGAAAAGGATGGTATTTTTTATCATAAGTAGAAGGCTTGAGGGGCTTTGTTCCACCAGCCACGTTGTATTCCATTTTTTGAGGAGGGCGGTCATGAAACGAACAACTCTAGGATTGTGGATAGGAAACTTTTTTATCTTATTAAGCAGCCTAACTTTCTGGTTTCCCAGTCAAGGGCAAGCTGCAGAGACCCGGATCAACATTCCCACTAAAATTCCCTTAAATTGGAACAAGGAGGGACACGATTGGGTCACCGCTACTGTGAGTTTTGGTTCCTCAAAGCAGGTCCAATTACTGGTCGATACGGGCTCTTCAGGAATGCTTGTTTTCTGTCAATCCCTCTTTAGTAAAGATGTCTGCTCCAATCCATTCAGCCCTGCCCATCAAGAAATAATATCAGCACAAGGAGTTACCATTCAGGACGCTTTTTTTACACGCTCTTATGGGGGGGGATCGGATAAGACGCATTCAGTGGCTGGGTGGTTGGCTTATGCTCCAGTGTCTTTTTACAGCAAATCCGACTTCGATCCTGCGATTGTCACAAAAAAAATGCCATTCATGCTGGCCACGACTCACAGTGCCAACCATGAGGATGATGGGACCATGGGAATTAACCCCAAACCTGCGGCAAACCCTGTAAAAGGCGACAAAGGAGAACAAATACACCGTAACCCGACGTTCAGTCCTGTGTATGCCATGACGTTTACGAATCAGGTCCATGGAGGGTATTTGATTCATATCGGACCACCTGCAGGAAAGCCGTATCTGATCTTTGGAGTTTCGGAAAGCATCACAGACGGTTTTAAGAAAGGTAAGCTCTTGCCAGCCAAGCTATCCCATACTTCCCCTTTGAACGGTCTGCGCTTCTGGGATCCTTTTATGACATCGAACGTCTTCATCTTGGATCAAGACGAACACCAACCTAGCGAAAATTCAACACCCATTGTTGCCAAAACCCTGATTGATTCCGGTGCGCACCACGCCACTTTGAATTCTCCTGTGAAGCTTCCCACCAATTCATCCAAGACGATTCTGGTGGAAATTCTCAATTACGGATACCAGCTCGCCCCAGATGAAGAAAAGGTCAAAGTGATCGCTAAATGGCCTGAGGATCGTAAGTATTATCGTATGGGCTCTGCTTTAAAAACAGGAAACTACGTCAACACTTCGATTCTATTCTTGCAGCAGTATGACATGTTCTACAACTTCCAGAAGGGAACCATGGGAGTCCTGCGTCTTAACTCGGAACTTCCCTGATCCGGTAATGTCCTATCCTGAACTGAGAACCGATAACTTGCAGTTCCACAGGAAGATCTTGAGGGAGTCAATCAAAGCCTCTCTTTTCTTGGAATTGGTGGCATTGTCCTATTCTTTGATGAGGAATTACTGGGTGGGCATTCTTTGAAGATTCGATGGGGACAGGCTGCGCAGATTTGTTGATCAAAGGTAGGGACCTTGGAGGAAATAATATCAAATTTTGAAATAAACAGATTCTCTTTTCCCAAAACCTCGATCACTCCAAATTCTTCCAGTTTTCTCCGCATGGAAGACGGAGTGACCCTCATATAAACATGCCCTCCGGTTTCTCTGAATTTTTGAATCGTGGCACTCAAAAATTCAGCTGCAAAAAAATCGATATACCCATTGCCGTTTAGGTTGATCGAAAGATGTTGATGGGCAGGAGATTGAAGAGTCAGTCTGGAGATTTCTTTTTCCAATTCTTCAATCGTTCCAAAATATAAAGGCCCATCGATTCGAATAAATCGCAGTTGAGGACACTCATTCAGGCTGGCGTCACGAACCGTGACGAATTTCCTTTGCGGGGTTTCGGGAAGAGGAGCCCGAACTAACACAGAAGGTTTGGCCGTTTGGCTGAGGAACACTCCCAAAGAAAGTAAGACCCCACCCATGATGGCCATTTCAAGGTCAAATAAGAGACAAAAGGAAAATGTGATTCCCATGACCAAGCTTTCGGTACGACTTCGATGGAGAATATGAGCGATCTCTTTGAAATCAATCAAACGATAAGCCACAAAAAAAATAATTCCTGCCATGGCGGGCATTGGTAAAAACTGAATCAAAGGGGAAATAAACAGCAGAATGATCAGCAAAGAGGCCGCTGCAAACACAGCGGCTAACGGAGATTTGGCTCCGGCTTCATAGTTCACCCCACTCCGGGTAAAAGAACCAGAACCCATATAGGAGGAAAAAAAGCTACCCACGATGTTGGAACATCCTTGTCCAATGATTTCCTTTTGGTTGTTGAGCTTTTGACCCGAACGGATCGCAATCGCACGAGCAATGGCAACAGCTTCAATCAATCCAAGAAGGGCGATTGTAAATGCGGATTTTCCAAAGTCACCCACAAATTCTAGACTGGGAATAGGCAAGGTCAGACTGGGAAATACAGAAGGCAGTTCTCCTAAAGTTTGTACAGAACCAGGAAGCACGGCTCCTAAGAGAGATCCGATCAACAGCGCGAACAAAAACGCTGGAATCTTTTTGGAAATCTTAGGACTCACTAAAATCGTTCCTAAAGAAGCCAAGGCGACAATCAAAGAAGAGAAGCTTACGAAATCGAGGTGTTGAAAAATTTCTAGAAACGGAGTGGTTCTGGGAAGATTTAGTCCCAAAGCAGCTTTGATTTGACTTCCTGCAATCAAAACGGCTGCCCCGGCGGTAAATCCCACCATCACGGAATGAGAGATCAAAGGGATAAAGACTCCCAGCCCACTGGCTCCCAATAACAATTGAAAAATGCCTCCCAGAAAGGTCAAGGCCAACGCCGCTTCGATATATTCAGGAGACCCCGGTTCGAAGTGACCGGATAGGGTAGCAAACAGTACAAGAGAGATGGCAGTGGTGGGGCCTGAAATCAAATGCCATGAAGACCCAAATAAAGCAGCAACAATGGGGGGAATCATTGCAGTATAAAGCCCATACTCCGGTGGCAGTCCTGCAATGAGTGCAAAGGCGACTCCTTGGGGAAGAACGATCGCTGCATTGGTAATTCCAGCAAGACCATCGGCTTTGAGGGTCTGTGAATTGATTGCGGGCCAACCTTCCGTCAAGCGTTTCCAGATTTGCATCATGCCTTGTTTTTCAATATGGGTTGACCCATTCCACAGCTTTTTCGAACTACTAATTCGGAAGAAAACACCACTTCATTCGGTGATTGAACCAATGCTCCCTCTTCAATGAGTTCTATCAACATCTTGACAGCCATTTTGCCCATCCTTTGTATCGGCTGACGGATAGTGGTGAGCGGACAATCCATCAACAGAGAAACGCCTGACTGCGAGAGCGCATGCATCGCTCCTAAAGCAATCAAATCATTGTCACAAAAAATGGCAGAAAAACTCACGTTGTGATGCAACAAATCCAATGTGGCTTCGAATCCTAAGTCCATCGTGGCCTTGCCTAAGCGCATGCGAACGGTTTCTATGATGCTTCTGAAGTCTCACTCCAAACGACATCCGCGTTGCTATAAATCACCCCATCCACCGTCTGCTCATTGAGCTTATTCAGATACGCACGTTCACGTTCGAGAGAGCTTTGGGTGCTGTAAAGTACCATGTTGTAGCCTCGTTCCCAAAGTTCATCTTGAATGGCTTCAGAAACTTCCCCCCAGTATTCATCGCTCACATTCGGGACAATCAAACCGATGGAATAATTTTTTTTTGAAACCATGGTTCGCGCCGCACGACTTGGACGAAAATTCAACGCTTTGATCGCCTCCTTGACCAACTGGGCAGTTTGGGGCTGTACTCGTTCAGACTTATTGAACACACGCGACACGGTTGCTATCGATACCCCCGCATACTGAGCTACATCTCTTATCGTTGTTGCCATAATCCGTTGCTGCTACTTAGAATCGAACAGTGAACAAAGCGATTTTATAGACTTTGGCCTCCACGACAGAGGCCGTCAATAAAAGTATCGCTCCAACAAACAGTAGCCATTTTAGGAATGGATGATTTTTTCATATCACACCTCTTTACTATCTCTTTTGCATGCCTAATTTGAAGCCTTTGAAATGGCTTTTAAACTGTTTCCAAGGAAGAAAAGCGAGGATCAGTACAACACAAACCAATAGGATGAAAGCTGAAATTGGCCGTTCCACGAAGATCCAGTGACCCGTGTCGGAAATCAGAAGTGCTCGTCGGTAATTGCTCTCAGCGATAGGGCCTAAGATCATACCAATCACGATGGGGGCCAAAGGATAGCCAAACTTTCGTAGGATATAGCCCACAATTCCAAACCCCAGCATCACCCAGAGATCAAAAGTAGACGATTGCAGTGCGTAGGTACCCACGGCGGAAAGCAACAAAACCAGCGGAATCAGGAATTGCTTTTTCATTTTTAGAACCGACACAAAGACCGGTGTCAGCAAGATACCGAGAAAAAAGAGGAAAATGTTGGCTGCCAGATAGGCGATGATAATGCCGCCAGCAATATCGAGATTTTGTTCGAATAATTCCGGTCCTGGAAAAAAACCTAGTAAAAAAAGTGCACCCATCAAAACAGCACTGGAGGCATCGCCTGGAATGCCTAGCGACAACGTCGGAATCAAGGTCGCTCCACAGCACGCATTGTTGGCTGATTCAGTGGCGACCACCCCCCCTTCGGCTCCCTCACCATATTTTTCATCAGGCTTGGCACGGGCTTTCGCAATGGCATAGGCCGTATAGGAGCTAACCACTCCCCCTGCACCCGGTAAGGCACCAAAAAAAGAACCAATTGCACTGGAACGGAGCAGATTGACTTTATGGCGAACGGTCATGCGGAAGGAACCAAAGGATACCTTCACATTTTGAACATTGGGTTTTGTACTTAATTTTCCTGCCAGGATTTGTTCAAACATCTCCGACAGTGCGAAAAGCCCGATCACGACGGATACGATGTGAAAGCCATTCAGAAGATTGTGATAATCGAATGTAAATCGATACGCCTGAGAAAAAGAATCGGTGCCTATCGTCGAAATCATCAGCCCAATGGCACCACACAGTAGGCCTTTGATAGTCGATTCCCGTGAAATCACGGCAATAGAAAGCAGGCCTAGAATCGCTAACATGAAATATTCTGGAGGCGTAAAATTTAAAGCAAGTGCAGCAAGGAGGGGGGCAAAGAATAACAGGATCAATCCGCCAAATGTCCCACCAAGGGAGGAAGCAGAGATGGCCAGACCGATGGCTTCTCCAGTCCGACCTTTCTGAGCCATTGGGTAGCCATCCAGCAATGTCGCAGCAGAAAGAGGCGTTCCCGGAATTCGAAGGAGAATGGCTGAAACCGCTCCACCGCAGGATCCACCCACAAAGATCGCCACAAGCATCCCCATAGCGGGGATTGGTGACAAATAAAAGGCCACAGGGAGCATGAGGATGATGCCCATCAATGGGCCGAGACCTGGTAAAATACCGATCAACAGCCCCGCCAAACAACCTGCTGCGGTGAGCAAGATTGCAGACGGTGTAAAAAACAGACTAGCTCCGGAGATTAAGGTTTCAAATATCAATTTGATCTCCTTTCAAAATAAGGTGGGCAAGCCGAGCTGTCCGATCGGTAGGACGACGCCGAGCAGCGAATCAAATACAAATCCGGTGGTAAGGGTCGCTGTGGTGGCAACTACGAAAGCCAGCAATAGGGAGGTGCCGAGGATCATGAACATCGAGAGCAACATTAAAATGGTACCCAGGATGTAGCCTGTGGTTGTCACCAGGGTCAGGTAGACGATAAATACAGCGAGACAGCCCAATGCTCTCAATAAAAGCCGTGACTGTGTTTCTTCTGGCGGCTGTGAATCCAAGGTTGGATCACTGTCGTCGAGCTGCAACACCGGCTCAAACACCTCGTCCGACTTTGGAGTGTCTTGGAATGGCTCAAGCGTGTTGTCTGGCTCTGCTTGATCCCTCTTCATCAAGGAAATGCCAATTTGTACCAGACTCAAGCCGACCAAAAATGCCGCCACGAGGCGTGGAAACATAGCGGCGTTATCAAAAGGAGTTCCAGAATCGGCCCCTTGTTCGGCAAAGGATGTAGCGATCTGCCAGAAGGCAATTCCTGCGATTCCCATAAAGAAAATCACAACGAGGACCACTTCTTTATAATGATGCTTTCGTTGACTCTTCATCATCTTCACCTTTGCGGATTTATTGTTTCGAGAGAACCCAATTTATCGCGTCAATGCCACTTTGTAGCTGTGCCCCGACACCACCGGCCACCGCATCATATTCATCTGGAGTGTAGCCCGTTGGAACAAAGCCAAGGTTCAGGATCTTTTGCCGAACGTCCTTGTTGGCAAGTGCTGTAGCCATAGCGGTTCGCAATTTCTCGACGATTTCAGGTGGGGTTTCTTTGCGAACCAACCACCAGTTCCACCCCATAGGAGCGAGGCCTGTCATTCCCAGTTCCATTCCAATATCCATCAAGCGGGGTGCCCCATCATAAATTTCGGACACTTCTTTAAGCTCACTCATCACGGCAAGCGCACGCACATGTTTTTTGTTGGTTTTATAAAAGGCTGGGTTCGACATCATGAAATCCAAAACGCCTGATCGAAGATCTTTGATGCCCTGTTCCATTTCGTCGTACGGTATCACCCGCCCATAGACTTTATTGTCGAAGAGAACCTTGGCGAGCACCATGTGGGGGAGGTTGCTGGAAGAGCCCGTTGTATACCGAGCTTTACCTTCCTTTTTCTTCATATATTCAATCAGGTCGTGAAGAGTCTGAAAGCGGTCGTCATTTTTGCGTACGATGACCGCAAAGGCATTTGATGTGGCTGAATAAAGCGGTGTGAAATCACTGTGTCTCCAGTTTGCATTGCCCAGCAATGGTTGCAGAACGAGGGGAGCCACATATCCATCGAAGATCATATAGCCATCCGCTGGTTTCTTGAGTCCAATTTCAAAGGCTTTCACCCCTGCCGCACCAGGGGTTGCCACCACAGGCATAGCAACCCCCAGTTCTTTCGCCATACCTTCAGCAAGCACTTGGCTGACTGCCATAGCGCTCCCCGGCCCAAAGGGAAAAAGAACTTCAATTTTACGTTCAGGGAAATCAGCGAATGCTGAGGTGGCTAGGCAAAAAGCCATGAAAGGTGTCACTAGTATGAAGATGCTGAGTTTCTTCCAAATTCTCATGGTGTCCTCCTTTTCCATATTAATTGGGGCTGGTGATCGGTCTTAGTTTTCAAAAAATGTAATAATATTTAATTATTACATAAAAATATTTTCAACCCAGAAGTTATTCTAGGAAATGCCTCCCTACTAAGACGATCAATTCAATGAAATCGAAAACTATTTCGATTTCCCGGTTTATCCGGGAGAGAGATTAATCCTTCGGTAAGCCTCCGGCGGTGCGTCATGTTCTCTCATGACATGAGCAATTTCTTTTTTGAGCTTTTTTATGACTTCTGGTTGAGTAATCGGATTGCTTTGAGCGGGGTCTTTCTGCAAATCATAAAGGACTGTATTGCAATCGGCGTAATTCGAATTGTCCACGCCGGGTGGCCGGGCTGCATCGTGACGCGCAAAAATTTTCATAGTTTTTACATTTTTAGTAAAATCGAAAGGCTCTGCAATCGTAACTCCGTCGAATTCTTTGATGTCAAATGACTCGAAAATATGAGTCGGCATGAGGGTATATTCGTAGAGTTCTTGTGTGCTCATATTCTCTGGATACAAAAAGTAGGTATATTGCCCATCCGTGACATTGACGCTTCCTCCGAATATTCCATAAACGGCAGCATCTCTTAGACTCAATTCTCTTGTTAAGGTGGGAAGAAGCGATTGAGCACATACCTCCGAAGGGATTTCACGGTGGAACATGTCGAGTATGGTGGGCATCAAATCCATATTCTGAGTGAGGCCTTGCCGATGTTCCCCACCGTGTCCTTTGGCATCCGGGTGATAAACCAACAAAGGGATTCGGGCGATTTCATTGTAGAAAGGCATCCTGTTTTTCCCCCACCAGTCATGCTCTGCTAGCATAAACCCATGATCCGTTGTCAGCATGAGTGCAGTGTCTTCCCACAGATTGTGTTCGTCAAAGTAAGCTAACAATTTGCCAAAATACTCATCACACATCGCTGTCAAGGCGGCATAGTTTGCCTTGATCTGATTTTTTTCAAAATCGCTTTCAAACAGCTTTCCATATCGTGGCCAATCCAGAATAGGACAATCTTCATCCACGTTGTAACGTTCTCGGAATCGTTTGGGGGCATGAAACGGTTCGTGAGGATCAAAACATTCGATTTGAAGAAACCAATTGTCAGTGTGATGGTTCCCATCTAAAAATTGGAAGGCTTCATCAAAACACTGCACACAAGGAAAATCCTTCTCTTCTTTAATGAATTCTCGATTGACGGCGTTAACCACAGATTTCCAATCCTTTGGAACCCCATTTTTGTCCAACTCAAAACTATATTGGTGGGCATTGTATTTTTCTCGAAATCGCTCCAAAGGTGGTTGGACCATGGCTTTCCAACGGTCCGTCTCTTGCCCTCGGATATATTCCCATGAGTTGAATTGAAGGTGGTAATTCCATCCGCCTGCCTCAAAATAGTGTGAATGGTCACTGATGAGGTGGGTATAAACACCGCTGTCTCTCAAAATTTTGACAAATGAATTATCGAAAGGTTCCAAGGGAGACCAGCTTCTATGGAAAAAATTAAGCCGGCCTGTGTGAATATCCCTTCGGGCTGGCATACAAGGAAGGCTCCCCACATAATGGTTGTCATAAACGATCGCTTTTTCTGAAAAACGGTCAAAATTTGGAGTTTCCATCCATTTTCCATCGTAGCAACCCAACGCATTTCGCACTAAAGAATCAAAAAGAACAAATACAACTTTCATACTTATTTTGGATTTAGGGTTTAAGAAATAGACAGCCCTAATTTGTTAGGAACGATCTCAAATCACATTTGATCTTTGATTAACAATTTCCTAAACTTTATCTTAAATTTTCCATAAAAAAAAATTACATTTTTTTATCAATTGATAAGATCACGTTATGAATTATCGTTTCTTAGATCAATTCTATACGGTTGCAGAAACCGGTAGTGTGACCCAGGCAGCCCAACTCCTTTACGTCACGCAACCTGCGATCAGTCGAAATATTAAAGTTTTGGAAGAAGAGGTTGGAGCACCCTTATTTGAAAAGAAAGGGAGGAATCTTGAGCTGACTGATTATGGGAAAATTTTGTTCCAACGCGTGAAAAAAATGAAAATGGAACTCCAATTCGCCGAAGACGAAATTGAAGCTTATAAAAAGGGAGAAGCTGGCGTGGTCCGAGCGGGGGCGGGATTTGTCTGGATGCTGAACTTTATTCCGAATGTCGTCACCCGTTTTTACCAAGAAAATCGAAACGCTCAGCTCATTTTGGAAGCTGCCACCACAGAAATCTTGATAGAAAAACTGAATAACAATGAAATCGATTTTTTAGTAGCGCGTCTAGGAAACGTCGATCCAGTGGATTTTCAGCAAGAAAAATTATTGGAATTTGAGATCGTTGTTGTTTGTTCAGCAACCCATCCTCTGGCAAAAAGTAGAAAAAACCATTGGCGAGATTTTAAAAACTACGATTGGGCTTGTTATAAGTACGATCTTCAAGTTTTCGACCAACTCGGAAAAATTTATGCCAAAGAAAATATGGGAAGCCCCAGAATCGTGTTTCAAACTCACTTGTTGATTTCATTGATGATGGTTGTGTCTCAATCCGATTTGCTCAGCGTCATTTCTTCACAATTGCTCCCAGAAGCAAAAAAATACGGATTGGTCCGAGTACCTGGTTTGGCGGCTGTGAATCGATTTGCCAGCGGTTTTTGTATGCACCGATCCAAAATTTTATCCCCTATCACTCTCAAATTCATCGACACGATCCGACAGCATGCAAAATCCGCTTTTAGAGGATAACGTCGTGTGCCTTTTTCATGCCTGAAAGAGTGTGATTCCTGAATGACCACTTTTAAATCTTTCACAAGCCCCAGTCTTAAAACGACTTGAAGAATAATTATAAAGTTTTTACACTAATTGACTATGAATTATTCGATTTTTAATCAAATCTAGAATAGATTTTTGACAAAAATGAGCTTTCATGAAAGAATCTTTATCAGAAACAAGCTTGGATTCAATTGATTTGGCAATTCTACGTGAGATTCAACACGACGGCCGAATGAACAACAGCGAACTCGCCCGGCGTATCCATCTGTCGCAACCAGCAACACATACCCGATTGAAAAGATTGGAAGCCTTGGGGGTGATTCGCCAGCACGTGTCTTTACTCGATAGGAACAAGCTAGGCCTGGATATGGTGTGCTTTATCCACGTCAGTTTGCAAGTACATTCTAGAGACGCTTTTGAAAGCTTTCAACAAGCCATTCAAGCGATGCCAGAAGTCTTGGAGTGTTATCATCTAACGGGTCAATTTGATTACGTTCTGAAGGTGGTACTTGCGAATCAGCAGGAGTTAAAACAGTTCTTGTGGACACATATCGTGCCCATTCAAGGGTTGAATCAAATCAATACCAGTGTGGTGTTATCCGAAATCAAATCAACCACTGTCTTGCCCCTCCCTGGCGATTAACCCATTCAGCGGTTTCTGGCCTGAAGGTTGTCAAGGCAGGCCAACTATCACCCAATGGGAGGGAGAACAATGCATACATATCGACTGGCTTTTATTGGCTTTGGTAACGTGGGGCAAGGACTCGCGCAGATTTTACTGGAACGAAGTGAACAACTGAAAATTCAGTTTGGTGTGCAATTCCAGGTGGTTGCGATTAGTGATTTTGTCAAAGGGAGTTTATACGATCCTGAAGGATTAGATCTGGAGGAACTGCTCAAGGCGGTACAGAAGACAGGCCATCTGAAGGCCGTTACGGCACCTCACATGGGGTGGGATGCGATTCAAACGATCACAGAAAGCAATGCCGACCTGATTGCAGAGATGAGCTATACCGACCTGAACACAGGGGAACCGGCGGTCACCCATATTCGTCAAGCTCTCAATTTGAAAAAGCATGTCGTGACCATCAATAAAGGCCCCATCGCCTTGGCCTTCCCTGAGCTGAATCGATTGGCTGCGGACAACGGCGTGTCACTCGGGATTGAAGGGACCGTGATGAGCGGTACCCCCACCTTACGGTTGGGACAAGATGTTCTCGTTAGTGCCGGGATTACCTGCATCCAAGGACTCCTCAATGGGACCACCAACTATATCTTGACGCAAATGGAAGCGGGGGCTTCTTATGCCGAAGCCTTATCCGATGCTCAGGCCAATGGCTATGCCGAAGCCGATCCTACCGGGGATGTGGAAGGGTATGATGCTGCGGGTAAAGTGGTGATTTTAGCGAATTTGTTGATGGGAGCTTCCCTCACCATGAACGATGTGGACCGCACTGGGATGAGCCACTTGACCCCGGAAGACATCCAAGCTGCCTCAAGTGCGGGAGAGCATTGGAAACTGGTTGGCTCGATTACCCATGAAAATGGTTCCATGAAAGCACAAGTGCGACCCCAACGTTTGCCAAAGACCCATCCCTTGGCAAACATAGGCGGCGCAATCAATGCCGTTACGTATACAACCGAATTGTTAGGGGATGTGACCCTAATTGGACCAGGAGCTGGACGGTTAGAAACCGGCTATGCCCTTCTCTCTGATATGCTTGCGATTCATAAAAGTTGATCACTTCTACTGAAAATAACATGGAGATTGGAAATGAAGAGAATGCTATTAAACGGGCGATGGGTCTCAAGCTCCGAAACAATTGAGATACGAAATCCCCAAGACAACAGTTTCATTGATACGGTTCCGCGCGCCACGACTGAAGATATGCAGGCTGCAATTGCGGCGGCGGTCACAGGAGCACAACGGGCAGCGCAACTTCCCACCCACCAGCGTATGACCATCTTGCGGGAAACCGCGGAACGGATTGCCAAGAATTTTGACCGCTTTGCGGAAACAATTGCTTGTGAAGGCATCAAAACCATTCGTGAGGCGCGTAAAGAGGTCACACGCTGTATCGAAACCATTCGCCTCAGTGCGGAAGAAGCGCGCCACATTCATGGCGAAACCATTGCCTTTGACCAAATGCCAGGCAGTGAAAACCGGCAGGGTTATTTTTCTCGAATGCCGATTGGCATTGTTGCCGCAATCACTCCGTTCAACGATCCACTCAATTTGGTCGCTCACAAAATTGGCCCCGCGATTGCGGCGGGCAATGCCATCATTGTGAAACCTCACGAAGCCACCCCCTTGAGCGCATTGCTCCTTGCTGAGATGGTGCAGCAAAGTGAGATTCCAGACGGCATGTTGCAGGTGATTACGGGTTATGGTTCGGAAATTGGATCCACCCTCACCACAGATCGACGCATCCGGATGGTTTCTTTTACGGGCAGTCCACAAACAGGAGAAACGATCATCCGGGAGGCTGGGTTTAAAAAAGTAAGCCTGGAGTTGGGGAGCCATTGCCCAGTTATTGTGATGAACGACGCGGACTTAACTTCGGCCGTTGATGCCACACTGAGTGGCGCGTTTTGGGCCGCAGGACAAAACTGTGTCCATGTCCAACGCATTCTTGTCCAAGATGATATTTATGATCGATTTTGTGAGGATTTTGTTACCCGGACAGCCGCTTATCGTATGGGCGACAAGCTCGATGAAGGGACCGATATGGGACCTTTGATCAATGAACAATTGGCTTGTCAGGTGGAACGTTGTGTTAACGAAGCGGTGGCTGAAGGCGCGACTTTGCTGGCAGGAGGACAACGGCAGGGAAATTTCTATACTCCTACGGTGTTGGCGGATGTCCCCGATTCCTGTCATTTGGCACAAAACGAGATGTTTGGTCCAGTGACCCTCTTGTATCGTTTCCACACCCTGGAGGAAGCCATCGACCAAGCCAATCGCTTGGATTATGGCTTGCACGCTGGTGTCTTCACCCGCGACATGGGGACAGCGTTTAAGGCCATCAAACAACTACATTGCGGTGGCGTGATGATCAACGACAGTAGCGATTATCGGATTGATGCCATGCCTTTTGGTGGGGTCAAAGGCTCCGGTCTGGGGCGAGAAGGCGTTCGTTATGCCATGCATGAAATGACGGAACCGAAGGTCGTTTGTTTCAATTTATAACGACCCTCTCATGGCTCGATGAGGGACCTTCAAGCAAGGATTTCTGCAAAATTAACACATTGGTAATTAGCGGTTTAGTTATTGTGGGGCCATATCCCTCGGAATTCGATTTAGCTTTGTCGGATTTCAAAAATCCATTGAATTGGCCCCAAAAATGTTTTGCACAAATGAGTAGTTTCGTGGTGTCTTTTACTTTGATTATGGTGATAGGAAGCTGCGTAAGCCACAAAACATGGCTAGTCGAAAGTGCCACTTGAGACAATCTTGTCAGGAATCGGTTAATCGTGGATGGACCAATGCAATCATTCATCAATCGAAAAGGTTTGAAGCGAATTCTTCATTTTTTGGGAACTGTTTTGGGAGCTATCTTCGTTTTTTTGGGTGGGATCCTCTCTTCATCTCAAACTTTTGAGCTATTAGGCGACAAGCAGGATGCAAAAGTGTCCCATCTCATCGCCTTTTCGCTGATTTTGGTTTTTGGAGCCATCCTCATTAAAATCAACTATTTCAATCCACGCCAACTGTTAAAAAGGGAGGAAGAACGGATCATTTTGCAGATGATTTCACGGAAACTGGGCAAGATCACACCAATTGAAATCGCGGCAGAAACCCCTTGGAGCATTGATGAATCAAAAGCGTTTTTAGACAAGATGAAAAAACAGGGGCATTGTTCCGTAGAATTGACGAATTCAGGCGAAATTCTTTACGTCTTCAGTGGATTGGTCACGGATGAAGAAAAGGAAACATCTCAGGACCCCACAATCATGTGAAAAGCAAGCCGACTTGCAGGAAGCTCACTTTGCTACAGCCATCAACACGGGCATGGCTCCCTGAGGAGATTCGAGTTCAAACACTTGGCCTAACGATTCTATGGAAAATCCTGTGTTGCGGAGAGCCACTTCGACTTGCTCCAGCGTGAACCCCACTTCGGAACTTTCTTCCTTCAGCAGCCAGTCCCATTGCACGAAGATTCCATTTGGGGGCATGAGCGATTTCAGCAACTTCAAAACAGCCTCATAATCGGGCAAAAAAGCACAGACCGACGAAGCTACAATGACGTCAAATTTCCCATGCAACGATGGTTGCGATTGCAAGCTACCCTCCGACAAAATTGTTGCGATTGTGGTAACATTTGACAATTGCTTTTGATCCAGAACTTCGATCATCTTGGGTGAGGCATCCAAAGCAACGATTTGATTGGCAATGGGGGCGAGCTTTTCAGTCAACCGACCTGTTCCACAGCCAAAATCCAAAATATCTTTCCCTTCAAGAGGTATCTGTTCCGAAAGGCTTTGAAATGCTTTTTCGGAATACAAGATCACTCCCTCATTCATGTCCCAATCGGCAGCATAATCGTCCCAGCTTTCACTCATTTTTCCTCCTCGTTGTGTTTTTTGGCAATGGATCGTCGATTCAAGCATTGCCGTAAAAAATTTCTTTTTATTACTTGATTGGCCTTTAGGAGCTATCTTCGAATATGAAGGCGGACTCCTTTAATGAGGGTATTTTTGATAAAGAAATTCTAAATCAAGCAGTCTATGATCCAAATCGGGGCCAGAGTGGGGTTCTTTGCTTTCTGTTCTAGGCTTCCGACGAATATCCCAAGGAGTCACGTAGGTGATAGTCCCAGAGTAGACTCGAAAAGGCGATAATCCCCCGTAATCGATATCGTCCTCATCAGTCGATGCCAAATAAGGCCGAATGAAATAATACTCTCCCACAGGTAATTCCAACACCACCATATGGACTCCTTTTTTTACCTCCAAGATTTTGACTAAATCCACCTCCAAGGATTCAATATTGATTAAAGTATCAGGTTGAAAAAACTTATCTCTGGAGATGAGGGTAAATACAACCACTCCCCTACCGGGACCGTCTTGAAAAGTGAAATACTTAGAGGTGGAGGGATGAATCTGCCATTCGGAAAGGGCATCCGGGTACTTGAGAAAAAGATACTTCTTTTTCGTCTCATCCTGGGATTGTGGAGTAGATTGGTTTGCTGTGGCGTTGCCGGTGGGCTTTTTGATCAAAAAAGTAGGTTCCGGATAATCTCGATAAGTTTCTTGTCGGTACAAATTATACCACTCCCCTGCCATTTCCTCTCCATTCACGACCAGTTCGTATAAAGTCCCATTACAATGAAAAACAAAAAATTCCTCAATTTCTCCCCACTGCCCATCACATTTCCTATTTTGAAATAGAACCGAGCCATCTTTTAAAAAAGTCACTTCTAATGGAGAACTCGGAAATTGCCAAACCGTTTCGCTAACTGGATGGTTAAGCCGGTCTTCTACATGGAGTTGGCGGTCGTAATGAGAATACGGCTTTTTCGGGCTACAACTCATCATGAAGAGCATCAAACTGAAGAGTATGGAAATTCGAAGCATGGTTCCTTTTTGTAAGAGTTTTAGTAGAGGTTAGTAATCGGAGATAGCGGCATCAATGCGGGTTCAACGAGAATGTAATTCTTGGTTAAAAAGATAATAAAAACAACAAAGTAACAAGATTATTAAAAGCTTTTTCATAAGCTTGCTACTTTTCCAAAAATTCATTGTCAAGCTGACGTTAGAGCGTTACGCTAGTTACCTTAGATTTCAATTGCAAGGGGCTTTTTGGAGGTGTTTTATGGCGATAGCGAATCAATGGGTGTGGATCAAATTTCTCCTAATTCTGACAACTCTCT
>JANQJU010000095.1 GCA_028281495.1 SAR324 cluster bacterium
AACAATCGATCTCACAAAGAATCGTCGCTTCGCTCCGAAGCTCGATTCCGAGTGATCCAGGTGAGTGGATTTACTGATCCAGGTGAGTGGATTAGGCACTTTGCCTTTGGCAATACAAAAGACATCGGGTTTATGGAGACTGTAGAGTGTGTTCGAATCGTTCTTCTTCTGGTGCAGGATCCGCAAAGCTCTCCCCATCCCATCGGCATGAGGTATGATCTGAGCATCGTCCAGTTTCCTGGCTAGCTCTCGTAGCAATCGTCCCGCAATCGTTTTGAGTTTTTTGGTCGCTTTGTTGGCCGCCTTTTTCTGTTTCCCTGTTTTACGGCGAGAGGCCGTTTGCAACAGCTGGGGATCCGAAGCTTCACACAGCCCCCCCATTGCAACTGCGACTCCCCACAAAAGTACTGCCAATAGGCATTCTCTTGCCAACGTTCCACCACGGATTCGTCACTCAAATTGTACAGTTGTTTGAGCAATAGGAGACCACACATGCGACGGATCGGATGAGCCGGACGGCTCGTGGCACCATACAACGGGCTAAAGTCCTGATTTAAGTCGGCCCAAGGGATTTGTGAACTGAGTTGGTAGAGAGGATGCTGAGGATTCAATTGATCCCTCAAATGGGGATAAAGAAAGTCGGTTTGGCGATCATCAACTGGCTTACTTTTCATTCTAACTCCAAATCTGAGGGGATAGCTACCAGCTTTTGACCGATTTTCAGTGTTTTCTGGGGGGACTTTTATCCTGTTTTACACGTCAACACCTTGATATCACTTGATCTCTGAGTTTTTCAAGGTCAACTAAATAGCTTCCAACGATCATTTTCCTATCAATTTTTTGAATTTTTTTGGAGAAAAACTCTCAACTTCACATGGCTATATATGGTGGACGGTTTAGTGAAAAATGACTGACGAAATACTGACAGGAGTGTGACCGTGGAGTGCCTTTTGAGTGCCTTATGAACGTCGAATCCCTTCTTTGGTGAACAAAATATCGAAATTCAAAATATTGATTTTATTGATAAAAATTTATTTCTACGGATAATCGCCGCCAGAAAAATTGGAAATTGCCAAGGTTGAGGTCGCGGGTTCGAGACTCGTCTCTCGCTCCATTCTTTCCAAAGTCATATCAATGAGTTAGAAATCCGAAGTTTCTTCCCTATACCCCTTTCCTCCAGTTGACTGACGGAATACTGATAGAAGTTGCTCTGTTTTTGAGTTTCCTGTTCAATTCAACAAAACGTTTTCTGCTATCTCCACGACCTGTAAAAACCCCATTATCAGCTATCTCCACGGCCTGTAAAAACCCCATTATCAGAAAAAAGTGGTACCGATAAGTTGCATGTCAATATGAACTATTTGCGTAAAAAAGTACGTCAGTTGAACCAACGTCCGTTAATCGAAACATGCCGATATTTGGGAAATCAAGAATCAAACCGATCAAGTCCGAATATCCTTTAGAAGAATTTGAGCAAATAAAGGTAATTGCTCGATCCAATACCTCTCATTCTCACACAACTGCAAACCTTACCCAGAATCGAATAATCGCTATTCATTCGAATCAGAAGACTTGGGGGAGAGGGGGAAGTCTGCCCAAAATCTGAGAGGCAAGCTCGGTTAGGCAGATGCAATCAAACGAGTTGAGGAATATGAACTGATTCCATTTTAGTGTGAGAGATTCAGGCTAGTAAAAAAAAGGCTAAGAGGCGTTGTCGATGAAGGAGGTGCAACTGTGTCATATGTTGGATTGATTGGTCTATAAATTTTTCGTAATAAAAACGAACCAGTTATCAGACAGTATCTATCAATTTACGACAAAAAACAGTGGCATGGTTTAAGCATTCATAGCTTTTTAATCGTTTATTGATCGATCTTGATCCTACGATATATAAGGCAAAAGAGGCATTCAAGGAAGAGGCGAAGAGTAATGCCATGTACTGGGATGAAGGGTCTGTAATTGTTTCGTGATAAACATGAGCCAGTTGATCAATATCATCTTACTTTTCACGATTTAAATAATGGCACGACTTAAGCATAAATTGCTTTAAGACTTATATTTCGAAACCTATACAAAGATTCAGTTCCTCTTTAATAAATAATTTTAAATATTTAGACTTACTTAGAGGTCAGATTAAGGAATTATAATGATTTATAGTGCGGTCAACTACGTAGCAACTCAACTTAATCAGTATCTGAAACGTCAGCATAACATCCCAAAAGACCTGGTTATCATTTCAGATTTGGGAGACCGATCTACGCGAGCTACAGAAAATCAAGTGGTGGCCACGCTCGTCAACATTGTCAGAGATCACTTTCCCAAAGAGCCTAACCAAGTTTTGCTAAACGGAAATTCGAGAAATGCCGTCAATCAAGGGTATCGAGCTGTCTATATCAATCTGTATTTGATGTTTGTGGCAAACTTTTATGCTGAACACTATTCCGAATCACTGAAGTTTGTTTCCAGCATTATCGAATATTTTCAGCACACCATGGTTTATGAACGAAAACGTCACCCAGATTTGCCCCAAGGGATAGAAAAACTATTGATGGAAATGGAAAATCTGGATTTGAAGGAACTGCATAATATTTGGACACTGATTAATGGTAAATACATGCCCTCTGTGTTGTTCAAAGTGCGCATGTTGCCTTTTGATGGGAGCATTCGGGGACAAGATCGATTGGTCGAAAATATTGAGCAGGAATTTTCGATTGAGAACGATAGACACAGCTTATGAACACTTATTCCGAGCTTCTTACGATCAGGATCGAGCATTCTTATTTCGGCGGGCCGATTCCATCGCATGAAATGGAAATCAAATTGGCTGATGAATCGCGGAAACTGTTTGATTCTTCCGGTTTGCAAATGAGGATTGGAGACGGAGAAATCAGAGTCTTATATTCACGTAATGAACGAGATTTTGCGGGGCTGAAATCTTGGTACGACTCTGCCAGCAGACAAGCCGAGTGCGCGATGGTGCTGGTTTTTGAAGTTACAATTAACAACGAGGCATTTTATCAGGCAACGTCCCCCGACTTAATTACAGGGGGAACTCCTCTAGTTTTTGCAAACTTTAACGAAATCGAACCTCGAACCGCAGAAGACAAAACACCGGGTGTTAAACTGACAAACCTGATGTCCATATCCTGGGATTCGATGCAACATTCGTTTTCATCACAAACAACACTATTGATTGGTATCGCCCTGGAAAAACAGGGGCAGGACATCTTTGGAATAAAAGATTGGCAGACACAACTTCGAAAAGCGGACTATATCATTCAGTTTACGCCCCTTAAACTTCGACGTTTGTATTGGATCTGGTTGAGGGAAAATACGATCACTAAAATCATGGGAGGTTTAAACACGGATGACCAACTGATTATTGAACGCAATCAAAATCGTAGCAAAAGGCAAACCAATATAAAGGGTTCGGAGGATTCAGAAATCAGTTTTGAGTTGATATCAAACGAAGAAACTCACAAAGGCCGCAGGGCTTATAAGTTTTTATCCTCGGTCCCGTTGGTCGTAACGGCTGATGATGCCGAATCATTTTGTCTGAATCATGTTTCAAAATCTAAAAAAAGGAAGTTGGTTGAACGACTTCCGGGACCGGGTTCAGGAACTTTAGACCGCATGGATGAACAGGACCTTAAGGTGACTTCCATTCATGTGAATATTTGAGTGAAAAGTTTTTTCAAGTAGGAGCGGTTCAGGAGGACCTCTTTATTTCATAACCTCTCAGGGAGAGAAAAAATGGCAATGAAAACGCCTGGGGTTTACATCGTTGAAAAAGATGCTTTTCCAGGTTCGGTGGTTGAAGTGGCAACTGCGGTTCCTGCATTTATCGGTCACACGGAAAAGGCCATATTAAATGGTAAATCTCTGCTCAAAAAATCGGTAAGGATCAGCTCACTAGCGGAATACATCAGCTTTTTCGGTGAAGGCCCAAAAACCAAATTCAAATTTGAAAAAATAAAAAAGACGGCACCAAAATCCGGTCCAAAAGCTAAGAAGGCCGATGAGGAGAAGCCCGCCCCAGAAGTCGAAACTGCTGAAAAAGTTGAGGGGATCGACATCAATAGCGAGAAATATCTCATTGCCCCCCAGGAAAAAGATTATAGCTTTTTCAATGCAATCCGACTGTTTTTTGAAAACGGAGGTGGTTCTTGCCACATCATTTCAGTCGGGGATTATGAGACTCCTTATAGCATGAAACTGATGTCCGATGGGTTGGCGGAACTGGAGCGAGAACAAGAGCCCACAATAGTCGTCATTCCCGAAGTGGTGAAACTGGATTTCAATTCATGCATCACCATGCAACAAGCGGTTCTGAAACACTGCAACAAAATGAAAAACCGTGTGGCGATTGTTGACATCCATGATGGTTACAAAGCCCGGATGCCTGATTTTGACCCGGTCGATAATTTTAGGGGGGCTTTGGGGGTCAACTACTTGGACTATAGCATGGCTTATTACCCCTGGCTTGAAACCAACATTGTTCCTGATAACGCCATCACTTATGAAAATGTCCACAAAGGTAGCATTCTGAGTCTGGTCGAATTGTTGAAATCCGAAATGATCACCCCTTTGGCAAAAGAAGTTTCGGATCTTGTAGCAAAACATGATCAGGCTACGAAAGATGGCAAGGAAATCGATAAAGAAGAACTGGGACGAATTGCAAAAATAAACGCACGAATTGCGGTTCATCAAACCTATCTCGATCAACTTTCTGGAGAGGCAAAGGATGTCAATACCAAGGGAAGTGGGGAAAAAGGAGCCATGACCGCCACGGATAAGGCCGATTTGAACAAGGCTTTGTTGCAGTTGAGCCCTGGTTATAAACAAGTGTTGACAGAAATCCGAGAGCAAAGAAATTTGCTGCCTCCTGCCGCTGCGATGGCCGGAGTTTTCACGAGGGTTGATCAAGAAAAAGGGGTTTGGAAAGCACCCGCCAATGTTAGCCTCAGTTCAGTGAAATGCCCCGCAGTGGATATCACGCATGAAGAACAGGAAGACCTAAACGTCACCCCGGCGGGTAAATCCATCAATGCCATTCGATCATTCCTGGGTGAAGGCACCTTAGTTTGGGGGGCGAGAACTCTGGATGGCAACAGCCTGGATTGGCGATACATTCAGGTACGTCGCACGATCATCATGTTGGAAGAATCCATTAAATTAGCGTCCAGAGCTTACGTATTTGAGAACAATGTTGCCAATACCTGGGTCACGATGAAAGGGATGATTTCCAACTTCCTGTTTAGTATCTGGAAGCGCGGTGGATTGGCAGGAACCTCTCCCGATTCGGCTTACCGTGTGTCGGTGGGACTGGGAGAAACAATGACCCCGACGGATATTCTGGAGGGCATCCTACGCATTACTGTGAAGGTGGCGCTTGTTAGACCCGCTGAATTCATTGAAATAACCTTTCAACAGCAAATGCAAGAGTCTTAGCCGTTATAGAAAATTTTGTTTTATCTAACATGACAGATTCTAATCAATTAAAATAAGGAAAAATTATGGCTGATGATGGATCAATACAAACCAGTAATGCTCAACTGTGGCCTTTGCCCAAATTTTATTTTGAGGTGAGATGGGACTCAGATGTGATGAGTTTTCAAGAAGTGAGCGGTCTCGACGTCGAGTCGGAACCCATTGAGTATCGTGCAGGCGATAGCCCTGTACACAGCAAAATCAATATGCCGGGTCTTAAAAAATACAACAAAATCACGATGAAGAAAGGAACCTTCGTCAAGGATAACAAGTTCTGGGACTGGTTTAATCAGATCAAGCTCAACACCATCAAACGGATTCCCATTACGATCAGTCTATTGGATGAATCGGGTGGTCCGACAATGGTGTGGAATGTTCAGGATGCCTGGCCTTCAAAAATCACAGGAACTGATCTGAAAGCGGAAGGCAATGAAGTGGCGGTGGAAACCATCGAAATTACCCACGCCGGCATCACCATTGAGAATGGATAACTCGAATAAGAGGTTCGACTATGGACTTTATACCTGAACTGCATATGCCGGTAAGTTTTTATTTTGCCGTTAGCCTTCCGTACTTAGGTTTATATGGCCACGAGCCGACCCGATATTCGCTTGGGTATTTAGGTCAACCGAACCAGTACGAAACCTCTTTTTCCGAGGTGACCGGCCTGAAAACTTCCATGCAGACGATAGAACTTCAAGAAGCCGGTAACCCAGTTAAACATTCGCTTCCCGACAAAGTGACTTACAGCGATCTGGTGTTGAAACGAGGGATTGCCACGATGGGTTCTAATATCGTTCAATGGTGTAAAAAAACACTAGACGTTCCTTTTGCTCAAAGGATCGAAACCCATACGGTGATAGTGGATTTATTGAATCCTGAAGGGGAGCCTGCGCGAAGTTGGACGTTCTACCGGGCCTATCCTGTTTCGTGGGAAACAGACTCCTTTTCTTCAACTGCAAACAAGTTATCCATCGAAACAATAACCTTGAAGCATGCCGGGATGACCCGGACTTTGTGATTGATATGGGAGCAACGTGGCCATCGAAATAAAGGAATTGGTGATAAAAAGCACCTTTGTGGATCTGGAATCGTCACATAAATCTCATGACGATTCCGATAGTTCGGGAAGCCCTTCGGCTGCCGATATGGCAAAGCTCCGAGAGGGCATCTTGACCGAATGCAAAGTCCTGATCAGAGAAATGTTTGAGCAGGAAAGGGGGCGTTGATGCCAATCAAAAAAATGACCATCAGAGACACTAATACGAACTATAGTATTACCTTACAGCTCAACCCGGCGACGATTAAAAGAAAACAGGAAATCACCTACGCTCATGGCTCTCCCAACGGAGCACTCGGGTCGGATTGCCGGTTTGCCAGACAAGAACCACAAAAACTCGATTTTGATATCGTTTTTGACGGAACCGGGGTGTTGGAAAACACCCAACCTGTCAAAGAACAAATAAGGCAATTGGAGGAAGTGGTTTACAACTACTACGGCAGTGAGCACGAACCCAACATCGTTGAAGTGAGTTGGGGAGAAGAATATTTTGTGGGAAGACTCACCAAAATGGGACGCGAAATCGTTCTGTACTCTCCTGAAGGAGAGGCCATCAGAGCGAAGTTGAATTTGAGTTTTTTGCAATATTTGAGTGCCCAAGAACAATCGAGACTGGCCAACAAATCCTCACCTGATTTGACCCATATTGTGACGGTGCAAGCGGGAGACACATTGCCTGTTCTGTGTCAGCGAATATACAAAAATAGTCAATATTATCCAAAAATTGCTCGAATCAACCGGCTTGTGAACTTTCGTCAACTCAAACCGGGTACGCAGCTAATTTTTCCGCCAATTAAGTAAATCATTTCATATGGAAACGTGAATGGCAGATTCACCCACAACCAAAGGGACGAGACTTCCGGGAGTATCGATAACCAGCGATGGCAAAGCTTTGCCTGAAACGGTTCAAATTCGCAGCGTCACTGTCCGCAACGGCTTTAATAAAATCCCTGTAGCCGTCATCGTTATCGAAGACGGAGACATGGCCAAACAAACTTTTGCCAACAGCGATCTCAGTACGTTTGACCCAGGTGCCGAAATTGAGATCAAGATGGGCTACGACCATAAGACGGAAACTGTGTTCAAAGGAATCTTGCTGAAACAAGGCGTCAAAATATCTCAGAACAATGACAGTCGGCTGGTTTTGGAGTGCAAAAACAAAGCAATCAAAATGACCCTGGCTCGAAGAAATGCCAACTATCTCAAAATGAAAGATAGCGAGATCATCAATAAACTGATCAGTGATAATGGCTTAACTGGGAGTGCGGGTTCCACCAAAACAAAAGTTGAAGAATTGGTGCAATATGACTGCACCGACTGGGACTTTTTAATGGCCCGAGCTGAGGCCAACGCCCAGCTCGTTAGCTTTGACGAAACCGGGAAAATAACCGTTGGTCCCCCCAAAACATCCGGCTCTTCAGTGCTAGCCGTTGAATATGGCACCGACCTCTATGAGTTTAGCGCCGATCTGGATGCTCAATCGCAACTGGCTGCCACCTCGTCTGTGGCTTGGAGTGCCAAAGAACAGAAAATTGTGAAAGGCAAGGGACGCCTTCCCAAATTGAATGCTCAGGGCAATGGCACGCAAAAAAAATTAGCGAAGGTTCTGGCCGTTGACGATGTCAATCTCATGAGTCCGGTGCAAATGGAAAAAACAGCATTGGATGACTGGGCCAGTGGTCAACTGCTGAAATCGGGGCTTGCTAGAATTCGGGGAGCTATGACGATTCAAGGCAGCGCCAAAGCTAAAGTTGGAAAACTGATTGACTTGAAAGGGGTGGGGAATCGTTTTTCGGGACCTGTGTTTGTATCGGCTGTGGTGCATCGCATCGCTCATGGCAATTGGCTAACCGAAGTGGAATTTGGCCTCGATGCTCGATGGTTTCACGAATCCTATGCCATGCATTCGCCTCCCGCAGCAGGGCTGGTGGGGGCCATAGACGGTCTGAGCATTGGTGTGGTGAAAAAAATTGACGCCGACCCACTCACTGAGTTTCGGGTGCAAGTTTCCTTACCCGTGATGCAAGCCAAGCAAGACGAAATCTGGGCTAGGTTATCCAGTGTGTATGCTTCATCGGGAGTGGGTGCATTTTTTCTTCCTGAAGTCGGGGATGAAGTGGTTTTGGGTTACTTCAATAATGATCCTTCTCAACCTGTTATTTTAGGAAGCCTCTATAGCTCGAAACGCAAGGCTCCTTATACTGCCGATGCGGACAACACAAAAAAAGCGTTTGTCTCCAAAGAAAAATTAACTCTGGAATTTGACGAGAAACAAAAGGTCATCACACTGGTCACTCCAGCCAAAAACAAGATCACGCTGAGTGATGAAGGGAAGTCCATCGAACTGGCAGACCAAAACAACAACAAGGTCACTCTGAATTCTTCAGGAATCACGCTGGATAGTCCAAAAGACGTGGTGATCAAAGCTGGGGGGAAGGTTTCCATCACGGCAACTTCCAATGTGGAAGTCGCTGCGACCGGGGACTTTACTGGGGACGGAACGAACGTCAGTTTAAGCGCGAAAACAGCGATGACGGCCAAAGGTAATGCCTCTGCTGAACTTTCAGCATCGGGTCAAACCACCGTCAAAGGTGGCATGGTGATGATTAATTAAATCGCAGCAGAGAGGATGGGTGCCACCAGCAGCGAGATTAACCGATATGCATGTTTGCCCCATGCAAACACCGGGTTTTCCACCGGTTCCGCATGTGGGGGGACCCGTTATCGGCCCTGGAATATCAACGGTACTCATCGGCAATATGCCTGCGGCAGTCGTGGGCGACCAATGCGTGTGCGTCGGGCCTCCCGATTCAATTGCCCAGGGGTCCATGACCGTCACGATTGGCGGAAAACCGGCCGCTCGCATGGGAGATAGCACTCAACATGGGGGGAGTATCGTATTCGGCTGCCCCAACGTCATGATCGGCGGATAACCTCAATGAATGAAAACAATTGACGATGGAAGATAGCGGATTTTTAGGAAGAGGCTGGGGATTCCCCTTGGTTTTCGAAAAACAAGGACACCATGCCATTGTTTCCAGAATGGTTGAGGGAGAAAGTGATATCAACGAATCGCTCAGGATTTTGTTGAGTACCCGCCCCGGAGAACGATTGATCAAACCAGAGTACGGGTGCCATTTGCATCAAATGGTTTTTGAATCAAACGACGTGACTACGAAAACTCGAATCAAAGAAATGGTACGCAAAGCGGTGCTTTTTTTTGAGCCAAGAGTCGAATTGATGTCGGTTGAAGTTCAAGATCGCGATGGGAAAGAGGGGCAAATTGCCATTAAGCTGGAGTATGTGATTCGCTCCACTAACAGCCGGGGCAATATGGTTTATCCTTTTTATTTTTTGGAAGGGAATGACATTGACTGAACCAAACCAACAGGGCTGTTCTCAGCAAGAGAGACTTGCGCCCCCATTGATCAAACCCGATTATCTGAAGCTGGAGGAAAGAACGTTCAATCAATTGTTGATGGAAGGGGTCGGTTTCGCCGAACTCATCAACTTTGTCACCCCAGCGAACAAGATTGATGGAAACTGGGCTAAGCTATTGACCCACGATGAGTCGGTCATCATTGCTTTGATAGAGCGTGAAAACAACCGGCAATGCCTGAAAAAAGCCCATGATCGGCAATACGTGGCTTATTCGAATGAATCGTTGAAAGCCACGCTGACCCGGACTCGTCAGTATTTGGAATTGATACGAAAAATAGAATCGTGGGTCCAAGATCTTCGGCGTAGAAATTCAGCCGAAGCCATTTCGGTGGGTGTTAAGTTGGCTGAAATCTTAGAAGATCAAAAATACCTCATCGACCAAATGGGAGATGAGGTGGCTTCCTTATCCGACGACGACCTTCAACTTCCACTGGAAGTGTATAAAGGGCTCAACCCACGATATAAGGAAGAACCGCTCCGTGCCGAATTTGCCAAACAAATTGAGGTCGGTTTCGAAAACTTGCAGCGTGCTCTGAGGAGTGTCGGGAAGTTTTCACAACATCTGGTGGAATCGGCATTGACCAACGGCCACCATGAACCCGCCACCGCACTGTTTTTAGGATTTATCCAGCTGCTCAAAAAGGCCCTCAATAGTTCGTCCCATTTGATCCCCCAGCATCGAGAATTTTATTTTCAGGAGCTGCTTCAGATCCCGAAAAATGGTCAGAAGCCGGATACCACAGTGTTGATCTTAAAAGGCAACCAAGCCTTCATTGAAAAAGGCACGCCATTTGTGAGCGAAAAATCGGAAACCCATGGTGAATTAATTTATACGGCTACTTCCGATCTAAAATTGGTGCCCGCTACAATCGAGGCTCTCAAAACGACGACGCTCCATCAAGATCCATTCAGTTTGCCAGGGGCTCATCTTGGGGCGGTATCCAGTGTTGTTGGGGGGGATCCTATTAAAAACCCAGATCATAATCTATTTGGCAGCCCTCTTTCCAAACACCAACGCATTCGACAAACGGAAACGCCCATCGGGTTTGCTATCTCCCACGATATTTTAAACCTCGGACAGGGAAAACGCATCATTCGGATTAACCTAAAATTAAATCGTATTTCACAGATATCGGAGTCACTGACAAAGAGCAAAAAACGGAATTTCAGGGATTTTCGAAACCGATGCGATTTGTTTTGGTTTAAACGATTTTTGCTGCATTTGCTTTTGGATTTTGCCTTTGAAAATAAAGCTGCTGAAAGCGAGTTGGAACACTGGGCTAAACAGATCAAGAGTTACTTATCTCAGAGCAGTGATAGCGAGATTCAAACTTCATGGAAGCAAGCCGAAGAAGCATTGAATCATTTGAAAGATTTGATGGCCGCAGGGCATCATACCCTATGCAAACAGTTATTTGAGAAGGGCTTCCATTTTTCCGTTACGACCGATGCGGGATGGACAAAACTGAATGAATCTGAAGTCACTTTAGTCAAAGAGATCGAACCGGATGACACAACGCATGATTTGAAAATCCTGTTGAAAATGCCCAAGTCCTTTCCACCCGTCATCGGTTTCGACCCCGCGCTTCACCAGAATGATCAATCCCCTCGCGCTTATGATACCCGGTCTCCCGTCGTGGAAGCTGTGTTGAACCAAGGCTCGATGATCAACAACTATTCGCTGCTTGAAATGTGTTTGTTGGAACATGTTCAAATTGATGTGCAGGTCGAAGGTTTGAAAGATTTATTGGTTCACAATGATTTGGGGCAAATCGACACCTCATCAACATTCTTTCCTTTTGGTCCGGTTCCAGTGGTGGGCAGTTCCCTAGTGATTGGCAGCCCGGAATTTTCTGCGAAAAAATTGACCAAAATGTCCATCGACGTTCAATGGGCTGACCTTCCCCGCCAATTTGGAGGGTTTCAGAGTTACTACAAAGCATGGGGTCTCGAAACTTCGAATGATTCTTTCGTCGTTGAATCGGAGGTGCTGAATGACGGGGCATGGCTCAAAGAAAACAATACTCAAACGATGTTCCACGAAAATGACAAAAAGCAGGTTCTGACAGATCGGAGATTTGACATTAAAGACCCCTCATTTTTCCAACCCGTTCCTCTCGTCAAGACTATTAACAAACCTTTAGTTTATTCCGGCCGTTCGGTGGGAGGCTTTGTTCGGTTACAATTAACAGGTCCCGAAACAGCCTTTGGTCATAAGATCCAATCCCAGGTGTTGACAAAAAACGTTGCAGAGGCAGCACGACTCAAAAAAACGCCCAACCCTATCAACGAACCCTGGACTCCCAAGATCAATAGTTTGTCCGTCAATTATTCTGCGACCACCCAGATCAGCTTACGGACTCAAGCCATTAGCAGCCTTTATACGATATACCCTTTTGGTTTATGCCATAAAGGGCAGTCGACCGATTACCGATCTTCGTTTTTGCTACCACAGTTTAGCGGCCGCGCTTCTCTTTGTTTAGGCATCAAAGTGCAACCTAATTTTGATGGGGGGCGACTGACTTTGTTTTTTGAGTTAGATGAAACCAGCCTGTACCAAAGACCCCAAGGGGACCGGGTTTTACGTTGGGCTTTTCTTAAGGATAATCACTGGAACCCCATCGACGAGCATGCCGTGGTGGAGAATGAAACGGACGGGTTTCTCAGTTCAGGAATCATTGCCATTGATTTGCCGGAAGGCTGCTATGACGGACCTGACGCAACTGCAACGATGAGCCAAATGCCAGATGGTTTGTTTTGGCTTCAAGTGTCGACCTGGGGAGATCCTGCCCAGTTTTGTAAGCTCAAAAAAGTGGAGGTCAATGCTTTGAGAGTGATGGGAGAAATGCCGGAAGCCGATGACACTTTCAACAAGCCTCCCACTATTGAACCAGGAAGCATCCAACGTCCTGAACAATCCGTTGCGGGTCTGGAACAAGTGACTCAACCTCTTGAGTCAAGACATGGGTTGCAAAAAGAGTCCTCTCAAGGCTGGCTCAGAAGATGTTCGGAACGATTACGGCACCGCCAAAGAGCGGTTCAACCTTGGGATTACGAACGTTTGGTTTTGCAGCAGTTTCCTGAAATTGACCGCGTGAAGTGTTTTCCAGCGACCCGAGACAATGCACCGAATGCGGTTTCGCCGGGGCATGTTCTTTTGGTGGTGGTTTCCAAGCTCCCCGAAGGTTTTAACAAAGACGATTACTCCCAAATACCACCTCACGTCAGTGCCGCACGCTTGGATGAAATCCGCGGATTTTTACTGGATCGTTGTAGCAGTCGATTGCAGCGTCATGGTGACAGAAGGTCACGTTTGGTGGTCCGCAATCCTTCTTATGAAACCGTTCAGATTCGTTGTGCGGTGCAGTTTTCCGATCAAGCGTCGGAAAACCGAGGGATGTATCATCTCAACGAAGCGGCGTCTCGGTTTGTTTCTCCATGGTTTTTGGAGGAAGGCAATGATCGGTTTTTTAACTGGGAACTCAGGCCGGAATTGCTGGATGCCTGGTTGAGCGAATTGCCGTATATCGAACATATTACAAAAATGTCGTTGATCAAGATCACCCAACTGAAGCATCAGCGGTTCTCTAAAATTGACACGGCAGCAACTCAATCGTCGTTAATGCCTCATTTTCCCTGGAGCATTCCCATCCCCACGAAAAAGCACGAGTTTGAGGTGTTGGGGAGTGATCAGGAGTTTTCCGAACAAACGGCAATGGTGACAGGCATTTCGGCATTGGAGCTGGGTGCCAACTTCATAATTTGATCAATGTGTTTCAGGTTTAACGAGGTTTAAAACATGCCGAAAAAAAGAAGAGATGAACTGAAGGGAAGGTTTCAGAAAGGAATGCTTCCTGATGAGGAAGACTTCAGAGACCTGATTGATTCCTCGGTCAATCCGCTGGAAGATGGATTTGAGGTCAACAAAAATGACGGGATCAAAGTATCGGCACTGCCTGAACAACCGCTCATCACCGTCTATGCTGGGCAAAAAGATAATGTCAAACGACAGTGGCAACTCAATGTGCCTGAAGCGGGCAATGCCCTGAATTTGGTCAACCTCACTCAAGGCCCGCTGCTGAGCTTTGGTGCCACAAAAAAACACATCGGAATCAACAAAGAAACACCAGAACACACACTGGATGTCGAAGGTGTTGTCTCCTCAACAGGTCGCATCGGAGCTTTCAAAGACAACTCGATTTTCGAAGATGAAGTGATTGCTGATGGAAAGTGGAAAACCATTCTATCCGGGTTGGAAGCATGCAACATGTTTGAAGTCGTGGCGGGTGTTCGGGGTAAATCGGGAAGTGGCAACATTGCAATCCTCCACGCCATTGCCATGAATGCGTTCAATCCTTTGTCCAAAATTCCTTTTCTGAGCAATCACAAACGCAAAATAAAACACCAACATGCTTATTTCTCGTCGCGATGGGATCGGATTTGTTTGCGCTGGGTCACGAATCCTAAGGATAAATCAAAGTACAGCCTTCAAATCAGGACCGTGCGGGATTACACCGTGATGGAACCCGGCAAAGCGACTAAAAAATATAAAATCAAATTCCGCATCACTCAACTGTGGTTGGAGCACACTCTGGAAGACTGCGAGGTTTCGGTTGACCAAGATTCGAACGGTGCGCCATGAACAAAGAAATGTCGATAGCGCCTATCCAAACTGTTCAGGAGCTGAGCCTCGAAGCGCTTTTTGCCGAGGGGGTGGAACTCATGCAGAAACTCGCCGGAGAAAGCTGGAGTGACTATAACCTCCACGATCCCGGAGTGACTTTGCTCGAACAACTCTGCTTTGCCCTGACCGATATCGTCTATCGCGGCGGAATCGAGCTCAAGCAGTTGTTAACCCATGATGATAACCGACTGAAACTTTCTGCCAACGGATTGCACAGCCCCGGCAAGGTGCTTCCCGGAGGTCCGGTAACTGACCTCGATCATCAAGCGTTGCTTTATGATCGTTTGCCTGACCTTGGGATTGTGGGATTTGAGGCAGACTCGAACAACACCTCGGGATTAAAGCACCTGTTTTATGTTCCCAATCCGGTCCAAAGTGCGGCCCCAACTACGCCGGAAACCTTGGAAGCCCGTATCTTGAAAGTTTACCATTTCAATCGACCACTATGCGAAAATCTTGCTGGGGAACTCCAGCCTCTCAAAACCTCACCCCTTGAATTGCACGGAACCCTGAGCATTGATGAGGGGGAAAATGTGCTGAGTGTGCTTGCCGAAGTTTTGTTGACCATCACCGAGCGGATTGCCACCAAACCTGAATTTGAACCCTATGAAGACCTTCTGAAGGCCGGGGAACCCCTCGACCAAGTCTTGGAAGGGCCGCTATCAGAAAGAGGAAGGATCGTTCATGGAAGAACCTCTCCAAAGATTTCAATACAGGCGCTTGAAGCCGATTTGCGTCAATTGGATGGAGTGAAAGACATTAGGAAATTGTGGTTGAAGGACATTGAAAACAACCGAGATGTTTTTGACTTTTTACACGGAGGACCCAATCGACATTTTCAGCTCCAACAAATCAAATTGGATGTCAGGGTTTTGGACGAACCCGTTTCCATCAACAACGAGCTTCTTGAAGAGGAATTCAATAGAAAAGCAGAAGAACATCGGCAGCTACAACAGAATTCCTTGAGCCACAATAAAACCATTTTTCCTGATCTGGAGCAGGAATATCAGGATCTGACCCAGAGCTTCCCCCTCAAAGATCAGTTCCCTGAAAATTATCATTTCAATCGGTTGAAACGATCACACAGTTACAGCACAGAGAATCCAGCGCAATTCAAGCAGATGAATGGATATCTGATGTTGTTTGAACAACTCGTGGTCAACGCATTTGAAAATCTGGCTCACTTCAAAGACTTATTTTCGCTGACTACCGATACAAGCCAAAGTTATCATTTTCAGCGCTTGCAAACTAAAGAAGCCCAGTCGCTTTATCGCCATGATGGGACGACCCTAAACGACGCTTTGAATCGGGTATTGTCTGAAAACGACGACTTTCCTGAACGACGAAATCGAGCTTTAGATTATCTCTTATCCATTTATGCCGAAACCTTTCCCGACTCTGAACTGAGACGATTCAATAGTTATTTCACCCGACCGGACTTTGAGTATCAACTGATCCGTGGAAAAGTGCAGTTGCTCCGCGTCATTCCTGAGCTGGGAGTCCGACGAGGACTCGGAGAAACGATTCACCTTCCGGCATTCCATGAGGCAACGCAGCCTTCCGGCCTTTGGTTAAAAACCATGCTTCAACTGGGATGTGAAAGCCGGAAAAGTCAGTCCCTTGTCGGCTTATTTACTGATCTGAATCTCAGCCTCACTAACGCGCCTCAACTGTCTCAGTTCAATGTGATTAAATCTCAAGAGATCACAAACCGCATTACCAAACACTTTCATCCAGCCATCACCCAAAAAATGTCCGCTACGTTTGAACGTCCTGCCCCGGATGTTGTGGATCAATTGCTTGAGAATGGTGCGTTGGTTAGTCGAGAGATCAACGTTGATTTTCTGAAACAAGGAACCTACCCCGGACGTTTCAAAGTGGGGACGGTTACCGACGACGATGATAAACGAGTTTTTATGCTGGTTTATCGGATCAACGAACGAGGGCAGTGGGCGGAACTGGGAACATTTGATCGCTTAACCGAAGCGAAACAAGCTGCGGTGCAACTCCATCAGCTCATGCTCAATCTGAACTTATTGAGTGAAGGGATGCATCTGGTGGAACACATTCTATTTGCTGTGTCACATCCTTCGCTTCCGACCGATTTTTTGAGTGATCGTATCAGTGTGTTCTTACCGAATTGGTCGGTGCGTTTTGCAAATCCCGAGTTTCAAAAATTTGCGATGGAAGCAGTGATCGCCAATTGTCCCGCACACGTTGCTATTGATTTTTATTGGTTGGATTTTGAACAGATGCAGATGTTTGAAAAGCGTTACATCCAGTGGAGAAAAGCCTTGGCTGATTCTAACGAGTCGTCACAAGCCCTCCATATCCGAGCAAGTGGCTTAATTGAGTTCATCCATAGGCAGAAGAAGAGGAGCATTTTCCCATGAATCACCGCATTCATAGCATCCAATGCCAATTCAATTATGAAGGTTTTCAATACCGGCCGGTGGCCAAGCAATTGGATTCTTTTTTTAGACAGCAGATTACCCGATGCCTTCCAGGAATTCTGCAAAAGGTGCTCGATCAATACGATTCGGACCAATTGACGATTCAGTTGGACAAGTTGGAGCTGGAGCTGGACCCGATTGACTTTGGTCAAGGAGCCAAACCCTATGAATCATTTCAGAATCAAATGGTGGCCCAGTTGGAGACCATTCTGGCCGAAAAATGCGAATTTCGTGACGAGGTGATTTCACTTTCTGCACAAAACACTAAGGAGGGGAATCTTAAGATTGAAAACGCCGGACTGGTTCTTTTCTGGGTTTATCTGGAGCCTCTGTTCAAACAATTGGACTGGCTCGAAGACACTGCTTTCAAGAGTGCAGAAACCGCAAAAAAGGCCGTGGCATTACTGCAAATGATGGCAACCAACTCAACAGAGGGGGTGGATGGGAACCTCAAACTGAATAAGCTGCTGTGCGGGTTACCTCAGGAGTTGCCGCTTCCGAACCTGGAACCTCCCGGCCCGGATGAAATGAATTTGGCAGAGCAACTGATGAGTGCCGTTGTTCAGCATTGGAAGGCTTTGGGGAACACTAGCATCGAAGGATTGAGAGCCTCGTTTGTGCAAAGAAACGGGACGCTCGAATGGTCGGATGACTGCTGGAAACTCACTGTGGAAGACAAAACCTATGACATGCTGCTGGACAGACTCCCTTGGCTCATCACTCCGATCAAACTTCCCTGGATGCCTAGCCGGCTGGAAGTTGAATGGAGGCCATCATGAAAGCGTTTCTTTGTAGTTTGTTTGCCGTTTTGTTTGTTTTTGCATCAAGTGTGTTGGCAGAAACTGACGAGAATCAAGATCAGGAAAACCAGAAGTTTACCATTAGCACCCATTGGGAACCGACAGAAAATTGTGACTGTGGAGAAGATGCCGCCAAGGTCAAAAATATCTCGGTTGGTTTAATTCACCAGTCCCCCGACTCCAAAAATTTCAAAGTCGATTTTGGGGGGATGAATCGAGTTTCCTTCCAGCCTAAAAATTTCTTTTATGAGCCTGACAAACATCAATTGAGGATCAATCAAAGCAGTTTTGTCATTGAAGAAGCCAAGAACTTTATTAGCGTCGCCCACGCATACAATACTAAAGTTGATCTGTTGATTGCCCCGGAAAGCAATTACGACCCACGGCTTACTCCCAACTCTGACGTTCAGATAACGACCGGAGATATACTAAAACTGACAGATGATATTGTGGCACTCCTAAAGGCGAATGATTTTGATGGCGTTACTCTCGACCTGCATCAAATTTTTGCAAAGGTGGAAAGGCATAAAATCAGTACTTTTTCAAAATTTGTGGCGAACTTTATCTCCAAAATTAGAGGAAGCGACCAACTCCATAAACTTCAGATAAATTTTATTGTGAGCGATTCCGACTTATTGAGCCGAAGGGAGTGGGCGGATTTTGAACAGTACAAAGATCATGGAGGCGAAGGAGAATTTGACCGACCCGATATGGGGGCTAAACGCCTTTTCTTAAGATTGATTTCTGAATCTTACACAAGCAACGATGACCCACTCCCCTTGAATCGATTGATGATTCGGGTTGACCCACCCTTCGCTCCGGTTGAAAAGTGGACGCAATGTGAAATGGTCCAACATCCGTTTAAAATCCAGACGAGCCTGAGGTATGACAAGAAAAATCGAGGGCTGGAATTTCCACCCCAAAACGTTCTGCCCCTGATCAATTTAGGTGTGCTCAAAAACGATTTGAACATTCTTGAAAACCAATATTGCCAAGAAAAATACATGGAGGAATATGTGGTTTGGGATTCCTTTGAGGGGCTGGCTTTTGAACTGTTTACCACCAACAAAGCATGGAACGACTCCTATAACCTGCGAATGCAATCCGAAATGCAGGTTGCCAAACAGTGGTCTGATTTAAGCTCCATTCGGAGGATTCCCAAAAACATCAATGCGTCAAAAATAACCAAGGTAATCTGTGATTTCTTTTGCCCGCATCAAAATCTAGTGACGCTGATCAATATCGCTCTGCTGGCTGTTTCTATTTTAATCATCATTTTATCGGCCTTTGTTTATCGAGTGTTTGCGATGTTTCATTCAACCATCCGCATTTTAATATTTGTCGGCATCGTGTTCACCTTATTGTTAACCTTTTTTGCCCTAATCCAATGCGAGCCTGATTTGGCCGGATACCGCATGGAAGTCTTCGGCGCTGTGATCGTGGCCTTTCTGTTGCGTCCGGCACTTTGGCTTTTTAAACGCTACCAAAGAGAGGGCTATCCATGAATCCTATTTTACCCTCGGCAACCCGTTTTTTAGAACGGGAACTGCAATGGCTTAAGCAATTTATCAGCGCTCGAATCTCCATCTATTTTCAGCAGAAGGGCGCACCGGCAACCATGGATCAATATCCACCGCCCGATGTGACCGTCGAAACTGGGTTTTATGCCGAATTCGTAAAAAAACATCAGTTGGATCGTACCCAACGCTTGCTCTTGATTTTGGCGATGGCGCCTCATTTGCGCCCCCAAACCCTGGACATGTTCTGTTTAAAAAATAAAAACTTGGATCGATACTATGTGGAATTTGGCGGTGTTCAGGTGGAAGGTCACGGCGGTTTTTGGCCCACCTTGGAAACGGTTGCTTTTTTGCTGGGCAGCAACGATCTGGAACAGCGATCTGCTTTAATGCAACTTTTTACACAGATCAGAAACAACGAAAGTGCCTTGATTCAAGCATTGGATTTTTCCCATATAGATGATCACGGCAGTGCCTTCAACAGTCAGCTTAAAATCACTGAAAATTTTTTAAGCCGATTGTTTTTAGGCAAAGCGCACAGTCCGGCCTTCAACCACAATTTCCCAGCACAAAAGATCACCACCGCTTTGAACTGGGACGATTTAGTTTTGCCCTCCGATGTGTTGGAAGAAGTCGAAGAAATCAAAACCTGGATTGAGCATCATCAGACCTTGCTGGAAGATTGGCAGCTCCGCGACAAAATTCAACCCGGATTCCGATCTTTGTTTTATGGTCCTTCAGGCACCGGAAAAACACTGACGGCCACTCTTTTGGGTAAGGCCACCCAACTGCCCGTTTACCGAGTCGATCTTTCGATGATCGTTTCCAAATATATTGGAGAAACCGAAAAAAACCTGGAGTTGGTTTTCAAGCAAGCAGAACGCAACGAGTGGATTCTTTTTTTCGACGAAGCCGACGCGATTTTTGGAAAACGATCCCAAAACAAAACCTCCAACGACCGATATGCCAATCAGGAAGTCGCCTTTTTGCTGCAACGCATTGAAAACTTTCCCGGTGTGATTTTGCTGGCCAGTAATCTCCGGTCCAACATCGACGAAGCGTTTTCACGAAGATTTCAGTCGGTCATTCATTTCCCAGTTCCCACGTTGGAACAACGATACCTGCTTTGGCAAAAAGCCTTCAGTAGTCAGGAACGTGTCGCTCCCGACATTGATTTTTATGAGATTGCTGAGGAACACGAAATCACGGGGGGTGCCATTGTCAACGTCTTACGCACCTCATCGTTGATGGCTCTGCGACAAGGTGCGGAGCACGTCACGCTCATCGATATTCAGCAGGCCGTACGGCGAGAATTTCGAAAAACCGGGCACATGGCTTGATTGGTTTTAAAGGACAAATCATGAAAAATTCCGCTGGCATAACTCATCACCAACCAATCCTATTGGGGGATTTATGAGCGCACCGGTCAGAGTTCATCAGGATGCCAAGGATCAGGCCTCGCCCATCAAAACGTTGGCACCGCTACCTAAACCGGTGGACTCCGACACCGACCCAACGGAAACACTAGAAGACAATCGCCCGGAAGCTTCGACACACCAACACCTACAAGCGTTGGCCGACCAAAGCGCCGGTGCCGCCATTCATGATGAACGCCCCCCAATCGACCACAAAAACAAATTAGCGGTCAAAGGAAAGAAAAAGCCTGGAGCCGCGGGCAAGAAAAAGAAGGAGGACAAAGCAGGGTACCCTCATGCAGCCGTTGGCCAACAAACGGACCCTTCCGCTGAAAACCAAACAACGGGTGATGCTGCCCCTCCAAAAGTAGCCGCTCCCCAAGCGATGAAAGCGAAAGCAACCTCGGGTAACAAACTCATTGATTTCATGCGTTCCTCACCGACGGCGATGTCACAAAACATCGGCAGTCTTGGCAGTGCGATGACAGACAACATGAATCGGCAGACCAAGACCACTTTTGAGGCCCAGCCCAAGATTTTGGTTAAAACCGTAGGCAGCCCTGATGGTGGAGACAGCGTTCAGCCAACTCTTAACAAAGCGGCAGCTCCCCCAAAACCCATCGTGCTGAAAAAAGGCGAGGCTCCCCAATACCACAGCCCCGTGCCAGCCCAAAAACCCAGTCAAGACCCTTCACAAGTTTCCACCTCCATTGGGGCCAAACCCAAAGTGAAAGCCACGGGTCCTGCCAATCCCAAGTTGACCGAAAAAGCGAGTACCGCATCCAATAAGGAGGCTGATGCGGCTCATGCTGAGTCGTTGGCGACCATTCATAGCAACAATGGGGAAGAGCGGGTGCAACCTCGCCAAATTGAAATGCACAAAGAGGCGGTTCTTCCCGCTCCCGTCAAAATTGATCAACCTGAGGTGTCGTCGGAGGTTCTGGGTTATGCCACCCAAGATCTGCCAGGCTCAGTTCGCACCCTTTCGGACAAAGCCCTGAAAGCCAATATGGAAAGCCAATTGGCCGCCAATGACCAAAAGGTGGAAGCTGCCGTCGCCAAACGCGACCTTGACAACCAACAAGCGATGGAAGCCGTGCAAACCCAAGCGGCGAAAGAAAGTGAGGCGGCTCAAGCTCGGCAAGATGCGGCTGTGGCCCAAGGAAGAGCGGACATCTCTTCAAAAAAAGACGCTGCGAAAGCGGAAACCGAAGGGGTAATGCAACAATACAAAGGCCAGGTGACTGCCAAACACAAAGAGACGATAGACCAAGCCCATCTGACCATCGCCGATCATCAAAAACGTGCGGATGCCGAGTTGACCAAAGGGGAAAACGAGGCCCAAGCCAAAAAGAAAAAAGCGGAAGAAGACGCGGCCAGAAAACGTCGAGAAGCCGAGGAACGAAGAGCACACATGTCCTTCTGGGAAAGAATCGGCAACTTCTTTTCACACATTTTTAGTGAGTTGGCCCATGCGATCTCGACCATTGTCAGTGTGGTCACCCAGGCCGTGACGACCGTCCTCGAAACGGCGAAAAATTTGGCGATTGGCATTCTGAATGCGGCCACCAAAATCTTAACGGCGATGATTGACCAATTCACCAAAGCGCTCAAAGCGTTTCTTTCGGTGGCTTTGGCAGCCTTTCCCGGCATCCGCGCCAAACTGTTTGCGGCTATTGACGAAGTGGTCAGTGCAGTCAAACAGGTTGTGGACAAAGTCATTTCTGCCCTCAAAGACACCCTGACCAGCCTGATCGACACCTTGAGCAAAGCCTATGCTTTTGTTGCCAATGCCTACAAGGTGGCGCTGACCACCGCTTTGGCCGTTGCCTCGGCCATCATCACCGGCAACTTCAGTGGCATCCCGATGATCCTCTTCCGAGCCGCCTGTGAAGCGGCTGGGATTCCGCCCGAACCGGTCATCGAGATACTGAAAAACGCGGCGGATGCCTTCATGGACATCATCAAACATCCGATCAATTTTGTGAAAAACCTGTTCAAAGCCACCAAGCTAGGGATTAAACAGTTTTCCAAAGGATTGCCGAAAAAACTGCTGAGCGGTTTGATGTCCTGGTTGTTTGGCAAACTGGCCGAAGCGGGGATCGAATTACCGAAAACATGGGATCTGCCATCGGTCTTCATGTTGATTCTGAAAGTCCTGGGTCTGACCTTAGCCAATGTGAGAGCACGAGCAGCCGCCATTGTTGGCCCAAAGAATATGGCGAGGATCGAGTTTGTGATTGAGCAGGCAAAAACCCTCTTCACCGAAGGTCCGGCAGCGGTGTGGGACAACCTCAAAGCCAAAGCCACCGAGATGAAAGATGCGGCCATCCAAGAAATCGCGACTTGGTTGGTCACCAAAGTCATCGGGGGCTTGGTTGAAAAGTTTTCTCCACCGGTTGTCGGAGCCATCATTGGGGCGATTCAGATGATCATGGCGATGATCGACAAAGCCAAACAGATCATGCAGTTGATCGCCGCGATCACCAAAAGCATGAAGCTCATTGCCATCGGATCGTTGGGGGCGGCGGCTAATAAGATCGACTCGGTTTTAACCCAGAGCATTCCGGTCGTGATCACCATGGCGATGGGCTTTTTGGGCATCACCGGTTTGGCCAAAAAAGTCCAAGATGCCATCCTGAAGCTTCAAGACCCCGCCAACAAGGCCATCGACTTCATTATCAAGAAGTTCATTGCCCTCGGCAAAAAAGCCGTCGGAGCGGTGAAGGGCAAATTCTCTAAGAAAAAGAAAGGAAAAGGGGAAGAAAAAGCGGACGAAGATCAAAGCAAACTATCGATCGATGCGGTTCTTGCTGAACCGCCAACTAAAGGGGAACGTGATACCAAACAAAAAGAAGAAGAATTGAAACAAGCCGTAGCCCTAGTAGAGCGCATACAAAAACGAAGTAAAACCACCGCCGAAGTCGAGGAATATTTTCCTAAAGTCACCAAACGTTACGGCCTTAAGCTCATTCAGTTCACCAAACTGGGTACCCCGGAAGCCGGTATTGATATCCAACTCAATCCAGAAGCCTTTATTAAATTGTATAATCATAATCTGCAACTGAATTGGGAAGGCCACCTTCAAGCCAGTAGTACAGAACTACTAAATAACGTCAAATTTAATACAGCCTCAATTTATAATACAACGGTTGGCGTAGGAATGAAGGCTGATCCGCTCGGACCCAATCACCCCCAAGGAGGTCCACCGCAAACAGGCTCACTCCAACCTTTAATGTCTTTACTTCATACTGACCCGAATCTTCCTTCCACAGACAAGTACATTAAAGGCCATCTACTTAACGATAATTTGGGAGGTCCCGGGGTAGGCGAAAACCTCTTTCCCATTACAGCTTCTGCTAACTCTAAACACTATTGGGAAGTTGAACACACTATTAAATATTGGGTAAATAACTGTAAACATTGGGTTTTTTATAACGTTGATGTTAATATTTCCTATCACAATCTAGATCCTTCATTTCAGAATTATATAAATTCAGATTTTGTTTGCACTGCAGGGCGTCTTGATGCCACCGGAAAAGGAAATCAAGAAATTAAAAAAACAATCAAATCAGAGTATGGAAAAAAGGTAGATGCCGAAATAAACCAACCTTACCAACCTATTCAATCTTTGGTTACAGATACCAAAGCAATAATTCCTGAGCTTTCTAAAGGAAAAATAAATTCGGCTAAGAAAGATTCAAAGCATTTAAAGGCTGCAAAGAAAAAGTCTACAAAGTCTACAAAGACTAAAAAGACTAAGTTACAAGCTCCAAAGTGGAAAAAAAAGTAACCTAAACCAAATAAAGTAAAGTCGCTCTTATATAAAAAAAGCATATCGAAATAATTAAAAATAAAGTGTTATCTTCAATGATTTGCGAACAATGGGAGAAAAAGTAATTTCGAAAATTCTGGGGCATTTTGACCAATATTCCTCTCTTTGAAAGGATCTTGAGGATTGCAGAAGGGCTGTCGACTTTGAACTAAAGTATGGCGAACATAAGGCAAAAATCTCGTCAGTCCTTGCAGCGAGAGTCTCAAAAAAACAGATAACTAATTTGATAAACTGAAAAAATCTGAAGATTCGCACTGGCAGAACTCATCACGAACAAAAATTAACGTTAGCAGTATGAATGCACCTAGAAGAATTGGCAAGAATACTAAACTGAGCCGAGAGTCCCACATAAAAACGTTGATGCCGTTGCCAACACCGGCAGATCCCGATATAGACGCGACGGAGACACTGGAAGACAATCGCCCAGAAGCCAGGACACACCAACACCTTCAAGCATTGGCAGACCAACACACCGATGATGTCATTCATGATGAACGCCCCCTGGAAGATCATGTCTCGGAAATAACCACTACGGACGACCCAGAAAAGGAACACAAAAACGTCACGAAACCTGAACCTTCAAAAGTACCCGAAGCTAAGAAGGAGCTCGAAGCTAGGAAGCCCCAGGAAGCCGTCGCCAAAAAGAAACCCAATGCTGTCGAAAAGAAAAAGCCGGAAGGTAAGCAGAGGCCGAACACCAAAAATAAAGCCGCACACAAAAACAAATTAGCCGTCACAGGAAAGAAAAAGCCCGAAGCCGCGGGCAAGAAAACGAAGGAGAACAAAACAGGACCCCCTGATGCAGCCGCTGGCCAACAAACCAAACCTTCCACAAAAAAACATTCATCGGGTGATGCGACTCCTCCCAAGGCGGCGGCTTCCCTAGCGATGAAAGCGAAAGCAACCTCAGGTAACCAACTGGTTGATTTCATGCGTTCCTCACCGACGGTGATGTCACAAAACATCAGCAGTCTGGGCAATGCCATGACTGCCAACATGAATCAGCAAGCGAAGGCCACTTTGGAGGCCCAGCCCAAAATTTCGATGAAAACTTCAGGCAGCCCCGACGGTGGAGCTAGCGTTCCGCCAACTCTCAACAAAGCGGCAGCTCCCCCAAAACCCATCGTGTTGAAAAAAGGACCCGTCCCCAAATACAACAACTCGGTACCTACACAACACTCCAGACAAGACCCCTCTCACATTTCAACTTCCATTGGGGCAAAACCTAAATTGCAAGCCACCGGTTCGGCTGACCCTAAGTTGACCGAACAAGCCAGCAAAGCGGGCAACACAGAGGCCGATGCCGCCCATGTCGAGTCGTTGGCAACCATTCACAGCAACAATGGGGAAGAACGGGTACAGCCCCAACAGATGGAGTTGCACAAACAAGCCGTTCTTCCGGCTCCCGTTAAGATGGATCAACCTGCGGTGTCGTCGGAGGTCCTGGGTTATGCCACGCAAGATCTGCCAGGCTCAGTTCGCACCCTTTCCGACAAAGCCTTGAAAGCCAAGATGGAAAGCCAATTGGCTGCCAATGACCAAAAGGTGGAAGCGGCTGTCGCCAAACGCGACCTTGACAACCAACAAGCGATGGAAGCCGCGCAAACCCAAGCAGCGAAAGAAAGTGCAGCGGCTCAAGCTCAGCAAGATGCGGCTGTGGCCCAAGGAAGAGCGGCTATCTCTTCAAAAAAAGACGAGGCCGCAGCGGAAACCGAAGGGGTGATGCACAAATACAAAGGCCAAGTGACTGCCAAGCATAAGGAGACGATGGATAAAGCCAATAAGACCATCGCTGATCACCAAAAGCGTGCGGATGCAGAAATGGCCAAAGGGGAACAAAAGGCCCAAGCCGAAAAGCGAAAAGCGGAAGCAGAGGCCGCCAGAGAACGCCAGGAAGCCCAGCGTAAAAAAGACAAAATGCACTGGTGGCAAAAAGTCGGCAGTTTTTTCTCAAGCCTTTGGAGTGCGCTGTCCCGGGCGATCACCGCCATCGTCAGTGTGGTCACTCATGTTGTGACAACTGTCCTCAAAGCGGCAAAAAATTTGGCAATTGGCATTCTGAATGCGGCCACCAAAATCTTAACGGTGTTGATTGACCAATTCACCAAAGCGCTCAAAGCGTTTCTTTCGGTGGCTTTGGCATCCTTTCCAGGGATCCGCGTCAAACTGTTTGCGGCCATTGATGCAGTGGTCAGTGCGGTCAAACAGGTGATGGACAAAGTCATTTCCTCCCTGAAAAACACCCTGACCAACCTGATCGATACCTTGAGCAAAGCCTATGCTTTTGTTGCCAGTGTCTTCAAAGCGGCAATGACCGCAGCCTTGGCCGTTGCCACGGCCATCGTCAAGGGTCGCTTCAGCAGCCTCCCGATGATCCTCTTCCGTGCGGCCTGTGAAGCGGCGGGGATTCCCCCCGAACCGGTCATCGAGATTTTGAAAAACGCTGCCGATGCCTTCATGGACATCATCAAACATCCGATCAATTTTGTGAAAAACCTGTTCAAAGCCACTGCGCTGGGGATCAAACAGTTCGCAAAAGGTTTACCGAAAAAACTGCTGGGCGGTTTGATGTCTTGGCTGTTTGGCAAACTGGCCGAAGCGGGGATCGAACTGCCAAAAACATGGGATCTGCCATCGGTCTTCATGTTGATTCTGAAAGTGCTCGGCCTGACCTTGGCCAATGTGAAAGCACGGGCCACCGCCATCCTTGGCGCAAAAAATATGGCCCGAATCGAGTTTGTGATTGAGCAGGCAAAAACCCTCTTCACCAAGAGTCCGGCAGCGGTGTGGGACCACCTCAAAGCCAAAGCCCACGAGATGAAAGAGGCGGCCCTCAAAGAAATCAATACTTGGTTGATCACCCGAGTCATCGGAGGACTCATCGAAAAGTTCTCACCTCCGGTGGTTGGGGCCATCATCGGGGCGATTCAGATGATCATGGCGATGGTCGGCAAAGCCAAACAGATCCTGCAATTGATGGCGGCGGTGTCCAAGAGCATGAAGCTCATTGCCCTGGGATCGTTGGGGGCAGCGGCCAACAAAATCGACTCGGTGTTGACTCAGAGCATTCCATTGGTGATCAACATGGCGATGGGCTTTTTGGGCATCACGGGATTGGCCCAAAAAGTTCAAGATGCCATCCTGAAACTCCAAGAGCCTGCCAACCAGGCCATCGACTTCATCATCAAGAAATTCATTGCCCTGGCCAAAAGTGCCATGAGTGCGGTGAAGAAGGCTGGCAAAAAAGTGGTCAAAAAAGTGAAAGGCCTGTGGCAGGGCCGCAAAGATTTCACGACCAAAGATGGTGAGGAGCACGCCGTTTACGTGGATGGCACTGGCAAGGATGCTTCCATCGTGGTGAACCCCGTCCCCAAACAAGAGGTTTCGGCTTATTTGGACAAAGCCGAGAAAAACCTGCCGGAGAATGACGAATTCAAAGCCAAAGTTCAGGCAGACCTCAGCCAAGCCCGTTCGCTGCTCAGCACCATCGAAGGGGATATGGTGGACGTGGACACCAGCAACCAAAAAGCCACCGAGGAGGACTCGAAATCAAAAACTCCAAAACCCGCAACAACCCACGAGACGGGACCTCAAAAACAAGCCCAGAGTGATATCGACGAACTGGCCACCATCCTCAAACGGATTATGGATGCCACGGGAGTGGCGATGGAAAGCGACGACACCAATTGGGAAGAGGCGGAACCGGAGGCTAAAAAGGCCGCCGCCGCCGAGGCAATCGAGACAACCTTCCAAAACAAAACATTCACTCAGAGTGAAATCGATGAAGAGTTGCAACGCGTCAAGAAGAAATACGCTCTCAGTGAGGCCTCTTTCGATGTGGACAACAGCCGAATAGCCTTAGCGGCTTCTCCGGCAACATTTTTACCGGTGGAAGCAAACGCAGTTCCACCAAGCCTACAAGACGGTGTGGATAGACACGTCAATGATACAGATAACACTGTTGCCGCAACAGGAAACTACCTTAAGGCTACGCATTTCGATGGACCGTTTCCAAGTCCTGCAGATGAGGTTGACGAAGGTCTACATCGATTTGCTGATATAGGTATTGAGATTCCTCTTGGGGATTCAGGATTAAAAACTCTAGGGAATGCACCTCGACGTCCAGGGAGAGTAGAGGCTTTGTTAAGTTCTTATAAAAATGAAGGAAGAGCCGAGGGAGATACTACGTCATATGGTCATTTGGGAGTCGATGAAGAAAAGATAATCAAAGGAACGAACAGTGTATCCTACGATGGAGGACATTTGGTGGGAGATCAATTGATGGATAGTCATCATTCATTCAATTTGTTTGAAGACTGGAACTTGGCACCTCAGGTTGAGAACTTCAACCGAGCAGCTTATTTAAATGTCATTGAAAAACCAGTTGCTAAAGCTATTAAAAACGCAGGTGCAACAGTCAGTTATACCGTCCAAGTTCAATATCCTGATGATACGTACTCAATTGATCCTTTGAATTTAGCTGCCAATTTGTGGGGGGAGAATAGCCAAACCGCAAATCAAATTCGTGATGCAATTATATATAAAAAAGCTCCAAATGAACCTTTAGAACTCAAAAGACGCACACCGGGGTATTGGTGGGCCCGTGCTCAAATAAAAGAAGGAGGACCGATTCAGTCGGGAAATATTAATCAGTACAAAAATGTTTCTCGGACAATGGAGCCTGATGATGTGAGAGATAATGAAGATTACAGCCCTCCTGATGGCGAGCACGCCATATATCTATTGACAGTCGATGGTAATGTTCATGAATCTTCCAGTCGAGCTTTTGAAGCGGCTCCAAGTGCGGAAGCGGCTCAACGTATTAATTATGTTGCTCAAAACAGCGTAGAAATAACGAGCCGTCAAAAGACTTTTGACCCACCAGCACCAGCACCAGCGGAACAGGCTGCAGCGTCAGCCGGGCTACCAGCAGCCCCGGCAACAGGGGGAACCAATGGCAGTCCAGACGATCAACAGGCAGCAGCGGCACCACCGGCAGCCCCGGCAACAGGGTTAAGCTCGCGCAGTCGAGACGATGAATCGGAAGCCCGGCAATGGCCATACGATCAACTGGCCGCCGCGTCACCAGCAGCCCCGCCAACAGAGGGAATCGGGCACAGTCCAGACTATCATGATCATATGGCAGCCTGGCTAACGGAAGCCATGCCAGAACGTGAAGGCGCTGAGGAAAATGGTAGCAATCAAGGTATGGGTGCAGAATACAAAAAAGTAAAGAAACCTGGTCGTAAACTTAGGAATGATGGTGATGGTAAGGCACCTATAGTGCGTAATGATGCCTCATTAATCACAAAACCTGCGGAAGAAACATCATCGACAAATCGTTCTCATATGGAAACCGTGACATCGGCAGACCTGTTACCAGAAGACATGCAAAATAATGGAGGCACTACAGGGACTGCGAAAATCGAATCAGTGACAAGTCGTCCTTCGAAGAGAAAAGGAGGTGCTGGTGCAGAATTGCCTGATGAAGGTAACTCGTCTGAGGAAAGTGACTCGCTTCCTGAAGAAGGTGAACCGGATAATATAAAGAGAGAAAAAGAGGATCCTCCTCCTCCGTCTAATGATCCTCAGGCGAAGGAGGGTGGTGCAGACAGGCCTGATAATTCTTAGGGAAAAAGTAAGGAGTGATTAACGAGAGAAAATGGACATCTGTATAGCTATCCGAGATGCCAAGTTAGATTGATTACAATATAACAATCACAGTTTATATTCACATTAATCAGGATGGACTAAATGACTATTGAATCAAATGCATACAAAAAAGAATTTACGGAAACCACAACTCAGGAAAAGGGAGTTTGGCTGGGAGATTCCATCATTTGGAAACAGGTCGGAGCCTTTTATCAAGACACGGGCATTTCAGCCTGGGAAAGTGCGATCCCCTACCTGGTGACCAGCAATCCTCGAATTGCTGCTTCTTACGTCGAGATGGCGTTGGCTTTTATGGAAGATTGGATGAGACAAAACGGCAAACTGGCGGCCACTTGCCAATTCGTTGAGCTGGGAGCCGGACATGGCAGTTTCGCCTTGATGATGCTACGCGCATTGGCAGAGCGAGAAAAGGACTTTCGAGGGTTGGGTGTTCGCGTTCGTTACCTCTTGACGGATTTAGCTGCTGTTAATGTGGAAGCCTGGAAAAGTGATCCCTGGCTGAAAAACTGGTTGAACTCTGATGAGATTCAAGTGGCTCAATTTGACTGCATGCAGCAACAACCCGACTTGAAACCAATCAACTCGGAGGAAGGTCCCATCATTTTTATTGCCAACTATTTGTTCGATTCCTTACCTCATGAAGCCTTTTTGTTGGAAGGCAAGGAAATACTTCGTGCCGAAACGTTCATCACGGCGAATGCCCAATCGAAGGACCCCAATGATTGGAAAATGAGTCTGGATTTTAAACCGTGCCCCATCGAGAGCTTGGAAGAAACAACGACAGAATTGCTGGAAGAATACAGGAAGCTGAGAGTTCAAGGGTGTGTTTTAATACCCGTGGGTGCCGTCCAGTGTATTGAAAATTTAAGGCAGTTGAGCAATGACCGTTTTCTGCTTTTGTGCTCGGATAAGGCACTATCCACTGAAAACAGTATTCAACACCGGAATCCCGCCGAAATTACGGCGTTCATGCATGCATCCATGCTAGTGAACCTACATGCCCTGATGCTTTATTTTCAGCGCAAAGGCGGGTGTGCTTGGATGCAGAAAACACAGCAGCAGTCCCTCTCTTCAGCAGCCTTCAGCATGGGAGTGGACTCTACTCAAATGCGCCACACTGACCGGGCCTTTTCACAGCAGCTTGACCAAAACAGTCCGGGAGACCTTTACAACTTGTCAACACAACTCTTGGAGCAGCGTTTTTCCTTAAATCTGGGCAGCATGCTGTCTCTGTTAAAGCTCATGGAATGGGATGCTTTGGTTTTTGAAGGCCTATACGATGCGATTCTTGCTTACTTGCCCTCCGCCACGGGGAGTGAGGTGTCGGATTTGCTGGATGCTCTGCCATTGATTGCGGAGCGGAGATATCCGCTGCCCAGCTCGGGCGACACCCTGTTTCACATTGCGCACCTGCTGCAAACGCTTCAATGCTGGCGATCCGCGATTAAACATTATCAGAACCGGATTGTTGAACGAGGGGATTCGGCGGAAGTGAGTTACAATCTTGGGTTATGCTTTAACGCGATAGAGGACCCCCACACGGCAAAGGCGTGTTTTCAGCAGGCTTTGGAACTCAACCCAGACTTTCTTTTGGCTCAGGGTTGGCTTTATCGGCTCAATGCCCCACCAGATTCCATTCCCGTTGGAGCCTCTAATACAGAACAAGCAGCTGCAATAATTTAAGGCGAGGTGGAGTGGTAGTCCTCCGTTTGCCGATGCTGATTTTGTTGAAAAACTCTTTACAACCAGTTTGTGATTTTGTGATTTCCTATCTTGAAAAGATATATCGATATACCAGAACAAATTGCTTCTGATCTTAATATTCCTCAAGGAAATGGACAACAAAGACATGTCTTGGAAGCTTATGTAGCGGCAAAGTATAATGAAGGCTTGCTCACCTCATTTCAAGTTGGGCAATTGCTTGGACATGAGACCAGATGGGATACAGACAAGTTCTTAAAAGATCATCATTGCCCTTCCGGTTATACTGACGCTGATCTAGAGGCAGACCTAAATATTCCTGATTCTCTATTTAAGCCATCAAAATAAAGTGTCTACTGCTGTCATCGATTCTAGTGTCATTCATTATTTAGTGCTCATAGATGGTGCACATCTCTTACCGATATTATTTGAGAAGGTATATCTCGCAGAAGAAGTCTATCGTGAATTGACCCACCGACGTACTCCCAAAAAAGTACGGGATTTTATCTCACAAGATTATCCGTGGCTTGAAATCCATACATCGCCATTGCAAACCTCAGAAAGACCAATTTTTGGATTTCAGAGAAACATATTGCAAGACTGAAGCAGCAATATGGAAAACCAGAGAATCAAAGCTAGTGAGTAGAAAAATTATTGAGAAGCTTCCTACTTAACATCCTCCTTATTCAAGCTGAGAAGTTGTTTATACACCTCATCATTCCGTTTCCCAATCAACACGACGAAAAGAGTTTCCTCGATCATACTTTTTTCTTCTTTCCTTCTGGAGGCGAGCATCTATCCTTGCTTGAGCTGTTTGAAATTCTCTTGAATTTTTGATGCTTGGCTCTCGCATCATGGTCGTTAATGACAATTCAAATCATGTTTTATAGAGTTTCCGCACATCCTCAGGAGTACGATCTTCGTTATGTGGTTTCCCATCTGCTTCAAATTTCTTCATTTATTCATCAACAAGGGGGGCAATTTCTCGTGCAAGTGAAGGAAAATCAACAGTTGTTATGTAAAGCGGTTGCATGGGTTGGCGTGAAAGCTTCCCATCGTTGCTGAACCGAATTCCAGCGCCAAACACTGTGCACGTTGTCGTCGAATTTGATTTCTAAGTTCCATGGAGTCAGCCGTTGTGACATAGGAATCCCCAGCAAGGAGGACCCAGCCGGAATTGTACCGCTTAGCTTATGCCAAGTTGTATAAAAACGACGGGGCATTGACACCGGGATTGTCAGGCGAAACGGTGGATGGCATGTCCTTGGAGAAGATTGATTCGTAAAGCCAATTCAGAAGGCTAAAATTGTCGTGCAGTAAGTGAAATCATACGAATGTAAGAATTATTGTTAATAAACTAATAGTTTATAAATTAGGTTTTCACTGTAACTTTGCTACAGAGATCTATAATTGAATTATAGTTTTTCAAAGCATGAAGAATGGTTCATCTGAGGGAGGGGTTATGTCTTGGAAACAACGATTGCTATCGTGGTGTTTGGTTTTGTTGGCCGTGTTGAACATAGCGGGAACCTGCGACACAGAAAAAACGTATTCGTCGACCAAGTTGACGATTGTCAGTGGCTCGGAAAACAAAATGCTGGAAGATCTGATTCAAGAGTTTGCTGAGCGCAAACGAACGACGATTCAGGTGGAATACCAAGGCAGTGTGGATATTTCCAACCTGATACGACAAGGCACTGCCAATCCCTATGATGCGGTGTGGCCTGCCAATAGCATCTGGATCAACTTGGGAGATACCCAAGGAGTGATTAAGCATACAGAAAGTATCTTGCGTTCTCCGGTAGTGTTTGGAGTCCGACAAAGTAAAGCTCAAGAGTTGGGATGGAATCAAAACCCAGTGACCGTTGCCGACATCTTGACCGCTGCTGAATCGGGTCAATTGAAATTTGCGATGACCAGCGCAACCCAATCCAATTCAGGAGCCAGTGCCTACCTGGGTTTTCTTTCGGCATTTGCCGAAAGTCCCGATGTTTTGTTGGAAACCCACCTTCAGCAGTCGGCGGTTGTTGACCGTGTAAAACGGCTATTAAAAACCATCGATCGGTCCTCGGGGAGTTCCGGTTGGTTGAAGGATCTGATGTTGGAATCGCGAGAAGGACAGTATGATGCAATGGTGAATTATGAGGCGATGGTGATTGAATACAATCAACATCTTGGCAATCGTGAACCATTGTGTGCGGTTTATCCGGTGGATGGGTTGGTTGTAGCAGACAGCCCGTTGGGTTATGTGAATAAAGGGGATGTCGAGAAAGAACAGCTATTTCAAGAATTGAAAGCGTATCTCTTATCAGACGCAGTCCAGAACGAATTGATTAAGCGAGGGCGTCGTGCCGGCGGGTTATTTGGGTTTGACTCCAGTAAAACCAGTGCGGATGTCTTCAATCCCGGCTGGTGTATTGATGTAGACCGCACACTCACCTCGGTGCGTGTGCCTTCACAATCGGTGATTGAGGAAGCCTTGTTATTATACCAAGAGCGATTGCGAAAGCCTTCCTTTACTGCGTATGTGTTGGATTATTCAGGAAGCATGGCCGATGCTGGCGAAGCCGATATGAAAGCGGCAATGGCGTTATTGCTGGATCAAACCCAAGCGCAAGAACATTTGTTACAACCTACGCCACGAGATATTCATCTCGTAATCCCCTTCAACGGAGCACCTATTGGCATTTGGCAGGTGCAAGGTAACGATCCCCAGGAGTTGAAAGCCTTGTTGACCAAAATCCAACAGCTTCCGGCAAACGGCGGGACCGATATTTATTCTCCAACGGGCTTAGCCCTCGAACTCATTGCCACGGCCGATGTGAATCTTCAGGATTATTTTCCGGCAGTGATTTTAATGACTGATGGAAAATCCGAGATGGAGATGAATGATTTATTTAATCAACATCCATCGTATCAACCCCACCAAGATATTCCGGTTTTTGGCATTGCATTTGGTAATGCCCATGACAGCCAATTGCGAGAAATTACTAACTTTGCCCGAGGGCGTTTATTTGATGGAAAACGCAACTTGGTTCATGCCTTCAAACAAGCCAAAGGCTACAATTGAAGCATCGTATTACACGGAACTATGAAGGAGACGGATCGTGTTTGCATTACGCTGGTTGCCACGGGAGTTGTTATCGGGGGGGCTATCATTAGGTGTCTATCTGGGTATGGAATGGGGGTTAACTTTAGTGTGGTGGGTGGATGTAACGGCCGCTTTATTGACTTACGGAGCCTTGCATCTCGTGATTGCTCGAAAAAAGGAAGCTGATGAAATTCAGGCCCGGGGGCTTTCCCTCACCCAAGCTGAACTGCATGCTAAGGTGAACAACGGGCTGGACATGGCCCGACAATTTGCAGCATTGGCCAAAACGATTCCGCAGTCGCCTATGGCTCCTGTGCTACAGGACATCAGTCAAGTGGTGGAACAGATCTTTAACCATTTCTTAGACGATCCAAGCGACTATCGAAAAGTCTTTGCCTTTGTGGATAACGACATCTCTTTAGGTTTAAAACTTGCCGAGTTCTACACGAAATACAGTCAAACTCCGGGATTAGGATCCGAAGAACAGCAGATGTTACAGGATAAAGAGAAAGTGATTCACAAATTTTTAGAAGGATGCCAGCAATGCTATCGCAAATGTTTGGAAGATGATTTTCAAGAGTTTGACCTCCATGCCGACTATCTTCATAAATTGTTGGACTCTGAATCATTCACCATCACGACCGGAAAATATTAAGGAGGCTGTGTGAAAAAATACCGTACCCTGGCAGGACTCGTCATTTTGATTGTGGGAATTGGTATCGTTGCTTTGTTGCAGCTACTCGATAACGATGTCTTCCAAGAAGTCCGTGCCCCCGATGCGATCACTGTGAAAGGCTATTATGGAGGGGAAAAAAGGGCATTTTTGCACAACGAAGCGGTTCTGGATTTACTGAAGCAGCAATATGGCATCACCTTAGACCTCACCCGTCGAGGGAGTGTAGCTATGGTCACAACCGAATCCTTGGCGGGCTTTGATTTTGTGTGGCCTTCCAATCAGGTCACTGTGCAGTTGTTCGAGCAAACCCATCCGACGGTTACCTTTAAATCTCAAATCGTGTTCAATTCCCCGTTGGTGATTTACACATGGGGGGAAATTGCGGAGGCTTTGGAACAACGCGGTGTGGTGGAAAAGCGAGGTGAGCATTATTACATCTTTCGCGCTAAAGAACTGATGGAATTGGTGTTGCAGAAAACCAAGTGGTCAGAGTTTGGCCTGAACCGTTGGGGAAGTATTGCTTTAGTGACCACCGATCCCCGTAAATCCAACTCAGGCAATATGGGGGCAGGCCTGATTGCCAATTTGCTGCAGGGCGAAGTGGTGTCCTTAGACACCCTACCTCAAGTGGAATCACAACTGGTGGACTACTATAAATCATTGGGATTGATGGAAGCGTCGTCAGGCACATTGTTTGACAAATTTATCAAATCCAATGGATCGGTAGGCATGATTTTGGGATATGAAAACCAAATGATTGAATTTTCCATTGAGCACCAAGAGGCCTTAGAATTGATTCAGCAGCGGGTTCGTGTGCTGTATCCCGAACCCACGATCATGACCAGCCATCCGTTAATCTCTCTGAATGAAAAGGGGCAACGCTTGCAACAAGCACTCGAAGATCCTCAAATCCAAGAACATGCTTGGCGAGATCATGGGTTCCGTACCGGGATCAGCGGTATCCAAAACAATCCTAATGACTTGAAAGGGTTGAAGGTTCCTGAATTCATCACCAACGCCATGCCCATGCCCAGTGCACGGGTCATGAGTCGGATTATCGAGACTTTGAATCAGAACCTCTAAATTTTCTCCACTTCCTTTGTTAAGAGGTTGTTATGAGCACAGAAACTTCTTCGACCAGCACGGATCTGACCTTTCCCGGATTACAAAGCAAACAAGAATTGATTGCCACCGACTCGTTCACTCCAGAAACCTGGAAACGGGTGGAACAAGAAGTGGACAACATTCCGTTTGTGGTGGGAGGTCGTTTGGCGCTCAACACGACGATCCCACTAACCTTTGGGGCCAAACCTCAGGAGGCGTTGGGGCAGTTTTTGGAAACACTGATTGGCGATATGAAAGCCAAGGATGCAGGCATTGCGGGTGATTTGGCTATTGAGTTAGCCCGTGGCATCGAAATGATGAACTTGCATCAAGTGAAAGAAGAACTCACGCAACCACAAAGCATGTTAGGTAAATTGTGGAAGTCGTTGACCTTTGCTTCCTCGGCCATTGAGGGTTTTTGGGCGCAACATCAAGAGGTGCTTAAGTTGATTGATGCGATCAAGCAAAAGACGGAAACCCGAAAACGAGCCTTATTGTTCGATTTGGAAAAACTCGACAAACTTTTGGCTCAGTATCAGGTGCATGCGGATGAAGTGCGGCTCTATATTGCGGTAGGGGATCGTGTGTTGGAAAAAGCGGAATCCGAGTTTCAAAGCTTGTCAACCAAAACACAAAACGATCCCGAACGCGTGGCAGCTTTGAAGGATTTCCGTGATTGGATCACCAGTTTTGATGTGCGATTGTTGAATCTGAAAGTTGCTTTCACACAGTCAGTGACAACAGCACCAACGAAAGTCCGTTTGATTCAAGAGTCTCAAAAGGTGGAAATTCAGAACATCATTGAATCGATCTTGTTCGATTTACCCAAATTGATGGATGCAATCATCCAAATGGGCAGCTTGTCCAACATCAAAGAGGCGCAAGCAGAAGACGATGCACGAAGGAAAGTGACGGAACAGTTGGATTCCTTGAGTGCGGAAGCCATACAGCAGGCCTACTTACAATCCAAATCGAGTCAAGGTCGCGCATTAGAAACGGTGGAACGGTTGAACACTGTGGCCGAGCATCTGGTCCAAACCTTGGAACAAGGCAAAGCGTTAGAAGCCCAAAATGAGGAAAAACGCCAGCAAGCCGAAGCGGGGTTGATGGAGATTCAACACAAAGTAGCGCAAGCCTTAGAAGACGCCTCGCGTCCGGCATAACCCACACGAGTCCAGCCGATCTCAGTTCAAGAGAACTTAACTGAATTTTCGAGGTTTGAAAGAAGTCCACCAATATGGCAAAGGCCAACAATGTTTAGGGGACACCCCCCAGCAAGCGCTAATATTTTTATCGAATCATAGTAATTCAACTAAGCTTTTACGAACTGCTGCGATTGTCATGAAGAGTTTATTAGGCGTATCGTTAAACGGGGTGAATCCAAACTTTTTATAGAAGGCGATGGCTCCTTCTTTGGCATCAACGATAACCAAGGGGAATGCTACGGTTTCACTGGCTAACAATAACTTTCTGAGAGCATCAATTAAAAGCCACTCTCCATACCCCTGGTGCTTGTAACGTTGATCGATAGCTAGTCGAGCAATCAGTCCTCCTGAACTAGCACTTTGATGTTTTTTCCGCAATTTTAAGGGTAAAGCCGTTAGGTCAATAGGTGTCATTGTGAGAGTGTAAAATCCAATAATACGTTCTGGGAATTTTTCGTCTTCCAGCACAAAAGTACGAGTATTATCTTTTTTTGCTTGTTGACTAGCCATCACTCTCAAATAATTATTTAGAGCATAAACTCCACAGTCGAAGTAGTTTCGATCATGCTTATTTTTATCCAATAGAACTGTAATCATGACTGAACTTTCCCTTTATAACGTTGGGCAGCTTGTTGTAACCGATTATTGGGGTGGACTTGGTCATCTAATGCTTCAACAAGCATTAAAGCATCGCGTTGCGAGAGTTTAAGGGTACGCTCACGCTCTATAATACTTTTCGCTTTTTCTATTGCTGCACTGAGCACAAACGAATTAATGCTAGATACTCCAGACAGTGCTGCAGCTTGAGATAATAATTCTTGAGTATCAGTATCTACTCTAGCGGTGATACGAGGACTAGTAGACGTCATAATAATCTCCAATGTAGGTGTTATTTTGTTACATTACTTAGAGTATAGTAACATTAGGTTTTAATGCCAAGATGTGCCACTTTGACACATTTATGGCGAATCAGTCAATCCACCTAGCTTGTTTTGAGATTTATTCGTCGGGGCTGTGCGGGAGGTGATTGGTGACTCAAAATCAAAGTTTGTTGCGTATTGATAGGCAGGACATGAACCCCCTTGAACGAATAGAAAACCCATCGAGCCGTAGGCCGCTTCGTGGGCTTGCTTTTCTGGTCAGGGAAAGTTGCTTGATGGTGTTCCAACTGCGTTCGAATTCGATTCTCCAAAGCCGCGTAGACCAGTAAACACAGATCATAATCATCATTAAGTTGGAACCTATTATTCAAAAACTTACAATTTGGACTGAGGAAAAGCGGATAACAGATGGATTGGGGGAAAGGAGTGTAATCGAATTATCCATGGTTGGGCGGGATATTGAGATCAGGAATCTTTAAAGCATTGCCTATGAAGACCACATTAAACGTAGTAATTTCTATTTTATATCGCTCCATCAATTCTTTACTCCTTGGATGCAATCGAATTTTCCAAGTGGCATATAGGGGCGGCCAATTGGTATCGGCCCGAAAGCTATCTTTTCCCGATTGTCGCTTTGACCGTGTGATTTCCCCATTGATAACCTTCACTTCAGACAAATACCGCGTCGAATCTGTACTCTGAAAGTATCGTAGCTTGGTTGGAATTTGATCTGAAATTGGGTCAATGGAATTCTCATCATTTGGATTCACGATCACTTTATCCGCAACCAAATTTTGGCAATGGGTTTCTATATCAATCTCCAATTTTTTATCTGACAGAGATTTACTATTGCTTAGCTCCAAATCAATATCCACATGCTCAACTCGAAAGAAATATAACTTTCTGGTCTCTTCAAAAAATGAAGTATCTGACATTAAATCCAACTCAACAGTTTCTTGATTATTCAGTTGGTCTATTAGAGCTTGTTTTTCAATAGAGTAGATGACTTTTTCGCCCTTTATCATGCTTTTGGTCATTGGATAGTTTCTGTTGATGATTTTACTTGTCGTCAGATCTGACAATTGGTTCTTAAGTTCAAAGGCCTTTTTTTGAATATCAATGAGTGCAATATCCAGTTCAGATTTGCGCAAGAATCGATAGAAAGAGGCGTTCTCGTAATCAAGAATCAGTTGAGTAAGCTCCCGATACAAATCAATTTTTGATGTTAAAGTCATTAAGCCCAGTGCCTCGACCTGGGCCTGTTCGGCTTTACTTTCGTCCTCGAATTCCTTGGCAAGCTCCTTTTGCTGGCGGAGATTTTCACATTTCAACAATTCCACTTGGAGTTTGATTTCCAAATCAAAACGCTTCTCCATCAAATTAAAGCCACCTTCGGCCTCGAAACTCATCTGTTCATAGGCTCGCAAAAAGTTTCTTGCACTTTCCTCATTGTAGATATTGTGGATACGGTCTCTTATTTCGGCATGATTTGTTTTCAATCTCACCAACCAAGCTTTTGCTTCACTCAATTGTTTGATGGGGTCCGGTTCCAGTTCAAGGTCATTTCGTAAACCTGAATTTGCGAACAGACTGGAATCGGTTTGATCCAAATCTATGGAAATATTGTGTGCTGCGGACTTCAATTCATCCAAAAGGGGCAAGTATTGGTTTTTATAGTTTGCTAGCGCGATGAATGCGTTGGCCAATTTTTGCCCGTCGATAGTGCCTTGATGAAAGTCTTGCAAATTTCGTTTAAGCCACATTCTAGACCTATTTTTTTTCCAACCCTTGTAAAATGATTCCTTCAATTTTTTGCCATAAGGATTGTCCTTGAATGATTTTTCAATATCATCTTTAAGTGTTTCAATTTCTTGGGGCCATTTATCGTTTATGTTTTCATTCAATAGATTGAGTTGCTTTATTTCCTTATCGAGTCTCTGTCTATCTTGTGCTTGGTTCTCTCCAGAAGCATTGTCCATTTCCTCCTTTTTTTGACGAATGGTGTTTTCGATCTCGGGATATTTTTGTTGGTTAGCTGCGATCCAATCTTCCAACTGTTGTTTTCTTTCTGCGTTTTTACCTAGGTTATCAGAATACATTTTGTTGAAGCCTTGGCTGTATTCGTCCCCTTTTTTTGAAATGATTGTTGATGAAATTTTTTCAAATGATTCAACGATGCTTTTTGTATCCTCATCTTGTATTAGAGCTTTAATACCAACTCCAACGCCACCCACAACAGCCCCCAAAAATAGAGGTGCCGTTGCTCCACCCGTCGCAATGGTGACCACTAGGCTTCCCAACATACCAGCAACAGACTCAATGGCATTGAATATCAATTCTTGCCTTCGCTTTTTTTCGAGAGCATCCAATTGGATTTCAAGTACGTGAAGCAAATACGGTGTGGAATCTCCCAAGTCTTGGATAGCTAGAGACACTTTTTTGATTTCTCTGTCAGTTTGACCAATTGTCTTCTTATAAAGTTCAATAGTTTCTTGAGAACTATTCCTGGTATTCACTTGAATCAGGTGATGATACTCAGCATTTTTTTTGAACGATTTTAAGAGGGTTGTTAAATTATCGAGGTTTGTTTCTTTTGATTCCAAAATTTGGATATTTTCGGAAACAAAAATTAGCTTTTTGTAATACTCATCTACATAATACTCTGGAATAGGGTATGGATTATCTCTATCTCCGGTGGCTAAAAACTTTTTAACAATGCCGTCCAGGAAGTTCTTCACTAGTATTTTTTGAGAGTTCAAATTTTCGTTTTCAAATTTACATGAACTCAACCAATTGACAATAGATTGTGCTTCTAAATAGTATTTTGACAGTAACAATTCATTGATTAAATCCGATTGAGCGATCACAAATCGTTCTAAATTTGGATGTTTCCGCCAAAGCTTTTGGTCTGTTCCAAAGTAGTGAGGGTACAAAAAAAGGGGTTTTTTCAGTGAATAATCTCTAGAAGCGAGTCGTTGTTCTTCACTAAAATTTCTTGCTGCGTTGATTGTTTGCGTTGAATTTTTTTCAACTTTGTGAAGACTACCTTCACCACTGTACCAAACCTTGAATGAGTAGATTGGAGCGCTTTTATTGGATTTAGATAATTGAATATAAGAGTGATCCTTGGTTTCTACTTTGCTTAGTTGGGTAAGTTTAGAGTCAGCATCTATTTTGCTATTTGAATGATATATATTCTGATAAGTTATTTGTAACCCGCTATATTCATCCAAACAGAATAGTTGATTAGGATCTTCATCATCAGGAATTACAAAAATTTGTCGCGCAACAATAGTTAAGCTCGTGCTGACTAAGTTCCGTAGCCATGTGTTCTTGGAGCTTTTGTCTATCAATAGAGTGTCACAGATAATAAACACATTGAGTAAACAGGGTATGTCAGTTCGATCAATTGGATCTCTTTGTTGGTCTGTATGAGTATTTTTTTTTAGTTGGTACTGATTGTATAGCTTATTCAGGATATCTTGTTGCTTTGCAAAACTAAAAATCCATTGCTGAGCTACAAATGTTGTTGCCGTACAATACTCTTGATCAATTTGTCTTGTATGATCGTCATTGCCAGTTACTTCTTCTGGAATAAAACCATGTCTGTCTAACCAGAATTGATAGTCATCTAGAGTATCGAATTGAAGTGGATCAAGAATTTTTGTTTGCATCAGACTCCTTGTTTGTAACAGCGTTATCTAAATCGTCTAAAAAAACAAAAAGTGTTTCAAGCCGGGCCTCAACGAATCGAATGAGATGGAAATTGTCCCACATAAAGGCTTCGATCTCTTGTGTACTGAAACTATTCGTGCCTCTTATATGTTGTAAGTGTTCCTCAAGACTGATTCGGGTGCTGACAATCCAATCTTTGCCGCTCGTTTTGCTGCTCTTTACCTCCTCTTCAACATCATACCACTTATAAAAATTGTTGAGTTTGGTAATTAAATTTTTCAGTGAAGCAATATGGGTCTGATAGGTTTCCATAAAATCTTGGCAACTTTGATACCAACAAATGGTGAAGCTATTTACAAAGAATTTGTTTTCGGCTTCGTCCAACCCTGCGATCATGTTGTCACACATTCTTTGAAAATAAAAAGGGATGTTCCAATGGCCCGCTTCTTTGCGCTTTCGAATATCGGCCTTTTTTTCTTGGAAATTAAACTTAAGTGAATTGAGTGAGAAGTCGGATTTTTCCAAAACTATTTCTTTCTTAAACTTTCTCTCATAATCGTCACCATTATCAAAGAAACCTTTAGCTTCATGGTCGCCCAAGAAATAATATACTTTGAGACTATCTATATAGGATGTTGGTTGAAGATTATCGTTGATTATTGTCAACATTTTATCGTTTTCACCTTGGAAATCTTGTTCGATTTTAATCAATGATTTCTGAATTCTGTCTAATTTATCTTTTATAAATTTTATCAATTCGATTAGTTGATCGATTTTGAATACGACTTCTGATTGGCTAAAAGTCCCTGGGTTTTCAAGCTGTTCTTTAAAATATTTGATTGTTTCATTAATTGTTTCTTTTGGTTGAGGATGCTTCTCACTGTCTCCGAACCTTAGTTCATAAAAATCGTTTTTTAGGTTTCTTAATCCACCTTCCTCAAGTTTTTCTCTAGATATAGAGTCAAAAGTATTGATGGATTTGATTAAATCCAGATAGTCCATTCTTTCGGAAACAAAGTGGATTTGATCATAACAATGTTGAAAGATACGATCTTGACTAGAGGGGGCAATTAAATGAGATTTGTTTTCTACCCAAGCTGGCGAATTTTTAATCCACTCTTCGATTTGTTTTCTTGTGTATGGTAACGCAAAATTGAATTTAGCTTTTTCAGATTTAGCCGCAGGTAAACCGGCAAGAGTTTTTAACGAGTCATATTCTTTTTGTGTAATGCCACTAACACACATAATAGAAGTCCTACGATTTGATGTTGATCCGTCAAAGGGTGAGTCGGGTTATTGACGTTGGGAACAACCGTTTCTTATCAAGTTGGTGATCCATTTAATGAATGGTGAATTTACCTGAAATCTGGAATCGCAACGGCTGTGGTGAGGCTTTTCGGAAGCCCATGTTTTGCTAGGGAACCCCCGGTAAAGCTGGGATCATCCGTGACCTCTCGAATCGCATAGTCTGGCATGGGAAAGTTAATCAGTAGAAGGGGCCCTGCCATCGATGGGCCGTGCCTCTCTCAATCTCAGTTGTGATCCTGTCACGTATAAATCCGTAATCACTTCAGTCGTCACCACCAAATGATGAGGCACTTCACGGCATAGCCAGCGGCGCTCACGTTCAACCGCCATATATTTCGTTTTGGGGAAACCCAGTTCTAATGCTGTCTTTGGATTGATATTCATTGAGACTCGTCTTGATGCTCAACTATGATTACTATGATATAATTACTATGAATTGATAACTGCAAGCTCTGGTTCGTCGCACACTCGACGTCGGTTTTTTGAACCGCATCGATGAAAGCCTCGAGCTTATCAGGATCGAGACGCCCCCTTGTACGGACACCTGAGCACAAATCCACCCCGAACGGACGCACCGTTTTCATGGCTTCACCGACATTGTCCGGTGACAATCCACCCGCAAGAAATACCGGATGGGAGATACGTCATACAAATTCATCACTCACTGACCAGTCATGGATTCGGCTCGTCCCACCATATTCTGGAGTGCTTAACGAAGGCCGTCTAGAATCGAGTAAAATTGAGTTAATGGCATCGCTACTAATAAACACATTGATAATTACTACATATGTAGTAATTAAGAGAAAATCCGTATCTTTAAACGATAAATCTGAAGTCATGGAACGATGAAAAAGAAACCATTAACCCTCGGACCGTTAGAAATGGAGTTGTTGGGGTTATTTGAAGACAATCGAGAATTGTCGGTTCGCGATGTTCAAGCGGAACTGAGAAGCCGAAACAATGAATTAGCGTATACAACGGTTATGACGGTCTTAGGCAGGCTGTATGATAAGAATCTCTTGAATCGTCGTAAAGCAGGGCGGCAATATATCTATTTTCAAGCACAAGAAACCCCTACTACAGGAAAATCATTTTTGAATCAGGTCAGTCATGCCTTGTTTCACAATCAACGGTTAAAACCGATTCTTTCCCTATTGGAAGAAGATGAATCTCTTACCGAACAGGAGTTGTTGGAGTTAAAAAAACAAGTGGAGCTTAAAATTCAGAAAATGAAAAAGAGTGAAAAATGATCGACTTCACGCTGATGAGTACGAACCTCATTATCAATTCTATACTTTCCTTTTGGATGGCTGCTTTGATCATTTCCATTAGCCTGAAAATCGTACCTTTGGGAATCAATCGAGGGAAACTCACCATCCTTCTGTTGCCGCTGGTGGTCCTAGTTTGGGATTGTTTGCAAGGGATCCCATCGAATTCCATTCTGTCGTTAGGATATGAAAAAGCTCAATGGATTTTTGCACATAAGATGGATCCTGGAATCAATCTGGGTGGAGCTATCGCAACATGGTTAGGGCCAACATTTGCGGTCAATTTTATCCTTTATCTGGAAACGCCAGCCGGTAATTATTCGATGAGTTATGTTGATTTTATTTTGCTATTCATGGATCGACGAGAAATTTTCATACTATTGTTGGTCGGGAGTCTTTTCATCATCTGTATTTCTTGTGTTCGAATTTTGCGACGGGCCTTCCATTATTATAGATTTAGCCAGCAGACTGGCTCCTTGCCAAATCCGACTCACGTTGTGCTGACACAAAAAATAGGCCCACCAAGAAAAATCCCCATTTTTCAGTCCAATGATCAATCGATGATTCCGTTTGCCGGAGGAATCATAAAACCCTTCATTCATATTCCGAAGTGGCTCGATTCAGTCCTCACCTCTCAAGAACAAAATGCTGTTCTTCAACATGAATTGGCCCATATTAAGCACCGAGACTTGATCCTCTTTTATGCTCTACAGTTTTTAACGGATCTCTTTTGGTTCATTCCAGGCATCTCACGTTGGAATAAAAAAATTTTATGCTTCATTGAACAACTAGCCGACCAAACCGCCATTCGTTCTGGAGTTGAACCTACAGATTTGGCGTCTGCCATGATCAAATTGAAGCAGCACCACCTGAACTCAAACCAAGTATTTGGGATGTCTGTCAGTCCAAACACCATGTTTCAACAAAGAATCAATCTCTTATTACAACCCCCTCAGCTTTCCAGTTGGTTTGCTTCTACGTGTTGGGGTAAAATCGGAATCGGTTTCTTTTGGTTTTGGACATGTCTTGGTCTACAAGCAAACTTCCTGGGGAACCATGATTTAACCCCCCCCTTTCAGATGCCGGTGATGACTCTAATTTATCAATTATTTATTTAATCACCTACAAAACAGGAGGGTTAATAAATTTTTGTAACTTAAAATACTACACTTGTAGTATTTTAATAATTAAAACAAGGATTGCAGGGGGCTATTTCTCTTCAATCATTACGTTACAAAGGAGAGTAATCATGAATCGACATATGCCAACCGCCATTTCATTGATATTAGGAATGGCTTTAGTTTTCATAGCTTCTTGTTCAACCACTAGCCCGTATCTTGATGTATCAGACCAGGAAAAACGGATAGAAATTTTAAGCAAGTGGTTAGAGTCGGAGCGAATTAAAAGCCATATCGCAGGAATGTCCATTGTGATTGTACAAAATAACCGGGTACTGCTGAAACAAGGTTTTGGGTGGTCAAATGTTGAGGAGAAAATACCTGTAACCCCCAAGACGCTCTTTCCTATGGGTTGTTTAACAAAAACATTCACAGCAACACTCATTGCCAAGTTGGTTGATGAAGGTAAATTAGATTGGGATGATCCTGTGGCTAAGTATATTCCTGGTTTTAATCTGACGATAAAGAGTGACCATGAGAATGATACTGTAACCATTCGAGATTTACTCACCCATCGGGTAGGGATCGGTCTAACATCTAACAAAGGCTGGAATAATATGACGAGCCTAGAAGAAGTGCTGACAGCATTATCTGAAGAAAAACCAGCCGCTAGATTCAGAACAAGTTATCTCGATAATATTGCCCTGGATATGGCTGCAGGAGTTTCAGCAGGTAAGGCATCAAATTTGAGTTGGGCCGATTCCTTAAAGACTTTTTTACTAGGGCCGCTTGAAATGAGAAATTCTCAGGATTTGGTCCTGCTAAAAAAGAAAAAACTCCGTCAATTTACGAGTTATGATTGGATAGAAAAAGAAGAAAAGTTTAAGAGCATTCCTTGGAAAAACGCTTTTGTGGATAACAATCCAGCAGCAGGGTTGGTTTCTAATGCAGAGGATATGGGCAAATGGCTAAAGTTTCTATTGAATCAAGGCAAATTTAATCGCCAACAGGTTGTGAGTGCAGAACAATTACAAGAAACTTGGACCCCTCAGATTGATTTGCCATGGCAGTGGGCCGTTGACCTCAAATTTTCAAAGGGAATATTGGGTGGAGATGCCGCAGAATATTACGGAATGGGATGGGTGATTGGAGAGAAAAAGGGACAAAAAGTCATCGCGACGAGAGGGCGTTATTCAAAGTTCCGTTCTCGAATGGTTTTGCTTCCTGATACAAACGTTGGTTTTGTTGTAATGGGAAACTCCCCCGGACACAATTCGGATTTATATTCAAAGTTGATAGATAATATCTTTGAAGCTGTGTTAGGCAGCCGAAGCCACGACCCAAATGCGACACACGACCCACAACCACACATACCACTTCACCAAACCCGCTAATAAGCGAAGATCTTCGGCCTGAAGTGCTTTCGATCCGACGTACCAGATCGTCTTTCTCATCCAAATTGAAGTCGATTCGTTGATCGGTCACTTCGCTTTCCAAGTCACGTTGCTCCCGAAGCCGTTTGCCTTTACCCATTGATTCCTTTTAGTCATGAAAAACTTTCCATAACCAAAATTAACACCAATTCGCAAATGATTTGTGGATGGAGTCATTTGTGGAGAAATCGTTTGAAAACCACAAAATTTCATCAAAATCTTAATTGAAAAGTAAATCTTGGAGCCAAAGTTCTTGAAGATTCTGGATCATCAAAGTTACTGGCATCTTCTCCCGGCTTTGCCTTCATATCTTTGGCTCTTTGAAGGCGTCGACCATCCGTGATGGTATTTGCCCCAAAATGGATTGCTATGGCCAAATCCAAATCAAAATTAGGATTTGCCCCGTGATACACCCAACCGGTATACATAGAATCTACAAAGAGAATAAGATCAAATTCTCCGTGGAGAAGGGTGAAGATCACGCTAGAAACAAAATTGCTGCTCCAGCGAGCCATACTGTGAGAAAGTGAATCTTTAAAAAGATGATAGAACCAGTTCTGGATGATTCCTCGGCTGAGCAGTTCCTCTCCGATACTGGTTAAGTAGGCGTTAACTAAGGTCCAGTTTTGAAGGTCCTCTTTTGTATAGCCATCTGTGTGGTAAACAAACTTTGGAGTTTCCTGGGTTTCAGTTTGTAGGGCCACTCCAGGATAAAAGGTCGGTTCCAGAAGATAATCCCAAAACTTCAAAGGAGATAAAAAATAGCCATAAGTTTCATTATTATACTCACAGGTTTTATCATACAGATCCTGGCTCGTAATTTGCCAAAAGGCAAAGTAGATTCTCCAATAGTTTGCTGCCATAAAATTTTCATATGGCATAAAAACATCGACCTGGTCTTCATGCCGATAAGGACCTCCATGCTCATCACTGGTGTCCCGGTAGATTTTTTCATCATCGGGTTCAAAATCTTTATGATTACGAAAATAGATCGTGCGTTCCAGAGAAAGCCATCGAGTTATACCGAAGGTCAAGGCTTTATCATATTGTCCCAGCCTAGAGTACCCTACTCCTGGTAAAAGCGTTTCTATCGCCCAAGTGCCCCAGCATTTTGAGATAGAAGTGGCATTGATCGAAGTCGTTAGTACAAAATAGATGGCCACTGAAAGCGCGATATCCAAATTTTTTTTAACCATGATCCACTTTCTATTTTAAATATATAAGTTCTACCCAAACCAACTTCCGCCTTGAAGCTTGAAAAAACAATACTTGTTGGATCCATGTTTGATATCAAACCCATTGATTTTCAAAGTTTTTTTCATGAACGGTTGGTATTCAGCACTGAACGGTAGAAAAAGTGAATATGGGTTATTCTGCTAACATTTAGATATCGCGAAAATTCTCAAATTTTATCATATGCTCAAAAAGATTATAAAAAGGCTTCAACAGCTCGTTCAATTTCCTCTGCCTTATCCAGATAGATTTTCAGGCAGAATACAGATTTATAGTTTATACGCCACCTTAGGAGGAGGTTTTGCTTTTGCCATTGATTATTTTTCGTACCCTGAAACAAATTGGGACGATTTTTCTTTGAGCTTGATTTATCTATTGCGAGCAGGAGTGGCGTATTTTTTTGCTTGTTTGATTATTGATGAATACTTAATGCCTCTGCTGCCTAAGGGGTGGGGGAAGCATTCAAATCGTACGGTAGGTAAAAATTGGATTGTTCAACTGGGAATAGCGAGTTTGTTTTTTCTCTGTATTGAGGTTTCTGATCTCTTCCTCATCCCTCTGCTCCAAGGTCTTGGATTTCCGTCAAATGTTGATCACTTTGCCTTTTGGGAAGAGTATTTCAGGATCTTACCTTATCTGGCTGTGATTATGTTTATAGTCATGACATTTCAAAAAAAAATGAATTATTTTTATCAATTACAAGATGCCAAAAAGATCAATCAACTTTTGATAGGAAAACATGAACTTTTCGATCCTCCCAATAATTCGAATGTTTTATCTACAGAATCGAATCAGAGTAAGCCCTCCTTTTCTCCTGAAAAACTGATTCTACATACAGCTCAGGGGCAAGAGTTGGTCGAATTGAATTCAATCATTTATATAAAGGTCAAAGAACATTCCACTCAACTGTTTATTGACAAACTAGGGGGAATGAAAACCATTTATGTTTCAACCTCTTTAAAAGAACTTAAGGAAAAACTGCCTGAATCGTCTTTTATTCAGACACATCGGTCATATATTGGAAATTTAAAATTTGCCAATCGAGTCGTAAATTATGGTGGAAAATATTTGCTTTATCTCAAAGAAGATCAATACTCTATTCCGATTAGTCGAAGACGGTTCTCTGAAACTTCAAAAAAGATAAAAGAGTGCTATAAAAACGATTAGAGAAGAGGCTCTACTTTTCTACAATGCCAATCCTCCAAACCATTCCGGTGTAACAAAGATTCCGCCCCTGAAAGAACACTCATCTCGGCCAGGAACACCGAAGTCCCACGATAACGGTTAGTTTCCGACTCATACGATTTTTCATTATCAATCATTTCTATAAACTGAATCTTTTATTTCCCTCAGTATCAATGAAAAAGAGCTGTGTTAGCCGTCAATTCACAGCCTGCTCCAACATGACTTGGCTGAAATCCTTCGCTACCGATCTATTTGGGGTTCCGGCGAGGTACGCAGGCTCGTCGAGCTTATCTGACATCGCTGGAAGCGATCCGTATACCCCATGTTTCGCTCAACCTACGCTTCAATCAGGGAGATATCGAAACAATGTTGAAACGTCTGACCGATGACATACTGGCACATTTCATTGAATGAGGGAGAGAGACTATGCAAAAAATCATTCTTGTTACCGGTTCAACTGACGGCATCGGGCTAGCTACGGCCAAGATGCTGGTCTCGCAGGGCCACCACGTCCTGCTACACGGCCGCAATCCAGCAAAATTGGAGGAGGCAGAAAAAACCCTTTCCAGGCTATCAGGGGGAGGAAGTATTGAAAGCTATGTGGCGGATCTATCGGTTATAAACGATGTGATGGCACTCACGAACACCGTGGCGGAACGGACCCCTAAACTCGATGTGCTGATCAACAACGCGGGTGTCTATCGGACGGCCAATCTCGTCACGCAGGACGGATTGGATGTGCGGTTTGTTGTCAACACGATTGCCTTTATCTGCTGACTCAACGGCTTATGCCGCTGCTTGGAGTTTCCGGACGAGTAATCAATCTTTCTTCTGCTGCTCAGTCTCCTGTTGATCCCAAGGCGATGGTGGGACAGGTCCAGCTATCTGACTTTGAAGCTTATGCGCAAAGTAAATTGGCGCTGACTATATGGTCCCGTAGTATGGCGCTTTCGCTCCAGGATAACGGCCCGGCAATCATCGCGGTTAACCCTGGATCGATGCTCGGCAGCAAGATGGTGAAAGAAGCCTTTGGAGTCGCTGGCGGCGATATCCGTATAGGCGCAGAAATTCTCAGCCGCGCAATACTGATCCAGTGCCCACTGCCCACATTGAAAACGAGTGCAGTCATGAGAGGTATTCAACAGGACGGGCCGACCCAATTTCTGGTCATTCATCAAACACTCCCGGTTCCGTCATCAAGGTCTGAAGCGCGGGAATGACTTGAGGGGGACGGTCCAGAGCCTTACAGAAGGCTTCCCATTGCTCGTCCGAAAGTTTGAACTGATTTTGTTCGGCTAAAATAGCTTTGGCGGCCTCATAGGCGTTTTCAAGAATAAAATCACTGACGGTTTTCTGACGAAGTTGTGCCGCTCGGGTGATCAATTCTTTTTGAGAATGGCTTGCTCGTATATTGAGCCGTGTACTTTTTTTGACCCTTTCAGGGGATCGCTCTGGCATGATGATACTCCGCTTGAGAGTTGGGGGTCTAAATGGAATACTTATTTTAACAGCGTGTACTCACATTGTACATCAAGCTTTCATAATTCCAACCCATGGGATGTCTATAAATTTACAGATAGCATTAAGGATTTTCGTGCTGCTTATGGTAGATAAAATCAACGATAGACAGGTTGAAAAAATCCAAACATTCTTATTGGGATTGCTTTAGGAAGTGTGATAATTAGCTTGGTAGTTTATTTCGAAATCCAACAATTCCTTGCAGGTGGGGAGAGATCTTTTTGTTAATCAATTCTGTATTGAGGAAAGTTTATGGATGCTCCTTCTTTGGCATTTAGGTGTTCAGACGAAGAAACAGCAAAAACGATACAATTGCTAGCCGATTTGATTCAAACGTTGCGAACCGCTCACACCTTTGACGACAGTGCCGATGCATTTCTCAAAAAGAGTCAACGATTGGTGGAAGATGGCTTATGGGATGGGGATTATGTAGGACAAGGCATGGTATTGCGAAGCATGGTCCATTTACGTCCTTTTGGCGAATATCAAAGTCTTCATGTGCTGCATCGAGAAGAACGGCTAGCAGCGACTTTGTCAAAAGAAAGCTGGCTCCCTTCTATGACGGCTTGGGAATGGATCGATCGTTATCAAATTCCCTTAGAAATCGATTTAGTGGCTAAAACAATCCGCTTTCATTCCCTCTTTCGGGTGGAGGCGATTCATCAAGAGACAGTCTTGCCACACCCGTCGTCTCAAACCGCATTCACTGGAAATGTGACAGCGAAACGCCTCGTCGCACGAAATGTGACTCACCTTTTGGTGGTGCCCTTGTTTGGGCCAACCCAAGAAACGCTGGGGATGGTTTCTATTGAAGTCAATTGCCAACCGGCGATTGGAAAGGCGTTATTGCCCACAATTTATTTTCAATATTTGTCGTTGCTTTCTGAAGTCGCTGGTCCTTTTTTTATCATCCATCCACAGGCACCTCTGAGCCAAGAAATGGCAGGGGATGAGTTATTGCCAATCATTGGGCAAAAAATGAAATCCATCCTTTCCTTCTTAAAAGTATTTGCCACGCATGAGGAAACCTTATTGATTTCTGGCGAGACTGGTGTGGGAAAATCCAGACTGGCCTTATGGTGCCACGCTCATTCTGCCCATCAGGATCACAACTTTGAAATCTTGGATTTGTCGACCATTCCCGAAGATATGCAATTGCCCGAATTGTTCGGTTGGAAAAAAGGAGCGTTTACCGGAGCGATTCAAGATTATAAAGGTGCTTTGGTTCGAGCCGAAAATGGCACGTTATTCATTGATGAAATTGACAAACTGTCCTTAAAAGCCCAAGCGGGTTTGTTGCAAGTCTTAGAGAGCCGACAATACCGTCCGTTGGGGAACAACCGTGAATCTCTCAAAGCCAATGTCCGTTTCATTGTGGGGACCAATGCGAATTTGAAAGAGTCGGTACAACAAGGACGCTTCCGAGAAGATTTATATTATCGTATCAACGTGATTCCGGTGCACCTACCCACTTTACGAGAACGTCGTGATGAAATCCCCCACTGGGCCACCTATATGGTGCAACGAAAACATCGAGAGTTGGAGAAATTGGGAACCGTTTTTTTTGATGCGGAGGCTTTAGTGTGTTTGGAAAAACAGACTTGGCCAGGGAATCTTCGGCAGTTGGACAACACGGTACGTCGTGCCTACCTCATAGCACTGAGCGACGTTCGGGCCAAATCCCCGGACTTGGTATTAAAGCGATCTCACTTGGAACAAGCTTTGGCCTTGGACTTTCCCCATGCTCAATCGTCGAGCTCTTCTCTGGGAGAATCGTTGAAACAGGCGGCTTCCGCCTTTGTCGAACAAGCCTTGGATCGCTTTGAGAACGCAGACCCCCTGGACCTCAACAGTACCGATTGTTTCCGAGGCTTGGTGCTTCTCCAAGCAATGGAGCGATTGCAGGATAAGAAACAAGTCTACCAAATGTTTGGCAAAGACAAATCGATCAAAAACCGAAACTATCACCGAGAACTCAAACAAGAGCTTCAAAAGGCCAATCACTTGTTCCAGTCTTTAGGCATTTCCGAAGTCGAACTGCCTAAAGACTGGAACCTGTAATCTTTGAGAGAATCGATTCCTTCAAAGACCTCCTTTTGTCCATCAGAATAAACAACGGTATATTTTTTGTCTTTGAGCGAAGCTGGATCACAGGACGCATCTCGAATAAACGCATAGAGAATCAACCACTCACGGCGGCAATGGTAAAGAATTCACATTGCTGGGGCTGCTTATGAACTGGAGTGAGCCCCTTTCCCTTAGGGTCCGCTTGAATGGTGCCTTGTTCCGAATAAATAACCACAAAATTGGGAGGGATAATCCAAACCAGCCATTGAATGGCTTGGTTCGTCTCAGAAACAAGTACAAATTGTTGCTGTTGCTTGCTTAAACCAACGTATCCTCCCAAAGCGGTGGATTTTAGATAGACAAAATTGGGATTTGAGACGACAGATTCGGTGGTCCAAGATTCCCAGGATTGGCGATTGTTGGGAGGGTTCTGACTTTGGTACAGCACATGAGGCATGGCATTACCGTATGCAGCGAGGTAACAGCCAGAACACATTTGCAACGAAAAATTGCCCTCCATTAAGCTACGTTCCGGCGGTTGATAAACCCGTTGCGTGAGTGGAGGATCAGGGAAGGAGCCTCCTGGAAGAAATTTTCCCAAACTTCCCGAAACCAGCTGATCGGTTCCCACCATGATGGCTGGGATGTCCAAAGGTTTTCCATCCAATTGAAAACCCAGAACGGCTGGTTCTCCTTTATTGAAAATGACGATTCCAATCTCTCCATCCTCTTGTTCGAATGTAGCGAAATATAAATCTACATTTAAGTTACATTGATTCTCCATGGCATGAAGAAATTTAGACCCCAATGGGCCTGCTCGATTCATATGAGCCAAAGCGAAGTACTCCGGTTCTTTCCAACAAGTACTACAGCTTTCCCTTAAATCCGAAGACACACTGACCGGTTTATTGTAGTAGAGTTGGGCCAGCTCTGAGGGATCACCTTCCTGCCAATGGGTCAGAATTCCCCGTGTATCGGAAGACCCGGCTTCTGGCAAGTACGGTCCCCAAGCTGTATTCAGCATGATATTCCATTGCAGGCCCCCCCGTGATCCATAGTAGAGCGGAAACAGATGATTGTGCTTGAGGGCATAATCGATATCCTGCACGGGGTTGGGAGGGTGGGGACAAAGGGTGCCTGAGGGCGAGGGAGTTGACGGGTAAGAATAGCAAAGGGCAGACATTTCCGTGACATAAAATTCGTTACAGGGCAGTTGTTGTATAAAATTTGGTAAGGTAGAACATGGATCGCCTTGATAGGAATGCCAGCCAACTCCTTCGACAAAATTCTGGACGGCTTCCAATAAGTGAGTTGCTCGGTACTGATCGCATCCTGTTGGCTGTGTGATGCACCAATTGTGATCATGAACTAACACACGGGTGTATTTGGAATGCTGGCGCAATAGGGGCACCAGAGCGCTCACAAAATTCATCGTTTGTTCATTCGTCATTTCCATACAAGGATAGGCGACCTGATTATTCCACTGCTCATTTTGTACGGTGACCGCATAAATAGGAATGCCTTGTTGTTCCATGAATTCGATATACTGAAAAAAATATAGTGCATAATCATAACTATACTTTGGGTCAAACTGGGCACCCGTATAACGGGGACCGGGTTGAGTCGTCATCCAATGAGGCGGTGACCAAGGGCTCGCGACAATTCTCAGTTGGGGTTGAATCTTCAAAGCTTGTTTCAGAACAGGAACGACGTATTTGAGGTCGCGTTCTGCATTAAAAGAATCGGTGATTTGGTCTCGATAAGAATAGGGAAGACCGCGACTTAACGAGTAATCTGAAGCTCCTATGGTGATTCTTGCAAAGGTTGCTTGCATCCCATCGCTTTTATTGGGTTGAAATAAATCTTCCAAAATCGTTTGGGTATCCAAGTTCGGTGCCATCAGATTGAAGCAAGACGATTCGGTCAATGCTGCACCAAAACCGACGAGGGTTTGGCGTGGTTCGACTGTGGAGCTCAAATGAATCGTGTGGGTAACAGGCTTAGATGTCGAAATGTCCACATTATTGTCTATCGACAAATCAAAAGCCGACACGTTCAAGTTCGTTACAGCAAAGTTCATAGACTGTGTCATAAAGCACCTTTCTTTTGTCAATTGAAGGAAAAATAGCCAGAGAGCCTTTCAGGAAGTGAGATTGTCTTCAAGCTTGAAGGTAGGTGGTAGCCAGGGAGCCTTTTACCAATCCGCCACCACCGGGTGAATTCAATAATTATCCAGGGTTTTGCTGACTTCCTAAAGGCATCCAAAAGATGGACACGCCGGTACTACCCGTGGAAGAGAACTGCACCGTGTAATAATTCAACTTGGAGACAGGAATCATGGCTGTGTTGTAAGGCACATAGGTGTCGTTGTTCGGCGAGTAGTGAATGGAGGTTGAGGCAAGGGGGGGACTATTTGTCAACTCCGGCTGATCGGGATAGGTATAAAGGTCGATGGAGCCTTGGTCCTCATCTTGAGTTTTATAAAGATAGGCGATCAGAAATCCATCGGTTTGGGATTGGTAGACCTGATTTGCCGTGCGGGATGCGAATGCGCTAAAAAATTTCACTGATCCCCCTAGAGATACAAAAAAAGCTTGGGCAGTAGGTTGACCAGCTGTGGCCTGATAGTTGAGCTGATACGTTGTATTTTGACGGATAGGCATACAAAAGCTATTGAAATAAATATGAGTGTCACTCTTGGAATAGTAATGCTGTGATGCTCCAGCAATGGTTGTGTATTTGCCACTCGTTGTGTCCAATTGTTGCCCAAGGATCTGACCGCGTGAGCCATCTACCTGGTTCCAGTCGGCATAGGCAACAACAAAACCATCCGTTGAGGCCGTGTATGGCTGATGAATCCCCAAGTTGATTTGTTGCCATTCCCCGAGTGCGGCCCCGGTATTACTAAACCCCACAAATTGGAATGAAGGAGTACTTGCTGGTCCATAGAGTCCTGTGAATCGGCTTGTATAACTCGTCATCGTGGGAGGCATGTTTGGTTGATATGGGCAAGGCATCGTTGACGCAGCCGCGGGAACCAAAGTACCAGCATTGGTATAATAGTGTTGGGAAGCATTGGCCCGCATCGTGGTAGGGTCGCCACCAGGGTCATCAAAATTTTGAATAAAGCCTCCGCTTCCATCGCCGCTTTTTCGGACACAAGATATGATGAACCCAGCACCTGTCTGGAGGGTACCGTTCTCAAATGGCAGGGTGTTGTAGACTGTGTTGACTATGCTGGTCTGAGGTGTCGACAGAAGCCCCGAAGTGTCGCCTTGTGCCATGAAAACGGGAATCAGGGTATCAATATTGGTACCAATCGTTGCGCTTGCACCCGCAATGGAGGCTAATGTTGAGATCGAGGCTAAGGAGATCAGTGGGCTCGTGGAAAAAAAAGGAACGTTGAGAAAAATAGTAGGGGTGTTGTAGATGGAGGTCACCCAATTGGAAAGCGATTCATTGGGAGTGTACACACCTCCCATTGCCGATAGAGAGATACGTACAGAATTTCGATGGCTAGACAGGAAGCTGGAGCTTTTATAAGCCGTTTCGACACTTAAGTTCCCCCCAGCACCACCAAAAATGGCGTTAAAGCCTATGCCTAAGGAAGCATTGACCTGGGTTGTTCCAGAAGACTCAATCAAGGTATCATTGATCGCACTTTCCATGACAATGATACCACCCATGGTGGCCTTTGTAGCATAGTGGGTGCCGTAGGAACTAAAAAAACTGAAGTACTTCTGTTGGTTGGTTGGACTCGAAATGTCGGTAGGCAGGGATTTAATGGCGGCGATAAAATCCAGATCAAGTGAGTCTTGTGTCACCGTCAGTCGTTCAAATTTCAGTACACTTTGGAGGTAGAAGTTGAGTGCATAAGTGGAACTGGTACTGGTGAACAAATCACCATGAAACAAGAGTGAAGATTGAGCTGAGGCTGAAAAATTGACCCCACTCAGTTCAGCTCCTAGGGAAGCCGAAAATTCGCGTTCATAGTCCGCTTGATTTTCCATAAGAATACTATTTTGTTGGGAATAATATGAAGTGGCTGTGCTTGCACTAATTTGATCTGGAATATTCCGTTGGCTGCCACTGGGACCCCAGGAAATGGTGGTGCCTTTGTTGTAAGTGATTAAAAACACGGGTTGGCTGAGGAAGTCGCCACCTTGGGCATTGAAGGCATTACCAACATAGTTGGTTAATTGAGGAACTGGATTTGGTGTAGCCATAATGATCTCCTCTTATTAGAAGGATACTTCGTTAGAAAGTTGCCCAACATCGTTGAGCCGTTGAGCCGTTGAATGAAATCTTTTGATTTTCTCCAATCCGGCACTGATTTCCTATTCTTCAAACGCTGTACCGTTAGCTTTTCTTATGAAAATCTTTTGAATCATAAAAATAATAATTAATGATTTCAATAGCTTAATTTTCAATTTCTGTATGGATAAAGAAGAATGAATCCACCATAAAGCCATAGTGCGTTGAGTTTGCATGCAGTTGCGTTCTAAAAAAACGCACCTGCCAAACGGAGGGAGACCCAAAAACACAGAGGCATTGGGGACAAGGCAATGAAAGGGAAAGAGCATGGAGAGTGCGAAGGAGAGTGCCGAGAAGGGCACCCTCTTCTCATGGAAGCAGAAGGGACTCAAATACTGCGATAGACCACGCGGCCATTGCCCACATCAAAATTGGTATCTTCGTCAATGCTCACTCGGATACAGCGAACGGCATCAAACCCTTCTCGGGGGCTGTCCGGTTGGCAATGCAGCCCTAAGGCTTCCACGATGTGATGGCTCTTACAGCGGCGGATTAAGAAGTGAAAATGGGCTTCGTCAAACTGAGGAACAGCCACTTTGGAAAATTGGGTGTGGACTTCAGTCACGGCTTGATAACAAGCGGTCAACCCATTGTGTATGTCAGGAAATTGTTTGAGAAACACCATGCCCAATTGAGGGTGTTGCCACACACGACTCAAGAGAGTCGTGCCTTCTTCTAACCAGGTCAACGGGGGGGCTGAAGCCATTTTTTGAATGCTCAGCAGTTCCGCAAGCCCCACTTTGGTTTGCCCTTCATCCAAAACATAGGTGTGGCAGGAAAAGAGTTGTTCGGATGCAGGGGACTCGGGATAGACCAAATCCGCTGCGGATTTGTTGAACCCGAAGATTTCCCGGCCATTGCGGGAGGCAATGTCGCTATTGACCCAAAGGTATGGTTGGTAAAACTGAATGACATCAGCCACATCAAAATGATCGATTGAGGAGTTATGCGGGGTTTTAACCACCGGAATCCAAAATCCGAAATCCATTTCTTTCATATAATCGGGGTCTCCGATTTGTTGCATTCGATGGGTTTCAGTCGCCACAAAGAGCACATAGGGGATGAGAGGCTCGTATTTCAAATGCCCCAAGTTCAGATGTTGTTCACAGATCAAATTGAGTTTGTCTTGATTGGCAGGAAGCAGGAAAGCATGAGATAAGAACTGTTTACCTTCATAAGGCTGGTGGTAATACAGCGCACCATCCCTCACAATGAGGGGGACTTGCTTGGATAAAATCGCCTGATCGGTTTCTTGCAACCAATCATTATAAACTTGAGTGGTTGCCGAGGCACCTACCATTGCTTGGCACGTGTACTTGCCTGCGATTGTGGCAGCTTCCGCACAGCCCAGACTGATGGGGTTCCAGGTCCAATCTCCCGTTAAGTAAAGATTCGAGTAACCCGAACCATTGGCCTTCAATCGAGCACGGGTGGACCCTGGCACCGACAACACATAGCGATCCGAAGGGTTTGTGGGAGCATTCCAGTATTGGGCCTCAAATCGGTCCATCCCTTCCCGATTTTCGGGGTCCACCAATAAGTCGCAATTGAGTTCTCCTGATTCCTTATGGATAGCCTTCGGCCACAATCCTTTGACAGACTGTTTCAAAAAAGCCAGGGCATGTTTTTTAACACGGGCTTGTTGTTGCTGGGCATAGCCGTGTTCTGTTCGAGAGGGCAAGGGGCCTTCCGCGTCATCCGGCAGCGGGCTGCAATGATAAGCCAAATTGTGAACCATGTTATCCGGCCATGATTCTTTGGGCAGCAAGTGGCTCATGTCCGCCCAAGTATCAAAGGGTTCATAATAACCATCACTCACCGGAGGGGCTGCTGGCCAACCCAAGCCTTTCAAGTCGGGTTTGAACCACAATTGCATGGCCTGGGTTTGGACGGTTTTGACTTGTTGCAGCATGTTTGCGAAGGGGGTGTTTTCCGGATCGTTCAGCAATTCTTGGCAGATGTCTGGCAGGATTCCAATCGATGCTCCCAACACCACCAAATCGAAGTCGGCTCCCTGGTGCAATTCCACTTTTTCGGGTTCCTTCCACTCGGTCCACCAGTCTTCTAGATTGATCCCCTGCTCTTTTAAAATGGCTCCTTCTTCAAGTTGATCATACAACGGTTCACTGGGCCAACACGGAAGGTCGTGTTCTTGGAATTGGCCATCCACTTCCCGTTGAAAGGGCACCGTAATTAAAGGCTCATAAGGGAGGCTTTTTTTGAGGGTGGCCTGTCGATAAAGGGTGATTTTTTCAATCGGTCTGGCCCCATCTTTTTTCTCTGAGGCGAGGTGCAATGAGTCCACACGATGAAAAAATTCAAACTTCACGCCTCGTTTTTTGAGAGCGGCATACAAAGGCGCAAAGATGGTGTCTCCCATACCCGCCTGCATTTTCCACATCACGGAACCTTTGTAATTGAAAATTTCGAACAGCCCATGCAGGACGGCTCCAGCAGCGCCATCTTGCTGTCGAGAAAAAAATGCATCCAAGACTCCAAAAATGGGAAAGGAATCAATGGTTTGCTCTTCAGCACCATATTGAACCAACCACTTTCGAAAGGAGTGTTTGTCGAATTCTGGAGCAAACCAGTCGACATAACCCGCAATACAGTTAGCTTGTAACAAACCGTTGCAAACGGCGTGGAACAAATCGGTCAATACATAAGTCGTGTACGCCCAAAATTCGACTTTGGCCCCCTCTTTTCGAGGCAAGAGTTCGTCGATCATCTGGAAAACAGACTTCAACTGTTTAAAAACTTTAAGGGAGTCTTCTGTGATTGTTTTGAGCAACGGGAGATTGACACTCAACGCATGGGCGATCAACCGCACCAGGTCTTGGGCGGCAATGGTTTCTATTTCTACCCAAGACTCCGGTAAAAGGTCTTTCACAACTTCCAGGAGCATCCCGCCCACTCCCATCAGATGGCGCAATAGATTCAACGGGCCTTCGGCGAGTCCCTTGCCTGTAGGAGGGAGCATTTTCAGAAGCGCTTGCAAAGCATCGGTGAGTGGACCTTCTAAGGGGAGGTGCGGTTGAGACAGCGGCGGTTGCTCCGCTAACTCATGGAGCCACTTAAACAGGAACAAAAACAACCCTTCCGTGTACTCTTCTAGGGTTTTCGGCTGGACTGTCGGAGATTCTCCAGGTTTTAGCTCATTGGGAGGAAACGTGATGTCATAAAACCGTTTTTCATGAAAATCCCAATACGAAATCAAATTGTGACCTTTGAAATACTCATCGAAGCGCAAATAGGGATTGAGAGGCGTTTGGTCTAATTCGGCATAGCACTTTTGAAGCACGGTGAAAGCATTGTCGTAAAATCCAAAAAAGATGTGCAATCCATGCTCTTCAATCCGATTGTGCTGTTCTTGATTCCTGCCACTGGCACCTTTGCCTCCTAAGCGCCATCCCATTTGATAGATCGTGATGTCATAGTGCTTGTGCCAGTTGGGTTGCTGGGTCAATTCGAATGCAGTGACAAGAGAGGAAAGGCCTCCTCCTAAGATAGCCACTTTCTGCTTCTTATGGGTCGTTGTTGAGGGCATCATAGAACTCCTTTGTTATATCCAGCCCCCTTCCTTATAGCTGCGAGTTTAGCATCAAAAAAGAGAGGGCGTTGTTTGAGTGATCAAGTCAGAAACCATCGCCCAATTTGAGAGGTCAACTGGACGAAGTCTCATGAGTGAAAAACGAAAAGGGGCGGCATCCCATCTGTTGGTAAAGATGTTCTGCCTGCACCGCATATTCCCCACATTTCTGGGACTCAACACAGGAGCTTTGGGCTAATAAGGTCTGTGCTTGCGCCTGGGGATAGGGCATTTGAAAGTGTTGAGACCAATGAAGGCTTTTCTTCAAAATTCGTACCGCCTGCTGCTCTTTGTCAGAACACCGTAACACCAAAGCTTGGTAAATCAGGCAAGTGGGTTTGAGGATAGGAAAAAGGAGGGCTAATTTTTTGACAAAGCCGAAAGCGTTTTTCGTTTTCGCCTGCCATTGCGGAAGTTCTTGGGAGTGCCCTGTGAGTTTGGCAGTCTGCCAACGATGGAGATAAAATTGTAGTGGCCCCAAACACCCATCGATGACGGTCAACGCCATGGGTAAGGATTGGTTTTGGAGTTCCAACGTGTGATTGGCGACTTCTTCGGCAGATTCCCATTCCTCCAGGGTCATGTGCGTTTGTATCAATAATCCCAAACAAATGAGCATGGAGGCATAGTCCTGGACTTCCTCCAAATGAGTTTTCGCCTGAATTAGGTAGGTTTTGGCCCTCTGGGGATGGCCTTTCAGCAGCGCACTCCGGCCACTCATGAATAATCCCCACGCCAAATGCTGCCGATTGTTCCAGGTTTGCCCCACTTCAATCATTTCATTAAAAATGGTTTGGGTTTCCTGGAGTTGCCCTTGAAAAAATTTTAAGGCCCCTAAGGTCGATTGGTATTGGGCGTAATTTTTGGGGTCCAAATCTTTATTGATCAAACGTCCCAAATAATCGATCACCCGTTGAGATTCCTGCCACTGTCCCACTCCGGTTAAGTAGTGCCCGACCGCCACAAAAGTAAATGTTTGGTCATTATACCCCAACGGCCCCTCAGCAGTGAGCGCATAGGTCTCTGCTTTATCCAAGTAATACTGGGCCAGTTTCCGTAGTGTACAGCTTCCGAGCACCAAACCTAAAAAAGAATGGGCGGCTCCCGAATCGGTGGCCCGACTACGATCGAGCAAATTCACCGCCAAGATCGCACTGCCAATCATGCCCAACATGTTGTTACTGAAATAGTACCGCCTGCTGAGGAAGGAGACCAAGAGACTGGCATCTTTCCAATGCGTGACGGGCGGAGCGGCATTCGAGGTTTGAGATGCCTTGGAGGAAAAAAGCCGGAAATTCAACTGTCGCCAGGATTGTTTCAGAATGAGTGTGGCCCATTCGCCACGAGACGAAGGAATCGGTTCGCCATATTCCGCTAAAGCCCGAATGGCCTGGTGTTCGGATTGCTGCAAGTCACCGAGGTCTTCATAAGATCGGGCAACCCCTGCCAACCACGTGGCCATTTGATTCGGATGGCTCAACTTCCGTTTTTGGGCAATGGCGATCGCTTTCTCAAAATAAGTGATCGATTCTTTGGGAACCAACGATTGACGGGCATGAAAGCCCGCTTGACCGAAGTATCCCATCGCCGTCTCTGGTTTTCCTCCTTCGAGCCAGTGATGGGCCAATGGGGCTAACAGGGACGGGTCGGAAGACTCCTTGAAATTCGATTCCATCACTGTTGCGGCGGCTTGATGATAATGTTCATTTTGAGCAGGAGAGATCATGTTGGTACAACATTCGCGGAGCTTATCATGCGTGAAGCTCACCCGCCCTGGTTGGCTCTCTTCCAAAATACCAGCCTGAAAGAGTTCTTCGAGCACCGGAGGCCAATCTTTCTCGTCCTGGCTTACATCGTCCTGGCTTAAGATGACTGAAACCAGATTCACTTCAAATACGCGCCCCAGAATGCTCCCGACGTGTAAAAAAATTTGTCCAGCTTCTGGCAATGCCTGGATCCTACGAACCAGTAATTCCTGAATGCTATTGGGGGTTTCCAACTGAAAGTTTGAGGACGCCGATGCCTGTGGAGGGGGCTGAAATTGCCAATGGCCTTCATGAGTACGGGCAAACCAATTTTCAGCAACCGCCATTCGTAAATATTCGGCCACATAAAACGGATTCCCTTCACTTTCGTGATACAGGAGTTTGACCAGAGGGGGCGGGAATTGAGAGAGAGCCAGCATACTCTCCAATTGTTGACTCACTTCGTTCTGGGTCAATCGCTCCAACTGGAATGAAACCACGTCTTTATTTTCATTCAAGGCTTGTAAAATGGAAGGGACCTCCTCTGTACGATAAAATCCAATGAGCAACACATTCATGGCTTGGAGTTTTTCAGGAAGCAACCACTCCAAAATGCTCAAGGTCAGTTCGTTGGCCCATTGTAAATCGTCGAGGATCAAAACCAGTTTTGTGGTACGGGCATAGTGGTTCAGCATCTCTGCAAAGGCGTGCTTGACTTCCTGCAACAAAACTTCAGTGGGGAGATCGATTCCCCAAATGCTGTCTGGAGCTTCCAATAATTTTCCTAACTCCTTCACTTTAGGCTCGTAGAGAGACAATACGGCATATTGGTCTCCAAGCCACTGTTGGGTTTTTTCTTTTCCATCCAACTTACATTGCTCCACCACCTCTTTTAAAAAGGCTTGAAAGGGTTGCGTGTTGGTTGAAAACTGAGACTGATGCCCCATCATTTCAGTAGTTGGCACCGTTTCTCCACGAACCACGTGAAAGAAACGTCCTTGAAACAATCGAGCCAATTCATTGGCAAAAAAGGTTTTGCCCATACCACTTTCTCCACGAATCAATACGGCTCCTCCTTGTGTAGACTCAGGGTCTAGGAACGGTCTCAAGGCACGAATCAAGTCACGACGCCCTGTAAAAGTAGGACGGTATAAATAATTGGACGCAGCGGGTGCCATTTCGCGAAACTCTTTTTGGAATTGTCGTGAAGTGTGGGGTAAGAGTTGTTGAACAACATCAGAGGCATAACCGGGGCGATCGGTCATGGACTTGGCTAGTAGAGATTGCACAAGCTGGTTTATCGGCTGCGGGAGATTTTCCACTTCTGGGGCTAAGGGGGGAGGAGGGAGGCTTAAATGATCTCGGAGCTGGGAATGGGAATTGGGGAAAGGGAGTCTTCCTGTTAGGAGTTCGTAGAAGATACAGCCAAGAGCATAAAGATCCGTTCTGGCATCCAAAGCAATACAGCGAATTTGTTCTGGCGCTGTATAGCCGGGACTGCCTCCTATGCTGAAGTCTGCTTCCAAAGCCATCTTATTTGGAGTGCTGTAAAATCGGCAAGTTTGTTCAAAATCAATAATGATGGCTTTTCCAGAAGGTGTGATGAGGATATTTTCTGGTTTGAGATCCGCATGCACTAAGCCATATTGGTGCAATTGAGATAATGGATAGCATATCTGACAAATTAGAGTGCAGGCTTCTTGAAAGATGGTGGATTCGAGTTGGTTTGAGGGTTTGAGGGTTTGCCAAATTTGTTGTTGGTGTTCGCGTAGCGTTTTTCCCTCAACCCAAGAACGGGCAACCCATTGAATGCTTTGAAACATCCCTTTTTCCACAATGAACAGCTCTTCCGAGACCCTCTCTGATTCTAGAATTTGGATTTCTCGTTGCAGCCCAAGAAACTTTTGAGGATGCGCTTCTTGAGCCGTCTTTACAATCACTCGTTGTTCTGACGATTTGCAATACCCTCGATAAGTGCTTCCACTGGGGGCTTGGATCAAAGGTTCACTGAGCTCAATAGAACCCAGGTGGAGCGGAAAATCATGATGAGGAGAAACTGACATACATCGTTTGAGGAAAGAACGGAAAAGTTAAGCTGCTCTTAACAAGTTGTCTCTTTTTAGTAGACCACAACAGGAAAACGTAAAGGTTCCTCCATCGGGAAAAACAAAAACTCCCAAGCTACCAATAGAAGTCACAAGTCCCTTTTGGAGTGTCGTACCGAGATTGTTAGTGGCTGGTCCAAGGTACTGTGACGCTAGTTCGGTGCCGGGGGGAACCATGGATAAATTGTAGCGCTCATGATGGATTCTCCTAAAAATATGTTCGCCCGAAAGTTAAACTATAAAATTAAGGTTTAAAGAAAAGATTTTACGGTCTGAATTAAGTCTATCTAGGTATGAAAATTGATCGGACTGCGAAGAAAATTCAATTCATGGGCTGTAAAAAATGCCTCTCAATAACTATTTGGCTGAGTAGAGTCAGGAATCTCCATAATATATGTAAAAGGAGAATAGGGTGCAACCTTAATCCTAACAATTCAATAGCACTCAAAAAAATAACGAAAATCATAAAGACGGGTTGAAGTGATGAAAGGGGCTCAGGTGTACTTTTGTGTTAGGATCAGCATAATTCAACTGAACAACCCAGGAGAAATAGGATTACCGAAACCATTGCAACCCCATCCTCTTTAGGAGCGGGAAGGTGAGCTTCCAATGTTCACATGTTGAAATAGAATTGTCAGATTATGTACTTGCAATTTATTTGCATTTAACTGAAACTGCCTTCGAAGTATTTAAATTAACGATTTTATCAGCATCGTCGCTATGTTGACACGGCAACAAAATGTGAATAGGTCCGTGGATATCGTTATTTCCTTTTTCCCCGCCCTTGTTAGTTCATCACCGTTGCCTGAATGTCCAAGGCCTTGGACTATCTGACATGAAACGATCCCCCATGAAAATAAACTAGCTTTGTTACCTAGCCTCGAGATGAGCTTAGGAAACCATTGCATGCTGTGATTGGCTTTACGGATTGCTGTTTAGTTTTCAAATACGCAAATTTATTGCATTTACTATTGTGAAAATGAAAAAGAAAACAATGAAAAAGTATCTGATTGGGGTGACAGCACTCCTCTGTTTAGTGGTGATTTCCGTGCCTTTGAACGCCCAAGAAAAAAAGCTTTCTTTCAATCCAGAAATCTCAGTGGTGCTGGACCTTGTCTATGTGGGACGCACCATTGAGGAAGAGGAAGACAATGTGGATGACACCTACGAAGATATGGAACTCCCTGGATTTCAAGGCAGTAACCAAGGGGTGTTCAATCGAGAAAATGGTGTTTCACTCAATAACGTCGAGTTGGTCTTGTCCAGTCCCGTCGACCCGTATTTTGATATGTTCATCAATTTCCATCTGTTTGAATTCGAATTTGAAGTCGAAGAAGCCTTTGTCACCACACGCCGCATTCCTTACGGGTTCCAATTTAAATTAGGAAAATTCAAAAGCGGCTGGGGCCGTATCAATTCTATCCATCAACACGAGTGGCCATTTTCTGACACGCCATTGATCATCGCAGCCCTTTTCGGGGAAGAAGGCTTACAAGAGGTGGGTGCTCAAGTGACTTGGATAGCTCCCACCGATGTCTTTTTGCAATTGGGCCTGGAAGCTCTAAGGGGAGAGAATTTGAATAGCTTTGGTACCAATGGCTTTACGGTAGGTGACGAGGAAGTGAACGATGCCACCCAACCCAATGCCTGGGTCGGATATGCCAAGACGTCCTTTGATGTGGGAGAGACTTCAATTCTACTCGGAAGCAGTGTCATGCAAGGAACCGCTCGTGGGACCGATGATTCGATTGGAGTGATTGAAGAAGAGGGAGAGCATGAACACGGCGTTGCGGTTGATGAGAACGAGTATGAAGCAGAGGAAAAGGTCGCCAGATATGAGAGTAGTGTCGCTCAGCATGTGCATGGAGGGGGAGACGAAGAGGAAGAGGACAGTGACGATCCGCGTTATGAGATGGACACACAGATCTGGGCGGTGGATGTGACGCTTAAGCATTTTTTCGATTCTTACCGCAGTCTCACATGGGTCTCGGAATACATTCAGCGCACCATGAAAGGCGATTTGTTTCTCGTCGATGGAGACAAGTTGGATTTTGAAAAGACACAAGGGGGGCTGTATTCCCAAGTGGTGTGGCGCTTTGCTCCAGAATGGAGCAGCGGTTTGCGATATGACCTCATCACGACCAATGATGTTTCAGTGGATAACGAAGACTTAGATTTGGAAAATAACTTAAAGCGAACGTCATGGATGCTGGATTATAAGCCAACGGAATTTTCGGTGCTCCGCTTTCAGCTCAATCAGGAACATGCCAGGGAACTGGATGGAGAACAAAAACAAGTCAATGATGTGCTGCTTCAGTTCGATATGAGCATTGGTGCTCACGGTGCCCATGATTTTTAACACCGGACTGTCATCTATTTGGAGAATCGTATGGTGAAATTTGTCATCAGCGCCATTTTGGTATGGGGGGCTTTGGCCCAATCCGTTTGGGGCAATTTACAAGTGGTCACGTCCTATCCTTATATTGCTGATTTAGCCCAGCAGATTGGAAAAGATCAGATTTCAGTAACCGCGTTAGGCTCAGGAAGTTGGGATCCTCACTTTGTTCCTCCCAAGCCGTCATTTATTGCCAAAGTGCGGCGTGCTGATTTGCTGATCATCAATGGAGCCGAGAACGAAATTGGTTGGATGCCACCCATTATCAAACGAGCCAATAATCCACAGGTCCAACCAGGCAGTCGTGGGTTTTTAGATTTGTCGGCTGTTGTGGAATTGATTGATGTCCCCAACAATTTATCAAGAGCGAATGGAGATGTTCACGCGGCGGGGAATCCTCACTTTTATCTCGACCCCCATAATATTCCAACATTGGTTCAAACGATTACGGAGCGGCTTTGCGAATTGAACCGTTCTGCTTGTCCCATTTACCAGAAAAACCAGCGTGTTTTTCAAGAAACATGGTCTCAACGATTGGAAGTGTGGGACGCACAAATGAGACCTTTAAAAGGCAGAAAAGTGATCCAATATCACAAAAATTACGATTACTTTTTTAAACGCTACGGCATTCATTCGATCAATACCTTAGAGCCGCTTCCTGGAATTCCACCGACCACAAAACACTTGGTGAACTTGATTGAACAAGCTCAACAAGAACCAGTGCATTCCGTACTTCTGAGTGTGTATCAATCCAAAAAAGCAGCAAATTTTGTTGCTCAAAAATTAGGGACTCCCACCATTGTTTTGCCTCACGACGTGAACTCGTTAAAAGAGGTCCCCGATATTTTTTCCCTTTTTGACACGCTAGTGCAGAGGATCAGCCAGTGACGGACATCCTCTTCTCGTCATTTTTATTGTCGGTGGTGCTAGTCGGAATCCATGCCTATTTTGGGCTGGAAATCATTGAGCGCGGCATCATTTTTACGGATTTGGCGGTTGGACAAATGTCGGCGTTTGGAGCGTCGGTATCCTTGATGTTTTTTCATGGGCACGGTTTGTACCCTTTTGCATTATCTTTTGCGTTGATTGCCGGCGGTTTGATCGCTTGGGTCTCTCGACGTCCCGCGATCCATTTGGAAGCCTTCATAGGTTTGCTTTATGCGTTTGGCGTTTCGGGTGTTTTCATGCTGCTGTCTCAATCGGCTCATGGCATGGAGGAATTTCAAGAACTGATGGCGGCCGACATCCTTTTCACCCCTTTGAACGAAGTCCTTAAGACGGCCGGAATCTACGCAATTTTGGGTATGTTCATTGTTTGGTTCCAAGCCCGGACCCAAGGATTTCTTAAAGATTTATTTTTTTTCATCACTTTCTCCATCACAGTCACGAGTTCAGTGGAAGTGGTGGGGGTCTTGGTGGTGTTTGCCCTTCTCATTGCACCGGCATTGCTCGCTAAGCAAATCAGTCGAGGCTACCCGGTGGTCAATGCTTGGCTCATCGGCATTGCCGTGAATCTTTTGGCGGTGAGCATTTCTTATGCTTGGGATTTTCCTACAGGCTACACCCTCGTTTTTTGCCATGCGTCGATCACGCTCAGCTTGCTTTTGCTAGGCAATTTGCTGCGGCGATCCAACGCTTTATGAATGGTGTTGTAGTCATCACAATTCAATCATTGTTTCAAAAGGAGAACGCTATGAAAAAAATTGGATGGTTTTTGTTGGTCATCGGGATGTTTTCCCTTATTGCGATCAGTTGCGCCCCAAGAGGCGGTGATGACGATGACGATGACGATAATAATACAGGCATTGGAGTGACGGCTGAACAGTTGGCTCCTTTTACCGGCTTTTATCAATTTCGCCTCGATGCTGCTGAAAATGCGGAAGTTCTTGAAGAAGCGGGTGGCGATGCGGCCAGTGTCACAACCATTTTTGACTTGGAAACCGATGGTGAAATCTTCTTATTTCAAGTCGGTACCGACCAAACCTGTAGCTTCGTTGAAGAGTCGGCCACTTTTTCCATTTCAGAAGATAACCAAGTCCTCAATATTACTGTGGGTGAAGCCTCGCTCCAAATGACTCTATCCGAAGATAACGCAACTATGACCTTGACTCCGACGAGTGAAGAAGGAGGGCATGAACATGAAGATGGGGGAGAAGGGGAGTCCATTTTATTAGACCCGTTTGGATTTGATGAAGCCTCGGTTTGGTCCAGACAAGACGACTTGCCTGAAGCCTGTGAAGCGGTCCATGACCACGATGAGGGCGAATGAAATATGCTTGCGTCAATCAACGTTCCGCCGTCTGTTTCCAAAGGGCAGGTAGTCCTCATTTCAATTCTATTTTGCGCATCTGGCTTCGTGGGCTTGGTGTACCAAGTGCTGTGGATGAAAGAGTTGGGACTGTTGTTTGGAAACTCTTCTCAAGCGGCAGCCACGACCTTGGTGGCGTTTTTCTTAGGGTTGGCGGTTGGAGGGTATGTTTGGGGCAAGCGTTCCAAAAACATTCGGCATCCACTTCGAACGTACGCACTGTTAGAAGTTGGAGTCGTCTGTAGCGCGCTCCTTTATTATGTTTTGTTGGACACCTATTATCTTCTGTACAGTCCCTTGTTTCAAATCGTTGGCGATTATCCAACGGTGTTTGTAACGCTCAAATTTGTACTGGCTGTCGTTATTCTCTTTTTGCCCGCCTTTTTTATGGGGGGGACCTTGCCTCTCATGAGTCAGCATTTGGTCCGAAATGCCAACTCTTTGGGAAAAACCACTTCTTTGTTGTATGCCGTCAATACGCTTGGAGGCGCATTGGGGGCATACATGGCAGGATTTCATTTGCCTCCGTTGATGGGGTTTGATCGAACCTATGTGGTCGCCTTAATCTTGACCGGGGGCGTTGCACTGCTTGCCTGGGTTTTGAGCTATTTTTCGGCACCGCCTGCTATTCATCAATCCCCCTCACCTCCTGAAAAACCACCCACCTTGCCACTGATGTCATGGAACTCGATACGAGCTTTGGCGTTTCTTTCAGGTTTTGTGGCATTGAGCGTCGAAATTTTGTGGACTCGTATGTTTTCGCAAGTGCTTCAGAATTCGGTGTATACGTTCTCCACGGTACTTGTCATTTTTTTGGTATCTCTTGCCTTGGGAGCTTGGCTGGCTAGTTTTTTAGCCCGATATGATTTCAACCCCTTGGCCACGATATCGATCCTCCTCCTTTTATCCGCATTGCTCATCGGATTAACTCCCTTTTTATTTTCGTGGACAACCAATGGATTGCAGTATTTGGGAGGTAAAAAAGATTGGATCGACTACATGGTAGAAATCTTCCGACACGGCGGTACCGTCATGTTGGTGCCCGGGATTTGCCTGGGCAGCATTTTTCCGTATTTGCTCAAAATGAGCGAGGCTCACCATCAAGCCGCTGGTGAAACGGTAGGCCATTTGATAGCAATCAATACCTTGGGAGCAATTGTCGGTTCGGTCAGTGCAGGATTCGTCTTCATGCCGTTGTGGGGTTTATGGAACAGCATTCGATTGATGGCTGTCATTTATCTGCTCGTGGTCCTTTTTCTTGTACCCCCTAAACCGAGTCGGACCAAACTGTTCCAATGGGCAGCTGCTTTCGGCTTGTTGCTTTTGATTACGGTTTTTGAGCCATCTTCCGTACCCCTGATTCGAGTGGATCCTGTCAAAAAGAAAGAAGTTCTTTATGAGTATTGGGAAGGGAGCAACGGGACGGTCGCCGTCGTAAAACGGAAAAATTCTCTCAAGATCAAAGTCAATAACTATTACAGCTTAGGAGGAACCGGAGCAAAAAAATGGGAAGCCAAGCAGTCCCATCTGCCTCTCTTAATTCATCCGAATCCAAAATCCGTGTTCTATCTAGGTATGGGAACTGGAATCACCGCAGGGGCCGCATTGAGTCACCCTGTCGAACGAGTCGTCGTGAGTGAACTAATCCCTGAAGTGGTTGAGGCCGCCGAGAAATACTTTCAGCCTCATCTCAATGGCTTGTTTACCGATCAACGTGCTTCCATCGTTACCGAAGACGGCCGGAATTATCTATTGGGCACGTCCGAACAATTTGATGTGATCATCGCGGATTTGTTTATTCCGTGGAGAGCGGGTGTGGGGAGTTTGTATACACAGGAACACTTTGTCACGATCCACCAACATTTGAAAAAAGGGGGGCTGTTTGCCCAATGGTTGCCCTTGTATCAATTGACAGAAGCCGACTTTGGAGGAATTGCTCGTACCATGCTCGAAGCATTTCCTCAGGTGACGATGTGGCGGGGGGATTTTCTTTCCAGAAAGCCAATTGTAGTCTTGATTGGTCATCAAAATGATCAACCCTTTCAACCTTATGATCTTTCACAACGCATGCAACAAGTGGGGGTGGAATTCAAACAAACCCCTGTGGGTCATTTTCCATTTTTTTCGCATTATGCGGGGAACCTTTCTAGTGTCAAACATCTCTTTAATTCTTATCTTATCAATACTGATGATTTGCCATTGATTGAATATCAAGCTCCTATCAGCCATCGTCAGCAAAAAGCCCGTCAATCCCAATGGTTTGTCCAAGAAAAATGGACTCGCTTTGTCGAAACGGTATTGACCCATCATCCTCCTGCAAACGATCCTTATTTAAAAAACCTCCCGACACAACAATATCGGTTTCCTCACGCAGGACTCTTCCTTCACCAAGCTAAGGTGGCTCAATATCAAGGAAATTCAAAGCAATTCACCACGTTGCTCTACCAGTACCACCAGCAGGTGAAGACGCATGAGACCTTGCCTTAACAACTCAAGCATTTCTCAAAAGTTTGATCCCGTTGACGATGACTGTCATCATGGATCCCTTTATACGCGACTATAAAATGAAGATTTTTGTGGTTGCAGTAGGGGGTGTCTAGGAGAGACCAGACTCATGATGTTTTAGGGGAATGACGGCGTGGCTTATGCAGATTGACAACATCCATGATGCCATTGTGTTGATCGAAAATCACCTGACAGAACCACTGGTGCTGCAAGAGGTGGCAAGTCATGCTCGGATGTCGTTTCGGCATTTTCAACGACAATTCAAAGCAATGACGGGGGATTCGGTTAAAGAATATTTACGAGCACGACGGTTAAGCTCCGCAGCAACGGATCTGGCAACAAGCCAAAAACGTATTTTAGAGATCGCCCTCGATTATCAATTTGAATCCCAAGAAGCCTTCACACGCGCATTTTCTCAACGATTTTTTCAAACACCGGGAAAATTCCGAAACAGCAGTTTCAGGAATATCCAACTCAATAAAATTCCGTTGACTTATGAAGCGCTCGAACACTTTCAGCGAGGTCTGACACTATCCCCGACAATCACCACCCTACCTTCGATGAAAGTGGTGGGGTTGAGAGCAACATTACAATCGTTTGGATCACGAACGGATCTATCCAATTTACAAAAAGTGGATCGCGTCTATCGAGAATTTGACATCCGAAAGTTTGAAATCCAGAAAGTGATCCTTCCCCAAGGAATGCCCTGGGATTATTCGATCAATGCGGTGTGGTATTCCCCAAAGCAACCAAGCGATGAGATGATGTATTTGGTCTGCTTGCAGGTCGAAGACTTTCACAAAATTCCCCAGGGTATGGAGACCCTCATTCTCCCTCAAGCACGTTATGCTTACTTTCGTCACCACGGACATTTAGATCACAATCTGTACACCACCAATTATGCGATCACGTCTTGGTTTCCCAAATCGGTCTATCGCCTCGGAAATGCTCCCATCCTAATGTACCACTACCATTTTGCTTCGGGGACAAACGACATCTATTCTGAACATTATTATCCTGTTCAGTAATCTCGAAAACCACTCCCACTCGCCTCGTCTTCATTTTGGCATAAAATATCAAAACATCTGATTCGTTCATTGATAGATTACGGCTATCGACGCTCCGACTCGCGTGTTTCAGGGGAATCCTGTGAGGATCATTTTATCCTGTGAGGATCATTTTTTGTTGTACGAGGAGGCGGTTATTAAAGACCTGTGGAATGTGGGGTTCTGTTTGTGTGTTTCGTGAATCTTTTATCTATGGACTCGAAAGGGAGAAAATGATGGCAATCCAATTGATCGATCGGTGCGCGTGCTGGCGTTTCCTAACCAAAGGGTTGATGTTGGTGAGTTTGTTACTGCCTGGAGTGGGGTGGGCGCAATCCTCGGACGCTTGTGTGGATGTTTCAGGCATTTGGAACAGTGTGGAATATATGAAAGGGGAGTGTGAGCACGGAACCCAGTACCGTCGTTTGGAAATCCAACAAACCGGATGTGCCATCCAGTGGGTGGGAACCGAGGTCACCGGTGAAGTGAACGGTTCTCAGATTACTTGGAATGACCCTTTGCCAGACCGTCATGGTCGAGGATGGTATACCTTGGAGGAGGGAACACTCACCGTGTCCGGGTCACAAGTTGAAGGGACTTTGGTGTGGGAGTGGTCGGATGACATCAAGTACTGTATGGGCGAAACGCAGTTCCAAGCCACCCGTCACGTTCCCGAGAGTAGAGCAATCTCGGCCTCGGAAACTGTCACAGGTCCCTGGGAGCGTGACTATTGGCCCACCGCAGGTTGGCGAACCAATACCTTGGAAGCCCAAGGGGTGGACCCCAAGCCTATTGCTAAAATCGTAGAGCAAATACCCACTCAATTACCGTTTTTGTCGAGTTTGCTGATTGTGCGTCAAGGAGAATTAGTTTGGGAACAATATTTTCCAGGCAAGTATCAACCTGCACCTCAACCCGAACAGTTGCAGCATGTGTATTCGGTGACTAAAAGTGTGACCAGTGCGCTGGTGGGTCTCGCGATGCAGCGTCAACAACTCCACGATGTGGACCAAACCTTAGAAGACCTATTGCCTCAGGTTTACTTGGAGTCTGGACTGGAAGCGGACAAACGGAAAATCCGCTTGCAAGACTTGTTGCAAATGACTTCTGGTTTCAAATGGATAGAAAACTTCACCGACCCCACCGGAGTCTCCACAAAATGGGCCTTTGCTAACGATTGGACCCAAGCAGCGTTAGCTCTACCTTTAGAGAACAACCCAGGGTCCCGCTTCAACTATAACTCGGCCAATTCCCATCTGCTGGGAGTGATTGTGAGCGAAGCGACGGGAATGCCGTTGGTGGCCTTTGCCAAAGAAGCGCTGTTTGCCCCGTTAGGCATCACAAATTATTATTGGTCACGAGAAGGGCAAACCTCATTTTTGACAGTTTCCAATAATAAAGGACAGTATGACCATGGCGGCGGTGGCCTGGAACTCACGGCCCGGGATTTGGCAAAGTTCGGTTATTTGTATCTGAATCAAGGCGTATGGGAGGGACGACAGCTTCTTGCCAAAGACTGGGTAGACGAGTCGTTCCACAACACGGTGAAGACCGGAGACCCCTCGACCTATGGCTATCAATGGTGGACCTATGATGGTTGGAAATCTCCCTTTTATTATGGAGTGGGCTTGGGAGGACAATTGTTGTTTGTAGTACCAAAACAAGATTTGGTGATCGTGATGACATCCCACCGTCCGGCGACTCCCAGTCCGGTGATAGACCTCACCTATTACTACAATTTTCAAGCGTTGATGGATGCTTTGCCGTGAAGGAAGGAGGGTTGAATTGGGAAGAACTTCGACCGTTAATAGATAAACACCATGATAGACTGACACAGAACACGAAGATTCAAACGATTAAACCAAGTCGATTGCTCTGACGAAACCATCGATTTTCGATGCTTGCACTCAAAAGACTTAGGTTTATGAATATACGTGCTCGATAACTGTGTCAGTCATCAGTGGTTTGTGGCTAAGGATTTCCCACTAGAAACGGGAAAACTAATTAATTGTACAATGGTTTGGAATCAAATTGCACATGTATTCGACTTCAGACTGACTTAAAACACTGTTAAACAGATACACTTCATCGACTTCTCCTGTCAGCCAGTTATCCTCGTAAGCATCTCCGCCAATTTGGATTTGTTTGGCTATTGTCAAATTATCAGACAGTACGACTTCTTTGACCAAATTAGCATTGATGTACATGCGGATTGTTTTGCTATTGTGGTCATAACTTCCCACCACATGTTGCCACACATTCTCTGTCAATTTACCAGAAGAATCAGAACTACAATGCCAGGAATCCGTAGTTCCATCATCGGCTCCTAGAGCGAGATGATAGTTGGTATCGCAGCCTGAGTTTTGGCTTGAGCTAGACCCTCGGAAGTAGAAATGTGATCGTGCGCTCGTGGAACCAACCCCCACAATTCCTTGCCTTAAGTGTTGATTGAGCGTGTTGTTTCCCGGCTTCACCCATACAGATACGGTGAGGGAACTATTGCCCCAATTGTTTGAAATGTTGCTACCTTGTAAATTGCTGTTCCCGGAAAACTGAGCTGCATTGCCTAGAGCTCCTTGTGGGGTGGTCGTTAAAGTCCCGATGTTCAAGTGGTTTCCGTTCGGTGATTGGTCATCCGTTGGGGATGGTCCATCAAAGGAATAGTGGGCAAACAAGCCTCCAGGCATTGTAGGTTGTGAGAGATCTAAAACTGGCAAATCTCGGCCATCCCAAAATTGGATTTTACCTCCATCCCGAGTTACTAAATCCGTTACACCGTCGTTATTTAGATCATCAAACCGAAATCCATTGATGTTGGTACAATACTGATTGGTGAGACAATCCAGTATATCTATAGGTTCCGGTTCAGGAGTCGTGGCAGAAGCGAATGTGGGTGCCGCTAATAGAATCAATAACCATTTTTTCATAGTTCCTCTATGTGATAGTATTGGAAAATAATTTAATGTTTAGTGGAATTTTCATTGTCCTTTATTGGACAACTGTAAAGACAACAACTTTTTTTGATAGGTTTAAAAAAAAAAGAGAAGTTATTCAATTTTATGGTTTTGTTAACGTTAGTATTGATGGATAACTTGTCGGAAGGGAGGGGCATGGATTCTCTAGAAGAGCTTACTGACTGCGGGGGCCAGCGCCGTATTCTTTTATTTTCAGATAAATTTTATACAAGGTGGTGTTAACAGCATAAATCGCAAAGCCCCAGCAAAGCCCTCCTAACACAATGAGAAGAGCAGTCCTCACAAATCCTGAAAAGGCAATCAGGGTCATTTGCCTATACAAAAAAATTGCCACAAATTGAATCATCTCGGTAGTTGAGTCAAATTCTACACTCCTATTGAGCACATTGTACCGAGAGAACTGATCGTAAAGTTCTACGATGAGCCTTATCATCACAACACAGGTACTCGCTAGCATTCCAGTTAGGAGCATTTTTTCCCAAGATGGTTTTCCTTTCAAGCATCGATTCAATTGAACCGCACCCAGCCAACCGGTGATTAACGCGAATGGTACAATGCTCAGCAAATCATCAAGGTACATCGTGATGTAAGTCCAATCGAGCAAGAGAATCTCCATTTTGGGAATAAGCACATGAGGCACCCAAATGGATAGGATTATCAAGGCCTCGATCAATCCGACAAGTATTGGGGGTCTTTTCATAGGGATTCGCTTTCAATTGAATTGGTAAAATTCAACTCTCATTTATGTGACCAAAATAGGAAGATTTTCTCGCAGAATAGGAAGATTTTCTCTCAGATTAAGAGAGCCTTAGAAGATTGTAGTGAGCAGAGCCATTACCTAAAGACTGTTATCTAAATCAGGGGTAGGACAACCTGAAGTAGTTTTGCTGGTATTGGAAACAATCATTGATAGATTTTTTTCTATTCCTGATAGATTAAATTCTATAAATAATGGATCTTTTAGCGAACACTGAAGCTATTTTGAAAAATAACCTGTAGTCTGAATTTTATTTTTTTGTTTTAAAATTAGTTACTTATGCGTGGTTTTAATTACTTTTTAAAGAAAAGTGTTCATGTGGCACAAATCTAGTAGCTAGAAAGGCAACAAGGCACAAAACTTTGAATGCCTTGTCCGTATGAATCCCCTCAAACTTAGGATCGAAGATGATCAATTTTATCGAAGTTAGCAAAGCAATATCCCATGCGTTACGCCACGAACCATGGCTTTATGAATTGGAATTGGATCAAGAAGGCTGGGTTCCTATGGAACAGATGTTATCTGCATTACACTCTGAAAAACCGGATTGGGAGTCCTTACAAGAGAGCGATCTTCATACAATGATGGCGCGATCGGAAAAGCAACGGTATGAGATCCAAGATGGCAAAATTCGGGCGCTTTATGGTCATTCAGTACCAGGGAAGGTCACCAAAACTTCCACAGCGCCCCCCTTGGATTTCGACTCCAGTATTGGGGGTTCGATGCCTCCCGCCCCTACCAATCTAAAAGGTTTAAATAGAATATCTAACGATAAATATGCAGCTATGGGAAAAGAATTCAAAAGGTTTGAGAAGCTACAGTCAATGTAAAAACTGATAATTTCTATAACCTTTTTAAAAGAATGAAGTCCATTAAACGAGTCTATGGGATGGATTCGATATGTCCACCCGGCGCATTGTTTCTGAAAATTGAAATTCTGTGTATCGACCTGGACTTTAGCCAGTGCCTGTCAAGCGCTGGATTCACGCGGCCGCAGGTTCAATTCCTGCCACCTTTCGAGGTGTAGCTCAGTTGGTTAGAGCACGTGTCTATTGGGATAGCTCTGCGAGAGCAACGGACTGAAAATCCGTGAATGCAGGTGGGCCGCAACAGCGGACCATTCCTGCTCCACAATGCAAAAAGGGAGAGCTGAATATTCGGTGGAGGTGTTTTGAAATAGAGACGAGTTTTGTTTCGAAACCATCATCCACACAGAGTTGATGCTTTGCTCGTATGAGGATACCGCTGACTGAATGCTCGGTTAGAGACTGGGCTGGTTTCGATTTTTCCTAATTCTCGAAAAACGATTCCTGTCTAGTTTGCGATTCGTCCAATCGGTAAGCTCAATCATTCGACCGCATTGATTGTGTTAAGAATATTCAGTGATCTTGACAGAAAGGAGGTTAAATTCATGTTCAAAATTTTGTTTATATGGATATGTCGACTGTTGATGTTTGAACGGATTCTTGTGCAAGAAAATCAACGTGTACTGGTGTTTCGAGATGGAACGTTCCTTAAAATTCTATCGCCAGGCACCTATTGGTTTTTTAAGGCACTTCATGAATTGACCTTTGAAAATCACGATATCACGCAACCTCAATTTTGTAGTGAATGGACCGATGTATTGTTGAAAAATCACAAAGATGAAGTAGCGGATTGTTTGACCTGGGTTGATATTCTGGATCATCAGGTCGCGCTCGTTTCATTGAACGGAAAGGCTTATGAACTGCTTCCTTTAGGAGCACGTCGGGCTTATTGGACTGTGATGCATGAGCTTGATTTTGAGGTGATTGACACGTCGCAGAATCTGCAGGTGCCTCCTGAAAAAGTACCTACACTGATGCGACTGAGGTCCAATCATTTCAGCTGGCACATTGTTACTGAAAACAGTGTAGGGTTGCTGTTTGTCAATGGTCAACTGACTCAACAATTGGGGCCTGGAGGTTATGCGTTTTGGAAAACTGGGTTAGAGCTACGGTTCGAAATTCTAGATTTGCGGGTGCAGCAAGTTGAAGTGGTTGGACAAGAAATTTTGACCAAAGATCGTGTCAGCTTACGAGTGAATTTGACCGCGCATTACCAAGTGATGGATCCGGTTAAAGCCAAAACTCAGGTGGTTGGTTATTCCGATATGCTTTACAAATACTTACAGTTCGGTTTGCGTGAAGCGATTGGTGGCCGAAATTTGGACGAACTCTTGTTGGATAAAAACCAACTCAACGAAGTCGTTTTCTCCACAGCTAAAAACCAAATTGAAGCGTGTGGCGTGGAGTTAAAAGCGGTAGGTATCAAGGACATCATTTTGCCTGGCGAAATCCGGGACATCATGAACCAAGTGGTTGAAGCACAAAAGCGTGCCGAAGCCAACTTGATCAAAAGGCGTGAAGAAACCGCTGCTACCCGATCCTTGCTCAACACAGCTAAGTTGATGCAGGACAATCCCACGTTGCTGCGCCTCAAGGAGCTAGAAGCGCTAGAAAAGGTAACGGATAAAATCGACAACCTGCATGTCTATAATGGGGTCGAGGGATTGATGAATAACTTGGTCCCTTTGGCTAAATCGTAACTTAACAAGAGCGTGGGTTTTCACATCAATTTGTGAAAATCCATGTTCTTACCCTTGAAATCGACTTTACCCTCGAAATGAAATGCGGTCGCCCTGGAAGACGTTATCAATTCACTTGCGGTAGTATGTGAAATTAGAAAGGAGTGGCAATTTTTGTTAAGCATTATTTATTCTTTACCCTTAGAGATTTAAGCAAACGCTCCTTTGCATTTTCGTACTGGCTATCATTTCTCCAATTTGAAAAATCTGCGACATGTTGCTGTTTAAAAAGCATCTTCACCCAGGCTAATTGCGATCTTAGCACCGAATCATCCAATCGAATCGGTAATATATTTGATTTTCCTTGAGCAGCCCAATGGTATTCCTTTGAGACCCATTCGCTTTTTATAGAATGCCTTGAAAGTATGACAAGAAACACCTTACTACGTTGAATCTCTGCCAGAATCGTTTCTTTTAGATAATCTCCTCCGTAAAGATCATTGTACCAACAGTTCACACCACCGAGAGTCAGGTCAGCATATAGCCTATTGGTAAACTCTCTATCTTCTGAAGTATGGCTCATAAAACAAAAATCCCTTTCATGTATCTGAGCTTCATCTAATAGGATTGCATCCCTTAAATTAGCCTCACCAAATTCTGTTCGACGGACTTTTACCTTGCGTAAATCTGTCTTTGTCAACCTCGCTCCTGAAAGATTCGCTTGTCTTAGATCTGCTCCCTGAAGATTCGCGTGTTCCAAAATTGCGTTCTCGAAATCTGCGTGTAGGAGACTTGAATTTCTGAAGTCTCCACCGCTCAAATCGACTTCCTTCAAAACGACTCTGTTCATGGTCGAATTTTGACATCTGGGAGGCTCTTCAAAATCTGCTTTTAAAAAGTTTGCCTCACTTAGATTGGCTTCTTCGAAATCTGTATTCATCAGGCGAGCACTTTCAAAGTTGGCTTCACCCAGGTACGCATATCTGAAATCTGTATTCATCAGGCGAGCACTTTTAAAGTTTGCTTCACTCAGGTCCGCATATCTGAAATCTGTATTCATCAGGCGAGCACTTTCAAAGTTGGCTTTTTGAAGTTTCGCCTCACGAAAGTCTGCTCTATTGAGATTTGCTTCATAAAACCTAGAATCGTCCAAAATCGCTTTGACAAGGTCGGCTTCTTGAAGCATCGCCCCACTGAGATTAGTATTATTCAAATCTGTTCTAAAGAGAGTTGCATTACTGAGATCCGTATTACTCAATTCCGCATGACTTAAATTAGCTCCCTCCAGTTCAACACCCTGCAAGTTAGCATCACTAATATTTGCTTCACTGAGATTAGAGTCTTTCAAATCGGCACCACGAAAGTCAGCCCCTTGAAGATTAGCACCGCTGAGATTTGCTTCGTTTAATTTCCAATTGCTAAAATCCTTGTTTCTTAAATCTACCTTCTTGAGGTCAGCTATTTCTCCTTCTTCGCCTTCTGACTCAACCCATTCTTCATGTTTTTCGAGAATGAGTTCCAACTCTTCTGCAGAAATTTTTCGTAAATCAGCCACTGAATCTCTCAACTTGAGTTTTTCCAAACTACTAAGTAATAACGTAAGAATTGGGGATAACTCAAGCCGATCCGTAAATATTCAGAGTAACTATGAGAATGTCATTACATTAGAGTGAGTTATGAATAAAGTTTACGACCAGTATTGGGGGAAAGCAAAGTCTACCAAAACCGTTAGTCACCACCTATTTGCTTACCACAGCCTGGATGTGGTCGCAGTGGGAACCCGTTGGTGGGAAACGAGTGTTGCTTTGCGTAACGGGATGATTCGAGCGATGGGTGTCGATGAACCTCAAGCCAAGGCCTGGATGCAATTCTTTTTAGGGCTGCATGATTTAGGAAAGCTCGATTTTCGTTTCCAGCAGAAGGCTCCTCAGGTTGCAAAAAAACTGGGGCACTCGGTCGAGAACTCCAGAAAGCGTTCAAATTATGATCACGGAGAATGGGGGTTCACTTGGTACCAACGCGAGCGGGAATCACGCTATGGTTTGCCCGAACGAAAGAGGGCTTATTGGATTCAATGGGGACGAGCCGTTACCGGACATCATGGACGCTTTTATCAATGCGTTGACAAGAGCACGGTTGAAGGTCTCATGATCAACGAAGCCTCGCGAGATGTATGGAATAAAGATCAGTTGGCTCGCACTGAATGGTGTGAGGATTTGTATGAATGGTTTCTCGTTCCAGCAGGCCTCAGCAAAACATCGCTTTCCCCTCCCTGTCCCCACCAATTCGCTGGGTTTTGCTGCGTCTGTGATTGGCTTGGTTCCAATGAAACACCAGGTTTCTTTGAGTATGATGACCAACCCTATCCTGACTTGATGCAATACTTTCAGTCACGCTTTCCGATTGCTCAGCACAGTCTTCAAACAAGCGGTTTGTTCGTTCCCGCAGTGAACAAAGGGGGAGTTTCCTTAGTTCTTGAACAAGGCCAATCTCCCCGAAAAGTGCAAAGTTTAGTGGAACAACTACCAGTGCAACCTGGATTGACCATCATCGAAGCTTCCACAGGTTCTGGCAAAACAGAGACGGCTCTGGGCTATGCAAGTATTCTCCTAGCAAACTCGCTTGCAGACAGTGTGATGATTGCCTTACCCACTCAAGCCACCGCCAACACTATGTTGGCACGAATGGAAAAGATCGCGCCCCGCTTGTTTCCAGTTCAAGTGAATTCTCCCCACTCACTCAGCAATCTGCTATTGGCACATGGAAAATCTAACTTCGAGCCGCGTTTTATTGAACTCAAAAAGACGATGTATCGCAATACCGCTCAAGGGAAGGAGGAGGCTCTTACGCAATGTTCTCAATGGTTAGCTGAAAGCCGGAAGCGTGTGTTTTTAGGTCAAATTGGTGTCGGGACTATCGATCAGGTACTCATGTCGGTTTTACCAATTCGTCATCAATTTGTTCGTGGTTTCGGATTGCACAAAAGTGTGCTGATTGTGGATGAAGTTCATGCTTATGATTTTTATATGGTGGGGCTGTTGGAAGAAGTCTTAAAAAAGCAACGGGAAGCGGGCGGCAGTGCCATAATGCTATCGGCAACATTACCAGCGATACAAAAATCGGTTCTCTTAAAAGCTTGGAGCAGTAAGGAAGATGCATCGGCGAATTCGCCATATCCTCTGATTACTCACGTCAATCAGGAAGGTAGGTTTCAAACATTTAAAATAGCAGACAAAGCTCAGGAAATAGCAGACAAAGTTCGCCAATCGCCATCGAATGGTATCAAACTGGAACGGTTGGTAACCTCCGATTGGCGATTGTCCCAACAACAAATGGATCGAGTACTTGAGGCCGCAACTTCCGGTGCTCATGTGGCAATTGTGCTGAATTTAGTTGATGAAGCTCAAAGACTTTTCAAACAACTGACACAACGAGTGAACGGACGGCCCATTGCTCTGGATTTATTTCATGCACGTTTTCGTTTCAAAGATCGCCAAACTCGTGAACAGGCAGTGATCGAACATTACCAACCCCGTTCTATCCTCAAACCGGGGCGTATTCTGGTTGCTACTCAGGTCGTTGAACAAAGCCTCGATCTCGATTTCGATTGGCTCATCACTCATTTGTGCCCCGTTGATTTACTGTTTCAACGTATCGGGCGTTTGCATCGACACCAAACCACGAAACGTCCTCAGGGGTTTGAAAATCCGTTGTGTACGGTCATTTTAAATCAGGGAAACAATTATGGCCTCCACCAATTGATTTATGGAAATGCCTCTGTGTTATGGCGTACCAAGGAATTATTGAAATCGCATGATTGTTTAAAGTTCCCCTACATCTACCGACCTTGGATTGAGCAAGTGTATCAAGAGGATGCTTGGTCCGATGAACCTGCTTCCATTCAAAAGCAAAAGGCCGAATTTTTAGTGGAACAGAAAACTCGAAACCAAACAGCAAAGCAACTGAGCCAAGAATGGTTTACGCCTTTGAAAGATAATGATCAAAACGCGGCATTACTGACACGTGATGGAGAAATGGGTCTCAATCTACTCTTGGGCAGAAACGACAATTCTTCATTTCAATTGTTGGATGAGGACTGGGATAAGGCTTTTGTCAACGAGCAAATCAACCGCCATACGGTTGCGGTACCTGCCTCTTGGAAACGATTTTTACACGAACCAAAACAGGGATTATATCACGTCTCGATGAAGCCCCACCCTGATATCGAATCGGAGTGGGCCAGCGATGAACTCAAGTTACGCTACAGCTCTGAGCGAGGGCTAGAAAGGGTCAATGGATGAATTTACTGACAGATGCTTGGATTCCAGTTCATGCACAAGGGCAACACACTCATCTCCATCTGGAAACCATTCTCACTGATGAAACATCGTGGGAGATCGACTTGCCTAGAGATGATTTGGAGTTGGCAGCCATTCAGCTTCTTAGCAGCCTAGTGCAATGCCTGTTGCCTCCTGAAGATCTGGACGATTGGGTAGAACGATTGAAAGCTCCGATTCCTACAGAAACCTACCGGCAAGCAATCAAACCTTTTCAGGAATGGTTTGATCTGAGCCATTCCCAATACCCGTTTATGCAATGCTTGGCCACCACTGCGAAAAACATTACTCCCATTCAAAAGCTCTTTGTCGGATTGCCAGAAGGCAACAATCACATTTTTTTTAACCGACCAGGTGAAGTCCAACTTGCTTGTTCCTCCTGTGTCGCCATCGCTCTCTTCAACCAAGCCTCCAATGCACCTAGTTTCGGAGGGGGGTTTAAGGATGGATTAAGAGGAGTGCCGATTTCTACAATGATTCGAGGCTACAACCTTCGTGAAACCTTGTGGTTGAATGTTCTATCTCTTCAGAAATTGCCGCTACCTTATGACCCAGAACAACCGGATGAACCGGTGTGGGTGAGTCCTATTGAACAAAATTCAAAATTCTCGGCGGCTTCTATTGGGTGGGTTCGAGGGCTGTTTTGGCAGCCGCATCACCTCCGGTTGAATTCTCCTCAGCAAGGAGCATGTGACGTGTGTCAAACTCAAAATACGGACGTGTTTTCTGGTTTCCTGAAGGAAAGATTCAAATTTAGTTTGGAGGGCACCTGGAAGCATCCCTACAGCCCCAGTGAGTGGAAAAAGTCGAACGACAAAGAAACTAACTATCTTTCTTTTCGGAAAAATATCCCAGCCTGGACTCACTTGGATCGTTTTCTGGTTCCCCATCAGAAAACGAACGAAAAATTCGGATCAACCCCAGCTTTGGTCGTGGATCAATTCAAAGAGGGGCTTGCAGGTGAACGACATCTAAGCCTGATTGTTGGAGGATATCGGAATAAGCAAGCCTCGATCCTGCAACGTCGTCACACCCTTTTTGATCTCTCTGAAGGATGGATAGATAAAGGAGAATGGGGCCTCGTGGAGAAATTCATCAGCATCATTTTAGGCATCAAGAAATTGCTCACGAACTACCTTTATGGCGTGGGTAAAAAAGTGGGTTCCCAAGGTTTATCCGAAACGGCAGAAAGGCAATTTTACTTCCGCACAGAACCCATGATCCACGAGATTCTTCGTTCGTTTCAGAGGGATTCATGGAGCGAGACTTCCACCCAATTTTTCCAACAATTGGAAATACTTGTGAATGAACTTTATGACGCCACTGTAAAACCCTTCGAGCGGAATGAAAAACATTTGAAAATTATTGTCGTGACCAAGGCTCGGTTCCAGCTTGCCTTAAAACGACTTCGAAAGGAGGCACTTTGAGCACCCTATCTTCAACTACAATGATCGAACAAAACAAAGCGGCTGAATCCCAATATAATGAACTCTGGCGACGTTTTCATGAGTTCAACCCCAAAGTAAGAGCCGAAATCAGGCGGGTACGCACCTACGAAGATTTAGGAAACGTTCCTTCATTTTATCATCTATTTTTTGGACTCAAATTTCCCTATAGCGATCAATGGCATCGTATCGTCTACTTCTTCCCCTACCTTGACGAAACGAGTGCCGTTGATGGGCTGTACCGCCCTTTAGGTCGTCAATTTCTGGATCATAAGATCAGCGAATCTCGAATCGTTCAGCTAGTGCGGGCAGATCATCCCCAAGATATGGATTATCTACGACGTTTGATTCAACACGCGCAACCCGTTGCCAATTGGCGGAACTTTGGTTCGCTCCTTTACTACTGGGGCAAATCCAATGCACGAAAGATCCTTCAGGACTACTGCTTAGCAGCTGTCGCGCTCGACGATCAGTCCCGTGAATACCAAAACCAGAAATCCCCATCCCAGCAAGGAGAATCTCATGACTGAAAACCAGCCATTAAAGAACTTTGTCAATATCCACATTTTGATTTCTCACAGCCCATCTTGTTTGAACCGAGACGATATGAACATGCAAAAAGCTGCTGTGTTTGGTGGCGTTAAGCGCACCAGAATTTCTAGTCAAAGCCTCAAACGCTCCATACGACACAGCGATTATTACCGACAGCATTTGGGAGATCCATCAATTCGGACACGAGAGTTAGGGGTAATGCGTCAAAAAATTATTGAGGCATTAGGGAACAAATATTCGGAAGACATAGTAACCCAAACGTTACAAGAGCTGACGGACAAAACGGAGATGGAAGCGACAACTCGTGCTGATGCGGTCGCGCCTTGGGTCATCTCAGAAATTGATCAATTGTGTCGTATTGTTCAAGCCAGTGAAGGGGATGCAAAACAATTGAAGCAACTGCTCAACACCAATGCCGAAACGCTCAGGGAAAGTCTCAAGTCAGGTGGCATTGATGTGGCACTTTCAGGGCGCATGGCAGCGAAAGGCAAACTGAGCAATGTAGACGGTGCAATGGCTGTGGCTCATTCCATCACAACCCATGCATCAGAGCCGGAAATTGACTGGTTTACGGCAGTGGATGATTTGGCAAGTGAACAAGGAGAAACTGGTTCAGGACATTTGGATACACAAGAATTCAGTGCAGGAGTGTTTTACCGATATGCCAGTATCAACCTGAGACAGTTACAGAAAAATTTGGGAAATACAGATCGTTCCTTCGTACTTTCGGTTGCTGCTCACGTGGTCCATCTTATGGCCACCGTTGTACCCTCGGCGAAACAAAATAGTTTCGGTGCCTACAATTTGGCTGACTTTGTGATGGTGAACTTAGGGCATCAACCCATTTCCTTAGCAAATGCGTTTGAATCTCCAATTAATAGCAAAAAAGAGGGATACTTGGGTGCTTCCATCCAAGCTTTGGAATCTTATTGGAATGATGTTTCGAAAGGATATGGTTTGGAAGATCAAATGGCCTCATTTAGCCTGAATCAGAAATCGAAGTCCTCTCGATTTCAAGCCATCCAAGAATTGGAAAACTGGCTCCGTGCCGATGGACAATCTTCTCTCCCTTCTCAAGATCAGTAGGAGGTCCAATGAACACCTATCTAATCCTACGTCTCCAAGGACCTATGCAGTCCTGGGGGGATCATACATTTGAAGATTTTCGTCCCTCTCATCCCTTTCCAACTCGCAGTGGCCTCACCGGCTTATTGGGAGCATGCTTGGGCATCGACCGAGCAGAAACACAAGCTCATGCCGAACTTTCTGCCAGTTTCGCTATGGCGGTGCGGAGCAATCAAACCATGACCAAACTTGAAGACTTTCACACTGTTTTTGATGTCGAACGCGTGAGTGGACCACCAAGGAAACACCCTGTGGTTTCAAGACGGGAATATTTGTGTGATGCATCGTTTTCCGTCGCCATGCGGTTCTATGACAATGCTGTGTTCCGTTTAGAACAAGTGAAATCCGCTATTCAAGCTCCTTACTACACCCCCACCTTAGGGAGGCGATCATGCCCACTCGCAGTCCCATTATTAGAGCGAGAACACGGGGGAGAAGTCCAAGCCCCAGATGTATTGCAGGCGTTTGCACTAATTCCGCCTCAGCAGGGTATTGTGTATTTCGAGCCTTCAGAAATTCCGGAAAGTCTGCAACTAAAACCGCCTCAATTAGCACTTCGCGATGTTCCGTCGCCTCAAGGGATAAGGCAGTTTGCCAAGCGAACAGTATGTATCTATCAATCAGGCGAAGATCGTACATCTCATTAAAAAAGGAGGAATGATGCCTATTTTATATTTGAGCCAAATTGTACTGTCTGGTCCTCAACGGAGGAAACTCCAGACCGCCAATAGTTATGAGTTACATCAATTACTGCGGAAAGCTTTCCATACAGGGAATGAGAGGCAGACTCGAAACTTCTTGTATCGGGCAGACCACAAACCACATCACACTCATATCTTGGTGCATTCCCAAAACGAACCGGATTGGAGCCAAATTTTTAACCCTACTGAATGGGAAGTAAAATGCTACACACCCCAATTTCGAGAAGGGCAAGCCTTCTCTTTTTATCTCCGAGCCAATGCCGTGATTGCGGAAAGGAAGTTACCGGGCCAACGTTCTAAAAAACGCCCGCTAACTGCTACCGAATACCTTCACCGAGTTTGGTATTCGTCTAAGGGAGAAATCGAATCCATGGAACACAATCAAGGTTGGATTTTTCGACAAAGTAAGCAACATGGATTTTCACTAATAGATGTTGATACCTTGGGACAGGCGTTGGCTTCCGGTGTCAAAACATTCAAAAATCTCAAACACCATGCTCTTTCTCAACAATACAATAGTGAAACAAACCATTGCCAAGCTTCCCACTCATCATCCGCTCCAAATTTTATCCGACACACTGGACAGAATCTACGAGGCACTTTGCAGATAACTGATGTGGAAAAATTTGGGTCCATCTATGTGTCAGGTTTGGGACGAGGTAAAGCTTTTGGGTTTGGTATGTTGAGTCTGTTAAGACGATAATTGCTCATGGCTCTATAGTGTGCAACCGAATCAAAAAGAAGTTTATTTGATTTGCCCCAATGTATGAAACCACCCCCTCATCGAAACTCATGCCTCCAGAGACTTATGCTTTTCAATACTCTAATAAAACGTTATTGAAATACTTCACTCTGATATCCCGTTGTTTCCTAAGCTATCCTGATGCGAAAAACGCAAACCATCGTCCACCACGATGCCTCCAACCCCGT
>JANQJU010000019.1 GCA_028281495.1 SAR324 cluster bacterium
TACCCTCCTGACCGCAAGTGGTTTGAAGCCTGCCCTCAGAGGCCGGCTCCGGTGGGCCTACCACCATCTCATTCGCACCTTCGTGGCGCTCCCATCATCCGCAAATCGAATCAGCTTAAAATCATACAGATTCAGTTCCCGATCAAATTGATCCAGAAACAAATTACTCAGGATCGGTGATAACGGACTCCCCTGAGGCAGACCTTGAGGAGATGCGTCGGCATTGCCGAGAGGGGCATCGCCTTGTTCCAACCAACGAAAGATTAACGGGATCAAGGGTTCTCTGGGAAAAAGTCCTTGGCATAAGGAGTCGAGTCGCAATCGATCTACCGAATCAAAAAAAGCATGAATATCGGCTTTGATGCCAAAACGATATCCCGCTTTGAATGCTTTTTGGTAGCTCTGCTTTGCACTTTGACGACTCAAGCCTGTGCGGTAGGCGAAACTCGACTGAGACAACCATCGTTCGATAACCAGACTCAGCTGTCTGGCGGCTGCGCGTTGTAGCCACCGATCTTTCAAACTCCACACAACGATGGAACGTTCTCCTCCATCAGGCTTTTCTAGTTGAAATCGCTCGACTCCGCTAGCTCGATACGTTCCTGCTAAGACAGACTCGGCCAGTTGTTTTATGCCTGATCGGCCAATCTTGGTTAGTTCATTGAGGGTGAGGCCATCAGGTCCTGGATTCGGACTGACAAACTCTTGCAAGCATTCGGTCAAAACATCCACTCGCATCGCTGATTTTAGCAACGTCGTGTGCTTGACCAAAGGCTGAAGGGGGGAGATTTCTTCTATTTGAGGAATGCGATATTGTCCCAAACCAAACGCACAATTTTTACCCAGCCCCAGCCATTGATGCCATATTAAAGAGTCCCACACCGGGGTATCGAGTTTTCCTTTGCAGGCCAAAACACCCACCAAGCCTCCGATCGTTTTGCCCGCTTTACCGTGATAGCTCACATCCAGCCAGATTCCATGACAGTATTCTAGTTCCACCCAATCGAAGGCGTTGGATGGAACCACCAAGCCATCGGCCTCTACCGCTTGCTTCAGCATATGATGGCATCGATTTGGACTTTGTCGAAAGAAGGCTTCATCACAGTAGCGATGCTGCTTTTCCTTGTGCCCTGCGGGTCGGGTGAGTCGCAATGGGGTGTCGAGCACCAGTTGAAAATGAAAACAATCAGATAAACGTTCCACACAGGCTTGAAGGTCTTGCATCGTTAACGGAACAGCCGGATTTTTGGGCCAGGGTCGTCCGGAAACCCGACAATGGATCTCCGAAAGGCGAATCGTTTTCCCTGGCACGAAATGGCCATGCAAACCAGGCTGGGTACCCAGATTATCCAATACTTGTTGAAATCGTTTTGTTTCATTCGGAGGCAGTGCCACTCCCAGTTCAATCCTATCCAGCCGTTGGTATTTCACAACTCCTGTATCGGCGGGGCTAACGATAATTCCCGTTTCATGAAAAGATTCATTAGGCTTGAGATAAAGGTTGTAGCCGAACCGAAGCAACGCGGACCACAACACACCATGAAACTGAGGCAAATCATCAATGGTGTCGAGAACTCCAAGAGTGAGTTTAAGAAAGCAATAAGCCATAATTTCCTCCGTTTGAAATGGAATGGTCTCCGTGTCAACTCAAGGAATTTATAAACAATATTGAAATGAAAACAAACCTAGACAGACTTTTTCTTTTGTGGTCTCAATTCGGTTTTCTCTTTACAGAGCTTTATGACTTCGAAGGATGGAGTTTGGAAATCTTTGGATTCTCGGCTTACCATTGCAAATGAATCGAGGAACTATCCCAAACCGATGCCAAAGCCGAAGCTCAAACTGAAGCCCAAACCGATGCCAAAGCCGAAGCCTAAGTCATGAATTTTCCATTTGAACCTTTGAAGGATTGAGATGAAACAGGCCTATTTAGTGAGCTACGATATTTCCGAACCACGCTCGCTCCAACGAGTCGCATCCTATTTAGAAACACAAGGGGTACGGATTCAAAAATCCGTATTTTTACTCAGCTTGTCACGACACAAAATTCACTCGGTCAAAGCTACTTTGGGGAAGTTGGTTTCGGATGAACATCATGTGATGATCATTCCATTAAGCGCTAGAGCTTTGGAAAAAAGCGAATTTCTGGGATCCCATCCTGATAGTTTTCATATTTTTTAATGATCCCCTCCAACGAATTTGATAGGAGGGGAATACCGTTGAGTGCCTACACTCGAAGCACCGACACTGGACGCAGTTAGAGTCAAACCGCTCAAAGTTGGGTGAAATCGCGAGTCCTTAACCCACACTCCAACGGCAAATGGCCTTCTGGTTCGCCAGAAGGGATTCTTTGCACCCTACCTATGATTCGAAGCCCGCAGTGGTAAAGCCAGTTATTCTACCTAAAGCGTGGTTACCTGTTTTCGGTCAAAAATTTCCATCACCGAGTCCCTGCGTATCCAACAATTGTTGCTTCAATGCTTCGGATTGTTCACGCAATTCCTCATTCGGCCAAGTCTGAAGTTCCTCTTTCGACGTCAACGGCTGTTTCAATACCTGTTGAAGAAAACGAATGCTTTCGATCCATTCTTGCCTTAAAGCAGATTCCCTTCCTTCTTCTCGGCCTTCTTCTCTTCCTTCTTCTCTTCCTTCTTCTCGGCCTTCTTCTCGGCCTTCTTCTCGGCCTTGTTCAATAAATGGTTGGACATTGATTCCTTGAGCTACCAACTCAGGGGGCAAACGTGGCAACATTTGAGCCAACCACGCTTTGCCTTCCTCAATCAAAAATTCCGGGGTCAATTCTTCTACATCTGACATCAGTTCCTCCTTTGGAAAAAAGTGCTTCTTTAATCCTACCAGCAACCAATACACCGAATCGGACATCCACCCCAATTGACCTTGATGGATGCGTTGAAAGGTTTTCTTCTTCTCGCTTTGTCGACTCGAAAAGCACTTGAATATTAAATTGTGTGGGGCATCCAAAAGCTTGTTCAGATCAATGAAACCGACGGTTTTCATCGAGTCATGATTGCTGAAATATACTCCTGGGTAGATAGCAAGCTGGTATCCCAATCGCTCCAACGTCGCCTGATGAGGAGATTGACTGCTGATCAAAAACGAAACTAACTCCTCATCTTTCAGTCGATGCACCCGCCGATACATCGTATCATAGCTAAGGGTTTGGAGAAAAGCGGTGCGGTTGGCCGATTCTGTGTATTTGAACTCAATAAGCACCCGCGATACCGAGACGTCGCGAATGCCATCGGGGAGCCGTTCCCGCTGGGCGGCATTCCAAGTGTGACGACGATTGCGAATCAACACAATATCAGCTTCTGGTGGTTTACTCGACAACGGGAGATCGGTTTG
>JANQJU010000047.1 GCA_028281495.1 SAR324 cluster bacterium
CTCATTATACCGGATTGCGTACCTGAATTCTATAGCCTCTCAGTGAGGTGGCAACCATTAAATTGATAAACCAGTCCTCGCTATAACTAACCTGATTGAGTCGCGAGGCTGGCGAGATGGCTCCATTATGCCGTTTTATAGTCCAGGGACTTGATGGGGAAAAGTTATAAATTAAAGCAAATCCCCGCATATATAAAGTCGCTTTTTCCGGAGAAGCATGAAAATATTGAGCATTTTTAATACACCGCTTCATTAATTTCATAATTCGGTCAAGCATGTTGCTAGTTCGATATGCTTCGGGAAACCCATAAAATCGTTTCCATTTGTCTCCTTTTTGACAAAGTTCTAAAATATTCTCTTTCATAGGTGTATCAGCCAACCGTTGGATCGCCCATTCCTTTAATCGTCGTAAGCGTTGTGCAAACGAAGCGATGGTCGTGGCTTGATAGGTCTGCCATATTTTCTCGGAGGCGGTGTAAAACTCGCGGCTTTGGGCTTTGGTCTTGCGATGCCGGACCTTGATAAATCCATGGAGAAAGCATTGGATGATCGTAATTCCCGGATAGAGGGTTCCGAAAGCGGCCTGGGTAGCACTCCAGCCATCGGTATTGACGGTGATGACAGCATGAGTGGAGGCGATATTTTGTATTTCCTCACGAGCGGTTTGATAGCCCTTTGTCAAGCATTCGACACTGGCTTCCCAGACCACCGAAGCCCCTAAAAGACAACCTTTGGCAACTGTCGTTGCAATATAGGCTTTGCTTCCTTTCACTTTGGTGTGTTCCTCATCTCCTAGAAGATGCTCCGGTAAATCCTCAGCAGAAAAAATGGTCGTACCGACTAAACTATTTCGCCCGATATCCAGCCAAAGCCGATACCAATACATGGGATAGTAGCCAAATACCAGAGCCACTGCCCAAAAAGGCACTCCAAAGCGAAGGATAAACACTCCCCATTTCACCTCCTCGGCTTTCCCCCGCATATAACTGAGCAAAAAAGCGGGGCGGATTCGATAAATTTGACCCGCAATCGAAATGCGGCGGAGCTTCCAGGCTTGTTTCTTCGAGGTTCGATCAAACCCTTTGAAGCAATAACCGACTTGAGACGTCCCCTGAGGGAATAGTTTTTCGTGCCTATCGGCGGCTAGAGCTTGGTCGATGACCTCTCTGGCATAGGCAAGATCCGTTAAGAAACGGGGATAATCCGATTCCAAAATGTTCAGAACAATCGTTCTAAGTCCTTGTTTTAGGCGTTTTTCTTTAGTAGATTCATTCATTGCACTGTCTTGCTGGGGTTAATAGGAGGTCAGAGTCCTATAAACTATATCAAGACAGTGATTTTGTCAGGTTTCTCTAGCAGGTACGTAATACGGGATAATCAGCAATTTGTTTTCCTGCGACTTCGCATTGTTCTCGTTTGCCGACAGTTTCCATATCGTCAGGCGGTTTGCGAGAATAGATAATCAATCGTCCAAAATCCAGCCCACAACGTTTCAGATAATCCGCCAATTGCTTACGCCCTTTTGTTAATGCGGTTTTGCTCCAGAGTTTCAACTCAAATGCAAATTTTTCTCCGGCAAACTCAATCATCAAATCCATGCGCCCCAAGCCAGCAGCATATTCTCGATGGATGCGCCCCCGGTGTGCCGGCCCAGCTCCATTGACCACCCGCTGCAACCATGCCAAAAACAACAAATGGTGTGCAGCTTCGGTATAGGTCTTCCGAGCAGTCACCATCTCACTGTGTTCTTTGTAAAACGCAATGTACGCCTCCAAAAGTTTGTTGATATTTAGTTTTCCATTGGGGTAAATATACCAAAGAGGATTTTGCCCGAGGGTTTCTTGATCATAAGACGTCAATTCACGAGGGATAATTTCTCGATAAATTGGGTTGGCAATCTCGAAACCATGCAGCCCTTTCCGAATGAGTCCTAAATCAAGGAGATATTGCTGATCATCTTGACTGACTTTAGGAGCTTTTTCTTCTCGTTCGCCTAGCAAAATCTCTTGGATAATCCGCTCGACTCGAGGTTCGGTCAGTTTGTCTCCCAGTTGATCCAAATGCCCGTCGCGACGGGCAATCAATTGTTCCGACGCTCCATCCACATGGTGGGGCTCAACCGTTTGTTCAATAGGGATTTTTTGTGAGGAAAAACAAAGTTGTTTACCGAAGGCATTGACCAGCCAAGGCTGTCCTTGGGAATACCAAAAAACCTTCTCCAATGCCGCTTGAGAAAATGGTTGCCCAGTGGCTTGAGTATGCTGCTCATAGAGCTGGACCACTTGCTCTTGTGTAAAATCCTGAATCGTGAGGGATTCGTCTTTGATGTTAAACGCAGACCCTCCAATGACATAGCGTTGCTCACGATCCGAAAAAATCCGATAATCTCGTATATTTCGGACGCCAATCAAACAGACTGAATGCGGAAACGCATGGGGACGATTAGTATAGCCTGCCCGTATTTGTCTTAGTACAGAAAGTAAGGAATCGCCCATTAATGTATCAACCTTATCGATAAACAGTACCAAAGGCTTAGGGAGTTCCAAACACCACTTCGTGAGAAATTCTCCCATGCCTTCCAGCATCGAAGCTACATCATAACAAGCGGAGGACGGGCGTAGTTCTTCCGGCAGGTCGACCAAAGATTGAATCCGAAATCGACTGAGGATCACTTCGTTCACTTTTTCGGCATTTTCACGATACGCTTGAGCGGGCTCCACATTGATATAAAGCGCAATGTAGTTACCATCCGCATTGAGTTGGTTCACCAAACTCAGCACTTGGGTGGTTTTGCCTGTTTGTTTAGGGGCACGCAAAACGAAGTATTTTTCCTGTTCAATCAATTCCTGAGTTTGAAACCACCGTTCAGAGGTAGGAATCATATAGTGTTTGTCAGGAAAACAAGGCCCAGACGTGTTAAAAAATTTGTACATTGTCTGCTCTAAACCAAAGTCAAAGAGAAAGGGAGAGAGGTCTAATCACAACACTATAGCGTGTTTGTTTCGGGTAAGCAATGAGTAGGCAGCTTCACGAGAATTGGTTTAGTTTGACCAAGTCATTTGAGCCTTTCGGCTAATCGATTATTTGCGTGCATGGATCCGCTGATACGCCGAAGGAGACATGCCAAATCGGCTTTCGAAGGAAGAACGGAATCCTGCTTCCGAACGGAACCCCACCTCAATCGCAACAGTCTTGATCAAGACGTTGGCCTCCAGCAATTGTTTGGCCCGATTGAGTCTCAATTGTTCAAGATATTTGGAAGGGGTGATGCCTATGGTTTCACTGAATTTTCGATAAAACGTGCGTTCCGACATCCTGGCTTGTTCGGCCATATCGGCTACCCGTATGGATTCGTGAAGATTGGCTTCGAT
>JANQJU010000060.1 GCA_028281495.1 SAR324 cluster bacterium
ATTGCCACAAAAATAACGGGTTTCGGTCCCAGAGCGTGCGGCATACTCCCATTCGGCTTCCGTGCACAAACGGTAGCTTGTCTCTCCCGCTCCGACATCCAGTTGACTGAGATAGGCCGCAAACGCAGTGGCATCGTTCCAACTAACATTGTTTACGGGGCACTCGTCCTGCAAACAGAGCAAATTTTGGTGATCCGGCTTAAACCGGCGAAATTCTCCAAAAGTCACCTCATGATCACTGATATAAAAGCTGTCCAATGTCACTGAATGGACGGGTCTCTCCCCCAATATGACGTCTGCTGTGAGAGTGTCTCCCTGAATGTCTCCCATTCGAAAGGTGCCACCTGGCAGACCCACCATCCCCGAAGCGATTTCAGACAAAAGTTGAGATACTGCCGGATCGATACTTGGAGCGTCACTATCGTTCGAATTGGAACCACTGTTGCCGGTACAACTGATTAATAGAAAGAGGAAAGCAAACCATCGGATCCACAGGAAATGAATCAATGAAAGCATCTTTTTTCTTCGAGGAGGCAAGTCAACAAAAAAGAGAACTAAGATCGTTAAAGTATTTTTTTTGCCATCGCTTTGGCCGTCTGCGCCGCATTTTTACGGTCTCGGACATGCGCACTGACAATGGCTCCATCCATCAATAAAATCAGTTCCTCTGCATAATTTTCTTTTTCGCTTTCACCAACATCCATCAAGAATTTGACCAAGAGCGCACGGAGACTCTCTTTATGCCAAGAGGCGTACTGATGAATAGGATTGTCTTCATGTCCATATTCCGTTCCGGCTTTGATGAAATAACACCCAAAAAAATCGCTACTTTGGAACCATTCTTCTAAGGCATCAAATGCCACCAGAGCCGGTTGTGCTTCGGAGGAAGCTGCTTCTAGACGAGCTTGCAGTCGCGAATAAAACTGATCGTGTCGTTGTCTCAAAACCTCCAAAATTAAGTCATCCTTACTGCTAAAGTGCTTATACAAAGTCGCTTTCGACACACCCGATTCAGCGAGAATCTTGTCAATTCCAGTGGCATGATATCCATGTTCGTTGAAGAGCCGGGATGCGGTTTCAACTAAAAGTTTTCGACGGGGCTGTTCTCTCATAAAGTCCTCAGTTGGAAATGGTTGGAAATGGTAAAACCTGAATAGGGATATCACAAAATAGTTGACATAGACAGATCTGTTCACTATCTTTGAATGAAAGTGAACAGATCTGTTCACTTTTTCTGAGGCCAGAACTATGAATCATCATTGCAAAGGGAGAATTTACTATGTCGCACCAGCCAAATAACGAACAATCAACGATCACTCAAGGAGTTCACCATGTCGGATTAAGTGTGCCAGATATTTTCGAAACATCGGCATTTTTCACCGACGTTCTTCGCTTTCAAAAGGTGGGAGAAAAGCCCGATTACCCTGCGGTTTTTCTGAGTGATGGCACCACCATGCTCACGATATGGCAATTGCAGAACGACCAACCTCACCAGAGCTTTAACCGACATTGCAACGCGGGTTTACACCATTTCGCCATTAAGGTCGTTGACAATGCAACGTTAGAAACCTTGCATCAGAACGTCTCCGGATATTTGGGCGCAGAGATCGAATTTGCACCGGAACCGCTCAACAACACTCCATTCCGCCATATGATGTGTCGCATCCCTGGTGGATTGCGATTGGAACTGATTGCACAAGGATAAATTTCAATTTTAGGAGATAGAAAATGACAACTTATCGTTGGCACACGCAGCATCTAGGCGAACTTGATGTACAGAAAAAAAGGCATGTACCGAAAGAATTGGCCAACCAGATTCCGAATTACATCCAAACCGATATGCCGAGGCAACATGCCCTCTTTTACGCTGGGTTGTCCTATCTCCCATTAGGAACCTTGGATGAAACAGGAAGACCGTGGGTCAGTATTTTGGTGACGAAATCAGATCACGACCCCTTGATAGGAATTAGAGCCACTGCTCAAAACGAACTGAGCATCGTGGCTCAAATGAGTCCTGATGATCCTTTCTACCAAGCGGCGAGTCGTACTAAAATCGAGGCCTCCCAAGAAAACCCGCTCTTTGCCGGGGTCGGTGTCGATTTTTCGAATCGCAGACGCAATAAACTGGCTGGCTCGATCCATTCCGCACGTATCGAGGAGCCAGGAAAACTCAGGCTTCATTTGAAAACCGATGAGCATATGGGGAATTGCCCCAAATACATTACAGTCCGCTCGTTGGTACCCCATGCTCGAAATGCCGAAACGCTCCTCAATACCCCTGGTTCTTTTGACGAACCTCTCCCCCAATTTTGTAAAGACCATATCAATCAAATAAGCACGGTATTTTTGGCTACTAAGCATACTCAAATCGACGAAAGCCCTCAGGGGGACCAATCGGATATGGGGCTCAATCATCGAGGAGGACCCCCTGGATTTGTAAGGGTGTATGAGGAAGTCCAGAACAAAGAAGGTGATCCGTCAGAAACCCAAATCGTGACTTATTTGGTGCTCCCCGATTACTCCGGCAATCGGTTTTACCAGTCACTCGGAAATGTCCAAAGCGACCCTTTGGTAGGTCTGGTATTTCCTGACTTCACCACTGGCAATACGCTGCATGTGACAGGACATGCAGAGAATTTGTTCGACGAAGATGCTCAGGAGATGATGCCTCGCATGAGTTTGGTGACTCGGATCCGAATCACCGGTGTTGTGTTTGTGAAAGAAGCGTTGAATTTGCAAATGATTTCGAGGGAACAGTTCTCTCCATACAATCCCCCGTTGCGTTATTTGCGCCGAGAATTGGAACAATTGGGACATTCCACGATTCCCACCGAAGCCGAAAGCCCAATTACAGCGACACTCGTTTCTATCCGAAAACTGACCACGATGGTCAGTACGTTCACCTTCCAATTGTCCACCCCTATCCCTTCTCTACTTCCAGGAGGGTTTGGAGTCTTTGATTTTTCGAAGGTTTTGGACACCGGATACATGCACATGAATGAAACTCAGCCTCAGGCCGTGAATGACGACTACCTCCGAACCTGGACCATTTCATCGGCATCGACTTTCAATCCAGAATCACAGCAATTTGATCCCGTAGAAAGGGTGGATATCACCGTCAAACTCAAGCTCGATGGAAGGGTTTCCTACTTTCTACATCAAGAAAAAACACTGTTGAAGCATGACATCAACCGGAAATTGGAAGTGACATTGGCGGGAATTGGTGGGGAATTCAGTTGTTTTAAAAAAGAATCTTCGGAAGCATCGCCTCGAATTCCCCAACAAATGTTGTGGGTGGCTGGAGGTGTGGGGGTCACTCCTTTTATGTCGATGTGGGAGGGGATACTCAAAACCACTCGGATGTTGTGGGAAAGCCATCCGCCGTTGTCCACGGACATCGTTTTGGTTTTTGCGGGTCGGGACGATGACGTGGACTTGCTCCGCCACTTTCTAAAAGACACTGATCCGCTCCCGCCGTCGATATCATTAAAGGTCTTGGCGTTTCAAAGCCTCAGCCCGGTTGAAAAGCAGGCTCAAGACACTCTCGATTCATTAAGAAGTGATTTTCCACAGTCACTTTTCGCGTCTGAACAACGACGGCTCGAACAAACCGATCTCGCCAGAATCGAAGGATTGTTGCAACGAGAGATATTTCTCTGTGGCCCGGATGGCTTGATGAAATCAACACAAAACTGGTTGCTTTCACTAGGAGTAAGTGCATCAAAGATCCATCAAGAATCCTTTTACTTTTAAATGCTATGATTCCTCGCTAGGAGAGGGCATCACACCGAGTTGTTGCAAATTAGTTTTTCCTATCAACATTGATTCTACCCCTCGTCATCAAATGTAAATTTTTTGTCGTATTCGGCAATGGTTGTGGAAGAGTTCGTAGGTTACTTTACGGAAAACCCCGAATTTGAAAACCCTTCAGAAAGGAGACCTATGTCAGAATACGATCATAAAACCAGTGTTACTGGAACCTTACCTGTTCTGCCCGTAAGCGACGTTAAGGTGCTTACAGTCATGGTCGGGGTCTGTCCTTTCATAAGCTGCAGATAGCAACAACTTTTTGTCCACGACCTTGGACAAGATTGTGGTTATTGCTGTGGTTATCAAAACAGACAGGACCGTATAAGAACACAACAAAGCCAGTCAAGGGGCATCTATGGGGAGTCGAATTTCCCTGGTTTTTCGGAGGATTGTCAGGCAAAAATGACATTGACTTTGATACCAACTGAAATCAAAAATTTTTGCACTTTATCCAAAAAGGAAGAACCATGAAGACATCTGGAAAGTTAATCGTTTATCTAATTTTAGTGTCATGTTTAGCAATGGCTTGTGGCGACGACGTGGACAATCCTTCGATTGTATGGTTTCCAGACGATCCCGCTGCCTTTGATCAAGTGCGTTTTTCGATTCGAGGCAATTATGACGACGTCACTTGGTTGTTCAACGATGAGAAGGATACCTCGTGTAACGACTCAAACAGCTGCACTCGCGTCTTTACGGAAGTGGGGAAGCATACGGTCAAGGTTCAGGTGGAAAGCGAAACCGATTTCTTTGTTTCGACTAACACGACCGAAAGCAGCGATACTGCCACCATTACCATCCGCGTGCCGGAACTCGGGGTTGAAGCGAATGTGAGCGGAATCGGGACCACCTATACAGTGACTGTCAATGAAACGTCAGGATTGTGTGGGGTGAACGATGTTGTGGTTCCGGTGGTCTTGGCCACCTCATCAGGAAATGTCGATGTATCTCAAAATATGGGGAGTTTGAGTGCGCTAGGCACCACCTCTCAGTCCTTCACGGCATCTGAGGTGTTCTCTAGTGTTGAAGCGGGCACCCCGACTTGGATGCATGGCTGCCCGACTCGTTGATTGATTTCATTCTTAAAAGATCGAGGTGAAGCTCGATTCCCATTAAGTCAGGCCTTTCGACGGTTAAGTCGTGGATTTTTCCGGTTCGGTCCGAATGCAATAAACGAGTGATGCGTTTTCGATTAGCTTAAAATCGTGACGACACACACGGACCGCACACAATTCGGAAAATAGAATCGAATCTGTTGTGGGCATCGCAATAGATTTGCAACGCAACGACTCGCAACCCAAGGGAGGTGGTTATGCCAACGAATCGAAACAGATATGATGTAGCTATTATTGGAACCGGCATTGGAGGGTCGATCCTCGGAACTATATTGGCACGGCAGGGTTTGAAGGCGGTTTTGTTTGAAGCAGCCTGTCATCCTAAGTTCGCAATTGGGGAATCCATGATATTGGAAAGCTCGGAAGCTCTCCGATTGATGGCACAACAGTATGAAGTGCCCGAACTGGCTTACTTCAGTTCGGAGAACTTTTTTGCTCAGGTAGGCACCTCGCATGGAGTGAAACGGCACTTTGGTTTCATGCACCATCAGAAACACAATTCCCACAATGCTCAGGACGTTTTGCAGGCAGTGATACCTCGTGAACCGTACGGGCATGAATTGCACTTATATCGCCAAGACAGCGATTATTTTTTCATGTCATTGGCTGTGAAGTATGGAGCCACGGTGTTCCAAAAAACAGGTATTGAGGATGTGGCCATTCATGACGATTGCGTGACCGTGACCACCAATAAAGGCGAGCAATATGAGGCCGATTACATCGTGGATGCCGGTGGGTTTCGTTCCCTATTGGCCCAGAAATTCAACCTGCGGGATTTTGATATGCAAACCCATTCCCGCGCCATCTTCACCCACATGATTGGTGTGCCTTCGGTGCACCAAACGGGATCTTCTCAGAAAGAACAAGGGGTGTTGCATTCTATGTTTGAAGGGACCTTACATCACATCTTTCACGGGGGATGGATGTGGGTGATCCCATTCAACAACCATGCAAGGTCATCCAATCCTTTGTGCAGTGTGGGGTTGATGTTAGACCCACGGATTCACCCCAAGCGCGATGATCTATCACCGGAGGAAGAATTCCACGAATTTGTTAAAAAATACCCTTCCATTGAAGCACATTTGGCGTCAGCCAAGCCAGTCCGTGACTGGGTTTCCACGGGACGGATTCAGTATTCGTCCAAACAGATTGTGGGGGACCGATTTTGTTTGATGGGTCATGCGGCAGGCTTTGTAGATCCTTTGTTTTCTCGTGGACTGTATTCCACGTTTGCTAGCATCAGCGTGTTGGCACAAAAGCTGATCGATGCCCACCGAGACCAGGATTATGATACGGAGCGCTTTCGTCCCGTAGAAAAACTGACTCTCGATTTCATCAAAACCAATGATCGTATGGTAGCCAACGCATACAAATCATTTAGCAACCAAAAATTGTGGACGCTGTATGCCATCAACTGGATCTTAGGAGCGTATCTTGAACTTTTGAAGCTTGGAGAAGGTAGGATGGTTTTTGACAAATCTCAGAACCCCTCGGATCTCCACGTGTTCGAGAACTATAACCTTACCATGTTGGGAGGAGGGTTTGAGGAATATTACCAGCTGCATGATCATGTGAATTTGCTGATAGAATCAACCGACCCTCAAGATTTGGACCAGTTAGAACATACAATTCAAAGCCTACAACAGCTCTACGAATCAACGCAGTGGATCCCAATTTCCATTAAAAATTTGATGTATGGAAAGAAATATCTAGATCCTCGGCTACACAACTTTTTGTATGTTCTGAGTCAACGCGGAACGCCTCAAATGCAACCTTATTGGAAACACTTCTTTGGAACGATTTCAGTGGCGGGATTGATGGCCCAAATTTGCAAGGACAAGCTGGCATATTCTGCATGGAACCTCAAACGCCTCAAAAAGAAGACATTCCGCCAACCGTTTGTGGTGGCTTCAGACAACCTAAATAGACGGGATATAACGAATCAAACCATGCGGCTATCACTTCTAGAATGAACCCGAGGGAGCATTCGGTCTTCGAGCTAAGATGAACCCAAACAAAGCGCCACAAGCGCCCCCCACGATATGAGCCATTTGAGAGATGTTGTCGACTCGCATGATGTCTCTCACCTCACCTCCAACGTAAATCAGCGAAACCAAAATAAAGGTGATTGGAATCGTTCCCGCCTTCATGTTCACGATGGATGCGAGAATGATGAACATGAACACGATCCCACTTGCCCCAACCAGCCCTGTTGAGAACAAGAGGGCATTCAACAAGCTGGTACACAAGGCCGTAATTAGGATCATCACTAGCATCGGCCCCCCTCCATACCGTTCTTCTAGAATTGGACCGAGCAACAAAATATAAGTCATGTTGCCTAGCAGATGGGAGAAACTCCCGTGTCCCAAAACATGAGAAAACAACCGGAAGTAATCCAGCACACTTCTAAAATCAAAATAACCACTGGCCGCAAAAAAGTTACGGGTGAAGGGTGGAAAAACAAATGTCGTCACCAAATGTATCGCGCATGCGGTCAGAGCAAACGTTAAGATGACCGGTGCGTTGTATTGAAGTCGCATCTCGATTTACCTTTGTCTGGAAGTCAAGTTTTGGGGGTGGCGAACACGTGTCTGGGAGGATTCCAGATACATCATATTTTGTTCGCTTTGGGAAAAGGTTTTGTGATTTGGCAGGATACCACGGTCATGTCATCTTCCAAAGGGTGGCCTTCGAAGAATTTATAAGCATCGGCCACAACCGCATCGACCCAGGCTTGTGCCGGATTGTGTTCATGCTGTTGGACCATGAAAGGCAAACGGCGTTCTCCCCAAATGTTTCCTTTGGAGTTGGAGTTTTCGATCAGACCGTCAGTAAAGAAGAACAGCTTGTCCCGAACACTGAGTTGAATGGTGCGTTCCTGAAAATTCGGTGAAGGGTGATACCCCAATATGGATCCACTTACCAACAAGCGACGCGGTTTGAATCCATCCTGAATCCAGATGGGATAGTTGTGTCCTGCATTGGCAAAGAGCAAGTCTCCGGTGTTGATGTTGAGCCGAGCCACAAAAAAGGACATTCCAAACTTCAGTTGTCCGGTTCGGAAGACGGTTGCATTCAAGTATTCGAGAATGGTGGCTGGGGAAGGGGCCGATTTCAAAGACGCATGAAAGCGCTCGATGGTTTGACAGGTCGCGCTCGCGCTCGCAGTGACCAAAGCCGACGGGGTGCCGTGTCCGGTAGCATCTCCAATGAGGATATAAAAGTATTCCGGCGTGGGCTGCATGAAGCCGTACCAGTCTCCACCTGTTTCCGTCGCAGATTGGAAGAAACTCCCCAGTTCAAAGTTGTCGAACTGAGGCAATTCGGACGGAAAGAGCGCATGTTGTACGGCAGCAGCGGTTTCGAGTTCGGCCTCCATCCGAACTTTTTCTCCTTGAGCAGCATACAAAATCGCGTTTTCTAAGGAACTTGTGATTTGTGCCAACAACAAATTCAGCACTTCCAATCGGGCTGGTGTGAATGCTCCCGTCAATAGGCTGTGTTCCAAATACAGTACTCCCAGAAACTTCGTCTGGTAGATCAATGGAACGCCTAAAATCGATTTTGGTTTTTGTTCCAGCACGTAAGGGTCTGAAGCAAAACGTCCATCCTGTTGGGCATCTTGGATGACCGCATGTTTTCCGGTGTGTTCCACGAAATGCACAATGGAATGTGCGATCTCTTCGTAGTCTTCCATAGGTAATGATTCCAAAGTCACTTCTTCATCGTTTACGGAAGTAACCGCTTCCACAACCAACGTGTCCTCTTTTTTCAGCAACAAGATACCCCGTTGCGCACCGGCATTTTCCACCACGATTTGGAGGATCTTTTTTACCAAGTTATCCAATACGATTTCTTGGGAGATAGCTTGAGAGGTTTTAATGACGGAATGCACGTCCAAAGCTTGTGACATATTGCCTGAGCTGATGGAGAGCGAAGGAGTCACGGTTTCGCGAATCTCCACTTCATTGGTAATGATGGTGCGAAACCACTGGGGATAGGTGTTTTCTAAGTCAGTTACTTTCACTCTCGCGCCCCAACGTGTGTAATGGTAGTGCGCCTTTTGCATATAGGCCTTGGCCATTTCTTCGATCTCTTGAGACTGATACAGCTTAGCGGTTAACTCGTATCCCAAGGCTTGAACTTGCTGAAACCCCTCACGTTCTGCCGATTCCGCAGCGTGATGATAGCTGCGCAACGCTGCCATAAGGTCTCCGGTAATACGAGCATGCTCGCCTTCTACCAGCAATCTTTTATGCAGCATGTTTTCGGGACAGTTCTCGCTCCAGGCTTTTAGCTTTTCCAATCCTTCTTCCAAGTGTTGCAGGAGTTCGATTTTTCGCGTTTCATCGGCTTCCACATAGAGAGCGGCAGCATTCATAGCTTGATACAAGGCTTGATCCACTAGGACCGGATTGCCCACGCTGGCATGAACCGTCCGTTTGGCTTCCTTGGCACACTCGAATCCACCTTCGTATTGACCATAAAAGTAAAGCAATTGAGATTTGATCGTCTGGTATAGATTGAAAATGTGATCATTTTCTAGATCTCGGTTTTCATCAATAACATCACCGTCGGTGAAGTCGTATTTGCGATCACGCAAGCCACGAGCACCAAAATAAAATAGCTTGAAAAACAAATTGGGGATGGGGTCATCCATCTTCATAACCGAAGGATAAAATTTATCGTATTCTGTTTGAAGATGTTCCAACGACATCCCTCGCACAAATGCCTGACAGGGCACATGGACGATCCCGTAATTCCCCCAAATCAAATCACCGGTTTGCAAACCGTACTCATAAGCAGACAAGGCATGAAAATGGCTATTTTTTAAATGGACTCGCCAATGGCTCGTCAATCCCCCAAAAATATGGTGGGTTTTCGCGCGGAAACTCATGTCATGAAGCTTTTCACTGAGTGTGATCGCCAGTGTCCCAAATTGATAGCCTAGTTCCACCTGACCAAGCCCGACGGTTAACAGCAGTCCATAGGACACATAACCAAAGATTGATTCAGCCGTGTTTCCATGCTGCATCGAAAGGTTGACCATCCTAACGGTTCCTAAGGCCAAGAGTGTGTCATTGCCTTCAATGTAGTTAGGAGACCAGATTTCTACGAGTAAACGCATGGCCGATTTTCGAATTGGATCGTCCATATCAGGTAAGTCAATCAAGGTGTCAACAGATCGGTCTCCTAGATTTTGAGCGGCATTGCCAAACTCGGCTCCTACTAACTCTTCTCCAGGGTTGAGCGGTAATTCTTGACCGCACAAAGCCAAGGCTTTCAAACCAATTTCGATATTTTCCCGATACCGGCTTTGTGAGGCATAGCAGACCATCAGAAGACGATACACTTCCACAGTATCCAAGGTCGTTTTTGTGTGGGTCAGCAGTTCTTTGATATGCTCTTCAGAGATTTCAAATTGTCCGTTCAGGTATTCACACTCGACGAGTTCTCTACTCATTGGAAAGGCTAAATCGTAATGAGTATCCCACCAATTGTCTGGCAAGAGTTTCAGTCCATTAGAGAGATATTCTACTGCGGGACCATACGCGGCAGAACTTTTGGCCTTCCGGCCGGCCTGGTAATTGAGCAAAGCCGTATTTTCGGTCTCCTGTGTATTATTGATCAGCGCCATGCCGATGTTAAAGTGATTGACAATCTCAAACAAGACGTCGTCCAACTCTTCGGCTTTCACGCTACGCAGCATGAGCCGGCCGATTTGTAAGTTCAGCCATTGTTTGTGTTCGTCGGAAATCAGTGCGTAAGCGGCTTGTTGGACTCGGTCGTGTAGAAAGCGATAACTGGCATTGGAGTCTTCCGAAACCTCCAAACCTTCTGTGATGTGAACCAGTTTGTAATCCTGCCCAATTGGGACAATCAGACCTTCTTTTACCGCTTCCCAGAAATCCTGAGCGGTTTCGTGAAGCGATTTTTCATACACAATGGATAACGTTTTCAGATCAAAATGGTTCCCAACGCAAGCAGCTAACTTCAGAACATATTGTGTGGTTTGCGAAAGCGTTTTGATCTTACGCACCATGAGATCCACCACGTTGTCAGACATGTCGGCTTGATGGATTTGCTCCAAATCCCATTGCCATTCCCCTTGCGTCAAGTTGAACTCAATATGCTTGGCGTCATATAGCGATTTCAGAAACGCATACACAAAAAATGGATTCCCATTGGTCTTACGATGAACCTCCTCGGTTAACCCATCGCTGCGTTCCATCGAACACTGAAAGGTGTCGCTGACCAACTTGTGGACGTCCGAGCGTTCCAAAGGCAATAGCGGCAAAAAATGAATGTCATGCTGTTTTTTTCGAAGTTCCGACACCATCAACATCAAAGGGTGTGCGGAGTTGGTTTCATTGTCCCGATAAGCCCCAATCACAAACAAATAGTGAATGTCAGGCTCCACAACCATTGCCTTGATTAGGTTCAGTGACGGCACATCCGCCCATTGTAAATCGTCTAAAAAGATGACGAGCGGGTGTTCTGCCGTTGCAAACACTTGAATGAAATTTTGAAACAATACACGGAATCGGTTCTGGGCTTCGGCTGCGGAGAGTTCGGGGACGGGGGGTTGCTCACCAATGATCCATTCCAATTCGGGAATGACTTCAATGATCACTTGTCCATTCCTTCCTAAGGCAGGCAAGATCTTTTCTTTCCACTGTTGGATGCGCTCCTGGCTTTCCGTGAGGATTTGTTGAATCAGGTTCGCAAATGCCTGGATGACGGATGAATAAGGAATGTTTCGTTTGAATTGATCGAACTTGCCATCTACAAAATATCCTCGTTTGCGCACAATTGGTTTTTGGACCTCATTCACCAAGGCAGATTTCCCTACACCGGAATACCCTCCGACTAGCAATAATTCAGTGATTCCTTCACTCACGCGGTCAAAAGATTGGAGTAAAAGATTCACCTCGCCTGCGCGGCCATACAAATTCTGAGGAATCTGAAACTGGGAAGAAATATCGTGGCGTCCTAATTCAAATACTTCGATGCGTTGTGAGCGGTTCCATTCTTTTTGACAGATTTCCAAGTCGGTCTTAAGGCCGTACGCACCTTGATATCGAGCTTCCGCTCTCTTCGCGAGCAGTTTGGCCACGATACGGCTTAGCATTTCAGGAATATCCGGTGAGAGATCAATAACCGAATGGGGAGGTTTGGCAATGTGCGCATGGATCAATTCCATTGGGTCCTTGAAATCGAACGGTAATTGACCGGTTAGAATAAAATAAAACGTTACCCCGAGTGAATAAAAATCGGTTCGATAATCCACGGCACGATTCATTCTTCCGGTTTGTTCTGGAGAGATATAAGAGAGCGTACCTTCCAAATATTCAGGGCTGAGAATCTTTGGATTTTCACGTGACAAGAGTGAGGATATCCCAAAATCGATCAGCTGGACCTGCTCGGTCTCTGGATTCATGATGATGTTATACGGGTTTAAATCCTTGTGGATAAGATGGTGCTGATGGATGTATCCAACCGCTTCGACCACCCGAATTGCCATTTTTAAGAATTCCCCAACTGATAAGTCTTGTGAATTGAACTGGTCCCGAATCGGTTTTCCGCCAATATCTTCCAAAACTAACACCAACCTTGCATGATCCTCTATCAATTCAAAGGCCTGAATCATGCCTTTTATATGATGATCTTTTAAGATTGAGTACTCATGTTTAAGGCGGGCTATTTCAGATAAAGGAGGGTGTTTAGACGTGGTAGTTTTCAGAATAACGGGAGTCTGATCCTGTGTGCGTGTGCCTCGAAACAAGGTCGATTTGCGACCTTCATATAACTTTTCGGTAATATTGTAATGAGCTAGCTCTAACATAGGGTCCTAGTTATACGACTAATACGTTTGGAAAAACTACAGTTGAGGAACTCCTTCCCTATATCGAGTTTTGGTCATCAACGCAATTCCCAAGGGTATTTTTTCAAGCTAAACTCTCTCCTTTAGAAAAATGGTGAAATCGCAATAAAACCACAAAGCAGGAGGCAAAGTTACCCATCATGACAGAGACAAACGAAGTGGAAGGTACGGAGGAGGCATCTTCTCTCGAAGCCGAGACGGATTCGGAGTGGCAAACTACGCCTGAAGATACGGAGGAGACATCTTCTCTCGAAGCCGAGACGGATTCGGAGTGGCAAACTGCGCCTGAAGATACGGAGGAGACATCTTCTCTCGAAGCCGAGACGGATTCGGAGTGGCAAACTGTGGAAGATTTAGAAAGTACAACGGCTCAATCTGTTTCGGGTGAAGGATCGGAATGGCAAACCGTAAATGATCAGCCCGACGAACCAGAAGAAATCGATTTAAAGATAGAAACGACAGATGCACTGGAAGCGTATTTGGTGGAATTGAAATTGCCCCCTGCATTGCTTAAGAGTTTGCGATGGCTTTACGCAGCTAAACACAAACACCGTCCACCTTACAAAGAAGCTAAGTTTTGGCCTTTGTATATTCACCCTCGTTTTCAAACTTTGCCGGAAAACGTGAAGGAAGATGTTTATAATGAATTAAGAGGTTTGGCTGGAGGGTTTTCAACAACCATCCAGACAATCAAACGCACTGGCGATATTCAGTTCCACCGCGACCGTTTCCATGTAATGGATATCATTGCGGCAACCATTGGCGTACGGGGGGGGAAAAGTGAGGAAAATAAAGCAGCGCGCTTCATTTCTAGCTTCATGAATGGGAGCGTCATTCCCAAGCTGCACATTATTGCCCAAGATAGTGATTTTCAGAAGCATTTCGAGCGGGCAATGGATTGGGCTTGCAAACAGCCCATTTCTGATAAAGACGTGACCGAAGTGATCGATATTTATCTCCATCTCTCCGAGGTCCTGCCGGAATACAAACAAGATCTGCTCTTAGTACGTTTCCGAGATTTTTATGAAGATCCTTCGCTTTACCGTAAATATCTCGAATGCTTTAAAGCCGACTATGATCAAGCCATCCAAGGAATTGAAGCTCTTCGCAAAGTCCAGTTTGCTCCTAAAGAACAAGAAGAGACTCCTGCCGAAAAGGTGGAAACGGAAGAACCCACCGCGACAGAAGAAAAATCCACTTCCAATCTCAAAATCGTAGATCGTTCTGAATCTTTACGCCAGCGTTGGATCAGCCAGCCTTTTGTGAAGTTGGAGGAGCGGGTGAGTCGAACCTCACCCGGCAATCGAATTGTAATTGGCAACGAAGTGTATCGTGTGGGAAATGGATATTTGTATCTACCCCCAGTAAATAGCATCCTTGCACTGCAACCGAGCTATTTGTACATCCGCCCTCACGCCAAGGGTGAACTATATTATTTCGACTATTCACGAGAACTTTACAACCAACAACTCCCTTCTGATCTCCCTATCGAGTTATGGAGTTTGGATCGCCTCAACGATTTTGGATATGTCCTATTGGATGGCGCTATTCGGGTGCTTGGTCGGGGGTATTATTACTGCAACGGCCAGTTGATTCCCTCCAAAGATATGGGGATGCTTGGTGCGTACGTTCAACGGTCCGTGTAAGCCTATTGCAGCCGTACTGTGGTTTTATCGGTAGGTCCGATTGGCAAGCCACACTTCAACAAACCCTAATAGCAACACAAACAGCAAAATTCCCCACCAAAACTGCTGAGAACGTTCCAATTGAGCCTGTTGAATTTCAAGGCGCGCTGGAGCATTTGTCGAAGTTTCGACTTCTGAGGACACCAAATGCTGTGAGAGTTCTTCAGGGTTCATCGAAATAAAATTCGATTCTTCAGCAGGGATATTCACTGCGAAATGCTCCACACCAATTTTTGATTGCATTCGATAAAATCCTGGAGAGTAGGTCTCTGAAAAAGCAGCAACCTCCCCGGCTGGAAAAAGATGTTCAGTAGGAGAGCTTTGAGGCGGTGAGATTTGAACCAGAGTTTCTGAAGGGAGACGAAGCGGCACCCGTTCTCCAATCGCATAAAATGCTTTGGATGCAGTCTGACGAGACAGATGTAAAAACACCTCATGGATTAGCGGAGCGAATTCAATCTGCAAAGGAAAGCTGTTCCACTGCGTATCCAATGGAGAGGTCCAAAGTAGCACTTTCCCGAGCCCTATTGTTCGCTCCAATAGCAGTGGCTCGCTATTGTTGAATACCATCAGACTTTCACTAGTTTCTTGAAGTCGAACCTCCCAATGTCCCCAATATCGTGCGTTTCCAAATGGAACCACTTGATTTTGCCGCAATGCCTGAAAAACGGGATGATGCGATTCTACCTCAGTAACAATGAGTGCCGATTGACGTGGGTAAATTTGCTTCTGTGTAAGGAATGCTGGGGTAATAGGCCGAAACCTTTCATTGAATTGACTGGACCGCGTGGTGTCAGTAGGGACCAAAACTAGGCTTTTTCCCTGCTGTACGATTGTATTGAAATATTGTCCGTCAACTGCATTGGGAGGCTCATCCCAAAGCACAAAGATATCGTAATTTTGGAGTTGTGAGCGCGGAGGAAGCTGGCCGACCACTTCTAACTGGAAATCGGTATTAGCAGCTAGCTGCATAGCAGCACGTAACCAACGGCTAGGGTCCTGAGATTGTTTTGCCCCAGCCCGTTCCGTAAGGCCCAAAATCTGAGTAGGGCGTTCTGGTTCAATGGTCAAAAAAAATGAATTGTCGGGAAGAAACTCGTCTTCTTCCACACGTACTAGAATTTGATGAGCTTCCTCTTCTTCCAATGGCAATGGAAATTCAACAACCCGCTCCGACTGTTCTGTCAAATCCAGTTCGGTTTGAGCCATTACTTTTCCATCCACTTCCATCGTAAGCCGGGCCTCGGAGACATGCACTGTTCCTCGGTTGCTAACTCGCACCCGAAGGCTCCGAGAGCGAGATATTTCAGGAACCGATTGTGGGAGCGACAGTGTGGAATCCGCGGACTCACCGTCTACGGATGTCGGTTCACTAAAAAACAATTGAGCGTCAGCAACCGACAAGTTGCGGATGTTTTCCACGCCCACCTGGATTGTTTCCAATGCCACACCGGGACTCAATTGCCACGCAGCATCACCGCGGGTGACAGCATGTTGTTGAAAGTCGGAAATCAGATAGATGCTTCGATCTTGATACGTCGCGTTTTGCAGAATTTCATTGGCAAGCCGCAACGTGGGAAGAAAACGAGTGGATCGATACGTGGAAGGACTTTCCTGTTGGAGCACCGTTTCGAGTTCGGCCAAGTCTGTGGAGAGTTCATGAACTTGATCGGCACGATCTGAAAAATAAATCACAGAGGCTTCATCGCCAGGTTGTAACGACCGAAGCTCCTCCAATGCGGCTGCTTGAGCTTGAGTGGAAGAATCCCCATGCTGCATGCTCATCGAGGTATCGATCAAGATCACAATAGACCGGGGGGCAATACCTACAACTTCGGAAAGCATGCTGCTTAAAAAAGGACGGGCGAAAGCTAAAGCGATCAACGCCACAATGGCAATCCGCACGATCAGCAATAATTGCTGTTTGAGCTTTTGGAAGAAAATGCGTTTGCGAGGCACTTTCTTCAAAAAACGAATGGTGCTGAAACGAACCGGTTCCGCTTGTTCGCGGCGAATCAAATGAATGGCAATTGGAATCGCAATGCCCAGCAATCCAAATAGAAACCAGGGTGATAAGAATGACATAAGTTTCCTTCATGCAAGTATTGGCAATTGCCCCTAATACATACGGTGTGATTTTTGTAGGGAGCTTTTAAATATGTTTTTTTGTTTTTACTTAGTTGTTTTTTGGTTGCCTTTCAATAGAATAGATATTAATTTTTAATTGTATATTCTGAAATCATTCGTCAGAAAGGCAACTAATGGTCAGGCATTTGCGTTCTCCAGAAATCGTCGAGTATCACGAGTCGTTCGAAAGCACAAAAGACCTACGTTCCGCCACGAATCGTCTATACCTGCCAAAGTTACACATTTTGATCGCAGATGATGAACCAGACAATCAATTGATGCTGCAACTGATGCTGGAAAAAATGGGAGCAACGGTATCGCTTGCAGAGACCGGTAAGGCCGCTGTTGAGCAATTTCTGGCCAATTCCTTTGATATCATCTTGATGGATATTCAGATGCCAAACATGAATGGTTGTGTTGCAACACAGTTGATACGAGAGTCGGAAAACAAGAGAAATTTGAAGCGAACACCGATATTGGTACAAACGGCTCTTTCATTGAGAGACATATATCATCAATGTATTGAATCAGGATGTGACGATATCCTTATCAAACCGATCTATCCTCAACAACTTCATTCAAAAATCGTTGAATCGCTCAAGTGTTCCAAAGAAAAGCCGATGATGGCGTCGGAAAAGCCCAAACCGACCCATATTGCAGAAACCGACTTCTTGGTGATTTTGGATTCATCTTACCGAGACGTTATGCCTGGAATAATAGAACGGAAGTACAAACAAATGGATGCATTGCATGGATTCATTGAACAGAAAAATGTGAAAGAGACAATCTCTCTGACTCATCAATATATGGGGTTACGTGGATTAAAAGAGGTCAATTTATTGGCCCAACGCATTAATACTAGTGCGCAACAAGGGAAGTGGAAGCTGGCGGATGATCTGGCTCACGAAATGGACCATTTTCTTAAAAATATCAAACTTCAGTATATTGATGGATGGGAGTACTAGAATTTATTGATCAAATCTGATCATTAATGTTCTAACGGTGAAGCTTCTAAAAGTGTCGATCTTGATAAAGAGGTTTCATCCATACAGTTAGAGTTGATTGTTGTGTTGGTAGTTAAAAACGGAGCTAAGCTACTGGTAATTCAATTTCTATTGTATCAGATTGAAAGGAGGCATCGTTCTTGCTAATAAATTAAAAAATTTTAAAGCAGAAGTCTAACGATGTCAGTAAATAGGCAGTTTGGCGAAAACTATGCATCATCTTCTTCGTTTGCTTCGGTCAGAAGATTTGAGTTTTTCTGTATACAATACGTTTGGGATTCTTTCCGATTTTTTCAGACTGGAAAGATTTCGAAAAATTACTGCTTTTAAAGTAGCTGAGGGCTTACCTCTGCCAATGCAAATCGAGGTAAAGAAAGTTTGCAAACTCAGTTTTTAATCAAACTGTCTAAAAGATTGGATCAAAGGAGAATGAAATGAATCCAGACGGTCAAGATACGTTGGCTTGGGTTAATGCTCTCGTAAAGACAGCACCGGACGCGATATTGATCATCGATGAAAATGGAATTGTTGAATTTGCGAACGACAAACTTCTAGAGTTGTTCGGTTACAAGCCGTCAGAGCTTGTGGGGCAAAATGTATCGAACCTGATGCCGTCTCCTTATAGTGAGGGGCATGATAGCTATCTTGAAAGATACTTACAAACAGGGGCGCGGAAGGTTATTGGAGTCACTCGAAACCTAGAAGCGAAACGAAAAGACGGAACGATCTTTCCCATTGAACTGTCTGTCGGAGAATTCTACGCTGGCGCAGACCGTAAGTTCACCGGTTTCATACGTGATGTTTCCGAACGGAAATTGTGGGAGCAGAAGTTTAAAGATGAAACCGCTAGGGTTGCGGCGCTTGTCGAGACCGCCCCGGATGCAATCATCACTATCGATGAACACGGATTCATCGAGTCCGTCAATCCAAGGGTATGCGAGCTATTTGGATATGCTTCGGAAAAAGAACTTATCGGTTGCAAAGTGAACATGCTGATGAGTTCACCTCATCAAATCGATCACGACAATTATCTTAAACGCTATCTTCGCACACAAGAGCGTCGTATCATTGGGATCACCCGTGAGCTTGAAGCCAAACGGAAAGACGGCTCAATATTTTGGATGCGTTTGTACGTTGGAGAATTGCGGGTTGGCTCTGATCGAAAATTCACCGGGTTCATCCAAGATATTTCTGAGCAAAAAGCAGCAGAAAAAGAGATTAATTCACTCAATCAAAAGTTGAAGCAACGAGTCCAGCAGCGGACACAAGAACTCAATCGGGCACAGCAAACGCTGAGGCAACAGGAACGTCTCGCATCATTGGGCACTTTAGTAGCGGGAGTGGCCCATGAAATCCGTAACCCACTAGGGTTCATAATCAATTTTGCTAAATTGGTGGATCGAGATGTCAAAGATCTGCTTGAAGAACTGGATAAAGAAACACCCGATTCTGAAGAAATCGAAGAATTGAGTGGTGGCATCCAAGATTCATCGCGGGGTATCGTGCAACATGGAGATAGAATCGCCAATATCGTGAATGCGATGCTCACTCATTCCCGGCCACAAAGTGGTCAAGTCTGGAGCCAAGTTGATGTGAATGCCTTGCTCAACGAATACTTGAATATCGCTTATCACTCTTTTCGTGCTCAGCACCCCGGGTTCGTAGTTGAACGGACCTTGGAGTTGGAGACAAATTCACCCTCTATTTGGGGAGCAGCCCCTAGACTCGGGCAGGTGTTTCTGAATATCCTGAACAATGCTTTTGAAGCGATGCACGATCAAAAACTTCAGGAATCGTCCTTCTCGCCCCGTTTGATGATCCGCACGACGTTTCAAGACAAGGAGTTAATTATTGAAATCTCAGACAACGGACCGGGTATTCCTCAATCTGCCCACAATCAAATCTTCGATGCCTTTTTCACAACCAAGGAACCAGGGAAAGGCACTGGCTTGGGACTCTCGCTTTCCAACACCATTATCACGAGTGAGTACAATGGAGAAATTCGCGCCGAAAGTGTGGAAGGCGAAGGAACTACTTTTATTATTAGCCTACCGGAAGGTCGGCCAAGAAAGGAGACTTTATGAATGCCAAACCGCTTCATGTTTTAGCCGTTGATGATGAGCCAGCTGCTCTTACAATCATTCAACGGTTGTTTCGAAAGGAAAGCAAAAGTGGTGATATCAAAATCGATTGCGCAAATACCGCGCAGCAAGCCTTGGAGATTTTAAACAGTCAGCGGGGAACTGATATTGTTCTTATTCTGTCTGACGTCAATATGCCCGGTATGAGCGGGATTGAACTTCTTGCCGCCATTCGACAAAAGAATCCGAGTCCACCCCCTTTTGTCTTTGTCATCTCTGCCTACAATGAGCGTGCCGAAGAAGCTAAAAGATTTGGAGCAGACAGTTTCTTCCCCAAGCCGCTCGATATGGATGCTTTGAAAACACGCGTTCTTGAACTTAGAGAAATTCTCAACCAATAAGGAGGTAATATGAGGATCAGCTGTCTAGCTCCTAGTTCGTTTGGACCCCAAGAATCCCTTGAAACATTACGAGAGAGCCTACTCGCTGCGCTCGAAACAGGAGACGTTTCCTTGGACTGCTCTCATGTTTCTGAAGTGAGCTTAGAAGGCATTCAACTGCTTTGGGCTGCCGTTCAATCGGCTGAGCAGCAACAGTATCATACCAAAATCATCCCGTCCGATGCCCTTTGGCAAGGTTTAAGAAAGGCCGGATGCACTCAAACGTTCCGCCCATATCTTGTTGAGAAGGGAGATTCGCATGGATGATACGATAGAAATTTTTTTAGCAGAAGCGGAAGAATGGCTTGAGACAATTGAACAGGCGGCCCTTCAGCTTAACAAAGAAGGATTCAATGCTCAGCTTGTTGATGAGCTTTTCCGAGCGCTACACACCCTCAAGGGATCGGGTGCCCTTGCAGGATTCAATGATCTTTCGGATTTTGCCCACGAAGTCGAATCAGCCTGGGTCGTGGTTCGCGAGAGGCATTCCATGCCCCAAGATTTGCCTGACTTGACGTTAGAAGCCAAAGATCAATTTCAGGCCATATTGGAGGGGAGCGCCGATCCAGATTTTACCGATAAGGTGATCTCCCGATTCATGGAAATGTTTCCCACTTCAAGCCCATCTGCTCAGAGGAGAGACCGATTGGATTTCTCCAAACTCATGCGTTATTTGATAACGATTGATCCGGGCAGAGATGCTTTTTTCTCCGTCCCAGGACCGCTAGAGATGCTAGATGAGCTTCGCAAAATTGGCGATTGCCAGATTGAAGGGTACTTTGATCGAGTACCTCAGTTAGAACAACTAAACTCTAATGTTTGCTATGTCTATTGGACTGCGATAGTCTTGACAAAAAAAGATCCTGTCGAGATCGAAGCTTGCTTTCCACTTTGGACAAGGGGGCAGGAATTCGAAATTGAAGGCCCAATCATCTAAAGTGAATGGTCTCAAATGAAATGAATGTACTCAAATGAAATGAATGGTCTCAAATTGCGTCACTTTTCTATAAGAGGGCAGTATGGATAGAAAAATTACCATTCTTGGTATTGCGCTTAGTATTATTCTTGTTTCTGGAGGTGTTGGTTGGAAAATATGGTTTCAGCAGGATTCAACACTCCAAACAACAAACGAACCCATGAGAGTCGCTCGTTACTACTGGCCGGGAATGTATTGGATTGAGATTGCGGAAAAAAAAGGTTGGTTTCAAGAAGCTGGGGTGCAAGTCGAGTTAATCGATACCAATCCTGACTACTTCGCCAGTTTGCAAGAAATGGCAGATGGTAAGCTGGTAGATGCTCATGCTTTTTCTTTATTCGATATGCTGGCATTTAACGCCAAAGGTTCAGACTTAGTCTTGGTCATCAATGCAGATAACTCCTTTGGTGTAGAAGCTATTGTGGCAAAATCTACGATTCGGGACCTCGCTGATCTCAAAGGAAAAACGATTGGCGTTAGCAAGAATACCTATACCGAGTACATTCTTACGATTGCCCTTTCTCAAGCGAAAGTTAGCTTGGAGGAAGTCACCCTGATTGACGTCCCGGTCGAACGGGCGGCTCAAGAGTTTATTGAAGGAAAGTTTGACGCTGTCGTTACATGGGAACCTGATGTGAGCAAAGCGATTGAACAAGGAAATGGGCATTCATTGTTCGATACCTCCCAAGTGCGGGGAATATCACCCAATGGCCAAGCGATGCACCGTCAATTTATTGAGGAACGTCGTAACGATGTTCAGGCCTATGTCAACGTATGGCACAAGACAACTGAATTCATCCAAAATCACCCCCAAGAAGCCTTTCAAATTATTGCTGATATTTATGGAGCGACTTGGCAAGAGGTTCAAGCGATCGAGCGTTTGGATCGAATTCGCAATTTGCGCGAAAACCTATCGGCATTTACCATCGCATCAGGATTGGAATCCTTACATGGCTCCGTTCGAAGTATGAATCGTTTTATGAATGAACGAGGGATAACTGAAGAACGCTTCGATACAGAATTGGTCTTAAATGATTATTTTATACATGCACTGAATCAAGACCTTCGACGGAATCAACAATGAAACGTCTATCCAACAAGTTGGCTTTATACGCGGTATTTGCCGCATGTCTCATTGTACCGATTTTGGGAGTTGGGATATATTATACGGCCAAAGATTTATTGCAGGATGCAATTCGCGAAAAACAAGTTCTTCTGGTTCAAGACACCATGCGCAGTATCGACCAAGCTTTACTGAATGCTCTTCAAGGGATCCAATTGATTTCCGACAATGCTGTCGTCGAAATCTTTCTCGAACTTGTTTACCAAGGCAAACCAATCGATGAAAGGATTCAAAACACTTTAGACGAGGAAGTTTTTGAAGAGCTAGCCGTCCTTTCAGGGCCTTGGGATTTTTTTTCGATTGTAGACAATAAGGGAATAATTGTTGACGCTACAGAGTTCGATCAAATTGGTAACTCTGTGTCCACTTCTCCTCAGACAGAAATCGCATACGAAGAAGCAATGCAAGGAATCACTTATTATTCCGATTTGATACTTTCCGAAGACACCCAAAAACCCACCGTTCTCTTTGCTGCTCCAGTTTATAGCGAAACTGATCCTAAAGCTCCTATCATAGGCGTTGTCATAGGACATTATGCCTGGCCAGTTGTTTCCCAAATTTTAACCAGCGCCGAAGCTCGAAACCCGATTTATTTGTTCAATCGTGAAGGGACTGTGATTTCAACTTCCAGGTTCGCGACCTACGAAGTCTTACAGGATTCTCTACTAGAGTCTCCGTTAGTTCAGGAAAGTCTACAGGGAAACTTGTCAGGAAGTCGCATCCTTCCTTCCATTGAAACTCCCGATCAAGTGGTTTTAAGCACGTATACTTTGCAACAAGGGTTGTTCAACTACCGTGGTTCAGGATGGGGGTTGATGGTAGAAACGCCCCTAAACGAGGCCCTGAAACCGGTCGATCGGGCGATACAATACATCGTTGTATTGATTCTCGCGGTTACTTTTCTCGTTGTTTTTGCGTTTTACGCTTTAGGGCGCGCCCTCATTTACCCCATTCAGTCTTTGACACAAAGTGTTCAAAAGGTAGCTGAAGGCGATATGGACCATCGTGTAGCCATTGAAACCAATGACGAAGTAGAAAATCTTGCCCAAACATTTAATGAAATGTTTGATCGTCTTGATCAAACCACGGTCTCTAAAACGTATGTTGATGATATCCTAGCCTCCATGATCGATACACTGATTGTTATGAACCCCGATGGAACAATTCGTACGGTTAATCGAGCAACGCTTGATTTGTTGGGATATGCTGAACATGAATTGATCGGGAAACAGGCTTCGATACTCATGCCTATGGAAGCTGAAAAATCCTTTTTACATTTGTTGCGTGAAGCAACAACAAATTCACAATTCTCAATTCAAGGGAAAGAAGTCCCTTATTTTACAAAGGATGGAAGGTCTCTCCCGATGTTAACATCGGGGGCATCCATGAAAAATTCGGAAGGAAAAATAGAAGGGATTGTATTCGTCGCCCAAGATATATCTGCACGTAAAGATGCGGAAAACGAACTTGAGCAACAACGGGATCTTCTGCAAACCACATTATCAAGCATTGGAGATGGCGTGATCGCTACCGATTCCAACGCACGTGTGACTTTTATTAATCCAATTGCGGAATCACTCACAGGTTGGAGCTTTGCAGATGCGCTTAACAAACCTATTGGAGAGGTTTTTGTTATTGTGAATGAGAGGTCGCGCGAAACTGTCGAAAATCCAGTAGAAAAAGTGCTTCAACGAGGCAATGTTGTGGGCTTAGCCAATCACACAATTTTGATCGCTAAGACTGGTCGTGAGATCCCTATCGACGACAGCGGAGCACCCATTCGTAGTGCAACGGGTAATTTGCATGGGGCAGTCCTCGTTTTTCGAGACGTGACGGAACGCCGAAGCAATGAACATATCTTGAGAGAAGCCAAGGAAGCAGCAGAAGTCGCCAGTGTGGCGAAATCTCAATTTCTCGCTAATATGAGTCATGAGATCAGAACGCCTTTGAATGCAATTGTGGGATTCAGTCAAATTTTGCTCAATCGAGCAAGAACGCAATCCCTTCCTCCTCAATTTAATAGATACCTGGAGAACATTCGAATTAGCGGACAACATCTTTCTGAATTGATCAACAATATTCTTGACCTCTCCAAAATCGAGGCCGGAAAAATGGATGTGTCTATGGAAGACTTGAATGTTAAACAGCTTTTGCAAAGCATCTACCATATTTACAAAGCACAGGCGCTTCAAAAAGATTTGAAGTTCTCCTATGAATGGACTCCTCAGCTTCCCACGATGATTCGTTGTGATCGCAGCAAGCTCAATCAAATTTTGGTGAATTTGACGATCAACGCGATCAAGTTTTCCCCAAGTGGGCAATCGGTTTGCTTGCGGGCGTCTCAGGAAAACGACCAGCTGGTATTTAAAGTTGTGGATACCGGGGTGGGGATTCCTCACGACAAACAAGCCCAGATTTTCGAAATGTTCGAACAAGTCGATCCGACGACAACACGAAGTCAGGAAGGAAGTGGCCTGGGATTGTCAATCACGAAACAACTGGTTCATTTATTGGGAGGAGAGATCACGGTCCAAAGCGCTCCGAACAAAGGGGCGACTTTTATAGTAAAAGTTCCATTGATCATTACAAAAACTAAGTCGGTGGAAGGCCCTCTATTTCCTGAAGGCCTTAAATTTTCAGAGGACAACCAAGTTTTGTTAGTTGAAGACAATCCGATGAATCGAGAGATGGCAATGGCGTTGTTTCAAGAACTCGGTCTGCAAATCGAATGGTCGGGAAATGGGGGGCTTGGGGTTCAACGGGTTTTAGAAATGCAGGAGAAAGGCATTACTTTGGATTTAATCTTGATGGATATCCATATGCCTGAAATGGATGGATTGACCGCGACTAAAAAAATACGTTCGTTTCCAGGAGGAAAAAACATTCCTATCGTGATGCTTTCAGCCGATGTGTTTAGAGACCAAGAAAAAGTTGCTTTAGAGATAGGAGCCAGCGATTACTTGATCAAACCGCTGGATTTTAAGAAACTCTTTCCCATTTTAGTGAGGTACCTGCGTCAAAGCACCTCCAAAGCAGATATAACCTTGGACCGAAAACTTCCTCCGCTTTCAAAACAGGGAATAACCCAACTGCATGAAATTCTTGATAAACTGACACGAACCTCGATTATGCGAGAAGGAACCATCTATGAACAGCTAGAATCAATAAGGAATTTATGTAACGGATACAATGCATTTTTTTACTTGAACCTTATCAAGCAAATCGATGAAACCGTTGCCCTTCAAGACGCAGACGGATATCAACGCCTGATCGAACAAGGAAAAAATGAGTTATTGCAACTATTAACGAATGAAAACGAGGGGTAATGGGGAATATCCTTATTCTAGATGATGAAAAGCTCACCTGTTTACAATTGATGGCATTGGTGAAGAATGGAGGCCATACTTGCGACTTCATTACCCATTCACACCATTTATTTCCAATGCTTGAACAGGAAGCGTTTGATTTGATTTTAATGGATCTCTACATGCCAGGAATCGATGGCTTAACCCTGTTGCAGCAGCTAAAGGAGCACAGCAAATTTCAAGTTATTCCGGTTTTGGTGTTGACTGCGGAAATGAGCGATGTCATCACCGCCCAGTGTTTTGAGCTGGGAGCAACGGATTATTTGCATAAACCCGTCCAACCCCAGACTCTGAGCGCCCGCATCCAAACGGCTTTAGATGCAAAACGATCGAAAGAACAGTTAGAACGCCTCGTTCAGCAACGTACAGAAGAATTACAAAAGCGCACTGAGGAGTCCATCTTAGCCAACCAAAACAAAGATAAATTTTTTTCGATCATTGCTCATGATCTCCGTAGCCCGTTAAGCAATCTCCAACGTTTAACCGATTTTTTGGCCAATGATGCAGGCGAGATGGCCCCAAGTACCATTATGGATTTTTCCAAACGGGTTAACAAATCAGCGGTTAGACTTCAAAACCTCTTGGAAAATCTCCTACAGTGGTCTCGAATGCAAACCGGAGAACTGAAGCCGGTTATACAAAATGTGTCGTTACGCTCCATTATAGATCGGGTTATCCAGATATATGCCGAATCTTTGAATCAGAAATCCATCCAATATATCAATCAGATTGATCGCCCTTTTATGGTGCGTGCTGATTCTGAAATGCTCCAATCGATTCTACAAAATTTAGTTTCAAATGCCATTAAGTACACGTATCGAGAAGGATGGATTAAACTGGAGGCAGCAGAGAAAGGAGAACAGATTGCCATCTCGGTTTCCGACAGCGGGGTCGGGATGTCTGTTGAAAAGCGAGAGGCGTTGTTTCACATCGAGTTTCGACAGAGTCAATTGGGAACAGAAGCTGAGCGAGGGACTGGATTGGGGTTGATGCTTTGCAAAGAATTTGTCGAAAAACAAGGAGGGCACATTGAAGTCAAAAGCGATCTTGGAGAAGGTTCTACTTTCACTTTTACCCTTCGGAGGGTGGCGGAGCCAGCAAAATCTTCAGGTGCCAATAGTAAACCTTCCTTTCATATTCTAATTGTAGACGACGACACGGACCAACAACTCCTCTCTGAACTGGTCCTTAAGCAGCTGGGGCATACGGATGACTTGGCGAGTGATGGGTTGGAAGCTTTAGAAAAGCTGAAATCTCAAACCTACGATCTCATTTTGATGGACGTATATATGCCCAAAATGGATGGAATCCAAGCAACTCGCACAATTCATGAAGAGTATCCTTCCGAGAAACGTCCCAAAATTCTTGGCTTTACTGGCGATGCAACTCAAGAATGCCAACAACGATGTGAAGAGGCGGGAATGGATGGTTTTATTAAGAAGAATTCTACAAGAGAGGAACTGTGTATGGCGATAGAGGGCTTATTATTGTGAGTTTTAAACGTTCACAATGAGCCTCACAATTTCCACCGAAAGCATCTCGTACCAACTAAAACTTCAAAACGGAAAAAAGAATGACTTTATAGTCAGTGTTTGGCTTGTACTATATTAAACAGCGAAAATCATTTATTGGTAATGCTAGTTGATTTTGTTTGATAGTAAGAAACGACTTTAAATATCTATAAAAATGAGTCTGTTATCGTTTGGTTTACCCAATGATGGAGAAGCATATTTGGATACAAAAAAATATATGGTCTTTCTTTTTTCGGTAACGATTACGGACCTTTAGAGATATGGGCACTGTTAGGAGTCTGACTTGACGATGATATCTTTTGAGCGTTATTACTGTTTATGAGGTTTATTCCGAAGGTCAAAATGCAGCGTTTGAGATATCTTTTTAATTTACTGCAAAATGTAAGCTAAAAGTTTTTATTGTTACGATTTCTTTGTGTTTTCTAATACCGTTTCATTCTCGCAAAAGGCAGGAGGGTGAGTATGAGTAAAGAAAAGCGAAGTGAAGCACCTCAAGCGAGGGAGGAATTTCTTTGCCTTCTTCAATCCCGAGAAAAGACAGATCCATCATTTATTTTGAAAAGCATCCGGTACTTCCAAGATCAGGAAATCACACTGATCAAAGAAGGGGCCGAAAATAAGGAGATCTGGATGCTCTTGCCTTGCGATTGGTCGGATCAAGATGACTCAGAACGAGAACATGGTTATTTAGAAATTTTTGTTGGAAATCAATCTGTCACTAAATTACGCCGATATGGAGATTTTGTTGGTGAGATTAGTGCTCTTTTGGAACATGAGACAATTGCCACCGTCCATGCTGTTGGGATCGTGAAGTTATTCGTTTTTCGGTTGGAGGATATTTCCAGTCATGCTGATCCTGAGTTCAATTTGGCACTTTACACACTCTTCGTCATGGTTCTTCGCGAAAAATTGCGAATGACGCTCGGCATGTTGGGAAAGAAACAACTAGAACAAAACTCTTTAAGGCAGCAAATCAATCTGCTTCTTAAAGCACAACAAGCCTCAGAGGAACGGGCAAAGAAGGTACAGGAACAAATGGAGAATTTCCGGCGTAGTGTAGTTCGAGTATTGGGACATGAACTCATTACTCGGGTTATTCCACCTCGGAACTTCATGTTGTTTGCTTGCAAAGCAGCTGAGCGAGAAGAATGGAAACAGGTTGCTTCGTTGCTTCAAAGTTCAAAGAAAATGTTTGTACCGCTTGATGAGTTGAGTGAGAAAGTAAAGCTAGTCGCTCAACTTTTAGCCGGACAGGTCGAAATTAAAAAACATCCTGTCAATTTAAGTTTGTTGCTTTCCTCCGCTGTGATGGAAACGCGGGAGCTTGCTAAAGAAAATGATGTAGCAGTTGTTTCTACAAACGATTTAAATGCAACTATTTTGGCGGATCGCAAAGCGGTAATTGTTTTTCGAGAGTTGATTGGCAACGCAATCAAAATGAAGTGTCATGATGTGCAAATTTCGACTGAGATGAAAAAGGAAAGTGTTTCTGTCCGAGTGATCGATACGGGGCCAGGCATACCAGTCCAAGATCTGAAAAACATTTTCGATTCATTTATCCAATCAAATCGGGATGAGCATGAACAACAAGGTCTTGGCCTTGGTTTATTCATTGTTCAGGAATTGTGCAAACTCCACGGTTGGACCATCTCGGTTGAATCCGAATTAGGAAAGCGTTCTATCTTTTCCATTCAAATCCCGATTGAGAAAGCAGCTCTTCAAGAATGAAAAGCCTTATTTCCAAAAACAGCTCGATTAGGACAAAATCGTAGTTGTTTCCCTAGAGTTGGGAGAATAACTATCTAAAAAGGTGATTCATGAAGCATGCACTGGTTGTTGATGACGAAACAGATGTCGAGGTGCTGTTTCGGCATTACTTCAGAAAACATGAGGGGTTAAAATTTTATTTTGCTCGATCCGGTTTGCATGCGTTGGAAATGTTAGAAAGGCATTCGGAGATCACGGTAGTCTTGAGCGATATTTCAATGCCAGAAATGAATGGTTTTGCCCTTCTCACTAAGATCAAGCGCCGCTGGCCACTGATCCAAGTGATCATGGTCACCGCTTATTCTGAGTTGTCCAAAATTCAGGAGGCGATGCTCAATGGTGCTTGTGGTTTTCTCACCAAACCCGTCGACATGGATCAACTAGAGCTAACGATGCAGCAGAGTTTTTTACTTGCTGAGGAAAAACAACGCCTTCAACAAGCAGAGGCAGAACGCATCGAACTTGGGTGGTATCAGCGATCCGGTCATGACATCTTGAGCCTGCTTACGATATTACGAAATACGGCTTGGATCGCTCGACAATCTAATGACCCCGAAATTCTAACTGAGATAGAAGAGACAGCAACTCGTTGCATTCGTCTATTCAAACAAGCGGTCCATTTGGGGAAACGAAAAGCAACCAACGTTGAAATTCAAATTTCTTCAGTCGATTTAGTGAAATTGCTTCAAAAAGTCGTAAAGTATTTACAGCTTGATGCGGAGCGAAAAGGGTTAGGCTTTAGCTACACATGTCCTGAAAAGTCGATGATTGATGGTGACGAATTGTGGCTACCCGAAGTTTTTTATAACCTGATTCGGAATGCCATCAAATTTACTGAAAAGGGTGAGGTTAGTGTGACACTGGAGGACGATGACAAGGTGGCCCTTGTAACGATTCGCGATACGGGTTGTGGGATTTCCGCTGATCAAATCAGTCGAATTTTCGACTTCCGAGCCCAGGCGGGAGATGAAACACAAAATAGCTTAGGCTCTGGGATTGGCTTGGCTATCGTTAAAGAAATCCTGGCTCTCCATGATGCATCCGTTAGAGTTGAGAGCGAATTCGGAACCGGCAGCACGTTTATCGTCGCATTGCCTAAAAAACGAAAGGTATGAAAATGGACACCATAAAACCTACGATCCTTCTTGTCGAAGATCAAAAACAGTTTATGCAGATGAACAAAATCCTTTGTACCTTCCCTGGCTGTGAACCAAAATTCCTCGAAGCACAAAACGGTGTGGAAGCTCGGCAAGTTCTTAAGAAGCATCGTGATGAGATAACATTGATGATTACAGACATCGATATGCCCGAATTGAATGGCATTCAACTTCTTCGACTTGAGGAAGTGCAACGATTTATCCCTGTTGTTGTGCTCACGGCCCATCCTCACTATGAAAGAACTGCTTATGATCTTCGTGTGGTTTTGTTTTTGGATAAAAGCGATGATCCTGATCGCAATACCGCCTTGCTGGAACCCGCCATTCGTTTTGCTTATACCCTCCATACAGCAAAAATGGTGCGAGATAAGACAGTGAGCTTGGCCAACAGAAAACTAGAAGGCCTCGAAGTGTTGGAACGATTTGCACATGCTTGTGAAGCGATTGTGCATGCAAAAGGGTTGGGTGACGTTTTTTCTGCCTTAACCAAGGCATTTTCTCGTCTTTACGATTGTCATTTCAGGATGGCGATTCGTTTTGGAAGTGGTAAAGCAAAGACGATACTTTTAGGAGACGAGCGTGAACCAGATCGAGATGCTGAATTTGTGGAACGCATGATATTGCAGAAGGCATTGCTTACACAGGAAGAGCAAGTCTATCAACGGCGATGGGCAAAACCCGACTCAAGTAGCCGTTCTTGGATAGCAATTTTGGTGCGCGAGCCACATAAATTTGACAAAAAAGATCGTAATGCTGTCCACAAATTGGTTGAGTTGTTAGTGAATCAAGCCAGTCGTCAAGTGGAGCTTCTCAACTATCGGGGAACTCTTGAAGAAAACAGATGAAAAGTTTCTATGAATCGACTGTCTGCCCAATTTTACAGAGTGATCGAATGATGCAGGGGAGTATTTTTTTCTCCCCCTAAAGTTTTATGTTTCACGGAAATTTTTACTGCATTGACCAGAACAGGTTGGAAGGTTGCTAATAGCAGACTGCTGATTTATATCCCAAAAAGGAAATAGCTTGTTACCGATTGAAATCTGACTTTTGATGTGATTACGTTGTTTCTTTTTTGTTAAAAACCTAACGATTTAATTATTTTTTAGATTAAAATTGCAACAACTATTTAAATTTGTTGTTTTTAAGTTGTTTTTAAGTTGTTTTTATCAATCCTCATGACTAGTATTGACGAATTCTCCTCGATACGATCTTTCAACGGCAGCCCCTTTTGATTTCTTTATTGTTGCTTTCACGCCTTGTCTTCAATTAAAAATCTATTTCATCACTGAAAGTTACGAGAAAATGGAAAAGGTCTATTCCGGAATTGGAAGATAGTGATCACTTCTTTAACCAAAGCGTGAAACAGTAATGAAGGTCAAAAAAAGAGGAAGCAATGGCTAAAATTTTAATTGTTGAAGATGAAATTTTGGCAATCAAACACCTCAGTGTCGTGTTGCATTCATTGGGACATGGGTATGGTTTCATCACCAAATCAGAATTTTTGTTTAAACGACTTGCCGCAGAAGAATTCGATTTAATCTTGATGGATCTCAACATGCCAGGGATGGATGGCAAAGCCATGTTGGAAAAACTCCAAGAACATTCCCAGTTTCGAAAAATTCCAGTGATCATGCTGACAGCAGAAACGGAAGAATCCGCTGCCCTCAATTGTTTTGAGCTGGGGGCTAAAGATTTCATTACGAAGCCTGCCAAAGAAATCATATTGAAAGCCCGTATCGAAAATGTGATGGCCATCCGAGGATCGGCACAGGCCTTGGAAAATCAAGTGCACGTGCGCAATCGCCAGTTGGAGGTTGCTTGCAATCAGCTGAAAAAGTTGAATCAATCGATGCAAGTGTTTGTTCCCTTATCATTTCAGAAACGAATTCTCGAAAATGTGACTCTGAACAAGCAGTTCTCCGAAGAAATCGAGCTATCGATTTTATTTGTCGATATCCGCTCCTTCACGGCGTTGGCAGAATTAATGAGCAACGAGGGGATTTTTGAATTTTTGAATTCGTTTTTCACATTGGTGGAACCTTGCATCACAAACAATCATGGCTTTGTGGATAAATTCACTGGTGATGGAGTAATGGCCCTATTCGATGAAGAAGACTCGGCGAATCAAGCCGTGCAAGCGGCCATCGACATTCAACGAGCCATGGTGACATTCAATCAAGCCCGTGTTGAACAAGGTTTGAAGGCGATTCGTGTTGGCACAGGAATCAATACTGGAAACGTCCTCATGGGAATGTTGGGAGGACAACAGCGCATGGATTCCACTGTAATTGGGGACCACGTCAATCTAGCCTCTCGTCTTGAAGGCCTGACCAAACGTTTCAAGGCACAGATCCTGATTTCCCATTGGACCCATGCCAAAATCAACCCTGAGCTTTTTTTGGTTCGCGAAATCGATACTTTACGGGTTCGAGGGAAACAAGAACCGGTGTTGGTATATGAAGTGTTTTCAGCTGATGCACCTGAAGTTAAAGATAAAAAAAATGAAACCAAAGACCGTCTGTTTTCTGGCATCGCGTTGTACAAAAGCTATTTCTTTCAGAACGCATTGGATATTTTTTTAGAATGCTTGGATATCTTTTCGGAAGATGGGGTTACAATCAATTACATCAAGCGGTGTCGCTATTTTCTCAAATTTCCACCTCCGCTCAATCAGCAAATGACGGAAGAAATCATTCACGATTGGGACGGCATCATTGATCATGCCGTCTTGCGTCGTGGCATCCGTTGTTTGATCCAAACGCCTGCCAAAGTATTCTTAACGCCGAATCAAGTTTATACGAAACAAGTCGAAACCGAAGTGTTGGCCAACGTACTAGATTGTTCCATCACTGGAATGCGAATCGAGATGGAGCAGTATTTGAATGTGGGAGCTGTGATACGCGTGGAATTACTTTTCCAAGAATCGGTGTTAGCTGAAATTCGCAGTCAAGAGGAATTGGCTGTGATTGGACAGGTGATGTGGAACAAAAATATCACAAAGGCGAACGATGAATTTTCGTGGCGATATGGTGTTGAATTTATCATGATGCCATTGGAACAAGAGCAAATCCTTGAGGAAACGTTAGAACACATCGGAAAGCAGTGTCCTGAATTGGTGGTTTAAGAGCTTGCTTCCGCGCTAGTAGACCGGCCTAAAATTTCATCCACTCTCTGGATCAAAGCCTTCTTTTTGAGAGGCTTGGTTAGATAATCATTGCACCCTGCATTGATTGCCTTTTGAAGTTCTTCTTTAAGTGAGAAGGCGGTCAATGCTGTGATATGCGTCTGCGGTCTCTGTTCACGTTGTTCCCATTGGCGAATGTGTTGCGTTGCTGTAAATCCATCCACAATCGGCATCTGCATATCCATCAACACAAAATCATACTGATTGTCCTTGAACGATTGAATGGCTTGCTTTCCATCCTCAGCAAGGTCTGCGGTACCTCCCAACAGTTGAATATATCGTTCGATGATTTTTCGATTGTCATTATCATCATCGACCACTAGCACATGAAAAGGTGGGTGTGGGAAGGACTGAGCTTCGGAATCAGCCACACTTAAGTCCAGTTCTTTTTGTTCCAAAGCAACTGCGAGCGCTTCCATCAATTCTGCTCTTTTGACTGGTTTGATTAGATACGCATTGATTCCCAGATCGCGGCTTCGTTTGAGATCGTTCGAGCGATTATCCGAAGTGAGCATCAAAATGATGGGAGTGATTTCTGGCATGATTTTCAGGTGCTCCACAACGGAAAATCCATCCATCAGGGGCATACGCACGTCCAGAATCAGCAATTCATAAGGAGCTTTTTCTTGATAGGCTTGATAAAGCACATCCAATGCGAGTGCTCCCATATGGCATTCTTCTACAACCGCGCCCCACGCCGTTAATATTTCTTTCAAGATGATTCGATTCTCGACAACGTCATCTACAATCAAGGTCCGTTTGCCTTGGATATCCAAGGGAGCAGGAGGAATATATTGCCGAGGATCCTCGTCGATCTGAAATCGCAATGAAAAATAGAATTCGCTACCCTCACCAGTTTGGCTTTGCACCCCTATCTCACCGCCCATTAAACCAATCAACCGCTGACAAATAGACAGCCCCAAACCTGTACCACCGTATTTTCGGGTGGTGGAGGAGTCCGCTTGTGAGAAATTCTGAAAAATTAGGGCCAGTTTTTCGGGGGGAATTCCAATGCCGGTGTCCTGTATCGAAAAATTGATTAAGCAGGAGTTGTCGGAAGGAGGAGTTAGCATTTCCACATGCAATTTAACCGTCCCAGATTCAGTGAATTTCACTGCATTACCAATCAAGTTATATAATATCTGGCGAAGTCGTGTGCCATCTCCAACAAGGTTGATTGGAATTTGGGGGTCGAAATAATAGGTCAACTCCAATCCTTTTTGATGGGCAGGCAAAGCCATCGTATCCATTTGACGTTCCACGAGATCTGCAAGATCAAAGCTGGCTTGTTCTAGATCTAACCGTCCGGCCTCGATTTTTGACAAATCCAGAATGTCGTTGATCAAACTGACTAAGGTTTCCCCCGCTTTAACGATGGACTTTACGCGACTTCGCTGATCATGGTTCAGTTCTGTTTCTTCTAATAATTCGGCCATTCCGATGACTGCGTTTAATGGCGTACGAATCTCGTGACTCATTGCTGATAAAAACTCGCTTTTTGCTGTATTGGCAGCTTCCGCTGCCTCTTTTTGTTTGAGAAGCTCTTGCTGGATGATCTTTGTTTCCGTGATATCGTAACCAAATGAAATGATCGCTCCATCGGGCAATTCGAAGTTGGCCCACATTTGATCGCGAAAAGTTCCATTTTTAGTCCGAACCCTAAATTCACGAAAATTTCCATCTTTGGTGAAAATCGATTCCAACACTCGATTTCGCATAGCTTCCTCAGGATAAAACAGCATCAGCGGGTCCTCGTGCTTCCGAACATCTTCATAACCATGCCCCAATTGTTTTTCACATTCCTTGTTCCACAACACACATTCGCCATTCTCATTAAACGAATCGATCATCACAGGAGCAAATTCGACGATAGCGCGAAAACGTTCCTCGCTCATGCGCAACGCATCTTCCGCGTCGTGGTATTTCGAAACATCTTCGTGAAGGCGTTTCGTGGTTTCATGCATGATTTGGAACAACTGTCGGAGTTCGTTTTCGTATGGATAATCGAATTCGAAGGTTTCTGCTTCCCTTGCCTCCTTACTTGAAAAACGGAAGGCTTTCAAACGTTCGACGGCACCATTCAAATGGCGAGTAATCAAGTGATAAACGATGAAAAAGATAAACATCGACACAAAAAATGTCTTTGCCGCTTGGGTGACGAGAATTAACAACCCTTTTTCCCATAATTGATTATAAATCAATGCTTTATCGGCGACGACTGTCATCGAACCCAATTCATAGGATTGCTGATGAAAGTTATGTCGTAACGGGAAGGTTGCAGTATGCGGATAGTGGGCATCGGGGTCTCCCGAAGCTACAAGAACTTTCCCGCGCGCTTCGATTTTTATGTATCCGATGCCTTGAAGTTGCGACAAACCTTGTAGGTGCAATTCGAGTTGTTTTAGGTCTTCAATCCACAAACTGTTGGCAATGCTTTTCAATGAACCGGTTTCTATTTGTTCAAAACCGGATTCAATGGCCTGGAGTTCTGAATGATAATCGGAATACAACTGAATTGCTGAAGCAATGAACGTGAAGGCCGAGCTGAATAGCAGGATTCGCCACAACAACTGAAATCCCAGGCCTTTTTTTGAATAGAAGTCGAATGTCATAAACGATTTCTCCCTAAGGTCGTTGGCAATAATTGGAGTTTAGGGAATATATTTTTTCAGAATTTGGTCGACTATTCCCGATGCCTTGAGTTGAATCAACCGCTCGTTGATGAAACGTTGCAACGATGCTGGCATCGTTGAATCGATAGAAAGGAAGATATCATAGTTGGGAATCACAAAAGAAAGATCAGCAAGTCGATAGTGACTCAAATTTCGGGATTCCTGTTGTAAGTTGTATCGAATGCGTAGCTCCATCTCGACAAATCCAATACTGGGCAAGCTCTTGTCTAAAAAACGGAATGCGGCTCCATAGTCCTTGACCCGCACTTCTTGCACCTTTTTTTGGTCCAAATAGTCATCCAGTCCAGGATAGGCAAAGACCGACAAAAGCACTACTGACTTCCCAAACAGGTCTTCCACCTGAGCTACCGTAAATGAGGTTTCTTGCTTCATTAGCAAGACGTGATTCACGGTAAAAACGGAGGTAGTTGACAAATTGTCTCGTTGTGGTGATCCCCAAGAGGGTGTTCCATAGTTGAGCCAGTTGTCGATTTCCTTAGCACGGATTGAGCTTAACATTCGCTGAATCGGGAAAGTATGAATTTTGAGCTGATGTGGAGAATCTTTGAATATTTCTTGAACCACCTCAGTGATGACGCCACGATGATTTTCTCCTTGCTCTTCAATTTGAAAGGGTCGAGCCTGATCTTGAATCACTAAATAATTCACAGTATCGGCCATCGAGACCGAGGCAAAAATTTGCAAGGTGCATAGAGCGACCAGAATTCGTTTCATCATTACCTCCTTTTCCATTGAGGAATTTGGCGAGGGTTTCTCTCGTATAAGACTCAAGTTGTCCAGGAAAATTTACTGGCAAGTCTTGTGTTCTCGCTGTCACATGGAATCTTTTGTTATAAAAAGAAACAACAAAGTAAAAACAATATAGCTGACAATCTACGATGAATTCAATGGAATTGAAGGAAGAAGATCGAATTAAAAACTTCGGGATCGGCGGGTGAGATAGGCTGATAAGGCTTCATCTAACGAATGTGAGGTGTTGAGAAGGCAATAATCGATATCATTTTGCTGGCATTGTTTTCTATAAAATGCACAAAATTTTTCAATTTCCTCTAGATAGCCTTCCCGGATGGCATGGGGTTCCACCATCAAACGTTCTTCACTTTCCAAGTCAATGAAGTCGGATGCCCTTTCAAAAGGGAAAGTCAGCTCAGCATTGTCCATGACGTGAAACACAATGAAGTCGCTCCCTTTATAACGAAGTTGTTGGAAGCCTTTGACGAGTTCAGTTTCGTCCGCTAACAAATCACTTATTAAGATAATGATACTCTTACGATTCAGGCTGAATGCTAAATCGGAAATGGGTCTCATAATATCCGTGTGCTTGCCAAGCTGGGTGCGGGTCAGCGTTTGTAAAATTTGCATGAGATGTCCCCGCCTGTATTTCGACGGTAAATAATCCCTCATTTTGTGATCAAACGTTGTCAAACCCACCGAATCACGCTGCCCCATCATGAAATACGCTAAGGCCGAGGCTAGCGTTTTCCCATATTCCAGTTTGGACATGCCGTCTGAGCCATATCCCATCGACCCACTGCAATCCAATAAAATGTGACAGCGCACATTGGTTTCATCTTCATACTGCTTGATATAGTACTTTTCTGACCGGGCATACACCTTCCAATCGACATGACGGATATCGTCACCGGGGTAGTAATGCCGGTAATCACTGAATTCCACACTGAACCCATGATAAGGGCTTTTGTGCAATCCGTTGAGGAATCCTTCTACGGTGGTTTTGGCGCGTAGCTCCAGATTGGAAATACTGGCCAACACGGCCGGGTTAAGAAATCGAATGGCATCTGTCATGGCATGCTCCAAAAAATGAAACACTCCCGGTGATTTAGAGTAGTGCTTCTTAAAGATTAGGAACAGGAACTGCTTTGATCAATCGTTCCACCACCTGTTGGATATCGATCCGTTCCGCTTCGGCATGATAATTCAAGAGAACTCGATGTCGCAAAACAGGATGCGCTAAGGCTTGGATGTCGTGGTATGAAACATGGTATCGTCCTTCAAACAAGGCCCTCACTTTTCCTGCCAAGATCAGATTTTGTGATGCTCGCAAGCCCGCCCCCCAACTCACCCATTCTTTCACAAAATCGGGAGCTTGTGGGTTGGTAGGACGGCTCGCTCCAACCAATCGTACTGCATACCGAACTACTGATTCAGCCACCGGCACCTGCCTTACAATTTTTTGAAAATCAAGTAGGTCCTGTCCTGATAACGGATGACTGACGGTTTTGTCTACCACACCGGTTGTGTTGTTAACCACCGACACTTCTTCGTCTTCCGAGAGATAATCAATCACGATTTTGAACATGAATCGATCCAACTGTGCTTCGGGCAAGGGATACGTGCCTTCTAATTCAATTGGATTCTGCGTGGCCAAAACAAAGAAGGGAAGCGTCATGGCATGGGTCACTCCTGCTGCCGTGACTTGCTTTTCTTCCATTGCTTCGAGCAGGGCGGACTGGGTTTTTGGAGGACTCCGGTTGATTTCATCCGCTAGAAGAATATTCGCAAAAATCGGTCCTTTCATAAATTTCATAATACGATGGCCCGTTGTGAGGTCTTCTTCCACGATCTCCGTACCGACGACATCGGCAGGCATCAGGTCTGGGGTGAACTGAATCCGGTTGAATTTTAGTTGAAGGATATCGGCGATGGTTTTGATGAGCAGGGTTTTGGCCAATCCGGGAACGCCGGTGATCAAGCAGTGGCCACCAGCGAATAATGCGATCAACACTTCTTCGAGGACTGCATCTTGGCCAACAATCACTTTTTTCAATTGTTCGGTCATTTGTTTGCGACCTTCTTTCAGACGGGCAACGACCGCCAAATGATCTTCTTGGGTAGAACGATCTTCTTCCGTTGCTTGAGTCGATTCCATGATAAGGGGTTCTCCTGGGAAAGAGTGGCTAAAAACACAAGGGTGGAAACAATCGATAACTGCTAAATAAATCGTATCATAGCTGAGTAGGGTGAGAAAATCAGCCCGGGCTGCCGAGCAAATCTTTAAGAACTCCGACGAGCACGGATGATCTTTCGTTTTTCAGGAGGCTTGAGCTGAATCTTGACCCATCCGGTAAGCGTTTGAGGACGTTGATTTTCAAACACGATGCGGCGTGTTTTAGGAAAAGGCATTTCAGGATAACCGAAGTCGCGAGGCATTTTGTCTCGGATTTTATTGAAGTCGGATTTGGGCAAAAATCGTCCCGTCATGCTATTCCAGCCGCCGCCCCAACTGGTACGCAACAAAAACGCATGAGGGCTGTCCGATTTAGGAGGAATGGCAGCTTCCAATCGATCCAAAGCCTCCAAGACGGGATACAATTGTTTGCTGTCGAGTTCTTCATAAAACTTTCGTTCCTCGTTGATGTGTCGTTTGGCGTATGCGTTACACCAGGTGGCGAGTTCCGGATAAGAGAGGGGGGTTTTATGAGTTCCGGTGAACAGGTTGTGCTGAAACAAAAAGGAATCCAATTTCATACGAAATGAAGATCGGCTACCGGGCTTCAACATCTCGGCAAAAATCGGAGTCACCTCCCGCATATCGTGGAGCGAACGTCGGCTTCGTAAATCTCGCCAACCGTAGTAAGCCCCTTCTTTGTCTTTTAGATTGAGGATATAAATAGACTTCAAATCCAAATGGTCGTCTTGAAAAGGAATATCTCCTGTAATGAGAGTCCGTAAAAAATTGGTGGTAGGGTCCTTTCCAAACAAAGCTTTGACCAGATCTTCATCAGCCCATTGGGGCATGATCCGTGACCGCTCCAAAAATTGGCGTATCAGTGCCTGTTTTTCTGGCTTGGGAAGGTTGTAGTAAAATTTGTCGAGCAATACGGTGCGAAGTGCTCCCTTGATGGAAGACCCGGGCACATAAGGGCCATTTTTGCTGCTTCGTTCAAATTCCAATAATTCACGATTAGTGCATTTTAGTGAGTAGTTTCGAATGCGTTCATCTTTGATGCGTGCAAGCACTGCCGCACTATCTTTGGAAAAATGGGAAATCTCATTGGGGTGCTGTTCCAGGTAAGCCATGACCGCAGACTGAGGAACAATCTTAGTTTGTTGGGAGCCCGTCACAAAGTCGAGTCGCCACGCCAATTTGTTACCACTTCCGACATGGATGGGGGTGAGCACCTCCAAATGACAAATTCGAGATTCACCTAATCGGGAAGGAGGCAATTTTTTAGAAGCTTCCAAGGGGGCTTTCATGAAATCTCCAAGAATTGAATATTTGAAGTATCTCGTAATCTGATGATGGGGTTCTATTGCAACTGATGCAATTAAAAAAATAAGGTGGTCAACTTTCATTGAGGAGTCAATATGAGAATAGTTTCTCTTCCAGGTTGTTGTATTCCTACGACATATATTTGACTTTAAAGGTGTTTTTCGCTATAAAGAAGGGTTTTGTGCATGGTGCCTTTCTCCAGTTTCCCTTCCGTTGTGTGCCTCAAGCTGTCTTCAAGCACCATCCGAGTATTTCTCGACTCCGCATCAATCATCCCGATTCGGACACCGCATTTCACTATTACTCTTCTCTAAGGACTCCTATGTCGAATGCCATTTCGTTCTCTCAATTAGCGCTTGCGAACCCGTTGCTTACCGCATTACAAGAGGCTGGATATGAAAATCCCACTCCGATTCAAGCAGAAGCCATTCCGGTTTTGCTAGAAGGAAGCGACCTACTGGGACAAGCACAAACTGGAACTGGAAAAACGGCTGCCTTTGCCCTTCCGCTGTTAAATCGCTTGGATCTGAAAAAACGTCCCCCCCAGATCTTGGTCCTCACACCTACCCGAGAATTGGCGATTCAAGTGTCTGAATCGTTTCAAACGTATGCCCGTCATTTGAAGGGGGTGCATGTCGTGCCTATTTATGGGGGACAAGGTTATTCCACGCAGCTGCAAGAATTGAAACGAGGTGTGCATGTGGTGGTCGGCACTCCAGGGCGCCTCTTGGATCATCTCCGACGAGGAAGTTTGAAAATCGATAGCCTGAGTGCGGTTGTTTTAGATGAAGCGGACGAAATGCTGAGGATGGGCTTTATTGAAGATGTGGAAGAGATCCTCTCCAACGCGCCCAAGCATTGTCATATGGCCATGTTTTCAGCAACCATGCCTACTCCCATCAAACGGATTGCAAAACGTTATTTGAAAGATCCTCGTGAGGTGAAGATTGTTTCTCAAACCACAACGGTAGAAAGTGTCGAGCAGCGCCATATCTTTTTAAAAGACCATCAGAAGTTAGAAGCTCTCGCACAATTGCTGGCGGTAGAAGATTATGACGGTGCAATCGTTTTTGTGCGAACCAAATCTTCCACTGTGACGGTGGCTGAAAAATTGGAAGCCCAAGGGTTTGCAGCGTCAGCTCTCAACGGCGACATGACTCAAGCCCTTCGTGAAAAGACCATTCAACGTCTGAAAGAAAAGAAATCGGATATCGTCGTGGCTACTGATGTGGCGGCTCGTGGCTTGGATCTGGAACGTCTAAGTCTGGTCGTGAACTACGATATTCCATATGAAACAGAATCTTATGTGCATCGTATTGGGCGTACCGGCCGCGCGGGTCGTGCAGGTAAAGCCATTTTGTTTGTCAATCCCAGCGAAAAACGTTTGCTTCGAGCCATCGAGCAAGCCACCCGCCAAAAGATCGAAAAATTCGTGCTGCCCACCTCAGAAGAACTCCGTGAAAAACGGTTGGCACGTCTGTCAGAGCGGTTGGCACAAACAATGGCGGAGCAGCCCACCAGCACGTATGATCAACATGTGGAAACACTGAAGGACGCTTTAGACTTGTCGACCGAAGAATTAGCAGCGGCTTTGCTCTATCTCGTTCAGAAAGATCATCCTTTGGAAGTCAAGAATCTTAAGCCGCTTGGATTGCCTGAGCGCCCTCCTCGAGTTATCAATGCGAAAGGCAAACCTCGCGAAACCCGAGGACAAGTAATTCGTGAACCCAAAAGAATGAAACGCCGGAGTGCCGCTGTCGACACGAAGTTTGAACTGTATCGATTAGAAGTTGGAAAGCGCCACCAGGTCCAGGTTGGAGACATTGTCGGTGCCATTGCAAATGAGGCAGATATTGAAAGTCAATATATTGGGCACATCAAGCTCTATGAGGAGTACAGTACTGTAGAGCTGCCAGAAGGTATGCCCAAGTCCATTTTCCATCATCTAAAAAAGGTGTATGTTCGCCAACGCCAACTCAACCTGAAGTTGTGGAATCGATAATGAAATAGGATTTCCTACAGCAGTAGCTCCTATGCGCGAAAGGAGAGCATGTGGTTCGAATCTGGTTTGCCTTGCTAATCTGCATATGGTGTTCCCCGCGCCTAGCCGCAAGTCAGCCAGTGGAACTCTCCTCGCTTGTCCAACCCATCCATCCTGCGCTTTCCTTAAAAATTCTAGAAGATCCGGACCATCGATGGCAGGTTCAGGATCTTCTTAGTCCTTCGCTTGCCAAACAATTCATCCAAAACGATCAATCCATTCCCAATTTCGGATTCTCTCGCTCGGCTTATTGGGTGCGAATGGATTTGCAACATTCTGAAATAATGTTTCAGGAGTGGCTATTTGAAGTGGGTTACCCTCTACTGGATCGAATCGATCTATACCTTGTCCAAGATTCCCAAATCGTGAGCCACCAGATCGGCGGTGATAGTTTGCCTTTTGGAAAGCGACCGATTGATCATCGCCACTTTGTTTTTCCAGTTTCCATGAAACCACACCAAAATTATGTGGTGTATCTACGTATTCAGTCAGAAAGCTCCGTACAGTTTCCGATCAACATATGGACATCACGTGGTTTCACTCATCGGGTGAACCGGGAGATGTTTGGATTGGGCATTTATTATGGCACCATGCTGGTTATGTTGTTTTACAATCTGTTTTTGTATGTGTTTGTTCGCGACCGGGCCTATCTGCTTTACGTTTTGTATTTGGGCAGTTTCATCCTCACATTGATGGCGCTCAATGGATTGGCTTTTGAGTATCTGTGGCCTGAATCTCCAGAGTGGGCAAATAGGAGCGTCCCGTGTTTGATCGGCTTTTCTGTTTTTTGGATACTATGGTTCTCCAACGAATTCGTACGCATCAAAGATAATCTTCCAAAACTACAGCCAGTTCTGGTTTGGTCAGTAGGGCTTGGCTCGCTTGGAGTGATCCTATTATCGCTTGCGGCTCCTTATCGCTGGAGCATACAAGCTGCGGTTTGGTTGATGTTGTTGTGCTGCCCCTTGGCTCTATTCGTCGGAACGATGGCTTGGAAGCGAGGATACGGCCCCGCTCGATATTATTTATTCGCATGGACCATTTTTTTAGTAGGGATCATGGTGGCGTCTTTCAAAAACGCAGGGTGGATTCCTGCCAATTTCATTACCACCTATGGAGTGCAGATCGGATCGGCCTTGGAAGTAATTTTACTTTCAGTGGGGTTGGCCTCTCGCATCCGACTGATGCAAGCAGAGAAAGAATTGTATGCTGCTGAAAAGGAAGAAGCGGAAGCCGCCAATCGGGCCAAGTCCCAATTTTTAGCAACAATGAGCCACGAAATCCGCACCCCGTTAAACGCTGTGGTGGGCTTCAGCCAACTTCTGTTTTTGAAGAGTCGTAGTCTCGATTTGCCAAGAGAGTTTGCTGACTACATAGAAAACATTCGGTTGAGCGGGCAGATTCTTACCGAGTTGATCAATCAGATTTTAGACCTTTCTAAAATCGAGTCTGGCAAAATGAGCCTTGTGTTCGAGACATTTGAGTTGCGATCCGTGTTGGATGAAGTGGTTCGCATCAACCAAGTCAGAGCGACCGAGAAAAACCTAAAAATAGTTCACGAATGGGATGCCAATTTACCAGACCAACTTCGCTCGGATCCCACGAAGCTGAAGCAGATCATGATGAATTTGCTCAGCAATGCCGTCAAATTTACTCCAACAGGCAAAGGGATCCATCTCAAGTCTTGGCGAGAACAGGAAATTTGGGTTTGGCAAGTGGAGGATCAAGGCATCGGAATCGACCTGCTGGATCAAGAACGTATGTTCCAGTCTTTCGAACAGGCCGATGGCTCGATCACCCGAAAATTCGGCGGGACTGGGTTGGGGTTACCTATAACCAAACACCTTGTTGAATTGATGGGAGGAACCATTTCTTTGGAAAGTGAAGCGGAGCAAGGCTCTACATTCACCGTTCGCCTCCCCATTTTAGAACTAGCTCCTTCTGAAGGCACCGAAGAAAGCCAACTTGGAGAAATGCTACCACTGCTTCCAGAACACGTGGTTTTGGTTGTGGAAGACAATCGGATCAATCAAGTCATGATTCGAGGCATGCTTAAAGAATGGGGAGTCGTTCCCCATTTTGCCAACAATGGCCAAGAAGGGATTGAACAAGCTAAATCCCTAGCTCCTCATCTCATTCTAATGGACTTGCATATGCCAGTTATGGATGGCATCGAAGCCACTGTTCGACTTCGTGCCCAACCGGAATTTCGTGAAACCCCAATCATTGCACTGTCCGCCGATGCGTTCCAACAGCAGCAGAAAGAAGCGCTGCTCGCCGGATTTTCCGATTACCTCACCAAACCTCTCGATATAAAGAAGCTGGCCCAAGTCGTTGCTAAGCATTTGAAATAAATAATATTCTCAAATGTGCCAATAGACTAAATCAAGCCGACTTGAACCCAGGAGATCACGTTCTCTCTTAGTGGTTTATTGTTGTGCTTTTGTTGGCTCTGTGTTTTAAATGGAGAGTACCAAGATACACAACTTGCTCAATCTAATCCCTAACTTTAATTCAAGTTGCATCATGGAAATCATGAATCTGACAATAGCCTTCGCTGCTATTTTGGTCGGCTGTATCGCTGGGATATTGAGGCTTTGGAGGCAAAATCAGAAGCTACGCTCTCTCCACTCAGGACTAACAAGAGAGGTAGCCCTCCATGAGAAAACAGAAAATCAACTGCATATGTTCAAACAAGTAGTTGAGTGTGCTTCTGAAGGTATCGTGATCTCCGATCCAAATCAGCGTGACAACCCGATTATTTATGCCAACCCGGCTTTTGAAAAAATGACGGGTTATCCCAACCAAGAGATCTTGGGAAAAAATTGTCGATTTCTGCAAGGCCATGCCACCGAACATAGTACCGTAGTTAAAATCCGAGAGGCGATCCGCGAGAAAAAAAACTTTGCTGGAGAAATATTAAACTACAAAAAGAATGGAACTCCATTTTGGAACTTTCTAACGATCAATCCATTTGTCAATGAACACGGACAGCTGTTGCATTTTTTTGGAGTTCAACGGGATATTTCAGAAAAGAAACTGGCCGAACTGGAATTGAAATATACAAAAGAAGCAGCTGAAGCTGCGAACCAAGCAAAAAGTGATTTCTTATCGGCGATGAGCCACGAAATTCGAACTCCACTCAATGCAATCATTGGCATGGTGGAAATCCTCCGGGACACAAAACTTCAATTAGAGCAGCAAGAACATATCCAGCGGATTGGCAAAGCCGGAGATACATTACTAGAGTTGATCAGCGACGTGTTGGACTTGACTAAGATTGAAGCGAATCAAGTCACCTTAGAAGGGGTCAATTTCGATCTGACCAAACATATCGAAAGCGTTGTAGAAATGTTCACAATCCGAGCAGAGGAAAAAGAATTGGAGCTGCGCTCCCATATTGCTCTCGATGTGCCGCTTTTGCTCAAAGGGGATCCCACGCGTTTGCGTCAAATTCTGACGAACCTTGTAGGCAACGCTATCAAATTCACGGAGAACGGTTGGGTCACACTACGGATTCAAAATGACCCGCAAGCAACATCCCCTCAACAACGCTTGTTATTTTCCATTTCTGATACCGGTATTGGCATTCCCCATGAAAAACTAGAGACAATTTTTCAAGAGTTCACTCAAGTAGATTCTTCAACGACACGTCAATATGGAGGATCAGGTTTAGGGTTGGCCATTTGCAAAAGTTTGGTCGAACTGATGGGGGGGACTATTTGGTCAGAAAGTTTATTGGGGCATGGCAGTACCTTTTATTTTACAATGCCCTATGAACCCTGTGAAGCCATAAGCGACGAACCCGAAACCAAGCCAGTGCACACTTTTCCGGAAGTGGATCCGGTCATCGAACCCTGTGCACCGAAATATTCCAAACTGCGGGTTTTGCTTGCCGAAGACTATGAGGTGAATCGGGTGGTATTTGGACATTATCTCCGTGAGATTCATGCGGAGGTCGATTTTGTTGTCAACGGTCAGGAAGCCTGGGAGGTTTTTCAAAAACGAAATTACGAGCTCATTTTACTAGACATGCAGATGCCGGTAATGGACGGTTACGCTGCTGTGAAAAAGATGCGAACATGGGAAACGGAACAGGGTTTGACACCGGTTCCCATTTTGGCACTCACCGCTTACTCCTTGAAAGATGAATTGCAAAAGACCTTGGATGCGGGTTGTACGGACTATCTTGTCAAACCCTTAAAAAAGGCTAAATTTCTCCAGATCCTTAGCAACTACATCGAAATACATAAGCGACCTGTATTGCCTGCCAAGGCAGTGCCATCCATTGAAGAACGATATGTGGTCTATATGGATCAAGATTTCGAAGATATCATGCCAACCATTTTAGATTCCAAGCGCCGGCAAATAAAAAAACTCGAAGAAGCGATGGAACAGGGCGATTATGATACGATTCACCGAGTGGGGCACCAGATGAAAGGGGCAAGCGGTATGGCGCAGGTGGAAGAATTGGGACTAGCGATTGAGAAGGCTGCCTTACAAAAAGATCGAGTTCGTTTAGGTTCCCTTGTAGCTGATTTCATTGAATTCATGGACAACGTAGAGGTTCGTTATGTCGAATCCCAAGATCCGCGTTCTTCTTATTGATGATGACGATTATCAATATTTAGTCCTGCAAAAATACCTTAAAAAGATTGATCCCCAATTGTATGAGCTTAATTGGGTGGACCATTACGAAGCAGCCTTACAAATCATTGAAAAGCAAGAATATGACGTCTGTTTGGTTGATTATTACCTCGACCAACACAATGGCACCGAGATCATACGCCATGCCTTGGATGCAAATAACAAAATGCCGATGATTCTGCTCACTGCAAATGAAAGCAAGGCAATGGATCTGGAAGCAATGGAAGCCGGAGCCGTGGATTACCTTGTCAAGGGTCAGATCAATCCGACCTTATTAGAACGTTCGTTGCGGTATGCTATCGCTCGGAAAAAAGCTGAAGTGGAATTAGCAAAACGGAATCGAGAACTCCAAGAGTCCTATCGAACTATCCGCGAACAAACCAAACAGATGCATATCGAGTTAGAGCACGCCAAGCAAACACAACAAGCAATCCTCCCTAAGCAGTTCCCAGAGATCGAAGGGGTACAGCTGTCCTGCAAATTTGTGCCCATGGAGAAAATTGGAGGCGATTTCTACGACGTATTTCGAGTGGACGACGAACACTTTGGTTTGCTGGTTGCTGATGTGACTGGGCATGGAATTTCAGCAGCACTCATTTCGCTGATGATCTATTCCATTTTTAAAGATAGCGCTGTGGGTCTCGCTTCTCCTTCTATCGTGAGCAATTTAGCTAACGCTCGGTTGGATGGTAAACTGCCGATAGGAAAAATGGCCACTATGTTTTATGCGGTGTACCATCCTGGAGACCGAATGTTGACTTATGTTTCGGCAGGTCACCCGCCTGGATTGGTGCTCCGTCCACGCACCCAGGAAGTTATCGAGTTGACGTCCAGTGGTATGATTTTCGGGATTATACCATTTCAAGTGGAATATGAAGAAAGGCAATTCCAACTTGAAACCGGAGACAAACTCTTTCTTTATACCGATGGTATCTTTGAGGTGGTTAACGAAGATGACAAGATGCTAGGAGCGGAGCGTTTCCAAGCTTTCCTTCAAGAGCACATCCATCTTCCTCTTTCTTCTTTGCTCAACGAAGTTTATCAATATGGCCTCAATTATTCAGGCATTCAAGGGTTTGAAGACGACATCACTTTCCTGGGGTTGGAAGTCATTTAACTCGATACAAAATCCAGCTCGCAATCTAGCGAGATACGAAGGAACTCATGGCGATTTTTTCAAAAGCGCGTCTCTTACAGGCGCAACAACTGCAGTCGATAGAAAGCCAAAAAGAGCACACCATCTTGATTGTCGATGACGAAGCCACCAATCGGCAAATGCTTCGGGAAATGCTATCCTCCGAATACAATATCCTAGAGGCTGGTGATGGGGTGGAAGCTTTGGACTTGGTACGGCAACATTGTTCAAATCAAGGCATCCAGGTCATCGTCTCTGATCAACGCATGCCACGAATGCAAGGCACTGAATTTTTTGAGCACACCCTTTCCTTGATGCCTAACGCAATCCGCATCATTCTCACTGCATTCACTGACATCGATGGATTGATCGATTCGATCAATAAAGGGAGGATTTACAAATTTCTTGTAAAACCGGTCGTTCGCCAAGACTTTCTGTTGATGATCAGACAGGCAGTGGAGGAATATGAACAAACACGAGAGAACGTTCAGTTGTTGAAAGAATTGAAAATCAAGGTGAATGTGTTTGAGAGGCTTGTGCCGGAACCCTTTTTGAAACGCTTGGCCCCAGAAGGCTTCGAAACCTTTGAGTTTGGTACTGGTAAAAGTGATTTCATGACAATTTTATGGGCGAGTATTCGAGAGCTTCACGGTTTGACTCAGTCCATGAAACCTCAAGAATTGTACAAGTTCATCAACCGATACCTGGATCTCATGAGTCAGCCTCTTCACGAACATCATGGATTTATAAACAAGTTTATGGACAATGCTTTCATGGCGCTGTTTCACCATCCTCAAAATACTGAAGCCCAAGAAGCTTATGACGCAATCAACGCTGCTTTGGCACTACAACAGACAGTAAATGAATACAATCGACATCGTCCCAACCCCAATGATCCTTCGATTTCGATGGGAATCGGTATTCACAGTGGAACTGTTGCAATAGGCACAGCGGGTTCTTCTGATCGAATGGATTCAACGGTGGTGGGAGAAAATGTCGCTATGTCAGTTCGATTGGAAGGTCTTACCAAATACTATGATGCATCCATCCTTGTGAGCCAAGATACGATTCGATTAATCCAGTCCCACGTCCCCTTTAAAATGCGGGTACTCGATTGGGTGAAGGTTTCTGGCATAACAAGGCCTATGAAACTTTACGAAGTTTATGAATGTGATCCAGTTGAGATTCAATCCCTCAAAGACAAAACCAAATCATTGATTGTTGAAGGGTTGGAAAAACGAAGAAAAAAGAACTGGGAAGGGGCGACGGCTTGTTTTCAAGCCGCTCAAAAGAAGAATCCGAATGACGTGGCTATCCAGCGATTGATACAGCAGTGCCAGGATTTGTCCAATACGAGATTACCCGATGATTGGGATGGAGCGGTCACCGTCTGCTATCAATAAACGCAAAGGTCGGTTTCAACTTAAATTTCTTCGGGGATCGTCACGAGGATACAATCGGTTTAACGCCATGGCGTCATCCACCGAGTTGTCAAATGAGGTAGGCACAAGAAGCCGCCAAGCAAAGTAAAAGAATACTCCCCATACCGCTACCTGTGCATAAATCCCTCCGACTTCAAAGTAGGTCAACCCGACAAAAACCAATAGCGAAATGAATAATCCGATAACGCGAGTATGTTGTTTCATGCTGTTTCCTATAGTGAAATGTTGTGTGAGGTTCAAAATGCAGGAAATCGTGATATTCGGCTTAGTCTTTCCATCTTATCGTCTTTTTTGAAAAATACCAATATTGACAAATTTTTATCATTTATGGAGGTGTTTCTAGTTGCCACTATAACATTAACTAGAAATATAATCTTACTGCAAATTAGTAGTTGCAATTGAGTAATAATAACGGTAGCAATGTCATGGATCTAAAATACTAGAGTTAGGAATATATGGATGTTGTGTAATTTTTTTGACGGAGGACTGGTTTATGAAAACTGAAAAAGGAATGACTCGTAGGCAAGTATTCGCACGTTTGGGACAAATAGGAGGAACCGCCTTGATGATTCAAGGCATGTCCGCTCTAGGGTTCATGTCATCGGCTTCGGCCCGCATGGGTGGAGCAAAAACGGGCATTTTGGCTAGGAATTCCGGGGTTGGAAAGAGCGTTGCTATTATAGGTGCCGGAGTGAGTGGTTTCACCTCAGCTTACGAATTGACCCAAGCTGGATATGACGTCACCATTTTGGAAGCAAATAATCGTATGGGGGGACGAAGCCTCACCGTAAGAACTGGTGATACCTTTCATGAACAGAATGGCCTCGAATTGACCTGTCAGTTTGAAAAAATGGATAGCAATGGAAATGCGATTTATTTGAATGCCGGTCCAGGTCGGATCCCACAGCACCATGAGTTGGTTTTGGAATATTGCCGTACTTGGGATGTGAAATTGGAACCTTTCATTTTTGCGTGCCGAACAAATTTGCTTCAAGCCGATGGATTCAATGGGGGCAAACCCATGCAGGTGCGTCATATGAAGCACAATTTGAGGGGAGAAATTGCCGAGATGCTCGCCAAAAGCGTTCGTCAAAACGAACTGGACCACAGAATCTCAAAATTAGAACAAGACAAACTGCTCGACATGCTCAGAGAATTTGGGGACCTCACCAAAGTCGATCCTAAATTTGCACACACTGGATTTGCCTGCCAACGGAAGGCTGAAACGGATGTTGATAAAAATGCAAGGGTGCTTCGCTATTGCAAAACCGACCGTGCTGGATTTGTGGTTCCTCCCGGTATCCGTGAGGGCATTACCAAACCGCAAGTTTCCTTAAACGATATCCTGTTTTCAGATTTGTGGAACACTGAATTGTTCAACGACATGCGCTACCTATGGCAAACGAGTTTGATGCAACCCATCGGTGGTATGGACATGCTTTGGAGACGGGCGATGACACAAGAGGTCCCTGGATCAGGAGGACGTACCCTCGAAAATCTAGTCAAATTGGGACATCCCGTGGTCCGAATCCAAGTCAAAGGAAGTGACGATAAAGTAGCGGTCACCACCCGGTCCAACGGAGTAGAAGAAACGCAGGACTACGATTTTTGTATTTCCACAATGGCTCCTTCTCAATTAGACCGAAACGTGGAAAACAACTTTTCAAGAGAATTCAGGCGGGCTTTAGAGGTGTCCGGTGTAGCTGATGTTGCTTCTTGTAAGGTAGGCTGGCAAACGAAAAATCGATTTTGGGAACGTAACGATTCGATCTACGGAGGAATCAGTTGGACCAAGCACATTATCAGTCAAGTTTGGTATCCCTCCAATTCATATCACGCCAACATCGGTGTACTCACCGGGGCTTACAATCGTGGGGACGATGCCACAATCTTTGGAAATCTGCCGCATGAAGAGCGTTTGCGCAAAGCCGTACAAGGCGGAGAGCTGCTGCATCCTGGCTTCAGGCAAAATATCGACTACGACAAGGGCCTCTCGATCGCTTGGCAAAAGATGCAATATTTTGCTGGAGGTTGGCAACACGCCCACGAACACTTAGAAACGGTTTATAATCCCCTCATGAAACCTCAAGGGAACTTTTTCATGTCCGGTGACGTGATGAGCTACAACGGCGGTTGGATGGAAGGAGCGATGCAATCGGCCCAACATGTGGTGAGCCAAATTGCCGAAAGAGTCGCAGAACCTGGACGTATGGAACGCCTAAAGGCGGCCAGCATTCAAGCAGTGGGAAGCAATTAATTTGGCGGGTGTTCTAGGTCGTTTCCCTCAAGAAATGGACCTGGAATATCTTCGTTTCCTCCATATTTGAGTATAGGTAAAAAGGAGTTAAAAACACCTGCAAGCAGACTGGCGTTATCCAGTAAAATTGCGAACAAAATCGACGTATGTAGTGTAAACACGCTAACGATGTTGATGACCGAAGCCGATAGCGTGATGTTCACACCTCGCTCGATATTTTTATTCAGATCTTCTGCAATTTCGAACAACTTCGGTACATGAATGAGCGTTCCATCCAGCAAGAGCACTTCGGCAGTGTCCACAGCAACCGTCGATGCCCCACGCAAAGAAACCGAGACATGCGCTTTTTTCATAGCGATTGAATCGTTGATTCCATCCCCGATAAAACACACACTTTTCCCTGCTTCTTGCAGCTGCTCAATGATGCTTGATTTTTTTTCTGGAAAGACTTCAGCATACCATCGATCCACTCCCAATTCTTCCGCTAGAAGTTGAGTCGGCTTTGCGTGGTCACCGGAAAGAATATAAATGGAAAGTCCGCGCTGGCGCAGTTGGCCGATCACCCCCTTGACCTCAGGCCGAATTGCAGTGCGTAACTCAATGGCCCCGATAAGTTGACGATCCTTTGCCACCATCACCAGAGAGTGCCCGTTTTCGTGTCGTTCATTGACCAATTCTTGTATTTCGTTTGAAATTTCGATCCTTTCCATATCCATAAAACGGGCACTTCCAACACAAATATGATGGTTTTCCACGAATCCCTTGATTCCGAATCCAACCTCGTAGTGGGCACCTTCAATCGAGGACATTTCCATGCCTTGAATTCTCGCTTCCTTAAGAATAGCCCGGGCAATGGGGTGAGTATGTCGGTGTTCGGCCCACGCTGCATATTGCAAAATTTCGTCTTTTCGATTTGAGCTGCTGGCATGAATTTCAGCAACACGAGGCTCGTCTAAGGTCAGTGTTCCAGTTTTGTCAAACACCACCGTGTCGATGCTGTTCAACATTTCAAAAGAGCGACCATCTCGGATCAACAAATGGTTCTGGGCGGCGATTCTGATAAAATTGAGCAAACTCAACGGACCCAAGAAGCGAATATCCTCCCCGAGGCCACTCCAAAGAATCGATAAAGAACCATCCGTTCCGACAAACGGAGCGGATGCAGCACAAATAGCTAAATGGGGCAAAACCAATTGATTGGAAGCTTCCACCACTTGCAATTCTTTAGACATTTTATAATCGATGGTCTGATTGAGAATATGGCCGATTTGTGCGGCCACGGTGTCATCTCCTGACTTCTCAACCTCCACATAAATCCTACCGGCAAGGAGTATCGTAGTGGCAAAAACTTCTTCTCCCACTCCTTTTTCCACCGGCTTAGATTCTCCAGTAAGAATATGTTGATTGATCAAGGCGACTCCCTCTAAAATTTTCCCATCGACGGCAATCGTTTCCCCCGCGTTGATCACAACGGTATCCTTTGGTTTTATCGTTTCAAAGGGGACTTCTGTCTCCACATCATCTAGCTTCAACCAGACATATCGAGGGTGATCGGTAAATACAGTGGTGAGCTTCTTTACAGTGTTGTCTTGTACCTTGCTGAGCAGTTTGTCGCCGATGAAATAGAGCAAAAAGGAAAAGCTAGCAATCAAGTAGTAGCCCTTAAGTAGAATCCCGACGATCGCAATAGAAAAGGGTAGTTCGACTGTTGATTTACGCTCTTTCACGATCTTACGATAGGCTTTTTTAAAAACAGGAATCGATTGATACACGATGATTGGATAAACAAGAATTTGTAGTGGGGAATAGAAGAAAGCAGCAAATGTCGCGAGTCCAAGGGAAACAGATGAAATTGCTAAATTCTTGTTCACACTTTCAAGAACCGCAAAGTCATTTTCTTCTTCCTCCTCAACCTTTTGTATTACATTGTTATTAACAGAAAGACTCTGCTCTTTATGAGCCGCATTATCCTCATCTTGAGTGGATTCAAGCGTAGATTTCTTTTGATTGTCAATCAGCTTTTTAATCCCTTCATAAGCTAAAATGCCAGCAGCAGGGATTAAATACACGAGATGAAATGCCATTCTTCTCTCCCTAATTAGGATTGGATAAGAGATCTCAAAGTTTCTACAAAAGAGTTGATCAGGTGATGGACCTGCGTTTCTGTGATCATTTGCGGTTTGTATTCGATCTCAAAATTGTAACGTAGGTCTGCACTTCGATAGAAATCCACACAGAGTAACCCATCAATATTGCCATAACTTTTGTATTCTTCGATCTTTAAATTCTTTTTATTTAAATCTTCATTGAAGGTAGTAAAATCCGTATAATTGAAGTGAGTTTGAAATAGGTTTTCGATTCCAGACTGCTTCTGTATTTCTGCAAATGAATAACCTCGAAATGGCAACAACTCAGTTTCTGTTTTATGTACTTTTGTGATCAATTGTGACCAATTCTCAGAATCTAATTTTACATAAAAAGGTACGACATTTAAGAACATGCCAACGATTTTTTCACCTCCGATTTGTTCAGGCCTTGTGTTGAACCAAACTCCAGTAGAAACATCATTCTTTCCGGTTAATATAGACAATACTTTGAGCTGAGCGCTGAGAAGTACAATTTTTACTGGAACCCCATGTTTGCGAGCAATTTGATCCAATTGAACCGATTCTTTAGCAGACAACTTGTGAGATGGAAATTGACTGATATCCCTTTTGAGTAATTTATTTTGATTGATAGAATAAGGTAATGATAGTGGCTCAAACCCTTCCAACCTTCTAGCCCAATAATTTCGTTGATGGGTATCCGTCAGAACGTGGGTTTCGTGCTTGATATATTGGCTGTACTTCAATGGTGGTGATTCAAATCGCACAGCTACCCCATCGCTAAGATTATTATACACTTCAACCAATTCTCTCATTAAAGTGGCAAAGCTCCATCCGTCTAGCAATGCGTGGTGAAAGCTAACTCCTAAATAAACAAGATCTTCTTTGAAACGATGGAAAGTAAAGCGAAGCAAAGAGGGTTTTGTCAGGTCGAAAAGCGTTGCTTTTTCTTCTTGAAACCATTCGTCTAAGTACGTTTTTTTCCGCTCTTCTCCTAAATGCCGTAAATCGATGAATTTTATTTCAGGTACCAAATGCTTGTGAATCAATAGAAGCGGTTGCGTATAAGACGTGAGATCAAACGATGCCCTTAAAATGGGGTGATGCTTCATTAAGATGGCAAAGGTTGATTTGAAAGTAGTCATATCGAATTTACATTTCATTCGATACATCTCCACGTTCTGATATACCAATTCATCCTGATCATTATGCGTGTATTGGATCATTTTTGTTTGCAACCGACTGAGCGGGAATGCATCTTCCAATTGGTCCGGTAGAGCACATCTGTCTTTCTTGGAAATCAACTCAAAGTTTCGTATTTCAGGTAAATTGTTCGAGTCACTTCGATTGGAATTGAGATGGGAAAGTAGTTTGCGAATCGTCGGGTTTTCAAAAAATTCGGCAACAGTGAAAGAAAAATTTTGTTCCTTTGCCAATGCAACCACTTGAATACTCGAAATAGAATCCCCTCCTGAATTGAAAAAATTGTCGTCAATACCCATTTGATCGACTCCTAAAACGTCAGATAAAATCTTAGCCAAAGCTATTTCTTCGGGCGTTTGGGGAGCAACGAATTGAATTCCTAAGGTTTCTGCCTGAACAGGAGGTAGGGATCGTTTATCGATTTTCCCATTAGGGTTGATGGGCAAGGATTTTAAGAAAACGAAATGGGATGGAATCATATAGTTTGGTAATTGCTTTTCCAAAGTATGACGGACTTCGTCGATAAGTGTTGCTTTAGTCGATTCCTCCGTTGTGCTGTGATTTGAAACGACATAAGCGAACAAGTTTGCTATGCCGTCTTGGTTCAAATCAGCTATCACAACCGCTTCACTGATTGCATTATGTTGACGAATAGCTAATTCGATTTCCTTCAATTCTATTCGGAAGCCTCGTATCTTAACTTGCTGATCCATGCGGCCAACAAACTCGACGTTCCCATCAGGTTGCAGTCTCACCACATCTCCCGTTTTATAGAGTATGGTGTTGATCCCCCTGTCTCGTTCCTCACTGGTTGCATGAATGTTGGGAATGAATTTTTGAGAGGTTAACGACTCTCGGTTTAAATAACCTTGGGAAACCCCCGATCCTCCGATATACAACTCGCCTTTCACTTGATAAGGAACGGGTTCCAACAAAGGATCTAAGACGTAACAGCTTGCTCCACTGATCGGCCTTCCAATGGGGATCTTGTGGTGGGATTGATCAATCGTAGTTATCTCAAAGAAGGTGGAAAAGGTTGTACATTCGGTCGGGCCGTAAACGTTGAATAACCTGAGGGTTTCACTCTTTTCTTCTGATACAAATTTACCCACGATATCCGCGTTACAAGCTTCGCCACCAAAATAAAGAGACACCACATTCTTAAATATACTGGGATGATAAATCGCTATTTTGTTGAACAATGCTGTGGTGACAAAAAGAATGGTCACATGATGCTTTTCCAAATAGTTTTGAAGTTTTTTAAAATCCAGTAGCATCTTTTTATCAACAATATGACAGGCCGCTCCATTGAGAAGTCCACCCCAAACCTCAAAGGTAGCCGCATCGAAAGAAATATTCGAAGCCTGAGCAACTCGGTCATTTTCTGAAATAAGGACGTAGTTGGTATTGATCACCAAGTTAGTGATATTTTGATGCGAAACCACCACGCCTTTGGGTCGTCCCGTAGATCCAGAAGTATAGATTGTATAAGCTCCGTCCGCAGCTGTGACCAACGATTTGGGATTGTAGGTTGGTTGGTTTTCTTCTCCATGTTTGTCGATTTCTATGATCGTATGTGGAAAGTTAGAAAATCGGTTGGCTAAAGAGGAATTCGTAATCAATACCTGCGTTTTACTGTCTTGTAGCATATACTCCAACCGTGCTTGGGGATAACTTGGATCCAAAGGAACGTAAATTCCACCCACCTTTAAAATTCCTAACAAGACCACCGGTAGCTCCAGACCCCTTTCTAAACTCAAAGCGATGAAATCAGATCGCTTCACCCCGATATGAATTAGATAATGAGCCAGTTGATTGGATCGCACGTTGAGATCTCGATAGGTCAAGTGTTGTTCTCCTGAAACAACTGCAATACTATGAGGGGAGTTCCTCACCTGCTCTTCAAATAGTTTAGAAATGGTTTTGGATTCTTTATACCTCAGGTGCACACAGCTGTTTTGTATTAGTATTCGCGTTCGCTCGGTCTCTGTAAGGAGTGGAATTTTGTCTATTGCAGTTTCAGGGTTTTGAATGATGTTGCTGAGTAGATTCTGAAAATGATTGGTAATCTGCTGAATAGTTTCAGGTTGGAATATGCCCATTCTATATTCCAGTTTGGCTAGAAGTTTTTCTGAGGTTTCGATGATTTCTAAGGTCAAATCAAACATGCTGGTTTGCCGAACGACTTCAATCTCCGAAGCAGAAATTCCCCCAAAATCTAAATCGTGAGAAAGATCCATGTAAGCCTTATCTTGAAACACAAACATAATGTTGAACAACGGATCTTGACCAGTATGAGAGCTTTGGAGGTGAAGATGCTTTACGACTTCATTGTAAGGAATGTTGGAATGCGCTAGAGCCGCTTGAACGAGGTTTTGTATGTCTTGGAGAAAAAAAGTGAACGCTTGGTCTGCTGGGACGGAGGTGCGAAGTGCGACCGTATTGACAAAGAAACCAATGAGATTCTCGATCTCTTTGTGGTTCCTATTGGCCACTGGAGAAGCCAAAATGATATCGTCTTGCCCCGTGTAGCGATAAAGTAACGTATAAAAGGAAGCAAGCAGCACACTGAATAAAGTAACGTCATTGTCCTTGCCAAGAGATCTCAATTGCTGAGTGAGAGCTGGAGCGATTTCAAACCGATAGGTATCTCCCGGTTGGTTCTGTATTGCGGAAAGTGGCGTGTCAGTGGGCAAATCTAAAAAATCAGGAGGGTTGTGAAGCTGCTCTTGCCAGTATTCCAACTGACGATGGTATTCATCACCTTGATTCCATTTGTTTTGCCAAAACGCATAATCCACATACTGAATCGGCAATGTGTCCAATTCCAGAGGTCTTCTTTCAATTTTGGAGCGATAAATCGATGCTAGCTCGCGTAAAAAGATACCGTAAGAAGTGCCATCAAATAGACTATGGTGAATAACGATTAACAAAATGGTTTGATTCTCATTCAATTCAAGACAAGACGCTCGGATCAAAGGAGCTTGCGTTAAGTCAAAAGGTCTTTCTGTTTCTTTGGTGAGGTAATCTTCGACATTTTTGACCTCATTGACGATTTCTAATCGGAAAGGTACTTCAGGCCAAACCAACTGGACTAAGGCTTGGTCCACTACCTTAAAACTTGTTCGTAAAACAGCGTGGCGTTCAAGTATTGTGGTTAAGGCTTCTTGTAATATCTGCTTGTCCACAGTTCCTTGTAGACTCAGGGCGATGGGAACATTGTAGACGCTCCTTTCTATCAACAGTTGATCCAGAAACCACATCCGCTCTTGTCCAGGAGAAGCTTTGAAATGACCAGAACATGAAACCGTTTCAATTTTGTGGCTTGTGGATTCTTGGATTGAGGATGATTGGGTAGCAATCGCTTGAGTTTGCTCTAAAAGAAATGCCGTGAGATGGGTCAAGTTGGGATATTCGAACAGCAAGTTAGGAGAAAAATGGACAGTGTCTTCAAGGCTTTTGATCAAACTGGTACGTATTTCAACCGCCATTAGGGAATCCATTCCCATGCTCACAAAGCTTTGCTGGTCGTCGATGACATGTGTGGAGTCCAACCCAAAAACTTTCCGAAGTACCGTTTGTAAATGAAGGTTAATTAGGAACTTCCGCGATTCCTGAGGCTTGGTATTGCTTAATGTCTCAAGAAGTGTCTCATTTTGTTTTTTTTCCGGAGCGTTGGAGACCAATTTCTCCAAAAATGAAATTTGATTGGGATAGTGTTGATTGAATCGATTCCAATCGATATCGGCTATCACCAAATGCGGATGAGAATGGTTTAATGCTCTTTCAAAAGCAGCTAAACCTTGATCGGGAGAAATACCTTGATATCCCAATCGTTCGTTTTGAGACAGTCGGTTTGCTGCCATACCAACTTTAGACCAAGCCCCCCAACTGATACTGAGGCCCGGCAATCCTTGAAGCCTTCGGTACTCGGCCAATCCATCGAGAAACGCATTGGCTGCCGCATAATTGCTTTGTCCTGCCGACCCCGTCACTGAGGCCAAGGAAGAAAACATGACGAAATAATCAGGTTGTATGTCTAAGGCCTCGCATAGATAGTGCAAATTCCAAGCTCCTTGAACTTTGGGACGGTACGCCTGTTCAAAATGCTGCCAGGTTTGGTTCAACAAAGCACGATCTTGCAAAACTCCAGCAGCATGAACTATCCCCGTTAACCGAATTGTCGAAGCCTTTATCTTGTGCAACAGATTTCTTACTTGAGTTTCGTCTCCAATGTCGGCTTGAACGATATCAATCTTTGCTCCTTCTCGCGACAATTTTTCGAGTTCAAACTGAACCGTATCCGTGGGGGGATTTCGGCTCACCAACCATAAATGCTTTACGTTTTTAGAAGTAATCAACCACTTTACCAAGCGCATTCCAAGTCCGCCTAGACCCCCTGTTACTAAAAAGGATCCTTCTTGTAAATTTAGGTTAGGGTGAGGTGGTAACTTTTTATTCGAAAGTCGTGGTACTTTGCGTTCATTTCCATGATACAGAATTCGTGGTTCATATTGAGGTTCCTGTTCTTTGTTTTGAATTTTCTGTTCTTTGTTTTGAATTTCTTTGCTTGTTAGCTTACCAATTTCACTTAAGGATAGTGTTCCTTCGAAATCAAGGTGAGTGCATTGAATCTCTGGATGCTCCAATTGAATGGTACTGCATAAACCACGAATCGGAGTTTGGGATAAATTGAAACATTTAGAATCAGAACTATAGACACAACGAGTTATGACCCAAAGAGGAATTTCTATTCCCTTTGTAATCAAAGATTGGGTTAATAGAAGTAAACTTTGGGTTGTTAATTGATCTACAATTTCTGTGGAGTCAATTGATAGAGTTTTTGTACCTAAGGTATGAACAAATCCATTTAATACTTTCTCGTCTTCACGATTCAATAAGTTTCCCAATAACTGTTGATAATCTGATTTTTTTGTGAAGTTGATTTGAAATTCATCTGAAGAAAACTTTTGGTATGAATTGCCAGGTAAAACAACAACACATACGGAACCATTCGGTTGTAGCGACGCTTTGAAGGCATGACCTTCTTCTGAATCACGAGCAAACAAGAGCCATATGCCAGATTCGCTCAGCGGTGATTGACGGAGGGGGTTTTTTTTCCACTCGATTCCATAAAACCATGAATCCACTTTAATTTGATCCATTTGCGTTGCTGATTGCACTTGTTGGGGCCAATAGCGTTGGGTTTGAAACGGGTAGGTGGGCAACATGACTTGGTTCCGGTGGTAAGGCGCATCGAAACCTTTCCAGTCGAGGGCCGCTCCCAACAAGTATAAATCTTTTACGCTACCGAGTAGGACTTCCCAGTCAGACCTATTTTTCTTCAACGAAGGAAGCCAGTGTGTCCCATCTGTTCGTACACAAGCTTGACCCAATGCGGTGAGTGTTGGTTGAGGTCCAATTTCAATATACACATTGCACTTTTGTGATTCTAAACATTGCATTCCTGCTAAGAAATCCACAGGTTCACGGATATGGAGCTTCCAATAGTTGGCATTGATTTCGGCTTTCCCAACAGGTTTACCTTTCAGGTTTGAAACAAAAGTACATTCAGAGTCCTGATATGAAAACTGCGTAGCAAAAACCTCGAATTCAGAAAGAATAGGTTCCATCAAGTGAGAGTGAAAAGCATGTGAAACGTCTAGTTTCCGAGTCTTGATTGCGTTGCTTTTACAGATGGCATCTAATACTGATAGAAACTCGTTTTCGCCAGCAACCACAGTTTGTTCAAGGCCATTGATAGCACTTATGTCCAAAACAATTTCAGGGTGTTTTAATAACAACGATTCTACTTCTTCTTGACTGCTATTGACGACCAACATTCCTCCGTTTTGAGGGAGGGTTTGCATCAAACGGCCTCGTTCTGCAATCATCTTTAGGCCCGCTTCCAATGTTAAAATTCCTGACACAGTAGCAGCCACATATTCTCCTACACTATGACCCAGCACGTAATCGGGTTGAACGCCAAAGCTTTGCCATAGTTTTGCAAGTGCATATTCTAAAGCAAAGGTGGCAGGTTGAGTGTATCCTGTCTGATCTAGTCGGTTTCCAGTGGCAGATTTTATCCAAAGCAATTCCAAGAGTGGTTGATCCAAGATGTCGTCCAAGATCTCTGCACATTGAATTAAGGCATCTCTAAAAACCGGTTGGGACTCATACAATTCTTTTCCCATTCCTACGTATTGGGAGCCTTGCCCTGTAAACAGAAATGCGACTTTTGGCTTTTCACTCAATGAGGTTTTCTCAAGTTTGAGTTGCTGAGCCAACTGAGCTTCAATTTCTCGATGATCTTTACCCGCAAATGCAGCTCGATGATTGAAGTGAGATCTGCCCGTATTGGCGGTGAAAGCAATATCCGCGAGGTTTACGTTTTTATTTTTGCTGAGGTAAGTGTGGTAAGAGGAAACCAGTTCCGCCAGGGCATTTTTGCTTTTCCCACTTAAAGTCAAGAAGTGTAGCGGCCGGTCCTGCTCAGGTTTGAAAGAACGATGGAGCGGCGGAGCTTCCTCAACGATAAGGCTGGCCAGAGTTCCTGAAAATCCAAACGAACTCACCCCCGCGAGTCGTGACTGCTTCGCCGGTTGGGGCCACGGGGTGGTATCGGTCGGAATTTTGGCTGGTATGGAATCGAGATCAATATAGGGATTCAATCGCTTAAAATGGAGATTGGCTGGTATTTTTTGATGCTTCAACGCCAAGACGACTTTAATCAGACCCGCAATTCCGGCAGCCGATTCCAAGTGGCCAATATTGCTTTTTACCGAACCTATCACTAGGGGAGCTTCGGGAGTCCTCCCTGGACGATAAACGTTGCCAATAGCTCCTGCTTCGATGGGGTCGCCCAACGGTGTTCCTGTGCCATGGGCTTCGTGATATTGGACTTGCTCGGGAGTCACACCAGCGAATTTCAACGCCTTTTGGATCAATTTTTCTTGGGCCAGGCCATTGGGAACTGTGAGTCCGCTGGTTGCTCCATCTTGATTGACAGCAGAGCCTCGAATGATGGCATGAATAGTATCGCTGTCTCGTATTGCATCGGATAGGCGTTTTAAGATGACGACTCCACAGCCTTCACTCCTAACGATTCCATTGGCTTCTGCATCAAAAACCTTGCATCGCCCATCAGGGGATAGCATTCCTGCTTTCGAAAGATGCACCTGGGTTTGAGGTTGCAAAATAGCATTCACTCCTCCTGCAATGCTCAATTCGGCTTCACCGTTACGCAAGCTTTGGCAAGCGGCGTGAACGGCCACCAGCGAAGCAGAACACGCTGTTTCAATCGACAAACAGGGGCCTTGCAAACCGAGAGCATAAGATAACCTTCCAGAAACGACGCTGAGGGCATTTCCAGTGGTGTAATAGGCACTACCCTCTAGGGGGCTGGCTTGTTGTAAAAGGCTGCCATAATCGTTGTTCCAGACTCCGATAAAAACCCCTGTTTCGGTGTCTCGTAGGGCGTCAGCCGCAAGATTGCTTCGCTCCAAAGCACCCCAAGTCACTTCGAGTAACATTTTTTGTTGAGGATCCATTTCTTCTGCTTCTCTAGGACTGATGCCAAAAAATTGCGCGTCAAATTGATCGATGTTTTTAACGACTCCCAGATGACGAGTGATCATTTTGCCCGGAGCTTGAGGGTTCTTGTCGTAATATTGATTGATGTCCCAACGGTCGAGGGGGACTTCTTGGATGCCATCTTTTCCATTTTCCAACAGATCCCAAAACGCTTCAGGATCTTCAGCACCAGGAAAGCGACAGTTGAAACCGATAATTGCAATCGGTTCGTAGTCATTGCCGTTTTTGGGAGTGGTAGGAATGGGGTCGGAGGTCGAAGATTTTAACGGTGATGGAAAGGGTTTTTTGCGAGTCAGTAAAGATGCAATGTGTTGGCTCAAACGTCTAAGAGTTGGGTAATCAAAAACGACCATAGGTGCCAAAGAAAGCCTAGTTCCTAAGTCAGTTTGGATATTGTGTTTGAATTTCATGACCTCCAAAGAATCCATACCCAAATTAAAAAAACCTTCGTTGTCGTCGATATCAAAATCGATTCCTAAAGTCTGAGAGACGATTTGTTTAATTCGTTCTTTGAGGAGAGGCTGTCTATCGGAAGTTTCAAGCTGTGCGATTTTCTCCAAGCTCAAGTTTTCAGAAGATCCAGTTGGTGCTTGTGCCTTTTTTTGTTGATGAATGGTGGCCAGCAAAGTTTTGTCGACTTTTCCGTTTTTATTGAGTGGAATTTTACCGATAAACCAAAAACTGCTTGGTATCATGTAGTTGGGTAAGGTTTTGCTCAAACTCAACCGGATATCCCGGATTAGATTCTTTTCCTGGTTGGTTTCCTTAAATCCTTCCTTTGCCACCAAGTAGGCCAGCAGACGTTTATGGCCATCCTGAGAAGCCTGATCGGTAACTACGGCTTCTTTGATCTCACGAAACTGTTTGATTCGAAATTCAATCTCTCCCAGCTCCACACGAAATCCTCGGATTTTTACCTGTCGGTCGACCCGTCCAAGATACTCAATGTTACCATCGGGCAAATACCGAGCTAGATCGCCCGTTCGATAAAGTAAGGACTTCGAATCTTGTGAGTCATTCAATGGATTTTTAATGAACACCCTATTTGTTAGATCCGGGCGATTGAGGTAACCGCGGGCCACGCCGTGACCTTCTAGATACAACTCCCCGGCCACTCCTACTGGAACTGGGTCCGAATTCGCATCAAGTATATACATGCTGGTATTGGCGATGGGCTTGCCAATAGGAGGTATGGCGGGCCAATGCTTTGTGTGAGAGTCGAGCGTGAACGCACTAACCACATGGGTTTCAGAAGGTCCGTAGTGATTGAGCAGAGAAAGATGGGGGTGCTGGACAAAGAACTTCTGGATAGATTCGGTAATTTTCAGGGCTTCCCCAGCAACAACGATTTCATTCAAATTGGGTAAAAATAGGGAACTTAATCGTGCCTCGTTTACAAAAAGATCCAACAAAGCGGTCGGAAGGAAAAGGTGTTGAACCTTTTGGCTTTTAACAAAGCGAACTAAGTCTCCGATAGATTTTTTAAAGTGCTCAGGAACCACATACAATTCATGCCCGTTGAGCAAACTATAAAAAATTTCTTGCAATGAAACATCAAAACCAATGCTTGCGAACTGAGTGACTTTTGCTGCCTGGGAAGTTCCTTGAGATTGCCAAGCTATCAGGTTTGTGAGAGTCCGGTGTTTCAGCATCACACCTTTGGGTTTACCTGTTGAACCCGATGTATAAATTACATAGGAAAGATTATCAGGATGAGAATAGTGACGAGGGTTGGATTTAGTTAACTTACCGATTTGATCCCAATGTTTATCGATTAAAACGATTTGATGTGGGTATTCTTTATAGAGAGAAAGTAATGATTGCTTGGTGATCAGTACTTTGGCTTTTGCATCATCTAAGATAAATTTCAGGCGTTCTTGAGGGTAGTCAGGGTCTAGAGGCAAATAGACCCCTCCTGCTTTTAGGATTGCGAGCAGTCCTATAATCAGCTCTGGTCCTCGTTCTATACTGATCGCAATAAAAGTTTCTGATTGGACACCGAATTCGATTAAATGATGAGCCAGTTGGTTCGCTTGTTGATTTAACTCTTCATAGGTGAGTTGATAATCTTGATAAACAATGGCGATACGATCTTTGGATTGCCTTACTTGTTCCTCAAACAATTGAGACAGTGTTTTGGTGTCGGAATAGTCCTGTTGAGTTTGATTCCACTGATTTACAACACGATGTTTGTCTTGCTCAGGCAGCAGTGGTAGCGCTGCAAGCCGAGTTTGTAAAAGAGTAAAGGTTGAATCAGCGAGAATAAGAAGTAAATGGTCAATGCCCCTCACGAAAAATTCCATCTGGAGAGAGTTCTTTGAATGTTTCGTATCACTTTCAATGAAAGCTTGTATTCGGTTTTTGCTGATGACAAACAGTGGAAAATGTTTGCTATTCGAAAGATCAATCGATTCATCTGTTTGTAGATAGATAAGCGGACCTTCTTTAAAAAAGGCTTGGTTGTTAGCAAGACCAAGGGCTCTTAAAAAGATATCGTGAGCATATGTGCCTCGTGATTTAGAGAACTTCATTTGATGAAAAATTTTTTTAAACGCTGCTTCCAGGCTGGAATGTTGATCCAATTGAAAAGTGACTGGTATCGTCTCTGAATAGTAAGGAATGAATCGGGAAACCTGCTTTAGCAATTCTGAGTTTGTCACATTGACAGTAAAATCGGAATTATCACAAAAGCGATGCAGATAAATTAGTAAAATGGATAAAACTATCTCCTCGATATTGGAACTGATGCCTTCTAAACTGGATAACAATTGGCTTCTAGTATCCGAAGAAATATTGATAGTGTACTTTGAGGTTTGACCTTCTGAATGGGTAAATGGAAGCGACAATGGAACGCTTTTTTTGATCTTATTTGCCCAGTAAATGTCTCTCTTAGACCATTGTTGGGTGATGCTTTTGAGGTCTTGTAAATCGGATTCGGTCGGACTTTCCAGGACATGTCCCTCACCGATATCGTATTTTTTTAAAGTGACATCGAGCGAGATTTTATCTCCCGATAAGGTTTGGCACTGACGAACGGTCACGTCATGAGTTGAAGTGGAAATAACCAAGGTGTCGGAAAGTATCTTAGTGATCGTACCGGGTGGGGAAGAAGAGATATTTTGAGAGAGAGAAATGTTTCCTGGTGTGACCACGATTTCACCCAAACGGAACTTGGTCAACCCCACTGGATTATAATAGTTGTCAAAGCGAAGCGACCGATAAAGTCGGTCAATCGTCTCCGCACCAAGCGACCAATCGATGAATCCACAATTCGGAATCACATCCTGAAACGAATAATAAGATCGATTCACCTCATCTTGATCAGTCAGAGTATAAGATCCATTGTTGAATTTTTCTGCTAATGCTTTGAAGGCAGCAATCGAAGCTGCGTAGCATTTGAGATTGAGGCTCTGTGCGGTTTCATTGGGTTCAATAGCGATAGGCACCTGTTCAACAATAGCCCCTCCATCAATTTGCTCAGCAATAAGATGCCATGTGATCCCATACGTAGGTTCGTCGTTTAATAAAGCCCATGTCGTGGAATGAACCCCAGCATACTTTGGCAGTGGTGCATTGTGATAATTGATCGCATATCGTTTAGGAGATTGAATAATAGAGGCGTCCAATATCGTGTGATTGACGATACTAAAGAGAAAGTCATAGTTTTCTTGAAGAACTTGATTTTTGAAGGTTTTGAATGAGTCGAAGAGGGCAATATTTTTTTCATTCATCCACTGAATAACCCGTTCATCTTTTGTGCAAACTCCTTGAATTTTATAGCCTGAATCCAGAAGAATATTTCCACATTCTACGACCAATCCTGTCTCACCAATTATATAACAAGAAAACATGATGTACCTCGGTATTAAAACAAAAAAGCGTTTTATATAATAAGATTCTATATAGTTTGTGTTAATGTATCCTAGTGAATCTAGTACATTCCAAAGGCTGATTCACTTCTTGGAATCGATGATATCGTTGGAATGTTACAGATCTGCCCAGTAGCTGTTGGTCCCTATCTCTTGCATACGTTCGCCATAGGTTTGCTCCACCCATTGATCATTAAAGATCGTATTGATATATCGTCCGCCACCATCGCAGTTGATCATGAGAACATTGGGGGGATGCTCAAATTCTTTGCCTGCAAAGTAGTCTTTCACGGCATGAAATATCGTACCCGTCGATCCGCCAACAAACTCGGAATGTTCTTGCAACAGATCATAACACGCACGGATCGTATCAGGTTCGCTGACCACTGCAAATCCATCAACAACGGCTTTTTGCATGAAAGCGGAAGGAAAGTTCAATCCCAGGCCGGCGATGTGACGGGGTTGTGGTGAATGATGGAAGCCCGGTTTCTCTTTCAAGATCAAGGATCCCTCGGTATCTACGGCAATCACTTTGCAGTTGGGGAATTTTTCTTTTACTCTCCGAGAAACCCCTCCAATGGTGCCGCAAGTCCCAAGCCCGATAAATACGTAATCTAATTTTTCGAAAGCCGTATTGATTTCAATGCCAGTGCCGTTGTAATGGGCTTTGTAATTGGCAGGATGGTCATATTGGTTGGTCCAAAACGCGTTGTGCTTTTCGCAAAACAATTTCACGTTTTCCAAGCGACTTTCAATGAAGCCGCCGCTTGCGTCACGTTTCTTAGCCACGATCACGTCGTGGGACAATTTTCCAATGAGTTGCTTGCAGACGTCGTTTGCATTGTCGTCGATGATCGCGATGAATTTCAGCCCGATATAGTTGCACATTGTGGCGGCGGCAATAGCAAAATTGCCGGATGAGGATTCGACCACCAAAGACCCCTCCTGAACTTTTCCAGACCGGATTGCGTCGCTTAAAATGCCATAAGCGCAACGGTCTTTGATCGACTCTGTCATATTGAGCCGTTCGAGTTTCATGTACAAATTGATGTGGTCCAACTTCAACTTCTTGACCGGTGTTTTTCCAATCAAGGGAGCTAATTCTTTGAGCAATTCTTGCACGTTGTCCTCCTTAGTTAAGATACATGTGTCAAGTAATCGGAATATGAGTATTCGCGTATTAATTCGATTTTTCCATCCACCCGTTCAAGATAGATGTCGGGTTTTTTTATCCCATTGTAAAAGCTATTTTTCACCATACTGTAATCCCCGGTGTTCACAAAAACCACAGGATCGCCAATATTCAGGGGAGATTTGAAACGATAGGTTCCAAAAACGTCTCCTGATAAACAAGTCAACCCACCCAAGATGTATTCATATGGACCATAATCTCGGTATTCTTGCGGAGGGGTTTCTAGTTTGGTGACCGCATTTTGCACGCTCCATTCGGTGGGGTACAAAAGCGCATCCGGCAGGTGGGCTTCCGCCGATGTGTCTAAAATGGCGGTTTTCATTTCATTTTCCACAATATCCACCACGCTCGCCACCAACTGAAACGGGCTGGAAATCACCGCATGCCCTGGTTCTAAAAACACCTCTACTTGATAGGCGTTCCCAAACTCTTTGACCACTTGGCAGAAGGCTTCGATGGGATAGCCGGGTGCCGTGTAAGAGATTCCCCCGCCCAGGCTCACCCACTTGATTTGCGGTAAGTTCAACAGATTTTGGCATATGATTTCACATTTTCTCAACGTGGCCTGGAAAAGCTCGAAATCGGGATTTTCACAGTTCACATGCAACATCAACCCTTCAATGTCATGATCCAGAAAGGCATTGATGTCCAATTGGTCAGGAGGCAAACCCAGACGAGAATATTGACGAGAGTAATCGGAAAGCCCTCCATAATGACGAGGAGTTCGCATGGCGGAAACTTGAGGGTTTATTCTCACTCCCGCTTTGACTCCAGGCATTTGATCCCGATAACGAAACACCTGAGACCATGAATTGAATATGAGGTGAGACGAGTATTTGGCAAAGTTTTGAAAATCCCGGTCCGAAAATCCAGGAGAATACGAAACCACGTATTTTCCCAAATCGAGCAAATCAAAAGCATGCATGGCTTCATAGGCTCCACTTGTCACCACACCATCCGTGTGTTGGTAGATGATTTTTAAGATAGAGTTTAATGCGAAACTCTTGGTAGCAAACAGTACTTTGCAGCCAGCTTGGTGACGAATCGTGTCTACGATTTCTAAATTACGGGACAATTGATGTTCATCACAAATAAAGTAGGGTGTTTCCATAATCACTTCCCAAGTAGAACTCTTGTGTAACCTGAGTTCCTCGACGGTTGCGGTTTCTTAATCTGAGTTTCTTGACGGTTGCGGTTCTTAATCTGAGTTCCTCGACGGTTGCGGTTTTATGACATCGCGGATTTGAAGTCGGAATAATCAAATTTCTTTAACACCTGATAGGTGCCGTCTGATTTTTTCAAGATGAGAGAAGGCATTTGAATTCCGTTGAACCAATTGAGGTTGACCAAGGAATACCCAGCAATGTCTTGAAACCAGACGTGATCTCCAATTTCTAGTTGTTGGTTGATGGAATAAGTTCCAAAAACTTCACCACATAAACAGGATTTTCCAGCAATGATGTATTCGTGGTTGCCGGGGAGCGGATAGCCTAAGCGGACCTGGTCTTTGTGAATGAAGCGATCCAACAAATGATTGACCATGGAGCTATCCACCACGGCAATTTTTTTTTCATTATAAGTGATATCGAGCACGGAAGTGACCAGTGACGCTGAATTGTAAATACTAGCCTCTCCTGGTTCGAGATAGATTTGCACTTGGTGGCGATCACGGAATTGTACAAGGGCTTCACAATAAGCATCAATGGGATAGGACTCATGGGTGAAATAGATTCCACCTCCCAAGCTCACCCAATCGACTTGATTCAACAACGATTCATGAGTTTCGGAGATATACGCTAGGGATTGAGCAAAGCTGTCAAAATTAGCGTTGTCGCTATTATAATGAAACAAAATTCCGTTGATTTTGGACAAAACCGATTGCGCGGCGTCGGGTTGTGCGCCGAGTTTGGAATAGCGACTATTGGGATCACACAACCCAAACGAGGATTCGCTTATTCCGGGATTGACTCGTAAACCAATATTCATATGTGGCTTCAATTGCGCAAAATGGCGATTGAGTTGAGAAATAGAATTGAAGATCAATTTGTCTGCATATTGCTGCACCTCCTCCAGTTCTTGCTCGGACCATGCTACGCTGTAAGCTTGCACCTCTCCCGGAAAATGTTCGTATCCGAGCCGCACCTCATAAAGCGAACTACTGGTTGTTCCATCCATATATTCACTCATAGTTTCAAAAAGACTCCATGTGGAAAAACATTTGAGTGCCAGTAGCACTTTGGCTTGAGTGGTTGATTTGATGTGCTGAATGATTTTCAGGTTGCGGCGTAGGTTGTGCTCGTCGATGAGATAATAGGGAGTTTTGAATTGCGGGGACATCTATTTAGCCAATGGTGTGAAGAATTGAATAACTCGTGAAATCTTCGATATATAGGCTGAATCGATAATATACAAAACCTAAAAAGTCGTGATCCCTGCTGCACTGAATACATGTCAGTATGGATTGATTTCGAGCAGCGCAAATAGACTAACATCGTCCTAGTATGTTTTCTAACGTTTTAAAAGCTAAATATTGCGATAAAAAGTATTCTCGAAGTTGAGCGTGATTTCCTTTTATAATGTGTAAAGTTTATTAAATCAGTTAGTTGATTTAAAGATGAAAAAAGCATAGTCCATAAATTGAACGTATTGGTCTCCTGTAAATTGAATGCATTGGTCTTCCGTTTTTTATCATTAAAATGGATATGTCTCACTTTGCAGTTCATATATTAAGACACCCTGGACAGTTGATAGATGAGGTCATCTTACTTGCCTAAGTTTGATCCTTTCACGCTTTTTCTTCGAACACCTGTTCAATAGTGTCAGCCATCAAAAGCCGTTCTGCGATACGGGCCAACGCGATTTCATCGGCCTGACGAATCGTTGCCTCATACGGTTCTGCAACCTCATGAAATTTGAACTGCATCTGTTTTAACAACAATTCGACTTGCCCAGCACTTCGTCCCTCTTGAATCCCCTTTTCGATCCCTTTTTCGATCCCTTTTTCGATCCCTTTTTCGATCCCTTTTTCGATCCCTTTTTCCATTCCCTCTTCGATCCCTTTTTCCGTCCCCTCTTTTATTGCCTTAACAACAGCGGGGTGGTCGCTGAGATCGTTGGCGACAAAATCGAAGGGCAATTGGCGGATTGTCCGCGCTACGAAAGCTTTGCCTTCGTCCATCAATATTTCGGAAGTCAATTCTTCAAGTTCTGCTTCGGTCATGAGTTTTTCTCCAGGAAATAGTTTTTGTTTTAATCCAGACACTTGCCAATACAGTTTATCCGGGATGTGGCCGAGTTTGCCATGCTCCACCATTTCAAAAGCTTTTCGCTGCTCGGCGACACGACTTGCAAATAGTTTGAAAGTTGCGTTGTGGGGCGCATCAGACAGTTTATTCAAATCGATGAAACCAATGGGGTTCATCTCAAAATGATCGCTGAAATAGACTCCTGGCTTTTGGGCAGGGCGATACCCCAAGTTCTCAAGGGTCTCAGGTTGCGGAGATTGGCTGCTGACCAAGAACGAAGCTAACGCATCGCCTTCCAACTTTCGGATCTCTTTATACATTGTATCATACGCCAAGGTTTTCATGAAAGCTTTGGGGTTGGCCGATTCGGTGTATTTGAATTCAATCAACACATGAGCGACCGAGGTGTCGCGAATACCATCGGGGAGCTTTGCATGTTGTGGTACGGTCCATTGTTTGGAACTACTGCTCAACAAGAGCAGGTCCATTTCCAAAGGCTCGCTGGACAGAGGGACATCTTTGTTGACTGTAACTTGGACTGATTCCAGCAGCTCCTCCAACATGTTTCCAAAGAGCCGATGCCATTTGGTTCGAGGGTACCAAATCCGACTTGCGATCTCCTTGGATACATCTTTGGAACTATCCTGGGATACGTCCTTGGGTTCTTTCTGGACTCCATCTTGGTTTGCTCCTGTTGGGTTCGCCATAAAATCCTATACTGAAAAACTGGGATTGCGACAGTTTTTGTAAACGTGTTTGTGAATGCCTTCGTGGCCAAGCGATTTGATTTTTAAGCATCAGCATACCTTAATAAAAATCGGATTATCAGAGTGAACCATTTCACGAAATATTGAATAGAGTGTCGTATGAAAAACCAATTCTTCCCAAAATGCCAAATAAGGAGAAGCTGAGTAAGTCGTTGGGCCGAATCGCCCTGCACTTGATGAAGACAGTGTTTCAGGATATCGTCATAAAAACTTCAATTTCTATTGGTTTACCATAATTGGTGAGGTTCAAAATGATTCGACAAATTGGGTATCGCATGGCTTGGTTTGCAGCGATAACGTTCATTGTCTTTTTTCTGTTCACGGGAGTTCAAAACGCGAACCCGTCGATGGAGTACCCAGAAGAGTCCTGGCATAGACCCTCTTCAGCAGAAAGTGTGGGTTGGTCCACTTCTGAGTTAGAAAAGGCGGTAGAATTCACAAAACGAACGGGGTTTACAGCATTGGCTGTGGTTTACGACGGAAAACTTCTGGTGGATTGGGGGGAAGTGACGGACAAAAAAGTGGTGGGATCCGTTAGAAAAAGCTTTCTCAATGCGTTGTATGGCATTCACGTGAAAGAAGGAACCATTGATCTAAAACGCACGCTGGCAGAATTGGATATCGATGATCTTGACCCGCTGAGTAGCGAGGAAAAAGAGGCTCGCATTGTGGATTTGCTGAAATCCAGATCCGGAGTGTATCACGAAGCTGGTTCCGAATCCCCCCAGATGAGAGCAAAGCGACCTGCCCGCGGTAGCCATCCTCCGAATACCTTCTGGTACTACAACAATTGGGACTTCAACGCTTTAGGAACCATTTTTGAACGTGAAACCCAAACCAAAATCTTTGAAGCGTTTTATCAGCGCATCGCGATACCGTTACAGATGGAACATTTTCAAGTGGAAGATGGCTATTACCAATTATCAAGGAGACGTTCGATTCATCCGGCCTACCATTTTAAGATGTCCGTTCTCGATATGGCTCGTTTTGGTCTGCTGTATTTGCGAAACGGACAATGGAAAGATCAGCAGCTCCTTTCCAAAGACTGGATTGAAGAAAGCACAACCTCTTATTCTTCCGCTAATCCCGGAGTGGGTTATGGATATCTCTGGTGGATTTGGACGGATAAGCCGTTTCAATCGTATGGAATGTATTCGGCCACTGGATCAGGAGGACGCCATGTGATCGCGATTTTGCCTGCCTTGAAACTGGTAATTGTGCATCGCGCAGAAAAATCGATCCACTTTCGATGCAGAAATCAGTTGATTGAGAGCGTTATCCAAGCAAGTCCTGATTTCGATCCAGGATCTATCGAAGCTCCCCAAACAACCTCCATCCAATATAAGCGACTCGATCCCCAAGAATTACGTGCTGAACTCACAGGCAATACGTTTTACAATCAAGGTTTCTACAATTACATGGCATCCGATGGGAAAATATACGGAAAGGGAAACAATCAATCCGATGTAGGAGAATGGTACGTTTCAGAAGAAAATGGTGGTGAGTTTTGCAGGAAATGGAGCAAGTGGGACAACAATGCTCTGCGTTGTTATCCCTGGAGTCAACACGAAGACTCATTCAAGCTCGATTTCACTTGGCAGTGCAGCCACTCATTTTTGAAACGTGTCAAAGGTAATCCCGAAGAGGCCGATCGATAAATTTTCCACAAACTCTTCTCACACAAGACCGCTCTTGCGACTCAAGTGATATCTTGGAATTGTGTTTCTAACGATATTCTAACAGTCTGATAAGCTCTTTAATTTCAATTCATTAAATCAAAAAAGATCGAATTAGATAGCCTCTGTCGTTTGGTATGCTTTCTGAAGAAAGGGGATAGCCCCCTCTTTTCATCCAAAAACCTTTCCTTATGGAGGAACTATGCATTCCAGCTCAGGTCGGTTATTTTTTTTTCGTTTAGTTGAATTGTTTTCTGTTGTTTTCTGTTTGTTCATGGTGGGGGGAATCCCCTCCGTTTTTGCCACAACCGAAGTGCCTGGTCGTATCAAAGGCAGTCTGAGTGTGAGTGCGAGCGGAGGCGCGCTGTACCGCATACCGATTGATGTGCCACCTGGAACTGCGGGGTTGGAACCCGAGTTGTCCCTTTTGTACAATAGCCAAAATCGGTACGGGATGATGGGGATGGGATGGAACCTCAACGGCATTTCGTCGATCATCCGATGTCCGCAGACATTGGCTCAAGATGGAGTTTCGCATAGCATTCAATTCAATCAAGAAGATCGATTTTGTTTAGACGGGGCTCGGTTGGTTCTTGACACGGCCGTCTATAGTGCAGAACCGGGTGGACCCGGAGGGCACCTCAAAGAATACGGGGAAGATTGGGCTACCTATCGATTGGAAAAAGGCTCATGGACGAAGGTGATTTCTCATGGAACCTGCGGCACCGGACCGTGTTCTTTCATTGCGTATTTGCCTGATGGCACTCAAATCGAATACGGCACAACCGATGATTCCCGGATCGAGGTGCCTGGGCGCCTTGATGTGATGGTATGGACCGCTCATAAAATCCAAGACGCTCAAGGCAATTACCAACGTTTCTCCTACGACGAGAACCTGGAAACGGGAGAGCACACACCGGTTCGTATCGAATACACCGGAAATGATCAGGGAAATCTTTCCCCTCAACGTAGTGTGGAATTCACCTACGAAACTGGCCCCGAGCGAGTTGCCTATTTAGGAGGGGCGTTGCTGAAGAAATCGCAGCTATTGAAATGGATTAAAACCTATGTTGAGGGGCATCTTGTCCTCAGTTATTACCTCACCTATGAAGAAGAATTTGTGACCCACCAACAGATTCTCACGCAAATCCAAAAATGCAACACCCGTTGGGATTGCTTAACTCCCACCGTTTTTGAATGGAACCAACAAGGCGGTCTTGGATTCGAAGAAACCGACAGCCACACCTACGATTTTGGTATCGACAATGGAAAATACACTCACCTGATTGCCGACATCAATGGAGACGGTCGCTCCGATATGGTTCGTTTGAGCACGGAATCTGATCAAGGTTGGGTGGGTTTAGGGCAATCGGATGGAACCTTTGATACATGGACTCACACGATTACACAGGGCCAAGCCAACGATACCCATCACCATCAAATCGCTGATATCAATGGAGACGGACGCTCCGATTTGATTCAATTTGATAAAGAAGGAATGCATGCCTGGATCGCGCTAGGACAACACGATGGATTTCTTAATCTATGGGATCATACAACGATGTTGAGTTCGCACCCTTTGGATCCTCCCGCAGCGGATGCCCCACCACTTCGCCTCCATTTCTTTGCTGATGTGAATGCCGATGGTCGTGTCGACCTCATCAAGTTCGATCGCCAATCGAACCAAGGTTGGGTAGGTCTTGGTCAATCGGATGGTTCCATTCAAGTATGGACTCATACGCTGTCTTTTGATCATGACGCCTCACATTACGATCGATATTTCGTGGATGTCAACGGAGATGGACGCTCCGATTTAGTCCAAATGGAAAAAGACGGACAAACCGGCTGGATAGGGCTGGCTCAACCCGATGGAAACTTCCACACATGGGATCAAACGCTTTCGTTCGACTATAATAACAAAGGGTATATTCATCAGTTTGCAGACGTCAACGGCGATGGTTTTATTGATTTCATCCGATACTTTGACATCAACAATGCCGATGAAAACGGTCTGACGTTGCAAACCGGACAAAATGGTTACGGATGGATTGGCTTAGGAAAAGGCGATGGGACATTCGAAATGTGGACTCATGATCTTCCCCAAATCATTGAAGACAGCTCCGTGATGGTTTTTCCAGAAACCACCTTAGTGAAGAACTACTTCGTGGATGTCAATTCGGATGGGCGTTCCGATTTTCTTAGTATTTTTTCAGGAGGAACGGAGCTACCCGATCACGATGTGTTGTTGTTCATTCGGCTGGCGGAGCGGGATGGATCGATTTCCGAAACCAAGAGCCATCGGATCATCGGAGCGAATAACAAGCTCGCCCATTATTTTGTTGATGTGGATGGCAACGGAATAATCGACTACCTGCAACTGAAAGTAGACGGTGATGAAGGATCGTATCGATTCAATCGGAACAACTTTCAGAATCATATTGTTCAGATCACCGATGGCTTGGGAGGGGGCGGTTCTTTTGATTACAAACCGCTCACCGATGATTCAGTTTACACAAAACACGATGATGCCATTTATCCAGAGGTGGATAAACAGAACTCCCTATATGTGGTTTCTGAGCATTCGATTCAGGGTGGACGGGGCGAACAGTATCGATTTCAGCATCACTATGAAGGCGCAAAAATCAATGTGCTGGGAAGAGGTTGGCTGGGGTTTCAAAATATCTCGGTTAAGGATTTACAATCGAATCTCACTCAGGTCACGACCTACCACCAAACCTATCCACTCACCGGCAAGATCCTCTCCCACGAAGTTTTAGGAGAATTCAATGAAACTTTAAAAAGGACCGACTCCCTATGGGATGCCACGACCTTTATGGGAGTGGCCCATGTCTTAAAACGAGAAGAAAATCTTCACCATTACACCGATGGCATTTTCAATTACACCTTCACTCGGCGGTATTCCTATGATGAGTTCGACAATGTATCGATGTTGGAGGACCTTGGCATCCTTTCCGATAGTTCAGACGATGTGATCACGTGTGTTCGATACAGCAGAGATCTCGTGGCGTGGCAGTTGAGCCACCCAATTGCAAGCAAGCAGGTCAACGATCCAACAGGTTGCTACAACCTTGAAACGTGGGATCCACATTACGATTTGTCGTTCCATCAGTTTGAATACGATTCCGAATACAACCTCATTATCCAAAGAAGTCGGCTGGAAGGGGTACACACTTCACAATGGGTGGACACTCATTTCGAATATGATGAGTTTGGAAATACCATCTCTGTCACCAATCCGCTGGGACACCAAGTCGTTCGAACCTACGATACCCATTTCCATACTTTCTTGGAGCACGAGACATCGAATCTCCATGCTGACACTCCATTGCTCAACAAAACCAAGTATGAACCGACGTTTGGCAATCAGATGTCGTCTACCGATGTCAACGATGTGAAAACCGCACGCGATTACGACGACTTTGGACGACTGATTGCGGTTTGGGGTCCCAATCTGAACGATGAAGTCGTTCTGTTGAAACATTACGATTATTTTGTAGACGAGCATGGTTTGGGAGTCACCGAACGATACCGCACCCAATGGAAGGACGACAATACAGACCATTGGGCTTGGACCACAAAATATCAGGATGCCCTGGGGCGTATCTATCGCACTCAATCAACCGGTCCACAACTAGGAGTGGAGATCATTCAAGAGCGTGAGTTTGATTCGCAAGGTCGACTCTGGAAAGAGTCGCTTCCTTATTTCACAGGGGACACGCCACAATACACAATCCGTGATTACGACCAACACAACCATCTCAAACGAGTCACCCTACCCGATGGTTCTTTTGAAGAGTACACCTACTCGCTGTTAGACCTAAAGGTGACCACACACCGACCGTCTCCTTCTGAAACTTACCATCACCCTACGACTGTGGAGACCACCCAATACATGAACTCTCGTGGTCAAGTGATCCGCAAGGTTTTGGCGGATGGCAGTGAGATTCACTACACCTACGACCGCCTGGGGCGATTGCTTTCGTCAACCGACGCCTTGGGAGGGGTGACGTCTTACACTTATGATTCCCTGGGTCGTCTCCTGGAAAATCACACTCCGGAGCGCGGACTCACCACGATGATCTATGATGAGGTAGGGCAATTGTTGTCTCGTCGAGACGCCAAAGGACAGTACATTGAGTTCACCTACGATGCGATTGGACGTCAAGAGAATGTGACCCATCGAACCAGCGACGGTACGATCGAACGAGAAATCCATTTTATTTACGACGACCCCAACCTCGAGTACTCACTCGGTCGGCTATCGCGCGTGGAGATGCCTTATGCGGACGCGAGTTACGAATACGAGTACGACAAGTCGGGGAATGTGAAGCATCAAGAAATTCATATGGGTGGGCAAAACTACAACTTTCACTTCATTCACGATCCACTCAATCGGATTGCAGTGATGAATTATCCAGACGGTTCGGAACTGCGTCACAAGTACACTGCATCAGGTCATTTGGCTGACGTGGGCCTGAAAGATTCGAGACACGAATCGCACGGGGTGAAAGAGTTCGCAGGTTATCGGGATTTCAACGCGCTAGGACAGTTCACCAGTCTCCATTATGGGAACGGAGTGTCCACGACCCGCGATTTTGATGAAATGGGACGATTGATTTCGTCCACAATTTCGGGTCCGCAAGGCACGCTCATGGCCAATCAATACACGTGGAATCAAGCCAACAAGCTTTTGCAAATTGATGATCAAATCGTTCCCAATCATAGTCAAACCTTCACCTACCATCTGTCGGGGCAATTGCACACCGCGTCAGGACCGTATCTTGAGAAAACTTACGAGTACGATCCTTCAGGAAATCTCAACCGGTTGACACAAGGCGAAGAAACGCAGCACTACGAGTACGATCCAGTCAAGTGGCATCAAATGATATCGGCGATCTCAGATGAACCTGCGGCCGGGAATCAATTTTCCTTTCATTACGATGAAAATGGCAATCTGGCACAGAAGCTATCGAACCAATCCACCATTGATTATTTGTACAACGTGGACAATCAGCTCATGGAGGTTCGGAACGAATCCGGGACGATTGCTCTTTATGAGTATGATGCCTTTGGGCGAAGGATTCGGAAGAGTGAATCCAATGGCAACACCACACATTACATTGCTCCCAGTTTCGAGGTCACCGAGTATCACGATAAAACAATTCAAACCAAATATGTCTTCGGAGCGACAGGAGCTATTGCGGCGGTCACAGACATCTTTGATGCCACCTATTTGATCGGTTTTATGGGCTTCAGTTCGCTTTTTGTTTTCGGATTCCTCTTTGGGTTGCCTAGCGTGCGGTCTGTAGCGTTTCAGGTGGAAACCACGGACTTTCTAAAGCGCCATCCTCAGCAAAAATGGATGATCCCATTGTTGCTGACGATCTTCACGTTCACGAATATCATTCCAAGTCCGGTTGTGGCTGCGGCCACAATGAACCCTTATGGACCCGGATCGCCTGACGTCGGCATCCAATACTTTCATCAGAATCATATATTGAGCACCGCGTTGGTCACGGATGCAACCGGAGCGGAACTAAGCCGGATGGTTTACGAACCCTTTGGTTCCATCGAGCGCGAACAAAGCAGTGGTCCCGACGATTTTCGAGCAAAATTCACGGGCAAAGAATACGATCATGATTCAGCTATTTATTACTTTGGTTCCCGCTATTACGATCCCACCATTGGAAGATTCTTAACACCAGACCCAGCATGGCAATACCAGAGTCCCTATGTTTACGGCTTTGATGATCCTCAAAGTGGTGTGGACCCTGACGGAGAATTCTTTTTCATCATCCTTGCGGTAGTCGTTGGAGCTTACACGGGGGCGTCGATGTTGAATCATGATCCCAATCCAGCCCATTGGAACTGGAAATCCGGAAAAACCTGGGCAGGACTTGTTGGAGGTGCCGCCATTGGCGCTGCGGGTGGCGTTGCTGGAGAATTGGTGGCTCAGTCGGGAATGGGGATGGTCGGAACCCTTGCAGCCGAAGGGACCATCAGCGGTATGGAAAACGCTGCGTTCACGGCGATGGATGGAGGGAACTTTGAAGACATTGGAAAGTCTTTTGCGAGTGGAGCTTTGTTCGGAGCCGCGCTTGGTGCGGGAACCCGTGCCATGGGGGCTGGGTTTCAAGCAGGACGCAAAGCGCTTTCTCGTGGAATGACGGAAGCCGCTGAAGAAGCCGAAGAAACCAGCACTTTGGCTGAAGCCTGTTACACCAGTTTTGTGGAAGGCACGCCGGTTTTAAGCGAATCCGGGCTGAAACCCATAGAGTCTCTCCAAGTAGGCGACCGTGTGTGGACTTACGATGAGGCCACTCAGCAAATGGATTTGAAGCCGATTGAGCGTCTTTACACTCGGGTGGCTCCTGATTCACTCGAAATCCAGTTCGGTGAGCAAATTGTGGAAACCACAAGCAACCACGAATTCTGGACAGACCAGAATCAATGGGTTGCTGCCGATAATTTGAAAGTGGGGGATGCCGTCCTCAGCTTTGATGGAGGGTATGGCCGGATTGAAAACATCCGAATCCTAGAAGGCAGCACACGCGTTTTCAATTTTGAAGTGGCGGACAATCCCAACTACTTCGTTTCTCAAGAAGAAGTGCTGGCTCACAATTGTCGGCCACTTCAAACACGCGCTGGTTCGAAAAGAGCGGCTCGGGGTGATGTAAGTCATCACAACATTGTAGACGGCAGTCGGATCAAAAAAGGGGTGATCCGTTATGCCGATGGAAGCACCGACGAATTTTACACATTACGCCCTGGCGGCCATGCGGATGCATCAATCAAGGCACGCAGCACGGCTCAGCATTTCACCGCCCGCGAAAAGCAATCTATCAGTAGAATTGGAAAGAAAACCGGTTGTCATTCCTGTGGGAGACGAAAATCCGGTTATCCCAATCCCAATCACTTCACTCCTGATCACCAACCGGTTTCAGGGCTTTACCGAGCCGTTCACGGTCGCGCACCGATCCGGCAAAGGCTGTATCCTCATTGTAAGCTCTGTTCCCGTCACCAAGGAAGAGTGACTGCAAAAGCGATTCGCATCTTTAAAAAAACAGGAGCGATTCCCAAGGGGGCGGTCGGCATTTGATCGAATTCGACTGTATGGATTTCGATACCCTGCTGTACAGATTTCTATACAGTGAATCCGCATTTTTTAGCCATTATTGATATTGCATTCTCCTAATTTGGCTTATTCTTTTCTCAACGGTGGCGACATTCAGCGTCAAGCAGAAGTCGCCACTAGAAATTTTGATCGAGTGTGGGCAGGTGGGGTGTATTGAACAATTTCGAGCCTCGGATAGGTATGAATGCTAATGTCATGGAGAATACATAAGCATGGAGAAACGATGAAACAAACAAGAAGAATTGTTTGTTTGATAAGGGAGACGAAAAATTCTAAAAAATTAGGACAATCGTTCATAATTTTTATTGTAATTCGTTGTTTTTTCAGATCAATAAAATAAAATTATAAAAAATTATGAAACAAAATTTTCTGATATGTTGATCAATATTTTGTTCTATATTAAACTTTTAGTTTATTTATAAATTTTCCTCTTGTTAAAATTTTCGTTTGGCACTTGGTTGGAATATTAAACGATGGAGAAAAGTTTTTCTCAATTAAACTATTAAAATAATTAATTAAAATTAATTAGTTTGATTCTTTATAGCTCCTGTATTCATTCGAATCATCTCTGATAAATGACATTAGCGCCTATAAATCAATGCAACCATCACATGAAAAATTTTAGTGTGATTCCTATTGTAGAAAGGAGGCATTTTGGAAAAGTAAAGTGATACTACCTGTTTTCCTTTAAACTTTAGTCATTCTAGAGATTTTTGATAAGATTCCATTTGCTAAGAGGTGTTATGAAAACTAATAAATTTAAAAAAGTATGTACTGTGATCACAACTGCATTGTTGATGTTTGCCACCCAAGCCACCGCTGGAGGTTGGACCAACTGGTTTACTATCCAAGAATTGGGGTATCATAGCGACGGAACCGGAATTGCGAGTTCCAATATTGGACATTTTGTTATTGTCCCTGACGGCACGGTTGAAAATTTGGATAGCTGTGGTTCTGCTAGCCTTTATGCTTCTCAGTCGATGGGAAGTGCCGCGGCTCAGCCAACGACCCAATATTACAATCAGATGGCTAAGCTTGCCACTTTGGCATATACGGCAGGGTGGCAAGTTCGTGTGTATTTGGATGGTTGTGAAACCCACCCCCGTTTCAAATCCGTTGAAATTCAAAAACCGTAATCTTCCCTGTTGAGCTTAAACTGTGATGCGGTTTAAGCTCTTCTTTTCCACCTAAAACGCTACCTGAAGCCTCATTTGAAATTCACCCAAAATCTCACTTAAAATCTCCCTTAAAACCTCCCCTAAAATCTTGTCTAAATTCTCATCGAAAACGTTTCCAAAGACTTAACCGGAACCTTGCCTGAAGCTTCATACAGGGCCTCTGTATACTTGATTTCAGTGGATTGTTGTCAGAACCCATGAAGTGCGTTACAAGCTACCAACTAGGGAAGGGCTCACCTTCCCATACTCTCAACGATCTTGGTATGAAGGCGATCCGTTTGTTAAGGAGGAATCATGCGTATTTGGAAAGTATTTATTCTGTTTTTATTTTGGGTTCCCGCCAGCGAAGCAGCCAGTTTTGATTGCAAAAAAGCCGGTACGGCCGTGGAAAAATTGATCTGTTCCGATGCCCATTTGAGTTCAGCAGATGAAGACATTGCGGCGCTCTACAAAGAACTGCGAGGAAAATTGTCCACGTCTGCAAAAGACGCCTTGAAAGCCGAACAACGGGCATGGCTCAAAACACGCAATCAAGAACTCTGTTCTGAAATCTATTCGTGCCTGTTGGGACACTATCAACGCATCATCGTGCTTAAAAAATATGTAGAAAAGACCAGTTTGCCTCAACAGGCTGCCGGAACAATCCAAACTTACCTTCAGGAGACAGATCAAGCTTACCAAAACAAAAATTATCTCGATGAGGAGGTTACGTGGCTTCCCGAAATAGGCATCCGAGGGTTGTATTTGCATTCGCGTATCACCCCGCTCATCTTAGAGCAATTGTCTGGTGTGCCAGTATTCCTCAGCGGTCCGCATGTCCTCCGTTTCAACTTTTCCTCTGACAACACTTTCGGCCACTACAACCCCCAATTTGTAGAGTGGCTCAAACACACGTTTGGGGTGATTCAAAAAGACCCTACACTGAAAGAAGTCGGTCAAAAGCTGTTTGTGCACTTGCGCGGACAAGCTCGCGCAGCGTACCGAATGTATTTTTGGGTGCATGCCCCGGAACGACAAGAATGGTTTGGGCAAACCAAAGCCAAGTATATCCAGCTCATGGCAGAAAAAAAGCTCGGTGGCGATGCGCTCAGTTACCCAGAAGATGAGTTGGTCGGGTTGTGGGAATGGGCAGAACAAGAACAACTGGATGCCTTTGAGGCCTATTCTGGAGGCAAATTCTGGTTCCGGCGTTCCATTGATGGCACGGACCAACAGTTTTTCGAGTTGTTAAAAGATATCATGCAAACTTATGATGGATTCTATGCCTCAGTTTGGGAGCAATAACTGTGGTCTGGAGGGAGTGGCCTCCAGTTCTGGCTCCGTAATTTTTGAAGTCCGGTGTTAAAATGTAGAACAATTGGTGTTGGAGGTGTGATGCATCTTTGGAAGGGTTTGATTCTTTTTATGTTTTTGGTGCCTGCTGGTTGGGCTGCCAGTTTTGACTGCAAAAAGGCAAGTACTCGCATTGAAAAGATGATCTGCGACGATCCTCACCTGAGCAAAGCAGACGAGATCCTTGCCAAAGCCTACTTTGAAGCCCGTGAAAAACTTTCCCCTCCGGCACAAGAAACGTTGTTGAAGGATCAAAGGGATTGGCTCGATTCTCGCGATCACACCAATCTTTCGGCCACTACAACCCGGAATTTGTGCGTTGGCTGCGGTCGGCATTTTCTTTAACTTGGAAATTTCGGAATCTAAACAGATATGCAGAAGAACTGTATAATAGGTTCCGCGGTCTGGCTCGTGCGTTTTATCGGACTTATAGGTGGTTACACACTCCTCAAAGACGCCCATGGCTGGAAAGCGCACAAGCGATTCAGTTCCAAGCGATGGATGAAAAAGCTCCCAAGAAAGTCGGAAGTTTGATGGATGACGGATTCGGAGATTTTTCCACGTGGGCTGCGCAAGAACAACTGGATCCTAAGGAGGCGTATCAGGCTATTTGGTTTTGGGTTCGCCGATCCATTGATGGAACGGATCAGCTATTTTTTCAGGTTTTGTCAGACATCATGAGTGTTCATGACGCTTATTATTTTGAAGTGTGGAAAGAATAAGATGCGCAATTGGATTTTGATGATTACCCTTGTCGTGTTGTCCCCTGTTTGCCTTGCGGCCGGCATCAACTGCGACAAAGCCAACTCTAAAACCAAAATATTAATCTGTTCGAATGCGCTCTTGGTGGGCTTCGATCAAGATGTCGATTTACTGTTTCAAGAAACCTATGAACACATATCAAATTCGTTTCGAACCAAATTGCAAAAAGACCATCAGGCGTGGTTGAAAGCACGTGAGGAGGGTCCGTGTCTTGCCGAGTACAGTTGCTTGACATTTCACTTTGAACGGATTGTGGAACTGAAAAGATGGTTCCAAACCGACTCGCCGAAGCGAAACCAGGATGAAAAAATCTTGAATTATTTCTTCAGGGTTTTCTATCTCACGGAATCGGTTCTTCAAGAAATCTATGGAAACTTGGAGCAATACTATCAAGGAAATGCTGACTTCAACTTATATAGTTTTCAGGATCAAATTCCCGCCGAAGCACCCTTGCTAATGGAAAAATTATCGGGGTTTTCCGTATACTTGAAGGGGCCACATCACATCCAATTCAATTTTGACTCTGAAGACACCTTTGGGCACTACAATCCACAGTTTGTCAATTGGCTTCAATCGATGTTCGATGAAATGCGACAGGATTCCAATTGGAATAAATTGCTTAGATATTTATATGGAGACGTGCGTCCCATGACCCGTGCCTTTTACCGAATGTACTATTGGGTCCATGCCCCTGGGAGAAAACAGTGGTTTGCTTCGAAAAAAGCACGCTATTTCAGCCATCCCGAAGAAAGGGAAATGTATGATGTCGAACTGGATAAAAAACTATACGATTTAATGGATGGGTATAATAATGCGGAGTTGCATCCTTCTGATGCGATTCAAGCCATCCGATTCTGGATTCGTCGCTCCGTTGATGGAACTGATCAACAATTCTTTAAGTTGCTGTCCGATATTATGAACGCCTACGATGGTGAATATGCAGTTCAATGGAAAGAGTGGTAGAAATCTAAAACTTCACTTTCAAAATAGGAGGCTTATGAAAACATATTTAGGTATTATTTTAATGACATTTGGACTGCTTATTAGCAGTGTCTCACTACACGCACAACGAGCACCCCATTTACGTATCCCGCAAGCCTCCGCCATTCCCACCATCGACCCAGGTTTGGCCGAAGACACCACATCAAGCGGCGTGATCGCTCAGATGTTTCTGACCTTGTTGGAATACGATCCAAAAACCTTCGAACCTCGACCGTTTTTTGCGACCTCTTGGAAAATTTCAGAGGATGGTCTCACCTACACCTTTCAATTGCGTAAAGACGTTTTCTGGACCAACGGAGCGCCCGTGACAGCCCAAGATGTTGTGGCAGCCGTGCGTCGAAACATTTCACCGGAAACGGCGTCCCCTCATGCACTCAATCTATACGTGTTGAAAAATGCGAAGGCGATCAATCAAGGAACCTTGAAGGATGTCACCCAATTGGGAGCCAAGGTGTTGGATGATCATACTTTAGAATTCAACCTGGAGTATCCGGCTGGTTTTTTCCTTTCTCTGGCGACTGACAAAGCCTATGCCCCACTTCCGGTAGCCGCCATCCAAAAACATGGCAGTGATTGGACCAAACCCGCCAACATCATCACCAATGGTCCCTACCTGCTGGATGAATGGGAACCCGGCAATCGGATGGTTTTGAAGAAAAACCCTAAGTTTTTTGATGCAGAGACCGTGAAGATTGAAGAAATTCATTATTATATCGTTCCTAGCAATTCGACCGCTTTGGCTATGTATGAAAACAATGAACTGGATTTAGTTGGGATGAAATATACATCCATTCCGTCTGCCGATTTAGAGCGAGTCAAAAATGATTCTCAACTTTCCCAGGAATATATGATCGAACCGATTCCTTGTTCGTATTACTTTGGATTTAATACGATTCGACCCCCGGTGGACAACCCATTGGTGCGTCGAGCAATTTCAGCTTCGATTGATCGCAAAGCAATTGTGGAGCGCATCACTAAAGGGGGGCAGACCCCAGCCACGACATCAGTTCCAGTTCAAGTATTTGGGGCTGCGAGATCCGAACCGGGTGTGGGCATTAGTTACGATCCAGAACAAGCGAAGAAGTGGCTTGCCGAAGCAGGGTATCCCGATGGCAAGGGATTCCCTGAAGTGATTTATATGTTCAACACCTCCGAAGGCCATGCACAAATTGCTCAAGCCATCCAAGCGATGCTCAAACGGACATTAAACATTAAGGTTCAATTGCGAAATCAAGAATGGAAGGTGTATCTGCGGGCGGTGGGTCAAAAAGATGCGCCTCATATGTGGCGAATGGGAGGTTGTTCTACCTATCTAGATGCCAATGATACACTCGAAAGCTATCATCCGACGGAGTCGGAAAATCGGATGCATTGGCAGAATGCCGAGTTTGAAGAATTGATCACCCAAGGACGAGAGGTCACCGACCCCGAAGAACGTAAAAAGATCTATCGCCGGGCGGAACAAATCGTCTCGCGCGAGGCTGCGATCCTCGTGCCGATTTATTATTACACCACCCAAGGTTTGGTGAAGCCCTGGGTGAATTACGTTTTCCGCTCGATGGGCGGTGACCCGTTGCGAACATGGTCTTGGAACCCGTAGGCATTCATCCTTGGTTTAGCTACGGGTTTATTGAACAAAAGGGTCTAACGTGCAGTTTTATTGAACAAAAGGGTCTAACGTGCAGTTTTGTACTCGTGCGGTTATGTTGGTGGGGTGAATCGAGTTGAGCATGATGGGTAGGCCATCCGTCGATTCAACCACCTCTAAAGACTTGTCGTGACCTCGTTTCACTCTCCCCAGTGCATAGGTAAATTCACCTAGCTTCGCACCCGGCCTTACCGTATCGGTCAAGGCCCTTCTCAGTTCGACACGAACCTCGGTATCAACCAAATCACATCGGTCTGAATCTGCTTCCACCCGGATCGTAAAATATAAGTTTTCTAATTCCTCATCTTGCCGAGCATCGCGAATATCCACATCGATCTCACTCAAATTCAAGCCCACCCGTTCATCTCCCGAATCAGCCAACGCAGTTCGAACCGCGTTGTAGTCTGCACAGCCGAATACCAAGAGCAAACAGGCCACTCCGATTGCTCCCCATTGATTTATTGATTTCCAAAAATTCATATCGCTCTCCTCGATTGTGAAAGTTGTATCCAATCGTTGGGCTTAGAAGGATGGAAAGTTGGGTGAGCTTCTGCGAGAGGATTTTGAGAATGAAGGAAACGGCCGCAATCAGTGGACTCAATTCGGATCCACCGGTCGAATGCCACCGTTTCCTTCGGTGCCCAACTCATCGATTCTGCATTCAGAAAATTCGTTTCCAGTGCCTTCGGTGTAACCCACATCTCACACCGAACTTCAGGGATCTGTTGCCAAAATGTGCTGACACCCCATGCCATTATAAAACCACACACACCACCTTTTAAAATCATTCCAATTTTTCCCATCTCCGGCCTCCCGATTGGGTTGATCCTTAGTGAATGAATGCTATGGGAAACAATATGCAGGAATTAAAATGGAAAGAGGGTAGGAGTCGATAAACGGTAGGTTTTCGTCGATATTTGGTGTTTTATGACAATCGAACCAAGAATCTCAGGTTCTTTCGTCGCACAGTTTCCGGGGGGCATGCGATGGCAGCGATGCGGTCAATACCAAGCCGTCGGGGGGATAAAGAGAGTGAGAAGGTTCACTTTTGATGGTCGATTGCCCAATACGTCATAACATCTCTATCAATTCCTTTCACCCGAATCACTCCGCGTTTCTCACAATGAATGATGCCTTTGATCAGTTCGTAAGTCGTATCTGAAATCAGAATCGCGCCGGGTTTACTGTTAGTTTCAAGTCTCGCTGCCAGATTCACAGCTCCTCCGATGATCGTGTATTCCATATGTTGCTCTGATCCAAAATTTCCTACAATGCAGTCTCCCGTATGGATACCAATTCGAATACTCATGCCCATCTGTTGTGCCTGATCTTGCATCGCTAAAGCCATAAAGACACATTGAACGGCATCGAGTTGCTCGCCTTTGCTTTGTGGATCACCAAAAAATGCCATTACGGAATCCCCAATGAATTTGTCGATCGTACCATTATAGCGGATAGCGATCTCCGCCATCCTGTCGAGGTAGTCATTTAGCCATTCGGTGAGTTCGTCGACCGGAGTGTTTTCGGTTTTGTTGGTGAATCCAACTATATCTGAGAAAAAGATCGTGAGGGTTTTTCGGTAGGTTTCGATTTTGGCATCTTTTTCACCAAAAAAGATGGATTCGTAAATTTGGGGGGAAAGGTATTTGGCTAGCTTCGATGCGAGCACTTCCAACTGTTCTTTCTTATTTTGTATTTCTTCACTTATCCTTTGAATTTTTTTCTTCTGCTTGAGGATGCGTAGTCCGGTCATACAGAGGGTGATCAAAATAGCGTAAATAATCAGTACTGCTATGATTTCCACGCTCAGAGCAACGGTTTCAATCGCAAAATAACTGAGTACAAAAACCCCTATGAGATATAGAGCAACGCAAAACGACGCCGTTGCAATCAGATACTTAAAGGAAGCAACTCCCAGTAAAAACGAGAACCCCCACAGCACGCTTAAAAACATGACGTGTCTCAACTCGTGGGCAATGTATGAGACGTAAAACGTCAATAACATCCCACTCCAAAACGGGATTTCCACTGGATTAAAAGTCAGACAATAGTCATTTTTCACAGCAACAAATGAGATGATTTGTAAAACAATCATCGTAACAAACCAGCCCATCACTTCATTGAAAGTGGTTGAGGTGATATCAAATACGGCGCAGGACGATATCGCCAGCAGGGTCAACCCATAGCCTATGAAGCTTTGCGAAAAGGTTTTATATTTTGATTTCATCAGAACCTAAAGCGTCGATTCTTCGGGGGCATGAGTCTGCAAAAACAAGAACCCGTCTTCATTCAGTGTCACGAGATCTTCTGTACAAAACCACCCCTCTTGGAACAACGCATCGGTTTCCGGACGATGTGTGACGTAGCCTTGCATCACGCTTGGGCCCTTCACCCAGAGAATTCCGGGTTCTCCTAATTCGCAGAGTCGTCCGGTTTCTTGATCACGGATTTGAACCGCCATACCAGGAAGGGCGCGTCCCAACGAACCGGGCTGCTGTCCTGTCTGCTCCCACCGTCCTACCGAAACAGAGGGGACGTTCAATGCGATGATCGGACCTGCCTCTGCAGCCCCGTAGCCTTCCAGAATCTCGGTTTTGAAATTTTCTTCAAGCTTCGTTACCGCATTCTCTGTAAGGGCACTTCCTCCAGAAATCACGTATTTGAGAGACCGGAAAGTTTGCGAGGGAATCCGTTCCGTAAAATGAGTCAGCAAATCGGGGGTTCCCACCAGGAAGGTGGCTTTTTCTTTTTTGATGTGTTGGACCACGACTTCAGGCGAAGCGAGAGGATTCAAAAAAGTGGTCCGCATGCCATTGAGCAACGGAAGCCACCCGGTCACGGCCAAACCATAAGCGTGATATAGAGGTAGAAGGCTCACAACACGTTCTTCCGAATCGGCAAGCAGCAACTCCATAAAACCTTCCAGATTGGAAATCAGGTTGTAGTGGCTCACTTTCACACCTTTTGGCATTCCACGGGTCCCTACAGTGTAGATAATCGCTAAGGTATCGTCGGTAGTGGCATTGTGGATGGTCTGGAGACGCAAGGGAGTGAAATAAAGTCCCAAGGCATCTTGGATTCGTTGTGGAAAAGAAAGCGGTCGGGTCAACAGGTTGACCTTTTCAATATGGGTGGCATTCAAAGCCTGACATCGATTCTCGTAGACTTCGGAAGTCAATATGGTTCGAATCTCACATTCCTCCAAAATGGTGTTCAGTTGCTCGTCGGTGAATGACTCATTGAGATTCACCGCCACCTTACCCGCCATTGCCATCGCGAGATTCACAACCATCGCTTCCACGGAAGAAGGCAATAGGATCCCGATATTCTTCTCCGTAAAATTTTTGCTGAAATGATGGGCTAGCGTCTTGGCATGTTGACACGTTTCTCGATAGTTCCAACGTTGTCCCGAAGCATCAGTAAGACAAGTCCGCCAAGGATAACGGGCTGCTTGCAAAATGAATTGATTGTGCAGCAATGGCTGCATGGATTTCCGAAAAGCAAACGCTTCGGCTCCCAATTCTTGAACTGCGTTCCGGGCGTTGGCTGCCGAGGTGTCGGCGGGCATGGGTTCTCCCACTGTCACTGTAATTGGGTAAGGGAAGGAGAGGGGGCGTTTCCAGAAGAATTTTCCATCGCTGAAACTGAAAAGGCTGCCCCACATACCATGCAAATAAATCGGTACTACCGGGCAAGGTGCCTCTTTGAGAATCCTTTCCATACCAGGCTTGAATTTGAAGGTTTGTCCGGTTCTTGAAATTTGACCTTCGGGGAAGATGCACACCACTTCACCCCGTTGTAGGTTCTCTTGAATGGCAGCAAAGGCGGCTTCTAGTTTTTCAGGATGTTTGCGGCTGTAAATTGGAATGGCTCCCATGATCTTAAAAAACCATCGCAGCACCGGCACATGAAAGATGTCCTGAGCCATGATGAATCGAATTTGACGATGGGTAGACATTTGGACCATAAACGCATCAATGTAGCTGAGGTGATTCGCGACAATCAGCACGGGGCCTTCAAGAGGAATTCGGTCTCTATGCAACACCTTGATTCGGTAAATGGTGTTGACCAAAATCCATAGGAGGAATCGTAACAAGAATTCGGGAAGAAGGAGGCAAGTGTAGATGGTTAAAACGAGCAGAAGAAATCCGGTCGCTAGAACTAAGTGAGCTTCATTCATCCCCAAGATTGAGCGTGTAACAATGACAAACACACTCGCCAGTACCATAAACAACGCGTTTATGATGTTGTTGAGTGCAATCATTGATGCCCGTTCTTGATCGGTGGTGCGTTGTTGCAGAAGAGCATTCAACGGCACGATGAAGAATCCGCCAAACAGCCCGATTCCCAATAGATAAAAATAAGTGGGAACCATATCCCACCAACTGGAAACATTTTGTGGATAGTCGAAACCAAAAATCCATGAAAATAGAGTAATCCCTAAGGCGCCAAACGGGATCAGCCCGATCTCGACTTTGCCATCCGAAAGAGGCGCACATAAGACCGATCCAATCCCAATCCCAATCGAAAAGAAAATCATGAGGAAGTTGGTTTGTGTCAGGTTAGCTCCGACAAACGAACCAAATCCCGGAAGAATTTGCAAAAATGTGGCTCCAGCAAACCAGAAAAATGAAATTCCGATAATCGTCAGGTAAATCACTCGATTTTTCCGCATGGCATTGAATTGGTGAACAATATCACTGACAACGTTGATCCGGAAAGGGTGATCGGGGGCCGCTGCCTTGGTTTTGGGGACCCGTAAGCTGGTCCACCAACCCGTGATCGCAATCGTGATAAACACAGCCGACATAAAATAAGGCGAATCTCCAAACAGTTTCACCAATTCTCCCCCAGCAAAAGTTCCCAGCAAGATAGAGACAAAGGTCCCCATTTCGATCAAGCCGTTGCCCTCAGTGAGCTCTTTGTCGGTCAAAATTTCAGGGATGATGCCGTATTTAGCTGGCCCGAATAACGCAGACTGTGTTCCCATCAAAAACAGCACCCCCATTAGCAGATACAATGCGGTACGGGGCGCTTGTGGATCTAAGATCAAAAACCCGACAAAGCCCATGGACATGATAAAGATCTCCAGAACCTTAGTGGCAACAATCACTGTGCTTTTTCCAGAACGATCAGCCCACGTTGCGGCCCATGTAGAAAACAAAACATAGGGCAAGATGAACAATCCCGCTCCTAAACTCACGTACAAATCAGCTTCTTCTTTGGGCAAGGTAGAGGCGAGCTTGAAGGTGATCATGAACACCACTGCCTGTTTGAAGGCGTTGTCATTGAATGCACCTAAAAATTGGGTCCAGAAAAACCCATTGAATTTTTTTTGGTTGAGTAACGACTTCATGAAGCCTCCTTGGGGATCGAGAAACTTTCGGGGAAATTGCAGTCGCGGACCGAGAACTCACGATTGCTGTTTATGAAGCCAATCTTCTGCTTGTAGCGGAGCACTGCAAGGCAAAATCGGAGAAAGGAAGCAAGTTTTGGTGGGGGATGTTTTTACTGGGTGAAGACTGGAAGGGAAGATCTAGATTTGAAACGGAAATCAACTTGGATTGAAAAAGGTGTGTGAAAGAAATGCTTTCACACACACCTCTTGTTATTACTGGCCTCGATATCGCTTCACTAAGTTATCTGCCATTTCAGGCTTCTTTTTATCTACTTCAAAAACCACGGTTTCACCATTAGGGCCAGCTCCCAAAATGGTTTTGGTGTAGGGGAGGTGTCCGTGTTTCATGAATTTTTTATTCATGGATTCTTGACCAATCACATAGATCCGTCCTTTGAGTTTGTATACATAGTAATCGTTACCTGATGACATCATCAGTTTGGGAGTATTGTTATAAGTATCCACAAGACGATTCACCAATTCAGGTTTCTTCTTATCCACTTGGAATACTACAGTTTCACCTTTTGGGCCGGCACCCAAAATGGTTTTGGTATAAGGCAAGTGATGAAGTTTTTTGAATTTCATATTCATCTCTTTTTGGCCCACAACATAAATTCGGGATTTGAATTTATACACATTGTAGTCGTCACCTGAAGAAGCCAATAGGTGTGGTGTGTTGGTATAAGTTTCCACCAATCGTTCTGCGTGAGCTGGATCCTCCTTATCCACCTCAAACACTACTGTTTCTCCCATCGGGCCAGCCCCTAAAATGGTCTTCGTGTAAGGCAGGTGCCCATGCTTTTTAAACATTTCGTTCATTTTGGTGGTACCGACTACAAAAACACGCCCTTTATTCTTATACACAAAGTAATCCTTGCCATTGGAATCTACCAATTCCGGGCCGTGCATTTTTTCCTCGCCATGAGTGGCTTTCGCTACAGCTTTCGCTGCCGACTTTTTGGCAGGCTTGGCCTCAGAGGCAGCAGCCTGTGGTTTCTTCTCTTCTGAAGCTTCAGGCTTCGTTTCAGTCATCGTGCAGCTTGCCAGCAACAGGCCTAAGGAACATAGAAGGACGGTAATCTTGATGCTCATTTTTTCTTTCATGGTAATGACTCCGTTGAATGATAATGATGAAATGATTTCATTAAATTGCCCTTCCCGAAGAAACAGCAAGTTGGGGAAAATCGAAGCGAATGGTAATTGCAGAATATTAATATTTTATTAGGAGGTCGTTAGAATTGCTGTCTACTTTATCGCTTTTAAGCGTATCAATCGGTTTTGGGGAGGTAAAACGAGTAGGTAGTCGATGGGGTTTTTCCAGAGATTTCGAATTTGTGGAAATTGAGAAGCACTTCCAGGACGGCGAGTCAGTCGATAACCGAATTGTTTTTCGATTTCGTCTTCAATGTCACGAGAGCGGTTGTTGGGATTGTAATAGAGGTAGGCACGACGGTAAGTTTTGCGAATTTTGCCTCGATAGACCGCATTGTCGAACCCTTTGTTTTTAATAACGTTGGCAACATCCTTTGCATAATTAGTACTTTGAGAGTCAATCACCCAAACCACGCTATCGGCTCCCATGGGCTGCGACATTTCCAAATCATCAAAAGGGTTGAACAACGTTGTAGTGGTCGTGGAAGTGCTCATTACAGTAGTTGATGCCGTTGAGATCGATTCGGGTTTGAGAGGGGGTTCTGGGAAAAAACCAGTCACCAAATATTGGTTAACTGCTTCATAAAAGGCTTCTGAGTTTTTTTCCTCATATTGCACGACTTGATGGCTGAATTCCTCGTTCAAGTAAGTTTCGGGAAAGGAAAACGCAAAATGGGGTTTGATACGAAACAAAAAGTAGTAAATACCGTCACGCAATTCCATAGGAAAAGATTGGGCAAATTCCCATCGTATTGGAAACACTTCCTGGTGCGTCGCTAAGTCAAAACTCAAATTGGACACCACTTTCAACCGTATCATTGGATCGCGCTGATAGGGCAAAAAAGCTTTTTCGATCTTCACGTGGCGCGGAATAATCTTAAAGATAACTTGTGAATCGAAATGGGGCATTTCACGTCCCATCGAAAGGGAAAAATATAAGGCTCCATTGCGTTCAGCCACGTGCCGACGAATCAAGGGAATCCGGAGCCGAAACGTGGTTTGGGATCCTGGGAAAAACAATTTATAGCCCGGATGAATGGCAACAGCCTTGATGGCAAATTCGTCTTCGAAAGCATTAAAAGGCAGTAGCAACTGTGTGTGATCTTCCTGGCCATTCTCCGCATCCACGTACACAGAAAACCCAACGTCTACCGGGATGTTTTCTGCGTTGACCACAAAATCTAGAAATGCCTGGGTTTCCACCTGATCGCTGAACAATTCATGGTAATACCGCTTGGGAACAACCAAAAAATTCTGATCCGGGGCACTGGATGCTTTCTCGTCTTGCTGTAAGCCGAACCCCGGTTGAATTGAAAATTGCGCGTGTGCCGCTCCGACCCACACAAGGAAAAAGACCGCAAGATATCCAAGCACTCGTTGCATCGATGTTTCTCCACTTAGGAAAGGTTGAGGGAACTCAGCACAAGCTGAACAATGGTTCTTGTCGTCTTATGCACCAAATAAGCCACGTTGGGAAGGGTAGAAGGAAGAGCCTCTCAATTTGAATCTTGAAGGCATGATTTTGGCATGTTATCTGGTCAATTCGAGTTTCCCAAGTCTCAACAAAGTCAAGAACAAATCTTTTCTCCGTGAATTTTTTTGGGGTTTCCACTAAACTAGTAACTGCAATTCAGGACGTATGGGATTTGAATCGTAAACGCAGATATACTTTGGGATGTTGTTAAATCGATTGGTAATTAGCAAATATTTTAACTTCGTTTGAAAAACAGTATAATATCCTTTGACTTATGTGATATATGATCCTTTTTAGGAACCCCATCACAGAGGTAGGACCTTGTTGGAGAAATTCATGAAAAATTCGCCGTTGTTGTTCTTCACTCCATCGGTCAGCAAGGAGCAGATCATCCATAAACTAGGTTTGCTAACGGATCATTTCGTGGAACCGATCCGCCACGATTTGGAACGTTTGTTGGAATCCAACAAACCGATAACGGATGAAGAAGTCAAACAGGTGATCAAGGCGGTTTATCAAGTTGAAGAACTGATCCGCCCTCGACACGAAGACTATTTCTCGCAAACGTTGTTGAGGCACAAACGAGTGCTATTTGCAGAAACGAACAAGAGGCACCAGAATATTGCGAAGATGGCATTGATGGGCTCGGGGATGGAATTGGATGTTGTTTCCACAGTGGAACAAGGGATCGATTGTCTCACCGATAACCACTACGATGTGATGTGTGCGAATATCGATTTAATTCATCTTGTGGAACGAGCGCTGCAAATCAAACCGGAAATCAAGCTGGTTTTGTTGACCACAAATACGGTCGCGGACTACTATCCACTGATGATCAAATTTCCAGCAGTGGCAAACATCATCACCCGGAGCGAACAAGATCGTACCTACTACTTGAAAAGCATTCAATCCACCGTGCATAAGTTAATTACGGGAGATATTTTTGGGCTAGAAAAGTACTTGGATCCCCATGTGGATATTCACCATTTTCCGATCACCCATAGCACGCAACGGGCGGACCTGATCGAAAAAATGAGTCAATATTTGACAGGCTTGGGTGTTCGAAAAAAATATCAAACTCGTATTCGATTGGTTGCCGAAGAAACGTTGATGAATGCCATTTACGACGCGCCCACCGATGAGGATGGACAACCCCGTTACAACAAATATTCTCGCAAGATCCCCATTGAATTGAAGCCGGATGAACAAGGTGTTTTTAGTTTTGCCTGCGACGGATTTTTGATTGCTGTTGCTGTTACCGATCCGTTTGGATCTTTCAGCAAGCAAACGATCCTTAAATATTTGGAGAGTTGCTACACCGGTAATGTGGGGAGTCTCAATAAAAACAAGGGCGGAGCAGGATTGGGACTTTACGAAGTGATGGAAATGTCCGATTTTCTGGTTATCAATGTATCCGTAGGGCATCGAACGGAAGTGATCGCCTTCTTCAATATCGATCCGGGTTACAGCAAGTTTTCTTCATCCTTCCACTACTTCTACACCTGATTCGTATCGGGTTTTTAAATCCAACTTTCCTAATCATGTTTCAAACGTAGTGGTGTGATTTCGCCATTGAAAATCTAACTCCGCAAAGACACTTGTACCCGACGGTAAGAGATGTTAAGAGCATTAGCTTAGGCTATATTCCGAAGATACAAATTTTTTAGTGAAGACGTATGGAGAACAACCATGATGGAAGCAGTAGTTACGGAAAAAAACGGGAAGATCTATCTTGAGGGCATGCTCAACGAGCACTGCGACTTCAACAAAATTTTTTCCGGCAAGCAGTCCCCAATTGTGATTGATATGAAAGGAGTGCATGGTATCAATTCGGTAGGCATTCGCGATTGGGCCAAAGCCCTTCGCGAAGCTACAGAAGTCAAAGTGATTTTGGAACATTGTCCCAAGGAGGTGATCGATCAATGCAATCTGTTGCCGGAGTTCATGGGAGAGGATCAAGTACGAATCAGTTCTTTTTACGTTTATTATTATTCAGAAGAAGAAGATGAAGAGCAAATGGTCCTCTTGGAAGAAAATGAGCACTTTGTCTGGGGAGAGGGTTTGATCAAAGAGCCGGAAGTCGATGAAGGCATGGAACTCGACGAAAACCCCGATAAGTACTTCGCTTTTTTGACCCGTTGACAAACTGCAACTGTCCTTTGATAAATTGATTACAGGATTTCTTGAAGACCGAAGAAATCCTGTTTTTTTTTGTTGTTATCTAACGGTTTACATGATAATTGGTTTAAATTTTTCTGCACTTTTCCTCAATTTCTAATTTCAAATACCTCACGATTTCAGTCTGACTGAAGCGCTTAAAAAGCATTTCATTTCGGCCTAAGGGTATGTTATATCCCTAGTTGTAAAGATGTTCGACAAAGGACATGGAATACAGGGCAGAAAAGCACCAGCCCGAATAAATTGAACGGTGATTTTACCGGAGTGATTGCCGTTGGGTAATCCCTTTTTTTTTGTTGAAACAGGTACAACTTTGAGTTGGAGGATTTATGTCGGAAGAGGAGAAAATCACGAAAGTGGCCGTTTACCCCCCTTTGGGAATTGCTCGTGTGGGCAATTCGCCGGAGTACTATATTGCATCCGAGATTCCAGGAAAACAGGCTCGTCCGGAAGGAGCATACAAAGATGAACGAGGTCGGATCAAAAAACAGGCAGTATTGTTTCGCATCTATGGACTGAATGATGAAGGAAAGGTAGTTAAAGAACTCACTCTGGAGGACTGCGAAGAAATTAAATGGGAGGTCCATGTGGCGAATCGTAAAGCCGCTTGGTACCAATTTAACAATGCTCTGGATTTAAAGGGATTAGCGATACCTGGAGCACCCCGCAATAATAACATCAAAAGTCGCCAAGATTTAGTGATTGATCCAGGCATTCACTCCATTTCTGGCGCTAAACATATTGTCCCCATATGTTCGGGGAAAATCATGAACACGGACGTGATCTTAGGCCAACTTCGCACCGACAAACAGGGGCGTCTATTATTTCTAGGTGGGGACGGACAATCGGGAACGTTTGATGGTTCTCCTATCACCACGTTTGCAAACAACGATGGTTGGTATGATGATATTTCGGACGGCCCGGTTTATGCTACCGTGAAATACAACGGTCAAACGATGCAAGCTGAACCAGGATTTGTTGCCACCACTCCTCCTAACTACGGTCAGGGATTGTTTGGTGTAGTCACTATGTTCGACGTGGTGCAAGACCTGTATATTCGAAATAATTGGGAGGAAGATCCTGGAGAGCAACTGAATTTCTGGAAGCACATCTATCCCATCTTCGAACGCCTTTCTCAGACACAGTGGGTCAACTTTGGATTCTACATGTTGTTTGGAAAGAATTCCCCCACAGATCCTCTTGAACCCGAAACTTTGGCACAATTGGCAGATCCCTCAGACTCGGCTAAATCGGTCCGAGAATTCTGCTTCAGTTTGTTTCGTGCTCCGAGTGCAGGGAAGTACGAACCCACGAAAATTCCTCCTTTTTACGGAGATGCCTTTGGAAACTACAAAGGTCTCGCAGAAGACGATCTGGCTGTGACTTCCACTCAATATGATTGGCTCAAGCGTTGGGCTGAAGGAAAATTCACCAATGAAAAACCGAAGGTCTACAACTCGTTTGAAGAAATGCCCTTGGAGGAACAAGTGAAAGCGATGACTGAAGCTCCTTTGGTCGAATGCTTGGGGGGGCCTTTCCATCCTGGAATTGAGCTGACGTGGATATTGCGTAACCTGATTATGTGGAACAAACCGTACCGTTTGAAAGTTCACAGTCTGGGTCAGGGTGTCCTTGACGATTATGGCCCGTTGCTCGCGCCTCATATCGCTTTAGCGGCAGGAGGTCCCCTTGACGGGAGTGGACCCGGTTCTCTAACTCGGTATATGGGAGTTCCATGGCAGACGGACGAATCGAGTTGCCTTTCGGGTTATAATCGATCGTACTATTTGCCGCTGCCTTCTTTCTGGGCTGCCAGAGTTCCTAATCAAGTACTCAGTGAAGAGAGTGGCCGGCTTCTCATGAATAAGGAAATTGGTATTGGCCAACAGCTGAAACATTTCGATTATCGCCAGGATTGGTTGCGAGACCTTAGTCCCGGTGGAAATGATCGGCGGCAAGATATGGTTGAGGAATGGCATCAACTTGGGATTGTCCAAGAAATAAACGTGGGCAATGATGACCGACCGTTGCTTCCCAAGAAAATATGGGTTGAATGTGAACGCGGCCCTTTTATGGATCCGGATCCTACTTATGAGCAGAATTATGTTGCTGAACATGTGAATGTCGAGTTGCTTAATGAAAAGGACGAAAAGATTTCAACTGTTTCGGGAAATAAAGCCGACATTCGACCTCCACGTGCACGTCGTGTTTTTAATCAAGATGACTATTAATGAAGTGTGAGACTCAGTGATGCAAGAGTCTATAATTATCGTGGGTGGAGGCCCTGCCGGGGCTGCCACCGCATTGACTCTGGCTCGGCGCGGGATTTCCTGCCTAGTGTTGGAAGCTGCGTCGCAAATCACCTCAAAGATTGGAGAAACACTCCCTCCAAATTGTACGCCTACCTTACAACGGTTGGGGGTTGATGTATTTGTGACCCCTTCCGAACATCTTCCTTGCTTTGGCAATTATTTCCTTTGGGGAAACGATAATATCCAAGAAAAACCGTTTATTTTGTACACACACGGTCAGGGATGGCATTTGGATCGTCAGCGCTTTGAAACAAGCCTGTGGCAGCTTTGTAAAGAACAAGGTGTCCAACGGTTATTTAATAGCAAAGTGATTGAAGCCCGAAGAAAGAAAGAAGAGGGTTGGACCATTCAAGTGCAACGAAAGGGGCAATCAACAACCCTCAACGCAAGTTTCATCGTCGATGCTACAGGACGATCTTCCAAAATTGCGCGTGGTATCGGGATCAAGCGGAATCAATATGATCGACTGATTGGAGTAGCCTGTGCATTTTCGGTCTCGGTTCCTCATTCCATAGAACAGTATACTTATATCGAAGCAACCGAGATGGGGTGGTGGTATATGGCGTTGCTGCCCGACAATCGCTTAATGACCGTTTATATGACCGATGCGGATTTATTGGACCATAACACCCTCAAATCCAAAAACTTCCTAGTCGAGTTACGTGACACTCTTTTGATCGGGCCGTTGATACCAGACGAAGCAGAACCTGAGGAATCCAAATTGGTGCCTCGACCAGCTTCAACCTCTCACTTGCCGAAACTCTATGATAGAGATTGGCTTGCCGTGGGAGATGCCGCTTTTGCTTATGATCCCATATCATCTTATGGACTTTCTTCCGCCTTGGGAGGTGGGTTTTATGCAGGAAATGCGATTGCAGACCATATGTTAGGAAGGGAAGAGGCTTTGCCCACTTACGGAAGTGTCATTGGAGAAGCGTTTCTGACATACTTTGAAATGTTGGCGGGGCAGTACTTTCAGGAACAACGTTGGTCAGATTCACCCTTTTGGAAGCGGCGTCATCAACTGGGTAGGTGATAAAAAGCTAGGCAGGCAAAGACGGTTGCCTGCCATCGAAATTGGGGTAGCAAACCCAAGTTTTCTCAATCTAAAATTTGACTCAAGAAAAGCTGAGTTCGTTCATGCTTCGGATTACTGAAGAACTCTTCGGGTTCGTTGCGTTCAATCACCTGACCGCCGTCCATAAAAATGACAGAATCGGCAACACTTTTTGCAAATCCCATCTCATGGGTGACCACCATCATCGTCATACCTTCTTCAGCAAGACTGATCATCACATCCAACACCTCTTTCACCATTTCTGGATCGAGTGCGGATGTCGGTTCATCAAATAGCATCACTTTAGGTTTCATACACAAACTACGAGCGATGGCCACCCGTTGTTGCTGACCTCCGGAAAGCTGCCCAGGATATTTCTTTGCTTGTTCAGCAATTCTTACCCGTTCCAGATAGTGCATGGCTGTGTCTTCTGCTTCTTTCTTTGGAAGTTTTCGAACCCATACCGGCCCCATCGTGAGGTTTTCCAGAATGGTCAAATGGGGAAAAAGGTTGAAATGCTGAAACACCATTCCCACTTCTGTCCGAATCTTTTCTATATTTTTAATATCATTGTTGAGTTCGATGTTATCCACAACGATTCTTCCACGTTGATGCTCTTCCAAGCGGTTGATACAGCGGATCATGGTTGATTTGCCCGAACCGGAGGGGCCGCACACCACGATCCGTTCTCCTGTATGCACCTTGAGGTTGATATCTTTGAGGACATGGAAGGTCCCATACCATTTGTGCATCTCGATGATCTCGATGATGACTTCCCCTGAGACCTGTTGATTGCGGGGAGTTGTAGTTTCACTCATAAGGCTTTCCTCATTTGTAACGGATCATTTTATTTTTTCTGTGAGGTGTTCAACTCCTTCTCCAAATTCACACTGTAGCGCGACATGGAGTAGCAGAACGTAAAATAAATCAGGGCGATGAACACGTACCCTTCGCTACTATATCCAAGCCAATCAGCGTTGGTGAGCGAGGTTTTTGTGGTCAACAACAAGTCGAACAATGCAATGATCACCACCAACGATGTATCCTTGAAAGCTGTAATGAAAATGCTGACTGTGGGCGGAATCATGATCTTTAAAGCCTGAGGCAAGATGATCAACCGCATCTTTTGAACATAATTCAATCCCAAGGCGTCAGCTGCTTCATATTGTCCTTTGGGAATCGCCTGCAAACCACCACGAACTACTTCGGCCAGATATGCGGCCGTGAACATGATGATCGCGACCTGTGCTCTTAGGAGTTTATTCACCGAAACACCTTCCGGAAGAAACAACGGAAACATCACGGAAGCCATAAAGAGCAAGCTGATCAACGGAACTCCTCGAATCAGTTCGATATACCCAATGCAAATCGAGCGTATCGCTGGCATCTCAGAACGTCGTCCTAATGCCAACAAAATGCCAAGTGGGTAAGCGAAAACGATGCCAACGACTGACAGCAACAATGTCAGCGGCAAGCCACCCCATTTGTCGTCTTCTACAGAAGTGAGTCCCAGAAGGCCTCCTCGTAGCAGGATCCCGATCAAAACAAAGCACGCCATCCATACATACAATAACTTTGCATTCCAACGATGACGGGGACCACTGTAGATCAACATCCCTACAAAAATGACCACGGATAACGCAGGTCTCCAATGATCGTCGGTAGGAAAGAAGCCAAACAGCATGAAACGAACATTATTATAGACAAAAGCCCAACAGGCTCCGTTGGCTTGTCGACAATCTGCCGAGGTTCCAGTCCACACACTTTCAATAAACGCCCAATTGATCAGCGGTGGCACTGATGTCGCTAAAAGCAACATCGCCAATACAGTGAGAACCGAGTTAAATGGGCTGTTGAACAGGTTTTGTTTCACCCAACCCAGCCATCCAACCGAGGTGGCAGGAGGCTTGATATCTTCTATCCATTCTGTTTTTTCTGCACTCATAGCCTACCTTTCCACCAATGCGATTTTTTTATTGTACCAGTTCATGAACGCGGAAGTGACCAGGCTGAAAAACAGATACATTGCCATGATCAAAGCGACTCCTTCTACCGCTTGTCCGGTCTGATTGATGGACGTGTTGGCCACAGACACAAAGTCAGGATATCCGATACCGACTGCTAGAGAGCTATTTTTTGTCAGGTTGAGCATTTGATTAGTCATTGGTGGAATGATCACTCGCAAAGCTTGCGGCAAGATAATCTTTCGCAAGGTTTGCCACTGACTCAATCCAACTGACATCGCAGCTTCGGTTTGTCCATGACTGACAGACTGAATTCCCGACCGAACTACTTCGGCCATAAACGCACCCGTGTACAAAACCAATCCCAACATCAATGCACCAAATTCAGGACTCATTGATGCTCCTCCTTGAAAGTTAAATCCTTTCAATTCGGGAAGATTCATGGCGGTAGGAGCTCCGAACGCGAGCCATGCAATGAGGGGAAGTCCGATCAGCAGTCCGATCGAAATAGGGAACACCGGGGCCACTTGACCGGTGCGGTCCTGGTAGCTTTTACCCCAACTACTCAAGATAATAATCAATATCACGGCAATGACTGCCATAATACTTGCCCAAAAGAAGGCTGGATGTTCAGCTGGAATACCAAAATAGAGTCCTCGGTTGCTGAGAAAGACGCCCGTTGTTGGGTTGAATGCTTTTCTAGGATGCGGGAGTGCTTCAGTAAACAGTGAGTACCAAAAAAACAGCTGGAGTAGGAGAGGGATGTTTCGCATGGTTTCTACGTAAACCGTAGCCAATTGTCGAACAATCCAGTTGGAAGATAAACGGGCGATTCCCATTACGATTCCCAAAAAAACCGCTAAGATGATCCCAAAAAAAGCAACTTTGATGGTATTGAGGGTGCCCACCACAAAGGCCCGAAAATAGGTATCAGCTGCCGAGTACTCAATCACCGATTCGCCGATATCAAAGGCGGCTTCTTGAGCAAGAAAACCGAAGCCCGTGGCAATGGATTGTTTGGCCAAGTTGGCCTGTGTGTTGCGGAATAAGTAAAAGCCTAATCCCAACACAAATCCCAGGACGAGAATTTGATAAATAATGGCTCGTTTGCCTGGATCGTTCCAAAATGCAACTTTTTGCTCAGGCTGAGAGTTTGCTTTCGTTTCCATAGGCAAGTCTCGAAAAACGATGTTTACAAAAAGAAAAGTCGAAGCCCCCTGAAGGAGACTTCGACTTCGTTGACCCGTTTCGAGTGCCTATCGAATTGGAGGTGCGTACATGATGCCACCTTTGGTCCACAACTCGTTAAGACCACGAGCAAGCTTAAGTGCCGATCCCATGCCTACGTTACGTTCGTAGGATTCTCCGTAGTTGCCAACCATCTTAATGATGTTGTAAGCCCACTTCTCATCCAAGCCCAAATTCTTACCCATGCCAGGGGTGACTCCCAACAATCGTTTGATTTTAGGATTGGTGGTATCCATCATACTGTCCACATTCGCAGCAGTGATTCCAAATTCTTCTGCATTGATCATGGCTCGCACAGACCAGGAAACGATATCCAGCCAGTTGTCGTCACCATGCCGTACAGCCGGTCCTAATGGCTCTTTAGAGATGATCTCAGGCAAAATCATATAGTCTGCTGGATTCTTTGCTTTGCTCCGCTCAGCCGCCAGACCAGAGGCATCTGTGGTGTACACATCACAGCGACCAGCGAAGAAGGCATTGGTCAATTCGTCTTTGTTTTCGATCACAACCGGCTTGTACTTCATATTGGAAGCTCGAAAGTAATCCGCCAAATTCAATTCAGTGGTGGTTCCAGGTTGTACACAAACCGCAGCACCTTCTAATTCTTTAGCGCTAGACACGCCCAAGCTTTTGTTTACCATGAATCCTTGTCCGTCATAGTAATTGGTCGGAGCAAAGTTCAATCCCAAAGCAGTGTCGCGTTGCAGGGTGTAGGTTGTGTTTCGAGTTAACATATCGATTTCACCCGATTGCAGTGCTGTAAATCGTTGCTGAGCACTGAGCGGAGTGTATCGGACTTTTTCAGAATCTCCGAAGATGGCAGCCGCCACGGCACGACACATATCCACATCCAAGCCGACCCACTTGCCGTTGCTATCAGGAGCAGCAAATCCAGCCAACCCAGTGTTGACTCCACATTGTAAATACCCTTTTTCCTGAACGGACTTTAACGTTTGTTGAGCTAGCCCGACAGAAGCAGATCCCAAAACCAAACAGCCTGTCATGGCAAGCGCTTTTGCACCTTTGAGGATGCGTTCTTTCATCACGAACTTCTTCATAATTCCCCCTTTTCGAGAATAATTAGTTTCACAGTTTGTTTTCGAGATTGGTGAGGATTCCGCCACGGGCACGCGACGGAAGCTTGCAAGTACCACCCTGCAATAAATCGATTTATGACCCATCTCGAAGCTTTTGAAATAACCGACTGTTTTGGCTCGTAAAAACGCAGCCAAAACGGAACTGCGGAAGCTTTTCAAGCCTAGCGGCCGGTTGTAGCATTAAATATTCTGGAGGTTCCTGAAAAACAAGGTTTTTCACTATCTGTTATGGTGTGTTTTTTAAGAAACTGTTCTGGTAGAAATCTGTTACGTCTTTTTAACTGCAAATCTGTATTTATTTTTAGGCTGTTATGCCGTTTTTTTTAGAATCCTGTATCTGTTCTGATCTGTTATTGATGCTAGTATCTTTTCCCAGAAGGCGCCTTTTTCGTTTATTCATCCCAACTCAGCCACCATGCACCCCCATTTAGGAGGAATCATGATGAAAGCAACTAGCACTCTACAACACGTATCCAATATTTCTTTTACAGAACAGGTCAAAGCAATGGTGTTGGCGATGTGGGAAACCGTGACGATTTGGCGGAATCGGGCCCATCAACGCCGACAACTCTTAGAAATGGAAACACGCATTTTAAAAGATCTGGGATTGACCCGAATGGATGCTATCCAAGAAGCTGAAAAACCATTTTGGCGAATGTAAAATTTGGCAAATGTAAAATTTGGCGAACATAAAACCAGTGATTGAAAAAGCAGTCGAAGTTGAAAATCAGTAGGCTGCTTTCTTTAGATATTGTTTTTTTGATCCGCTTGGTGAAATTCGATGCTTCGTGATAGATCAATCGAACACACGATCAATAAGAGCTTGGATCAATACAAACAGTACAATCGCAGGCACTATGTTAAACGTTCGCAATCTGGGGAGATATCTCAGCACCGGGTGGATCTGGAAAGACATCTCTTTTAATGTCCTTCCAGGAGATAGATTTGCGTTAAAAGGTCCTTCTGGATCTGGTAAAACCTTGTTGCTTCGAGTCTTAGCGGGGCTGGATGATCCACAAGCAGGGACTATTTCATTTCGAAACCGTATGATGGCATCTTGGGCGATGCCTGAATACCGGTCGCAGGTGATGTATTTGCCGCAACGTCCGGCGATTTGGGAAGGCTCAGTAGAATTCAACCTGCAAACAGTGTTTCGTTTGAAGGTCTTCCAACATCGGCGATACGATCAACAACGTATTTTAGAATACCTCAGCAATCTGGGGCGTTCATCCGGCTTCTTAAATAAATCTCACAACGATCTTTCAGGAGGAGAATCACAGATCGTCGCCTTCCTCCGAGTTCTTCAATTGAATCCTCAAATTATCCTTTTCGACGAACCAACTGCCTCTCTCGATCCAAACACCGTAACCTCCCTGGAACAACTGGTTCAAATGTGGCATACCGAAGATGCTCAACGGGCTTATATATGGACCAGTCATGATCCCGCACAATTAGAGCACATGACTGAAACTGGTATCACCTTGGGGAATATAATTGACCCCTGAGTGTGACGTGGCTGGGAATCGGTTGTAGTCAACTCAAAATCCTCCAGAAATAGACTTTTGTAATAATTTATTGTCGTTAGGTTTTGCAATGACTGTCGAGTATCTCACGATTGGCTATGGACAACTGTTCATTGCTGGCTTGCTCATATTGATCAATATCGGATTGTCGGTTCGACTGAAGTTGGGATTGGAGCGGCAAATGAGCATCGCCGTGGTGCGGATGGTTGTGCAATTGACTTTGATGGGGTATCTCCTCAGGTGGATTTTTACCTGGGACAACCCTTGGATGATTTTAGCGTTGGGATCCGTGATGTCCGGAATCGCGAGTGTGAGTGCCGTCAATCGAACTAAGCGTCGATTTCCTGGCGTTTATTGGAACAGTTTTTTATCGGTATGGTCATCAGCGTTTTTAGTGACGCTGGTCACTATGATCGGAGTGTTGCAGGTAGATCCTTGGTACACTCCACGATATTTGATCCCGATTTGGGGAATGGTATTGGGCAATATGATCAACGGTATATCTTTGGCGTTAGATCGTTTTATGGAAGACTTAGCCGTTCGGAAAGATCAAGTGGAGGTGTGGTTAGCGCTAGGTGCAACCCGGTGGGAGGCAGCCCGTGACAGTGTTCGGGAGGCAGCGCGAACCGGAATGATTCCAATCATCAACACCATGCTCGTTTTAGGTATCGTCAGTCTACCGGGCATGATCACGGGACAGATCCTGGCCGGTGCAGACCCCGCCGAAGCCACCAATTATCAAATCACGATTTTCTTTGTAATTGCATCCGCTGTCGCCCTTTGTGTCACTGGAATGTTGTTGTTGGCATTTTCGATATTATTCAATGGCCGACATCAGTTGTGCACCAATCGACTCCGTTCTTCAAACGGTTGAGCATTGGTGGAAGATTGTTCCTCCAATATCATAAAGTTATTTAACAATAGCGTAGTGAAGGAAAGCGCCTATGGAATTTGAAGAAGTCACTCAATTCTTAATGAAACTGGGTGATGTTGCCGGACAAATCGCGTGGAGCGATGCCATGATCGCGTTCGCGTGGAGTATCGGGGCTTATATCTTTTATAAAGCTGTGACTTTGTTGGGCCGGAAGCTCATTGAAGTCGTTTCCACACGATATTCGAATGGAGTGAGGGTTTTGCTAAATAGCCTTCTTCCTGCGATTACTTTTGTTGTGAGCGGCTATATCGTTTTGTATGCAGTTCGAGTGCTTTTTCGCGAAACCGCGGTTGAGGAACATATTGAGAAACTGACAGCTTCTGTTTTCGAGGCGTTGCTTCTAGCGGCTGTCGTTTGGTCTGCAATCGATGCATATGATTATATCTGCAACTTATGGGAAAAGTACGCGGAACGAACAAAAACAAAACTGGACGACATATTGGTCCCCATCGTTCGAAGGTGGGGCAAAGTGGTGTTGGTTACATTAGGCGTTTTGTTTTTTCTTCAATTTCATGGCGTGAACGTGACCACACTTTTGGCTGGAGTGAGTATCGGCGGGGTAGCCATTGCTTTTGCTTCCAAGGATGCGCTCAGCAATTTTTTTGGCGCTTTGATCATATTTGTTGATCATCCTTTCGAGCTAGGAGATTGGATTCAAATCGACAGCGAAATCGACGGCACAGTAGAGGCCGTTGGTTTGCGAACAACACGCATCCGAACCTTTGCAAACAGCGTATTGGCGATTCCAAATTCTTATTTTCTTACCAAGACGGTAAATAATTGGTCAAAAATGACCAAACGACGGATTAAGTTCCATTTTTATCTTTCTTACTCGGCGCAGCCAGATCAGTTGGAATCTGTACTGAAAGGAATTCGAAATTGGATTTCCAATGATGACCGGTTTCAGCAAGATTTGAAATTGATCCATGCGGTCAACTTCACCCCGGCTGGTTTCCAAATTTTGGTTTATTGTTTTACAAAAACAACAGTATGGATCGAATTCATGTCGATTCAAGAAGACCTGATACTCAATATAACCAAGATTGTAAATGGAGTAGGGTTGACGCTTTCAGTACCTCATCAAAACGTTTCAATTGATTCGATACCCAGTAATTTGCCGATTTCTGAACTTTCTTAAGTTTCCGCCGACCGATTTTTGTGATGAATTGAAAGGAGGGTTCTCGATTACGATCGGTTGATTTGTGATTTATTCATTGCTTGGCTTCATTTGCTGAAGCGCGGCGTTGAAAAGCATCCCCAATTTTTTTGGTAATTTGATTGACCTCGAAAGGTTTGGCAACAAAACCATCCATGCCGGCTTTTCCGGCAGCAACAATAGTCTCTTTGAGTGTGTTTGCCGTGATGGCAATGATTGGAACATTGTTATATTTGGGATTACTACGAATTTTTTTTGCCAATTCCAATCCGCTCATGTCAGGCATATTCAGGTCTGTTAGGATGAGCCCCACTTCAAGCCCACGATTCAGGATATCCCAAGCGTTTTGCCCATCAAAAGCTTCTTCAACATTAGAAAAGCCCAGCTTCCCCATAAGTGTGGTCAAAACTTTACGAATGCTTTTATTATCTTCAACAACCAATATCGTAATAGATTTATCCAAATTTGGTTCCATTTCCCTCTCTCAAAAGTATCAACCAACCAAAACAGAGCATGTGTTAGCGTCTCAGGGTCTATATTTTTCATTATCGTAGATTCTTTGAAGAGACAACAACGAGTTTTGCTGTCGCTATATGTCGTAAAAGCCTTTTGTCGAGAATCTTGTGGTTGAGAAAAGGGTTATTTTTCAAATACCCTTTGAAAAAGGGAATTCTTTGGGCAATGAAATTTTCTTTTTAATCAACTTCCCATTCGTACTACGTTCGAGACAATAGTAATGAGAAATATGTTGATCATGAAGGAAATCGAATAGGCGATCATAATTCAATCCGACTTGATTCGGACCGTGAGAATCGTCACCAAGCGTAATTTGTCCGCCCATGATTTGAAGGCGTTGTAAGATGTGGCGATTGGGATAAGGTTCAGCAAGTTGTTTTCGAAACGCACGGGCATTGACTTCAAACAAAGCTCCGTATTCAATGGCATAGGCTAAGTTGCGCTCGATCTTGTGCCACACTCGTTCCGACAAAGGAAAGTGCGGACGATACAGGCGGATCAAATCAAAATGTCCGATAACTTCAGGCTGAAAACGCTTTAGTAGTTCGAATTGTTGGTCGTAATAGGAACAAAATACGGGTTCTGTTCCACCCATATGTGCTTCCAATTTGGCAAAGTGTTCTGGACCATAGTCGATCGGCAATTCATGAACATGGTGTACGGAACCAACGAGATAATCAGGCTGATATTTTTGGATACAGGCCTTGATGTAATTAAAGGATTCGGCATGAATCACTTCCGTTTCCATACCGACCAAGAGGTGAATTTCCTCTTGATATTGGATTTGGAAGCGACGGGCTTTTTTCTGGAATTCATCGTACATTGCCTCCAATTGTTGAGAGTCTCTCTGGAGTTCCCGCTCCTCAGGATAAAGGTCTTGCAGACGGGTCCGGGGCATGTGCTCCGACAAGCCGTAGTGGGTAAAGCCTTGACGGATAGCTTGCAGAATAACCTCCTCCAACATACCTTCGGCATGATCACAATAAAGTCCACTATGTCCACCATGAAAAGAAACTGTCATCCCCAACTCCTCTCTTGGAAATGTTGTATGAAAAAAGTCACCTTTTGTTTGGTCGTGTTGCTGTTATTCGGTACGACTTCATACGTACAATCGCAAAGTATTATCATTCACAAAGGAGTCGGTTCTTCTCCTGTCCTCAATGAAGATAAAGCGAAAGCCCGCCAAGCTGCAATTCTCAAAGCAAAACAGACGATCATTTCCGAACTTTTACCCCGTTTTCTAACTGCGAACGTCATTGAAAAATCAGAGAAACGGCTTGCCCGCCAACTGCTAAGGAAACCCGATCGATTTATTGAGTCTATCCAAATCTTAAGGGAAGCAGAATCGCCGGATTCTAGCGAGTTTTTGGTAGAGTTAGAAGCTCGTGTTTTTGAGGCACAGCTACTTTCAGCGCTTCGCCGTATGAAGTTGCCACTCAAGTTTTCAAAGAAAAAACAAGTTGCAGTTCGAATCAAGTTGCAAGGTTTGCCTGGACCTCAACAAGAGCTAGAGTTCCTCCAAAAAACGTTCCAAATCAGCCCAGAGTGGGCGCAAATTAGACCGTACCTATTTAACCCAGACCATTCCATTTATCGGGGTTTGTACTCGGGCAACTTGAAGAATGTTTTGCCTTGGATCAAACGATTCCAAGATCCTGCGTTTGTTTTGAAAGAAACTCGTTTTAAGAATCGAGAATTGCAATTGACGATCCAATGGCAAGAAGTATTGACACCTTTAGTAGATTATCAGCCGATTCCTGAGGTGGACAGATGGCTACAGGAGGGCAGTCAGCTCCAGCCTGAAAAACGGGTTCCGCTCAGCTCATCAAAAGGTATTTTTTCTCTACCACGAGGGGTACTGGTGTATGATTTTTTAAGAAGCCGAGGAGACAGCACTCGATTTAAGATCGATTGGGCGAAACCGGGCATGAAAATATCTTTAGTCTGGCGCCGTATAGGAGAAAGCAATCTTCAGCCCTCAGTTTCTAGTTATGATGCCAAAGAGCAAGCCATCGCTCAAGTGCCTGCTGAGAAAGAAACCCAATTGAAAATGTCGTATGAATTGCCAGCTGGCCAGTCGGCATTTTATCTCAAAATTTCTGACGAAATTGGGTTCATTCCAGAAGAAGCGGCAAGCTACCTATTCTTGCACTATACCCTTCATGCCGAAGTTTCAGAATGATTGAAAACTTGTTTCAAGGCATTGTCTTTTTCGATCTTGAAACACGATATCCTCCGACAAAACCCCAAACAAAGCCGCATATGGTTGTTCTTTTTTTCGGAGACGATCTCCCATCTGTTTAAGCTCCGAAATATCTCAGCATGAGACGCCACTGATCGACTTGACAAAAAGGAAAAGAACACTCGACTGAAAAGAAAAATCAATAGCCTGTCGTCAGTGTGAGAGAAAGCAAGATGGGGAAGTCAACTAGATTTGAAAAAAGGAAACTGGAGAAAAGCAATTGACAAGTAGCTAAACAAAAGAAAATAGGAGAATGAATTTGGGGAGAGAATAGAGGAAGGATAAGGAGTAGTATTCGGTTCCCTTCCTCAACTATTTTGTCAATACTGCGATTCCCGATGCCACGTCAGAAAAATGAGGTAAAATTTTGCCCAGTCCAGCCATATTGAGGGTAGTAGCGTTTTCTTCAATCAAGCCAGACAAACCGAGATTGACTTGGATTTCTAAAAGGTTTTTGTACAAAGCGACGAGCAATCCGATCATGGAGGATGTCATCATTCCAACACTTTCCATATCCAGAATTACCGATTTCACTTCTTGTTCTTCGGCTTCTTCTACCTGTTCAATCACTTCGTGAATATCATCCATATTAAAAGGCGGGATGATCTTGGCTACTAACGCATTTTGTTGCACGTTTATTTCTAGCATGTTCCTCCTATCCGATTGATGTTACCAACAAAACTGATTTTATAGAACGTGATTGGGCATAAAGATCAAGTTTTGAGTCGCTCTGTTCTTTTGAGGGAAATGGGCGACATCAACACCGCGAATCGCCCATATTGCCAGTCATATTTTTCAATTTACGGGTCTCGAACTGAAACAAGCTTCAGCCCAAAAAAACGGAAATTATAAGACGGAAAGCAGTACGCCTGCCGCTACCGCAGAGCCAATCACCCCAGACACATTCGCTCCCATTGCATGCATCAATAGAAAGTTTTGGGAATTGGCCTCTAAGCCGACTTGATTAACCACTCTAGCAGCCATTGGTACCGCTGAAACACCGGCAGCTCCGATCAAAGGATTGACGGGAGTTTTGGAAAGTTTATTCATTAGTTTGGCCATTAGGACGCCAGCAGCCGTACCAATGCCAAAAGCAACAATGCCTAACACCAAGATGCCAAGTGTTTCAAATGTTAAGAATTTGTCCGCAGAAAGTTTACTTCCAACGCCAAGTCCTAAAAAAATTGTGACGATGTTGATAAGAGCGTTTTGCATCGTATGTGATAGCCGATCAACAACCCCGCATTCTTTTGCCAAATTGCCAAACATGAACATCCCGATCAACGGCGCAGCAGAAGGCAAAAGCAATGCACATATACCGAGCACCACAAGGGGAAATAGGATTTTTTCCACCTTAGAGACGTAGCGAAGTTGAACCATCTGGATTTTTCGCTCTTCTTCAGAGGTCAACAATTTCATGATAGGGGGTTGAATGATTGGAACCAACGCCATGTATGAATAGGCAGCAATCGCAATCGCACCCAGCAATCGAGGAGATAACTGACTGGAAAGGAAAATTGCGGTAGGACCGTCTGCCCCTCCAATAATTCCGATGGACGCAGCGTCACGGAGCGAGAAATCAATTCCTGGAAACCCACTGAGCACCAGAGCTCCCAACAATGTGGTGAAGATACCAAACTGAGCCGCACCTCCAAGCAACGCTGTTTTGGGATTGGCGATCATAGGACCGAAATCAGTAAGTGCTCCAACTCCCATAAATATGATGAGTGGGAAAATTCCTGTCGTGATTCCGACCTCGAATACGTAGTGTAAAATCCCCCCCGGTTCCGCAATCCCAGCAAATGGAATATTGGAAAGAATCGCGCCAAAACCAATCGGGACCAATAGCAACGGTTCAAATCCTTTATTGATTCCAAGAAATAGCAATCCCAAGCCTATAAAGATCATGATGAGGCGTCCTAAGCCTTCCTTCCAGTCCAGTGCTTGCCCAGTGACCAGAGCTGCCAAACCAGTGGATTTGAAAATCCGTTGGAGCAAATCGCCAAATGAAGGCAATGACTCTATTCCTTCCGAAGATGGCGTATCGACAATGACTGCGGTTGGGGTGAGAAGCCCCAGCACCTGGTCCTTTTTGACATAATGGAATGGGGTAATGGAGAGTTTCTCCAATTTTCCAGAAACTCCAGCTCGCAAGATTATTGAAGTGCCTTCAATGTCTTTCAAAGTGGCAATCTCGTCGCCACTGTAAATCCAATCGCCGTTTTTTACCAAAACCCGCAGCACTTGGGCATCAGCAGGAGCGACGATATTCAGCGGAGTTTCCTGAGCCAACAATGAAGGGACCAGAAACAGAAAGATCCCAATGATGAATATTCCTAGTTTCCACTTCATATGGCAATTGTGAGCAAAGGATCCCCAGTCTGAACGGTCTGACCAGCTTCCACGTGAATTTCCAAAATCTTGCCTGCTGCCGGAGCTTTCACGGCAGTTTCCATTTTCATTGCCTCCATAACCAACACCGTCTGGTCGGCTTCCACAGAATCTCCGACATTGACTTCGATTCGCACGATGTTCCCCGGAGTGGGAGCTATGACTTCTTCTCCTGAGACTGGGACTGCAGTTTCAGGAGGAGGGGCGGCCACTTGGGGAGCAGGTGCCATAGCAACGGGGGCATTCATAGGAGTAGGGTAGGCTTGGATCGCCCCGGTCCCTTCTGCGACGACAACCTGATAGGTCCTTCCGTCCACAGCAATACTGTAACTACGGGGGCCGGAAGGAGGTGGCGGCGGAGGTGGCGGCGCAGGCTTAGCGGGTTTTTTGACGGCAGCAGGTTTTTCCGTTTCATCCGACTTTTTACGAACCTGAACTTTGGCTTTGCCAAGTAGGAAGTCTAGGCCTTTAGCTTCACAACTGGCCACAATGAATAAGTTTTCATCATTAACAGGAAGCTTGTTTTCTTCTAGAATTTTAGTGGCTTTGGGAATGCCATCCTCCAATAAATCGAGTGGATTGCCTTTGAAAACGGGCTTATCCAGTTGTTCAGAAGCGAGTTTGACAATTTCAGGATCCGGTTCCACGGGAGTGCGCCCGAAATAGCCCAACACCATATCTCCATAGGATGGATTGATTTTCTTCCATTGCCCTTGTGTCACGTTAAGAAAGGCTTGTTGGAAGTAAAATTGAGATACCGGGGTGACCGACGTTCCGAACCCTCCGACTTTGATCACCTCAGCCATTTCTTTGATGACTTTGGGATAAAGATGCAATGTGCCTGTATCCCGCATCATCATAGTGTTGGCCGTCAACGCACCTCCGGGCATAGGAGAAAGAGGGATGGTGGGGGACACGGTCCGGGATTCGGGAGGAAAGAAGTAGTCCTTCATGGCATCCTCGAACACCTCTTCGGCGGTAAGAATTTTTTCGTAGTCCACATCTAATGTGAAGTCGGTTCCTTTCAACGCATGCCACATCGTCAAGATGTCCGGTTGAGCGGTGCCCGAACTGACCGGGCTTTTCGCCAAGTCGATTCCATCCGCTCCACCCTCAATGGCAGCCATATATTGGCTCACACAAGTGCCCGCAGTGTCGTGCGAGTGGAACCAGATTGTGGTGCCTTCAGGAACGAGTTTGCGGGCGCTCGAAAAGATTTCATAAACTTTCCGAGGATTCGCCGTTCCGGTCGAATCTTTGAAACAGATCGAATCGAACGGGATTTCCGATTTCAGGATTTGTTGAAGGCGGTCCATATAAAATTCAGGAGTGTGAGCGCCTTCACATCCAGGGGGGAGTTCCATGATAGCGATCACGATTTGGTGATGCAAACCATGGGCTGTAATGCGTTCGCCGGAATAGGCTAAGTTTCGCATGTCATTCAAGGCATCGAAGTTACGAATCGTTGTGATGCCATGTTTTTTGAACATCTTGGCATGCAGGTCGATGATATCACGAGGTTGTTGACTCAAAGCTACTACGTTGATGCCACGAGCCAAAGTTTGCAGATTCGCGTCAGAGCCGACCGTGGATCGAAAGCTGTCCATCATATCGAATGCGGACTCATTACAATAAAAAAATAGGCTCTGAAATCGAGCGCCCCCACCTGCTTCAAAATGAGTGATACCCGCTTCCACGCTTGCTTCGAGCGCGGGTAAAAAATCTTTGGTCAAAACCCGTGCTCCAAACACGGATTGAAAACCATCTCGAAATGATGTGTCCATAAATTTGATTACTTTTTTACTCATTTAACCTCCTATCGTCGATTCCGCTTATCTGCTTCAAAAGCAGCAATAGCAGCGGCAAATACTGCAACCGGAATTTCTTCTGTCATTGGAACCGTTGGTTTCGGACTCGGTTTTGCAGTGGATTTCTTTTTAGCTTTGGCTGCCGCTTGTTTCTTGAGCGCTTGTTTCTTGAGCACTTGCTGCTTTTCAAATTCGCGAGCAGTCAGGTCGCGGGTCAATCTGGAAACCGCATGAATCAATACAATCATGAGCGACAAAAACAACAAAACCGTTGTCATGCCAATCACCATCAATTTTAAGCCTTCTAAGAGCATCTTTTATTTCCTCCTTAGATTTCAATGTTTCCTGACGAACGAATGCACTTTAATAGTGTGTTTCTTCGGATTTAGTCAAATGAATCGAGCGGATTTGAGACTGCAAATTCGACCCACGATTTGCTCCAGTACAGCTTTTTGGGACGAAATAGGGCGACTTGGGACGAATTGGGACGAAAAAAAGATTTATTTTCCCGTTACTTGCATCTATTCAAAAAAGAGGATGCAATTAAAATTTGTGATACACTCTCATATTGTCTGTCTCAGAGCACTACGTTGATAACACTAGAAGGAGAGAATACCGATGGTTGCTCAAGAGAAAAAGTCAACGGCTGCGGAAGCCGCAGGAGGAAAAGCTACTAAAGAGATCATCAACGAAAAACTCTTCGGTAAAAGTCATACCACGTTAAACGACGTGCCCCCTGAGCAAGGAATCACTCATGTCAAAATTCGTCCAAATGAGGTTGGCAACATTCCGGGCATGATCGAGCATTGGAAGGAAGATATCAAAAGGCGTCGGAACGAGATCATCAACTGGAAAAATCAAACGTTTGTGCAGCGTGCTACTGGTTTGATCAAAGGTAAAAAGCTCTCACCTGAAGCTACAGGTGAAGAAATTGCTAAACTTCACCCCACCAAAAATGCCCTAGATCTTGTAAAAAAACTGAAACAGGAACCAACGGATATGGTCAGCCGATTGGAATTGGTTACAATTGTGGCTAAAAGTGGGCGGGAATTGCCCATTGAGGTCTATCGGACCTTGTTACTCCAAGCGACTGTTGCCTGTACGTTTGAGGAGTTGAGCAATGTGGGCTTGAAGAACGTATTGTGGATTCAAGATGTGTACTTCAGTAAATTGTTCTTTAAAAGCAAGGCTGAGATGAATTCGATGGAGGGCACACTCAAAACGGCGTCGAGCCAAGGTCGCGAAAACATCTACTCCATACAAGCCAGCAAGCTTAGACAGTATGTGAATGATATTCGCCGAAATATGGAGATCATCAAGAGCTATCAAAAACATGCCGCTAAAGCGCTGGAAACGCAACCAATGTATGCCACCAATCTCACGTTCGATGAGGTGACTTCATTTTTACTGGACGAGGAAGATCAGCAGAAAAATAGTAAAAAGAGAGATGAAAAAAGGAAGAAATTGGTCAAAAAAGCCACTGAAATCGTGTTGTTGATCCGGGCGATTCCACTCTTGTATGACCAAGCCGAACGTTTAGGAAGTCATTTTAAAAAACTGGATCCGAACGATCCTGTCCTTCATTTCCTGCAAGCCAAAATTGCGATGAGCGATTTGATTTACAAAGTGAGCCAGTTTCAAGGGGGGGAACGTACTGATGTGGTCCGTCAAGGAATCCAGGAAGCTTTTAAAAACACTTATCAACATTACGGGGTCGCAGTACGAAAAGTTGGTAAGATGCCCAAAACAAAAATGGAATTTTCGATCTTCATCGAATATGCCAGTTTGATTCATTTCTTTTATAAAGTGGCCAAACACACACTTGGTATGTCACTTCCGAGAGAATGGCTGCATAGCGTTTTCAAGAAAGCATTGGAATCCCTTCAAATGGTTCAAGAGTCCGGACCGATTCAAGATTTGATCATGGACATTCGTCGTGACATGGCAAACGAAGGATTTTCCGAATAATATGAAGCGACTCCCCTTTTGACTCTCGTTTTTATTCTTGCTACGTTTTTTGGAAACTAACATCTTACCACCGCAAATTGTCCTATCCCTAACATAACTACTAAGATCTTTCGAGGGTGGCTATGAGTGTGTTCTCAGCCGAACGGCTTGAGCAAGTTGAGGCAAAAGATAAAACAAAACGTTTTGAAAAGTACACCATTCTGGTTGTGGACGATGAGGAAAATAATCTTCAACTTCTACAAGAAGTATTTGATGGTGATTACGAAGTCATTACAGCCCATGATGGGATGGAGGCGCTCGACTTGGTTCAACATCATAACGACCGTGAGCAGATTCGCGTGATCATTTCCGATCAACGTATGCCCGCGATGAATGGTGTGGATTTCCTTGAACAAACGATTCCACTGCTTCCTAACACCAAACGCATCATATTGACTGGGTTTACCGATGTAGATGACATTATCGATGCCATCAACAAAGGGCAAATCTATCAATACATTGTGAAACCGTTCATCAACGAAGATTTGCGACTAACAGTGCAGCGAGCATTGGAGGCCTACCAGCTCGAAGTTCAAAACTTAGTATTGATAAAAGAACTCACCTCTCTCAACACTAGCCTAGAAAGAAAAGTTGAAGAACGGACCGATGCACTTCAACATTCACTCAATTCCTTGCGAAACTTTTACTATTATATCTCCCACGAGCTGCGAACACCCTTGACCGCAATTCAGCCATATATCAGGTTTTTACAACGCGGAATGAAATGCGATCCTCCGACCGAGTCCCAGACCTCGCACTTGCTAGTGATCGAGGATAATACCAAGCGTGTGATGAAGCTCGTGAATCAGATATTGGATTTGGCTCGTATCGAATCTCAAGAATTGCCGACCCATCTACAATCATTGCTTATTCATTCGCTGATTCGACGCTCGGTCAAGCAACTTCATGGATTGTTCAGGCCCGAAGTGGAAGTCGTGTTGGATCTTTTGGAACCGGAAGCGCCCGTCTTGGGGACTTGGGACGACTTGGAAACCGTAGTCGATAATTTGATCTCTAATGCTGCAAAGTATACGGAAACCGGTACGGTTCAGATCAAAACGGAAATATGGAATTCCGGGCTTCGCATGGCAATTCAAGACACTGGGGTAGGAATCGATGTGTCTCATTTGGGAACGATATTTGAACGATTCATTCGGGTCGATCAACAGGGGCTTGCCAAAGGCACAGGGCTGGGTTTGCATATCACCAAAGCATTGGTTGAAAGAATGGGTGGGAGGATTGGAGTGACTTCAGAAAAAGGCACAGGTTCTACGTTTTGGGTATGGCTTCAACTGGCCCCTTAAAGTGTTTTTCGAGGAGTTTCATGGAAAAAGAGATCCTCATTGTAGAAGACGAAGATGATATAAGAAATGCTCTGTCGATTGAGCTGGAATGTGAAGGCAGCTATCATTGTGTTGGTGCCCCTGATCAAATGGAAGCCGTCGATTTGTTAAAGAATGGCTATACTCCCCATGTGGTGTTGGTGGATATCATGATGCCCAGCAGCCCAGAAGCGGGTCTGGAATTGATTTCCCAGCTCAAATCAGAAAATGAGTGGGATCAGATCCCTGTGATTGTTTTGTCTGCCCGTTCTCAATCCGATACTATCTTGGAAGCCTTGCGACGAGGGGCTATCGACTATCTCATCAAACCCTATGATCCGAATGAACTACTCAGCCGGGTAGGCCGGGCCTGCCGATTGAACGAGGAACCTGCGTTTTTGCCGGCTCCGAACCATGAACGTTCTATGACCGATCCCAATACCGATTGGCGACAGCTTCATGTGGAGGTTATGAAGTTGAGCTTGCTGTATTGGGAATTGACCTTACATAAAACCAAGGCTGATTTGGCAGAAATGAGTGGAATTTGGAGTTGGCATATTGATTCCAAAGGAACTTATCGTACAAAAACTTTAGATCGTTACCTACACGAACGCACCATCCCCAAACGTCCTCGCACACGGCAAGTCCTTCAAACCGCCCACTTTGTGTTAAAGCATTGCCCCACCGAAGAAAACATCCGAACCCGTTTAGAAGGTTGTTTGCAAAATCTAGAAGCCGCAAATGTTCCTGTTGCCTGAGATAACTGTTCCTCAAGAATCGCACCATTATTTTTCGATTGGACGATTTTGGACGACTTGGGACACTTTGGGACGCTTAGAAAATTGTCAGCGTCGCGGCAATCACGTATTCTGATGTTGTTTTCCTACTACCATAGGAGGCTCAATTGAGCCTAACAAAGGTGGGGCTGGGACGGAGTCGGGAAGCCGATATCTGTTCAGGGACGCCAGCCCCACCCCCCTTTCCTAAATCCCCTCAACCCTCGACGGAATATTACGAAGTGCAAACATACTCTCAAACTCTTCAGATATTTGAAAAATTTGTTCCCAAACAATTTTTACGTCGGATCGCTGTTTCTGGTGTGGAAAATATTTGTTTAGGGGAAGCCAAGACGGAAACGTTGACTATTCTCTTTTCGGACATCCGTGATTTTACCGCAATTGCGGAAAGCTTGAGTGAAGAGGAGACTTTTCATTTTCTCAATTCCTATTTTGCCTTAGTGGAGCCCGTGATTCAAAGGCATCACGGGTTTGTAGATAAATTCATCGGTGACGCAGTGATGGCTTTGTTCACACAAGCGAAAGATGCGGTAAATGCAGCTATAGAGATCCAAGGCGCTATGCGTTGTATGCCTTCCTTACGCTTGGGAATCGGAATCAATACAGGGCCTGTCATGATTGGCATCGTTGGTACAGAAAACCGAATGGAGTCGACTGTGATTGGCGATGCTGTCAATTTAGCAGCCCGGCTGGAATCTCTAACCAAGACATATCAGTCTCGAATTCTGATCAGCGGGTCCACGTATCAGGCTTTGAACGCTGAAAAGTTTTATATCCGCGAGATCGACACCACTCGTATCAAAGGTAAAACTCAGCCAGTGACTGTTTACGAGGTTTTTGATGCGGATCCCCCTGAGGTTTTGCAGAAGAAAAAATCTACCTTACCGATTCTTCGGCAGGGAATCGAACTGATCAAGGCGATGAAGGTACCGGAAGCAATGGAACGGTTCGAAGAATGTCTTACGGTCTTTCCACAAGACGTTGTGGTCGGAGAATATGTGAAACGAAGCTATTATCTCAACGAATTCAAACTGAACCGGAAACATCAGTTCCAAACCAGCATTCAAAAACTGAAACATGGTCTGAAAGACTACACAAAGCGCAAATCGGAGCGTTTCAGTTGCTTCTTCCCGTTGAATCTTCACCTAATGAAACAAGGAGAGCATCTAGCGGCTCATATGCTGGACATTTCTGCTACAGGCCTTCGGATTGAGACGCGATGGGAGATCGAAATAACGGCAACCGTCATGGTAGAAGTGTATTTCCTCACCCCGCTATTGTCAGAATTTGTAACGCAGCAACCACTGCGATTGTTGGGGCGTGTTATCTGGAAACAAGCATGTGAAACTGCCGAACGAAAAATGGTCAATTTGTATGGTGTGCAGTTTTTGCAGCTATCTCAACTCGATGAAGAACACCTGCAGCATGAATTGGATTTGATGCGTCAGAACCCACAATAATTTTTCCCCCACTCCACTCGTTTCACTGAGAAATTCTTCACATGACTTCTAGCCACACGGTGCTATATAAGAAGTAGTTGAAGAATGATAGAAGGTTACGTTGTGGAGTCTCAAAGGGGGTAAAATGGCAATTGGCTTCCAATCCAATTTGGTATTCCGGCTGTTGGTCAGCCTTTTTGCAATTGTGGTTGTGATCATTACCGGAGGCACAGTGATCACAGTCCGCATTGCGCACAACACACTTGCGGAACAAGGCGAACGGCAACTGGCTTTACAAAAGGAACAATTCCAAAGACAGATTGCTGACACACAAGAACGCCTATTGCGGAAATTGCAACCTCAAATCGACATGTTGGTGCAATTTTCGAAAGGTCCGTTGGTCACTCACGTCAATGATTTCAAAGATGTGATGCCTCGTTCCAAAGCAGAATTGGTTCAAGCGTTTCAAAATTGTTTCGAATTCTTAGAAACAACGTTAGTCGCTTCTTGTATCCGCATACAAACCCACGAAATTGGAATCGGTAGAACCATTCAAACGCTGAATCGATCCATTATGTTCAGTGCTGTGAACTTCTTGGCCGAAGACGAAGATATCGAGGCTATCTACGTCGAGGATTGGCAAGGGAACATGTTCACAGGCGTTAGAAAAGATGGAAATGGCAAACTCTGGGAATTGGAAGAAGTCCCTACTCAATTTCCTTCCTATGTTTCTACGGTGGAACGAGAAATTTTAGATGATGAAGATTATTTGGGCAAAGTGGTGTTTCGGTATTCCAATGACCGATTGATGCAGATGCAAGCCAACACCGAAACTCAGTTGGCTGAAGCAGATGAGTTGCTACGTAACAACATCCAAGAAAGAAGCCAGCAGATCGTGATCAATCAAGTCATAGAAGGCATTTTCTTTGCCAGTGCCTTATTGATTGCGCTCGCCGCTATCGCCATTTACACGATTTTACGTCCTTTAAAAAAGTTGAAAGAAAGTGCCGATCAATTGGCCTTAGGCAAGTGGAATGAATACATTGACACCACGCGTCTTGATGAAATCGGTAGCTTAGCACGAAGCTTCGCAGCGATGCGCAATTCGATCCACGATAAGATTTCGGAGTTGGATATATCAAACAAAGCGTTGCGTGTTACGCAAAATAAGTTGGAAAAGTTATTGATCGGGACCCGCGAAATTGCTTCCTCTCATGACAAATTCTCTCCTATCGTCAATGCCCTTAATTTGATCCTTCCTGAAATCGGTGCAAAGCATGTTGCCGCAGTCAACATCGCATTTGAAGAGCTCAATTCTCACGGCGATACCGGGTATGCACACTTTCAGTTACCTGTCACCTATTCGCTCAACAATGAACCGTCATTGAAGCTTGGTGATGTGAACGGCATCGAACATTTTTTCTCAGATCAACTGCATTCCTCTGAACTGAAACCTTCTTTGTTGCGCACGATGAAAGGATCCCGTTTGCATGGAGGGTTACTGACCATCCCAGTTCTTCACAATCAACATCTACTCGGTTTGATAGAAGTCGATGGCATCGACGAAGCCATCTTTGAGAACGAAGACCAACATTTCATCGATACCTTGTCACAAGCATTGGCAGTCACGCTTCGCAACATCGATTTCACCCAAGAATTGACTGAAAAAATTCGTATGGAAGGAGAGCTGGCTACGGCCGCTGCGGTGCAGCAAGCTCTGTTTCCCAAAGACCTTCCTCAACTGGCAGGCCTTGAAATGGCTTCTTATTTTCAATCTGCCAGCGAAACAGGAGGCGATTGGTATGGTTTTATGACGGAATTTGAAGACACCTTGTATGTGATGATTGGTGACGTGACCGGGCACGGAACCCCAGCGGCCCTTGTGACGGCCACCGCCAGCGCAACATGCACTTTATTGGAAGAAATGTATCAAAACAATCCATTCGATCCACCGTCTCCGGGTGAATGTTTGATGCATCTCAATCGTGCGATTTTTGAAGCTGGGAATCCAAATTTCCTGATGACCTTCTTTTTTGCCAAATTGGATCTCAAGACAGGACTGCTCACTTTTTCTAACGCCGGGCACTTATTCCCCTTTCTGATTCGCACCGATGGTAACCTGAAACGATTATTAAACACCAACTCCCGCCTGGGAGATCATAAACTGTGCGAATTCTCCGAAAATTCGGTTCAGCTTCAAGACGGAGATACCCTCCTATTTTATACGGATGGACTCACAGAAAACGAAAACGACAAAGAACAAATGTGGGGGGAGCGCCGATTGAGACGCTACTTGAAACACAACTGCGATTGCAGTGCTCAAGAAATTGTGGATGGCCTTGTACACGAGACCACCACCTTCCTCAACGGGCAACCCCTCGAAGACGATATGACCCTCCTATGCTGCCGTGTGTTAAAAAAGTTTGAGAATGGTCCTGCTTAGATAATTTTTGGAGTCTTGCCCTCATGTCCCCACAAGAAACATCTGATTTCCAAACCCGGCTGGTGGAATGGTTTCATCAACATCAGCGTCCGCTACCCTGGCGTATTCACTATGATCCTTACGAGGTTTGGGTTTCGGAGATCATGTTGCAACAAACCCAGGTCACAACCGTTTTGCCTTATTACCAAAGATGGATGGAAGCGCTACCAACGATACATTCGGTCGCCCAAGCCGACGAAGACACCGTGGTGAAATTATGGGAGGGGTTAGGGTACTATTCCCGTGTCCGCAACCTGCAGAAAGCGGCTCGGGTTATTTGCGATGACCACGGAAGTGTGTTTCCACAGGATTTTGAAACAATTCTCGCTCTACCCGGTATTGGGCGTTACACAGCGGGGGCCGTTGCAAGCATCGCTTTCAATCAGGATCGGCCCGTGGTGGACGGTAATGTCATTCGAGTAGTTTGCCGTTTGGAGGACTTACGAGACGATCCCAAATCGGCTGCCATGACAAAAAGATTATGGGAATTGGCAGCCGATTGGATACCTAGTGGTGAGGCCCGATATTTCAATCAGGGCATGATGGAATTGGGAGCGACTGTGTGCCATGTCCAACAACCCTCATGCCTGTTGTGTCCAGTACAATCGTTCTGCAAATCGTATCATGCTGGTTCTGTAGATCAGGTTCCGGCAAAGGTTAAACGAGTTAAATCCAAATTGAGGACAACATTGATGGCATTGATCCACAAAGACGGATCCTTCCTTATCCAGAAACGTCCTGTTGGACAACTGATGGGGGGCCTGTGGGAGTTTCCGAATTTGCACGTCACTTCAGAGCAAAAACTCGAAAAGTCATTGCAATCGGAGGTGCTCAAACAATGGGGAATTCAAGTCGAAGTGAAGGAACGCATTGCCACCATCAAACATGGTTACACCTCTTATAAAGTGACCTTGCACGGTTACTATTGTGTCTTTCAAAGTGGAAATTTAAAATTGTCTCAAGATATTCCACGCGAGTGGGTGCCATTGAAAGACTTGGGGCAATATTCCTTTCCGGCTGCCCAAGTGAAGCTGATCCAAAAACTACAGAAACATATGGAAATTTTATGCGCTTGTTGAGTCTGTTTGTGTCAACCCTGGTGTTATCCATGCTTCCATCTTTTGTTTGGGCTTTTGATGATGATCGAGAAATCAACGATCCTGACTTTGATAAAGAAGCCTTCCTCGATATCAAATCATATCAATTCAGCAAATTGCGAGACTGGGAATGGGACGAAACCCTCAATGGATTTCGGCTGCAAGAAGGTAGCCTGAATCTTGATTTTTCTTACTTGGTGATCGAAGGGCGGGTGAGGCAACCCATTACCGAACGCATCACTGTGTCCTACCGCGGGAAGCAAGAGCAGTTTTATGCGATCAAGCCGATCCGACAAGAAGCTGAAGCTCAACTGCGTGTGTGGGGGAACTGGCATATCGCTCTATTTGGTTTTCCTACTTACGATAAACGGGTTGGTGACTTTGGAACTGCTCTGATTTGGGGACAGCCACCTTGGAATTATGTCCGTGTGGCTCGTATCCAACAAGAAATTCTCTACAACGATAAAAATTTCGAAAACGACGAATATATTGAGGAACCTGTCGAAGATCAGATCGAAGGTGCTTATGCTTCGGATCGACTCAAAGTCCGATTTCAAGGAACCATCAGCCATCCAGCAGAACAGTTCTTTCCTGATGATCAACTGACCTTCGAGCATCAAAGTGAAGAAAGCTCCTGGGAAATTCGATATCGGTTTCCAAAGGACCAATGGTTTGGATGGAAAGCGCGCAGTTTTGATATATTCAAATCACGGGCTTCTCCGGTTTCCGAAGAAGCCGAGGATAATCAACGCCAAACCCTACAATTTATCTCCTCCGATTTTTATTGGGTTCTCCCGAATTTGGATCAATTCACGCTGACCACAGGACTCCAATACGATGTCTTCCGTAATCGCCTCCGTGACTCCCAAGATACTAATAACAGTTTCGATTATCGCTTCGAGACCTTGCAAGCTTATGCGACCCTCCTCCATCCTTGGGATGAAACACTCGATCTCGAATACGGGGTTTATGCCGGAGATGTTACGGAAGCACGAAATCGATTGACTGAATCGGTTGATGACAAATTTGGTCGTCAAATCGAAGCGAAAGCGCGCTTCAGTGCCGAGTGGCATTCCATTAAAGGCAACGCTCGATTGCTGGTCGTGACCTCCTGGAATTTAGATGATCTTGCCGACACTCCGTGGGATGGGGGTGGAGTTTCGATTATGATGTCATTTTGATGCGCCTAGACTCTAGATTCGTTCATAGATGACATCTTCATTTTAACTTGTTAATAAGCGTTTCAATAATCTGAGTCATCGCGTCACACTAAGAAACCAATTTGAGAAGCAAATGGAAAAAACGCGTGATAGATCACTCTTTATCCTTGTCACCGGCATCATAGTGTTAGGGTTTGCTTTAGGCCTAGCCCCAACCGCGATAAGTCGTCCGCTGAAGACAATCCAGCACACTCAGGAAATTCGCATCTGTATTGCTCCGATACATCCTGCAACTGCCACGGTTGAGCCAGTCGGATGCACGGAGAATTGCCAATTTGGTGGTCCTGCCTACGAATTGGCAATGGCATTTGCAGCAACGCTAGGGCCAGAGATTCAAGAAAAAGTGATCCGCATTGACTGGGATCAGCAATTTCACAACCAAGCAGGAAAGACCGTACAAGATGCCGATTACATCCCTCACTTACTGGCTTCGGGAATCTGCGACGTTTATCCGAACAATATAACAAAAATTGGGTGGCGGCTCCGTAAAGTCGGTTGGGTACCTTTATTTCCCAGCAGACGCTTGGTTATCACACAAAATCAAAAAACACCCCCGATAGTAGGCCCCTCAGACCTAGCAGGCAAAGTGACAGCGGTAGAAATCAACACGTCCTATCACCACTGGATCAACAAACAAAACCAGACCACTTTCCAGAACAACCCGATTCGGATCAAACACATGCCACTGACCCAGGCTTTGGAGGCGGTTGATACCAACCATGTGGATTTTGTCGTAGTCGATGCAGATGCTGCGATTTGGTCGATTTATCATCGGCTGCGTCACTCCAAAGTCGCATTTCCTGTTGGTGAGCAAGAGGAAATTGGTTGGGCATTTCATCCCGAACACAAAGAACTTCAACAACGGGTTACTCAATTTTTCAACAGAGAGAAAGCCAATGCTCATTCATCGCTCAATCGCATTTGGGAGGTGCATTTTGGAATGAGCCTGACCACTTTCATTACTTTTATCCAATTCAGCCGATAACTTTGTTTCCAAAAGGTTTTATGAGGGTCAACATAATGCATTTGCTAACTCGAAAAGTGCTGTTCAGAGCGACGGCATTCCTAGCATTTTCGTTGGGAATGGGTTGGTTTCCCCATGTCATAAAGGCAAAACCCGTTGAGTTGGCTGTTTTGCTTCCATTCAGTGGGGTGTACAAAACTCCGGCGAATGACGTGAAAGACGGATTTTTGCTTGGCATCAAACAAGAGGAATTGCGGCAAGGTATTCAGCTAAAAGAATCGGCTATCCTCAAATTTCTAGACACTCGGCTGGATCCGGATCGAAGTTTTGTGATGACAAAGAAAGCAATACAAGAAGGTGCTCAAGCGGTCATGGGCATCATATCGTCTGCGGTTGCATTCAAGATTCGAGACCTTGTGATAGAAGAATCCAAAATTCCGCTCATCCTATTTGGAGCGGCAGCCACTCCAAACTTAAAAGTGCAATCGCCGCTTTTTCTGAGAACCAGTTACGTTGCCTATCAACCAAGCATCGCTTTGTCTTTATGGCTTCGAGAGAATCCACCCGTTGATAAAGAAAAACCAACATGGGCCTGTATCTATGCCGACTATATTGTAGGGGTGCAGTTCTGTGATGGATTTAAGTTGGGTTACGAACCCTATGGAGTGGAAGTGGGTCGGGTTCCAGTTCCATTCAAAACATTGGACAAATCGCCCCAATTGATTCAGCTCGCTAAGCTCAAGCCAGACTTTGCGTTTGCTTTTTTTGCCGGGTCGGAAGCACAAGTTTTCATTGCAGATTATTATCGATTTAAATTGCAAAATCGTATCCAACTCACCGGGCCAGGCTTTCTTGTGGAACCAGGATTGCTGCGAAAGTATGAACAGACAATAGACCCTTATAATACTTCGGTGGGACTTCTAAGCGCGACCTATTGGAGCCACGATCTAGATAACGAAACCAATCGAAACTTCGTGAAATTGTATCAAATTGAATATGGTAGGATTCCGACCACACTCGCAGTACATGGATATGATACTGGAACACTCTTGGTCAAAGCGATTTCTCAAATGCAGGGGGAATGGGATGGAGAACAATTGGTGGCTCTAATGAGGACGTTACCAGTGAATTCTCCTCGGACTGGTAGTCCGTTGCTCTTCAATAAAAGTGGGGACCCGATTAACCCTGGATACATTTACGTGACAAAACGCAAAAACGATAAGCTGATGAATGAGAAAATAGGTTCCTTCCCGTCGATCAATATGGACGACTATCTTCCGTAACAATTCAACCACGAAGACTGTGTTTAAACTCCAAAAACTGTTCCACAAGCTCTTTAACAAGTTATTATTTTTTATTGTTTTTTGCCTAGCGGTCAGTGGAGGGATAGCATTTTTTCTAATCAAGGAGCAAATCACCGAGATCGTTTACGAGCAGACGCAACGAGTATTCGAAAGCGATTTCAAAAACGTCAACACATTCTTAATCAGAGAAAAAGATAAGCTGATTGCTTCCTCACAAAAGATATCTACAGAAAAGAATCTTTTGATTTCTGTAGAATTGGAAGTGTTGGAAGAAGTACAAAAAATAATCACCTCTCATCAAATCCTTCTCGCTTCCCTACTCAACATCGACGAAGTTCTTTTAACGGACCCCCAGGGACGTGTCATTAGCCAAGGGTACGATGTCCACACTCAAATTGACCCCATGTTGATGAACAACGCCTTTGGAATCATCGAGAAGTCAAGCACTACCCAATTTTTTAGCCAAAGTCCGTTGTATGGATCCGGCGGTGAGGTTATTGGTCACGTGGTCTTAATTCAAGGCTTGTCAGAGAACCCCAGGTTTTTTGCAGACCTTAAAAAATCGATTGAAAAAGAAGCTATTCTGTTTATTGGAGAGCACCAAGTAGGCGTCACCTTTGACGAGGAATTGGGAGAATTTGGCAAAGTGGAAGGGTTTCCCGAACTATTCACCGCCGCGAAGAATTCGTACATTGGGATGGAACGGGAGTTTCGAGAAATATACAATCTCTCTGAAGTCCGGGTGGCGATTCTTCAGTCTATGAAACCATTGGCACAATACATCGAAGAACTGCTGCTGGGGACTGTGGTATTTATATTTGGCTTCGTGGTCTTAATTGGTTTTTTAACCACCCTCTTTTTCACATCAAACATTCGGAGACCGCTGAATCAAATTCAAACAGGGATTGAGGCGATTCGAGATGGCAATCTCGACACCCAAATCCATTTAGAAAAAAAAGATGAATGGGCTGTTATTGAAGGCGCTCTTAATAGTATGACAGCTCGACTTAAGTCCTCGAAGACACAGTTAGAGAATTACAGTCGAAGCTTAGAAGAAATGGTCACCCAACGTACTGCAAAGCTTCAACAATCGCTGGAAGAAACTAAACGGAAAGAACAGGAAATTTCCCACATCAATCAGGTCATTCGGACAGTGAATGCGACACTCGAACTGGACCAGGTGATGCAAACGGTTTTGTCGGTGTTGCAAGATTTGTTTCCATTCAATCAAATCGGAATTTGGCTCATCGATACAAAACGTCAAGAACTCCAATTTTCCAGAATGTTCGGAAGTGGAGCTAGCTTGCGGCGCATATCGCATATGAGTCAAATCAAGATCCCGCTGCATCATGAAAACAGCTGGTTGGTAAAAACGATTCGTAACAATGAGCCAGGGTATGTCTCTCCGATTTCAGATGAAATGCTCGAATACTTTGATGAGCTGGATCGGTCTATCTACGAGATCATTTTGACCAAGTCGTTGTTGCTTTACCCTTTGGAAGTGCACAATACTGTGATTGGTGTGATCGTGTTTGGCGCGAGTGAAGAACCGTTTCATCTGGAAGAAACTGATATCTATAAGATTCAACGCTACATTATCCAAATTGCAACGGCGGTTAACAACGCGCGGCTTGCCGGAGTCATTCGAGAGAAACAGGAACAAATGGAATTGTTGGCCTCCAAGCTGGCAAAATATCTTTCTCCCCAAGTTTATGAGTCCATTTTCTCTGGGGAAAAGGATGTGAAGATTGAAACCTACCGCAAGCGGTTGACAGTCTTCTTTTCGGATATTGTGGGATTCACTTCCAAAACCGAACAAACTCCGATGGATAAATTGACCCGATGGTTAAACAACTATCTTGAACACATGGCAACGATTGCCATTCGGAATGACGGAACCCTTGATAAGTTTATCGGAGATGCCGTGATGGTGTTCTTCGGAGATCCCCAAACAAGCGGAGAAAAAAAAGACGCTATCAAATGTGTTTTGATGGCAATGGAAATGCGTGATTATGCCAAATTATTAGGCGTGGACATCCGAATTGGCGTCAATACCGGGGATTGTATCGTGGGAAACTTTGGGTCGGAACAACATATGGAATATACCATCATCGGAGGGGCCGTGAATCTGACAGCCAGACTGGAGACAAATTCCGAGGCAAACAAAATTCTTATTTCCGACACCACATTTGAACTGGTCAAAGATGTGATTCGTTGCAAACCCAGGGGAGGGATTCATGTCAAAGGCATCAACCGTGAGGTGATGACCTATTGGGCGGTTGAATATCAGAGGGATCTTTACGAACATTTGGAAGGAACCACATAAAAAACTATATCCATCCTCATTTAAAGGAAAAAGACGAATGTTCTAACGAATCAACCGCAAAGTCGGGCACCATATAAAAAGGCTTATGGATTTAGAAAAAGAAGATCAAAAAATTTACCCATCAAAAATGGTACAACTTCCAGAAATTGGTGAATATGAGTGAGAAGAATATAAAATCAATCGACCAGGATATTGATGAGAAGACACCTAAGGAAAATTTCAGCCACTACAAAAAAATGAGACTATCCTTGTCAATGACAGAAACTCAGTTTGAAAACGGGTACTGGTATGCAGCGGAATTGAAAGCGTTTGCCAAGGAAATTGGTATTCCTTCAGCTTCGAAATTGAGAAAAGATGAATTGGAGCAATCCATAAAATATTTCTTTCGCACGGGGAAGGTGGAATTATCGACTCAAAGGAGTCTCACCAACACGGCAGTCAAAGATGTGGATCTGGGGTTGAGTTTGGAACTCCCTATTCGGCACTATACCAGCAATAAAGAAACCAAGTCGTTCATCGTTGCAGAAGCAAAAAAGCAAGTGCCGAATCTTAAAGAAAAATCAGGGGTTCGCTATCGATTGAATCGATGGCGAGAAGAACAACTGACACAGGGAATTCCAATCACCTATGGTGATTTGGTGAATCGCTATATTGAGCTAAATCAGACAAAAGAAAAATTTTCTCAGATTCCTACTGGTCGGTATATCAATTTTATTTCTGATTTCTTGGCTCAGGAAGCTAATGCCACCAGGTCGCAAGCTATCGAAGCCTGGGAACAGCTCAAAGAACTGGATGCCCCCAAAACGTATGAAAGTTGGAAAGCCTACAAGGAATAGTTTTTAAACGGGCTTAAGAATCCTTTCGAGTCTTCTGTTTTTTCATAAAACGCATGCCCTTTTCGATTTTGTCATCTTCCCAGCCTTGTTGCTTGTAGAAGCCGTACGCTCTCAAAGTGGCATTGACGTCGGTTGTAAGCCAAATTTCGTTCCAACCATTGGACCAAAGCCAATTTTCGGCACGATTTAATAATCCCGCCCCGACCCCTTTGCCTTCGAAACCCGGCAACACCGCGATCACCGACAGTTCTCCGTTGTCGCGATTGCCCATCGCAAATCCAATGACCTTATTGTCAACTTCACACAACCAGCCTTTGTGATTTGTGGCTAGCATATTCGTGACCGAGATCTCATTGATTCCTAAATCTTCAAGTTCTTGTCGAGACAAGGTATTCTCACGGGTTGCGACTCGGACATTGAAAAGTTGGGGTACGTCGAATTTTTCGATTTCTCTGAATTTCATTTTGGTCTTTCTAACGTTTTTAACTAAGTTTATTGATTATCTAACGCTTTTAAATAAGTTTTTTAATTCTTTAATGTTTCGTAAGGTATTTTATATAGCACTTCATCTAATAGATAACCACTCAAAGATTTTACTATTCTTTCGTCAAAGATGATGCCACCTAACGATTCAGGGATTTTGCGACTGGCGATATTGGCTTTGTCCACTGGATAAATTGCATAATCAAAATCGATGTTTTCTACAGCCCAATAAACTAAAAGGTGGATTGCTTCTCTTCCATACTTTTGTCCGTGTTCGTCTTTTCTAATCCAGATACCCAATTCAGGAGTTTTTGGGTTTTGGTTTAAGTGAAACCCACAACATCCCAAAAATTGTTCACTATCTTTTTTTGTGATTACTAAAATCAAGTCTTGTCCCAAACGCATTTTTTCTAAGGACTCTGAGATGAAGGTATTTGTCTCCTCGATTGCTTCTGCTGGTTTCGGAAACATATACCGAGTGACTTCAGCTGTAAATTCTTTGAACATGACAGAACTGAAGCGGTGGTCGATGGATTGCAAAGAAATACGATTTCCTTCAATTTTTAATGTGGTTAAATCGAGAGCAGGTTCCCTTTTGAATTGATAAGACAGCATAGGGCTAATTACTCGGGTTGGAGGTTGCTTCTTGAGATCAAAAGATGACCAAACTTTAGGTTTCTCATCGTTGAAGAGCAAGGCTTTCCTCTTCTAAAAAGGGCAACAATAACGTGAAAGGAATTAATAGATGGAAATAAAAATTCGATCTATCGAAAACAACGATTACGAAGATATCGCTAAAATTTATTCTTATGAGTCTGTGATCAATCAAACGAGTCAGTTACCCCACGGGAATGCTGATTTTTGGAAAGGATTCTATGGATCTAAAGCAAACGGGTCCATAGAGTTGGTTGCGGAGTGTGATGGGAAACCAGTGGCCCATTTGGGAATCTTGATGAGTCAGGCCCCTCGACGCCGACATGCAGCCAGTTTTGGAATTGCAGTGCATCCGGACTATCAAGGTAAAGGGGTAGGGGCCGCTCTTCTCGAAGAAATGATTCGTTTGGCGGACAACTGGCTGGATCTATTGAAACTAGAACTCACGGTTTTCACAGACAACAAAATTGCCGTGGAACTTTACAAAAAATACGATTTTGTCATTGAAGGTACTTCGAGATACGACACTTTCAAGCAAGGGAAATATTGTGATTCCTATAAAATGTCTCGTCTTCATCCTCGTATTCGGAGTGTTAGCCAGACTTCTTCCGGTTTGGATCAATGAACAGATGAATCTGGATATTCAAGCTGTGATGCCCTTTGTTTTGTTTGTAGACACAAAATCGAAAAGTAGGTATATCGTCGCCGCATGAACCGATTGGGAGTCCTAGCTTATTTGGAAGGATACAAATTCAACAACACCAACTTAGGCTCCTTTAAAGAATCAAGATTTCAATAAAAATTTCCAAAGATATTCAAGATAGGGAGTAAGATTTATGAAAGACCTCATCATCAACGACAGAATTCGAAACATTGCCATCATCGCCCATGTCGACCATGGAAAAACAACATTGGTAGATCAAATGTTTCGCCAAAGTGGCCTATTCCGCGAAAATCAAGAAGTCGACGAACGCATTATGGATCGAATGGACTTAGAAAGAGAGCGGGGTATCACAATCGCAGCAAAAAATTGTTCGATCAGTTGGAACGGTACGAAAATCAACATCCTAGACACACCTGGTCACGCCGACTTTGGAGGGGAAGTAGAACGAGCTTTGATGATGGTGGATGGAGCAATATTATTGGTCGACGCTTCAGAAGGTCCGTTGCCACAAACTCGTTTCGTTTTAAAAAAGGCATTAGAAAACCATTTAAAAATTATTGTAGTTATCAACAAAATTGATCGTCAGGATGCCCAAGTTGAAGCAGTTCTAGATGCCGTTTACGATTTGTTTATCGATCTGGATGCCGATGAAGAACAAATTGAGTTTTCAGTCCTCTACGCGATTGGAAGAGACGGCGTCGCAAAACATGAGCTTGATGACGAGTCCAATAATCTCATCCCCTTGTTTGAGACGATTCTGAGGGAAATACCAGGACCTTCTCACCATCCCAAAGAGCCATTTCAAATGTTAGTGACCGATCTGGATTATTCAGACTATCTGGGACGATTGGCCATAGGACGAATCGCTCATGGAACCATTCGAAAAAATGAAGCGATGGTTTGTATCGATGTTGAAGGAAATCAACGAGCACTTCGAGTTTCGAAGCTTCAAGTATACGACGGGCTAGGAATGGCAGAAGTGGACGATGCAGACCCAGGAGATATTCTGATTCTTTCCGGCATCGAGGAAATCCATATTGGCGACACGATCTGTACCAAAGAACAACCCAAAGCTTTGAAACGCATCACGGTGGACGAGCCAACAATCGCCATGTTTTTCTATACCAACACCTCGCCTTTTTCTGGCCAAGAGGGAAAATTGGTGCAAGCTAACAAAATCAAAGAACGGCTTTATAAAGAAACGCTTCGCAACGTCTCGATGCAGTGCGACGAAACCGATGATGCTGAACGGTTCTTGGTAAAGGGCCGAGGTGAGCTTCAGATGGCAGTGCTCGTTGAGACTATGCGTCGAGAGGGGTACGAGTTAGGAATCGGGCGTCCAGAAGTGATTTATAAAGAAGAAAACGGCCAACGATTGGAGCCGATCGAACAAGTCTACATCGATTGTCAGGAAGACTTTTTAGGGATCGTTTCTGAAAAACTATCACAAAGGAAAGGACGTATGGTGAATCTAGTCAACCACGGCAGTGGACGGATTCGAGTTCAATTTGACATACCGTCCCGCGGTCTGATTGGATATCGAAATGAATTTTTAACGGATACTCGTGGTACGGGAATTCTCAATTCTTACCTTTCAGGATATGAGCCTTTCCGAGGAAACTTTCCGACCCGGTTCACCGGATCAATCATTGCGGATCGCCAAGGTAAAGCTGTTCCCTATGCCCTATTTAATCTAGAGCCGAGAGGTACATTGTTTATTACTCCAGGAGAGCGAGTCTACGAAGGCATGATTGTCGGAGAACACAATCGGGAATCGGATCTCAACGTGAATGCGTGCAAGGAAAAAAAGCTCACCAACATCCGGGCATCAGGTAAAGATGAAAGTGTGGTGCTTACTCCAATCACTCCAATGACTTTAGAACGGGCCATTGAATTCATCAATGAAGGAGAAATTGTGGAAGTTACCCCCAAAAGTATTCGTCTCCGAAAAATGGAACTTTCTGCTTCAGCGCGGCATGTCAATCGCCCTCGCTGATGAGGACTAATACAATATGGCTTTCCACCAATCGGTCGGGTCGGTGTTTTTTAGCTCATATAAAAGGCGATTCGCAGAATCTGTATGCAAAGCACCTTCCACTGATTCGATCCAAAGTTGAGCCTCTGGATAACCGCGTTTGATTAACTCCTTTGCTGTAAAGGCCATCTCCAGTTTGTCTGCATCTTTTGCTATTTTTCCAGCTTTGGTTTCGGTGGCCGCCACTTCTTTCCACATGGCTAGCATTGTTTCACCGATCTCTCCTAATGAATCGGTTTGAGCTTGTACTACGTTTTCCTGATCGTATTTTCCATAAACTTTTGCCACCATATCGGGGTCGCCGATTCGCGTTTCTGCCATATCATGGAAAACAACCAGTGTAGTCACATAGTTGGGGTCAGGGTGCCCTTCTAATTTAGCCAAAATATAGGCAAGTTGAGAAGCCCGTAACGAATGCTCTGCCACATTTTCAGTTTTCAATCCGAGTCTCAGCCAACCACGTCTATCTTCCAAACGGAGTTGCCCCAACTCAAAGATCAAGTTTGCGTAGTTCTTCATTGTCATTATTGACTCCTTGTTCAGTCTGTCTCTCGATAAAATGAAAATATTTGATTCTGTTTAATCCAATTCGTGATGGCTTCAGCGGCAATTCGGTGTCCTTGGACGTTCCAATGTCCATCCCAAGCCCAATTGAAAGCTCCTCCTGAAGTCAAAGCGTTACGGAATGATGGAGTAAGGTCGAAGAAAGGAATTTTTTGTTCATTAGCCCATTTTTCAAGTTGGTTTTGTAATGCCGTATTCTCGTAGGACCATTTCTCTTGAATTGGAGGGGAAATCGGAACTTTTTTTCGAAACGCTGTTTCATGGTGAGGGTCGTATTGAAATGCTGCCGGGAAAAACAATACCGCCACTTCTATATTATGCTGCTGTGCTTGTTTCACGATTTCAGTCAGCAATATCTTCATCGTTTTCCATTTTTGCTGTGCTTCGAGATTCGCAAGGTCCAATGATTCCCAGTAATAGGGTTTGAGTAAACCTGCCGACAAGATATTGCCATGAAATTCACCTCGATTGGTCGCCTCAACCAAATCCATAGGTAAAGAGGTTTTCCACAAATCAACCTGAGAGACCTCTATTTTTTGTTTACGAGCTCTTTTCTCAACAGCTTCTATGAAATTGTCGGTTGAGGTGATCTCTGTATGTTCTTTCTGCAACTGATATTTCTTAAGCAAGGAAGTTATTCGAGGAAATAAGAGGTGAGCTACTTTATTATAACGATAGCGTAAAGGCACATAGTAAAAATCCTTTGGTTTCTCCTTGATTGAAGTGTTTGGTAAATCATTTGCGAATAGCGAAATCAATAAAGCGTCAGGTTTGTATCGAAGCCCTACATTAAGAAAAAGGCGGCCATATTCTAACGGTCCAGTACCACTTAGGCCTCCGTTAATAAATGCTACTCGATTAGATGTAAAACTTTGTTCCATCAGTCGAGTATAAGTCTCGTTTGCTTCGACACCAGTTCCTTCTGTGTAGGAATCGCCAACAACAAAAACACGAAATTCGGATTCCTTTTTTTCGAGTGAAATTTCAGGATAGCGCAAGCCTTGGCTATTGGTCTCAAATTTATAAGTGAATTCAATATTCTTGCGAATTTCGGAAAAGTTAGGAGGGTGCGCATATTGCGGATGGATCTTTTCAGGAAACCCTAACAATCCTAATATTCGATCTCCAATAAATAAGCATCCAAATACGGAAATTCCAATAAGTAAGCAATTGAAAAGAAAAGACTTCATTGGAGTTCCCTTCAATGGGTTTCATCTTCGTGATTGTTAGTGAGTTTTTCCAATTCTTCCACTGCATCTCGAACGTATTGAATGAAAACTGGCAAGTCAGGCATGATTTCACGACAGGAAGTAGAGCTAATGCTGAGTGTCCCTGAGTAGCTTTGGATGACGATGATTAGACCAATTCCGTCGAGAATTGGTGCGGTCCCAAAAGTTGCGTACATCTTGGCTTCATACATATAAAGCGGTATTTGAGGACCTGGCACATTGGTTATGATGACATTGTAAAACGGAGTATGTTTTTGGGAAATATCCATACGAGTGTACAAGCGTGAGGCCAAATTCCCTAAAGAGTAAGGAATGAACGTACTATAATCGATCAGTTTTTTTGCGTCAGTTGCGTTGTGATAAATTTTGGAACTACTGGTACTTTTGTGAATTTTTTGAACACGTTTCTTTAGGTCGGGTTCATCAGTAGCTAGGGAAGCAACATATGCAGAAACTCTGTTACCTTGAGTTCCTTTTTCGTCTTCATCACGAATGTTTACCGGCAGCATCGCTGTTAATGGTACTTCTGGCAGTTCTCCTTTATCAATCAAATACCTACGAAGTGCTGTGGCACAAATCGTAAGAACTGCATCATTGAGAGTGACATCAAAGGCGTTTTTAATGGTTTTGATTCGGCTTAAGGAAAATAGTGCTGAATCCCAAACGCGATGTGGAGTGACGGTATTGTTGAAACGAGTCCGAGGGGCTGTAAATGGCATTTGAGGAGGTTTTATTTTTTTAACTTGCCACAAGGCACCAGCAACAGTGGCACTTTTTATTGTCTTTGGTAGCATGCGGGCGAGTTCAATAGGATTCTTAACCGCATTCATTAGTGCTTTGTGTAAAAGTTCACGTTCAGATGGAATTGGCTCAGAAGTCCAGGGCTCCGATGAAGTCGATTGAGTTGCATTTGGTTGGGTATCTAAAACAGCTCCTTGCATTTCTGCCCCCGATGCCCCGTCGATTGCCGAGTGATGGATTTTGCTGATCAACGCAAATGTCCCTTTTTTCACGCCTGCAATTGCGTCGAGACCTTCCACGAAGGTCATTTCCCACAAGGGGCGAGATCGGTCTAGCGGAATACTAAAAATATGTGCAGCCAATTTCGAGAGTTGTTGCCATGTGCCAGGTTGCGGCAATGCCATATGATGCAAATGAAAATCGATATCGAAGTTTGGGTCTTCGATCCAATAAGGATAACCCAAATTCATAGGCACGTTAACGAGACGCTCTCGTGTGGTCCGAACCACATGCAGCCGTGTGGTTAAAAAATTACGATAGTTTTCAATATCAAATTTTTTATCGACTGGAGGTTCGAAGATGGCGACACCTCCTACATGCATTGGAGCATTAGGGGTTTCTAAATATAAAAAAGCCGCATCTAAACCGGATAGCTGTTGCATGATTTCCCCTTTCTTTTACGAAGATTGCCAATTCCTATCTTTTGGTTGGAACTATGGTGTCAATCAAGTAGTTTCTTGATGGAAAAGCATTGTCTCAATAGATAATGGATTAAGCGGCAGTTTGACAGAGAGTTTCTGTATTTCCAAGCTTCGCTAACATTTTAAAAGCTTTGGTTCAATTATCTAGTTAATAAATTTCTGGGTATATTATGATAAATTAAAAAACCAAATTTCGCCCAAACTCACTCAATACCCTCACAAAAGCATCAAAATAAAAGCCTACACTTTTAACTATAAAAACCAGTTTAAAAAAGCGTATTTAGCCATTCTCTACTAAACAGCTAAATAGCATCTCTTCCCAATTTTCAATAATATCGGTAGAGATAATTTCAATGCGACTTTCACTGGCATCGTCCAATTCTAACTCTAGCAGAGCACTATCAGATAGATTATAACCGAACACTCCGTTTGTTGTTATAAAAATAGCCTTCAATCGTTCAACCTTGAGACCACTCAAAAATGTAATAAGCTTTAAGTGATCAAACACTTTGATAGGAGAAAACCTCCACCCAATGCTTTGGTAACCCTCACCACGGTTACTGGCTTTTAAATAGCCACACTTAGGAATCGACTCAATAGAAATATTGGGGCTTGGGTCGCTTGGAGACAGATGATGGTGGTGGGGGGGGACTGATTTTGTTTTTCCTTCGAGCAACTCGGACGCAAAAATTCCTTGTTCAGTAAACATAACCTGAACTTGAGGAGATCCCTTTTCCCTAGCATATGCTTCAAGATTAGCTTTGTCTTCGGTTCGGTAAAGATCTTGTTTGTTGCCAACTAGGATATCTGCGATAGCAATTTGTTGATTGAAAGTATCGTGGTTTGTGTATCGAGTGTCAGATAATTTACGTGCATCTACCAACGTGACAATTTTTTGAATGGACAACACGTTTCGATAATGATCCTCTGAAAGAACCCCTAATACTTCAATTGGGTGCCCAATTCCTGTTGGCTCAATCAATAATCGATCAGGCTGGGCACGAGTTAGCAAAAAGTTCAACGCAACCTGCATAGGTAAGCCTGCAGTACAACACATACATCCACCCGGTACTTCCTTGATAAACACTCCTTGTTCTTCACGGACTTGACCTTGAAACAGACTTCCATCTACTCCAATTTCTCCAAACTCGTTGACTAGCACTGCCCAACGTTCGTTGGCGGCCTTTTGTTTTAGCAAATGTAATATCGCGGTTGTTTTACCAGTTCCAAGAAAGCCGGTGATGATGTTCGTGGGAATATTTGAAATGATTTTTTTACTAGGTTTCATCGGCAAGCTGTTACATCTTTCAAAAGGTTAAGCTTAGTTTAAAAATTAATTTTATATACATTATGTATCCCTAACAAAAAGCTAGATTTTCCCAAACTTCAGTTAAATTAAGTTTAGCATTGTTAGCTTTTGGTTCGAGTACCTTAAACCAACGGCGATTCATTATGGTACCTTTTTATTTGGCTATAAAATCAGCCAGCTTTGCTGCATACACAAGCTCAACAGCACCCACAATCTTTAGGTCTAATTTCTTTAGTATGTCCCCTTTTGATCTCATCAGCCGTAGCTTCTCGAACCTCAACAATTTTAACTTCAAAATTTAGGGTTTCTCCAGCAAGAGGATGATTTGCATCAATCGTTACCTCATCACCATCAATTTGTGAGATCGTTGCTATCTGGCTTCTCATTCCATTTTGAATATGAAACTGCATTCCAACTTCCAATGTATCCACTCTCTGAAACGCATTACTGGGAAAAATCTGGATTAAGTTATCATCTTTAATACCATAGCCCTCTTCTGGCGGAATCGATACTTGGAATTGATCCCCGGCAGATTTTCCTTCCAAAGATTTTTCAAGGCCCGGAATAATACTCCTAAAGCCTTGAATGAAAATGAGAGGTTCATTTCCTTCGGAGGTATCAAGAATGTTCCCTTCGTTATTTGAAAGCGTGTAGTCAATTGATACAACTGAATTTGTAGTAATATGCATGTATTCCTTTTAAAGAAAGACTTCTTAAAATTGAGCGTTATTGTCTATTTGTGAATCACTCCAATTCTAAAATAAACCTGAAGACGTTAATGGGCAAAACTATTTTCAAAATAGAACTTTGTCTATTTTTCAAACACGTTCTATTCGTTAAATCCTATGCTTATTTCGAAGATGGGTGGGTAATGCCCTTGATAAACATCGATAAATTATATATTCGATAATGTATCTTAACAAACATATACAAAATTTCGTACAAATGTGCTTTCTCTGTTCGAGAACAAAGTGCCAGATACTTGCAGTAATAAACCGATGGCCTTTTCTTGATGAGAAGTTGAAAGTTATTAGGTCAGCTTCTTATCAAGAGTGATTGTGAGATTTCGAAATTGCGAGATTTCGAGAATGTAGCTTTGAAGAAGAATTAGCGAGATTGTAAAGCGCATCGAGGGGGAGAAAGTTTGTCAACACTAAACTAGTTATAAAAAAATAGATCAACTCGATAATTTTAGCTCGCAGATCTATCGAAAGTCGAAGGTTTTTATTTGATTGGACCATTGGCATGCAAAAAAAACAAATTGCTTAAAACGAGCTATACGAGGTTTTTGTGAGATTTAGTGTCCAATACTGCCTGTCAGATGTTGAAAATTACAAAAATAGGAAGGGTTTAGGAGAGCGATTGAGATTTTTTGACTAAATTTCTTTGTGGAGAGTTCTGCAAATGAAATGGGGGCATCAACGCGCCCCCAGGAATATAAGAAATATCTAACTGCCGATCTCACCACCATCATCTTTTGTGATAGCAACTACTGATGGGCGAGCAGGTGAACCACTTCCAATGTCCAGCCAGTCGGTTACAGGTCCATCCCAAGTACCAGAATCTCCAGGATGCTGTACAGCTAAGAAGAGTGTTTTTCCATCCGGAGTAAATTCTGGCCCACACATTTCTGCATCAATGAACATGAAAAAGAGAATCGAGTTAAGGCTCGATCTGATCCAGTTATTTGAATCGCATACATTCCGTCGGGTAATCCTCGATTGAGAGCTCCATCGGTAGATATCCAAAGGACCTTCAGGATCAAATGTTAAATTATCAGGTGAAGATAACCATCCGTTTTCAGAAAAATCGGGATGATATTGTGCATCATGATCTTTTTCAGCAGGGTTACCACATTTAATAAAAATTTCCCAAGTACCAGTTGTTTGAGAGGAATTCCAGGAAGTGGAAGTGTTCGTTACTCCGTAGCTTTCCATGAGGAATCGTGTTGAAGAACTTCGAGAAGTCGATTTCCACTACATAAGGCCTGTTGTCCTACCCTCGATTTAGGTAACACTTTTTAAGTAGAGGCCAATTTGCTAATTTACTTAAAACCTATTTAGCTGGAGGTCTCGCTATGAAAAAAAGTCGCTTTAGTGAAAGTCAGATCGTTTCCATCCTCAAAGAAGTGGAAACTGGATTGAGTGTCAAAAGAAGTCTGTCGCAACCATGAAATCAGTGCTCCCACCTATTACAAATGGAAGGCCAAATATGGAGGCTTGGAGGCTTCGGAACTCAAAGGATTCGTGAATTACAAGCTGAAAATAACCGTCTCAAGCCAATATATGCCAATTTGAGTTTCCTTGAAAACCAAACGCGTTTGTCATAGGTGTGACATTATTATTTTCATTATTGTTATTATCATTGTTTGGCCTTTTGTGAGTGTTTTTTGTTTTATAATTTAACATAATGTATCGAAAAATTTATTAGAAACAAAAAACTTATTCGTTAAATACTCGATTGAAGTCTCTGCTCAAATGCGTCAGTCTCTAACAACAATTTTTCGCAGATCCCTTAAATCTATAGACGTAGCTTTTGGGTTCTGCTGTCGAATCTGAGAATATAAATTTGAGAATCGCATCAATTTCTTCATATAGTTGTCCCTGCCTACATGAAGTACCATTTGAGATGGGCGATGTTTTATTGTCAGATTGAGAGGGTCTGTAACATTGATTGACGATATTGTTTCTTTTGGAAAGTGAGATTTTTCTAGTGCCTCTAGAATATCCAAACCTTTTTGTACATCTAAGGAGTTCATTGGAAAACCCAACTGTAAATCATTGTTCTTGTCACTTACCAAAAGTGGAAGCTTTGTTTCCTCGACGGGATCAATAAGACGGACTAAAGGCCTTTGCTTTTTATCGATAAGAAAATAATTACGATTCCATTTCAAAAAAGCATAAGGTCTATATTCTTGAACTTGAATATGTATCGACTCAGGATAAATTTTTCGAGTTCGAACCTCCTCTACTGCTGGATGCAATAGGATCCTCTTTGAGATAACATATGTATCCACATCTTGAAGGTACGAATCTTTATTGAGATCAGAAATTTGATAGATATTCAAATCTGAAAGCAAGCGATTTCCCTCAGTATGAAGTTGGCGAGTCATTTGACCAAAAAAGGCAAAGGATTGCCATGTAATGCCAATTGAAACCCACCCAAGAAAAAGTACCACGGAGATACCAAGTACAAAACGAAATCGAGGAGACTCGGTAGCTGCAGGAATTTCCGGGAATCCTTCTGCGACAGCACTGGTTTTCGATTGTTTTGAAACGCGCCTTCCTAAATTGAATTGCGTTCGCCCCTTAGATCTAGAAAATTTGAAAGATTTGTCTTCTCCATAAGGAACATGAATTTCTTTCTTTCGCCGAGACGGGCCAGAAGCAGAACGCTTTCGGATGTGTTTGAAATCTTCCATGATTCAATCCGCTTAAAATGACAACACTTGCACTTCCGATACGAGTTCAATTTGATAAGCTTCCCGGACTTTTTTTTGCGCGAGTGTCATTAAATCTATAATATCTTGGGCAGAAGCATCCCCCAAATTTACAATAAAATTGCTATGCTTTTCACTGATTTGAGCATTGCCTATTCGGTATCCCTTTAGTCCAACTGATTCTATGAGTCGACCGGCATATCCTTGCGGCGGGTTCTTGAATACTGAGCCACAATTTGGCAAGTTTTGTGGTTGTTTTTCGAAACGAAATTTCTGATATTTTTCAACATTTGCCCTAACCATTTCTGAGTTTGATCGTTTCAGTTGAAAAAGCGCATCCGTGATAACCGTTCCATTCTTTCCATTTAAAGGAGAGTATCGGTAAGCAAAATCTAGTGATTCTCCCTTAGCTTCATGATGGTTTCCATCCATATCCATCCACCATACCTTTGATAAAAAATCACTAACTTCACCACCGTGAGCACCTGCATTCATAGCAATAGCTCCTCCTATTGATCCGGGAATTCCGATTAAAAATTCTAGTCCAGTCCACCCCAAAGGAATGCATTTTTGAGCAAATGTTGCATCTGCCAAACCCGAACCTACCTTCACTTGATGAACTAACTCGTCAGGTTTCCAATACTTAAAATCCCCAGCAAGACGCAAAACGATACCAGGCCAGCCACTGTCAGGGACAATCAGATTTGACCCCTTACCAAGCACAAACCAGGAAAGTTTATGTCGATTAATAAATGGAAGAATTTTGGACAAATCGAAATGGTTCAGCACATTTATCAGGCATGCGGCATTCCCTCCGACCTTTAAGGTGTTGAAACGCTTTAGGGGATAATTCCAATGAATTTTGGATTGAATTTGTAAAGCTATCAAATCGTCACGCCAACTTTCGATAGCCTGAGGGGAAAAAACCGGCATGGCTTCCTTAATAGTGTTCTTTTGGACAATTATCATGCAACTTTTCCAGGTCAAAGTAACTACGAGTGTCCGGATGAAAAATGTGAATTACAGCTTCTCCATAATCCATCAGTATCCAACTGCCCTCTGAATATCCCTCAATACCGAGGGGCAAGACTTTTCCTTTTTTCATTTCTTGTTCGATCCGATCAGCAATCCCTTTGACATGACCCTGCGAACGCCCTTGACATACGATAATGTAGTCCGTGAGAGTAGACTTACCGTCGACGTCAAACATAATGATGTCTTCTGCCTTCAAATCTTGCGCAATTTTAATCAATTCAAGTGCTCTTTCTTTACTACTTTCTGTCAATAAAACCTCCGAAGTTAAAGTGAAAAACTACTTTTTACTTAGTACAAAAAGATAATAAAACCTTGTGCAACATACCTCAATATTTTTGCAAGTGGAAGATAATCTCCATTCATGCTGATCTGTTTAGCTTTCCCTGCCAAGTATCTTTAGCCTCCAAATAGTCTTCAATAAATTGTGAAGGGCGCATCTTTTCCTTAGTCCACAAGGGAGAAACCAATTCATCCCAGCGAGATGCAACAGCAGCTAACCGGTGCACTGCAATAGATGGAGAAAGGTTTTCTAAAAATAAGCATACCTTTCGAGCATACTCTTCGAGTTCGACTGGCTTGAACTTTCCGTTACGATAAAGTCGTTCAAGTGGTGTGTTTTTCAATACATGGAGGTTATGAAGTTTGACTCCATGCACTCCTAAATTAGAAAGCATTTGAGCTGTTTCAATGAGCTGTGTATCGGTTTCTCCAGGAAGCCCAAACATTAGATGCACACAAACCTCTACGTTTGAAAGAGATTCCAACTTTTTTAGCGCTTTTAGAGAACAATCTTTATTGTGCCCCCTAGATAAAAATTTTAGTTGATCATCATCAAAAGTCTGAAGCCCTAATTCAACAGAGACATAGTGATCTTGAGACAATTCATCAAACAGCTTGAGTACCCGACTTGGAAGACAGTCTGGTCTTGTCCCTGCAACAATTCCGACAACATCTCGTTCTTTTAACGCTTCTAGATAAAGTGTTTCTAACTCGCGGATGCGACCAAATGTATTTGTATAAGACTGAAAATACACCAGAAATTTTTCAGCCTTATAACGCTTTCTAATAGCTTCTCGATGTATCGCAATCTGATGTTTTAAAGACGATTCTGCAGTTTGATTATAAGCTGCCGACCCCCATTCATCACAAAACACACATACTTTCATTCCATTCACGCCGGAACGATTCGGACAAGTCTGTGCAGTCGACACGCTTAACTTAAATACCTTGCTGTGAAACAATTTACGGTAATGCTGGCTCAGAGGCAGATATCGTTTTTTATGGTCAAACAAGGGTGGGGTTATCATTGACATATGATTCGGTTTGGAAGCTATTTCTTAAGAAATAGAAAGATTGAGAAAGATTGATTCTACGAAAATAGAAAGATTGAGAAAGATTGATTTTACGAAGATTCCATGATTTGATCATCCAGCTTTTTTGTCTAGAACGTTTTCTTACTTGTATTTAATTTTCTACTAGATGGTTTCATGATTTCGGTTTCTGAACCAAAGCGTTTATATCTTTTACGACATGCTCACACCGTTCCACCTACTTCTGAAAATTCTGGTGAATTTTCGGAACCAATGCTCTCTCCAAAAGGGATAGAACAAGCTGAACATACAGCAAATTTTCTTGCAAAGCAGGTTCAATTTGAGGCGATTTTTTGTACGGGTCTTAAAAGAACAATAGATACAGCAATTTCCATAGCTCGACAGCAAAATCTCGAAGTTGAGTCCGAGCCAGAACTCAATGAGGTTCCTTTAGGTTTGGCCCCCAATGCGTCGTACAAAACTGTATTGGAAGCTTACTCTGATTTATGTCAAAGCTTAGAAAAGTATCCTTTGGATCAAATTGTGCTTCCGACGAACATTTCTTTCAATACCCTTTTAACAAACTATCTTTCAGCAATCCAACGTATCCTAAGTCATCAAGGTACCCACATCGCATTGGTTGCTCATGGAGGTACTAACCTGATACTACTCTGTTATTTTATGGGATTGCCTTACCATCGTCTTTTGTCATTTTATCAAGAAAACTGCTGTATTAACATTATTGACTGCCTACCTTCTAGTAACTTTATTGTGCGACAAATTAACCATACCTGCTGGGATCCTCTCAAAACGACAATGCCCATTCAATGGAAGCCAAAAGAGGCTAAACCATGAATTATAAACTTCCTGATCCTGAACAAAAATCTCAATACGTCCAATCGAAATTTACTGAGATCGCTCCAAAATACGACCGTTTTAACGACTTCATAACGCTAGGCATGCACCGTTATTGGAAACGTTTTGTTGTCAGACAAACGGGGGTTCCAATCGACGGAATTTGCTTAGACCTTTGCTGTGGAACCGGTGATATTGCTGAACGCATGAAAGAAGCGTTGCCGCATGGAAAAGTATATGGACTGGATTTCTCAAAAGGTATGCTAAGCATTGCACAGGAACGAGAACGTTTGCATCATAAAGGCGTCTTCTATGTGCAAGGAGATGCCATGCGGATCCCATTTCCTGAAGATAGTTTTGACGCTATCACGGTAGGATATGGTCTTCGCAACGTTAGGAATCTTAATGAATGCATTCAAGATATTCTTCGGGTGTTAAAGCCAGGAGGGGTATTGGTAAGTTTAGATGTTGGAAAGATCAGACTTCCCGTATTCTCTGAAATAAGCCAATTTTTATTTTTCAAAGTTATCCCTATGATTGGAAAACGATTGTTGCCAGATCAAGACATGTTCGACTACCTGCCTCATTCTTCAATCAGCTACCCTGATCAAGAAACTCTTAAACGTTTACTGCTCCATAGTGGTTTCAAACAAGTCGATTACTACGACTTTTTTCTAGGAGCTTCTACAATTCATGTAGCCTATAAACCTTAAGATTCCACAAATCTAGATTATTGTGAACACTGACCAGACCTCTTAAACTGCGTATAGTATTCACAAGCCCCCAGGTGGCAAGCTTGTTGCCAATCCTGACAAGCTTGCTGATTTTTTCCAGTCTGAGCATAAACTAACCCTCGATTATTGAGTGCAGAGGCATAAAAAGGATCAAGTTTTAGTGCCTGATTGTAGTCGGCAATCGCAGCTTTATCCTTCCCTTGCAAAAAATAAATATTTCCCCGATTATTGTAAATTAACGAATCGTTAGGTTTGATTCGCAAAGCTCTACTGAAGTCTTGCATCGCTTGATCAAACCGCCCCTGCTCCCCATAAACAATCCCTCGGTTACGGTATGCCTTCGGATTTTCTGGATCGATTTGAATTACTTTAGTGTAGTCTTGGATTGCTCTTTCGTAATTTTTCAAACGAGCGAAAAGTAAGCCTCTATTTTCATAGGGATCTAGATAACTAGGTTGTAGCAAAACAGCTTGTGAATAGTCGTCAATCGCCTTTTGGTATTGACCTAATTCCAGGTAGGCTGTTCCACGATTATTCAGCGCTTTGGCATGAGTGGAACGGTCCTTCAAACCCACAGAAAGGTATCGAATCGCAGTTTCAAAGTCTTTATTCTCAAGAGCCGCAGTGCCTAAATTATAGTTGGGCCACCACGCTGTAGGATTGTACTTCAAAGTGGCATTCCACAGACTCGTTTCATCTTTATATGCCTGTGAATGCAGCCAAGTTAGCCCACCGCACGCCAAGATAGGTAAACTCCCCAAAAGCACCATCAATCGCTTTGAACCCGAGTAGTTCCGACCGTATTGCATGCTAGTGATTTTGAAATTTTTGAATAATAAGGGAAGCAGTTTTATCAATCGCTTTGTCAAGCCAACTGCAAGAATCAATACTGCAATTCCAGGCAAGTAACTCCAATGATCTGTGACATAAGAGAATTGAAACCAAGCAGCTTGAAACAACCCAGAAACGGGAATTAGCGCTACAAAAAAGGCCCCCAATCCTACAAACAATGGCCTCCCCCAACTTTGAAATTTCCATAAACAACAGAATGCAACCCCAAATAGGCTAGCCAAAGGAAGATATTGAGTCCATTGGCTCGGATCGATATCCCATTTCGGATAGGAAATTAGAAGTGGGTGAGGAAAAAAATATTTGCTTAAGTAAAAGAAGGGTACGTGTCCAGCAATCAAGACGCGTTCTACGAAGCTAAGGGAAAATTCAGTTGAAGCAGCGACAAAAAAACGCGCTGCAAACCACATTCGCAAAATTGCAAAGGCTAGCCCAATTCCAAAGAATGGTAAAAACAGGAAAAAGTCCATTTTGCGCCAAGGGACACGAATCCATAGTAAGGCAAAAATCATTACTGCTGGTAGCACAACTGCTGAAGCCTTACTGAGCAAAGCAAAGAGAAACAGTAGCAGTGCTAGGCCATACCATCGCCATTCCCTTGTTTTGAAAAACCGAAGCCCACAACCCATTGCAAGCAAATAAAAGAAGACTACCAGTACATTTTTTCGTTCCGCAATCCATGCTACCGATTCTACGTGCATCGGATGCAAAGCGAACAGGATCCCAACCCACCACGCACCTGGAAAACGGAAAAACCGAAGTCCTTTCCACAATAAGAAGGCACTTGCCAAATGGATTAGAATGTTCAAAGCATGGGAAATTCTTAGATCCAAACCCCATAGTTGTCTTTCAATCCAAAAAGAAGTTCGAGTTATCGGAATGTAGGGCCATACCTTGTTGTTTTCTAGCGGCCTAAACCAGATGGTAAAAAGCCCCTTCGCATCAACCATGACCGGATCATCAATATAATACTCTCGATCATCCACAATATGTCCTGCATTGAAAGCAGGAGAATAGGCAGCCAGTGTGCTGAGGACTAGTAAAAGTGCCAGGAGCCAATCAACCGGGAGCTTTGAAAAGATATTCATGACGACAATCCAATAAGGGAAGGTAAATCGAATTTTCAACAGCGGGGCAATAGGACGATCCCATTTTCAATTAATATTTTCCAGATCCTCATCGGAGGCATTTCCATTCCTGTATTCCCTCTTGGGATTGTTGCGCGGAGTCGGTATAACTTCGATTTTGAATACCCCCATCGATTTTTCCAACTTTTTCACGGAATGAATGATCTATGATCCCAAGACTCAATCTTCAGGAAACTTTAGACCAGAAATACTCAGATTTTTTGCAGGCTTTGACTCATGCTCCCTTTACAGGTGAAATCCGAACCGACTACGGAACGCGGCTCATCACTTCTACCGACAACAGCATCTACCAGATTTTGCCCCAAGCAGTGGTATTCCCCAAAACTTCCGAAGATGTGTGCACCATTTTGCAGTTAGCTCGTCAGGAACGATTTCAAAACCTCACTTTTTCCCCGAGAGGAGGAGGCACTGGCACCAATGGACAATCTTTATCACCCGGTATCATCGTCGACTGTTCAAAGCACATGAATCGTATTTTGGAAGTGAACTTGGAACAAGGTTGGGTTCGGGTGCAGCCAGGCGTTGTTTTGGACCAACTAAACGACCACCTCAAACCATACGATGTTTTCTTCGCCCCATCGCTTTCGCCAAGCAATCGTGCCACCTTGGGTGGAATGATCAATACTGATGCTTGTGGCAAAGGATCTCGGATTTATGGACGAACAAGCGATCACGTGTTGGAGCTTTCCTGTGTTTTTCCAGATGGAACCTTTTGGCAATCTAAAGAAATTGGGAGCAGAGAATTAGAGCTGATCGAGCAAAGAGAAGATATCGTTGGGCAGATTTACCGTGAAGTCAATCGGATCGTGACAGGAAAAAAAGACCTCATTGAGCAGCAGTTTCCTAAAATGAGCCGTTTCATGACGGGTTATAACCTCGCCAAAGTTGTTTCTAAAGATCAAAAACGGTTCAATCTAAATTATCTTTTAGCCGGTTCGGAAGGAACGTTAGCATTAATCACTGAAGCAAAACTAGCTTTGACCCCATTACCCAAGTTCAAGCAATTGGTTGTTGTCAAATACCGCTCATTTGACGATGCTCTTGGTGACGCCATGAGGTTATTGGATTCTGAACCAGCTGCAATCGAAACCATTGATGAAAAGGTCCTTCAACTGGCTAAAGAAGACAACGTCTACCACTATGTAAAGGATTTCATAGCAGACGAACCCGAAGCTCCCACACGGACGGTCAACCTCGTGGAGTTCACTGGAATCAATGCGCAAGAACTTGATCAGACCGTGCGGTCCCTTTGTGAAAAGATCGAGCAACAAAAACACACATCGAACAGTGCTACGGGTTTCTATGCCACGAAAAATCCGTCAGAGATCTCACATCTATGGAGCCTGCGTAAAAAGGGGGTGGGTTTGCTAGGGAATGCGAAAGGCGAGCGAAAGCCAATTCCTTTTATCGAAGACACCGCAGTGCCCCCCCACAACCTAGCCGCCTATATTCAAGAATTTCGAGCCTATCTTGAAGAAGCGGGTTTGGAATATGGAATGTTCGGTCATGTAGACGTGGGTTGTTTGCATGTTCGACCTGCACTCGACCTCAAGAATCTAAATGATGAAAAATTAGTGCGCGAGTTATCTGACAAAATTGCACAGTTGGTCCAAAAATACGGAGGTGTGATGTGGGCCGAGCATGGACGCGGGTTTCGAAGCGAATACACTTCCATGTTTTTTGGAGAGGAACTTTATCAAGACCTCAGAAAAATCAAAGGGGCGTTTGATGAGCGCAATGTGATGAATCCAGGTAAGATCGTTACTCCGTTGAACAGCACCGCAAAGTCAGTAAAGGTAGAGGCACCCTTACGAGGTCACTTCGATCGTCAAATCCCAGTAAAAATGAGGGATGAATTCGAATTGGCATTGAACTGCAACGGAAATGGCGCCTGTTTTAATTATGATCCCAATCATGTGATGTGTCCTTCTTCAAAAATAACAAGAGATAGAATCCATTCTCCTAAAGGACGCGCAGGAATGATGCGGGAATGGCTCAGACAGTTGGGTCTTGCCTCTCAACCAAACGAACCAAACCTTCCAAGCAAAGGCAGATTGATTCTAGAAGACTACTTTACCGCTCCACTCATCTTTTACCGAAAATTAAAGAATACAATAGCAGCCAAACGAGGAATTTCTGATTTTTCACGCGAGGTGTATTCGGCAATGGATGGTTGTCTTTCTTGTAAAGCCTGCTCATCCCAATGCCCGATTCATGTCGACATCCCAGATATGAAATCGCGTTTTCTCGAAATGTATCACACCCGATATCTGCGACCATTACGCGATTATTTGATTGCCACTGTAGAGTATACGGCACCCAAACAAGCGCTGTTTGCACAACTCTCCAATCGAATCATGGGCTGGGGATTAACGAAGTTTGTGTTACAAAAATTTGTTGGTCTGATTGATGCTCCAGACCTGAGCATCCAGTCAGTCAAGGAAGGTTTACAGCATCGACATGCTCCTATTGCAAAAAGGAGCCATCTGGAACACTTAAGTCCAGAAGAGAAAAAGCGGTCTGTGATCTTGATACCGGATGTTTTCACAACCTACTACGAATCCAAGTTAGTCTTAGACATTTATGATCTACTGCGAATGCTTGGGTACGTAGTTTACATCGCTCCATTTTATCCGAATGGAAAACCTATGCATGTGAAAGGATTCCTAAAAGCCTTTCACACTGTCGCCAAAAAAAATGTCCATCAAATGGAAAAATTGGCAAGAGCAGGAGTCCCGATAGTTGGGATTGAACCTAGTGTTGTCATGACCTACCGGGACGAATACCTGAAAATTCTGAACAGACACGAACTAGGATTTCAAGTGAATTTGCTACAAGAATGGTTGACTGACCAAAAAGACCATCTGGTACATCGAGCACGAGGAATGGATCTTTCAGATCGCACGAAATACCAACTTCTTGGCCATTGTATGGAAAAAACAGGTGCTTTGGATTCTCAAGATCAATGGAAGCAAGTATTCGATATTTTTCACCTAGATCTGGATTTAATCGCCACGGGTTGTTGTGGTATGGCAGGGACATTTGGTCATGAGACAGCTAACTATCGTGAATCCAAAGGGGTATATGCCATGAGTTGGTCTAAGCATATTACGCCTGAACCAAGTCAGCGCCATCATATCCTTTCCACCGGATATTCTTGTCGAACCCAAATCAACCGATTCGATGGATTCAAGCCTTTGCATCCCGCTCAAGCGTTGCTGAAAGAGCTATCTCAAAGAAATCATGATCATTAAGGTGAGTTCATAGCAATTCAGCAGAAAAGTAAGCTGAATCCGGCTTGCCAGCAATCATTGGAAATACTTTCTCTCCATTTTTCTTAAACGTTTCCGAATTTTTATAAGCGTCGAAGTGATGTTGAGTCTGCCATTCTTCGTAAAGGAGAAAAGTATTTTCGTCGGAGACATCGGAATACAAGGCAAACCGTTCGCAGCCTTCAAATGACTGCATTTCTTTAGTTTCTTGTTTCATATGGTGAACGAAATTTTCCGTTACATCTGCTTTGATTTGAAGGAGCACTCGAATTACAATCATGTTTGTTTCCTTTCATTAATTGATGAGAATCGGTCAACGTATAAGATGAAATGGTTCGTTGAGAAGCCACAATGCCAATGTATCAATTTCTCAAAACTGTGCTCCCTGAATCCGACCGAATTGACGAAACTTCTTCCTCAATTGTCAAATTTGATACCCCAATGGTTTGTAAAACTTTTTAAAGACGCACAACTCCTATTTTTTATTCTAATAGATAAGGATTTCTATGAAAAAAGCATATTACGAAAAACGAGGACCGGTTCCTCAAGACGTGATCTACCCCCTTGAATTTGAAAGACCCATTTTGGAATCGGGGCAAGTCTTAGTCGAAGTATTAGCGTCCCCTATCAATCCTTCGGACCTTTTAACATTGACTGGCCAATACGGAATCCTCCCGCCATTGCCCGCAGTAGGCGGGAACGAGGGAGTGGGTCGAGTTATCGAATTAGGATCTGGTGTAAAGGCTCCAACAGTAGGTCAAACCGTTTTGCTTCCGATTGGTTCTGGCACTTGGACCACGCACTTGGTTGCCAATGCGGAACAACTCATTCCTTTACCCAATGAAGCCGACCCTAAACAATTAGCGATGTTGACGATCAATCCCCCTACTGCTTCTTTATTGTTGAGTGAATTTGTTCAACTAGAAAAAGGAGATTGGATCATACAAAATGCAGCCAATTCCGGTGTCGGGAGTTATCTGGTGCAGTTGGCAAAAATTCGCGGATACAAAACAGTGAATATCGTTCGTAGAGATTCAGCGGTTTCCAGAGTTCAAGAATTGGGAGGTGACGTAACTTTAGTTGATGGAGAGGACTTAGCAAAACGAATTGCGGATGCTACGGGCGGAGTCTCCGTCAAATTGGGAATCGATGCCGTTGGAGGAGAAGCTACTCATCGTCTAGCCGAAAGTTTAGCGGAAGGGGCGACTTTGGTCACCTACGGAGCCATGAGCGGACAAGCTGCTATGATTTCCCCGCAGTCACTAATCTTTAACAATATTACGCTTAAAGGATTTTGGTTGGCAAAATGGTTTCAAAACACCCCTAAACAACAATCAATGGCTGTTTTTGGAGAATTAACACAACTTATTGCTACTAACCAACTGAGGAGTCATATCCATGCAACATACAATATCGATCAGATCAAGGAAGCAGTTGCAGCCGCATCCCAGGGCAAACGGGAAGGAAAAATCCTGATTGTTCCCAATCCATAAACTGAGCCCCTTGGGGTTCTCAGATGATCTACACAACTCACTATTGTATTGGACCTATAGGAAGCAATGACCAACGCAAAGATGGTAGAGTATTATGCTAAGCGGGCTGCCGAATATGAGCATATTTATTTGAAACCGGAACGCCAAGAAGATCTGAAAACTCTTCAGGCAAAGCTCTCAGGCTGTTTTAAGGGACTTGATCTCTTAGAAATTGCCTGTGGCACGGGTTATTGGACGCAGTTCGCGTGTCGGTCGGCTCGATCAATAGTGGCTACGGATTGCAATGAACCTGTCCTCGATATCGCAAATAGAAAGCACTATGGAGATTGTCCCGTTTCTTTCCAAATAGAAAATGCCTATGCCTTGGAGAATGTTAAGAGACTGTTTTCATCCGCCTTGGTGGGTTTTTGGTGGTCCCATGTTCCAAAGTCAAAACTAGGTGATTTCTTACGCATACTTCACTCCAAACTATGTAATGGAGCGTATGTCATCATCTTTGACAATCGGTATGTTGAAGGCAGTAGTACTCGGATTCATCGAGCAGATGAAGAAGGGAATACCTATCAAATTCGTGGGCTTTCTAATGGTTCACAACATGAAGTGTTGAAAAACTTTCCCACACGCAGCGAACTCATCGAATGGATTGAACCGCTGTCAAATCATAGCAAGTTTACAGAATTGGATTATTTCTGGATAGCCGAATACACTTTGAGAAAAAACGCTGAACAAGGTGTCTCATTCTAAGACGTCTGTGTATAGCGGTGAAATTTTAAGAGAGAAGATCAGCCGGACAACTGAAACTTAGAAAGCAATGCCTTTTTGCTGGGGCACGCTAACTTTTTAAGAATCGATGTGATTTGATTCTCAACGGTACGATGTGATTTGCTCAGGGCACATGCTATTTCTTTGGACGCGGGTGTCTTAAGAAGAATGTAAAGAACTTCTTTTTCAGCAGGGTTTAGCGATTCTAGGCACTGAAGATAGCGAATAAAATTGTGCGCGGCCTTTCCACTTAACACGAGTTCATCCTGGTAAATACGCCGAATCTGCAACGGCAATTTGAAGAGATTGTACGAATCAACCAAACCTCGTACACCAGTTTGGATGTATTCGGTGAGCAAACCAGGATTAGCGTTTTTGCACAAGATAACCACTTTCAAGTTCGGAAATTGTCTCAATAGCTCCTTAATATCTTCGGGAGATGTTTGTGTGGCTTCGACGAGCAACAATTTAACGCTTGGATCAAACCCTTCCCAACTTTCTAAAATCTGACAGCATTCAAAAACGGGGTCATTGCGAAATTGATCTCGCACCTGGGATTGCAATTCTGTGTTAGCAATGATCGACATTTCAACTGTGGTTGTCACTTGTAAAGCAGGTGTTGAATGGACAATTTCAGGTAGCATGTGTGCCACCGAAGGAAAGGAATAAGCAGCTTGCTTCAAGTTAAAAGCAATGATCTGAAGCTGATGCAAATTGGTATGATGCATTGGATCCACTTCAACGCCATTTCCTGTACAAGAAACGATGTTGATGTCAGATAACTTGCGGAAAGATTCCAAACTATCAAAATCACCATTTTCCAACATATCGACCAATTTTGTTGACGATTGTTTAACTGCCATGATCCCTGCATTAAGTTCGTATGATTGGGCGCGGTATTGCTTCTCCTGTGCCTTAAGCTGATCCACCAACACCTGCCACTGAATCTTCATTTCTTCAATAAAGTCCATCAACTGGTTAAAGGTCTCTCCTAATCGCCCAATTTCGTCATTGGATCGAAGGTCGATCCGTACTGTTGTATCCGAAGACGATTGGATCTGTTGAATCTTTTGAATAATGTGTTGTAAAGGCTTCGTAACGCTACGAAAAACTCCTACGGCCAGGCCGATCATAAAAATGAACAAAGAGACAAATATCAGCAGGCTGTCTTCAATCAGCATTCTCTGAATCTCACTGTCAATCAGATCAGATTTGAATCCGATCATAATAAAGCCTTTTAAGTTTTTCCGATGAATAATTGGAACGTAAGTATCGTAGCTACCATTGGATTTAATCGTCGTGATACTCTCTTTTAGCTGGATCTGCTCCATAATCGATGTCGGTAATTGATTTTGAATACGGCTGGAGTCATTTCTACCCAAAACATTGCCTTCCAAGTCGATCACAGCGATATGGGTGAGCATTTTAGAAAATTCTGGGTGAGCAAAAAACATATCCATGTGCTGTACGTTTTGGCCACCAACATCAGAAAAACTGGCGCCCCAATCCAGTGCTTCCAAAATCAGTTCTTCAAATTGGATCGCGGCTGATCGTGCGTTGAATTGAAAACTGCGTAAATATTTATCTTCAATTCGTTGCTGATTGATGAACGTCGTAAGTCCTTGAGATATCAACAAACACAACAAAATGATTCCCAGGATTTTTCGAAATAACTTTGATGCTAACAGAATTTTCATTTTAGAACTCCGATTTGTTGCAACCATTCACGAGCTACGTCGTCAACTGAACGCTTTTCGATTTCTACCTGATAATTCAACCCAATGATGGTTTGTTGATCCAAAAATGGGGCGATCTGATCGGCAAGCTTAGCTAGGACCGGATGGCGCTTTAGGGTTCTTTCCAAGACGATAGGGGCCGGATTGTAAACAGGAAAAAAGCTTCGATCGTCTTCCAAAAAAACGATGTCATATTTCTTAATTTTCGCGTCCGTCGCATAGGACATTCCCACTTTAATTTGACCTCGACGAAGTGCCCCATAAACAACTGGAGACGCCATAAGCTTCACGCTTTCTGAAGGAATATCTAAGCGGTAATGTGAGGTCATCTTGTAAAACCCATCAGGCCGGGCAAAAAATGCTTTTCCTACTCCAAAAACTAACAGATCTGTTTGCATAACTCGCCTTAAGTCCGACAAACGATTCAAGTTCAGGCGCTTTGAAGTTTCTAGGGTTACTGCCAAACCATAAGCATTGTTCAATGGTGCCCGTTTTAACCAGACAATCCCGTTTGATTTATCCAACTCTTGAAGTTTGTGAAAAAGCTTATCGGGATTGCTAAAAATCGTTGGGTCGTTTTGCCGTAAATGAGCGCTGTAAGCAGTTCCTGTGTATTCCCAGTAGATGTCTATCTCCCGATTCAAAAGCTTTGTACGGATTTCTTTGGTCAAGATATTGATTTTTTCCTCCACAGCAAAATCATGCTGTTCCAACACGATTTTTAGCAGCCGTCCCAAAATATGCTGTTCCGTGAAGTTTTTGGTGCCCACCACTATCTTTTCTTGGGGCTGAGCAAAAACTGAGTGCTGAGAAATCAAAAACAAACAAATCAAGCAGAATAACCACTTCATAGTACGCCAACCTAGATCGAGATTACATGCAATCTTCATCTCAACTTACCAAGTTTGGTGCAGCAAGTAAAACAATATTTAACTATCCAAGTTATGCTGAAACAAGACGGGGATTCGTAACTAACCTTGTGGAGCTGGAGCCATTACAACCCGAACTTGTTTATGGACGGCTTGCAGATCGTTAACGACGCGATGTGACACGGTAAGCGTGTGGTCTGCTTGCTCTTCCACGGGGGCTAAACAAGCTCGAAAGGCTAAACCGGAAGCAGCATTGCTCATTAGTCTTTTTTTTGATTTCAATGGCTGAGGAGTCAAATCAAATTGAGCCAACCTGCTGTCACGCAAAGGAACCAGTTGCGAGCGATTCGCTTTCAAAATAGGAGCACCTGAACTGTAGCCCACATGATTGGAGAAGCGAAAACCCTGGTTGAAAAACGATCTCAAATTGGGGCGGGTTTCTGGATGAAACGTTTGTATGGCCTGTTGCGCAGCCGGTGGTAACAAAGGCAAGTATATCGGAGCTTTGGGCAACAACTGAAGCAACTCTTGTTCGAAGCCTTTATGAAGAAGGTTCACGTAGGACGGATAATCCATATGCTTGAAAAAATGTTGTCCAATATATTTCCAAAAAGGGTTATAGCCATCGGCATCATAAGCTCCACGTAATTCTCCTAAAATGGTATTGTTAAAGCGTTCTGGATGCTCGGCAATGTAAAGAAGCCTTCCTCCATTCAACAGCTTGCTAAATCCATTCCCACGGTATTCTGGAAGCAAAAACTGCGTGCATAAATTGGTGGCCCCCGTAAATGCCTCAACCAATTGAATCGTGGGAATTTCCTTGCGAAATTGTAACGAAGGCGCTTCAAATACCTCCGAACCAAGCCGAAAAGAGTAAAAAGGTTCACCTCGATTCACGGTTTCAATGCCACAAATTCCGATAATGATCCCTGGATCGATTTCAAGAACGAAAAGATAACTATCGTAAGGAGAAGTGTTGGAGGTCGTGAAGCTATGCAAAGAATGTTGGACTTTTTTTTCCAAACCGTTGTGATCAGTGTGCAACGATGCCCCCATACCAAACCCGATTTGCCCCACAAGTCGTTCCAGTTGTTTCAGATCATTGAGGGTAACGGGACGTAGTACCATAACTCATGACCAGCATATGATTTGACCAGATTTGAGAATCCCAATAAACATGTTTAAGCTCAAACGATTGGGTTCTTGAGTTGGAAGGATTTCGTGAAGATTATTGGTATTGATCAAAATGATTTCACCCACTTGCGGACGTAGTCGGACCTGCCTCACATCAGTAACCACTTTATGTCTATAATAACCAAAGTGATCTTGACGCATATAGGCCTCGTGTTCTGGTTTCCACAATTGATCATAAACTACCACTTCCCCACCATGACGAGGCACGCTTAAGTGCAATGCCCATCCGAGCTGAACCGACGATTGAGCAATTTGCCAGTCGCTGGGCATTCGTCGGGCTGCCGAGTCGGCATGAAGCATCGAATAATAGGATTGCCTCAGGCACCCAACAAAATAATTCCCATATTTCGGATCATGGGCGATCTCCAAAGAAATTCCTATTCTCTGAAGCATATTTTGAAAACGTAAGATTGGATCAAACTCTTTTAAAATCTGATCCCTTACCTTTTGGTCTCTACGAGTTTGTGCAAAGTAAGCAGCTTTACCTTGAACTCGATATTCATAGTAACTCAGCCCCCATCGTTTAATAGATCCCGGTCCATAATTGGTGTCGCGCCACAGTGATTTTTTCATTGTCACAACCACTCGTTCGCACTCTTCCACAGTTGCAAATCCTGGGATGCGAATAGCTGGAATAGTATTATCTATTAGCCCGAGAAAACTTGATGAACTCAGTTCATCACAATGTTCCGATTCCCATTTGAGTTTCATCAGATTCCATATTCCTTTTGGCCTCTAACTTTTTGCCTTCCGAAAATCAGTCTTAAGCACGTGAAATCAGTCTTAAATAGTCTTAAGCAACGTGAAATTGGATCTTGAAATTTAAGAGGGGGTTTCTTTGAAAAAGAGCAGCAAAAAAACCCCTGCTGCCACCAAAGGCACTCCCAACCATTGCCCCATTGTGAGACGCTCCTTCAAAAGCCAATGGGCACAAACCAAAGTGATGGCCGGATTGGTCGCTATGCACAAAGAAACTAAGGAAGCCGGTAAGTCGTTCATGGCCTTGTAGTAAAACAAGGACCCAATGGCAGCGACGGCTCCCACGCCAACCATGCACAAATACCCAATGGTATCCACATTCCATGGGGTGGTTTCGTTCACTTTGAACGCTGATGCAAAAATTACGATCAGCCAAATGACAGTAGAACCGGCCAAAATGTATGCATAGTGTCCATGCTGAATTCCAACCTTTATAATTAGTGGTTGCATTCCTCGACACAGAATATTCATCACTACACTAAACATTTTTTCAATACCCTTTTTTTGTTAGGTAATATGGATTGTCAAAAGCTATTTGATTTTAGTGAAATGTAAGCGCTGAATCCTTTACAATTCGTACTCATTGGCCGTATCTCATTTTCCTAATCAACTCGACTATGACATTAGAAATGCCCAAGTATTATTTCCTACGTTTTCGACCCTAACATCGATTTTTTTAAAAATCCATATGTTTGATAAACAAAAGTATCACAACTAGATTTTTAAAAAATCATAATAATTTCAGTATTTTAATTTCAATTTTTTTGATTTTTTTGAGTAAAAAAATGACCTACTACGACATAGAGAGACTATATTAAAACTGTAATCATCTGAAATTATTATAGTATTATATATTTTTTGTTTTTGTTTAGCACACATATGCTTTACGCGACGAAAGCATTTTGAGGCAGCTATTGATTGGTTGGTAGACTTGCGAGTGGACTTGTGAGTGGACCTGCGAAAGGATGGTTTGACCGACATGGAGGATTCGGACATGTCGATCAATAGGCGAGACTCGAAATGACTTTATTCTACTTACAAGTGTTTAGCGGAGCTTTTTGACCTAGAAGAGTTTTGGCAAGGAAGGGTTCGTTTTTGTTATGAGTTTGAACTGCAATTTCAGTTGCATCAGCAGGGGCTTGAAAGTCTCCCCATGCGTTCAGTCGCCACAAATTGGGCGCCGCCTCGCCACCAAAACTTTTGTCAAAGCAATAAGGGTTTGTATCCCCATGCAAAAGTAAAACGGGACGGCGTGGTTGATTTCTGTCGGCAAACTTTCCAGCATGAAGAATTAGATTTTCACGAAAAGACTGAAAAGCATCACAATTCATTCGATTAAAAGCCGTGCATGCCCCCACTCCATTCGGTGAGGTGACATCGGCTTGAATCGCAACGACAACCGCATCAGCCTTAGATTTTAAGGCTTTATTAAATGCAGCCTGGAGCCAAACTCGATTTGCCTGATCACGCGCCTCAACAAGGGCCAATGCTTCTTCAACGTCATCCATTAAAATTTCCTGACGTCCATTATTGGTTGACACAACATGAACTGTCACGAAGAGCACTCCGTTATAGAGCCATCGGGCATTTTCTGGAAAGTTTGGTTGACGAGCATATTCCCATTCCTCTGGTAGTTCCATCGGTTGACCAAAAAACAGACGGCGCACCAAATCAAGCTTCTCCAGCTCTGAAACCGGAGGTCGTAAAAAATTGCGATCACAATCGGTCCAATCATTGTCTCCTGGAGTAAAAAAGACTCGCCCCGGCAACAGCGCATGAATGTCATTTCTGCGTTCAATAAACAATGAGTCGGTACAAGGCTCACCACCTCCCTTGAAATCGCCATAGTGGATTACGAACGGAGGAAACGAAACGACGCTTCATTTTGAGCCATTATCGATGTTGATCCGAAAAGTGGCATAAATAAAATAACAATGACTTTCGCAAAATTTTCGAAGAATCGAAGGTTACTTGTAAAACGTTCCAAGCGCATGGCAGCTCCTCAAATGAATTTTGAATGAATTTTGAATGAACAATTTCTTTTGCCTAAATACCTAATTTTGAGGTCTACACTAAACGGTTATAAAAATAAAAATATGATCCTTTCTTAACAAAGATTTAATAGTACTTCGGCATAGTCCCTTGGCAGTTTATGTCACTTTCTGGAGATTCCACCACAGCTTGGGTCACTTTGCAGGAAAACAACGCGATTGCTGAAGTGAATCTGGTTACAGGCACGATTACCGATATCTACGCCTTAGGAACAAAAGATCACGCAACCCCCGGCAAAGCCCTTGATGCGGTTGAAGAAGGAGAGATCAGGATTCGCAATTGGCCGTTAAACGGATTGTTTCAACCAGACACTATCGATAGTTTTGAATTCAACGGATCCACCTATTTGGTGACGGCTAATGAAGGAGATGCTCGTGATTATGACGGATACAGTGAAGAAGCCGATTTGAAAGATCTTAGCTTAGACTCCACATTGTTCCCAAATGCAGTCGACCTTAAAGAAGCTATTGGCGACATGGGCGTCACCACTGCAATAGACGATTCTGATGGCGACGGAAACTTCGAAGAAATCCATGTATTTGGTGCACGCTCATTCTCTATCTGGACCGCAACTGGTGGACTCGTTTACGATAGTGGAGACGACTTCGAACAGATTTTGGCGAGAGATTATCCGACCATCTTCAACTCTCAAGGAACTCCCGATAGCTTTGATGAACGCAGCGAAAACAAAGGCCCGGAACCAGAAGCCTTAACTTTGGGAGAGGTCGGTGGACGCACGATTGCTTTCATCGGCCTGGAACGCGCTAGCGGGATCATGATTTATGATGTTGACAATCCTCTACTCCCGCAATTCTTAAGCTTTGTGCCTAGCTATGATTTTGTAAATGATCAGGCTCTGGAAATCTCTCCGGAAGGGTCTAAATTCATTTCAGCCGATTCAAGCCCCAACAACAAACCTCTGTTACTGATTGGTAACGAAGTGACTGGAAACACCACTATTTATGAAGTAGTTAGCGAATAATTTCTGCTTGAAGGTCGGAACTTCTTCCGGCCTTTTCATTTTACTGCTCGCTTTCCTCGATCTATTTCCCCTCCAGCCTAGAATCGATTTGTTTGAATATGTGAACGGTGTCTGCATCCGCCCGATAATCAGTTAATGGACCAAAACGATGTTGAGGCCATTCAGGACGCTGGATCTGGTCCCAATACACATCCAAATAACCCATATATTGATATTGAATTTGACTTCCTGTTCCGGGGTAGGGTCTCGAAAACCGAGAGAGCAGTTGTTGTGTCAACATATGGTTGCCAAACGAGATGAACCACTTTGGAGAGTTCTCTTCGATAAATAAAGGAGCCTGCAACTCCTTCATTTTTTCGCGTGGCAAAATGGTGTAGTGGGTCAAAACGCAGCAAAATCTAAATCGGTCTCCCAGGTAAAACATAAGAGGGCAATTGAAGGAGTCGGGAATGGCATAAACGGTATCTTCAGGATTGGCTTGCTCGTTGAGAAATTGAACAACCTTCCTTGTTGATGTTGGGAATTCGTTATGAATTTCCCTTAGATACTCGGGTAGCAACCATCAGAATCCCCACCCCCAAGGATGCCAAGAACTTAGAACCCAAGTCATCCCATTGCTTGTAACAAACACTCCTAATATCAATATGGCTACCAGACGCCCAACAATGCGATGCGATTGGTGCACAGTCCACAGCACAACTGCGATCACTCCCATCAGAAAAGGCACTGATATGATAAAATATCTTACGTCGGAAAGGGCTGGTTGCCCGGTAGACTGAGGGGACAGCAAAGCCAACCATACAATATTCCCCACCCCAAGTAGGCCCCATTCCAAGCCAGTCTTGTAGAGCTTCTGATCATGGTGACGACACCATCGGAATGCAATCAGCCCACCGATCAAGAAAGGCCAGGGAAAAAATGCGACATAGCTGAGATCTCTTAAATACCATCCCAGTAAACGCCATTTTCGTAAGTACCAAGGCACATAGGAAGACACGTCAGGACGATTCCAGATTTCCATATAGATGGCGTAAGGCAGGGTGCACAGAAAAAAAATTCCTATGGCCATCGCCAATTTACACCAAGCCGCTTTGTCCAGATCCCTACGATGAAACCCTAGATGCACCCCAGCGTTAACAAAAACGACGCTGCTAACAAGTAGTGTGCATAAAATAACAAAGTGGCGCCCAATGCGAGGATCACTGCATAAACACCACCTCGCGTTTCTAAAAACCGACGATAACTAACAAAAACAATTAAGGCGCAAAACAACGCAAGTACGTAATATCGGCATTGCCGAATATTCAATAGATCGTCCCAAAAGGCGGTTTCGTCCAATTGACGAATCCCCATATAACTGGAAATCAATAGGATTAAAATCAACCCCAGTTCGATGCGGTTTGCAGTCGATTCGACATGCGTCGTAACCTCCATATTCGACATTCTGTAACTTATGAAAACAGCAATACCCAATGGGCAAACAGCAAATAAGACAATGGGAAAATCCAATGACACGGCCTCTCATAAAGCACAAGAATGAGACTTGACTCGTGCCGTTGTCTATTGAAAGACTCATATTATAAGCATTTAACAACTAAGCTGAGGACTCACCAGGATTGGTGAGGTCACTCAATTAAGCGAAAGTACAATTCGATCTAGCAGGAGGGTATTCTCAATGTTTGATACGTCTAAATTTTCTGTCTGTGAGTATAAAAAGGGACAACGGATTTTTAACGAAGGAGACATGGGAACCTGCGCCTACTTGATCAAATACGGCAAGGTCAACATTTACAAAATCATTGATGGCCAAAAGATCATCTTTGTCACGTTGGGAAAGAATCAAATTTTTGGCGAAATGGCGGTGATTTCCGCGGAGCCTCGTTCCGCATCAGCCGAAGCATTCGAAGATTCAGAACTGATGGAAATCGATGAAAAACGCTTGGACGCCACCCTACGGCAAGGCAATGTGATTGTTAAAGCAATCACGCAACAATTGATTCAACGATTTCGTGAAAAAGATAAACTCGTTACCACTCGCACCAGCAACAATATTTTCCTAAGCATGTCGCATCTGATCCACCTCATGCATTCTTATCATCCGAATGAATTGGGGTATGGATTATTCTGCAAACGAGTGTTTGAAGTGCTTTCTGTTTCCCAATTGGAAGTCAACTCGATCCTAAAATGGCTGCGGAAACACGATTTGCTTGAAATTGAGGCTGGAAAGCGAAAACGATTGCGTATTCCCGAACCTGATTCTTTTCTTCGACGTGTTGAAGCGCTGGAAGAACAAAAGCCTTTCCCTTCCATGCGACAAGAGCAAGCCTATATCGATGTCTTGGAACTGGCAAAAATGACCAAAACCACTCCGTTTTTTATCCTTCAAAAAATCAAATCAGGACAAATACCAGTGGATATGCTGTTTTTTTCTCTTGAAAAAAGTAAGGATTGGATCGAGCGGTATGGTGCTCAGCTTGTTAAAAAGACCTCCCCGAAGGGGTCATCAACTTCCCCGAACCCCCCAGAAAAAGAGGAAAGCAATGCTTAACTCGTGGAAACAGATTCTTCTATTCAGTGTTTGCTGGCTTTGGGCCACTTGGAGCGGTGCACAAATCATCACCGATGGAACTGTCGGCCCTCAACAAGAATTGACCGGACCGGACATTCGAATCGAAGCCGAACTCGGTTCGCAAAACGGAAACAACCTTTTTCACAGTTTCAGCGAATTCAATATTCTGGAAGGGGAAAGTGCCACATTCTTTGGCCCTCAAAATATCGAAAACGTTATTGGGAGGATCACAGGGGACAATTCCTCATTAATTAATGGCACTTTGCGCAACAACATCTTTGGAGCCAGTCTTTGGTTGATCAATCCCAACGGCATTTTATTTGGTGCAAATGCCCAATTGGATTTACAAGGCCAACTGCATATCAGTACCGCCGATTATCTACGAATGGCCGATGGCACCCAATTCGCTGCCTCTCCTCTTGAATCGGAAGTACTTTCTACAGAAGCCCCGGTTGCCTTTGGATTTCTTGATGACACTCCGGGGTCGATCACCTTCGAGTTCAGCTCGATTGGAACCAAGCCCGGCGAAACCCTTTCAATTGTGGGTGGCAATATTGAATTCAATGGAGGAGCTAGTGTCAAAAATGAACAAGGCCGCATCAACATTGTGGGTGTTTCTTCAGCTGGTGAAGTGGCACCAACGGAAACCGGGATCGAGCTTAGCGATGGGTTGGAAACCAAAGGAGACATTACGATTAATGACGGCAACATCGACACGAGCGGAAGAGGGGGTGGGGAAATTTTCATTCGCGGCGGAGATATCATTGTTATCAATGGCGACATTGAATCAGAAACCACAGGAGATCGTGACGGGGGCACTGTTGACATTCGGGGTACTAGCCTCTTTATCTCTGAAGGCGGAAAAATCAGCACAAACACTTCGGGAGACAGCTCGGGCGGTAGTATTTTGATCGATGTTGCTGAATCCGTAACCGTAAATGGGGGTACCACTCCATCAGCCATCACCGCAGAGAGTAATGGCCCTGGGGGCGGGGGAAGCATTGACATCTTTGCAAAAAATTTGACGCTTTCCAACGGTGGCAACATCAACAACAACACCAATGACCGAGGGGATGGCGGTAAAGTCACAGTCGCAGTCGAGGAAACACTGACTCTTACTGGACCATCTGAACTAGGGAATTCCAGTGGAATCATTGTCAATACAAACTTAACTGGAATGGATGCAGGAAAAGCAGGCGAAATTGAAATCACAGCCAAAAACCTGATTATGACGGAAGGTGCCAAGATCGATACAATCACCTTCGGATCCGGGGATGGAGGTTCTATTACAATCAATGTCGAGGAAACCTTACAGGTGTCCGGTGAAAACCCAAACGACAATTTTCCAACTACAATCAGTGCTCGCTCCGAAGGAGAAGGCGATGCTGGCACCGTCTTTGTTGAAGCCAAAAATGTGATTATAGAGGATGGAGCTGAGATCAATAGCACGACCAGTTTCGGAGGGGCCGGGGGAGAGGTCACTGTAATTGTAAAAGAGACTCTACTGATTCAAGGGGAAGATACCAGCGGTACAGGCAGCAGTATCAATGTTGCGGCAGATGCAGCGGGGGGTGCTGGAAAAATAGACGTGGACGCAAAAAACCTTCAACTGGTCACTGGAGGCACTATCACTAGTTCCGCGACTGGAGCTGGAGACGGAGGCAGCATTGATGTCGTTGTGACTGAGACCACACTCATTGAGGGCACCGCATCCGACGGAACCTCCAGTCAAATTGCTTCCAACTCTGGAGGTGCCGTTTTAGGAGGCCCCCCACAGATGCAAAATCAAGGAGGTCAGGGTGGTGGCATGCAGAACGATCAAGGCAACCCAGGAGACATGCCTATGGACGGTCAGGACGATCCAGGAGACATGCCTATGGACGGTCAGGGAACTCCGACCGATATGCCAGACGATGGCCAACCCACAGATCAAGGCACGCCTGGCGATACACCGACCGATGCACCAACCACTGATCCAGGAACCCCCTCTGACTCTCCAACCACCGATCCCAATACTCCCACGGAGACCCCAACCGAAACCCCCACCGAAACTCCAAACACTCCTACCGAAACCCCCACTACCCCCACCGAAACTCCAACCACCCCTACGGATGGTCAAACCCAAACACCTTCTGATGGAAGCACTCCTCCAGGAGACGGTTCCACTCCCCCGTCTGATGGCGCACCACCCCCTGGTGCTCCAACAGATGCAGGATCGCGATCAGAGCAAATCGCCTTTAATGCTGTGTCCCAAGATACCACTGACGACACTGAGACCGAGACCACTGACTCCGAAACTGATTCCACTTTAGGAGTCGGCAATGCCGGAGAAATCTCCTTAACCACTAACAATCTGATCATGAAAAATGGTGGAAAAATTGTAACGGAGAGTCAAGGGACTGGAAAAGCAGGTCAAATTGCGATCACGGCGCAAAAAGCGGAGTTGCAAAGTGGCAGTTCTATTTCTTCAGCAAACTTTGCCGAAGAGTCAGGAGGTGAAGCTGGAACGATCACTCTTACCTCTGTGAAAAACTTTGAAATGGACGACAGCTTGATTACCACCGAATCGGTTTCTGCGGGTGGAGGCGGTATCAATGTGACAACTGAAGGCCTCATGTTTTTGCAAGATAGCCAAGTTACAACCACAGTCCAAAGCGGAGAAGGAAACGCTGGAAGCGTGGATACTAAAGCCAACTTTGTTGTGATGGACAACAGTACGATTATCGCTAACGCGGTGGAAGGCAATGGAGGCAATATCACAATTGTTACCGAACAATTGATTCAGTCTGCCGATAGCCGGATTCAAGCATCCTCCAGTCTAGGGATTGACGGAAATATTCGGATCAGTTCGCCCGAGGTTGATATCAGTCAGGATTTGGTTTCTTTACCCAAAGCATTTCTCGATGCAAGCCGTCTAATCAAAGAACAATGCTCTGTGCAATCAGCTGCGGAATTGAGCAGCTTTGTCATCACAGGACGAGATGGACTCCCCAATGTTCCTAATGACCTTCAAGCCAATGCCATCGATAAGCAATTTGTTTCCGATGGAAAACAAGCCTTTCAAGAGGGTCGTTTTGAAGATGCTGCCACAGCTTGGGAAGAAGCATTGCCCATTGCCGAAGCAGCCGGTGACGCTATTGCACAAATCGATCTGTTGGAGCACTTAGCTGTTTCCTATCAACATATCGGTTTACATAAACGAGCTGTAACCACTTTAGAAACGGCTTTGGATTTGGCCAAGTCCTCTGAGAGTAAAGACCGCGAAGTGATCATTCTCAGCCGACTTGGGGATGTGTTGTTGGCTTCCGGAAAACTGCCAGAGGCGGAATCGATTTTGTTGCTCGGGCGCTCAAAAGGCCGACTTTTGGAACGCCCCGATCTTTTTGGAAGAGTCTTGAATCATGTTGGAAATGTCCGATTTGCCCAACGTGATTTTTCAGCCGCCTTATTCTCGTATCGGGAAAGCGAAACTCTGTTTCAAAAAACGTCTCAAAATCGATTGTTGGCTCGTGTTCAGGTGAACATCGCCCAAACCCAGTATCGACAAGGTCAATTCAATGAATCGCTGGAAACCCTCAGACGAGCCAGTGTTGTAATCGATTCGTTGCCGGAATCTTTCGACAAAACAATGGCCTTACTAGCCTCTGGTTTCATCGCGAGTCAACTCCACGGGGTGCCCGAAATCCAGGACGACACCAAACAAGAATTGGCTGAACTCATTTTCAGCAGCTTGAACACCGCTCGTCAAATCGCTCAAAACTGGAATGACACTCGTACTTTATCCTATGCCTACGGCTATCTAGGTCAATTTTTCGAAAGCAGAAAACAATATTTGGAAGCATTGCAATTGACTCGGCAAGCGATCTTTTTTGCACAGCATCGGCATTCTCTAGACCTACAATATCTCTGGCAATGGCAGCTTGGTCGTTTGTTAAAAGCACGGGATCAAAGAGACAACGCCATAGAAGCCTATCGGAGATCAATCGAAAGTCTCCAAAATGTTCGGCATGAATTGACTGTGGGATACCGAGGCGCTCCGAATTCGTTCCGTGAGCAAGTGGGTCCAGTTTATTACGACCTTGCTGATCTTTTGTTGCAACGAGCGGAAGCTACTCAAGATTCTGATCAAAAAATTAGAGACTTGCTGGAAGCCAGAGAAACGGTGGAGCTGTTGAAAACTGCGGAATTGGAAGACTTTTTTAGAGACGAGTGTTTGGTGAATCTGGAAGCCAAACGGGTGGATTTGGATAACCTAACCGCAGGCACAGCCATATTGTACCCAATCCCCCTGCCCGACCGCCTTGTCTTATTAGTGACCCTCCCTGATGGTTTGAAACAGGTGAACGTTGACATCTCTGCAGAAAAGCTGGGCAAACAGGTAGATGATTTCCGTCGTTCATTGCAGGATGGTGCCACTCGTCGTTATAAACGACGAGGTAAAGCATTGTATAAATGGCTGATGGGTCCGATCGATTCCATCCTGAACGAGAGTAATATTGATACGTTGGTTGTCGTACCAGATGGGAAGCTTCGCACGATTCCGTTTACCGCCCTCCATGATGGAGAACGATTTGTTGTCGAAAAATATGCGGTGGTTACCACCCCTGGTCTGAATCTTACCGACCCTCAAGCGTTGCAACAAAAAGACTGGAACATCTTGCTGGTTGGCTTGTCCGATGGAGGGCCAGGATTCACACCGCTACCCAACGTACCGGCAGAACTGGAAGCCATTCGAAGTTTACAAGGAGGCACTGTTTTATTGGATGAAACTTTTTCTGTGAATAGTTTGACCGAGGAAATCAAAAACAACCCTTATTCCATTGTGCATATCGCAACTCACGGAAACTTTGATTCTAGACCCGACCAAACGTTTTTAGTCGCCCATGATACGACCCTCAATATGGGACAACTCTCAGACTTGATCCGGTTTGGTCAATTTCGAGAAGACCCTATTGAATTGTTAACATTGAGTGCATGTCAAACCGCAGTGGGAGATGATCGAGCCGCACTGGGATTAGCGGGAGTTGCTGTGAAATCAGGAGCACGCAGTGCAGTCGCTTCTTTATGGTTGGTTGACGATTCAGCCACCTCCGAATTGATTTCACAATTTTACCGAAATCTACGGAATCCAGGTTTTTCGAAGGCGAAAGCCTTGCAACAAGCCCAGCAGCAGATTCTTCAACAAAATCAATTCAGGCATCCACTATATTGGGCACCATTTTTATTGATTGGGAACTGGCTGTGAAACGTGCTTGCTGGCGAGATTGGACCTATGAGGAGGGAATGCAGCCTCTTTTAAAAGGCTGCAAGAGAGCATTGGTTTTCATTCAGAATCAGATCTCTGGCGAGACCCTCCGGTTTCTCTCCGGCTTGGCATTCCTTTTACCACCGGACGCATACGATCAAAACCGGCGACAGTCGGCAGGTTCACTTGCTCCAACAAATTGGCTCGTTGCCTTCTTAAGGACTTGTTTTGAGGAGAGGAATCGATCAAGTGAGAAAGGGTTGCAATGGCATCAAACCAAAAACCTTGTTCAGCATAAACAAAATGTGGGGTATCGGCTTGAAGTTGCTCTGACAGATCTGAAGGAGCTTCAACCCGTTGTATTGCGCCATTGGCTACAATGTTTCCTGAATAATTATCAGGGTCGACAATCAAAGAAATGGTCCATTGATATTCAACATCGGGTTTGAGCTTCACTTCGTATTGTTTGAGAGATAGCGCATGAATGCCTGTTTTTCCTGAGAACGAATCAACCGTTTCATCTAACAACGGTTCATCCTCGTCCTCATTATCTAAAACATATCGTACTGGACCTTTCCATTCTCCAGAAATGAACCAATACAAATCCGGCTGGGCGCTAACCGTGTAGCCGGTTGATTCAGGAGAGAGCAGCGCAATAATCGGAAGAGTTGTTGAAACATCGCTACGAGATCCTCCACCTTCACGGCGAACCGGTTTTCCTTGAACCATGGGCCGAAAGCCCTTCACGGATCGAGATCCCCCGCCTTCGCGACGAAGAGGCTGTCCTTTCACAAAAGGACGATAGCGAGGCATCTCCTTTTTAACCGCAGTGGAAGTATCAGCAGTTTGATCTTCTGCTGTTGCAACACCTGTCCCCAGGATCCACAACGAAATCGAAAGACTGGCCATTACTATGAATCTAAAAATAGGCATAAAACCTCCTATAAGAGTTTGGGAATACTGGAAAAAGTTTGGGATCTTTTCTGGGACCTTCATCATCATAACATTATCAAGTCTGCCTTTACACAGCAAAGAAGCGGACTCACCGGCACTCTCGGCGTCTCCAACCATTGAGGTCAAAGAATTTAAATTGGAAGGCAATACGGTGTTTTCTGATCAGGAACTGCTCAAAATTTTAGCTCCTTTTACAGGCCAAGAACTGAGTGCAGAATCGTTGCAACAGGCTCGTCGTCAACTCACTCTGTTTTATATCCAAAGAGGTTATATCAATTCTGGAGTGCTCCTTCCTGATCAACAGGTCAAAGCTGGGGTTGTTACCCTTCAAATCTTAGAAGGCACGTTGGGGCAAGTGAATGTTAGGGGAAATGAGGGATTGGATACGGATTATATCCGTGACCGTATTCAATCTTCGACAGAAAATGAGGTCATCAACATCAACACACTTCAGGAACGGTTGCAGGTGCTTCAGCTCAATCCCGTCATACAACGGATCAATGCCGAACTGAAACCCAGCAGTCAATTGAGCAAGGGAATTTTGGAAGTTGAGGTTTCTGAAGCCTCTCCCTATCGAGCCTATCTCCAAATCAATAATCACCGTTCTCCAAGCATTGGATCCTTCCAAGGGATTGTGGATCTCTCACACCTGAACCTACTCGGCTGGAGCGATGTGCTTCACTTTCGATATCGACAAACTGAGGGAGCTAAAGACGCTGCTATCGATTATCGAGTTCCCGTCACTCGCTGGGATACAACGATTTCCTTTGCAGCGGAACAAAGCGATTCTGAAGTGATTGCCGACCCTTTCAGCGAGTTGGATATTGAAAGCGAATCGGCAAGCCAAACGATCGGGATTCGGCAACCACTCTATAAAACCCCTTCATCAGAATTGGCACTGGAGCTTCAGTACGACCAAAGGAGCAGCAAGACCTTCTTACTTGGAGAAAAGTTTTCTTTTTCACGTGGTGTTGAAAATGGAGAAAGTGAAGTGAGTGTGGCTCGATTCATTCAAGAATGGGTGGATCGGAATCGCTTGCAGGTTTTGGCACTTCGCTCGCGTTTTAGCTTCGGGCTGGATCAAGGGAATGCAACCGTCAGCGACAACGGGGATCCCGATGGGTTGTTTTCCGCATGGCTTGGCCAGTTTCAGTGGCTTCGACGTTTCTCTTTTTGGGACAGTCAGTTGCTATTCAGAGGAGACGCCCATCTTGCCAATGATCATTTGCTGTCATTGGAACGGTTTTCCATCGGAGGCGCTAACTCAGTTCGAGGTTACCGAGAGAACCTCATCACGGCAGATAACGGATGGGTTGCTTCATTGGAAGGCAGAATTACCATGTTCCACCTACCCTTTCCTGGAATAAGTGAAGGCATCGCCGATGGCGCATTTCAACTTGCGATGTTTGGAGATTATGGCCGGGGATGGAACGCCACAGGAACGCATCCGGAACCAGATTTCTTGGCCAGTTTGGGATTGGGACTCCGTTGGTTTCCTACCCAGCGTACTTTTGCTGAATTGTATTGGGCTAATGCCCATCAAGATATCGAAGTCACCGACGATCAAGACGATCCGCAAGATCGAGGCATTCATCTCAATATTCGGATTCAGGCCTTATGACTTTATATGAGAGAATTTAATTACGCTTTTCTAATGAACTTCCTCAACTAGGCACATCATGCAAACCCTAACAACAGATCCAATCACCGGAAAACGAAACCTGTCCCGTCCATTGGTCATGGCCTTGGTATGGAGCCATCTTGTGTTTTTTTCCATCATGGGTTTGCGCACTTGGGGACAACTGCAATGGCTGGAAATGTTGGTGTATGACGTGATGATGATGCTCAGCTTAGAAAGTGAAGAGCCAGACCCGCGCATCACCATGTTGTGGTACACCGATGATGATATTCAAAAACTAGGATGGCCGTTGTCTGATAAATACTTGGCAGATGTGTATGAAAAATTATTAGAGCAAAAGCCCCGCGTCGTAGGAATGGATATGTTTCGCGATATGCCGGTCGCCTCGAAGGACGGGGTCGATCATTTCCCCCGGCTGGAAAACATATTCAAAACGAACCGCAACATCATAGCGATCACGCGAGTTGCACAAGGTAGTGGACCCCGTGTAGCTCCACCTGTAATCTTAGAAGGCACCGATCAGGTAGGGTTCAACGATGTGTTACCCGATGCTGGAATCATCCGGCGTTCACTGCTTTTTATGCAGGATGAAAACAACTTTTATGAATCGTTCTCATGGATCATAGCTTTACGATATTTGGAACCAATGAAGATTTTTCCTCAAGCCGCAGATCCTGATAGACCAGAATTGATGACATTGGGAAAATCTACTTTTTTTCCTTTGGATTCGAATGAAGGGGGATACGTGGGATTGGATTCAGGGGGATATCAATACATGCTCAATTTTCCTAAAGCACCTGCGCCATTCAATAGCCTCACGTTGACTCAACTTTTGAATGGCGAGTTTGACCCGGCTTTGATCCGCGACAAAGTCATCGTTTTCGGATTTCAGGCAGAAAGTATTAAGGATTTTTTCTACACCCCTTACAGTCGTTGGAGCGAGACCGAACAACGGGTACCGGGAGCTGCGGTTCATGCCCACGCGGTCAGTCAAATCTTACATATGGCATTGGATGGAACCCCGTTGCGGCAAAGCCCCAGTGAATCGGCAGACCACATTTGGATTTGGTTTTGGTGTGTGGCTGGGGGGTTGGCTTGTTTGTGGAGAAAACCCGTTTGGGCCTTCTTCCTTATTGTATTGGGAGTCGCTGTTGTGATTGGAGGTGGGTCGTACTTCGCCTTTGTAGAATATTGGTGGATACCGGTTGTGCCTCCCTTGATCGGTTGGGTTGTCTCCAGTGGATTGAGCGAACAATCGATTGCACAATATGAGGCTCTGGAAAGCTTACGCCGTGAGAACCACCTCAAGTCGCAGTATAACAAGCAATTAGAAATACAAGTGGCAGAGCGAACTAAGGAACTCAACGAAGCTTTGATTCAAGTGGAAGATCAAAACCGCGAGTTGAATCGAATGAATGGGTTCATTCGAAAGACATTTGGCCGCTATCTCTCAGACGACATTGTGCATCAAATTTTGGATGCTCCTGAAGGCATCCAGATTGGCGGAGAGCGCCGGGAGTTGACCATATTAATGGCAGACATTCGCGGTTTCTCCGCGATTTCTGAACGAGTGCCACCAGAAACAGTGGTCGCTATGATCAACGTATTTTTGGAAAAGATGACCGCCATCATCCTCGAATATGAAGGCACAATCGACGAAATCTTAGGCGATGCGTTGCTTCTGATCTTTGGTGCTCCTATCAAGCACGACGATGATCCCGAGCGTGCTGTGGCTTGTGCTATTGCGATGCAACGTGCCATTCCAGAAGTGAATTCTATTCTCAAAGGAAAAGGCTTTCCTGAAATCGCCATCGGTGTGGGGATCAATACCGGAGAAGTCATTGTGGGCAATATTGGATCTCAGCAACGCACGAAATACGGAATTGTAGGTCCTAATGTGAATCTCACAGCTCGTATCGAATCCTACACGGTGGGTGGCCAGATTTTGATTTCTCCCAATACCGCCGCAGCTTGTTCTCCTCACTTAAAGGTGGGTCGCCAGTTGGAAGTTCGTCCTAAAGGTATCAAGGAACCCATCACCATTTCTGAGGTGATCGGCATTGGTGGGAAATATGACATTTCTATGCCACCACAAGCTGATGTTGAGTGGCATACACTGTCTCAAAATGTGATCGTTCGTTTTTCACTGCTTTCTGGCAAGCATGCCTCCGATGATGTGGTAGAAGGCAAGCTGATAAAAATGTCCGAGACTGCCGCACAATTAGAAGTGAATCAGAGTTTGGAATCTCTCACCAATCTTAAAATGCTCTCCTACACTCGTAAAGACAATGAGATTCCTTTAGACGTCTATGCCAAAGTCATCGAAATGGTCTCCGAGGAACCCCCTCTTGCACAAGTCGATTTCACTTCCATTCCCCCAGAGGCCGAGCCGTATCTCGATCAGTTGTATCAGGCTTGAAAATCCCTGTACCCAACAACCCTTAGCCCCATCAGGCTAGTGCACTTTCGTTCCCAGAATCTAGGACGAAAAAACAGGAACTTTTGACCTGTTGTACAATAAACAGAAGATTCTCTTTATCCACCTTATCGGATAGCCCGAAAATATTGAGATCGGCACGTGGAGCACGTTCGAGAAAAGGCATGAACGGTCCGTATTCCACTTGGAGTTCGTATCGTTTGGGCATTCGGGTTACTTCCATGAGGCCTTCAAGGTAGGCTTGCGCGACCGGCAAATGTTGGGCTTCCGAAATACGACTTAAGACTTTGAGATCCGCATTCCAATTGGTCATCAATTGATAGGCAAGCAACAAAGGCAAATCCAAGTTGCTCAGGTTGAAACTAAAATGCCAGCGTGGAGATTGATCTCGTATCCATAGGTTGAGCGTCTGTTCTTTTCCTAGAATTGTTTCGGGATGCACCGCATAAAACACGACTCCCACTTTGGATTTCTTGGCAATTTCAAGAGTTTGTTGCAACTCATCTTGAGAGCGGTCTCGAATGTCAACAAAGATAATATTCGGACGAGACAAAGTTCCAGACAACACGTCTACTGTGGTTTCCAACCCTGTGCTGTAGTCGGAAGATTCGATGATAGAAGCTGTTGCAAAAACCCCAGCTTGATGCAGATCACTGATAGATTGATTCAATCCGATCAAAGGCAAGATATCCCGATCCCTTAAATAGGCCATCACTTGCACCGAACCTTGAGGAGAAAGCAACGACTTGAGCAAACGGAAATAGCCGTCTAACTGAGTTCGACGTTCGATCGGCAACAGGAGATCCGGTTTCCAGGCTCGAGGTCCAATCTTTCCAGTGCTGCGAACCACCTTCTTGGCGGCCCAGTTCACTATGCCAACAAACACCCCTCCGTGAATCGTCTCCCAAGGTGTGTCCAAACCTTTCGTGTTGAGATACACGTAGATTCCAATACTCACCAAAATCGTGACCAACCCCCAAAACGGACTGATAATGAGAATGGCTGACATACACGCAAAGCTTCCAAACAAAGGAATCCACCAAGGTAATGGAAGGCTCGGCCGGAAACTCACCATTTTCAAATTTTGTTCAATCAGCAAAATGGTATTGACGGTGAAGTAAGTCAGCAAAAAACAAATCGTGACAAACAAAGCCAACACATTCAAATCGCCTGCCGAAAGTGCGATTAATACCAATGCAGCAGTAAACAATAAGGCACTTCGAGGCTCATTACCTTGCAACCGACCAAAGAAGTTTCCAAAGGGAACAATTCGGTGTTGTCCCAACGATTGCAATACACGCGGTCCAACTGTCAGTGAACTCAACCCCGCATTAAAACAAGAGGCCAACACACCAATGGTTACTCCGGTATTCCATATCGATTTGTCTGCCGCGACGGTTAAGTTACCTTTCAGGGCTTCTGGCGAAGCGACAACGGCATACCAAACTGCTAGAGAAATATAGATTAATAAAGTCGTACCCCAGGCCGCTAAAGTTCCTACTGGAATACTCCACCGCGGTTTCTTTAGGTTTCCTGATAAAGTGGAACCAACCATCACATCCGTGGCTGCTGGAAAAAAGATCGCAAACATGATCCAGAAAGAACCATATTCAAAATCTCCGATAAATTGAGGTGTTTCCAATTGAGGGAGTTCCAGCAATCCGCCAAACATGCACCCCAAAGCTAAAACCCCCCCAAACATCACTATCGTTTGTAAACGAACTGCCAGGCCCGTGCTCACATAAGAGACAATAACCATCACCGCATACACTCCCAAGATCACTAAAGCGGCATGATGCGACGGAAATAAGTATTTCCAAGCTTCCATGAAACCATAAATATACATGGCGGAAGCAAAGGTTTGTGCCAAATAAAACTGAATACCGACACTCCCTCCAACCTCCAAACCCAAACTTTGGCTGACAATGGAAAACACCCCACCCGCCCCTAAGCGAATATTGGTCACTATGGAAGATATACAAAGTGCTGTGGTCCCTGTGATGAGATAGGCGGTTAGTATGATCAGTATGGTTCCTCCCAAACCGGCGTTGCCCACAACCCAGCCCAAGCGTAGGTACATGATCACACCAAGGATGTTGAGCACCGTAGGCAGGTAGACGCCAAACACGGTCCCAAATTGTTTATTGGCGAGTTGGGTGACTTCGCCCGCAGCGACATTTTCGTCGATCGTATATTGAGGGGTGGTTTCTGATGAAGCGTTGTCAGAGGTTTTCATATCTTCCTTAAATCAAACTGGTATTGAATACTAAAATAAACGCCTCTGTTTTAGCGAGTTTGATCAATGATGCAAGGGGGTTGCCTCTTGAACAATTAAAGTATGGCTGATAAGCTTTTTTGATCAATGAATCTTGACAAAATGTTTTTACGATCGACTACTCAACTCTAATCGTATAGAGGCACTATGAAAACGATCAAACTGACCCTTATCTTTTTAATTGGAATGGCCCTGATTGGATGCTCTGGGGATGATTCTAATAACAGCAATTCTTCCAACACCAGTCCTGATGTGACCGCAGAATCCACCGATGTGGAATCTGATACCGATTCCACAAATACTGCTCAGACCGATGCAACTGAAAGCACCGATGATCAAGACATTCAATCTCAAGAAACGGAGCTGATCAATTTACATGTACCTTTGGACGCCCCTCAAAACTTTTCAATTTTTCGAACCGGAATTCTGGACCGAGATGTTCAAATGAATTGGGATGCAGTTGACAAAGCGTTATCTTACAACGTTTATCGGTATGACACACAGCTAGAAAATTTCGTAAATATTGCTTCCGTCGAAGCAACCGAGTATTTGGATAAATTTGTGGCAACCAACCAAGCTCAACAGTATTATGTCACAGCAGTGGATGAGCTAGGTTTGGAAGGTAACACCACTGAGATCCGAACCGTTTCTCCGTTTACCGAACCCGGTGGCACCCCTAAAGTCATTGGACCGTGCCCAGCAACTCAGGTCGATACGAGTGGCTCGGTCCAAAACCTGTCCTTTTCGTGTTAAGGCCGACATGGAATGTTTGTTAACTTTTCACAAAGAGAGTGAATGATATGAAAATTTCGCATCGCCTCGTTGATGATATTTATGTTTTTGATATCATAGGAGATTTTTTTACTGATGATTCCGAAAAAGTGGAACACTATATCCAACCTTTTTTACAAGACGATGGAGTTTTAAAAATTTTGTTTAATTGTGAACAAGTCGATTACATCGATTCATTTGGTATGGGCCTGCTCGTACACGCACACAAAGAACTCGGTAAGCGGAGAGGTTTCTTTGGGATCTGTAATCCCAACGATACAATCATGGATGTCCTTGAATCAGTCGGATTGAATAGTATGTTGAATTTTTATGCCACAGAAGCAGACGCAGTCATGGTCCTAAATAAAAGTAAAACAAATTGAGTCAAGCCTTGCCTACTTTCCCATAAATTTCTAAGCTGCATGAGAAATTCACTCATGCAGCTTCCCAGCTTCCTCCCAAATATCTAACGCAACCAATCCTCGAAGTCTCATCTCCGTTTATGAAAACCTTTGCATTTTTTATCACATCACACGGCTTTGGGCACACCGCAAGATGCACAGCAATCATGGAAAGATTGCAACAAATTGACGCTAGCATTCGCTTTCATGTGTTCACTCAAACCCCCGATTGGTTTTTCAAAGACGCTTTAGGGGAGGCTGTCACCCATCATCCAGTTTTAACGGATGTCGGTCTCGTTCAAAAGAACTCGATGGAACAAGATTTTTCTGCGTCCATGAGATTGCTAAATGAGTTTTATCCTTTTTCAGCGTCGCAGGTGGAACCTTTGGCTCAAGTCGTTTCGTCTCTTGGTTGTCATTATATCGTCTGCGATATCGCTCCATTAGGATTGGCGGTTGCCGATCAAGTGGGAATCCCATCAATCCTTATCGAAAATTTCACATGGGATTGGATCTACGCGGGTTATCTTCATCGAGACACTCGTCTTAAACAACACATCGAATATTTAGCTCAGATTTATTCACAGGCGACTTACCATATTCAAGCCCGCCCCTTTTGCCGCCCTGCCCCTGATGCCACTTTACAAACGGAGCCAGTCGCCCGCCGTCCACAAGTTTCTAGTCATGTGGTACGAGAAAAATTGGGAATCCCTGAAGAAAAATCGACCGTACTGCTTTCCATGGGTGGAACTTCTTGGAATTATCCGTTTCTTGATCAACTGTTTCATCGTGACGACCTTCAGTTTCTCATTGCGGGTGGTGCACCACAAAAACAGCAAAACAACAATGTCATTCTATTCCCCCATCGGTTCCAATTTTCTTTTCCTGACATCCTCCATGCGTCCGATGCGGCCATTGGAAAAGTGGGTTACAGCACGCTTGCAGAAGTCTACCATGCGAGACTGCCATTCGGTTATGTGCCCCCACCAAATTTCAGGGAATCGCCGGTACTAGATAGATTCATTCAAAAACAGATGCAGGGTATATTATTCACTCAAGAGCAATATCAAAACGGACAATGGATGCAGCATTTGGACGCCCTTTTGAACCTTCCCAACGTTTCCACAAAAACAAAAAATGGTGCAGACCAAGCCGCTCAGTTTTTATGGTCCTTGCCTACTGACTTCTAAACTTGAGAGCCGCCTCACACCTGTTTTACAATCGCCTCCGATATCAACCCAAATGACTTCGTTGTGTCAGAAGCCTGTTTCCATTCATTTTATGAAAACCATCAGGAGATAATATGAGTCAACAGCCCGTTGCCATTCGTTGGGAAAACGAAGAATTGATTTTGCTAGACCAAACTCAGCTTCCGCTCACTACCGTTTTTGAAAAACAAGAGTCGGTGGAACAGGTATGGGATTCCATCAAAAAACTTAAAGTACGCGGCGCACCTGCCATCGGGGTCGCTGGAGCTTATGGTTTGGTGATATCAATTCAAAACCAACAAAAAGAACCGGTTGAAACGGTGCTCAGCTTGTTAACTAAAAACGCAGACTACCTGAATGGATCGCGCCCCACTGCCGTGAATTTGAGCTGGGCGTTGAACCGGATGTTAGACAAAGCAAAATCTCAAGAATGGGCCACCACTCAGGAACTATACAGTGCCTTGGTGAAAGAAGCGGAGTTGATTCACGAGGAGGATCGATACCTGTGTCAGAAGATTGGTGAGTTTGGCAAAACGCTGATTCAAAATGATATGGGAGTCCTCACCCACTGCAATGCTGGAGCCTTGGCAACTGGTGGGATCGGAACGGCGCTTGCCACGATGTATTTAGCACATGAAGCAGGTGTGAAATTTCGAGTCTATGCTGATGAAACACGCCCCCTTCTCCAAGGGTCGCGCCTGACCGCCTGGGAGCTGCAACAAGCCGGGATCGATGTCACACTCATTTGCGACAATATGGCCGCTCAAATGATGAGTCAGGGACTGATTGACGTGGTGGTGGTTGGAACGGATCGTGTTGTCGCCAACGGCGATGTCGCCAATAAAATTGGAACTTTAGGGGTTGCAATACTAGCGAAACACTTCAATATTCCGTTTTATGTTGCCTGCCCATCCTCAACGATTGATCTTTCCATCCCCACGGGAACTGACATCCCTATCGAAGAACGAGGAGCGGACGAAGTGACCAGCTTCGGTCAACGTCGAACAGCACCTCCTGATATCGCAGTTCGTGCTCCAGCTTTTGATGTCACCCCGCACCATTTGGTGAAAGGTCTCATCACAGAAAAAGGAATCGTGGAAGCTCCCTACGAAGAGAATCTGAAAAAACTATTCACATAACCCCGTAACTAACTCGAACAGGTGATCAACAATGCAAAGCTTATGGAATGATGAAGAAGCCCAATCCTGTAAGTCTGATTTGGACTTACGTGTTTATACATCCCGGTTGCTAGGACAGAACCCTCATCTCGTACTTCATGGTGGAGGAAACACTTCTGTCAAATCGACAGTTCCCGACTTTTTTGGAGACTCTCAAGAGATTTTATTTGTCAAAGGGAGTGGGTGGGATCTCGCCACCATTGAGGCTCCTGGATTTGCTCCAGTAAAACTCGACGTCTTGAAGCGACTGGCCCAATTCGATGAACTCACGGATGTCGAAATGGTTCGAGAGCAACGTGCAGCAATGCTCGATCCATATGCGCCCAATCCTTCGGTCGAAGCGATTTTACATGCCATCATTCCCTACAAATATGTAGATCATACCCATGCCGACGCGGTGGTCACATTGACTAACACACCCAATGGCCTCCAAATCATGAAAGAAATTTATGGAGACCAAGTATTGCTCATTCCTTATGTGATGCCAGGGTTTGTCTTAGCAAAACAAATCCGTGACTTGACCCAATCTGTGAACTGGAATCAATACCGGGGGATGATCCTGTTGAATCATGGGGTTTTCACCTTTTCTGACGATCCAAAAACCAGTTATGAAACGATGATTGACCTCGTTACTCAGGCCGAAGAGTACCTTGAATCCCAAAAAGCAAATCTGGCTCTGAGAACGGCAGCCCCACAAGAGGATCTCGCTGCTCTCTCTCATATACGAAAAGTGGTTTCCGAAGCCCGAGGGCAAGCCGTCATCGCGCAAATACTGCAAGATCCGAAATCCGTTGGGTTTTCGACAATGCCTGATGTGCAGTCGATCACAACCCGCGGCCCCATCACCCCTGAGCATGTGATCCGTATCAAGCACCAACCTGTGATTTTCCAAGGGGATCCGGAATCAGAAATTCAAAATTATATGACCGCTTACAAGAAATACTTCGAGCGTCACGATGAAAACAATCTCACGATGTTAGATCCGGTTCCACGATGGGGGATTTGGCCCGGTTACGGAGTCGTTTGCTTCGATAAAAACTACAAAAACACCCAAATTGCTGTGGATATTGTAGAGCATGTGGTTGATGCCGTTCAATATGGAGAGGCCTTAGGCGGATGGCGTCCGCTCGAAGAACCTTCCTGGTTTGAAGTGGAGTACTGGGAATTAGAGCAAGTGAAACTGAAAAAAGGAGGAGCTGCCCCCCCACTCACGGGGAAAATTGCCCTGATTACCGGAGCCGCATCTGGAATCGGTTGGGCTTGTGCTCAAAAGCTTCATCAACAGGGAGCTGTGGTCGTCGGCTTGGATATAAAACTACAAGTAACTGAAAAAATGAATCGTCCCGATTTTCATGGAATTGTGGGAGATGTGACCGAACCACAAGTGCTGCGTCACTGTGTACAAGAAGTCATTCGCCTTTATGGAGGATTGGATATCGTGGTCGCTAACGCTGGGGTCTTTCCCCAAAGCATGCGCATTGAAGAAATCGAAACCGAGGCATGGCAGCGCAGCATGGCTCTCAATCTGAACCATCCACAACAATTGCTCCAATACTGCATCCCTTATTTGAAAAATGGAATTGATCCTACTGTGATTTTTATTGCTTCAAAAAATGCCCCGGCTCCGGGTCCAGGACAAGCTGCTTATTCGGTTGCTAAAGCAGGCGTCACGCAATTGGCACGAATTGCAGCGCTTGAATTGGCGGAACACAACATCCGGGTCAACACCATCCATCCAGATGCCGTGTTCGATACCGGTTTGTGGTCTGATGATGTCTTAACCGCCAGAGCACAGCATTATGGAATGACTGTAGATCAATACAAACGAAGAAACCTCCTTAAAACCGAAATTGAAGCCAATGATGTTGCAGAATTGGTTGCATCAATGGTTGGCCCAGCATTTGGAAAAACCACCGGTGCGCAAGTTCCAATTGATGGCGGAAACGAACGCGTGATTTAAAACCTCAAAGAGGAATAATGAGATTTTGCTTAACTTTGTTTATTTTTATTTTCATTCATAATTTCTCCGTCACCGCGAACCAAAATGCAGAAATCTTTGTGCAGGTGGGGCATTCGGAGCCGGTGCTGTCGGTTGCGTTTAGCCCCGATGGAGAAACGATTGCTTCGGGTAGTTCTGACAACACGATCAAAATTTGGGATGGCAAGACTGGCACGATCCTACGCTCCCTAAACGGTGGTTCGCTGGCCGTATATTCTGTGGATTATACCCCGAATGGAAACATTTTAGCTTCCACAGGACAGGATAAGAAAGTGAGATTTTGGAACCCTCAAACGGGTGAACATCTCAAGACGCTTGAAGGCCACGATGCGCCAATTTATTCGGTACAGTTTGCTCCGGATGGAAAAACTCTAGCAACCGGAAGCGGTGACTCTACAATTAAAATTTGGAATGTTGAGACTGGTAAAGTTCTTCGGACCTTGGAAGGGCATAGTGGCCCCGTCTATTCCGTTTACTACAGTGGTGACAGCAAACACCTGGCTTCGGGAGGTGGCGACTTTAATGTCATCCTGTGGAATGTAGAAACGGGAGACGTAATACAAAAACTCCCCAAACAGCGAAATGCCATCCGAGCGGTGGGATTGAGTCCTGATGGCAGCAAGATCACGTATGGCGGGGAAGATAATCTATTGCATATGTGGGACGTGGCTTCAAAAAACGAAACGCTCATTGACAATGATATTCATGCCCCTCTCGTTTCTATTTCTTACAATTCAACCGGAACTCAGTTTGTGACTGGAAGCTTGGACAATACTATTCGGGTCCGAGACAGCAAAACTGGCAGGATTATCAAATCTTTACAAGAAAACAATGCCTCGGTTTTTTCTGTCGATTTCAGTCCCGATGGCAGTGTGATTGCGTTTGGTGCTTATAACAAATCCGTGAATATTTGGGACGGAGTGTCCCTCAGTCCAAACAGCACGTTTCATGGGCATGCGTCCTCTTTTTATTCATTGGCTTTGTATACGGATGACCGTGCGCTCATCACCGGAGCACAAGATGCGTTGGTTCGATTGTGGGATCTGCAGACTGGAAGTTTGATCACGAGCTTTCAACAACACCTTTCATCGGTTCGGACCGTCTCCCTCAGCAATGACGACACTTTTTTTGTTTCTGGCGGGGTCGACAACAATCTCGGCATTTGGAAATTGGTGGAGCAAGCAGCCGTTTTTACCTTAACCACACACAAAACAGGGATATCTTCAACCGCGATATCTCCGGACAAGCAACTGATTGCTTCAGGAGGGTTGGATCACCATGTCACTCTTTCAAAAACTGAAAATGGAGATATGCACTCAATGCTTGGACGCCACAAAGGTCCTGTCTATTCGTTGGACTTTAGTCCCGATGGATCCATGTTGGTTTCGGCTAGCGGCGACAAAACTTTAAAATTGTGGAATATGGAAACGGAAACCGAGCTTAAAACGCTTCGTTCCCACGATGCGCCCATCTTGGCCGTCACCTTCAGTCCCGACGGAGAACAGTTGGCATCAGGAGATTCCGGAAACGTTGTCAAGCTATGGGACGTGAAAACAGGTAACGTTATCAACACCTTTCAGTTTCACGATTTAGCCGTTTATTCCTTAGCTTTCAGTTTCGATGGAAAAATGCTTGCATCGGGTAGTGAAGATACAAAGATTGTTCTAACTAATTTGGAATCTGGATCTCGTGTCGGCACTCTCGCAGGACATACGGGTACGGTGTATTCCTTAGTTTTTAGCTCGGATGGGAAACAGGTCATTTCGGTGAGCAAAGATGGCTCTATTCGGAGATGGGATGTGGAAACACGGTCCGTAAATTTGATCATTGCGACACTTCCCTTTAATCAATGGATTGCAGTCCACCCTCAAAAGTTGACTTACAACACGTCTCAATTTGGCGATGTCCATGCTTCGATTCGGTTCAACAACGAATTTCGTACGCTTTATCCCTTACACTTTTATCGAGAAGACCTGGCAACCAAAGACATTTCTCATTCGTGGACAGAGCCACAGCCTGAAATTCAACCCAAGCGAGTCCGCTTATGGATCGAAACAACCGATACAGTTGTGTTCATAATTATTGGAGCCTCTGTAGTTTTCTTGTTGGTTGTCGTCTTAGGAATTATTATTTTCCGGCGTCGAAGACGCTGAAATACAGCTCAGCCTCCGATGCTAAGGTCGGAATCTCCTTTCACAATACATCAATCCAATCATCCTCGAACCCATTTGAAATTATGCGATTTTGGACCCCTTATTTTTTTTATCTACTAACGATCAATTATACGGCATTTGCCAATTCAAATGCCGAGATATTTTTGCATCTCGGGCATTCGGAAGCGGTTCGATCTGTCGTTTTCAGTCCAGATGGGAAAACCTTAGCTTCTGCTGGCGACGACAACACGATTAAAATCTGGGACGACGCTTCTGGTAAGGTGCTTCGAACGCTCTATTCCAGCTCGAAAGCCATTTATACGTTAGACTACAACAAAGATAGCTCCAAGCTCGCTTCAGGAGGGGTCGACCCCAAGATTAGAATATGGAATCCTAGCACCGGTAGTGTCCTCAAAACACTGGAAGGACATAGTGACACGGTCCATTCGGTCGTGTTTTCCCCCGATGGTCAGACTCTGGCAACCGGTAGTGCCGACAAAACGATAAAATTATGGAATACCCAAACCGGAAAAATTTTAAAAACATTGGTCGATCATCGTGGGGCCGTGAACTCTTTGGCATACAGTGGTGATGGCAAGATTCTCGTTTCCGGCAGTTCAGACCATACAGTCAATATGTGGGACTCCTTAAGCGGAACTTTGATCCGTAAACTTCCCAAAACAGGTGGCCCCGTTTACGCAGTTTCAATCAGTCCAGATGGGAGCCGTGTGGTAAGCGGCGTTGCAGACGAGACATTAAACATTTGGAATTCTGAAATGGAAATTTGGGATCCAATAGATAAAGACCTCAAACAGGGTATGCGTTCGATCTCCTATCACCCCAAAGGAACTACTTTCGTCGTTGGAAGTGTAGAGGATACCGTCCAGTTGAGAGATGGGAAAACAGGAAAGGCTATACGTTCCATTGATAAAAACGGGGCTTCGGTGTTTGCTGTCGATTTCAGCCCCGATGGTAAATCCATCGCGTTCGGTTCTTACGACAGGACCGTCAAGATTTGGGATGGAGAATCTAAGCAACCTAGTAAAATATTAGAAGGATACAACTCATCTATCTACGCACTAGCCTTGAAGGGAGATGATCAGACCCTAGTCACTGGAGAACAAAACGGCTTAATTCGATTGTGGAATGTTCGAACAGGAGGATTGACCGGAAGTCTGAAAGGCCACAGCTCCACGATAAGGACAGTGGTCCTCAGCGACGATGGGAACATTTTGGTCTCGGCAGGTTATGACAATCACATTGGCATTTGGAACCTTTCGAAAGAAACGGCATTATCCGTGGGTACCAAACATCGAGCAGGTATTGCTTCCGTGGCAATCACTCCTGACCAAAAACTCATCGCATCCGGTGGTTTGGATCACAAGGTGCTCTTGTGGAATGTCGAAACTGGAAAAGAGCATCTTGACCTGGGCAAGCATGATGGGCCTGTTTACTCGGTAGACTTCGACCCCACGGGCAAACTCCTTGCGACTGCCAGTGGAGACAAAACCGTGAAACTGTGGAACATGGAAACCGAAACTGAGCATATGATATTGCGCTCCCACAACTCGCCAGTTCTTGCAACTGCATTCAGCCTCGATGGAACCCAATTAGCCTCGGCTGATGCAAATCGGACGATAAAAATTTGGGATGTTGTTGAAGGAACCGTCTTAAAAACCATACAAGTTCATGATTTGGCGATCCATTCAATCGCGTTCAACCCAAACGGCAAATTATTAGCTTCGGGTGGTCAAGACAGCACCATTGTCTTATCCGACCTAGCTTCAGGTTCACCCTTGGGTACGTTGAAAGGACATACTGCTACGGTATCTTCGATTGCCTTTAGCTTGGATGGAAAAAGTCTGATTTCGGCGGCTCATGACGGTAAAATTCGAGTATGGAATGTTAAAACGCGGGAAATCACAGCTATCCTCACCACCCTGCCCAACGATCAATGGCTCTCCTACCAGCCCCAAAAATTGACATACAGCGCATCCACCGAAGGGCATCTTCAGGCCTCAATTCGGTTCAACCAAGATTTACGTACTGTTTATCCGCTCGGCCTTTATCAAGATGAACTCGCCCATACAGACAATCCCGACGTTTGGTTGGAATCAAAAACGGACATCCAACCGAAACGAATCCGTTTGTGGATAACAACCCATCAACCCCTCGTTATTATCATTGTAGGAAGTTCAATTTTTTTCATCTTGGTGATTTTTGGAATCGGATACTTTTTACGTAGAAAACGCTAAAGGCGAGTATTAAACGACCCGAATTTCTAATTGAAAGTGTTCCGTATTCAAGCTGAACCCGAAAATAAGTTGAATCGGCTTTGTCTGGTTATCTTCAATTAAGAGAATCACTTCAGTAGCAAATTTAAAAAGATGCACGTCAAGAATGTAGATTGCTTTAAGGAGAGGCGCCATGAAAGCACATCGATTTTCTATTCAAACATCCATCACCACACGACTTTTTAGCGTCGTGTTTTCTTTTTATTTTTTGGTGACCATCCTCGTGACCGCATTGCAAATGATCACGGAATACAACCACACCAAGTCGAAAATCTTAGACGAACTTAAAATAATTCAACGAGCGTGGGAACCTGGGTTGAGTGCGACTTTATGGCACTTCAATCAATCACAACTTTCTCAAATTGCCGGAGGGTTAATGAGTCTGCCGATGATCATCGGTGTGAAGCTTGAAGACGATATGGGCAAAATTGTTCATTCTTCTGGAGTCATCGTAACATCTCCTGGAAACAACGATTTTGAACCTATTTTGTCGCACGAATTTGATCTGATTTACGAAGAAGAAATCATGTTGTATGAAGGCACAGAAACGGTGACGACCAAAGAACGTTCCAAAATAGGAGAGGGTACGTTTTACTTTAGTCATGAGGTTGTGATTGACCGTGTGAAATATGGCTTCTTGTTGATCATCATCAACGCAATGGTCAAAACGGTAGCGCTGTGGACGATATTCCTGATTGTGGCCCGCCGTTTCCTTGGGAAGCCTTTAGAAAGCTTGATCGATCTCACTCAAGAAATACGATTGGATAACTTGGAACAAACTCGCGTAGCACTTCCTACTCAAGGACGTAATGAGTTGAAGATATTTGAAGAATCATTCAATTCGATGCTGCAAAAGTTGCTATCCGCACGACGAGAGCTACAAGAAAAGACGAAGGAGGTGGAAGAAAAAAATAAGAAGTTGGAAGAACTAGACCGTCTGAAAGACGAATTCATGGCCAAAACCTCTCATGAATTGCACACACCATTGCATGGAATCTTGGGAATTGCGCAATCTTTAGTCGAGTCCCCAACCCCACCTCCTACAGAAACGGTCCGAGAAAACCTAATGATGATCGTCGACAGTGGACGAAGGCTTTCCCGTTTGGTGGAGGACATCATGGACTTTGCCAAGATGAAACATCATACCTTGATACTCAAGCGCCAGGCAGTGGATGTCCATCAAGTCGTGGAAATTGTGATACGTTTATCGAACCCTCTGACGGAAAATAAAATCATTCAGGTTGATAATTTGGTTCCGCTTCAACTCCCCCCTGCCTATGCCGACGAAGACCGCCTTCAGCAGATTTTCCACAATCTGATCGGTAATGCCATCAAGTTCACTGAAAATGGTGCGGTCGCAGTATGTGCCCTCCAAAAAGAGGAATTCATCGAAATCACCGTGGTGGACACAGGCATTGGCATTCCAGAAGAAAAGCTATCGTTAATCTTCGAATCATTTGAACAGGTGGAGGCATCGCTAGCGCGATCTCATGAAGGACTTGGACTCGGACTGAGCATTGCCAAACAACTCGTAGAAATGCATGGAGGCACTTTAGAGGTCCGAAGCATACCCGAAATTGGTAGCCTGTTCACTTTTACACTTCCTATCGCTGAACCTGAAACGACCTCTGCGCCCATTGAAGTTGAAACAACTCCCGATGCGGCCAACCTACAACCAGAAGTTTCACTTCCAGAAAATCTCATTGATGAGGGCGATTTTTGTATCTTGGCAGTCGATGACGACCCCACCAACCTTCAAGTTATTGCCAACTACCTGGTTGCACAAAACTACACTCCCATTTGCTTTCCTAGCGCTCCAGAAGCACTGAACTGGATCGAACAGAACGGTAAGCCGGATTTGGTTCTCCTGGACATCATGATGCCTCACATGAACGGATTTGATGCTTGTCGAAAGCTGAGGGAACTTTATGAGATTAACGATCTGCCACTGATCTTTCTCACCGCATCCCATCGTCGTGGCGATATGGAAACCGGCTTCGAGCTGGGAGCAAATGATTTTTTAACCAAACCGTTCGACCAAAAAGAGTTATTGGCTCGAATGCATGCTCACCTGCAAGTGTTGACCGCTCAAGAACAATTGATCTCTCTTCGCGAGGTCGCCAATCAAATCGCCGAGTTTCAAGACCGCCGCCAGATGTTCCAAATGGCAATCGAAAAAATGCAGCAAACCCGTTTGTTGTCGGAAGTCGTTCTGTTTCGAGAAGGGGAATTGGAAGTGGCTGCACCGGAAAACTTCGCGTTCTTAAACCATTTTCCTGAATCAGAGGTGGCCGATATGCCTCAAGAATACGGAGTTTCGGTGATCAATTATATCCGCGCCGGTCATCCGATTTACGAATTTTATAAAAAGGCGAGTGGAGGAAGTTTTACTGGAGGGCATTTTGCTTTTTTGAGACCAGAGGACATTAAAGAAATCTGTATCTGCCTGTACCGAAGTCCTTCCAAGCGACCATTTGATTCCTTGGAACAGCAGTATTTGATCAATATGCTTCAACAGTTGCAACGAGTCGAAAACAACGTGCAAACCATGTTAAACGACAAACTGATTCAAGTGTTGCCCGAAATTCAACCCAACCTTTCCAAAATCACTCACATTTGTGCCGACGGTTCGTATTGCCAAGTTTACTTCGAGGACAAACGAAACCCAAAAATGTTGCACGTCTCTTTATCCAGCTTGGACTTTTATTTCGACAATCACGCTCTCTTGAAAATTCACAAATCTCACCTCATCAATCCCAATAAAATCATGGGAATTCAAAAAAGCTTAGTGAGAAAACGCAACTATCAGTACGAGGTCTTGGTAGGCAATGATCAACGGTCTACCACCTTACGCGTCGGGAAAACATTTGTGCCTCGGTTGAATGAACTGGTACCTCAATATTTCAATGCCAACTAGGAGTTAAAAACAATGGAATGATGAATGTCCTAGAATCAGAATAAAATCTATTCCAAAGGAGAAACGAATTTAAAATCATAAAATATGGATCGGGTAAAAAGCCGATCCACAAGATAGATTACTGCGTTATACACAGCTGAATATTGTCTCAAACATTACGGATTATTAAATAAGTCGTTGATTTGAGCTTGGGTGAGAGCACCATCATATAATCGCATTTCATCCAGAAAATAATCATGAAACGAAGGTTGGTTAACTCCACCCACTCTGTTAATAGCGTTAGCAATTTGTGGTGTTAAAATATTGTCGGTGTGCTGCAATATAGAATCGAAATACAGTTTTCTAGATCCTCCGTCCTGCACCAGTACAACATGGTGCCATTGTTCATTGTTTAATGATTGCGGTACCTCCATATCTGATGAAACACCGTTTGTTGTTGTTTGTACCTTCCAAGCTATCTTCGAGTTATCGTCTGTGACTAACTCAAAATTGCCTGTGACAGCATTTAGCTTTAGAATATACGAAGGCCCTCCGTTATTGATAGCCTTCACCCAAAACGATATTGAATAGTTTGGAAAATTCAAATCCCAAGGATCCGCGCTTGGCATTTCCAAGAAAACATTCCTCAACTCCAACGCTTGCCCAGATTTTCCAGCGGAATAATCAATCTGTGTGGCTACATCAAAAGCACTTGATTTCGCAATGGCAGTATTGCCAGTTATCGAGTCTGTTAGACTGTTTTCGAATTTTTGGTGCGCTACGAGATCGGGTAGTGTGTTTGTTGGAGGAAGGGTTGTTGTAGTGACAAACATGGTAGTGGTGGTAGTCGTGGTGATATTTCCGTCATCGATATGATCAACATAGTCGATTAACTGATTAAACTTTTCCGACAAGTCGTTGTACTTTTGCCGAAGGATCTCAAAATTATTATTCATTTCGTCCGCAAGAGCTGGAGCACCTTGCACAAAAGAGCTGACACTTGTTGCAATTTGCACACTATCTTCGGGAAGAGTCGGAGTTTGAGCAAAACCCAAAGGGGTCGCCAAACTGAAGCAAAGAAACCCAAAACAAAGGGCAGTCCATAACTTAGTAATATAAGTAAACGATTTCATATTCATCCTCTATTTAAAGTTAAGTTCCATTTGAACAAATGAACAAAATTGCAATTTCAGCTTATTGCCAATCTTGTCCCCACAAACCGTGATTCCAATACAGATCTCCTGGTTTGCAATCAATCGGCAGTTCGTTCAAACATTCGATGTCAATACTAAGCAACTCTCCTTCAAATATTCGAACTTCATCCACATGGCCATAAAAGGGATGATCGTTGCCATCATTAGTCCCCCCGGATTCGTTGTGATCCCTCGCTCCTATATTGAAGGATACATTGGTCAACGTCGAAGTGGAGAGTCCAGTATGGTCCAAGTGCGTATCTTCTGTCCGATTTACATACAGGTGTGCGCCGGTATGTTCTCCACTACCATCGTAGGTCATGACAATGTGGTAAAAATCATCAGTCAAATAAGTATCCGCAGGAATGGTGACATTCTCAGTTTTGACTTTGACTCGCTGCCCCCCGGATTCATGACGAAAGTTGAAATATAGGTCATTGTTTTCGTCTTCAAAAAACAAGGCCCATCCCGGTCCACTGGGGGTATCCATTTTTCCCATCAAAACTATTTTTACATTTTCCTGTAAACGTCTCACCCATACCGAAACAGAAAACGGTTGGTTGTATTGAAAATTCAAAGGAGACGAAGGCTGAATGTCTTGCACATCAACAAACACGTCGCCGTCTAGGAGGAGTGCCTTGGTTCCTGTCACTTTTCCAGGAACAAAAGCAGGTGTTGTCGGTCCACCTCCATTTATCATTAAAGTTCCATCTAATTCGGAGGCCGAAGCATCTTCCAAGTTGTCTTCAAACGACCAATACCCCACCTCATGAAGTTGATTCACAGGTGATCGCTGCTGCGCAAGAGTCGAGTCAGGATAAAGTCCAACTAGTAAGAGTCCCGAGAGAATGATCCATCCCGAAAAATAGCGATTCCATAACCGCCCATATCGAAGAATTTTATAAGTCATTTTCCCTTTCTAGGATCGAGTTGAGTAAAGGAATCCATCACATAGAAAATGAGTTCCAAGTTGAGAAGGTTTGTGAGTAAGTTTTTCCTTTCCATTAGAAGGTTAGAAAAAAGAATCAACCTAGAGGAACAGGCTAATTCTAGGAGAATAAAAATCTGTAGAGACTTGAGGGCAAGCCCATGTTCTTAAAAAAACCTTTTATTGACCGTTGAACCTTAGAAAGAGGCCGAATGCTCCCGACATATCTGTAGAAAGCACCCAACATATACTAGTTCAAATGAGATATTCTTTTTTGCTTTTTTGGATAAATACTAAAATAGCAGCATTTGTTTTTAGTCAACAAGTTTAGTCTCGAATATATCTAGCAGTCAAGATAACAAACCATAAGGTATTATTTTTTTTTGTAAGGTTTTGAAAACACTTACATTCTACTATTCACAATTCTTATGGAGATAACGGTAGAATCACTATCACATTGGTTATTATTTTTATCGACAGCTTTGGTTATAAGCATCTCCCTTGGCCCGGAATTACTTTAAATCATTTCCAAAACCATTGTTTAGAGACGAAAAAGCGTGTAGCGTCCCGCCTATTTAATTAATCTAGGTTTTCAAACACTGCGAACAAACAACCCTCGCTTTGAAATTTTAGAAAGCAATGTTTCTCGGCAGACCTTTTGGCAAGCTTTCAAGCAGGGGGCACTCTTCGACATTCTCAATCCAAAAGTGGCAATTTTCTTTATGCATTTTCGTAATCAGATGTAGCTGAAATGATGCAAGAATACGGAGTCTCGATGATCAATTATATCCGTGCCGATCATCCGATTTTACAAATTTTACAAAAAGGCGCGTGGAGGAAGTTCTACTGGAGGGCATTTTGCTTTTTAAGACGAGAAGACGTCAAAGGAATCATGGGAATTCAAAAAAGCTTAGTGAAAAAACGCAACTATCACTACGAAGTCTTGGTAGTTAATGATCAACGTTCTACTACCTCACGGGTAGGGATCGGAATAAGATCTGTTCACCTGGAGACAAGACCTTAAAACCGTAGGATGAGGATCGGGTTCCCAATCCTCACAATAGTTTATAGCGTTAGACACATTTCATTATTGTCTCAAAAATCACGGATTAGTATATAAGTCGTTGATTTGAGCTTGGGTGAGAGCACCATCGTACAAGCGCATTTCATCCAAAAAATAATCGCTTAACGGAGGATAAACCCCACCGACTCTGTGAATAGAGTCGGCTATTTGTGGTGTCAAAATATCATCTGTGTGTTGCAAAACGGAATCGAAATACATCTTTCTAGTTCCGCCATCCTGCACCAGTACAATATGGTGCCATTGTTCATCGGTTAATGCTTGAGGAACATGCATATTTGATGAAACGCCATTAGTAACTGTTTGAACCTGCCAAAACACCTCCAAGGAGTCGCCTGTGACTAGTTCAAAATAGCCTGTTACAGCATTTAATTTTAGAATAGACATAACCCCTGGGTTATTGATGGCTTTCACCCACAACGATATTGAATAGTTTGGAAAAGACAAATTCCAAGGATCCGCACTTGGCAACTCCAAACGGATATTTCTCATCTCTAACGCTTGCCCAGTTACTCCAGCAGAATAATCAATTTGAGTAGCAACATCATTAGTGGCTGTCATGGCGATGGCAGTTTCGCCGGTGACTGAATCTGTTAGGCTGCTGTCGAATTTCTGATGCGCTACGAGAACAGCTGAAGAAGGAGGTGTGGGAGGATTACCAGGGTCGCCAGGATCGCTATCTAGATTTCGAACATATTCGAGTAACTGATTGAACTTCGCTGACAAATCATTGTACCTCTCCCGAATGGTTTCAAAATTTTCATTCATTTCATCCGCATGAGCCGGTGCTCCTTGAATAAATACGGTTATATCCGTAGTCGCGATATCCATATTGTTTCCTGGAATTGAAGGAGTTTGTGCAAAACCCAAAGGGGTTGCCAAACTGAAGCAAAGAAACCCAAAACAAAGAGCAGTCCATAACTTAGTAATATAAGAAAACGGTTTCATATTTATCCTCAATTTAAAGTTAAATTCTATTTGAGCAAATGAACGAAAGTGCAATTTCAGCTTATTGCCAATCTTGCCTCCACAAGCCGTGATTCCAATACAGATCTCCTGGTTTGCAATCATTCGGCAGTTCGTTCAAATATTCGATGTCAATACTAAGCAGCTCTCCTTCAAATATTCTGACTTCATCCACTTAGTCATAAAATGGATGAGCGTTGCCATCATTCGGCTCTCCTAATTCGTTTTGCCCTCTTGCTCCTATATTGAAGGAAATATTGGTCAACGTCGAAGTGGAGAGTCCAGTCAACCTAGAGGAGTAGGCTAATTCTAGGAGAACGAAAATCTGTAGGGACTTGAGGGCGACCCCACGTTCTTAAAAGCTTTTACTAACTGTTGACCTAGAAAAAGTCCGAACGCTTGCTACACACCGGTAGAAAGTACTCAACATATACTAATTCAAATGAGATACTCTTTTTTTGCGTTTTTGGAGAAATACTAAGCTAAAAAAGCCTATTTATTATTCAACAAGTTCAGTCTCACAAAGATTCATCAGTCAAGATAACAAACTATAAGGGACTATTTTTGTTATTCTGAAAATATTTATATTTTTCAATCAAGATTTTCGTACTTTGCGAACAAACAATCCTCGCTTTGAAGAATGTTGCTCAGAAAACAACTTTGCAATCCTTCAGGCAAGGGGCACTGATGGATATGTCGCGATTGGAATGGATTCATGCCATTGGCGAAGCCCACCTCTTGTGCTATGGTTCCCCTAATTTTTCACTAGCAATTCATGATTAACATCCCATTCCCACAAGAGGTGAAATTATGGGCAAAACAATGTTTGAGAAAATCTGGGACGCTCATGAGGTACATGAGCAAGATGGCAATACGATTCTTTATATTGACCGACATTTGGTGCATGAAGTCACATCCCCCCAAGCTTTTGAAGGATTACGACTGGCGGGACGTCCGGTTCGATGCCCGAACGCGACCTATGCGGTCCCGGACCACAACGTCCCTACTAAGGATCAGGACAAGCCGATTGCCGACCCTATTTCTCGAAAACAAGTTGAAGCCTTACGGCAAAATTGTAAGGAATTCGGTATCACTCTATTCGATTTGGGCGACGAGCGACAAGGAATTGTCCATGTTGTTGCCCCAGAACAAGGTTTGACTTTGCCTGGAGCCACTATCGTCTGTGGCGATTCTCACACGGCCACGCATGGGGCTTTTGGGGCTTTGGCGTTTGGTATTGGGACCTCGGAAGTGGAACATGTTCTTGCCACGCAAACGCTCCAACAAAAGAAATCAAAAACCATGTTAGTGCAGGTAGATGGCAACCTTCCTGATAGCGTCACTCCAAAAGATATCATTCTGGCCATCATCGGAAAAATTGGCACTCGTGGGGGGACTGGATACGTGATCGAATACGCAGGGGAAGCCATCCGCAGCATGTCGATGGAAGGGCGCATGACCCTATGTAATATGAGTATCGAAGCGGGAGCACGAGCAGGATTGGTCGCCCCGGACGAAAAAACATTTGAATACTTAAAAGGACGCCCCTTTGCCCCCCAAGGAGAGCAGTTCGAACAGGCGGTTGCCGCATGGAAACAACTCCCTTCCGATGCCGATGCGAGCTTTGATGAAGTGGTCAAACTCACCGCAGGCGATATCATCCCACAAGTCACTTGGGGTACCAACCCAGGGATGGTCACTGATATCAACGGCATCGTGCCCGATCCCCAAAGCTACGAAGACCCCAAACAACAAAAGGCAATTGCTGCCGCGCTTCAATACATGGGATTGGAAGCAGGCACCGCTATTCAAGATATCCATATCGATCGGGTATTCATCGGCTCCTGTACCAATTCTCGAATCGAAGACCTGCGAGCCGTGGCCGATTTCGTCCAAGGTCACCAGGTTGCTGCTTCGGTAAATGCGATGGTGGTGCCCGGAAGTGGTAAGGTGAAGCAACAAGCAGAAGCAGAAGGGTTGCACATGATTCTTAAAGAAGCTGGATTTGACTGGCGTGAACCTGGGTGTTCTATGTGCTTGGCCATGAATGACGATAAACTCAAACCAGGAGAACGATGTGCCTCTACCAGCAATCGAAATTTTGAAGGACGTCAAGGGAAGGGTGGACGCACTCACCTAGTCAGTCCATTGATGGCTGCGGCGGCTGCCATCGCGGGTCATTTCGTTGACATTCGTACCTTCAAATCCAATTAGCTTTACCGACCACCATTCAAGGAGAGATATGCAAGCTTTCACACAACTCACGGCAAAAGCGGCCTTACTGGATCGCCTCGATGTAGACACCGACGCGATCATCCCTAAACAGTTCCTAAAAAAAATCGAACGCACCGGATTTGGCGTGCACCTGTTTCACGATTGGCGTTATCTGGACGACGAGGGATCTCAGCCTAATCCAGATTTCGTATTAAATGCTCCGCGCTATCAGGAGGCTCAAATCTTAGTCACCCGGGACAACTTCGGTTGTGGTTCCAGTCGAGAACATGCACCTTGGGCGTTGTTGGATTACGGTTTCCAGTCGATCATCGCACCAAGTTTTGCTGACATTTTCTATAACAATTGCTTCAAAAACGGCATTCTTCCCGTACGATTAACAGGGGATCAAGTCCAAGCCCTTTTTGAAGAGGTCGAAGCCAACGAAGGGTGCCAGCTGACCGTCAATCTTGAAACTCAAACAGTGACCTCTCCTCAGGGCAAACAATTCAGTTTCGAGGTCGATACTTTTGCAAAAGACAAACTCTACCGTGGCCTCGATGACATCGGATGGGCCTTGCAGTTTGAAGAAAAGATTCAACAGTATGAACGCGATTATCGCCAAGCATCCCCTTGGATGTTTGTCACCCCTTAGTCATTAAGAATTCAATGATGATCCTTGTTTTCCGACTTTTCATCGTGATGCTGATTTTAGGAGGCCTGACCTCATCGGTTCAGGCTTTAAATTACCTAGAACTGGAGCAAATGGTACGAGCGGGTATGACTGAAGACCTGCTCAAAACCCAGATCGAGCAGGAAAACCCACGTTTTGCATTTGAGGATTTAGAATATTTGATGGAACGTGGTCTTTCAGCAGATATGATCGAGTACCTTCTTCGGTACTACGTGTCATCACTACCTGATATCGATGTGCCGTTTTTGATCCGTATGAAAGAGCTAAAGCTTAGCGATGACATGATTGAATTGATGGTTAGTCGCTATGGATTTGCCACATTTCCATTAACACCCGAAGAAATTATTCAACTCAAAGAAGCCCAATTGAGTGATGATCTCATTGAAGATCTGATCCGTTCGGGTTGACCATTCTTCTTCCTTCCGTATTCATCGTATTACATCATCATGTTGGGTTTTATCATTCGTCGTCTTTTGTTGCTGATACCGGTTTTGTTTGGTGTGGTAACGCTCGTCTTTTTCCTGATCCATCTTATTCCTGGAGATCCGATAGATCTCATGTTAGGTGACTACGCGTTGGAAGCCGACCGCGAAGCGCTAGCACAACAAATGGGATTGAATCAACCTGTGCACCTGCAATACCTCGACTATCTCCGCGGTTTAATGGTCGGTGACTTTGGCACATCCGTTCATAGTAAAGAACCCGTGATCGATGAAATTTTAGAGCGTGTTCCAGCTACTGTTGAATTGATGATTGGGGCGATGGTCGTTGCCATTGCGTTGGCCATTCCTTTGGGCTTGATCGCAGCGGTTCGACGAGGGAGCTGGATCGATCATACCTCAATGTTTTTCTCGTTGTTGGGCGTCTCGATGCCCAACTTTTGGCTGGGTCCGATGCTCATTTTACTGTTCGCGATTCACCTCGATTGGCTGCCAGTTAATGAACGGGGCGACCTATCCAATCTGATCCTCCCGGCCATCACGCTTGGCACTGCACTCGCTGCTATCCTTTCTCGTATCACTCGGTCCTCTGTAATCGAAACCCTCAGTGCCGATTACATTCGCACTGCCCGAGCCAAAGGAATTTCTGAGCTTCAGATCGTGGTACAACACGCCTTTCGGAATGCGTTGATTCCTATTATCACGGTGATTGGTTTGCAGGTCGGTGTTTTGCTTTCCGGGGCAATCATTACTGAGGTAATCTTCGATTGGCCGGGATTGGGAACTTTGCTGATCGAAGGAATCCAAACACGAAACTATCCTTTAGTGCAGGGCTGCGTGATTGTCATCGCGACCAGCTACGTGCTCATCAACCTATTGACCGATCTGTCTTACGCCTTTGTAGATCCTAGAGTTCGTTTGCAATGATATTCAAAAATCGCCAAATCCTGTTCCTCAGCGGTATTCTTTTTTTCCTGTTCATCATTCCAGCTTTGCTGGCCCCGTGGATCGTTCCGTTCGATCCAGAAGAAATGGTGCTCAGTGAACAGCTACAATTGCCTTCGTGGAACCATCCTCTCGGACAAGACCAAAATGGCAGCGATATCCTCAGTCGATTGCTCATGGGAGCCAGGATTTCGTTGTATGTGGGATTTTGGGTTATTGGCATTTCTGGGGGAATCGGCATTGCAGTGGGGTTGATCTCTGGTTACTACGGAGGCTGGTTGGATGTTATCATCATGCGGATTGTGGATGTGTTACTTGCCTTTCCGGGCCTGTTGTTAGCGATTGCCTTGGTAGCCGTTCTGGGTCCGAATTTGAACAATGTGATCATTGCCCTGACGGTCCTGGGATGGGTGAGCTATGCCCGATTGGTGCGGGGGCAGGTGCTCTCGGTGAAAGAGCAGGAATACGTTTTGGCTTCACAGACGTCAGGAATCTCAGATGCCCGGGTGATGGTGCGGCACATCCTTCCTAATGTGATTCAGCCTGTGATTGTGCAAGCCACGTTCAATTTAGCGGGAACGATCATCGCTGAATCCAGTTTGAGCTTTTTAGGATTGGGAGTTCCTCCAGGAACTCCCAGTTGGGGCACCATGCTTTCTGAAGGCAAGGATGTGCTGATCGAAGCCCCTCATGTCTCGATTTTTCCAGGCCTTGCCATCATGCTAGTCGTCATGGTCTGTAACATGCTCGGAGACGCACTCCGTGATTATTTTGATCCCAAGTTAAAGAAATGATTCCAAGTTAAAGAAATGATTCCATCCCTGATGCCACACGAGAGCTGAATGAGCCTACAAGTCGAACACCTCAACCTGTTTCTTGTTTCCGACCCCCAACCGATTCAAATCTTGCACGACATTTCTTTCTCCATCCAACCCGGAGAAACGATTGGAATTGTCGGCGAGTCCGGTTGTGGAAAATCCATGACGTCGTTGGCCATCATGCAATTGATCCCTCAACCCCCTTTACAAAAAATGGAAGGCAGCATTCGGTGGAAAGATCAAAACCTGCTCGATTTGTCGCAACGGCAAATGCGTAAAATTCGAGGCAACGAAATCGCAATGATTTTTCAAGAACCGATGACGGCCCTCAACCCCGTGATTCGGGTAGGTGATCAAATCCGAGAAATCTTGCGAGAGCACGAGAAAATGAGTGCCTCTGAAGAAAAACAACGGATCGTCGAATTGCTGACGCAAGTGGGCATTCCGTCCCCTGAACATCGAGCCAAAGAATTTCCCCATGAGCTTTCCGGTGGCATGCGACAACGGGTGATGATTGCAATGGCCTTGGCTTGCAATCCGTTGTTACTTATCGCCGATGAACCCACAACCGCATTGGATGTCACCATCCAAGCCCAAATCTTAGAGCTGCTCAAACAGCTACGAGACTCTTACCAAATGGGATTGCTATTCATCTCACACGATTTGGATGTGGTAGGATATCTCGCTGATCGAGTCCTCGTGATGTATGCCGGTGAAGTGGTAGAAACCGCCCCAGCGCAACTGCTTTTTGATAATCCTGCCCACCCTTACACTCAAGCTTTGCAAAACTCCCGTCCCAAACAAAAGGGGGAATCCCTTCAGCCCATACCCGGTAATGTCCCTCCTCTCGATTCGCTGCCTGTTGGTTGTCGATTTTATGAACGATGTTCAAAGAGAAAACCTCAATGCGCCCAACAACACCCACCTTCCTTTGTGGTTGAAGCAGGCCATACGGTGCGGTGTTTCCTGTACGAGAATTGACTCTCGCCATGTAAGCATGCGATGGAATGGGTATTTAACGATCGAGGTCCGTATGAATAATCAACCCAACCCTGGCGATTTATTCAAATCAGTAAAAGGCCGCAACACGGTCGACTTTATGCTCAAGACCAATCGGCAGTTGATGCATCAACAAAGCTCAATGGCCGATCAAAAGTCCAGCATCATTTTAGGGGCGCAGACTATCGTGCTGACCATTCTTTTTGGCCAGTTTCAAGGCGTGGAAATCCGACTCTGGCTCATCGTTTTGGGCTTTTTCACTTTAATATCCGCTGTTGCCAGTCTGTTGGCACTCATGCCTTCGATTAAAAAGAAAAAACCAACGGTGCCTCGTCCACCGAACTTGTTATTCTTTGGCTCCATTGCTTGGCTTGACGAAGACGATTACGTTCATCGGATGATCGAATTCTTGAACGATGATAGCCAAATTTATGAAGCGATTGTGAGGGACTTGTATCAAGAATCCTTGGTGCTAACTCATAAAAAATACCGCTATCTTCGTTACAGCTACCTGTTTTTTGTTTCCGGATTGATCGTTTCTTTTTTCGTGGCCACCTTGGAGTGGTTAATCCGTTGAATGGAGTTGTGTTTTTCCATCTGTTCCTTGATAACGAAATTGGGTTGTACATTTCTCCTTAAATTAAAAGATAGGGAAAACAACCCAACCAGATCGACAAAGTATTTCATGACACATCCAAACGAGAGGGGGACTGTATGTACGCAGATCTAAGTATCGAAAATTTTATGTCCGGATTGAAAAAAAGAAACCCAGGAGAAACAGAATTCCATCAGGCCGTTTATGAAGTAGCGGAATCGATCATTCCCTACATCTTGGAGAACCCCAAGTATCAGGAGGCAGGGATTTTTCAACGTATGACTGAGCCAGACCGCACGATCATTTTTCGAGTGGTTTGGGAAGATGATGAGGGCAATATTCGAGTCAATCGAGGCTACCGGGTGCAATTCAACAATTCTATCGGCCCATATAAAGGCGGGTTGCGTTTTCATCCTTCTGTGAACCTCAGTATCCTCAAGTTTTTAGGTTTCGAGCAAACGTTTAAAAATAGTTTGACCACTCTACCAATGGGAGCGGGTAAAGGGGGAGCAGACTTCAACCCAAAAGGAAAATCCGAACGAGAGATCATGAGGTTTTGCCAGGCTTTTATGACAGAGCTGTCTCACCACATCGGCCCATTCACTGATGTTCCCGCCGGAGATATCGGTGTGGGTGCACGCGAAATCAGCTACATGTTTGGGCAATATAAACGGCTTTGTCATGAATTTACTGGCGTCCTCACCGGCAAGGCGTTGGAATTCGGCGGCAGCCTTATCCGCAAAGAAGCCACTGGCTACGGATGTGCTTACTTTATGGAAGAAATGTTAAAACACCACGGTGATTCCATTTCAGGAAAAACCTGTGTGGTTTCGGGTTCCGGCAATGTAGCTCAATTTTGTACCCAGAAAATTCTCCAATTGGGCGGCAAGGTCGTCACACTTTCCGACTCGGGTGGATTCATTCACGATCCAAACGGCATTGACCAAGAAAAGCTCAATTACGTGATTGATCTCAAAACCAACCGTCGAGGCCGCATCTCAGAATATGCAGAGAAATTTGGATGTGATTACCATGCCGGTGAGCGACCGTGGGGCGTTCCATGTGACTTGGCTTTTCCATGCGCCACTCAAAATGAAATCGAAAAAAACCATGCGGAATTGCTGGTTGCCAACGGCTGCAAAGCGGTTTCGGAAGGCGCTAACATGCCCACGACCATTGAAGGCGTTTCAGTGTTTCACAATGCAAAGATTTTGTACGCTCCCGGAAAGGCTGCCAATGCGGGTGGTGTTGCCGTTTCTGGCTTGGAAATGACTCAAAATAGCATTCGCTTGGCTTGGACTTCCCAAGAATTGGAAGAACGCCTTCAAAACATTATGAAAAGCATCCATAAACAGTGTGCCACCTATGGTGACGACAACGGCTATATGAATTACGTCAAAGGAGCCAATTTGGCAGGATTCATCAAAGTGGCTGATGCCATGCTCGCTTATGGTGTGATTTGACTTACCATCATCGGTCCTCTCGGGTGGCCATAAGCCTCCTTGGTCACCGAGGTCTTTTTTGGACATAATTTCAATTTTATAATTCCATGATAAAATTATCATTTAATGCCTACTAAAAATTCCCCTCCTCGCTGAGTCCACTGACTAAACTCCAATTATATCAACTAGATACACTCTGCTTTCGCTTTTCTATGCCTTTTCATCTCTTTGGTACATGAATTGTAGCAGAACTACTTACACATTTTGACCCATTCCACGTTCCTCACAAATTTTCCTTTCGAAGCTCGAACGGAGTCGGGCTTATTCCTCAATCTATTTCCAATCTCAACCTTTTAAGACGGCGAGGATACCTACATGAAGTCCAGCATTCATCAAAGCAAAAATCACTCGGATGAGGAACTGGAAAACTCTATCGAGAAAGACCATTCGATTCTCGATGATGAATCCGAGGATCCTGAGGATTGCGTAGAAAACGCTACGAAGTTGCAGGAAGCTAAAAGAGAGACCATCGATTTAAATTCAGTAAAACCGAGTACCGGCAATTGGGACAACCCCGAGTGGATTTACTTTCGTACGCTACGAAACCACAAACCGCTTTCCAGAGAACAGGAGATGGAAGTTGCACAATCGGTGGAACGCGATCAACGAGCCTCCCTGGCGATCTTTTCCCGATCCAACATCATTCGGCTTTATTTAGTCGACCTTACTGAAAAGCTGGACAGCAAGAAAATTTCCATCTTTCAAGTTGTCAACGGCGTGGAGGATGAGGAGCTCGGGTTCCTCACCGAGGAAATGGACGTATTGCCTCAAATCTTGAGTCAGTTGAAGAAAATCCGTCGGCGCTGTCTCAAAATCGCCGAATTGCAGGGGTTTATGGAAACGAAACCACTTTCTTCCAAAGAAAGGCTTAAGTTCAATCAGATGCTGCAAGATCTTGAAATCATGATTCCCAATATTGACTTCTGTCCAACTCAGTTTGAGAAAATGTACCAGATGTTGCAGTCCCATAAAAAGCGCATTGAAAGCTCCCGTTCACGGATGGAGCGGTTCGCTCAACAATTAAACCTTGCTGAAGAAGAAGCCATCCCTCTGTTTGAACAACTACAAAACGCTCAAGGGCCGGAATTCCGGAGGCTCACCCGAACCATCTATCGGAAAACAGGACGGTCATTTCGAGTGGCTCGGCGCCTCTATGAAAATGTCCAAATGTGTCGACAGAAAATCGAGCGATTGGTACGGCAGACCGGAACATCATGGGACGTGTTTCATGAGGAAATGAACCAGTTGCGATCCTTGAATCAACACATTCAAACGATGAAACAAAAATTGATGGAAACGAATTTGCGATTGGTGGTGAACATCGCGCGGCGGTTTGTAGATCGAGGGATGGCGTTGCTGGACTTGATTCAAGAAGGAAACATTGGCCTGATGAAAGCTGTTGATAAATTTCAATATCGACGGGGTCATCGATTCACCACCTATGCCACTTGGTGGATTCGGCAATCCATGTCCCGTGCTTTGGCGAATCAATCCCGTACGATTCGATTGCCGATACATCTCCAAGACACCATCATGCACCTTAAAATCAAGACTCGGACTTGGTATCAACAGTATGGGACCACACCGAGCCCTCAAGAGTTGGCGGAAACGCTTGACCTCCCTTTGCCTAAAGTGCTTTCCATCCTCAATAATATTCCGGAAACGATGTCGATAGAAACACCAATCGGTGCTGAGGAAGAAGCGACTCTACAAGATTTCATCCCAGATAAAACAGGCATTGATCCCTTGGATGCTACTGTTTATCACAAACTCCATCAAGTCACGCGCAGTACCTTGAGCACGCTCACCCCTCGTGAAGAAAAAGTCATTCGGATGCGATATGGCATCGATGAGAAGAAGGATTACACCCTCGAAGAGATCGGGGAGTATTTCGGCATCACCCGCGAACGCATTCGACAAATCGAGGCCAAGGCCATGAGTAAATTGCGCCATCCCATGAGACGAAAACAGTTGCAAAGGATCCGTGACGAGCAATCATGAGTTTCCCTCTACGTACTTCTACAGATTGACTCTCACCCGTTCACAAAGCCATAATGCAGCCCAATTGGGTTCTACTCGCTCGGTATTTAATAACCTATTCAGTGAGGAAAGCAGTCATGGCTCCTATTCAACTTCCCCCCCAGTATCATCAATTTTATTTGGAGATTTCCCAATTCATTCCACGATCACGTTTGTTTCGCGATCCCTTGCGCACTTTGGCTTATGGCACAGACGCCAGCTTCTATCGTCTGATTCCTAAACTCGTGGTGAAGGTCACAAACGAAGAAGAAGTGTCCGAAATTTTAAAACGTGCCGAAAAGCATGAGGTTTCTGTGACCTTTCGGGCAGCTGGAACGAGTTTATCCGGACAATCGATCACAGATTCAGTGCTGGTGGTAGTCGATCGATCCTGGAACCGCTGGTCGATCCACGACGATGGAGAACTGATCAAATTGCAACCCGCTATCATCGGATCGAGTGCCAACCTCTACCTGAAACCCTACCAGAAAAAAATTGGACCTGACCCTGCATCGATCAATTCCGCAATGATCGGAGGAATTGCAGCCAATAACGCCAGCGGGATGTGCTGCGGTACGGCTCAAAACAGCTACAATACACTCCATAGCATGCGGGTTATTTTATCCGATGGTACTATCCTGGATACGGGTTCCGAAAAAAGTAAAACCCAGTTTAGTCAATCCCACGGAAAATTGATGGACTCGTTGGAGGCACTCGCGACACGGGTCCAGTATGACGACACATTGGCAGATCGCATTCGTCATAAATTCCAAATCAAAAATACGACGGGTTACAGTTTGAATGCCTTGGTCGACTTCACCGATCCTTTCGAGATCCTCCAACATCTCATGATCGGCTCAGAAGGAACCTTAGGGTTTATCTCTGAAATCACTTACAAAACAGTCGATGACCATACCGACAAGGCCACGGCGTTGGTGCTGTTCCCCGACATCGAAACAGCATGTCAAGCAGTCGCTGTGCTCAAAAAGACCCCGGTCGCGGCAGTGGAACTGATGGATGGCAACGCCTTGAATTCAATTGAACACAAATCCTTTGCCCCTGATTATATCAAAGGACTGTCCTCTGAAGTCTGTGCTTTACTTGTTGAGACCCGTGCCGAATCTGCAGAACAGTTAAAAACGCAAATTCAATCGATCCAAAGGAGTTTGAAAAAAATTGACACGGTGCATCCCATTGAATTCACAACCCAACCTGAGGAGTGCGCCCAGCTTTGGGCCATTCGCAAGGGCTTGTTTCCTTCGGTGGGTGCCGTTCGCAAAACAGGCACCACGGTCATCATTGAAGACATCGCCTTTCAGGTCGATAAATTGGCTGCCGCCACGCTTGATTTGCAAAAGCTTTTTGCCAAACACCACTACGACGAAGCCGTAATTTTTGGCCATGCTTTGGAAGGCAATATCCACTTTGTATTCACTCAAGACTTCCAACATCCTCAAGAAGTGAAGCGCTACGAAGATTTCATGAATGACGTGTGTGAAATGGTGGTTCAGCGCTATGATGGCTCGTTGAAAGCCGAACACGGGACGGGCCGGAACATGGCACCATTTGTGGAAATGGAATGGGGGAAACAAGCTTACGGTCTCATGCAGGAAATCAAGGACTTGTTTGATCCCAAACAACGGCTGAACCCAGGTGTGATTCTCAATAACAATCCTCAAGTGCATGTCCAGAACCTCAAACCACTGCCTCAGGCCAATATTCTTGTCGATAAGTGCATCGAATGCGGTTTCTGCGAGGTCCAATGTCCTTCCAAAAACCTCACTTTGACCCCACGTCAACGCATCGTGATTTGGCGTGAGATCATGAATCTTCGGACGTCGAAAACCGAGCCAGAGCGGTTGCGGCTTTTAGAGGCCCAGTTCGATTACGACGGAAAAGGCACCTGTGCCGCCGATGGATTGTGTGCGACCAGTTGTCCTGTCGATATTGATACTGGCAAAATGATCAAATCCTTGCGTTCCACTAGTTTGTCTCCAGTGGGACAACAAACGGCGAAATGGATTGCCGATCATTTCAAGTCCATGGTGGTCTTAGCTCGCACTTCCTTAACCCTCGCTAATTTTGCCCACCGAGTTTTAGGATCCAGCCTCATGTTACGCTGGTCGCAGCGGGTTCGGCAATGGAGTGGGAATCGGATTCCCCAATGGACGCCCTATATGCCTCAAGCGGCTTCCAAAGTTCCACTTCGTTCAAAACCACCCTCTGAAGGTGAGCCGATTGTTTATTTTCCCAGTTGTGTGTGCCGGATGATGGGGGCGGCCGCAGGTTCTCCCGAACAAATCTCAGTGCCTGAGCAAGTGCATCGAGTCCTCAACAAAGCGGGAATTCCGGTCATCCACCCACCCCAAATGTCCGAATTGTGTTGCGGTCTGATGTTTGAAAGTAAAGGCGCCTTTTTGGCAGCCGACACAAAATTGCATCAAGTTTATGATGCATTGCGAAAGGCCTCTCAAAACGGAAAATTTCCGATTTTGTGTGACATGAGTCCATGCACATACCGCCTAAAACAATATGCGCCATCGGAATTGCAAATCCATGACCCCATCAGTTTCACCTACCGTTTCCTTTTGGACAAACTCGAATTTTCTCCCTTAGACGAAACCATCGCCATCCATACCCCATGTAGCTCGCAAAAAATGGGACTGGCCTCTCAGTTTCATGAAATCGCTAAACGTTGTGCCACCGGAGTGTTCGTGCCCGAAGGTGTCGGTTGCTGCGGAATGGCGGGAGACCGGGGTTTCACTCATCCCGAGTTGATGAACTCTGCTTTAACACCACTCCGTGATTCCTTGCCTACTTATTGCCGAAACGGCTATTCGTCGAGCCGCACCTGCGAAGTTGGTCTCTCGACTAACAGTCAGATTCATTATCGGTCGTTGTTTTACCTTATCGATAACGCCACCGAATCCAAGAAAAATTGAAATCAATAGTGAAGGAAGAGGGAATGGCTAAAGAAAGGAAATCATGATGCGTATAAAATTCTTGCTCTTAGTAATTTTACAATTTTTTGTGATATTTCTTTTCTCCGAAGCCTCCCTCTTTGCTGATAGTCCTGCCACCCCTTATGATTATAAAGTCGTAACTCAAAGCAATGAATATATCTTCATTATGCTAGCGCCTGAAGAATATCAATTTGGTCATAATCCCGAATTCAGAAATACTTATAAACAATCAGGACTGTACAAAAATGACGGTTCGAGTGCCCCCCTATGGACTATTGATTGGTATGCTTTTCGAGTCATACCTGTCTCAGATGCAAAGCACTTAATACGTTTTGGTCCCTGGGCCTCAAACACTTCTCAACTAGCGCTAGCTTTTTATAGAAACGGACACGAAATCAAGAGCTACCAGATAAAGGACTTGGTCTATGATGAATCAAAACTTATGTATACCGAGAGTCATTTTTTCTGGAAATCTGAGGTTGAATATCAGGAAGAAAAAGGAATTTTATTTTTGAAGACAAAAGATAGGCGAAGTTATAATTTTTTGATTACTAACGGCGTATGGGAGACCACAAAGCCTAAGCAAAATAGCGCCAAAAATGACTAAGAATTGATGGGTCACTCTACTCTTCATCCAATGTGTAGTAGAGCCATCCCATTCATCGAGTGACTTCAAATCTTTCAATTTCTGAATGTAATTTAAATGCCGCAACGGAGTTTTATCATCACGGGGTTTTATCATCAATGTAACTAACTTCACTTATATTTATTGATGATTTTCTCGAATTCACCTCTTTTAACTACGCGTTCTAAGGCTTCACTTAGTTTTGTGACAAGAGCGGGAGAAACTGTTTTTTTACTAAGGCCGAAATAAACAGGATTTGAGACTATTACAAAGGGGTGAAACTTTAGCCCTTTATACTCAATCTTTTTAAGTATTGCCGGTACTTCCATCGTGATGTAACCACTGACTCGTCCGAATCGGATTTGTTCAAAAACACTCGTACCTCCTCCTTGCATAAAGGTCATCCTTTGCAAGAACGATTCATTCTGAAACAGTTGATTCATTTCCTCACCGTACCAACTTCCTCGTACTGCTGCAATTTTCATCGGAAGCCGTTTTAAGTCCTCATGTTTTTGAATTTGGTAGTCACTGTCTTCTCGAACTAACAGTTTTTGTGTTTCATGATAGTGAGGTCCTATAAAATTAAGATACTTTTTTCGTTCATCTAGAATGGTCATCCACCCCATCATGTCCACATTCCCTTCTTCAAGTAGAACTAAAGCACGTGCCCAGGGAGACTTTCTGTACACAATTTGGCAACCAGCTTCTTCGACGACGGCCTTTGCTTGTTCTGTAAAAATTCCGGACCAATTTCCTTGGCTGTCTTTAAAGTGAAATGGGGAAAAATCTATTTGCCTAAATCTAATCTCACATTGCGCATACAAATTCGTTGCCAGCAGAAAAAAGATGACAGTCACTATTATTTTTTTCATAGGCCTCCTATCTGATTCAAAATTTTCAGTTCATCGTCTCAACTGGTTTGAATTGGAAGGGTTTTAAAGATGGCACGGTGTCAGTTTTCCGGGCAGCAATCAATTTGCTGTACTCATTATAAAAAAAACCTTCCGCAAAAATCACACCATTTCAAATAAATTTCGTAATTTTTCATGTTTTTTCGTGTTTTTTCGTACCTCTCAACTTTTTATTTCGTCATGTCAGATTTATTCTGAGTTCAGCTTGATGTTCGTGAGATCTCCTCGGCTATTTCATCAATCGTGATCTTCGTGAGAGGTAACCTTGAAAAATCAAATAAAGGATTTCAACCAAAAAAAATTCGAATTATGGACAGATTTGAAGCCTGTGATCCGTGGGCGATTCGTGGTGTGCTTTTTATTCATCTGTTTCTCTACAATGGCTTGGTCCCAAGAATCCCAAGCGCCCAAAGATACTAAACCGTCTGCGGAACTCCATTTACTCAAAAATACAGAACTCATCAAGCAAGCAGAGACGGTGATACAACAAGCCTCTAATACTTTTTTGGCTGATTTACGGGGGCTTTCAAAAAACGAGATCCTCTATCAACGAGCCTTTCAAACGGCTCAGTCCTTCCAGTTGCCCGAATTGTCTCCCATTCCTGAAGACGCCCCTCCTTTAGAACAAAAGCGTTTGATACTGGATCAAGCCAAAACCCTACTTGAAGCTCGTCAAAAGCACCTGGCACTCTTGGAAACAGAAAAGCAATCCTTAGACGTTTACATTACCCAAATCGTGAGAACTCAGTCGGCAGCTACGCTGCTGTTGAATGCCTTTGAGAAAATTGACATCTTTCTGTGGGAAATTCAGCTTCGTTTGGGGGATCAAACGTTGAGCGAAAGTGCGGTACCCGCCTCATTGGAAGCAGACCACCTGACAATCCAAAGTCAAGCGGTTCAGGACCAACCGAGTCGATTGGCTCAACAGCTTGAACAAGCCCAAGAGACACTCAAAACAACCGTGCAACGAATCCAAGATGCCCAAAAGGCCATCCTAGAGGCACAAGCCCAATATACCGCCTCCGAGGAAATTCATAGTCAAGAATTGAAACGCCACAATTTGGAACAAGATTATCTCAAGCACCCCCCTCACCAATTGTTGAGACAACTCGCCACCTCTCAAGAAGCCTTGGTTGGGTTACATGGCACCTACAATCTTTCTCATCGCCGTTTTGACCGAATTCAAGCTCGTGTGAATGAGATCCAAAAAGAGTTGGAAAGCCTTTCTCCTCCCGAATCTCCCGAAACACAGGAACCAAACGAACAAGGAGAGCAGAGGATCCAAGCGATGGTGACTTATCATGAAACGCGGGTGGAGCTTCTCAGAAACCTCAAAAAGGCATTAACCACCTTGCTAAATCAAGAAAAGAGCTTTCAGGCCGATGAAGTGGTTCTGCGAGAACAACTCTTCAGTATGCAAGTCTTGGCCAATGTTTTGGAAAGTTTGGTGAAAATGGGAGTCTTGCCACAAGAGGAACTCCCAGAAACAGAGCTTTCTCAAACGCTCTTAGCTCGCATGGAGGCGACCAATAAGATTCGGACCAAAACCCTTTCAGTCGTGAACCGGGCGAAGGAACAACTCACGTCATTGGATCAACAAATTGACAACTCTTTAACGGCTCGCAAAGATGCGAGAGATCGTTTGTTCCAACTCCAAGAAGCCCGAGAAGCGGCAAAACAAGCTCAGCAATGGGATGCAGAACTCAAAGAACTGGACACTCCTACTTTGATTCAACGTTTTAACGACAGCACCGCAGCCACCCAAAAAAACGCAACCGAACTGAACGCCACTCGAGCGGACTACGAACAACTTCAAATCGAAACCCAACGGGCGAAAGGTCAACTGGACTCTTTAGAAGATCCCCTATTGCGGTCTACTGAACAAAAGTATGGCGGTGAGTATGAAACGATTCTCAAAACGTTGTTTGGGTATGCAGAGCTAGAGCAGACTGAATCTATTCAAATTGCCCCGGCTTCCACCTCGACAGAAACACCCTCGATTACCGATTCTAAAGTTCCTTCGGAAGCAGAGAAACCTGCCTTTGACATTCGGCAATATCAAAACTTGCTGTCCACTCAAATTCGTATCCTCGATGAACAGAAAGCAAGTCAGTCGGAATTCTTAGCCTCCCTAAAAAAATTGGAAGAAAAGACGGGGCACTATACTTCCGTGTTCAAAGAGGCCAGCACCTTAGCCTTACAACGCTATGGGATTGCGATTGAAATCAGAAAACGCTTAGGGCAGCAAGAATTACAAAGTCACGAAGTCCCCGAAGGGGTCACCGAGGCTTTGCAACGAGAACGCATCCTCCTGTTTGAAAAACAGGCAGCGGAATTTGCCAATCAACAAACCCACCTGCAACAACAAATCGAATTTTTAAGTCAACCGGACGACACCTTACAAGAACGACAACGCAGCTTGAAACAGATCTTGGAGTCCATTGGCAAACGTTTGGACATTCGGGAGGACCAGCAACAACTAGCCAAAGAATTGGCAGCCGGGCGTGCAGCTTTATCAGAAATCGAAGTGAAAACATTGCACCAAGATGCCATTCGTCTCCAAGAATCAGAAACCCCTTGGCAAGAGTCCTTGCTTGGATTTGTACCTTCTGACCGGGCCGCGAACCTTGTGGATCTCATGCGGGCTTACTACCAGGAATGGATTGAATTGGGCAGCGATCAAGAGAACCTTCTGCTGCAAACTGAAAAGATGGATCGACTCATTCAACTATTGGATGAAGAAAAAACGGCTGTTTCCGAACTACAGCCCTTTTTGCAACAGCAAGTGGCTCAACTCACCGCCGCCTATGAAGAAGAAGAAGTCCGTATTCACGCCCGATTGATGCCCCAAAAAGCAGAAGAATTGCTCGAAAATTTTGAGACCAAAACCGGTCGGCGTTTGTCGGCTCCTCCCCCCTTGCCAAAAGAAAACCCAAGCGACGCCATTGTCGAACATGCCAAACAACTGTTTGAACAATCGCTTCAAATTGCCGCCGCCCGTCAATGGATTCAATTGTTTGAGCAACGACTCTCTACGGAAAGCCTTGGCGCAGAACTGGGAGGCTTTCAACAAGAATTGGGAGACCTGAACATCAAAATGGCTGCCGTGGAACGCCGTCTCCAGTTTTTGAAAGGACACTCCCCTGAAGAACTGAGTCAATTGTCTCCAGAGGATGCACCTCAAACAGAATTAGAGGAAATCCGTTTTTTGAACGGGGAAGTGGGAGTGCTTCGATTTGAACGCAACCAAACGCTCCAACAAGAGGTGCTGTGGGTCTTAGGACAGATCGGGGTTATTGTTGTGGGTGCCATGTTTCTCATTCTAGTGGTCAATTTGAGTATTGGCCAATTGATGAAACGGGCAAAAAGCCGGAATGCCAATGCCCATACTTTGTTTGTACTCTCCTTTTTCAATGCCTTTCTCAAATTGGCAATCTGGATAACGGCGATCATCTTTGTGTTCAGTGCTCTGGGGTTTCAGGTTGGCGCGATTCTAGCGGGTCTAGGGATTGGTGGTTTGGCCATCGCGATGGCCGCCCGCGAGACGCTCGCAAACATCCTGGGAGGCATTATGATTTTCTTCGAACGTCCATTTACCATCGGGGATGTCATCTACGTGCGTGATCGTCCTGCCAAAGTGGTAGGAATGACTTGGCGAACCACACGTTTTGTCATTCCTGCTGGCTATTCTTATTGCGTCCCCAATAGTCAATTGACCGAATCCACCATCTGGAATTTTTCTCATAACAACCCTCCAGAAGACTTTCTGGATCTCTATCTGTCGGCCCAACACGATCCTCGCATCGTGGTACCGCTCATTCTTCAAGCCGCAAGAGAAACCGATGGTGTTTTGGGCGGAGTCGGTGGCCGACTCAATACAGTTACCACGATGGGCAATATGACGGTTGCTGTATACCTGCTCTATTGGCAGGTGGAGGACTATCAAACTCGCTTGGGAATTCGTGCCCGAGTTTGGCAACGGATCTGGGTTCTTCTGCATGAGGAGGGAATCGAGATGGAAGTAAAACCTTTTCCGTCGCAACAAGAGGTTTATGAGAACCCGAAGGGACTGCCTGAGGAAATCGCTTAGCTTAAATTAACTTAGCTTAAATTAGCTTAGCTTAATCGTGAAACAAATGTTTCATCCTAAAGTCAACATCAAAAATAGTGAGGTGTATATGATAGCAGAATTTTGTAAAAAGCATTCAGGTTATGGAGCGATTCAAAGACTCAATCAAAAACTACTGACAGACAAATTATCCGAAGAAAAAATGAAAATATTTCTATCCAGTATTTGGAATTTTAATTTCCATATTGCGAGTGGAATTCCTGTTCTGGGTGGCAGAATGTTTGAGCACCTTTATCCCAAAGCAGGCTTCAAATCACTGACTATTGCATCGAATGTTTTAAAACCATCCATTGACGAATTTGGCCTTAGTTCTGAAAAAGCAGTCAACCACCATGAATTGTTTTGGATATTCTGTGAAGGACTCAATTTTAGAAAAAATGATCTTGAAAACCGATTTGCAGTTCCAGCATCGGTCGAACTGGGGAGCAAAATGAAGGAATGGTACTACGATTCAGACGTTCCATTTGCACTCGGAGTACACCTTGCTTCAGAAACAACAAGTGAGGCTGAATTTTCAGGATGGTATCAAGTTTTTGAAGGAAAAACTTACAACATATTTGGGACAAGAGCATTTGATTACATATCCTGCCATATTGATAAAGAATCAGCCCACGTTAAACAATGCGAGGAGTGTTTGACGAGTTACCTCGATGTCTACCCGGAAAAATTAGAGAGAGTTCAAGCCGGTGCAATAGAATACTTGGAGTATTATGACCGAATGATAGCAGATATTGAGGGGCAAATTTGGAACTAACTTAACATGGAGAAAAACAAAAAAAATCGAACGCTATCGTCGTCTAGTATAACGACAAGCCAGATATTTTGGTTTGTCGTTATTGTAGAAAGTTTTTTCTATTGTTCGAAAATTGAGAAGTCTGATTAAAATTAAACAATGCCAAAAAAACCAGCTTAGCCTTCTGTTAACTCAGTGAGCAAAAAAGGTAATAATGCCGAATAGAAAAATCCTCGCTCTATGGAGTACTCCTCGTTCTCGATCAACCGCCTTCCTATGGATGATAAGGCAACGAGGTGATTTTGTAGTTTTGCACGAACCATTTGGTCGTTCTGCTTATAATAGTGAAGAACGCATTTTTAACCGTATGGCAAATATTTTACCACAAGCTGAACACAATTATCAGAATGTACTACAAAGGTTACTAAAAGTTCAGGAAGAATCTCAGCTCTTTATAAAGGAATTCCCTTATACATTTCAGCATATCGTTGATGATGAATTTTTAACACTTTTTCAGCATACTTTTCTAGTTCGTCACCCTCGTCAAGTACTTCCTTCTTATTACAATAAAATGCCCGATCTTACTTTTGAAGAATGCGGGTATGAAGCGCTCTTAGGAATGTTTAACAAAGTTGTTGAGCTTACGGGTCAGATTCCTGTAGTCATCAATGCCGATGACTTGATATCGTCTTCAGAAGATATCGTTCAAAAGTATTGTTCAAAAGTGGGGATTCCATTTGTTGAAAAAGCCCTGAATTGGGATCCTCCAGGAGATACCAATGAAATAGGATGGTGGGATGGCACGAGTTGGGTTGATGATATGCGAAGTAGTAAAGGTTTTCAAAATACGGAAAAGCCCCATTACTTAAAAATTCATGAAAATAAAGAACTACAATCTCTTTACGACCAGTGTCTACCGCTTTATGAAAAGCTAAACGAACACCGCCTATAAATTTTCCGCCGCTCTAAGTGGGCCTAAAGGGACATGGTGTAGCGTTATCTTTGGTTTACAACCAAATCACCTCGATTTGTTTCCCGGCTTCGGTGAGATGCTCCCGTCGGCCCACTTGATCCCAATCGGTTACCTCGCCTCGGCTGAATACCATCAGCCAACCAGAGGGCAGACTCAACCGGTGGAGATAATCAGCTAGTTGCTGACGCCCTTTCTTTAAAACATGACGGCTGTTGAGTTTCAGTTCAAATGCAAACCGTTCTCCTGAAAATTCGATGCACAAATCTAACCGTCCTAACCCCGCTGCATATTCTCTTCGAATATACCCCCCGCCATTCACGATTCTCTGCAACCACGACATGAACAACAGATGATGGGCAGCCTCGGTATAAGTTTTCCGAGCAGTGATCAATTCACTGTGCTCTTTGTAAAACTCGATATAACGGCCGATGACTTTGTAGATATCCAATTTCCCAGTTTCCAAGATATACCATGCTGGATTTTGCCCAAGCCGGTCTTGCCGCACGGAGGTGAGTTCGCGAGGAACGATTTCTCGATAAATCGGATTCGCAATTTCATCTCCATGTATTCCCTTGCGAAGAAGCCCCAGATCCACCAAATACTGTTTGTCTTCCCATGGGATTTGGCTGGCCTCTTCGGTTTCAGTCCCAATCAGAATGCCTTCGATCACCCGAGCCACACGAGGTTCTGTGAGTTTGTCGGCCAATTGATCTAGGTGAACATCACGACGTAAGATCAGACGTTCAATGGCTTCATCAACATGATCCTTCGTGACGGTTTGATCGCGTGGGATGGCATCTTCCTCAAAGCATAATTCGCGTCCTAAGGCATTGATCAACCAAGGTTGCCCGTTGGTTTGTTCGAACAGGTAGGGTACCGCCTCGGGGGTGAAGGTTTGTCCGGTAGCTTCGGTATGTTGCTCATAGAGATTGCGCACTTGGTCCAGGGTGAAATCTTGAATCCGGACGGACTTTTCTTTGATATTAAAAGCCGATCCACCAATCACATAGCGCTTCGTTTCGTCTGAATAGATCCGGTAGTCACGGATGTCGCGCAATCCTATCAGGCATAACGCCTGGGGAAAGGACCGAGGATGCTGGGTATACCCTTGTCTCAGTTGTCGCAGCACCGAAATCAAAGAGTCTCCTATCAAGGCGTCAATCTCGTCAATAAATAGTACGAGTGGTTTGGGTAGTTCCAAGCACCATTTTGATAAAAAAGTGGACATTCCTATCTCTATGGAGTGGATCTCAAAGCAGGCTTCGGAAGGCTGATATTCCTTAGGAAGGGACACCATCGCCGACTGCTCAAGTTCAGCCACAATCAGATTGTTGACCTTTTCCACCTGATTTCGCAAAGCCTGTCCCGCTTCGACGTTGGTATACAAGGCAATATAATGGCCCTGTTCATTCAAATGTTTCACGAACTGGTTGACCACTGTGGTTTTGCCAGTCTGCCGAGGCGCATGCATAATGAAATAACGTTCCTGGTCCACGAGATTCTGCAACTTCTGAAACTGTGAGCGAACCTCCACCATGTAGTGCTTTGAAGGAACACACGGGCCTGAACAATTGAAGAATTTTTCCATAATCGCCTTTTCTAACGAAACGATGTCTCTTGTTGGAGGACGGTTTGGCAGTCTTATGAATCTATTCTCCAATCTGTCAACACCTTTTCATCGATAAAACTTTTTAAAGCTCCTGCCTTTGTTCGAATGGGGCCAAAGTTTTCGGTAGCTATGCAAAGATGGCTTCAATCGTATCTGAATAGAGCAGACGCTCGGCAATGCGATCCGCTCGCGTTCTTCAAAAGTGACTTCCCCGTAAAAATCAATAAAATCAATAAATTTTTCAAACAAATGGCCATCCACGAGTCGGTACAAATGAATGTAGGCTTTGTTAAGGCGTGCCGTCAAAAGAGTTACTCGTTGAAATAATTATTTTTTTGGGAGGAGCTCTAGAAATAAAATTTATTTAAAGAAAATATGGAAAGTTGCCGAATAGGGTCACTGGAAAGATGATTTCATGTATTTGAATAAAATTAATAGATCGTGGATCTTGGTAATACTGGACCTTCTTTTTTTCAGTATTGGGGGTCTGCGAACTCATCGTCACCTCCTCATCAATTTCGATTTCGATACAGGCTATAAAACAAAGGGATTCGTAGATGCTTCATGGTTTTGGGCTTATCTTTGTATCCCACCAAGCGTTGGTAATCAGCGGTGTCCATTTTTTCGCGATTGATGTTCTTCGCGAAGTAATAGGCCATTTGGGACAAACACATGCTGGCTTTGATGTCTCCTTCCATAAAGCGTTGATAGTCTTCGGAAAACGACATGAAACGATACGCCAACGCTGTGGGCAGAAGGTTCTTATAAAATTGGTGGTCCCACCATTCGCCATCTTCTTGAATGAGGGCAGGGAAATCGCCCCACGGCACCGATACTCCAAACAAGGTCACAGCATTTTTGGTTTGATTATCGTTCTCAAAACTCTTGGCTTGGTCTAAAAGCTGTTCGGTTTCAGGAGCCATGCTCCGAATCGGGTAATGCTGCTTGAACACACCGATACCTGCGGACAGGGTGAGGTCTTCGTTTTGCGTAACAAAATGATCAAACTTCTCTCGTAATCGGATTCCAAAATGGACAATCGGAACCCAAGGACCAATGAAAAACAAATCATCGCCGCCCGAATACACGACGTAGATATCACGGGGATCTTTGATATTTTGGGTGGTTTTGACTCCATGAGAATCGTTGGCAGCCTGAGAAGCTTGCGATAATGAATCGCATTCCCGCTTCTCCTGGATTTTGTATTCATTGATCAGCTTCACAAGTTCTACAGAAAAGAAATAGTTCAGCATCCTAGACAAACTGGCAAACCGGGATACCGAAAACTGTGCCCGTCCCAATCCTGTAGAAAAGATCAAACCTAGATTGTCCACGTCCGCTTTAAACACACCTAAAAAGTTTTTGCCGCGTTTTGCACCTCCTGGCTCTGTAACCTCAATCGACGAATCTTCCGTATCTTGTGTCGGTTTTGCATACTCATCTGCGATTCCATGACGGCTGTGTGCGATCATGTTGAAGGTTTTGGGTTCATCGTCTTGGAATTCCTTTGCATCTTGAATTGAAATGGTAAGACGCTCCGGTTCTTCGATATCCATTTGCGACAGTTCTGTCATCAATCGGGTTCCCCAAAACTGTCTATCTTTTTCTTCAATACGTGGAATGCTTCCGGCCATTGGGTGGAAGGAAAAATCTTCGGGAGAGAGGAAGTTGTAAATCCATTGGTGCTCTTTACTGTTGCCTCGATTTGGATGGCTTTGTTTTGGGTCAAAATCTTTGAGAAATTCTATGTTCCACCCCAGAATCAGATTTTCGCGCTGTGAGGAGTTTGGATTTTCACGGTTTTGGGATGTATGATTTTTTGTCAGCGAAAAATGAGAATGTTTGGGGAGCTTTGATCCAATGATTCTGATTTGTACGTCACAATAGAAACAACGTCGCAAGGAGTCTTCTTCTTCGTCATTTTTGGAGGGAACCGCTTTGTGACTCTCACACAATTGGCAGTTGCCTTCTGCTTCAGTGGCGTAGTCGGTTTCGATGCAGGGGCTGAATTCCTGAGATCCAATCAACGCATCGAATTTTTGCAATTTTTTAGAATCCAGTTGATCCAGAAAATCGTTCAGTGTGCGTTGAAATTGGGTCCGAATGAGATGTGTTTCGGTCAATAAGTCCCAATGCAGGTTGATGCTCAATTGGCCTTTGAAATCGTGATAAAATACTCTTTGTAATTGCTGATTGACCGTTTGAATTTTGTCCTGAACTGCTGGGGTGTTTGGTAAGATCAGTACAAACCGTCCTCCGGCATCCATGATCTGTGCAGTTGTGGATAATGGCGATTCGGGTTGCGGGGCACACACAGTCAGCAATTCTAATACGGTTACTTTGGTGAGCAACTGAAGATAAAACGACCGTGCACGAAATAGCTTGGCCCCCCCCTTTGAATGGGAATGGCTGATTCTAAAAATATATTCCTGAATCCCTGACAAATCCCCCCCTAACATGATGAATGGAGTGCCTTGAGTCGTCTCCACCGGAGGCTCCTCTTGGGAATCTTCAGCAGTGGATGCAGATATTGGTTTAAATTTCCAGTCATCACGACTCAACCACAGAGCTTGGGACAAGGAAGCTGTCAGATAAGCATAGTCATACAATTAAACGTTAGGAATCTATCCTAAGCCAGTGGAAGGCAAACACCACCAGTAATTTTCGAAGAAGGAAAGAACGCATCCTAAATAATTGGCAAAAGACAAGTTAGGCTGCCCCCATAACTTCGATTTTTCTTGGAGTGCGAGTACAAATTCGTTCCAATATTGTGGCCAGTTTTTCTTTTGGGTGGGATCGGTCTCTGGCTTTGGCTGCTGGGAAGCTCCATAATTGTAAGGATAACAACCCTTCTCCAACGTGGCCAAGGGATAACGCCACAAAGCATCTTTGTTCTGTGGGTCATGGTTACCCAACGAGATTTCGTCAAAAATACTCAGTAGCCCAGAACTTGCCGCGAGGTCGACTTTTCCTTGTAGATCCTCATTTTTCAAGTCGTCGTAGTTCATCCCTAAGGCCAATTGCGACGCTTTCGCGATCACACGAGCCGCCAAGCTGCGGGGAGTCTTGGATCGAGAGTTCTCAACCAACTCTTGGATGATGTTGGGATCGCATTTGGAGTGGATGCTGGGATCGCTATTTGGGGTGGTAGTTGGATCGGAGATCGCAGGAAACGTCCATTCTTTGAGAAAGGTAGCAAAGTCTTGCCCAGAGGAGATCTTGGTTCCGGTTTCGTCTGCGATAGCCTTTACCGTGAGACGAAATGGCTCGACGTTGCGCAACAGAGCAGCGAGCAGAATTTCTTCCAAATATGGTTCACGGGAGGCATTAGCGGAGGAGTTGGATTCTGTACTCATGATGATCCTTCTTCTACAATTTCATGCTGTCACAATTTCGTAACGAAATTTACCATAACCAAAACTCGTATATCTTCCGACATAAACCTGCTGGCCTAAATTCAAAAGTGGGAGAAAATCCGTGAGATCTCCCCGATATTCTATACTGCCAAGATACCCCCCCATCTGGAAACGCTCGCGGCTTCGGGGAGAATAGTGTTGCTGCGAGTGCCAATGAATGTCCTGCATCACGGTTTCCACCGAGGCGGCTTTCTCAACAAGGGAAGCCACTTCAAATGGATAGGTCTGATTTTCGATTTGTTCCCATAAAAAGTCCAATCGTCGCACGATGGAGCGAACCAACTGGGAAAAGGTCATTTTTTCAGCAGAGATTCGTTTTTTCAATCGGGTGGGGGTTTCAAAAATGACACGTAATTGGTGGGGGACACTCTGCGGAGATGCCTCTGTATCCGTTTTCCAATCCAGCAAGGTGGTGGGTATGGTGGTACACAAAGTTTGTGTATCCGGATCGTAAAGATTGAAGTCGTCGTGATAAATGCCAGTGATATCAAAGGTCGCACGTCGAGGATACAGACGCCTGCCTATGCCTGCTCGGCTGAGCCGTTCTAAAGCGGCAATAAAATAGGGAACGTAGTTGATCCAGGTTCCAAACAAAGTCAACTGCCATTCAAATTCCAAATTGAGATTCGAATCGTCAGAAGTCTCTTCCGCAGTGGATTTGCTCCACTCCAAAAGCATGGGGCTGGTTGCCCTTGCGGCGGTCTCATCGAGAGAGGCTACTTCGGGTAGAAAAATCTTGGGAAACAAACAATGAAATCGGAGGTCACACTCTAGGCACATTGTGCCCTTGGCTACACAGACTTGCTGGTAAAACGCCCAGTCCAACGCATTGCGCAACACCGAATTGGGAAAGGTAATCGACAATGGAACGTGATGAAAGGTCCCTAGTATCCGTAAACGGGTCATTTCCACAATTCACCTCACTGAATTGAATATGAAAATTAACGATCAGTCTAAGGAATTATTCGAACCTAGCAGCATCACATCGAGATGTAAATTTTGAATTTCTCTCTGAGAATAATAATCTCTCGGACTCCGCTCGTGTGCCAACTGAAGCCTGAATTTATCATGTGATGATCATTCCATTAAGTGCTAGTGCTTTGAAAAAAGCGAATTTCTGGGACCCCGTCCTGACCGTTTTCATATCTTTTAACGATCCCTTCCAAGGAATTTTCCATTACCAAGTCTTTGTGCATCCAACAATTGTTGTTTCAATGCTTCGGATTGTTCACGCAATGCCTCCTTGGGCCAAGTCTGAAGTTCCTCTTTCGACGTCAACGGCTGTTTCAATACCTGCTGAAGAAAACGAATGCTTTCCATCCATTCTTGTCTTAAAGCAGCTTCTCGGCCTTCTTCTCGGCCCTCTTCTCGGCCTTCTTCTCGGCCCTCTTCTCGGCCTTGTTCAATAAATGGTTGAACGTTGATTCCTTGAGCTACCAACTCAGGAGGTAAACGTGGCAACATTTGAGCTAACCACGCTTTGCCTTCCTCAATCAAAAATTCCGGGGTCAATTCTTCTACATCTGACATCAGTTCCTCCTTTGGAAAAAAATGCTTCTTTAATCCCACCAGCAACCAATACACTGAATCGGACATCCACCCCAGCTGACCTTGATGGATGCGTTGGAAGGTTTTCTTCTTCTCGCTTTGCCGACTCGAAAAGCACTTGAATATTAAATTGTGAGGGGCATCCAAAAGCTTGTTCAGATCAATGAAACCAACGGTTTTCATCGATTCATGATTACTGAAATACACGCCTGGATAGATAGAACGCTGGTATCCCAATCGCTCCAACGTCTCATGATGGGGAGATTGACTGCTGATCAAAAACGAAACCAACTCCTCATCTCTCAATCGATGCACCCGTCGATACATCGTATCATAGCTAAGGGTTTGGAGAAAAGCGGTGCGGTTGGCCGATTCTGTGTATTTGAACTCAATAAGAACCCGCGATGCCGAGACATCGCGAATACCATCAGGGAGCCGTTCCCGCTGCGCTACATTCCAAGTGTTACGACGATTGCGAATCAACACAATATCAGCTTCTGGTGGTTTACTCGACAACGGGAGATCGGTTTGGACCAGGATGTCCAAGTCAGCCAGCCATTCTTG
>JANQJU010000099.1 GCA_028281495.1 SAR324 cluster bacterium
GGGTGAGTCCAGCTTTCACAGATACCTCCTACTCCTCTTGACGCCTTCACTCATCGAAACGAATTTCATCCAAAGGACTGCCAAAATCTCAACAACCCCAACAAGGTGCCGCATTCGCGGCAGAAGGAACAAAAAGCTCATATCCAAATCAAACCTCTAGCAGAAAGGAAATGGCGATAGGCTTGCTAAGAGGAAGATCTTTTGAGCCTGCCCAGGAAAATTACACCAGGAAGGAATACCGTGCTCCCCATCAAACGAGGGTCACAGGAAGGAATTAGCCGAGTCGATTGAAAGGAGGCAGCAGAAAGGAAAAGCCAGAGGTGGCAAGGAGAGGAAAACCAGGAGGCCAAGGCCATCTTCCACAAACACCAGAAAATAGCCTTAGCTTGCCATCCGATGGCAATCACCCCTCAGAGCTGGGGCGAGCCTTCATCCGTTGAGGCTTCGGTAATTCCGTCGATTCTGAAAGCACTGACAGTTCCGAGGCCTTCGCTCGGTCATGGAGACCGTGAAGTTCATTTTTTAAGTGTTCCGACCATTGGCGAAGCCACCAGCTATAAAGACGAAGGCCTTGTTGCAACGGCTCCCCTAAGTCTTCCTCTTTCTCACATAACGCCGTGCACGTCTCGCAAAGCAAACTTTGCAAGGCGTGGAATTCGTCCAAATCGTCACACAGTTGAGCCAATTGCGTGGAAAAACTCGGTTTCTTGAAGATCGTGTCAAATTGTAAGCTCACCATAATCATCTCCTTAATCGTTGAGGTTATTTGAGTCCACCAAACGCAATGCCGATGGATGATATTTCTTGTACATCGCCTTCAAATGGCCCGTTTCTAACTTTAGGTAGCGTTGGGTCGTGCTAAGCGACGCATGCCCTAAAAGCTCTTGTATCGTCCGTAAATCACAGCCGCTTTCCAGCAACGCGGTCGCCACCGAATGCCGAAAAAGATGAGAATTTCCAGAAACCTCTGGGAATGCCGTGCTCAGATAGTGGCCAATTCGTTCGTTGCAGCCGTTTTCGCTCCAACGCTTCCCCTTTTGGCTCAAAAACAGGTGCTCGGCTTGCGGGTTCTTCAATAGGAATTTTTCGCGGGCTTCCTTTTCGTATTTGTCCACCCATTCCAAAGCTCTCTCGCTGATTGGAATCACACGATCTTTGCGGCCTTTTCCTTGGCGTATCCACATCACCTCACGGTTACGGTCTAGGTCAAATGGTTTCAGGTTCAGCAACTCTGTGCGTCGGCCTGCCGTCGCATAAAGCACCTCCAAAAAGGCCCGGTCCCGAAGGCCCACAGGCGTCGAAATGTCCGGTAACTTCAACACTAATTCCATTTGGTCTATCGTCAACACATCCTTCGGCAATGTTTGCGGAAGCTTTGGCAACTCCATCCCTTGAGCCGGGTTCACCCGAACAAAGCCTTGTTTTCTTGCCCAACTGAAGGCTCGGTTCACCGCTCCTAAAAGTAAGTGTTGGTAAGCGATAGACCAGGGTTTGCCATCTTGGCTTCGTTGGTGATGGAGGTGTCTTTGGTAACCTTGCAACACCGAGGCTGTGACCTCCTGAGGGCTGTTCACATCCCGCAGTTGACACCACTTCATGAACTTTTCAAAAGCCACCTCTTCTCGTTCCAAAGTCCCTTCCGAGTAGTTCTTCACTTCCAGCCAACGTAGGCGTTGGCGGAACAATGATTCTAACGTTTGGGGTATTGTAAGCATCGAACTCCTTTTGTCATATGTGAGGGGCTAAATGGTTTAGCCCCGATATATTTGTTGTTGAGAATGTTTTTTCAGGTCATCGGCGCGAGGCCTTACAACTCTTGGTTGGGCACAGAAAAATGAAGTGCTACAAGTGCACCTACAAGCCTGCTACTTGGGGGCTACTTCGCCCCTACAAGTTTTCAACCTTGTCGCTTTCAAGTGCCGTGTGCCCATCTTCGCGTCTCTCAAGTGTTGAGTACCTGCTAACTCGTAGGCCCCGATATATTTGTTTTCGAAGTGTTGGATTACCTCTATCGGCGCAAGGCCTTGCCACACATGGTCGGGCACAGAAAAACGAAGTGCTACAAGTACTCCTACCGGCCCGCTACTTCGGGCCAACTTCACCCCTACTAGTTTTTCCATTTTGTCCAACCTTGTGCCTTATGCCCCAAACTCGCAGGCCCCGATATATTTGTTTTGGAAGGGTTTGGATCTTCCTGTCGGCGCAAAACCTTGGCAATCCTGGCCGGGCACAGAAAAAACAGGTGCTACAAGTGCCCCTACTGGCCTGCTACTTCGGGCCAACTTGCCCCCTACTAGTTTGCGAATTTGCCAACGTCTTGCGCCCACTGCCTCATCTCCTTTTGACACCAGAAGTCGGAGGTGTCAGCTGGTCCGGGTCCACCACGCCAGGAACAAAACGTTCACCGTCTTCTCCTTCGCCATGCCACACCAATTCATACACATACAATTGGCCACGGCCTCCTTGGTGAGCCAGCAGATATTCCAACTCCTCCAAACGCTTCATGTGAATTTTCAGTTGGTAGTCCGACCATTTCGTGTATTCACGAACCCGCTTACGCGTGAAGTGAATCTCCTCTTGGTCTAATCCCGTTTCTTTCTTCAACGATTCCACCATGTCGCGAATCAGTTTCAGCAAGCGGCGAGTCTGGGGGGCCAGTTCATCTAGGCAACGGCCTAGCACCGCAATCGTCAAACGGTTAGCATGGCGAATGTCGTCCAAGCTCACTTCGACGTAGTCCACCACTTGACCTTGAATTTCTAAGGTCCGGTGCGGACGCTGTGCTTGGTGCAAAAACGTGATCGCATCAATCAAACCCAAGTATTTCTCGTGATCTCGACGTGATCTTAAAAAGTCACTGTTGAACGTCAGTTGGTCCGCATACGGGTTGAAGGTTCGCATCGGTTTGAGCAACCGTTGGGCATTGTGATGCTTGTGCTTGATGCTCTCTGACATCAGGTTTTGCTCCATCCCTCGAATCATCCGAGCCATCCGTTGGCGTCGATGAATCGCCATCGTTTGAGAACGATCTTCGTTGACGGTCAAGCGAATGAAACGGTTGATCAACTCTTCATCCACCGAGGCGCTCGTTGTGGTTAGAATGATGGCGCAGGGGCCAAACACCACTTTGGTTTGCACCTTGAATTCGCCATTGGTCGGGTTTTTTACCGTGGTGGCGATCTTCAATTCCTTTTCCGACTGAAGGATTTTGAGCGGATAGGTGGCCTTTTCCATTCCTTCTTCTTCAGCAACAGCCAGGATTTTGTGCTGCAATTGGTCCTCGTCAAAATAGTAAAGGGCTTGTTGCGTGACCGTGGTCCACTTCTCTTGTTCTTCCTTGGGAATGAACGAAAGAATCGCATCCATCAATGTGGTCTTGCCTGCGGAGGAAGAACTTTGCACCAGCACGGCCAACGGGTCCTTCAGCTTGCGAGAGGTCGCCGCCAAATAGCCAACGAGCTTATTGTCTTCTTCGCCCACTAAGCCAATGACATCGAAGTCGCGTAAAATCTGATCCAGCAAGTCCGGTTGTTTCAGAAAGGCTAAGGCTTCCTCTTGGTCTTGTTGGCTCATCTCTGGAACTTCCTTGTCTTGCTTTTGAGCTTTCTGAGCTTGGGCCAAACGGTATTCGGTAATCCGTTCCACCCCAATCAGCAGCTTAGAAAGGTCCTTCTTTAAAAGCTCTGGTTTGCAGTCCAACTCATCGCAAGCAGCTACAATGAATTGTTGCCGTTGTCGGTGAGCGGTCAGGTCGAGGGTGTCCAAGAAGAATTGGCCATCCACCATCAACCGAATTTGCACCTTGAGGCTTGCTAAAGAACGAATGTTTTCCAGATTCCGAACCCGATAATGGCGTTGTTTCACTGACACATCGAGTTGGTCGGCTCCATTCCATTTGAAATCGACATCGGAAATTTCCAACGGTTCGCCGTGGTCGGGAAGGGGGCGAGGAGCTTGAGCACCCGAAGGTGGGGTGCTTGGTGGGGTTGGTTGGTTTGCGGTCGAGGTTTGTAGCGCCTGAAGCGGTCGGTTGGAAAAACCCGATTGAGTGGCCGAGGCCGCCAACGGTTGACTCGGAATCTCAGGAAGAATTTCGATGTCGGTTGGCAGGGCTTCCACTTGTTCAAATGGCTCCTGAAGCAAGTAACGTTGAGCACTGCGAAGCAGGTTTGCTAAACCACCTCGCGGGTCGGTTTGTTTGAGTGCAAAGCTGTTTACGTCCTCTGCGTCAGGAAGTAACATGCGGTAGGTTTCAAAACCTGATTGGCTCAACCGAATGCCAAGTTCATCGGCTGCGTTATGGCCCGGTTCGTCACCATCATAAGCAATGTAAACAGATTGAATGCCTTTGGCTTTGAAGGCCTCTTGCATTTCATCAGTAAAGCCTCTTGCCCCAAACGCAGCCGTAACATTTTGGAAACCGTGGCACCAAAAGGTGAGGGCATCCATAATGGCTTCGCACACAATCACCGGTTCTTGGTTGTGCAGGGCAGCTAAGTTGAATACACCTTTATGTGAACCAGGAAGGTAAAGGTGGGGAGAAACATTCGGTTTGGTGCGGTTGGTTCTCCGTCCATACACTTCGCCTAAACTGCCATCAGCCTGGAAAATCGGCAGGGTGAGGCAGCCTGCAAAATGCTCAAATCCGTTCTCTCGCAGGAATCCCCAGGCGCGAAGTTCTTCACGTTTTGGGTCCTTCGAATGTTTCGGAGAACGTCCAAGCAACTTGGCCGCGGTGCGGTCCACGTATCCTATTTTGAAATGGGCAACCAAGCCCGGATGGTGCAGACCTCGCTTTTTCAGATAAGCCAAGGCGTTCGGAGAATTGATAAGGGTTTGGTGGTAGTGGTCCAGCAGTTCCAAGGCTTCCTTTTCACTGGAAGGTGTTGGAGCTGGAATGCTATTTGAGGGAGTATTCGGTTTTTTAACCGAATCTACTAGAGGGCTTCCGTCTAGGCTCGCCAAAGCAGTGCGGAAGTCCTTTTTCTCATGAGCCATTTCAAATCGAATCACGTCCCCGGAAGCCCCACAGCCGAAACAGTGGTACACTCCCTTAGTATTGCTCACAAAAAATGATGGTGTATTTTCATTATGAAACGGACAAAGTCCGACCCAATCGGGTCCCTGTTTCTTCATGGAAACGCCCTTCGATTCGACAAGAGCTAACAAGTCCACATTTTGCTTGATTTGCTCGATTTGTTCTCTGGGTATTGCTGTCATTGGAATTCCTTTCTTTTGAAGCTTTTCTCTCAAAAATGACGTCACGCAAGAGGTTCAACGCTTCGCGCAGTTGCAAAGGGTTGACAGTTGCTTGACCGGTTCGATACTGCTGATCTTCTAAAGTCAGGCCATCGCCTTCTATGAAGAAGATAACGCTTTTTCCATTCACCAGCTTGGTGGTTCTCAAATGTCCGCCAACACACAATAGGTAGGCCGAGCGGAAAATGTCTTTGGTTCGAATCTCTTCCATAGGCTACTCCTTAAATATGGAATTAGAGTTTGCAGCCTACATTTAATTAGTAGGCTTGCATAACAAATATAAATGGTCTTAAAGCCAACTTCAAGAAAAAGCAACGTTAGAGATTAGAAATTTGATTCCAACCATCGTGACTCAAGGATTTGATTATGAAAGCAAAAGCTCCTGATTTTTCACAACATTTTGGCCAAACGTTAAAGAAATTACGCCAAGAACGTGGAATGACTCAGAAACAACTAGCGGAAATAGTGGAAGTCGACTTGCCGCGTATCTCAAAATACGAAAGGGGCCTCGTTTATCCCACCACTGAAATGATAGCAACTTTGGCAGACGTTTTTCAGATTAGTATCGATTACCTAATACGAGGTGAATACGTTCCAGAAGTACAGGTGGTGTACTCTACAGAGTTAGCAAAAAGGTTGGAATCTATGAGTAGACTGCCTTTAAAGGATCAACAAATCATAATAGATGTGATCGATACTTACATCAGAAGGAGGGAGTTGGAAGAAAAGTAGAAGCAAGAGAGTAATGTCTAATTTGTATGAAGGTGTAACGTTCGAGCATCAAAAAAGAAGAGATTTATAGAACAAAAAATAGGCTCCGATCTATTATTATCTCTTGTCAATTAGAATTGAACTTTTGGTTACAGAATCTTTCCGTTTGTATCGGCCCAGTGTAATGAATACGACACGTATAACTAGAAAAATTGCGGCAGGAGAAAATAACATCAAATACGCGATACCAAAAATCCAGCTAGACTCAGCAAGAAACAAATAAGACTTGTACAAAGAAAAAGCTAGTATGGTAAAGAAAAACAGAAATATATAAGTATACCCGTGTTTCCGCACCTGGAATTGCGGTTTTTTGAAATATCCGTTTTGATGGGGAAACGGTTTCACAATCCTTGTCTTTCTTCCCTTCTTAAACGGAT
>JANQJU010000017.1 GCA_028281495.1 SAR324 cluster bacterium
CGACCGACACAACCGTCACCAATATAGCCCAATTCCTACAAACGCTGGACTCGGATGGAGATGCGAATAATGGAATTACTATTCCGGCCAACATAGCCACTGCTGCTGAGGGACAGACCTTAGATTTTACGGCGACTGACTTTGATAGCACTGCGGCTTCGGTCCTGAGTGATATCGGTGTTTCAGCATCCTTGGTTTCTGAATCAACCGCCCAAACGCACTTACAAGGTACGTTGGCGGGGGTGGCTTTAGGGGATACCAGTGGAAATCTTTGTCGAAATCCCATTTCTATCCGTGGGGTTGATGAAAATGGCAACCTCGCCTCCAACATCACCACAGAATACGACAGTAGCGGCAATCCAGTAAGAATCGTGGAACAATATTTTGATGAAGGAGTTATGGATGAAGAATTAACCGCCACATTGGAATACGATAGTTCAGGAAACTTAATAAAAGAAGTAGAAGTCTCTCAATTGGTGGAGGAAGGCGAAACCCTACAGGAACAGTCTACCAAATCTTATGAATACGATAGCAATGGGTTGTTGACTAAAATTACCTTTGAAGAAGGGGAAATTTTGGCAGAAGGGGCACAGCCTGAAGGGATTGTAGAGAGTTGTGAAGCGGCGGGTCCCAATGGAGGAGATTTGCTCAAAGAGGGTGTTAAAATATTTTTAATTGGGACCGAAACGTTTGAATACGATGATGCAGGAACATTGATCAAATCCACTTCCAGCGGGGTCCGTTCCTGTAATATTGCCAACGTTGTTGAAGTATGTACCTATGACTACAATAGTAATGGTCGAGTGAGTCGAAATGAATGCAACGAAACCACAACTCAAATCGCCAGCGGAGCCGTCTCCACTTCCCAAGAGCTCGCTACTTTTGAATACGACGAGAATGGATTCCTCACGAAGAAAACCAAAACAGAATCAGAAACGGAAAATGGGGAGACGCTTTCCGAAAGTTATTTTGAAACGTTTGAATATAACAGCATTGGTGCCATCACTCGCAGTACAGAGGTGGATGAAGGGAATTTCACCGTCACTTCGGAATGGACCTATCCCGATGCTTGCCCCACGGAGTAATGCTATCTTAAAAGATACCAATCTAATCAAGGCTCAGTAGTGTCCTGAGATCATCTCAGGATATGGCCACATATCATTATGTTCTTCTTACTTACTCTACATCTTTCCAAAACAGATGAGCCGGAACCTCATCGACAATACAAGATAACATTCAATCTAAGCCAGCTCAAATGAACCACCACCTTGCCGAGAGCTAACTTTGAAAGTTGGGGTGGAGGTTAAATTTTCTTGTATTTTTCATATTGCATCTTTATTATTTTGTTAGGTTCCAATTTGGATATCAATCAATAGAGAGGGCATGAACATGAATACAATCACCAAGGTTTCACTTTTATTATTCGTCTATGTCTGCATGCAGCAGGCGGTTTATGCAGACTGCCCAGACGGGCAATATCTTTGCCCACTCACTGGAAGCACTATTAAATACGGAAAGTGTTGGGATTGGGACTCAGTATCTTGTAAGCCATGCAGTAGTTCATATAAAAATCAATGTAACGATAAACTTTACAATCGTTGGATGAGTAAAACTGCAAAAGTGCAAAAATCTTCAATTATGGAAATAACAATACCTGGTGCACACGATGCAGGAATGGGAAAAATCTCCTCATGTTCCGATTATGCGGGGAAAGATGTGACTCAGACACAGGACAGATCATTTATTCAGATGCTAAATTCTGGTATCAGGTATTTTGATATTAGGCCGATAATAGATCAAGAGGGAAAGATGTATTTAGGCCACTATACTTGGGTGGGAAGAGATATTGATTTAATAGTTCACAAATTTACACTAAGAAATGAAGGTTGTCTCGGTTACTCAATGGATGAAATGCTTGATGATGTTAGGAGTTTTGTCTCGACCCCTCAACCAGATAATAAAGAAATTATTATTTTAAATCTCGATCATTTTAAGAATTTTAAAAAATACGATAACAAAAACTCCCATTTTGATAAAAAAGATTTAGATCAATTAAAAAGCAAGATCGTTAGTAAATTAGATGGTTACTTGATTAAGGGAAATACTGATTTTTTGAAAAAACCAATAAATACTTTAACCAAAACGGGTGCAAAGGTTATTGTTACCTTTCACGCAGAGGGTTATGATGGTTCCGATGGGATTTACTCTCAGAAATATCTAAATTTATATGATGAATACTCAAAAACAAATGACTTCAACAAAATGAAGGCCGATCAATTTAAAAAAATGACAGATCATTCGACTTCAAAATATTTCTTATTATCGTGGACACTAACCCAAGACGAAAACCAAGCAATAGGGTGCATGATTCCAGAGAATTTGGGTAAGCGCTTTGGCTACGATTGCGAATCGATAAAAAGCTTGGCGAATATAGCAAATATGCATCTTCATGAAATTCCGACGCAATCCATAAAGACCAAAAAATATCCAAATATAATATACACAGACTATGTATCTGAAGATCAAACAATACTTTCGATACTTATCAATAAAGCTAGGTGATATTAGAAAAATTTGTCGTGTTTTCGAACGGCATCCAAATATTATCATTCTAACTTTGTGATCCCACTGCTCCCTTGTTTCCAGATTTCTCCCAACACATTTCTTTTTCATTCAATAAGTCGTTAGACATTAATTCTTTTTAAGTCCCCCGAAAACATAGGATCTGTGATATGGATGGAAAATGGAAGGCCATTTGCTTCCATTAAAACCTTCAATTCAGGTACCTCATGTCCCAGTCATCTCTCAATCAGTTTCCACTCAAAGAGCGAATCGGTCATCCTGACCTTTATGTGTACCGCAATAAGCAATGGAATGACTTCCTCGAATGGACTCATAAAATGCCTAAGATGGTCTCGAAATCCAGGGCGATCTTGGCACGGAAAAAAAGTGGGAAAACAGCTTTCATTCAACGCCTTTTCAATCACCTTTGGCAGGAAAATGGCCCGGTGGTTCCATTCTACTTTGAAGTCTCCGAACGGCGACAATGGCTGGAGGAGTTAGCTCTGAGTTACTACGAGGCCTTTGCCTCGCAGTACATCTCCTTCATCACTCGCGATCCTGCGATGATTCGCAAAAATTGGAGACTCCCGCAGATTCAAAAATTTGCTGAACAAACCCAACATTCGATGATCTTGCAGGATTTGGAAACGATTCAAAGTATACGACAAGATCAAACCGAGGGCCGGCTATGGGATTTTGTCTGTTCCGTGCCGGAGGCTTACGCTGCATCGTTCGATATTCGGGTATTGGTCATGATCGATGAGTTTCAATATCTCGGCGACAGGATTTATCTATTGCAATCCAAAAAAGATGTTCCCGACCCTTCAATTCCAGGGGTGTTTCACGGACTGTCTGAATCGAAAATTGCCCCCATGCTCGTGACAGGTTCTTATATTGGTTGGCTATTGAATATCATGCGCCAGCATTTGGAAGGGGCACGACTGAAGATTATCGAGTTTCCGCCTTCCCTAGCTCCTGAAGAAAGCTTGGAAGTGGTATTACGCCTCTCTGAACATCTAGAGGTCCCCGTAACGAATACGACCGCTTTGCAAATCGCTGAGATGTGCCAGCATGATCCTTTTTTTATTCGTTGTTTGATGGATTCGGCAGCCTCTCACTTGGATTTGACCACTGAGGCTGGCGTTCGAGAAGCGGTGAAGTACGAAGTGACTTCCAGCACTTCAGAAATGGCACGAACTTGGGGCGAGTATATTTATATGGCAGTGGACCGTATCAATCAGGTAAATGCCAAGCGAATCTTATTTTTTCTGACCAAATATCGAGATCGCGTTTGGACGCATCGAGAAATCCAAAAATCTTTGAAATCGGAATTAGACCTCACCACAATTCTTCACGAATGCGACAGTTTGTGGAAAGCCGATTTGATCCTACGTGGACATAACGACATTACTTTTCAAGGCTTGCAGGACAGCACTTTGGAAATGATCTTGACCCACCGTTTTCAAGGAGAGATTGAGGATTTTCAGGTGGATTGGGATCACCGTTTGGACTCCGATTGGCAACGTTGGAAACAACGATTCCATTCTGCACAAGGGCGGTACAATTGGTTATCCGGTCGAGTTGCCGAATATTTATTGGCCAATGAGTTACGTCATCAACATCCAATCCAACTATCCCAATATTTCCACGGGATCAGCCACGAGGAGCCAATCGTTTTTTCCGAAGTTCAGACTCGTTATCGATTCCAGATCTATAAAGGTGTCTCGGCTCAAGACTTTGAAATCGATGTGAAGGCAGAGGCATCGACCGAGCAAAAAATTTTGTTGGTGGAAGTCAAAAAAATCCAAACCAAAGTTAGTGAATCGATGGTCGCAACCTTTGCTCAAAAAGTTCGGCTGTTTGTCGAGCAAAACCTCGAAAAACAAGTGCTTGCTGCGATATGGGGCTGGAGTGGTTTCACAGAAGAAGCTTTGCAGCGATGTCGTAAAAATCACATCGGATACGCCGAATCAGCAGATGTGGTAGGCGAAACGAAACTTTTTAAGCTGGTGGTTTGAACAAATCCGACATTTTCTACTTTTAAGTGTTTTCAGCACACTTTCTAATATGATTCCTATCAAATCGTTTTCCCAATAGCATAGTGACCACATACTCCATTTTCTCCACCTAACTCCCCATTCTTTTTGATCATCCCATGCAACACATTTTAAGTATCATCACTCCCATATTTTTACTGATCTTCCTTGGTTACTTGAGTGTTTATTTTCGGCTCATCCCTCAAAGCGCGATAGCGGGTTTAGGTCGATTTGTTCTGTATTTATCCTTGCCTGCACTCATTATTAAAAATTTAGTGGGTATGAATCTCGATGGTTTGCTGAACCCGCTATTTTTAGGGATATACGGTGCCGGAGGCCTACTCACGATAGGGATTACTCTGGTGGGGAGTCGGTTGCTCTTTCAAGATAAATGGTATGTCGCTGGTATCCGTGGCATTGGAGCCACCATGCCGAATTCTATCTACATTGGATTCCCACTTGTGTTGCAAACGGTACAAAACGAGTCCACACAAGCATTCATCATGGCCATTCTTGTAGAAAATGTTCTGTTGTTTCCTTTTCTACTCATTTTTATTGAAGTGGTTTTGGCGAAAAAGGAAACTGACCTCATTGCTTCTTGCAAGGCAGTCTTGATGAGGGTCTTGGGGAATCCGATTATTTTATCCATTCTTGTTGGACTATTATGGAAAATTTTTAATCTGCCTTTGCCTGAAGTGATCCACAAATCTTTAGGAATCTTGGGGCAAGCTGCCACTCCAGTGGCATTGATCGTGATCGGAGGAACGTTGGTGGGAACTTCTATCAATAGCGGTTTCAATCAGATGATTATGGTGGCTGGTCTCAAGTTAGTCGCCTTTCCCTTAATTGTCTCAAGTTTACTGATTCTTTTACCGGGTTTATCCTCAGACCTGAAAACGGCTTTAATCATTTTCTCTGCGCTGCCGATGTTCAGTATTTACCCGATCATTGGGGGAGCCTATGGGGAAGCACAATTTTGTGCAAGTACCTTGCTTCTCACCACCTTGTTATCTGCGATTACTATCAGTGTCATGCTATTGATCGTCATTTAAATGGATCAGCCTTTCCAATGCACGCGCCTGCGAAACTCAGTACGAACTCGCTCCGTCCAAATAGTGGCCTCTTCGGAAGTGATTACCTTGTTATCCACCCCCTCCTGAATGAAGGGAACAAAACTAGCTGTTAACGTTTCGATCAAATTTTCTGAATCCAGTCCTAGAGTTTCGCAGACACCAGCTAGATTAAGACCCGAGTCCATCAGGACATGCATCTCATCGTGAGTGATACCCAAAAACACTTCAAGCACCTCTTCTATAGGCCCATGGCCGCGGTGAAGGCCCAATCTCCCGTTACCCCATGCCGTTTCCACAAGATCCTCTAAGTCAGATTTCTGATCGACTTTCCCATCGAAAGGTGAGCCGCCTCCAGTGCCACGAGCAGTAATATTCGTTAAGACTTCGCCAGTTGAAGAACTCTTAATATTTTCCTGAGATTTGGTACACGAACTTAGAAGAGTCATAAGGCAAAGAACCAGAAGAGTATTCAGTATCTTCATATCGACCTTTCCGATAAATCACATTCAAGACGTTGCTACACAAACACGATGACCAATCAGTTCTCCTTTTTCGAGGTCATCCACGATAACCTGTGCAATGTCGCCAAAATTAACCTTGATGGCATTTTTACCACCAAGCTCATCAAGCGTCACCACACGACTGGAAGTCGATGGTCCGTCTACCATCATTCCAGGGCACACGAACGTGTACGGTAGTCCCGTACTTTCCATGAAAGCCATCGCCTCCAAATGCCCCTTCGTCATTTTTTGAATTTTCTCCTTTGGCATGGAAGGGATACCAAACTCAGCCATTGCATCGGTATCTTCCCAATCTTGTAACAACACGGTCTTGTTGCTACCTGGAACCCACAAAGCCCCCAAACCTCCTACCATATAGAATTTTTCAACACCGCTGGCTGCTGCGTTATTCACAATGGACTGTGCCATCTCGATGGTTGAGTTGCCTCCTGCGGGTGAGGTGCAATTGATCGCAACTTGGCAACCTTTGCAGGCATCCCTCACGCCCGTGGCATTCATCACATCCCCGCTTACAATTTGCAGCTTCTCAAACAAAGGGTCCGTCTTGTCCAATTTGTCCGGCGAACGCACAAAAGCAACCACCTCGTGACCCGCTTTCAGTGCGGTCTTCCAAGTCCATTGTCCTAGACCGCCCGTGGCACCAAATATAATAATTTTCATTTTCTCTCCTTATACTTGTTCTCAAAACGTTGTGACCTTTTAAGGACACTATTGATGGATTTTTTAAAACCCACCCAGCAACATTCGACAACAAAGCGCCATATTGCTCAATTTGACCAAATTTTGCATTAACTACTTCACCGATTTCCATAGAAAACGCCTGTACTCTTTTGGGGTTCACTCCCAAAGAAATCGACAAGAGCATCTACCCGAATGTTAAAATAACGAATCGAGGGTCAAAATGTTAATCAAACTTGCAAGAATCCTTGTTGTCTCCACAGCAGCATTTTCGATATTTGCTCTATGGACTCGTAAAGTACCTCCGGTTTTATGCTTTTCGCTTTTTGGGGGTACCTTTGTTCTCATTGCGTGTATTGAGCTTCATGAAGGGATCACTTCTTACGTTTCCCCCAAGTCATCTCCTATTTTTCCCAATTCATCGGAAGAATATGAAGTGAGTCGAAAAACGCATCCAAAGTCATTTTGGTTTTTAATTATTTTTTATTTTCTACTTGGTATTTCAATTATTGGCGCTGCTATTTTTTTTCATTTTTATGAGGCGAACTAGAACTAGGTGGAAACAAAAAGTTCCATGCCCTGTTTTTCAGAAACGTGACTGGATCTTGATTTGAATCCACTGTCGATTGGAGGATGAGGTTTCTTGTTCTGCTGCAAACGTTTTGGTGTTTTCTCAGGCTTGCAACTCCTCATATTCACAGGTCCCCCAAGATCAAATATCCTGAACCCGGAATCAGGACTTCCGAAACCCAGATGCCCCAACAACCCAAGGAGAACACCCCCATACGACGGAAGGCCAACACATCAATACAATTCCCAACTTGATGGGACTGCACCTCTTTGGAGACAATGAGATGGAGCATTTCAGCTGGAAATTGAAGACAATGAAGGGAGCTCAATAGAATTGAGCATCTAACCCGAGATTCCCTCCGGCGAGGGAACCTCATTTGAAAAGTGTCTTCGTAACCAAGCCCTCAACTCGAAGTGGGCGGGGTTGCGGTTGTGATCAACATGGCCTGTTGCGGATCCTCTTTTGAAAAGCTTTTTGCGGGATAGAGTAGGGTGTAGATGTCCTGATAGACGCCGTCACGTTTGAAAAGCCCTTCGTTTTCAGCACCCAATCCATAATTCATGAAAGGTTCATTGACCGGCGACGTATCATCATATTGAAAAAAGAATTCCCCTTCCGCATTCAAACGCAAATACCACGCTCCATCAAGTCCATCCGCTTCGTCTTTATACATCGTGCCCAAAACAATGTTGCTGGGATACTGCCCAAACCCTTTAGATTTTTTTTTGTAATTGTTCCAGGTTGCCAACCTCAAATACTGATATCCCCCTTGCTGCAACGATCCTAAGAGAAAGAGATATTGTTTTCCAGGGACTGGATTATCAATTGCTTCGAGCGGTCGCAGATTGAGGATAGTAGTACCGTCTGATTTCAGGCCTTGGAATTTTCCCACAATGCCGATGTCTTTGACATGTTGGAAAAACAAATAAGCAGGATGTTTGTCGAAAGTATTTCCTTCATCATATCGAGTAGGATGGGCCTTAGACTGAATTTGAATCGAAATCTCAGGGATGGCTCCTCCTTTGGTTCTGATAGCCCCCATGAGCTGATGTATTGATTCGGGAACCGTTTCTTTAAAATAGGCTTCCAAACGCGGTGTGATACTGGTGATAACCTCGAGCCACGCTGCCGATTCAGGAAAATCCAGCACGCCTTTTCGGCTCAATGCTGCCGCCCAACGCATACAAAACTCCGCCATCCAAACATAGCGGTAGGCTTCAATCACAACCGATTTCAGTCCGATGTAGTACGAGAAAAACTCGTTGTTCTCGATCAAATGTTTGTTTTGGAGGTCGAGGAGCCCCGTTTCCTTGTCAAACAGAAATCTCTGGATATGCGCAATATCGTTCAATACCCCTGTACGGCTATCAATCAACTGGGACGCTACCGTCACCATGCGACGTCTTATGGCGTTCATCGTCGATCGATCGGTTATTGGGGTTTGGAGGAGAAAATTGATCTCATTGAACGAATTCTGAATATTGATCGTGTAGGTGGCGACTTCATTGGCCTGAAAATGGAGTTCAAAGTCTCCAATTTGTGCCTTCAAATCAGAGAGTTTTTGACTGACCCCCTTCAAGGTTTTCTGGAGTTCATCTAACTTCTTCAAGACCTCTGCATTGGGATCCGCTTTTTCATTGGGATCCTCCCCCTCAATTAAATCGATGACATCATTCGTGTAAGTCCCTAGATTGGGAAGTCCTATATAGGTGCCTAATGCGTTTAACGAATTTGTGAAGACATCTTCTAATAAGCTCATTCTCTTTCTCATCTTCAATGTTAACAAAAACCCTTAGCACAGACGAATTGCTCGTGCTTAAGGATAATAATCTGAACAGCAGGTTTCTAACCCAAAGATTTAGTACTAGCCTTGTTTGCAACTGTAAAGAATTGTTATGATAACTTTTTACTGTTAGACTTTTTTACCTCAATCTTAATTTGAGAAAGAATAAGTTCTATGCCTTGTTTTTCAGAAACGTGACTGGATCTTGATTTGAATCCGCTGCCGATTGGAGGATGAGGTCTCTTGTTCTGCTGCAAACGTTTTAGCGTTTTCCCCTGCTTGCAACTCCTCATATTCATTGGTTCTTCGATTGGTTCGGACTTCTCTGAGGCCATTGGTCCAGGCGTGATAGGCGATTGTTAAGGTTAGATTGAAGTCTCCTTCATCCGCATCCTTGATGTAAAGAAACGAGTTGTACAATCCAGAGAGGAAGGCGCCGGTGGCATTGGATCCATTCAAGTTGTCGAGATGGGCCGCAGCAAACGCTAGGTTGCTGAACAGAGTGCTCGCGATTGCAGCACCATAGTGAGACAGTGAGTCGGAGAAATAGTGGTAAACCCAGTTTTGAATCACCCCTCGGAAAAAGGCTTCCTCGCCCACTCCGGCAAAGAACTCGTTGAAGAGTGTGCCCTCTTCGATATCGTGAGGACTCAACCCATCCCCCAAATGCCACGTGTCAAAAGGTTCTCCTGATTGCGGTCGGGTGTCATAGAATTCGTAAGCGATCCCACCCCAAAAAAAAGGTTCTGCACCAAATTCCCAAATTTGAAAGGGAGCCAACAGCACCCCATAGACTTCCAAACTGTCTTCGCAGGCATGTTCATACAAATCCCAAGTCACAACCTGGAGCAGTTGTTCTTCTCTTTGATAATAAAGTCCCCGTTCCCAAGTCGCCTGGTTGAGAAAAAAATGCTCATTGCCTTCGTCATCCACATATTTGATCTTGTCGAGATCGGATTCATAATCTGAACTGCTTTCCGCAGCAGACCACTTCCCTCGCAAATACAACCGCGTTCCCCCAAGTAAGAGCGCTTTGTCCAGATCACCCAAGATCAAATATCCGGAACCCGGAATTAGGACTTCGGAAGCCCAGATGCCCCAACACCCCAAGGAGGACACTCCCCATACAACGGAAGGCCAACACATCAGTACAATTCCCAAGGTGATGGAACTGCACCAGTTTGGAAACAATGAGATGGAGTGTTTCATCATTTAGTCCTGAAGCACTCCCTCAATGGTTTGATCAGGAAAGAGCCGGGTTCTTTCGCTCAAAACGATGAACACTTGGTCCCCCTCAAATCTCATTCTGAATTCAAACACATTGATATTGGCGATTTCATTAAATGTTAATAAGAACTCACCGTTTTGATCCCAGCGTCCTTTCCAGGCAGCAGGCAATCCATACCGTCCTGATGAGAAGGCGTAGACCTCCCCCATACCGATGGAAGCGGTCGCATTTAAAATCAATTTTCCTGACGCCGGATCAAGATACGAGAAGGTCACCATCGGTCTAGTTTGTTCTTGAAAATCCAACGACACCTTCTGGAAGTTTAGAAAATTGGGACTCAACGCATAGGTTTTTCCTGAGATATCTTGCGCTATTGCTGGCAAGGAAAAGGGAGTGGCAGTTGGAGGTTTTGCAATTTCGATCAATGCTTTTTGAAGGGCCTCATTGTTTTTTTGCACTTTCGGTAACGGATCTCTCGACATCGAGGATATGAAATTTTCGATAGGCTCCCCACTGCCATAATTGCCTCCTGACGCGACAAAGATCAGCTTGGTCTGAGGCCAGATATTGAGCGACTGTCCCCCCCGACCTCCGTGATAAAACATCCCGGCATGGGTCCCTGTTTTGTGAATTCTCCAGTGGTAGCCGTAGTCCTCTTCATCAGAACGAGCGATTTGTTTTTGCGTGGAAGCGTTCACCCAGTCGGCACTCACGATCTGACTGTGTGCCCATTGACCTTGGTTTAAATACAGAAAACCAATTTTTGCTAGATCCTTAGGATACAGATGAAGGTCGCCCCATCCTCTCGTGATTCCTTGGGGATCCGTAGGCCAAATGTAGTCCCGAATGCCAAGCGGCGTGAACAGGTGCTTTTTGGCGAAATCGACGGCACTCATACCGGTTGCTTCAGTGAGGATTGCCGACAAGAGGTGGGAGTTTCCACTACAGTAAACGAATCGCTGTCCCGGCTCTTCCTTCATCGGCAAATCTAAGACAGATTGCACCCAGTTTTTGCTTCGGAACATTGCCATGAGTTCTAGTTCACCGGACTGATAACCACAGTGGAGTCCTGAGCTCATGGTGAGTAGATGCCAAATGGTGATTCGTTGTTTGGAGGCGTCCAGATGTTGGATTGGGCGGTTTTTGAAGAATCGGAGTATGGGCTGGTCGATGCTTTCAATAAATCCCTGATCAATCGCAATACCAATCAATACAGAAATCACCGACTTGGTGATCGAAGCAATATCGTGGACGGTTCCTTTTTCATAGGGATAAAAAGAGGCATCGAGTACGATCTTTCCATGGCGAATGAGCAACATACTGTGGATGTTTTCTCGACTCTCGCGGTAGTGGTTGAGCAATTCGGTCATTGCTTTCGAATCAAACCCTTCGCTTTCTGGAGTGGTGACCTCCCAATTGCTCGTAGGCCCTCTCGTGCTCACTTTTGATTTTGTGCATCCAATACATGACAAGATCCAAAGGACGATGAAACTTTGGACAACCCCTTTTAAGGCAAATTTGGACAAACTCCTTCTGTTCATGCCGTAATCCTTACTGTTTGATTCAGGTTTTAAGCGACCAGTCGTACGCTGAAAAATACTCACCAATCAAGTCGAAGCATCACGGAAACACGGGTGAATTTAAAGGAGAATGCCTTAGATTGGTTTGATTTGTCGCGAATGGGTCATTGAGGAGATTGAGACGAGTCAGACTTGGTTTTCAAGACGGGACAACACCTGGGAAAGATAACTTCTGCTAATGGGGAGGGAGAATTGTTGGTCGTACAAAATCACACAATAATTCCGTTTTTCCTTTTTCAATTTTGCAACGAATTCCAGATTGACGATGTGCGAGCGATGGATTCTTTGAAATGAAGATTGGGGCAGTTCTTCTAATATTTTTTCTAGAGGCTTTCGTAGCGAAATCATTTCAATCTTCCCCTTTGTCAGATGATAGATTTCTAAATAATGGTCATGAACCGAGATATGCGTGATATTTTTAGGCAATAGGAGAACTGAAATTCCGTTAACAGGCACCTCAAGAGGAGGCGGTTCGTCTTTTTCTAAATGGGGTTGTTGGTTTTGCTTTTCAGAGATTTCCGCCAGTTTGGTGTTCAGTTGGGAAACCAAATCGTCAACTACGATTTTTTGATATTCCCGATATTGGAAGATGCCAAAGATCATCAAGGCAAACGGATAATTCTGCCAATAATAATCCCATTCCCACTCCAGGTCTCCTGTGCCCATTTCGATCAAATGAATGAAGAGCATCATTAGATTATAGATGATCAAGAAAGCCAATAGGCTACTTCCCAACGTGGGAAACATCGTTTTCTTGGTGAATTGTAAATACAGCCAATGAATTCCCCCCAAGACAAGGAAACTGCCAAACAGCGAAATTCCCAATGCGATCCATTCGAGAACCGTATGAAAAATATTGTCAGGAGGATCGGCTAATTTGAAGATAAAGAAGATCACACTGAAAAGTGCAACCACTTGGCTTCCTACCGAAATAAAATCCCAGGTTGTGGGAGATGGGATGGGAGTGGTCCAGATGGCCTTACTTTGACGCCAATAGTGATTCGTCGTAAACATACTTCTTACTGCCTATTTAGATTTTAAAACTTTCCCTTTAGGCAAAATCACCTAACCGGATAAACCCAATGAAATTCGATTTCACTTACACCCCTTCCAAAAACGACTTGAAAACGATTGATAAGGAATTGGACGCTTTCAACGATCACGCATTGGTTGATCCCGATGGAAAGAAAATTGGCTGTTTCCTGAGAAACGACACTGGAGATCTTTTAGGAGGGTTAATCGGGCTGATGTTATATACCTCGTTGCATATTCAGGTGTTTTGGTTGTCAGAAGGAGTCCGTGGAAAGGGATATGGAAGTCAGTTATTAGAACTTGTACTCGCAGAAGCCGCAAAAAATCATATTGAAAACATCTTTCTCGAAACCTTCACATTTCAAGCTCCTGAATTTTATGAAAAACACGGTTTTATCGAAGTGGGCCGGTTCACAGATTATCCCAAACTAGGCGTTGATAAAATTTTTTATAAAAGAAAATTGTAGCCTCGCTCAAGGGACCTTACCAGACGATTTCCTGCAAAGCCCATCGCAATACTAGTCAATCTGCATTCACAGTAGAATTAGAAAAAGATATTCAACCAAAAGGTTGATTATCAAATCTTCTCATGCTAGAAACACCTTATATTCAACCTTTTAGTTGAATATAATATTGACAGAAATCGTCATCGTTCATTCGTTCAAAACATTAGCAGGAGTTGGATATGCGAGGTTTCATTAAAAACATTATTTTAGCCAATCTACTACTCATCCCTCTGATGGTGAATGCGGGTAACATTTCCCAAACCATTCATTTTACCAATGCGAAAGGGAAAGCCGAAGTCACGCCGCGTTTACTTTATAACGCGTACTTGAATGCCAACGATCATGAGCAAATCACCGGATTGCCTGTAAAGATCTTTTCGCCGGATCAGAAAATGAAATCGATGGCTGGTGTGGGAGATACCATGAATGCTTTTTGTTTTTCCAAAGAGAGGTGTGGGCTGCGGTTGAAGGTTTTAGACTTACAAAAAGGCGTTCATGAACATGATCCTCATACCATCGTTCTTTCATGGTGGAATTTTGGATGGCTCCAAGCCATTGACAAACAAGATCTGATGGATCCCAAAATGGGAAGTCAGGAATCCATCGCAATTTTGTCATTTAAAAATACCAAAACCGGATCCCAGATTGAGCTAACCCAAGTCAATGTGCCGGATTACAAAGTCAAAATTGACAGCCCGGATGGAAGTTCTGAAATTGGCCCATTGAGTCAAATTGTTAGCACCCATTGGAATACCCTGTATTGGGATCAATATCGAAGATATCTCGCCACGATTTCAAATTGAAGAAGAGGTTGATTTAAAATTACCTTTATATAACCTAATGCACTATTCCTGAATAAAAGAGGTGACTATAAATATTTTTTAAAAGAATAACGGATGAGACTATAGAGTTCCGAGGCTCCCCAAGCGATCATTGGCGGTGCCACGTAGTTTCATCAAGGGGAGTGAATAATGCCTTCAGCAAAGTCAGATCCATTGGATCGAGTTTTTTTGGCATTGGGAGATGCCACTCGAAGACAAATGGTGCACATGCTTGCGAATGGTGAACTGAGGGTTACAGAATTGGCAAAACCATTTGATATGTCACTGAACGCCGTTTCAAAACACATCAAAGTTTTGGAAAACGCAAACCTCGTGAAACGGCGTATCGAGGGAAGAGTGCATTATCTTTCTTTAATTCCTGAACAACTCACAGGTGCCCTGGATTGGATTAGCATTTATCGCTATTTCTGGCAGCGCCGCTTGAATCAATTAGAAGATAAACTGCTCGAAGAGGAGAAAAATTAATGTACCAATTGACCTTAAATCAGAGATTTCAACTTCCAGTCGATAGATTGTTTGCGGCATGGAAAAAGCCCGAACTGCTCCAAAAATGGTTTGCTCCTGAAGGCATGCATATTGAAGAAACAAACATTGATTTTAAAGTGGGTGGCATCTACCGGATTGCAATGAAAACTCCTGATGGCCATGTGATGGTTGTTGGAGGCGAATATCTAGAAATTGTGGAAGAACAGCGTTTGGTTTTCAGTTGGAAATGGGAATCGAGTCCTAATACGACGAAAGTCGAGGTTGATTTTGAAGCTGTCGACGAAAGTGCCTCCGAATTAACCTTAATTCACAGCGAGTTTCTAACCGATCAAGAAAAAACCCATCATGGGTTGGGTTGGTCAAGTATGATGCAGAAGGCAATGCAATTGACTTAAATTGTGTTTCACGTGAGAGAAAATTTAATCTTTGAGAAAACTGAGAGTTCCATGAAAAAGCGATTGGTTTCATTGTTGATTTTATTTTTAATTTCTTTAACGAATAGCGGGATTCAAGCTCAAAATTCTAGTGAATTCACAAGGCTCAGTGAGGATCTAGTCATCCATGAAATCGAAAAGGATACCTTCATTGTGATCCATTCGTTTCCTTGGCCTGCCAATTCACTATTGATCAAACTGTCTTCAGAAGAATTCGTGCTTGTAGACACGCCTTACGAGAATGGAGCCTCTCAATTGCTTCATGAATGGGTGCTTAACAAATATGGTAAAGTCACATTGACGGTCATCAATACTCATTTCCATAGCGACAGCTTAGGCGGCAATCATTACTTCATCAACAAAGGCATTCCAGTATATGGTTCCGACGAGACAACGAAACAGCTTGAAGCAAAGGGCGACGAACTCAAATCGCTACTTTTAGGCTGGTTAAAAAACTCTCAGCACCGCCGGTACTATCAAGCGATTCAAAAATCCGAGCTTGTCGGGCCTAGTCATAGTTTCAATCTAGACGAAGGTTTAGTGTTAAACATTGGAGATGAACGCATTGAGTTGTATTTTCCGGGAGAAAACCATTCACCTGACAACATCGTTGTCTATTTTTCAAACAGGAAAATTCTATTTGGTAGCTGCATGATCCGGGCGCTGTTTTCTCAAAAACTAGGGAATCTCTCGGATGCTGACGTAAACAAGTGGAAGGATTCAACTCAGAAGATTCTCTCGAAATATAAGGGGAGCCGAATTGTAATCCCTGGCCATGGGAAATGGGGGGATGTGCGTTTAATTTCACACACACTGGAACTATTAAAACGAAGCTGAAAGCGAGTTCGAAGATGGGATTCAACAATTGGATCCCACCTTCGCAAGGTCAGTCGGTCAATACTGGAATAATTTCACCTGAGACAACAAACTTTGGGCTTGTTGGGAATTTTCGTGAGCCACTTGGATTTGATTCTGGGTGGTGTCGTCGATTTTCTCAGCAGCATCCGCCACTTCGGTGCTGCTTTCGGCCAAAGATTCCAAAGTGATTTTGATTTCTTCTAAGGCCTGATTTTGTTCCGCAGTTGCAGAAGAAATCATGGATACCAATTCCGAGCTCTGTTTGATTTTCTCGCTGCTGCGTCCGAGGCTGTTGGTGAGAATTTGCACCGCCTCTTCCCCTTCCTGCAAGCGTTGATTGTTTTCCTGGATCAGGGCTTGGATTTCCTGAGTCACTTTAGCGGAGTTTTCCGCAAGACGCCTCACTTCATCTGCGACGACAGCAAAACCTTTGCCCTGTTCTCCGGCTTTGGCCGCTTCGATAGCTGCGTTGAGTGAAAGCAGGTTCGTTTGATTCGCGATATCATTGATGGCTGAAATGAAATTGTTCACTTCCGATGCCGTTTCTTGGATCCGATGCATACTCACCTGCATCTGATTGGCAGCTTCTGCCCCCGAGTTACTTTCCTGATTGGCTTCACGGGAAAGTTGGTCCGCATCTTGGGCATACTGTGCGGTCATTTCCACACCCGAATGAATCTGCCGCATCGAAGCGGAGGTCTCATCAATCGAAGAGGATTGCTCGTTGGCCAATTGAGACAGACGCTGGATGGTCTTGGACACATCATCAATCGATTCATTTAAAGAATCACTGCCTTGTCCTATGGAATCCGCCCCTGTGGCGATGGTCTGAACAATCTTCTGAATTTGGCTGATAAAGGCATTGAACCACTGGGCCAATTCCGCGGTTTCATCACCAGAATCTCCTGCCAACCGACGGGTGAGATCGCCTCGGCCATCCGCAATATACTTGAGGAAGCGGATGTTCTCGTGGATGGGTTTGGTCACAAATCCGGTTAGCAGGTACATGGAAAACAAACTCGCCACAATCGCCACGACTGAGATGATCAACACAGCCATCAACATGGACGACTTTTGATCGCTCAACATGGAAACACGGACATCGCGTTGTTCGGCAATATCGTTGAGATAGACTCCCGTTCCAATCACCCAATTCCAATTCGGGAACAATCGAACATACCCCAATTTAGGCTGGTGTGGGCTCAATCCTTGAGCCGTAGGGCGCGGCCAATCGTAATTCACAAACCCATCCCCATTTTCACGAAGCAGGCGGTTCATCTGTTGGAAAAACGGAACGCGTTGTTCAATCCCCGTGGCATACACAATTTGGCCTTTCCGATCTCCACTGGGGTATTTGTAGTCTGCGACGGATGTGCCTTCAAGAGCAGGCACGATAGGATGCATGAGCATTTTGATGTCTTTGGCACTGCCTGGGTTGTAAGAGTGGATCCAAAAGTACTCCTGCTTGTTTTCACCATAACGAAAGTTCCGAATCAGAGTCATCGCGGTTTCCTGAGAATTCGGTCCGGCTTTCTCTAGCATGGAAAACACAATGTTCATCATGTTCTGAAGTTCTTGTTTACGACGGTCTAAAGCCGTGTCTTCGAAGTGTTGGATGTCCGCCTCTGCCCGTTGAGAAACCATCCAGAAAATGGTGCCGCTCAACAAAATGATGGTGAGCAGCACCATAATGGAGCCGAGTAACATGATTTTTGTACGTATGGTTGCTTTCATATTCTCCCTTTTTTCTTGCCGCGTGTGATCTGTTGTTTAAAACAAAAACCCCTTCTGGTTGCGTGTTGTGGAAGCAACCTGATATGAGACTCTTTTGGCGTCTCATTCTGCCTAGCATTTAAAATGCAGTATCAATAAAGAGGAAATCATGTCAATTGCGAAAAGTATTAGGTCTTCGTTAGCCAAAGCCTCTTGGATTCGGGAGATGTTTGAGCAAGGTCAACGACTGAAAGCCCAGTATGGAGCCGATCAAGTCTTCGATTTCTCATTGGGCAATCCAACTCTAGAGCCTCCTCTTCAAGTCCATGAAACATTATTACGCTTGATCCAAGAACCAGAACTCGGCATGCACCGATACATGCCCAACCCTGGCGTGCCGTCGGTACGATCCTTCATTGCCAAATCACTCCGCGCAGAAACCACCTACGCTTTCCAAACCGAGGATATCGTGATGTGTGTTGGGGCCGGAGGGGGTCTAAACGTAGCGTTCAAAGCTTTGCTCGATCCGGGAGATGAGGTGTTGACCCTGGCCCCATATTTTGTGGAATACGGTTTTTATGCGCAAAATCATGGAGGTGTTCTCAAAGTGGCCTCCACCACTTCCGATTTCCAGATCGACTTGGATGCGGTTTCAGAAGCTTTGAGTCCACAGACCAAAATTGTCCTGATCAATACCCCAAATAATCCCACTGGAGTGGTGTATTCCCAAGACTCCATCAATGCCTTAGGGAAGCTGCTTACAGAAAAGGAACAGGAATACGGACACCCCATCTTTCTGATTTCCGACGATCCGTATCGCCATATTCTGTTTGACAATCTTCCCAAATCCAATGTGTTCCTTGCTCATGCTAACACTATGTTGATCACTTCGCATTCCAAAGACCTTGGATTGGCAGGAGAACGTATTGGCTTTATTGCCCTGCATCCAGAAGCGGAAGACCGGCAAGCCATTCAAGATGGTTTGGCCCTGACAACTCGGATCTTGGGATTTGTCAATGCTCCAGCTCTCATGCAACGCATCCTCCCTCATCTGGAAGGTGCGACGGTTTCCGTGGAAACCTACCAAAATTTGCGAGATCTGTTTTATGAAGCCTTAACCGGCATGGGATTTGAGATCGTGCGTCCTCAAGGGGCGTTTTATATGTTTCCCCAATCCCCGCTTCCCGATGATGTGGAATTTGTGAAATGTGCTCAGGAAGAACGAGTGCTGTTGGTTCCCGGTTCCGGCTTCGGATGCCCTGGATATTTCCGAGTCTCCTATTGCTTTTCAGAGGAGATGATTCGCCGCTCTTTTCCCTACTTTGAAAAATTAGCCCGTCGCTTCAATTTATGAACGCCTATTTTGTTCCCAAGACCTGTAATTGCGCTTCTTTCAGGACGGTGATACATTGACGACCTTGATTTTAGATGTTTTCCCAACCCTCACTCCTTCTTAAAAATTGTACCATGAGCACAAAAGCAAATACTCCAGCCAAGAAAGTCAACATCCAAACTTTCGGATGCCAGATGAATGAATACGATACCGACAAGATGTTGAAGGTCTTGCAGGGTGACAATTACACATATACCGAAAAAACCGACGATGCGGATTTGATCATATTGAACACTTGCTCGGTTCGGGAAAAGGCAGAGCAAAAAGTGTACAGCCTGCTTGGACGATTGCGCCCATTGAAGGACAAAAATCCCAATTTGGTGATTGGTGTGGGGGGGTGTGTGGCTCAACAAGAAGGACGAAATATCCTAGATCGTGCAAAAACGGTCGATATGGTTTTCGGCACCGACAATCTGTTCGATTTGCCGGAAATGTTGGAAGATGTACGGCAAGGCAATCGCGTGCTACAAACCGAGCGCAAAGCGTATAAACAAAAAGTTCGTAACTTCATTCCCGATTTCACGTTTGAAAACACATCGACACCCGGAGTGAAGTCTTACTTATCGATCACCAAGGGATGTAACAACTTCTGTACATTCTGCATTGTGCCCACCACTCGTGGATTGGAGGTCAGCCGCGAACCCGAAAACATCCTGTTGGAGGCCCAAAGTTTGGTGAGCCAAGGTACCAAAGAGATCTGCTTGTTGGGGCAGAACGTCAATTCCTATCGGGCCAATGGGATGGATTTTGTGGACCTGCTTTACCACCTTAACGAGATTCAAGGATTGGAGCGCATTCGTTTCACGTCTCCGCATCCTAAGGATTTTAACGAAGATTTGGCCAATGCCCTGAAAAACCTCGATTCGGTCTGCGAGCAACTGCACTTGCCGTTGCAAGCGGGTTCCGATCAAGTTTTGCGTCGGATGAAACGACGGTACACCCTGGCGCAATACCTGGAAAAGGTGGACTTGCTTCGCGCAAAAGTCCCACACGCCACAATTTCTACGGATATGATTGTCGGCTTTCCTGGAGAAACGGATGCAGATTTCCAAAAAACCCTTGAAGCCATTGAACAGGTGCGATTCAATCAAATCTATGCTTTCAAATTTTCCATCCGTCCCGGAACACCAGCCGGAAATTATGATGGTCAAGTGGAAGAGGCTGTGAAAGTGGAACGCTTACGAACCTTGCTCGAAACTCAAGAGCGCATTGTGAAAGACATCCAGAATGAATTGATGGGTTCCGAACAAGAAGTGCTTGTGGAAGGTGCGTACCCCCGCGAACCCGAATCACGTGCGGGCCGGTCACGAGGGCATCATTCGGTGGTGATTCGCAACACAGATGCGAAGGTGGGAGATTTGTTAAAGGTTCGTATCACCGGAGCCAAAAAATACTCTTTGGAAGCCGAACCCATGGTGGCCTAATCACCAATTTTTATCGGGAGGATTCCGGGGTTTACCTTGCCGTTGGATCAAACGTTGGATGAAATTTCTCCGGTTCTCCTGAACTGCATTGAGCACCTGCTCCGCTTGTTGCTTGGAAAGCAACAAGTCTGTTTGATCTTCCGCACCTCCTTCCGGTAAGGGACCTTCTGATTGTGGAGTTTCCTGAGCGGCTGCTACAGAAGAATCCTCGCTTTCCGATTCGTTTGACTCTTGTTGACCACCTGCGGTTGCATCGGACGGTTCTTCTTGTTCCGCTTCTTCCTGATTTTGTTGCCCTGCCTGAGCTTGCTGCTCTTCTTGTTCCCCTTGCTGACCATTTTGCTGTTGCTGTTGCTGATTGGCTTGCTGCTCTTCTTGTTCCCCTTGCTGACCGTCTTGGTTTTCTGCTTGCTGCGATTCCCCTTGCTCACCCTGTTGGCCTTCTGAACCTTGTTGCTGTTCGCCATCACCTTGTTGCTGCTGTTGCTGCTGTTGTTGCTGTTGAGCCAACAACCGAGCCAGCGATAAATTGTAACGTGCGTCAACATCTTCCGGGTTGCGCTGCACCGTTTGTTTGTATTGCTTCACTGCCTGTTCGAACTCCTGCTGACAGGCATGAACGTTCCCCAAGTTATAATAGATTTGATCTGCAAGTTGTTGGTCTTTGTCATACGCCAAGGCCGAGGCGAACGCCGCTTGAGCTTCTTTCCATTGTTGCCCCCGATACAGCAATCGCCCCAAGTTGTAATAGAGAAACGGATTTTGTGGATCGTCTTTCAATTGCTCTTGAATGCTATCTATTTGCTGTTGCTGAACTTCAGAAACCTCTGGTGCACCACAGTTTTTGAACGGATTTTCCGCTGGAATCGTGTTCGGTCCCACATTTGGCATTGCATTGGAGCCTAACGGAGCACCAGGAGAAACGAGAGGAGATGAGGGAGAAAGTTGCTGGGCAGTTCCCCAAGAAAATCCCAGCAGCAGGAACAAACCAATGAGTGAGAGTTGGGAATAAGCTTTCATGATTCGAGGTGAACTTGAACAAAGGGTTTACGCAATCAGGCTGTAACTTCCTAACATGGTATACTTCACGGAAACTTGATCGAGTGCTTGCAAACACATTTGAGTTTGCTTGTTGTTCGTGAAATCCACGTAAAACACATAAAACCAAGGAATCCGCTTTGAAGGACGCGATTCGAGCCGACAGAGGTTAATATTGTGTTGGTTAAAAATACTCAAAAGTTCATAGAGCAACCCAGCACGATCTTCCTCAAATTCTACAAAAATTGACGTCTTTTGGTAGCTGAAATCCGGGGCATAGGCCTCATTTCGCTTCTGCACCACCAAAAAACGTGTGGTGTTGTTTTTATAATCTTGAATGTCTTCTGCTTTCACATACTCGGGATGATTTTCGGCATACGACATGGGCACGACAGCAGCAACGGGATCATCTTTTTCTAAAGCTTGTAAAAACAAAACCCCAGATTCCACATTGCTGTGTGTGAATTCCACCAAAGATTCACTGAGGTGGTGTGCCGCAAAACTAGCGGTTTGTCCATTGGCTTGGGGGTGGGCGAAATGGGTTTTAACTTGGTCCATAGGCACATTGGCTATCAGTGCATAGCGAACCGGGAGATTGATTTCGGCCCAAATGATCATATCTTCCGTTAATAAAAGATCTTGGACTTGGTCTACAATCCCAGCCACCGAATTTTCAATCGGCACCACAGCCACTGCTTGCGGCTGTTGAGAAGCCTTGAACAAGGTTTCTGAAAAAGTACGAGTGTAAATAATTTTGGAATCGGGGCCGGCTACTTTCTGAGCAGCTTCGTCGCTGAAAGTGCCTGCGGGACCCAAGGTATAAATTTCGCGATACGTGGGATGAATGGCAGTGGTTGGTTGGTGCATTGTTTCTGATTCGGTCAAGGATTGGATTTCGCTGAGTGGGTGAAAAACGGACAGGGGAAGCCCTCGGATAAGAGGTCTAACCCCCGAAACAATAAGGCGAAATTTATAACACGACCGAAAATAGTGGCAAACTTTTTAAAGCAATCAAGCCAAGCACTCCCGAAGCAGTGTTTTGGCTTGTTGCGCTTTGCGGCGCACGGAGCGTTCGCTCATATTCAGATGGCTTGCTACTTCTTTATCCGTCCAGTCTTCCATCACATAAAATTGAAAGACTTGTCGTAAATCCTGAGGCAAACGGGACAACAAATTCTGCACCCAGTCTTGCATTTCCAGGTGACGTTGCGGAATGACCGTTGCCGTTTGCGGAACCTCTTCCACCGTATCGGTGAGGCGATAGGCTTTGGTCCTCCAATAGTCCAAGCAGTTCCGTTGGGCTGTTGTGAGCAACCAAGCTCCCATCTTTTCTTCTTCGATCTTCCCCAGATACCGATAGTACTTGAGAAACGTATCTTGCAGTAAATCTTGAGCAAGATCGTAATCGGAAACTTTATTATAAAGATACATGAATACCATTCGCGAATACTGATGGTAGACTGCTTCAAATTCTTCTTTTGTGGCCATAATGACTCCTTAACTCTCTATTAGGTAAGCAGAACTCAACAGGAGAACCGGAAGCGGAGTGGTGAATCTTTCCGGCTCTCCTCAGCGATGTGGTGATGAATCAATCGATGGCGTTCAGAAACAGGAGTGCGGTTTCTGGTACGTCATCGGGTGCAAAATACACTTCGAAGGGGGCGGAACGTTGTCCGGCTTGCCCCAACGAGTTGTAAGCAATCACCACAAAGCTGTAGTACTTGCCCAAACCTAGAGCAGGATATTCATCCTGATTGGAACCAATGGAATAAAAAACGGGATCTCCATTTTCGGTTACAGTAATATCCGAAGAAGTCAACCACGGAGATGCGAGTGACTCGCTCGGTTTCACGCTTTCGGCACGGCCTTCGCGGTAAAACACCTTGAATTTCGAGGCATGCGGCGCAGAAAAATCATCCAGCACCAATTTACCTTTGCCAACAATATGAGTTTTGAATGTTGGAACTTCTGGCAATGCTGTGTTGTTTGAAGAGGCAATCGTTGGAACAATCGATGCGGTCACAAAGTACGTTCTTTCTTCCATTGGCGAAAAGAAATAGCTGGCTTTCAGATCGCTTGCCGCCTCATGCGCCAAAGCTAACTTATTGTCGGTAGCGCATTCCTTTTCCTTGAACCAAGCATTGCCATCCAAATCCAGTGAAGTGCTCGCATAGCCATTGCAGGCCAAGGTTTCTTCAATACGAGACGCATCATGATTGGGAAGGCTCACCCAGTGATCCACAATGTTGCGATTCGGAACTTGAGTGAGATCGCCATTATAGTAGACGGCGTTTTCCACCGAATTCAGAGTCAGCGCAACTTGAGGCGGTTTGATCCAAAATGTGTCGCGATACTTGGATTCGGCGACGGTTCGGAGGTACACATCCGCTTCTTTTCGTCCCCCCAAAAAGAGAGAAGATAAGCTCGCCGTTTGGTTATTAGACGGCTGAAATGCGACATGGAATCGCTGCTCCAACTGTTCGGAATAGCTGCTGTCTTCTACATCGAGGTATTGAGCACCTGATTCTTTATCATCCGAAGAAACAGCCAAGCGATGCCATCCTGTCCCGTCGTTAAAGTTCACTTCCAAATCTACAGCACTGATTCGCTGTGCTTGCGTTGCTTTCTTGGGCGACAGCAAACGTTGGCTTTGATACCTATCATATTCCACAGTCACAAATTCAGAGGTGATCGAACCAGCAACAATGAGTCCGGCATCCTCGACACCCGCATTCAATGTATTTTTATTCACAGCAAATGCTTTCACTTTATAAACCCCTGCGTTGGTCGGCTCCGCGACAGGATTGTTGACTGTGATCGTGGTGAGTCCAGCCGGCACAAATAAGGTTTGCGGAGAATCCACACCTTCTGTGAAACCATAGTTGTAGGGGCCATAGAGTTCGATCATGTAATACTCGCCGTATATGGAAGGATCGATACGCACCTCAACTTCATTGACCAACCCGTTCAACGAATAGCTGAAACTGCCAGGAAAGTTGCCACCCGCATCCGTGACGGTAAAGCTCACTTTGCCACTGGAGCCTTCTGTAGTGACATCCACTCCGCTGACCTTACCTTGGGTTTGAATGCTCAATTCATAATCTCCCGCAGCGATCTCGCCAACAGCCACTCCATTTTTATCCAAGGTTTTGCGATTGATCGTGAACACGCCACTGGTTTCTGCCAGATCCTTGGTGCTCACCAAAACCTCTTTTGTGGTTCCAGCGCAGTTGCTTGTAAGACAATAAGTCATCAGGTAGTTGAGCGAATTTTTCGAAGCAGAAGCGGTCACAGTGAAACTATTGGTTTCTCCTTCCACTTCATGTGTGAAATCTTCGGGGATTCCTTCCGCCTCACCCTCTTCAGGAGCGAGTGTGTAGGCAAAGTTATACCAGGCCATTCCATCTTCAATGGGGAAGCTCTGTGGCAACCCAAAATCAGCCAATGGGGTGGCAGGATCAAACAAATGGCGTGTTTCTGCCATTTCTACTTGCAAGTTAATGACATCTCCCGGCAACACCTTTCCTAAGTAAACCGAGCGGTCTAAGTTGTCTTGGTTGTTCAAACTATTCCAACGGGTATTCAAGAGAATCGGATCATTGGATTGCATTGGAGTGAAGTCAAACCGTTCGAACCGTTGGTTAAAATCTTCGATTTCCACGAATACCAACTCATACCGATCTCCAACCCAAATTGGATCGTTGATATCGCCTTCAAAGTATTCACCGTTGTGCAGAATCATCCAGTATTTCATCTGGGTGAGTTGTGCATCAGCCAGTCGAACACTGGGGTCATATTCCACATTGTCGTCTGAGTTGAAAGGATTGTACTTAGTCGAGTCGTAGATTCGTTTGATCGTTTCAATTTTTTGACTCTGGTTGAATTCGTCGACAGAGGTCTTTATGTACGTTTCAAAATCGCTCCATGTATTGCCATTAATACCTTCTTTGAAACCATGTTCCTCATTGCCGGTGCGCCAACTTAAGTCCACGTCCGCAACTGTCACTGAACTGGCGATGTCCCACGTTTCGGACCGCAGAGGATCCCCTAAAATGTTGAACAATGCCTTTTTGAGTGAAATCCCAGGGGCGTAGTTGCCTTGAGCGTCATAATCAAAGGCTGCTACCCGGTACAGCTCGTTAATGCCTTTGCCACGAATGAAAATTTGAGCGGTGCGCCCTTTGGAGATTTCTTCGACGATTTTCAGGTTGGTGACGCCTGGTGTGTAATTAGAATCTTGCACAGGCCGCATATCATAACTGACCACGTGAACCTGAGGCACGTACCCTTTTGCCAAAGCCGTTTGGATTTCTGCAGTGTTCAACTGGTCGATTTCGATAGCAAATGGCCCCACTTCTTCGTCTCCCATCACATCTTGCTCGTAAGCGACACCGTCTTCCGTTTTAAACGTGAACGTTTTCACAGGAAGGAAGGTCCCAAAGGGGGTTCGAAAGGAAAGGGTGAGGCGAATGTTCGAAACCCGCACAGGAATGTTGACCGCTGTATTTTTGAGATACAAGCTGGCCCTAACAACACCTGAATTGGGACCAATTTCAACTGCCGTCTCCAAGGCTTGGCTAGTGCGAAAGTTTTTGGCAATTCGTTCCACAGTTTCGTCTTTAAACTCCACTCCATTGCGGTCCAAATTGTCGGTGTATCCCACATCTTCGAAGACTGTCTTCTTCGACATAGAAGACCGAGCAAACTCATTCTCAACGGCTCGATTTTCAGAACGGCTGGAACTGCTTGCCTTCGTTTTGCTGTTTGCCCAGCTACTTGATTTGGTTTTGCTCTTCTTGCTTTTATGGCTACCGCTCACCGGTATTCCCTTCACCACACCCGATGCACTCGTTGAGCTGCTCTTGGACTTCGAAACCGACTTGCTACCGCTCGAAGATTCCGATTCAAACGAGGAATTGGCTTCGGCATAACCATATTGCTCGGAGGAACGCCCTGACTCGGAATAGGCTTCTTCACTGACATAGGGAGTCGTTTTCAGATTGAACTGGGTATAGTGTCGGCTTTCCATACTGTTATTGATAGTTTGTGTCACATCGTTATCTTCCACGATTTCAATATGGTTGTTGGAAGTATTGGTCTGATCAACCCGAACTTCCATCGTGATTGGCAGCGCAATCCGCGCCACAATCCGAGGATAATCGGCGACAAATTTATTGGTGGTGACCTCTTGGCTATCGGGAATGCCATCACCATCTTTATCGTTCGTGATAGCGTATCCCGTGGGATCGGGATCGATAGCCCCCATGCGCTGGTCAGACACAAACATGCCCAACGGTGCACTGAATATCGGATGTTGTCCATTGACACTGGCCAACTCCGAATCATAAAACAGGGTGGATGCTGCCGCTGATTCCGATGCGGATACGCTTTCTTCATTTTCAGAGGGCGCGGGCGCTTCGGTGTCTGCCACCGTTTCAGGGGTATTGACAACTTCACGGATGACTACCTTTTCCTTGGATGGAGAAGAGGAGTCGCATCCAGCCAGGCCCAAGGCAAATGCCATCGAGCAGGCGAATGTTCTGAGAATAATGCCATTTGGTTGCATAATCACTCCTTAATGCCTAGTACAGTTAAAAAGGCAGAGGTACTCGCTCCAATAATGGTAAGCACTCTCTGCTGAAAGCAAAAAAAATCTAAAAAGATGGCGATAGGGCCCTGCACCATACTTGTTAAAAAGCTTACCGGAGCGATCAGGCATGACGAGCGAGAAATGCCCCAAACGGGCATAAAAGTGTACGAAAGCGTGGTACACTTTTCACGAACGTTGAGCCATATCGACTTGGCGTGAATCAATAGTTGGAGGATTATTTAAAAAAGGAAGAAATCGATGAACTATTTAAGGGATTTGCAGCTCGATAAAGACTTAGAAATGAACATTTTTGACTACGACTCGGCAAGCGAGGTGCTTGCAGAATATGTCAAACGAAGCCAGGCGATCAATCGGCGTTATTCCTACCGCCACTTCTCGAAAAGACTGAACAGTACGTCACCAGGATATATTCAGGAATTGATCAAAGGGAAGCGTTCTTTTACTGATGAAGTACTCGACAAAATTGTAAGAATGATGGGGATTGTCGGGCGAGCGGAAGAATATTTTGACCTGTTAGCCCACCGGGACCGTTTGAGTGAGGAAAGCCCCTTACACGAGGAGTATACTCAGCGTTTGAAAAGCATCCGACGAGGGATGCAAAATGCCAAAACTTTTGATGAAGCGCAGATCGATTGTCATTTCTCTTGGCTGCACTTAATCATTCGGGAAATGGCTCTTTTACAAAACTCAAGAATTGACTTAGCATGGATTCAAAAAAGTTTTTCCACCTATGGTATTCCCTATTCCAAAAAAAACATATTACAATGCATTGACGACATGAAGCGGATCAACATGTTGGTCGAAAAAGATGGCGAATATCTGCTGCAAGAGCCTCTTTTGCAATTTGCAGACGAAAAAATCTCCACCATGCTCTACCAATTATTGACTCGCCTGCATAAAGAAGTGATGGAACATGCTCTATTTGGTTTGAGTTACAGCCCCAAACAACGGGAATACGGTTCGGTGATCGTGGCTACCTCTCCAGAAAAATTCAGAGAGGTAAAAAAAAAATTAAAGCAAATCCGTCTCGACTTGGGAGAAGCTTTGGAAGTTCCCCCTGGTGAGGCCAATCTGCTGGTCTCGTTCTCATTTCAATTGTTTCCAGTGGCGCGCTCTCCAGAAGAAAAATGATCAAAAATGATCAAAAAACTCGAAAAAACAACACTTAACTTCGTCTTTACTAAGGTTACACACGTGTAAGATCAAGAACGGTAACGTCACATACGTTTGGGACTCTTGTCAGTATCGGTTCTTTCGCTAGTGTCTCCTGGTTGGCGGGTCCGCTAGACCCAGCAATCTAGGCTGGGTGGTAAGAGAAAACGTTGGCAATCAACTAGAACTCTCTTCTTTAGCAAATTAAAACGTTATGCATTGGAAATTCTGGTTAAAAAACCTTGTTCATGTGTGCGTTCTCTTCTGCATCATCTTGGGGTGTAGGATCGATCTCCCGAATCCAGGAGAAGAAGAAGATGAAGAGTTAGTCCAAGTGGAAGGAAACCTTTCCACAGGTGACGAAATCGAGTCCATGCGTTCGCTTGCACGTAATGTAGCCCAAGTTCCCGTCCGGATGTTAGCACGAGATGGTGACGAACTCGCAGTTGCCATTACCGATGAAGAAGGGGTTTATCGTTTCCGAGAATGGGTCAAGAAAACGGATTTCCCATTGAGCTTTTCTGCAACCTTCGAGCAAAAACGTTACACTGCTCCTGTGGCTGAAAGTGAAACCGAAGTCACCCATACCAATGCGGTCACGACAGCAATTTCCAACGATTTTGTTAACAAACAGAATCAGAGCCAGGAAAACTTAGACAACATCACTCGGTTGATCATGATCACCCGCTTTGGCGTAACCCAAGATGGTGATTCGAATCTACCAGACGAATTGTTCATTAACGGAGATTTCACTAATACCGAAAGCGTCGGCCACCTTATTCTAGAAGCCGCAGTTCGGAGCAATATTAGCTTGATTGAAGATCCTCCCAACGGAGTCCCTCTATTCGGAAATGTAGATTTCCTCAACGCCTTCTCTATCGGACTACGAGCCACCGAAAACCCAGAAGCGGCCTTAGCTGAAATCGAACTGACCACGGGTCCCACTCCGTTGCTACAAGGCCTCACTGCAATCGCCAACGCAACGACTCCAGAAGAATTGGCAGCCGCTCAAGCCTTTGTGATTGCAGAAATCGAAAGCACGCAAGATGTATTGGAACGAGAAATCCAAAAGCAACAGGCTCTCATCGACGCGCTTGAAGCAGAAGCAGCATCGGCAGCACCCGATTCTCCAGAAAGCATGCTGGCCTTACTTGATCGGTCTTCCAAACGAACTGTGGACCACTGGGATGGAGGCTACACCGCCATTTTTCTCAGCAATGAAGTCCTGACAGCGTCTACCGCATTTACTGCCTCGGGTGGTCAAGCTTCAGGCACGCTGGTCAATGGATTGAATCAAACATTCGCTTTAGCAGGTACTCTCTCAGAAGATGGGAACCTGTTTTTAACCCCGGATATGTCAGATATCGCTTCTACTGCTGTGACCATTGAAGCTCGTGTCAAAGAAAATTTAACTTTGGAGGGGCAATTCTGGGAGGGTGATCAGCAAGTTCTGGTTACGGGATTTCGGCAATCCCAGATGAATCAAGGAATAACGCGATTTGACGGCAGCTATATCGTCTCATTGCTACAAAACGATCATCCTTACGGAACCGCAGAATGGGTGATCGAAAAAGGAAAGGTTGCCGGAGAGCTGACCACCGTGACTCAAGAGACTTATCCAATCGTCGGTCAAGCTTTGTTGGACGGACAATTGGTTCTCAATGCGATGGTCGACCATTTGGAGAACGCCTGGATGGGGTCAGGCCAAATTGAGAGAGACGGTTCACTGCAAGGAGTTTTCTTTGTCGTCGATGGATCCGGAACGTTTGAAGGGCAAGCTGAAATCCAAATGGATATCCAAGACCTGGAACTCCAACTGGCGATGGTTAAAGACCCATCAAGTGACATCGTTGCGGCTGCTTCGGCAAAAAACAATGGAGTGATAATCGTTTACAAAAACGACACAACGGATGCGGTCTCCGTGAAAGAAATTTTGATTCAAACTCCGACAGGCGAGGCAGGAACCCTCCAACTTGGAGCGGCGAACCTGCCTTCTACAATGGAAATTCAAGAAATGCAGTACGTATTCAGCAATTTCCGAAGCAACCGGATGGATGTCACGCTCATACAACCTGATGGAACCACAGTTGAAGCGCCTGAACTTCCTTTTAACACGCTCGCCACCGCCCGACTTGTTGCGCAAGCAGATACCACTGATGAAATGTCTTATTTGCAGACTGCTTCTGCTATTGTGAATGCAAGCATGTGTGCCTTTCGTTATGAACCAGAAATTCTGGAATCTGAGGCGTTTTCTTTGATTTCCTTCGGTTGCAATTCCTTACTAGTTCACGGTTTGGAACAAACAAGTACTGACAATCTTCGTACTCTTTCTAAAGAAATCGACTTTGCAGCAGAAGGGATCGTGGAAATGCTGGATGTTTTCACGGACACAGTTTCCGAGGAAACGACTACGACTACAAACACTACCGCTGAGCCGACCACGACCACGGTTGTATCAAACACCCCCACAAACGCTTTATCGAGTAGCCCAGGTTGTGGAGTGTTCACGACTGCGTCCCTTTGCGGCGGTACCAACACACCCGTGGTGCCCGTGGGTATTTTCAGCTTAAACGGTTCGACCGCCAGCGTTACCAACTCCTCCACCACAACCACCACCATTCCTGTGGTCCAAACGACCTCAACCACAACCACAACATCCGGTGCCGGAGCGAGTGCTTTAGGTAGTGCAACGACGTCCACTTCTTCCACGACATCGACCTCCACAACCACGACATCGAGCAGTTCCACAAGCTCGACGACAAGCACAACCACCAGTTCGACTACAAGTAGTACCACCTCGACCACCACCAGTTCGACCAGCAGTTCCACCAGTTCAACCACAACTTCCACAACTTCCAGTACGACTCTGCCGAACTATTCAATTCAGTTTAGCCCAGCGCAGACCATCACTAGTCTCAACGTTCGCTCGGTGGGCTTGGCTTTGAGCAACGGTTCCACCAGCAACTCATATTACCTCACCCTTGCAGATACAAGCAGCCATAGCTTTGTTATCTCTGGTACCTTGAGCCAAGCGACGACTACATTTACTGTGGATCTCAGTTCTTTCAGCAACGACAGCATTACTGCTAGTTTTTACCAAGTAGCAGACCCATTGGTCGGCTCAACCATTACCACGACTGTCACCCAACACTATCCCGGTGATTTAGAAATTTCTCTAACTAACCCCATCACGCTTTCCAACAGCAATTCTGTAGTACTTGCCATCACAAATGCTGTACAAGATGCCACCTATTCTTTTTCGCTCGCTGATACAAGCGACCTTACAACCAATGTGACTGGTTCCGGCACCCTAACCTTAGGGACGACAAATCTCTATCTGGATGTGAGTTCGGCTTTCAAGGAAGGAACAGTAACCGCAGTCACCACGATCACTTACTTCAGCGCAAGCATGCAAATCGTTTCGACCACCTCTTTTCAATCGATCTCTGATGAAATGGCGCTTGAATTGAGATTTTTGACAGCAATCGACTAATTCTTCTTGCTTCCCCCGTTTTGGTTTGGGAGTCTCCGTTGAAGCTATTGAAGGGAAATTGCAATAAAGGGAGCGGAGCCTTCAGTAAGCCGGGTTCTGTTCTCGCCTAAGACGAGTTGTAGCCATTTATCTTGGAGACGAGTTACCTCGACTCTCTAGCGTCCTACCCAACCGCGAGGCGGGCCACCCTTGATACGGTTCTATTTGGACTTGCAACGAATGGGGTTTACACTGCCCAGACTGTTGCCAGCCTGGCGGTAGGCTCTTACCCTGCCTTTTCAACCTTACCTGTGCCTCAATGAGACCATCGGCGGTGTGTTTTCTGTTGCACTTTCCGTCAGCTCACGCTGCCTGGTTGTTAACCAGCATTCTGCCCTATGTTGCCCGGACTTTCCTCCCATGCCATTTGATGGATGGCATCAGCGACTACATTTCCGGCTCCGCAGATGCCCATCATAGCGCAATTACGCAAATAGTCGTAGTGTTTGCAAAATTGCTCGGAAAAAGCGTTTTCAACTCGCCCCAATAATTGGACTTGAATTTAACACAAATGCTTTGTATTAAGGAAAGTTTAACTCAACCACCAGAGGTGGAATTTTTGTTGTAACCTCTATATTTTCTTCATTCACTCAACCCATCAGGCGGTGTTATGAACGAGGCAGAAAGAAAAACTATATCGAACATGAGAAATATCGGCATTTCCGCTCACATCGACAGTGGAAAAACCACATTAACTGAACGTATTTTGTACTACGCTGGTAAGATTCACAAAATTGAAGAAGTTCGGGGGGGTGGTGCTGGAGCTACCATGGACCACATGGAGCTAGAAAAAGAAAAAGGCATCACGATCACTTCGGCAGCAACCACCGTATTTTGGAACGACAAGACGATCAATATCATCGACACGCCCGGACACGTAGACTTCACGGTAGAAGTCGAACGTTCGCTGCGGGTGCTTGATGGCGCTATCTTAGTTTTGTGTGGAGTTGCTGGAATCCAATCGCAATCCATCACAGTGGACCGCCAGATGAAACGCTACCGTGTTCCACGGGTCGCTTTTGTCAATAAATTAGACCGAATGGGAGCAAATCCCTATCGTGGGGTAGAAGGTCTGCGAGATATTTTAGGGCTCAACGCGGTTCCGATGCAAATGCCCATTGGCCTAGAAGAAGACCATAAAGGTGTTGTGGATCTCGTCACAATGAAAGCGATCTATTTTGAAGGAGAAAAAGGAGATGACGTTCGTTACGATGAAATCCCTGAAGAGTTGAAAGATGAAGCTGAAGAAAGACGGATGGAAATGCTGGATGCCGTTTCTATGTTTGACGATCAACTGATGGAAGATTTACTTGAAGAAAAAGAAATTTCGGAAGACGCGATTCATGCAGCCATTAAAATCGGTGTACAAACGTTGGGATTGTGCCCCGTTTATATGGGATCAGCCTTCAAAAATAAAGGGGTGCAAGCTGTTTTGGATGCAGTAACACGCTACTTGCCTTCCCCTTTGGAAGCCGAAAAGCCAAAAGCAAAAAACCCAGCAGACGAATCAGAAATCATCGAATTAGATCCAGATCCCGAAAAGCCTTTGGTCGCGATGGCTTTTAAATTGACGGAAGAACAATTTGGTCAATTGACTTATACTCGTGTGTATCAGGGAACCTTGCGCAAAGGGGACCAAGTCGTGAACATCCGGACTGGTAGAAAAATGCGAGTTGGGCGGATGGTTCGCATGCATGCCAATGACAGAGAGAATATCGATGCCGCAGGTGCAGGTGATATCATTGCTATGGTTGGTGTGGACTGTGCGTCTGGGGATACCTTCTGTGGGCAAGGCATCAAGGTTGTCTGTGAATCCATGCACGTCCCCATTCCTGTAATCTCACTAGCAATCAAAGCTAAGGACAATGATCAACAGGCCAAAATGAGTAAGGCGCTGAGCCGGTTCATGCGGGAAGATCCGACTTTCCGCGTTTCCTTTGATGAAGAATCGGGGGAAACTCATATTTCCGGTATGGGAGAATTACATCTTGATATCTACTTAGAAAGGATTCGTCGCGAATACCAAGCTGATGTGATTGTTGGTGCCCCTCAAGTGAACTATCGTGAAGCAATTCAGCAGCCTGCTGAGTATGACCACCTTCACAAAAAGCAAACTGGAGGTTCCGGTCAATATGCTGGGGTTGCTGGCAAGATCGAACCCTTGCCATTGGATCATGAAACCGGGTTTGAATTTGTCAATGACATTTTTGGTGGGGCTATCCCTTCTGAGCACATTCCTGCTTGCGAAAAAGGGTTTCAAGATGTGATGGAAAAAGGACCGCTTGCAGCCTTTCCGATGGTAGGAATTAAGGTAACGTTGAGCGATGGCAAATACCATGATGTTGATTCAAGTGACTTAGCCTACCGCTTGGCCTCTCGTTCAGCAATGAAACAAGCAATTGGTAGAGCTGAACCAGTTATTTTAGAGCCTATCATGAAGGTCGAAGTGGAAACGCCTTCTGATTATCAAGGTTCTGTGATTGGGGACCTCAGTTCTCGTCGAGGCGAGATTCAAGGTTCCACCGTCAAAGGAGACGATACGGTGATTACTTGTCACGTACCGCTTTCGGAAATGTTCGGCTATGCTACTATTCTGCGTTCTATGACTGCTGGAAAGGCCAACTATTCGATGGAGTTTGAAAAATATTCCAAAACCCCATCGTTTGTTCAGGAAAAAGTCATGAAAGAGCGTGCCGAAAAACTTAAAGAAGACGAAGACTAAACTACTTCTTACAGCAGGCTCTCGCCTCTGAGAGAGAGCCTGTTCATACCATAGCGGCGGATGGGATTATTTAATAAAGATCGATTAGCTGAAATCCAAGCTAATGACATATCAAAAAAATCACACACTGTGTTGTTGGTGGACGACGAGGAGGCCAACCTTCGTGGTTGGACTCGCCTCTTCGAATCTCGATACAATCTTTTGTTGGCTCACAACGGTCAAGAAGCCTTAGATCTCATCCGCAACAATCCCCCTCCTGAAGGCATTCATCTTATCCTTTCCGATCAACGCATGCCCCATCTCACTGGGGTCGATTTATTCAAAGAACTTCTTCCCATTCTCCCTCACGCGATCCGGATTATTCTGACCGGCTATACGGATATCGATGCCGTGATTCAGGCAATCAATGAGGGCAAAGTGTATCGATTTATTACGAAACCGGTCAACCCAAACGATTTGTTATTAGTCGTTCAACGTGCTCTTGAGGTCTACGACATGGAGCATCATAATCGTCATTTGTTAAAAAACCTTCAGGGGCTTCATGCCCAACTGGAACAAAAGGTAGCAGAACGCACTGAGGAACTACGCGATGCTTTGTCCATTCAAGAAGAACTGAGTGAACAAATGCGCATACGACAAGAGGAATTGAAGAAGGCAGAGCAAGAATTGGCTCAACAGAATAATGAAATGGAAGAAGATTTAGAGCTAGCGGAAGAAGTACAAAAAACGATGTTTCGTGATTGGAAGGTGCCCTCTTTTCTTAAAGTAAACACGTTATATCACCCCCACTCTCACGTATCGGGCGATGTGTACCATCTGAATACCAAACCTGACAATTGTTTTCAGGTTTTCTTAGGGGACGCTACGGGCCATGGCGTTTCAGCCGCTTTGACAACGATTATGGCCACCGTTACTTTGAGCGAACAAAACCCCTCCGCGTCTCCGCAAATGATTTTCCAAAACTTAAATCAAACCTTTCTAGAAAAACTACCAGATACGCGATTTATGTCCGGAATTTATGTGGAAGTAACACCGGATGGACAACTCACAGCACTGAACGCTGGGCACCCGTCACTAATTATTGTGCCTAAGAACGGGCAAGAACTAGTTGTATTCAAAAAACGCTCAATGATCTTTGGAGTGCTTCAGAGCGATCTCCTTCGCTACGAGCCGGAAACGTATCAACTGCAACCGGGTGATCGAATCCTAATGATTACTGATGGAGTGATTGAAATTCAGGATATTAACCGTAAAATGTTTGGGCAAAGCCGATTATTGGAATTTCTTAAATCTCATCAACTGAGTGATCTGGATATTCTAACCCAAGACCTATTCCAAACCTTGGAGAAATATGCGGAGGGTCAGCCTTTTCAAGATGATTTAACCGTTGTTGCAATCGAATATCTTTCAGATTCGTAAGGAAAGTTAACGAATAACGCCAAATTCGTCCCCTTCATTCCCATTTCACTGCATTCGTCCGCTCCAAAAACACATCCAGCCGTTCCAACAATTCTTCGAGATTCACAGGTTTCGTTACATGGTCCACTGCCATCGCCTTGAGAAGCCCAGTGATTCGATGAGTATATGAAGTTAAGAAAACCACAGGAGTCAATTGGTATTCTGGCCAGCCTCTAATGTGATGAAACAAAGTAACGCCATCCATATCGGGCATTTGTACGTCTAACAAAAATAAATCCGGTTGAAATGCACCGGTTCGTAATAAGCTCAAACAGGCTTCCCCGGAAACTACGATGCGAACATCAAACTTTAAGGACAATGCTCGATAAAACAGTTTTTGCAACTGAGGATTATCCATCTCATCGTCCACAAAGAGAATCTTTCTGGCCATGATTTCCTCTAGTATTCAGTGAAAAGAACACAAATGAAGTTTTCTATCAAAATCCTGAAGGTGATGTCGATATGAAAACCTGACTGTGGACGGTTTGACTCCTGACCAAGAATGCGCATAAATTCATAGTTTTCTCCTCTTTCAACTCCAACCAGGGAAAACCATGCACCTTCAATGGCAGTTTCAAGAAATTTCGCTCAATCAAATTCTCGAATCCGATACCATATTCGATTGGGACCACACCCCCCCTTCGGAAACGTTGACCAACTCGATCCAGCATCATGGATTGCTTTTTCCTTTAGTCGTTCAAGCAGTAAACCGCGAACATTATCGTGTACTTGATGGTTTCAAGCGATATCGACTGCTACAAGAAGCGACAAACACCAAAGAAGCCACTTACTCTTGCCTTGTTACAGATGAAACGATGTCGCTGACCGACTTGCTAATCTGGCGTTTGGAAACCTTGTCGCACAACAAAACCTTTCCAGGAATAACAGTTTGTCGCATTCTATTGCAACTGCACCAAGCTGGCATAGACGAAATATATTTGGCTGAGCGTGTACTCCCTAATTTGGGGATCAAATCTTCCAAGAAACGAACCCAAGAATTTCTCAAACTCGCCCAATGGCTGGAACACTTCCAATCTCCCCCCTTCCAGCAGTGTACTCCCGATGAGTTGCTCCCTCTTCTCAAATTTTCCAGTTCTACGATGGAACCCCTTATAAAAAGTTTAGCGATATTCCATGTAGGAGGCAATAAATGGAAAAGTTTATTGCATCTGTTGTATGAGGTATCACGCTTACAGGAACGCTCTGCCTTAGAAATTTTGCAATCGCAGGAGATTGCTCAAATATTGCATTCCTCCCACCTTCAATCACCGGTGCGTTATCGATTGGTCAAGCAACAGTTGGAAATATGGCGATATCCGGAATTGACCCAGTTACGTAATAAGTTCGCGGAAGGAATACATCAACTCCGCTTACCTCCACAAATCAACGTGCAGTGTGATCCTTTTTTTGAACAAGATGATCTACAAGTGACAGTCCATGCTGACACTCCAGAGGCTTTGCAAGCACACCTAACCTCACTGCACGACTCAAACAAACTGGAGATATGGAGGCGATTGTTCCATGTGATTCAAGGGGGATAGCCCAATGGGCTCAATACAACAAATTTCCAAACTCTGCTTGATCATGTCGCTCGGTTTGTTCTTGGGCCTGCCCGTTTCCCATGCCCAAGAAGACTCTGAGAATGCTGAGGAAGACATAACGGAGGAAAGCAGCCAGGAAGATGCTGTTGGAGAAGTCCCTGCTGATGCAGCTTTAGAGAACGAAGCCGAAGCTGCACCAAGTGCTCCTGGAGAGGCCCGCTTCTCAGCAGGATTCACATTTCAAACTTGGTCACCATTCACCCAAGTCACGTCTTCCGCAGTTACCGAATTGGCATCAGCAAGTGGAGTGGACTCCGATAAAGGCGATAACATTGACGAAAATCTGAACTCCGATGAAGTCAGCACCAACAATGTCGCCATCGCGACAATTGAGGTACGAGGCTCAGGAATTTTGGACGACTTGCATCTCGATCTCACAGAAAATACAGACTTTTCTCGCCTCAACCCCTTTGACAATCGGGTCGATGAAGCGAGCCGTGAAAGCAACCTGGAAAATCAGCTGAAAAAAGAACAAGAACAAACAGCAAGATTGCGTTCCCAGCTTCAACTTCTTGATTTTCCCGATGTGTTCGAAATTGTGTTTCGTGTCAATGAAGAACACTTCGTATCTCAGGTGACACCGTCCAGAGATAGTCTCTTCATCAACTTCGGAAATTCTGAAGCCTTGATTCGAAAAGGTACTGAAATCCATTTGGAAACTAGCTTTGAAGAAAAGATGGTCGGGCTAGCGCGATTCGACGTTCCTTGGACGGAAGTGCCAATCGGCTTCTTAGGCTACTTTGAGTTGACTTTCCAAAAGCCTATCCTGTTACCTCTCCCTCAACCCACCACTATTGAAGATGATGGAGAAGACGTGTTAGTGGATTCCGTTATTATCTTTCCGCAATTCAAAGCAGTCGGCTGGATGCTTGAATGGTTCAAGAGCAAGGAAGACGGCTTTGATATCAGTGGTTACCTGAAATTCGGCCACGGTAACCTTAGTATTGGCCAAAGCCGTAAACGGGTTAATCAGTTAATTTTGGATGTGGACAACCCCGAATCCCGAAGCCTGTTTGCCCGTTCTGCAGAAATCTACTTCTCAGGAGGGTTGCTGCGTTTGAGTTATATCAGTGACTTCTTTGAAATAAACTGGGCAGGAGAGTGGCGAGCTTTCGTCTTGAATGAAACGTTCAATGGGGTCTCTAGTCAGACCCCAGTTAGTTTGGATGTGATTGTCTCGTTGGAAGTCTTATACGTATTTTGATCGATGTGGCCGATAGCTCATATACAATACCATCCAAATGCAGTTACCCTTCAATAATTTTTCAAAATGATTGGATCACAACCGCCCCACCAATTGGATATTATACGATTGAATCCCATCTCCCTTTGTTGCTTCTGCTAATTCAAACTCAAAAAACAAATTTCGGCTTGGCAACTCGGAAGGATTGACTTCTGGTGGCAATTGAGAATCATGAAAAAAAGCTGTTTCATAAGGAGAGTTAGGATTCCGTGTATCGGTCACCCACAACCCAGGAGCAATTTTTTTTAAGAATCGCATGAATCCAAAATCTTGATCTGCCCGATGATGATAACAATGACCACGCACTCTAGATCCAACGTCTCCCCACGAGGCGCCCCCCCTTGGGTTGGTTGGCAACAAATTAGGGATAAAATAACCAGAGATAAACATATCGGCCTCCCGCCGCAAGGCAGAAGAAACATTGTCAAAGGCCACTACTTCCACGCGACACCCCTTGTTTTGGAGGGCTTTAACTACTTGAACGAAATCTCCATCTCCTGTGGCTAGCAAAACCCGATCTAGGTTTTCCGATTGCATCAGCGCATCCACAGCCATGTCCAAATCAGCATTGGCCTTACCATAACGATTACCATTCTCGTCTGTGTACCATTTCACATGCTTCCGGATGACCTTGTATCCAAAATCCCTCAGAGAAAAATAAAAATTATTGATTTTTACATCGTAAGTCTTGTCAGAATAAGCCCTCGCTTCATCATAACTCACATAAGCATTGAGACGGACCGCCTCAGCATCTCCACGGCAGGCAAACTCTCGCAACACATCGAACTGCATTCCGAATCCCCCGTTAATTCGAATATTTTCGGCATCCACATAAACACCGACACGAGCATTCGATTTACTCATCATATGACACTTCCATAATTACAGTTAGGTTAACAAAATATTGTAGGAAATCTTTTTAAAAGAAAACTACACCAATCACTTCAAAAGTGAATCATTCATATTATATAGGGGTTTGCTTAAAACAGCACTATGTCCCCAATTCAAAAATCATATCCTGTATTGCTCCGGATATAGAAACCCTCCAATAAATAGGACGATACATAAATTGAAGCAAGTTCTCGTCTGACCTTTCACAGGTGTCCTCCATGTTGAGTTTTTTAGTAAGGAGTGGTTAATATACCACGACGTTTGAGATAGGCTTAGTCTCCTCTACCTTTCAGCGGCGAGAACTCTATGAAAACTTTACTGATTTTAAGTTTAATGATGGCATTCACAACCCCTATTTTCGGAGGGGAAATACGAGGTAAAATAACCATTCAAGAGCGGTCACCTGCAGAGACAGACTGGAAAGTGGCCTCCAGCTTTGCCGATGCGGTTGTGTTCATAACAGGCTTTGAAGAAGCTCCTGTCCCAAGGGGGAAAATTTTTCATGATCAGAAAGACAAACAATTTTTCCCTCGGGTCTTACCAATAACACGGGGAGAATCCGTAAACTTCCGAAATTTAGATCCAATCAATCACAATGTATTTTCTTTATCAAAAGCTAAAAAATTTGATCTAGGCTTGTTTAAGGCCCCTGTAGAAAAATCCATGAGTTTTGAAAAAGCCGGCTTGGTCAAACTTTTCTGCAATATTCACCACCAAATGATTGCGACCTTGCTCGTCCTTAAAAATAATAAATATTTCCATACCGGACCTGACGGAACTTACGTGATTTCCGGTATCCCAGCTGGTAAACACAAATTAAAAGTCTGGGTGGAAGGAACACGTCCAAAATCCAAAGCCATTGTCGTAACGGATGATTCAAGTGAAACTCATGACTTTACGATTCAGGTTGTTCGCCGTCCTCTTCAGCATCTGAACAAACTCGGGAAACCTTATAAAAAATATTAGAAAATTGATAAACGTATGAAATACAACAAACAACGCAACGAGAAAGCAACCAAGTGGCTTGGAATCCTCTTATTTTTGACTTGTTGGTTGGGAACGCCTGCCATCGGGCTTGCCCACAATCCGTTAGAAACACCGGATCCTGACTATATCGAATATCCCGACGATGATCCTCCTCCAGAAACCTGGGTTCAACTTGGCAAAACTTTATTTTTTGATCCCCGCCTTTCCCGCAACGATACGCAATCCTGTGCAACCTGCCACAATCCTGACTTAGGGTTCGGGGACGGACTTACCTTCAGTAGAGGGGCCAATGGGCAAACTTTGACACGACACACGCCCCACTTGTACAACTTGGCATGGTCGGTCATTTTTCTTTGGGATGGGCGAGCCAATAGTCTCGAAGAACAGGCCTTGGAACCCATTGCATCAGAAGAGGAAATGAATCTTCCAATTGATGAATTAGTTAATAAACTGCAAGAGGTTCCTCAATACCGCCAGATGTTTGAAGAAGCCTTTCCCGAAAGTGGTATAAATCGAGAAACGATAGCCGCCGCCTTAGCAGCTTTCGAGCGCACTATCCAATCCGTCAATGCCCCCTTTGACCAGTATATCCAAGGCAATACCTCTGCAATGAGTGCAGAGGCTATTCGTGGTTTGGAGTTGTTCAAAGGAAAAGCACGTTGTGTGCTGTGTCATGATGGCGCTAATTTCACAGATGACGGTTTTCATAATATTGGAATTGGTGACGCGGATTTAGGAAGGTGGAACATTCAAGAGGCAGCAACCAGCAAAGGGGCTTTCAAAACACCAGGTTTACGCAACACAACCTTAACCGCTCCCTACATGCACGATGGCTCTATACCAACTTTGGAGGCAGTGCTGCAGCATTACAATAAAGGTGGAAACCCAGTAGAGGGTTTGGACTCATTGATAAAGCCCCTGGGCCTAAACGATCAAGAAATCAGCGATCTAATTGCCTTTCTGGGAGCGTTGACCGATCCGGTCACTGTGATTCGGCCCCTAATCCCCTAATGAAACCGATTTATTTTTCTTTTTCTCGATCATACGAACTTATGAATGGTGTGCTAATGCAAAAGGAAAATCATGATTTCTACAATCGTTGAAAGTTAAATTAGGAACGGCTATGGTGAAATCCATGCCTACACTAAGAAGTCAGAGACAAAGGAGGGGAGTACGGAAAGGATGCCGTACTGTAGTCCATTCAAACAGCTGAATTCAAACGGGCGCAATTCAAATTTCAGTTGGAACATGGAAATAAGGAGAGAACATGTCAATCAGCCATCGTATCCATAAGCAAATCTGCATTTTTACCATCGGAGATAACCTGACCAAAGACTATGCAAGTACTGCCGAACGTTATATTGACGACGTGTTGGATGATGAGTCAATTAGCCGAATTGTTGTGAATTGTGAAAAGGTTACTTTTTTAGATTCTTCTGGTTTAGGAGTCATAATTGGAATACTCAACACCCTTCAAGAACGCCAAGGTAAATTAGCGCTCTGTGAGTGTATCGATTCGGTTGACGAGATTTTTCGTTTAGCAAAACTTACTGATGTGTTGTCAATCTTTACTACAGAAGCTGAGGCCCTGGAAGCGATCTGAAATAATAGGTTGTTCATGTCTTATACGTTAAAAGAACTCTGCCTTCAATTGGGAGTGGATTTCACAGGGAATGAAAATTTGGAGATAATTCGGGTTTGTGGTTTAGACCGTTTGCTTCCTCACAGTGTAGTCTTTCTAACAACATCTTCCGATCTGGAAAAGATTCCTCTTAGCAGCGAACTTGCTGTGATTGCTCCCACTTCCTTCAAAAGTGATCGGCATAATTTGATTTTCTCGGACGACCCTCTGGCCCTTCATGCCCAAGTGACCCAGATTTTGCATCCTGGCCCCCAAATTAACAATTCGATTCATCCAACAGCTGTGCTCGGCCAGGGTGTGGAGTTAGGGGAAGGAGTGACCATCGATGCGCATGTTGTCCTTTACGATAATGTGAAAATAGGAAGTCATTCTGTGCTTCGGGCAGGTGCCGTTATTATGGAAAACTCCAGTATTGGCGAATCATGTCTCATTTTTCCCAATGTAACGGTCCGGGAAGATTGCCACCTTGGAAGCCGAGTGATTGTGCACGCCGGTTCTGTGATTGGTTCCGATGGTTACGGATTTTTTCAACGAGCAGGCAAACATTATAAAATTCCGCAAGTAGGGGGTGTAATAATTGAAGATGATGTCGAGATTGGAGCCGCTTGTACCATTGATCGCGCCCGGTTTTATAACACACTGATTCGACAAGGTAGCAAATTCGATAATCAAGTGCATATCGCGCACAATGTAGAAATCGGTGAGCATTCGTTATTAACAGCTCAGGTTGGAATCGCAGGAAGTGTCCGTACCGGTCATCATCTTGTGATGGGCGGTCAGTCAGGCATTGTAGATCAACTAAAAATTGGCAATGAAGTGGTTGTACTCGCCAGAGGGCTAGTGATCCAAGATGTGCCCGATCAATCGATCATAGGAGGTGCCCCTGGACGCCCAGCAAAAAAATGGAGGAAACTGGAGGCCTTATTCAATCGTCTTGAACAACTTTTCACACGGGTTAAGCGTTTGGAAAAACAATTGACGTCTTCTTCTGAAAGCAAAAAAGAGAAGGGATAGACTTCTTACTTTCTCCCCCTTGCAAGATTGAATATTTTATCATATTACTACTGCTGATCTCCCTCCCCATCAAAAATTCATCAACAATGTAAAGGACTTGCAGGCAAAAACAGATCTGCAAAAGTTACACTTCATGGAAAGGTAGCATGGTTAAAGTCGATATTATTCGTGCAATACAATTGAGAGAGAGTATTCCTTTTGGAGAAGCAGAAAGTTTGATCAACGATTTGCTAGAAATTATTAAAGATACACTGGAATCTGGAGAGGATGTATTAATCAGTGGTTTCGGTAAATTTGAATTGAGAGACAAACAATCCAGACCCGGACGCGACCCCAAAACTAAAAAAGCCTACCCCATTACACCACGTCGAGTGGTTACATTTTATCCTTCCAAGGTTTGGCGCAACGAATTAAATGGATACGATGAAGAATAATAGAAAAGTTACTGCGTGAAATCTTTAAGCGTGCCGAAAAGTCCCTTAATCGCTTTTTGAGATTTACGGGCAAACTCCTCAGCCATTTTTGTGGGGGCAGGTAGAATGATGGGAGTTTTGTAGTGACCTTTAATAGAAAAGATGACCGTTGCAATTTGGACAAAGGAAGCTTCCAGCATGAGGTTCAATTGATCGCCTGTCGTAATTTCTCCAGACAATTTAATATCCTGTTGATAGTGCCCTTTCAAATGAACCACTTCTAAAAAATATTCTTCATCGTTCTGTTCTATTTCTAGCTCCAAGACTTGAAATCCTTCAATCTTTAAAAGCTGGCGCCGAATCTCATTCAACTCTTTCCAAAGCAGAAATTGATCGATCAGTTCTTGCTTTCCAACAATCTCTCCTTGCTCAATCTTCAACTTATAAATCGAGTAGTCTTTCTGTGTCTCGCAGTTCATACCATAAACGATCTTGCCAGTACCTCGTCCGCGAATACCCAACCTTCGTTTTAGTAACCGAAATAATGGCCACACTTCGACACGATTCAGATCGCAATGAAGTTCCCAAGATTTATCAAATAGAAATTCATACTGCAGCGTGCCTTTGCCCTGGTTTAAAGTCATTGTAGGAATCGTCACTTGAAAGCACTCCGGATTCAGTAATAGCTGACCAGAAAACTTCTTATAGCGTACAGTTAGAAGGCTCACGGGTTCCACCCAAAACTTTCCACGTACTTCAATCGACTCTAGCAGCTCCAGAAACGTTGATCCGGTCGAATGCAGTTCTGCTGATAAAGTTGTAATTTCTTCAAACTCATCAATTTCATGATACTTCTGAAAGTAATTGGAAAAAAAAGGTTGTGCCGATTGCAGGTGTCCTGACAATTGGTAGTCTTCCGCCTGATCCAATACTAATTCCCCAATCAAACCTTCGGCGTGCGAACTTTCTGCCGTCAAGGTAGCGGCTTTTTGAGCCTCTTTTTTGATATGCATCACGACGCTCGGGCAACGTGCGATGTCCCAACGAAGCGCACCAAGATTGAGGGTTCCATTCCAAGAAGCATCTTTAAAATTGGGCTGATAAAAAAAATGCTCTGGTAGAATCGAAGACAGGTTCAATATAAAGGGTGGTTCCAGAAAAAGTGGGTCCTCTTCGCTTATTGGAAGCACAATTTCGAGCTCCTCACTTTCTAAATAGATGGAAAGTTGTGTCAAACGAGACGGTTCGGAAAGAGAACGATGGTAGGTAATACGGAGCTGTAAAGCTTGTTCTTTCCACTGAGTGTGAAGATCCAACAACAACACTTTTGGTCGGTAAATAATCTTGCCTGTTCCAGCTTCAATCGCAAAATCTTTCCACGTTAACGACTGAAAATTCACATGAAATGTAGTCGGAATTGGTAATTTCCACTGAGGCCGGATTTTTAAATCCGTTATCTGTAGCAAACACTCTTCAGAAGTATTGATATGAAATTTTTTAGCAGCCCAGCCCTTCAACCCCAGATGAAAACCTTCCACATCAAATTTAAGGTTAAAGTGTCGTTGTAAAAAGCTGTTGACCACCTTCATCAGATAGTTGCTGACATTTCCCACCTCATCCCCTTCCGAGTTGGTACTCAAAAACCCCATGTTCTGAAGATATGGTTAAACGGTTAGAACCCTTGCTGGCTTCGCACCGCCCTACCTGGCGCACCTGTAAATTATACTTTGCACAAATCTCTTGCACAATCGGTAAGAGTTGAGCAGATCCAATAATCTCCATGCGGTGCCCCATGTTAAAAACTTCATACATCTCTTTCCAAGATGTATGAGACACCCGCTGAATTGTACGGAATAAAGGAGGCACAGGAAACAGATTATCTTTAACGTATTCAATACCTTGCCCAAATCTAAGGCATTTGGTTTGCCCCCCACCGGAACAATGAACCAATCCTGAAACCAAGCTTTTATGCTCCATCAACAACTCTTTAATAATTGGAGCGTAAGTCCTTGTTGGAGAAAGCAATGCCTTTCCAACCGTCAACGGGGTCCCCTCTAAAGGATCGTCTAAATGAAAAGGGCCTGTGTAAACCAAATCTTGAGGAATAGCAGGATCGAAACTTTCTGGATATTGATGAGCATAATCTTCATGAAGAAGTTCGTGACGGGCTGAAGTCAGGCCATTGCTACCAATTCCACTATTGTACTCCGTCTCGTAGCTAGTTTGACCAAAGCTGGCCAACCCCACAATAATATCTCCAGGTCGGATCAGATTATTAGCGATCACTTCCTCTCGTCGTAAGCGGAGAGTTACGGTGGAATCAACAATTACGGTACGCAGTAAATCCCCTACATCAGCAGTTTCTCCACCGGTAGTGGTAATCACTATGCCAAGGCTTTGCAGCAATTGGACAAATTTTTCGTTACCATCAATAATAGCTTGAATGACTTCTCCGGGAACCAATTTAGCGTTACGCCCAATGGTATTTGAAAGCAAAATGCGATCATAAGCTCCTACACAGAGCAAATCATCGATATTCATCACAATAGCATCTTGGGCAATGCCTTCAAAAATGGAAGGATCACCGGAATTCCGGTAATAAAGGTAAGCAAGCGAAGATTTGGTTCCAGCTCCATCAGCATGCATGATGTTGCAATATTCAGGGTCCTCCCCTAAATGATCTTCAACAATTTTACAGAAAGCCGTGGGAAATAAACCTTGGTCTAGGTGCTGGATCGCTTTATGGATGTCTTCTTTTTTTGAGGAGACACCGCGAGATTGATAACGCCCCATTGATCACGCTCCTCTGGACCTGCACATCCGAAAGTGATGAAAATGTGAAGAAATGGAATGGATAGAATCGGGATAGACCTAAGAAGCTGGACGGCATTGCCCTTTCAGTACAGCCCCTTGATGAATGATAAGCCCCCCTCGTGGGACCGTAAAATCTCCCTCCAATTGGGCTTTGTGGAGAATTTCCAACTCTTTTGCAGCTTTCAAATCACCTTCCACTTGGCCTTCAATTACGACCACTTTGCCTTGAATGGTACCGTGGACAAAACCCTTCTCTCCGATCACAATCTCGCTTGCCCCAGTTATCGCCCCCTCTACATGCCCATTGATATAGATATTGCCTTGGGAAAACACAGTCCCTTCAATCGTTAGATGTTCTTCCAAATAACTAGGCCCTTGGATGGGAGGAAGATCAGTTGTCGACAAATCACCCTCTTTTTCGATTATGCCCGTCAGCGTTTCCTACGAATTGGATTTTGATGAGCGGTAAAGTGAGAAATTAGGCTCAGCGGGTTCGTGTGCCGACCATTAATCAGAAGTTCATAGTGCAGATGAGGACCTGTGCTCCGACCAGAACTTCCAACGAGTCCTATCAACTCACCTCGTTTGACTTTCTGTCCTTCTTTCACCCTAATTCTTGATAAATGGCCATAACGAGTTGTGTAAAACACCCGTTTCTGCTGATTTTTATAGAATCCTAGTCCGTGTTCGATTTCAATGAATCGCCCATACCCTCTTTGGCGTCGGGCTTTCTTAACAATGCCATCTGCAGGTGCATAAATCGGATCACCTGTTTTGCCAACAAAATCGACTCCGGCATGAAAGTCCCATTTATTGGTAAACGGATCAATACGCTTGCCATAACTATCAGAAATAACGGGGGCTTTGGTAGGGATAATGGTGGGTGTGTTTTTCCATAGTTGGCTATCACGTTCAATTGAACGGCTCAAATTTTCAAAGGAACGCACTACGGATTCGTAGTATCCTTCAGTCTGATTGAGATAACGCTCAAGATAGCTAGTTTCTAAATAATTATTTTCAAAATCGTCTGGAGGGGTTAAGCCACTCGGTCCCCCTCTACCTTGAGAGCTTTTTGCCGGCTGACTCAAAAACTGATTGTCCACCTGAAACTCAATGCCCGTGACCTTGCGGATGCGTTTGGAGAGCGCGGCCATTGATCGCTCTTTAGATTTCACGATATCTAAATTTGTTGCTAACTGTTGTTCCATATGGGCAATTCGCAACTGAAGTTGCTTGATCGTACTTTCTTGCTCTTCGGACGTGATTTTCTTTTCGGAAAATTTCTTTACTGCTTGACCTAAAGCAGTAAAATTTTCATGAATTTCTCCCATCCACGCAACAGCATCTTCAGGATTTTCACGACTGTATTGATCCGCGGTAGCGCATGCAACCTTCATAGTGCTGCATACATATGCGTGTAATTGGGCTAAATTGTCCAAGCTTTGTTTAAAAGCAGTCATATGACTTTGGAGAGAGTTTTCGCTATCAAAAGCAATTTGTTTTAACTCCTCCACGTAGGATTCTAAATACGCAATCCGCTCCTCTTTTTCTGAGAAAGCATCGATTTCATCTCGCAACAACGTCCTAGCATGCTCTTGCTTTTCGAGCTGATTTTGTTGCTCGATGATTTTTTGGTGCTGGAAATAATACAGCCCTCCAAGAGAGACGACCGTACAGAGACAAACAAAGCATACAGCATACACCGCACTATAGCTTACCGAATACTGACGAGCAGTAGCAGTCGGATTTTTAAGAAATAAAATAGAAAACTCTTTCATACCCTTCACTTTAAGTTCAAATGGTTGAAATTTCTATGTGCCCTTTACCCACTTTGTTTCATAACAAACTTTCGATTCGATTGGCAATTTGTAATTGCTCATCAAGTCAACTCGCTTTGATTGAAACCAAAGCCAACACTTTGTTTAAATGCTCATGAAAAGAGTTTTTGCAACAGTAGTGCCTAGAATTGATACAAAAGTAATTTTGAGCGAATTACTATGTTGGGGATTATCGAGTCAAGACAATCCCCACTTAGTTACTGAAAATTATATACTTTTTGAAGTTTTAAGAGGCATGGACCAGTATGTGTGGAAAAAACCGAATACTTGGTAGGAAGCACTAAAATACAGGGAATCCTGACTGGAAAATTCGTAGAAAGTTCACCATATTGGCTTATTTTGGTTAGCCTTCAGATAGCCTTAGGAGTCAGAAAATATGCGGAAAATTTTGTACCTCGATCTTGTAGGGGGGATTGCTGGTGATATGTTTGTTGCCAGTTTATTGAATCTAGGAGTACCTCTGTCCGTACTTGAGCAAGGATTTAGCCAGTTGAAATCTCCAGGTTTCCAGTTCACAATTCAATCTTCACAACGCCACCATATCTCTGGGACACAATTTGCTGTGGAATCCGATGAATCAGCTAAAATGGATCATGTTCACCGGTCTTTCCGGAAAATTCGTCAACTCATCTGTGATTCCAAATTATCTCCCAACGTTCAGTCTTTGGCTTTGAGAGTGTTTGAAAGGCTCGCTGCTGCTGAGGGCAAAATTCACAATACCTCACCAGAAAATGTCACATTTCATGAGGTCGGAGCCTGGGACTCCATTGCAGATATCGTCGGTGCTGCCTTGTGCTTGGACTATTTGCAGATCCATGATATCTTTGCCTCGGTCGTTCCGGTAGGGACTGGATTTGTCATGACTGCTCACGGCCGCATGCCGATTCCGGCACCAGCAACTCTAGAGTTATTGAAGGGTTTTCATATCCTCAACGATTCCCTCCCCTATGAAAGAACCACACCCACAGGAGCTGCCCTGTTAGCCGCACTAGCCAAACCGAGTCCTCCACTGTTAACCTATCAGGTAGAAAATGTTGGCATTGGGGTCGGCAATCAAAAGCGTGAAGAAGTTCCCAATATTCTCCGCAGCATTCTAGGTTTGGTATCTGACATTGACTTTTCGGCAAGCGACACTGAAATGCCTTCCGAACAAGTAGAATGTTCGGAGGCAAATATAGATGACTGCTCTTCCGAATGGTTGGGTTACGTGCACGAGCGTTTGCTGACATTGGGAGCTTTGGATGTTTGGTTTGTTCCTATTCAGATGAAAAAGAGTCGTCCCGGTGTGATTTTGCAGGTTTTGCATACTCCGGAATTACGCCAGCACGTCCATCATTTGTTGCTAAGTGAAACAACAACATTGGGGGTTCGTTATCACACACTTCAACGAAACACCTTAAAACGCAATATCGTGGAAGTTTCTACTCAATGGGGTGTGGTCAAGGGTAAAAAGGCGGAGATCGGTGGAGTACTCAAGTTCAGTCCCGAATTCGAAGATTGTCGAGAAATTGCGCTGAATCAGGACATTCCTATCCAAACAGTATATCGTGTGGTAGAAAAAAATTTCTGGCAAAGTATTCAACCGACTGAACCATGAAAAACTTAAATGACTTTCACATCAGGCATTCAACCTTCTAAGAAAAGACATAAAATTTTATGACAACGATCCTTTGTGTACGGAAAAACAATTCAGTAGTGATTGCAGGTGATGGCCAAGTCACTTTGGGAAATACTATTATGAAAGCAGGAGCGACCAAAATCCGAAGAACTTATGGTGGAAAGGTGTTGGCAGGCTTTGCAGGTTCGACAGCAGATGCCTTTGCCTTGTTCGAAAAATTTGACGAGAAGCTAGAACAGTATAATGGGCAATTGGTCCGAGCAGCTGTGGAGTTGGCTAAAGAGTGGAGGACGAGCAAAATTCTCAAAAATTTAGAGGCCCTGCTCGCGGTTGTCAGCGCAGAATCCTCCTTGATTATTTCTGGAAATGGAGACGTGATTGAGCCAGATGATGGCATCGTTGCCATTGGTTCAGGTGGCCCATATGCCCTAGCGGCTGCGCGCGCCTTAATCGACACAGATTTATCGGCCAAAGAGATTGTCAACAAAGCCATGAAAATAGCAGGTGAGATTTGCCTCTATACCAACCAACAATTATCTTTCGAAGAGTTAAGCTATTAATAAGGAAAATGTATGGAAACAGCTCCTCAAGATGGAACACAAACTCCAAGAGAAATCGTAGCCGAATTGGATAAATATATTGTAGGACAAGGTGATGCCAAAAAAGCGGTCGCCATTGCCTTACGTAACCGTTGGCGGCGCCTTCAAGTTTCTGAAGAACTACGCGACGAAATTTTACCAAAAAATATCATCATGATCGGATCGACTGGGGTGGGAAAGACTGAAATTGCTCGACGTATGGCCCGGCTTGTCAATGCTCCGTTTGTAAAAGTGGAGGCTTCCAAATTCACAGAAGTTGGATATGTCGGGCGGGATGTCGAATCCATCGTCCGCGATTTGGTCGAGGTTTCGGTCAACATGGTGCGACACGACCAAATGAAAAGGGTTCAAGAGCAAGCGCGAGTTCAAGCAGAAGATCGATTGTTGGATATTCTCATTCCTTCCACCAATCCACGTGATGAACAGGAAGACGATGCCCCGAATCCAACACGCGAAAAGTTTCGCCAGAAGCTGCAAGATGGCAAACTGGATGAGAAATCTGTGGAATTGGATGTGCCAGAACGCGGCTCAGGGGCCATTGTCGAATTCATGCCTGTTTCCATGAACGACAATCTGGACATGAACATCCGAGATATGCTTTCCAACATTCTTCCCCGTCGTTCCAAACGTCGAAAAATTAAAATCAAAGATGCCAAAGCCATTTTGGAACAGGAAGAAGTCAACAAACTGATCGATATGGAAGATGTCTCGCGTGAGGCAATCACCCACGTAGAACAAACTGGTATCATTTTCTTAGATGAAATTGATAAAATTGCAGCGCGAAGTGGAAATCAAGGCCCCGACGTTTCACGAGAAGGTGTGCAACGTGATCTATTGCCTATCGTAGAAGGCTCTACAGTCAATACCAAATACGGTCCCGTACAAACAGACCATGTTCTCTTTGTTGCTGCTGGAGCATTTCATGTGGCCAAGCCTTCCGATTTGATTCCAGAATTGCAAGGTCGCTTTCCAATTCGAGTGGAACTGAAATCACTCACCAAAGGAGATTTCATTCGCATCCTCACTGAACCTAAAAATGCCCTCATTGTCCAGTATACCGAGCTTATTGCGACAGAAGGAGTGAAATTGGAATTTACAGAAGATTCCATCGAAGAGATTGCTAAAATTGCCTGCGAGGTGAACGAACAAACCGAAAACATCGGTGCTCGACGCCTTCATACAATTATGGAACAACTGCTGGAAGAAGTGAGTTTTGAAGCTCCTGATATCTCAGGACAAACGATCACAATCACACCAGAATATATTCAAACTCGCCTGTCTGGTCTATTGGAAGATCAAGACTTGAGCCGATACATTTTGTGATCCCGGAGGGGAACATGGAGGTGGAAGAATTATTACAACACTTGGAAAACCAATTGAAGTGGTTGAAAGATCAAAAATATACTTATCTCAATTTGGAACCAGTGCTGATTGCCCCCCTCCCCTCCTCTTCCAAAGAGCCTGTCCCTGAATCCCCCCCGAACCAATCTCGTGGGTCAAACTCTCCCTCCCTAGAGGAGTTGTATCAACAACATTGCACTTGCCAACGGTGCCCACTGGGAGCGACTCGAAAAAATTTCGTGTTTGGTGTGGGACATTCCAAGGCTCCGTTGATGTTCATCGGTGAGGGTCCAGGTGCAGACGAAGATCGTTTGGGGGAACCTTTTGTCGGGCGTGCCGGACAATTGTTAACAAAAATGGTTCGGGCGATGGGGATTGATCGACCGGATGTTTATATTGCTAATGTAGTCAAATGCCGACCACCCAAAAACCGAAACCCAAATACAGAAGAAATAGCTCAATGCGCTCCCATTTTGCAGCAACAAATCGAACTCATCGACCCGTCTTTGATAGTTACTTTGGGAAACGTCCCCACACGTGCCCTCATCCCCAATGCCCCTGGAATTACCAAGGCTCGTGGACAAATATTTCAATACGGAAAATGGAAAGTCTTGCCCACCTTCCATCCCGCCTACTTACTTCGCAATGTATCGGCGGTAGAAGTAGCCTGGAGGGATTTTAAAAAAATTGCTCATTTGTGTTTTGCTGAGGTGTCTTGAACCACATTCCATCTCTGTGAAAGTCGATTTTTCGCTGAAGTACGCCTCCATCAACCTTCTTAAACAGAATTTCTATGATTGAATTGCAACCGGTTAAAGGAACACGTGATTTTTTCCCGGAACAGATGCGCCTTCGTAACTGGCTCTTTGAAGTGTGGCGCAGTGTTGCTCTCCAATTTGGCTTCGAAGAATACGACGCTTGTATCTTGGAGCATGCCGAACTCTATACTCGAAAAGCTGGGGATGAAATCACCCAACAACTCTACAATTTTAAAGATAAAGGAGCGCGCGAACTCAGCCTTCGTCCTGAAGTGACTCCCTCCTTAGCTCGTATGGTCCTTCGCCACCAAAAAGCCCTTTCCTTTCCTCTCAAGTGGTTTACCATCGCTCAGTGCTTCCGCTACGAACGTATGACCAAAGGAAGAAGAAGGGAACATTTCCAATGGAATGCCGACATTATCGGACAGCCTTCCGAAGTTGCTGAAGCAGAAGTGCTTTGTATGCTTTTGATGGCTTGCAAAAAAATGGGACTCACCTCTCAGCACATCCGAATCTATTTGAATGATCGACGCATTTTGAACGCTATCTTGGAGCAACTGGCGATTCCTCAATCCCAACATTTGAACATTATGATTGTGATGGACAAGCGTGACAAAGTGCCCCCGGATGTGTTTGCAACGCTTCTTCAAGAACAGAAAATGTCACTAGACCAGGTCCACAAGCTGGTCGAAACTCTGTCTCTGGGTTCAATGCAGCAACTGGCTGATCGGTTGGGAGAGTGCGAAGGAATGACTCGATTACAACAGGTGATGCAGTTGGTGGATGCTGCAGGTTTGGGAGACTACCTACAGTTCGATGTTTCCATCGTGCGTGGATTATCTTACTATACGGGAATGGTGTTTGAAGTGAATGACACCAGTAAATCGCAACGTGCCATCTGCGGGGGTGGACGTTACGATTCTTTGCTTTCTAGCTATGGAGGAGAAACTATTCCAGCAGTCGGATTCGGCTTTGGTGATGTGGTCATCGCAGATACCCTTGCAGAATACGGCAAACTTCCCGAATTTTCGCGAAGCTTGGATTATATGGTCGTCCCCTTTTCCATGGATCAAATGGGAGCAGCGCTCCGTATCAGTAACCGCCTACGTGATATTGGCAAGCGAGTGGAATGCGACATGAGCTTAAAAAAAGTAAAAAAAGCGTTGCAGAAAGCCGATGAGCTGGGAGTTCAACAAGTCCTGATGTTGTTCCCCGATGAGTTAGCTGCTGGAGAAGTCGTTTTGCGTAATATGGAAACACGAGAACAAACTAACATAAAACTTGAAGAATTGATGATCGAGGAATCATGAAGCTAGCTTTCGGAATTATAGTCATTCTGACTTTGATCGATCAAGGGTCAAAAATCTGGGTGCGCGAGAACGTGGGAATGCATGAGATCACTCCATTGCTGACAAATTTTCTTGATCTCACATTTGTTGAAAACCGAGGTGTGAGCTTTAGCTTTTTGGCCGACCTCCCCGACATCATTCGGCTTCCACTGTTGATCGGCATTTCCCTTATTGCCGTGGTGTGGATGATTTACTATCTGGTCCGTCATTGGAACGACTTGGATAGTTATATGAGATTTGCTTTTATTTGTATTATCCCTGGAGCATTGGGAAATTTAATTGACCGTGCTCTGTTGGGAGCAGTGACAGATTTTCTCCATTTCCGTTGGTACGAAAATAGTTTCTTTGTCAATAATCTAGCAGATTGCTTCATCAGTGCAGGTGTGGTGTTTTTTATCCTTTCTACGCTGTGGGGAGATAAACTTTTCTCTAAAGAGGAACGCCCGGTTTCCTCCGAAGCACCTTCTTCCAATAAGGAAGCCTGAGTACCACCAAACGCGGCCTCAACGTTCTGGTGAAACAGGCATGACAACTAGAAATCCGGTTTGGGAATAACCCTCAATTCAGCATGGTTTGCGATGGATGCACCTATGCCTACCAAATCGAATTCGACTCCTGTCGATATCTTTTTAAAGACCTTGAAACAGATGCTTCAAGGACAACCTGGTTTTCAAAGCCTCGCTTTGGGAAGCAACCTCGATGTCCTGAAAGAACTGGAAAAACCATTCGAAAAATCTTTATCGGCTACCATTGGTAAATATTCTCAAGTCTCGCCGGTAATTCAGAGCTTGCAAGGGCGGCTTGCTGAGCAGTTTCGAGAAATCATCCAGGAATTCCCTACCTTTGTTTTGTTTGCAGCTGCCCAACTCCGCAATGATCCCAAGTATCAAACCTTTATCAGAGATCTTCAAATTGCGGCAATTGGTTGTTTGATCAGCAACGGACTACCTCGTGCAGAGGCTGCCGTCGATTTCGTAAAAGCCATCGATGCTGAACTCGACTCCAAGACCTTGCACGATGAATTGTTCAACAAATCGAAAGGACACGCCTATTTGCCCCAAAAAGTGTTTTGGGATCTTTATCTCATTGGCAAATATTTCCATCTTTTACCCACCACTAGCAAAAACGAACTGATCGAAACTAAGTTTTTGGTACAGGGTATCTTTTACGTGTTCTTCAAGTATTATTTCGATCTCATGGCTTTGGCTCCTAATGACACGGTTGCCACCCATATCGATGAAATTTTTTCCAACTTTTTTGTCAGTATCCGAAACTCCGAACGCAAATATTGGGGAAATATTGCCAATGTCGATATCCTACAAGTCCAGCTCGAACATATTATTGCCCAAAACAAACCTCCTTGCTTCTTTCGAGATCGATTTGATTTGCTCAAAATTTACAATCCCATGCTGCGTCAACGAGACGACAGCTCCAGCAGATTGTTGAAGGAGCAGATACAAACATGGGGTACCTTCACCTGTAAAAAGCAGGTTTTGTTCTTAAGCTTGGTCAACAACTGCAAAGGGACAAAATACTGTTCATATCTCATGTTACAATTGTACAAACTCAATCAAGAGACTTTTTTTGAATTGGAAGCTTACCTTCAACAGCATCAAGAACAACGTCGGTATACCGACTTATACGTTTTGATCAAACGATTGCCTGTACTACGCAAATCCGGTGCAAGTCACGCTGTCCAGGCGAGCCATGCAAAATCTGCGACGGAAAAAACAGCAGTCAATTTCAATGACCCAAACATCGATCCAGATGTACGCAATTGGGGCAAGTACTTGAAAAAGTTTCACAAAATCATCACCAAAGACGGACAGCTTGGAGAAGACCAAATCCCCATTTTTTTTAAAGGATTTGCCGAAGCCTCGTTGCAAATGTTGCGGGAAAAGAAAGTCACTCAGAAGACAGCTAAAGATTTCAAAAAATCGATGGACCATTTAATGATCCAATTTGTGAAGCGGAGTGGGGTGAGTAAACAAGAACTCAAGATCTATCAAAACCATCTTGAAGAAGAGATGGAAGATCTCAGTTCTTCAGAATATGATAACCGTGCAAAAAAGATCGACAATATCGGTTCCTTGTTGTTGACGATCAAAAACAAAGAAATTCAATATGAAGATTTATACCGAGAGGCTCTGACCTACCAACTACGAATTATGCATCAGTCCTCACGGATCGAATTCACCGTGGAAGAGGTTCTGTTATTGCCGCTCCCTAATCGTCAAAAAGAGCGGTTGTTAGAAACTTTTGTACCCGGAATCCTGTCCGACTTGATGATGACTGCTATCTACAATCTGCGTTTGAGCGCTCCTGATACTCCTGATTGTACAGCCAGCATCTACGATATCGGCAAGTACTCCAAACTCAAAACAGAGAAACTTTTGCAATTGTTGGAGGCTTCTCGTGGTTTCGATGCCCTACTTGATCGAGAAATCATTCCCATTGAGTTCAACAACAACACAATCAACTTCAATATCCGCGAGTTCTTCACTTTACCCCTCTCTTCTAAAAAGAAACAACCGGACGAAGAATGGTATTCGCAGCATATGGAATATTTGAAATACCAAACGGAACGAAACGAATTTGCTGTATCTAGTTACGAAATTATTCAGAATAACGTAGCTGAACTCCCGACCATAGACTACACTAAATACTTCCGGATTTTCCATCATGGCAAATTTCAAGAATCCACGATGGAAGCTCTGATCGGCCTCTGGCAAAACAGCGGCTTGGACAAACTTCGGAAGTAAATCTGAATCAAATCATGCCTCAAACTCCTTCCAATCGCCCAGCTCACCCCAAGCAGGGTATATCGCCCACCCCCTCGAAAGCTGCTGAAGCCGTTCCTCCTCAACCAGTTTCCTCAAGCTCCTCAGGAGTTCATACGGAGGGCAAGATTCATCCTGTTATTTTGATAATGGCGGATATCAGCGGTTATACGCAGTTTATGTTTTCCAACCAAATGGAACTGGTCCATAGCCAGTGGGTTATTTCGCAACTGTTAAACTCGATTATTGCTGAAATTGAAATCCCTTTGGAAGTGGCCAAGCTGGAGGGAGACGCCGTATTTCTCTATGCCCGCACCGATCAATCTTCGATGTCTTCCGAAGCGATTGTAGCGGCTATCCGCAATAAACTGCCCCAATTTTTCGACGCGTTTTCACACAAGCTGCTTGAAATGAACCAAGGCAATACGTGCGCATGTCATGCCTGTGAAAATATTTCGGAGCTGAGGTTAAAGTTGATCGTCCATAGCGGAGAAGCTTTGTTTTACCAAATCGGTAAATTTGACGAACTCTCTGGCGCTGACGTGATCTTGCTCCATCGCCTGATGAAAAATTCTGTGGAGGCTAGGGAATACATTTTGCTCACTGAGCCCGCATGGCTGCAGTTCAATCTGCAAGATTCTCTCTTGGCCGAAAAACACGAAGAGGTTTATACTGGAATTGGCAAAATTACAACTTTCGTTCATCGACAAAACCAAGTTGAACAAGAGTTATCCCACGCGCGAGAACTTAGGCCTTGGGAGCTTCTCCGATCCCAACTTAAGCTCTGGGCACAGCGGCATTTTCATCTGTTCATTCGAGATTGGAGTCGGAAAAGCCTGTTGGAACTTCCTCGGACCTTGCAATGGCCATTATATCTTTTCCAAGGGACGTTAGCACTTGTGTTGCTGATCGGAGGAATTCGGATTGGATTCCCAGCAAATGCAGAGGACTTGGCAAACAGCTATATCAATCCGACTAGTGGATTTATTGGGCCAATATTCGTACCTGTCATCACCGAAACTCTAGGAGTTTCGGTTGCGACCTTTTTGAGAATCCAAGGTTGGCTCGAAATTGGGATGGCTCTCATGCTGTTGCGTGGTGGAATCAACGTGAAAGTGGTGGGAATTATGGGTGCCATGATGTTTTGGATGTTTGCCGTGGCTAATCCCATTGCCGGTGAAATCCGATTGAGCCGGGATGTGGCTCTTGCCGGACTTTGTATCGCCCTTGCCTTGACAGGCCCCCAAGGTTGGAGTGTCGATGGAGAATTTAAAAATCGCCATGTCGTATTGCTGCTAGTCCGATTGAGCTTAGCTTACACCCTTGCGGTTTCCGGTCTGTTCACAGAAGGGGTGTTTGCGAATGCCTTTAATACCACGCTGCCGCCCAGCATGGTTTTTTGGATCGGGGTCGTCTTAGGGCTTGGATTGTTTCCACGGTGGGTGATGGCTGGAATTGGAGTATGGATATCGATACTTATCGGATGGAGTCTCTTTAAAAGTGGCTTGTTGTGGGGGTTAGAAGATATGAAACGAGAGGTAGGGCTTTGGGGCGGAGCCGTGTTATATGCGCTTTTAGGCCCCGACCGATGGGCATGGCCGAAACCTCGACAACAAACTGATTTAGGAAAACCCGAACCGAGCCCTAAATAAAACCGGTACTTGAGAATTATCCTCCTACTAGCATCGGCAAAAGCACTGTCATAGTTGTTCCGACTCCTTCCTCAGAAACAACCTCTATCGATCCTTGATGTTTTTGAATAATACCGAAGGAAATAGAAAGCCCCATCCCCGTACCTTCCCCCACCTCCTTAGTCGTAAAAAACGGATCGAAGATGTGGCTGCGTACTTCTTCAGACATTCCACAGCCTGTGTCTGAGAAACTGATCGCGACTCGGTCGTCTTTAAGAAACGTGCGAAGCGTGACTTTGCCTGGTACCCCTTCCTCAATTTGGGTCTGTTTGGCTTGAATGGCTTGGCAAGCATTCGCCAAAATATTCATAAAGACTTGGTTGAGCTGAGCTGGCCAACATTCTAATTGTGGGGCAACCTGAAAATCACAATCGAATTCGACAATTTTTTGATATTGGGTTCGAATCAATCGGAGTGTCGATTCAAGCCCAGATACCAGATCCATCTGTTTTTGTTCGGCTTCATCCAAACGAGAAAATGAGCGCAGATCAGAAACAATGGTTTTGATGCGAGTGCTGCCTTCATTGATATCTTGTAAGCAACTGAAGAAACGATCGAACTTTTTGTTAAACATGTCCACGATTTCTGTGTCAGCATCCTCTCCTGCCAGATCAAATACGAATTCCTTGAATTTCTTCAAGTCTGTTTCCAAACTCCGAGAACTCACGTGAACAAAGTTTACTGGATTGTTGATCTCGTGAGCTACCCCTGCCACTAAGGTGCCCAAACCTGCCATTTTTTCAGATTGCACTAACTGAGCTTGAGTAGTTTTCAATTGGTCATGCTGACGTAGGACGGTTTCTTTTTCTTGTTGAAGGGTCTTGTGATAGTTGATGAGCCGCTGTTGATTTTGTATCCGTACCAATAATTCTTCACGGGAAAATGGTTGAATCAGATAATCATTGGCCCCCTCACGAAGCGCATTCAGCACAACCGAATGGTTTCCTGGCTCTGTTAACACTATGATTGGGATATCCTGCCGCTTCATCTTCTGGCGTACATATCGACATAGATCGATGTCACCCAAACTGCTGATCATAAAATCGGTGATAATAATATCAAACTTCTGATTTGGATCGGCTAAATATTGCAAAGCGTCGGCTTTACGGGGCACCTGCATGATCTCTGCTCCACGAGACCGCAAGATACGGGAGACAATGGGACCGCTCTGTTGGGAATCGTCCACCACTAAGACTTTCAAACCTTTAAGATTCTCTTCTTTGCTTAAAATGTCCTCGATGTATTGGCGAAACTTGCCCTTCGGGAAAGGCTTGATGAAAAATTCAGCAGCCCCGACTGCAAAGGCTCGCTTGCTCAATTCCACATCGGTATTGCCTGTGATGATGATAATCGGAATCTCGAAACACTGTTGGGATTCCCGGATCTTAGACGTGGCTTCGATGCCATCAATATCTGGCATGTTGATGTCCATCGTGATCAGATCCGGAACTTGCTCCTGAGCCATTTGGATACCTTCATATCCATTTTTTGCCTCAATGATCGTCAACCCCTCAATGCCTTCCACCTCTTTCCGAATGAAGAGACGTGAGGTCAAACTGTCATCCACAACCAGTAGTTTCATAAAATCTGTATAAAAGGACGATTAAAAGTTGCGGCGTTTAGGATCCATGAAATCCTGCAGACCTTTCCCCTTTTTCTGTGGGGTTGCAGATGTTTGGCTGGATTGTGATGGTGCTTCTTTGTCCACAAAATCGGGAGCTGACAAATCCCCAATGGCTTGGATCACGTTTTTATAAAAAGGAATTGTGTTTCCCAAACCACTGATCCCAAACATGTCCTGAACCGTGCGGCTGACGTTGCAAAGCACTAATTTTTTATGTTGTTTTTTCAGGCGCACAAATTTTCCACAGACGAGTCCGATTCCAGAAGAATCCATGGTAGGGACACTGTTCAAGTCCAGTGCCAGGCTATTGAAGGTCGGGTTGCTGTCCATTTCGGAGAGCACCGGATCCAGAAACTTTTTCAACTGCGAGACATTCGTGCTGTTGATGCTGCCTGATACTGCCACAATCGTGACATTTTTTTCCCGGTAATGTTTGAATTGTAAATTTTCCATGTTCTCTTCCTATTTGCATATTCAGGTAGTATTCACTCCCTTCCAATCGACTTCTTCAAGACGCTTGGGAGCAATATAATATAAGCTCATTCCCCCTTGAATTATTTCATCCCATGCAGGGTTTTCGTGAATAGCCGCTGCATAATCATGAGATGCCGCCGATGCAATGATCGTCGCATTATAATTCTTCTTAAAATGGAGCAGGACTTTATAAAACTCCCACTCTCCTGCCCCTTCCGGAATGTGAACGCGAAACCCCGCACTTCCCGTCAGATTACTGAGCAAGCTTCCATATAACCGAGTGATTCCGGGGTCTTGTGTAGCTTGAACAATCATCGTGACCATTGCAGTTGGGACACATTCGATCGAAGGCCGGATGAGATGAATTTTTTCTGCGTACTCATCGAGACTGTGAAGCGCAGCAACAATATGAGCAGTTTGATTCAGTTGATTGACCATCAGGCAAATCGCTAAGGTTTCGTCATCATTCTGCCCATCCACAATCACTCGATGCGCCTTAGTGGCACAAACTCGTTTCAGTAGAATAGGAGACGAAAGTTTCCCTTTTGCCGGCCGCACCTCAGGCATGTGTGGCAGGGGATCTTCAGTCGCTTGAGAAGGATCAAATGCGAGAACTATCGTTGCATGAGATAACACGGGATCAGCATGCAACTCTTCAATGATCCGTTCCGTTTTGTACTCATTGTAACCTAGAATGATGACATGTTCTTCTTCATCTAAGTGCATCGTACCACTCCTAATTTTTGCTGCAAAATTTGACATGAAGGTAATCAATTGTGCTGTCAACACTCCGAAGGCTGTCACGCTGCCAAAAATGATCACCAAGCCTACGACTCGGCCCCCTACAGTGGTTGGTGTCATATCTCCGTAACCCACTGTTGAAGCAGTGACCAAGTAATACCACCAGTAAGTATCGACAATCGGGCTTCCCTTAGGTTCAAAGAACATCATGAAAAACCACGAAACGAGGAACAACCCAAGGAATATTCCCACTGCGACTTTCCAGCCGTGTTTATCGATACTCAGAGCGATCCGTGTGATGAACCATTGAAAAACAGGCATAGGGTTGCGCTCCTTTTGAATTATCCAAAAGACTTTCGTAAATAGGCCCTGATGTCTTGCGATTCATACATCCACCGTACTTTTCCTTTGAGATTGTCGATTCGCAAACACGGTACCGTTTGTTTTCCGCCCCCTTGGACAAGATCCGCATGATGGCTTCGGTTTTTATGAATATCCCGCATTTCAATATTCAGATTCAAACGCTCAATCTCACTCCGAACTCTACGACAGTAGGGGCACGTTGCAAAATGATACAAAGCCATGTGTTGAGTCTGTTGGTCAACCTGCTGTTGGGTTTCCGGAGGACGTTGAACCTGTTCTTGCGGGACACCAAACAAAATTTGAAAAAAATCTTTTAGGAATGCCATCTCACTCCATCAATATCTATTCAGCGGGCCTTTGCTTTCGTAGGTCCTGAAGTCATTTTCAAAGTTTTACGATTTTGAGTTTCGTAGATTCCCGACGAATTGCGATAATTCTCTGGGAATGAAACGAGGCTTGTGCCCCATTTTTTCCTGATATCCAGGCAAAGACTCCAAATATGATTCTTCATTACGCAGCCGCGCCCAAATCAATGTGGCATTGATCAGCGATCCAATCAATGCGGTCATATAGGCAGTATGAATCATCGGGATGCAAAACACCTCAATCATCACCACGAGATAGTTGGGGTGCCGGATATAATGATAAGGCCCTGAATCAACAATTTTCTGTTCGGGATGATGAATAATCCTCACATTCCATGAATCCTGCATCGTGCTCAAAACCCACAGTCTCCCCAACAATGCGAACATCCAACATAACAACATCAAGCCACCCCAAACTTTATAATAGGGCCGTTCTAGAATGTAGACTTCTGCCACGCACGCAATCAGCCAACCTGTATGGAAAACGACCATAGCCGGATAGACCCACTCCTGCACCGGATAAGCCTGATGCTCTGTTTTAGCTGATTGATAATGGTGCTGAGACAATCGGACTTCATATAGACGAGAAAGGGCAATGCCCAAGATGAACAAAGCGTAGAGCCACATAATTCGATATCAATTGAGATGATCAATCCTCTCGTGTCACTGAGAGTACTTCTTCTATCGTAGTAAAACCTTGTAATGCCTTTTGTGCACCATCCATTCTCAGGGAATGCATGCCAGTCCGTAGGGCAATTTGTTTGATCGCGTTTTCGTCATTGGTTTCCATGATGACACGTTTGATTTCATCATTCATCGTCAACAATTCATGAATTCCCATACGGCCGCGGTATCCTGTGTGGCGGCAAACATCACACCCCCGACCACGATACAATATTCCCCCCGCCTCTTCCAATTGGTCCAACGATATCCCCACTTCTCGAAGCTGTTCTTCATGAGGAATGTAACTTTCTTTGCAATCTGTACAGATACGACGGATGAGCCGTTGGGCCAGCACTCCAATAATCGTGGACGAGACTAAAAACGGCTCAATATTCATATCAATAAGACGGGTGATGGTCGCTGGGGCACTATTAGTATGCACCGTGCTAAAAACCAAATGGCCTGTGAGTGCCGATTGAATTGCAATTTGTGCCGTTTCCGTATCTCGCATTTCCCCAACCATTATAATATCAGGATCTTGGCGTAACACCGCACGCAGCGCCACTGCAAAGGTCAGCCCCAGTTTGTGGTTGACTTCAATCTGCGCATAGCCTGGAATTTTATATTCCACAGGATCTTCAATTGTAATGATATTGCCAGACTGATGATCCAACTGTCCCAAGGCAGCATAAAGCGTTGTCGTTTTTCCACTTCCCGTTGGACCAGTCACCAATATGATCCCGCCAGTTTTTTCGACCAGTTTGTCAAACGTTGTCAGTACTCGTTGTGCCAACCCCAACTCATTCAATTGGCGAAGCTTTTCACTTTGATACAACAAACGCATCACAATCTTTTCGCCATGAACCGTGGGAACAGTAGACACCCGGATGTCCACTTTTTTTCCAGCAATCAACACCATCGAACGACCATCCTGCGGCAGCCCTTTCTGGGCAATATCCAAACGCGACATCACTTTCACGCGGTTGACAACAGTAACATGGGCAGGTTTGGGTATTGTTGAGACATTGTGCAACATTCCATCAATACGATAGCGTACACTCGTTTCGGTGGGGGAAGGATCTATATGAATATCACTGGCTTCATCCCGTGCAGCTCGCCAAAGCAAGCTGTTGACCAAACGTTTTACCGGCTCTTCGTCGGTGGCATCAATCAGGTCTTCCACCTCTTCAGCATCAAGAATGCTATCAAAGGATTCTGTGGTATCGAGACTGTCAACCGCTTGTTCTGTCGTTCCCGAACGTTCATACGCTTGGTTGACCAATTCCATAATGGCCTGACGGCTCGATACTACAGGCACAATCCGGCATTTGAGCTTTCGGGCTACATCATCAATTGGTTGGAAGTTTGACGGATCTTCCATCGCCACTTCCAGATCAAAACCGTTTTTCCGAATAGGAAAAAACATAAATTTCTTGGCATACCGGATAGGAATGACTTCTGTGAATTCGTGCAGATCATCGACTGTGTGAAAGTCTCCTCGATATTCCAACTCGTAAAACTGCGCAACGGCTCTTTGAAAGATATCGTCCTTAACAATTTTGTGCTTGAGCAAGATCTCCTTGATAGCCATCGCATCCATACGCTTGGCAACCAAAGACTCCTTGTATTGGCTGAGCGCATTCTCGGATACGTTGAAATCATCAACCAGAATATTCACAATAGGATGAAAATCCGACATGGCACCTCTCCCTTATTGTTTAGGTTGAATATCGGGCAGCCCCAAGCAACGGGGCAATCGGATAGAGCCATCCGCTTGTTGCCCATTTTCAATCAATGCGATCAAAGTTCGCGAGGTCGCGATGGCAGTGCCATTCAACAAATGGACAAAACGATTTTTTCCGGTTTCCGAATCTTTAAACCGAATGTTCAGGCGTCTCGATTGGTAGTCGGTGCAATTGGATGCTGAAGTGACTTCTCCCCACTTACCACGCCCCGGCATCCAGGCTTCTAAGTCGAATTTTCGATAAGCCGGAGACCCCAGATCACCCGTGCATATATCCATCACCCGATAGGGGATTTCCAAATCTTGGTAGATGCGTTCCTCAATACCCAACATGCGTTGGTGCATGGCATCAGACTCGTCTGGATGAACAAAGACAAACATTTCTACTTTAGAAAATTGATGCACACGGTAAAGCCCTTTGGACTCCCGTCCGGCAGCCCCGGCTTCCGTGCGGTAACAATGCGAAAACCCAGCATGTAACAAGGGCAGTTCCGCCTCTTTCAGAACCGAATTTTCCAAACGTCCCCCTAAGGTGATTTCTGAGGTCGCAACTAAACACAGATCCGAGTTTTCAATGGAATAAATCTGCGTCTCGTCACCACGAGGATTGTACCCCGTCCCCTGCAAGATCTCACGTCGCGCCAAGTCCGGTGTCAAAAATGGTGTGAAACCCTCTTCTCGCAAAACGTTCATTGCATATTGCACCAAGGCAAACTCTAAAAAGACCGCATCATTTTTCAGATAGTAAAATTTCTGCCCTGCTACCTTGGCACCACTTTCAAAATCGATCAGATCTAAATCTTCCATTAAGGTGAGATGGTCTTTGGCATCAAAGTCGAACTGTGGAACCGTCCCCACCTCTCGGATGGAGAGGTTGTCTTCATCGGTACGGCCAATTGGAGATTCCGGATGGGTGATATTAGGAACCTGTGCGAGTAATTCTTGACGCGCTTTGTCGATTTCTTGATAGGCGACGTCTTGGTCTGCCTCTTGTTGCCGGAGTTGCTTCGCTTCGTCAATCAGCGGTTGACGTTCTTCCGGTGGCATCTTACCTTTCATCTGGTTGCTGATTTCATTTCTGCGCTGACGCAAAGTATCGAGTTCTGATTTAAGTTGTCGTGTTCGTTCGTCGAGATCCAACAAATGCGGAATGTCGATTCGGACGTTGCGGTTTTGGCAATTTTTAATGACTTGATCGCTATGATTGCGAATATATTTGATATCTAGCATACAAAACTTAACATATAAAAAGATGAATAAAACAAAGAAAATTTCCAAACCAATGAATAGAAAAAAGAGACTAAAAAGTATCTCATGTGTTTGAAACAATGCAACATAAAGTTACCCAGGAATTCTAGCTTTTCCTTTTACAAGACCCCTTTGTTTTGTTTGTCTTTCGCTAAACCCCGGTGTTATAGTGAAGATCATTTTCACACTCAAAGACTCTTTATTGAACAGGATAGGCTATGGCAGAGGTTCTTGAAAAAAATACGGTAATCGTGAATTTGATTGATACGGATGGCGACGGAAAAATCGATATGCTCTCATTTATGAACGAGAAAGGAAGCGTGGGTTTAGCAGTGACCAACCTAATGGGAACCGTCGAGTATATTCATATCTTTCAAGACGTGACTGGTGATGGTGTTTTGGACCAAGATGATGAACTCCGTTTGCGCGATGCAGCTGAAGAAATTGTAGCTAGATATCCCAAAGATCATCCGGAACAGTTGGTCATAGAACTGTAGTTTCTCAAAATCGTTGTTTATCAAATTATAACTCTCAAATTAAGGAGGTCTATGCTTCGAGGACTATTCGTCTTGTTCTTACTGATGCTATGTAATCCTTTCCCTGTATTGGCTCTCAAACTCGTTCCTCAGTCTATGATGAATTCAATGGGTAAAGACGCATTCAAAGACATCAAAAAGAAAACTCCTATCGAAAAAGACCCCAAAATCAACGAATACGTGCAATGCATTGGCAATGCGATTGTCAAACACTCCAAAGACGATACCGGAGTGAAGAAATGGGAAATTGTAGTATTTGCCAGCGATGCTGTGAATGCTTTTGCTCTTCCGGGAGGAAAAATCGGAGTGTACACTGGCTTGATGAAAGTTGCTGAAAATCAACATCAACTGGCGACGGTCATGGGACATGAAGTGGGACATGTTACTGCCGAACATGGCAATCAGCGGATGTCCAGCAGTTTGGCTAGCCAAGGAGGTCTTCTTTTGTTGGGAGGTGCTTTAAGCGACAACAAATATCAATCTGAGATCATGGGTGCTGTAGGGCTTGGTGTGCAGTACGGGGTATTGCTTCCCTACGGACGCTCCCATGAAAGCGAAGCAGATATCATTGGTTTAAAACTAATGGCCAAGGCTGGTTTTGATCCACGAGAAAGCGTCAACTTGTGGAAAAATATGAGCAAGGCCGGCGGAGGGGGTGGACCTGAATTTCTCTCAACGCACCCGTCACACAAAACGCGTATCTCCGATTTGAAAAAAAACATGAAGTCCCCTTTGCGAGACTATCAAAAGTTAGTGGATGCAGGTAAGGCAACCAACTGTGGTCCCTCCCCCTTTCACTCAGGAGATGGAACTTCGGAACCTGTCCCTGAGACTGTGGCAACGGCCGCCGCTGTTTCTCCAAGCCCAGCTAAAGCTCCAAACCCGGCTCAAACTTCAAGCAGTGCGTGTCAACCCGCCTCTAATAAAGACTTGCGTCACTGCAACTTCAGCAATCGTAATCTGGATGGAGCGAACTTCAGCAACACCAATGTTTCCGGAATTTCATTTAAAAAATCTTCATTGAGGGACGCTAACTTTCATAAAGCTAATTGCCGAGGAACTAATTTTGACCACACAACATTAGAAGGAGCGACTTTCACTAACGTTGACTGTGAGAAAGCAAAGTTTAATAAAGCGAATCTTCAGAAAGTCGATTTCACGAAAGCTAAATTAAAAGATGCCAATTTTCGTAAGGCCAATGTGAAAGGAGCAAATTTCAAGAAAGCCGATTTGCAGAAATCGAATATTGATCTGGCTAAAAACACTTCAAAAGCGAATTTTGAAAAGGCAAAAAAATGATTAATTGATGAAATGAGAAAAGAGATTCATTAGGAGGGAATTAATAGAGGAATGGATGGAGCCTCAAGAGGGTGATTCTGAAGGCTCCGCTGCTGTCAAACGGCATCTTCTCCGGTTTCGCCGGTTCTAATACGAATGGTATGGTCTAGAGAAATAACAAAAATTTTACCGTCGCCAATTCTTCCGGTTTTTGCAGCGCTTTGAATGGCTTCGATGGCTTTATCGACTTCATCTTCAGGGAGTACCACCTCAATTTTGACTTTAGGGAGGAAGTCCACAATGTACTCAGCTCCTCGGTAAAGTTCTGTATGTCCCTTTTGTCTTCCGAAGCCTTTCACCTCGCTTACAGTGATTCCTTGAATTCCGGCAGAGCTTAGGCTCTCCTTGACTTCTTCTAGCTTGAACGGCTTAATAATGGCCTCAACTTTTTTCACGATGTGTCTCCTTCCAGGTGAGGGTTTTGAGGACTATGCAAAGGCATGAACTGCAAAGGATCATAAGTCAATATCACCACTACTTGCAAGTGGAAAAAGGCTTCGCTCCCAGTACTTACGCGAGCTACATGAATTGTGTGGAGTACTTTTTTTTGTTCTGTTCACAGCATTGGGACCGCCTTTTTTTACCAGAAGAATGGACGATACATGACTTAGGAGTTCGAGAGTTAGAATTCTTTTTTCGAGAGCATATGAAGGAAAGAGGCTGGAAAGTCAGTACAATGACTTCTTACAACTCAGCGATTCGTTCGTTTTTCCGATTTCTACACGAAAAAGAGTTTTTAGAAACCAATCCCATTCGGCACTTTTTAATACATAGGCAAACCTCAGATCTAGTGATTCCAGATATTGACGCCTCTGAAATATCTATATTGTTTGAAGAAGGAATTTCTTCCACATTTGAAGGATATCGAAACCGTTGTTTATTAGAATTCATCTATGGTCTAGGCATTCCAGCAGGAAAATTGTTGCAAGCTGAAGATGTCGAAATCAATGAAGCCGAGCGTGTCGTATGTATTTATTTTGGCAGAAAATCTCGACAATTCCCAATAAGCCTAACGGCTATCGAAGTGCTCAAGGAGTATCTCATTAAACGCGAAAAGGTATTGACCAAAACCAGTCGCCACACCCTCGCTTTGTTCATTAGTAAACGTGGCACGCCGTTATCTCAATCAATGCTGGCTCAGATTGTCAACAATGCTTTGCAAAAAATACAGGCCAACGGTGGGGGAACTACACTTTTGAGGAATCTCTCCAGCAAGCATTTTGCTGAGAAGGGGGCCGATGCTCGTAGTATTCAGAAGCAACGGATGGTCAAATCTCTAATTCCAATTGATAATTTTAAGAAAGAGGATTTTGAGACTGTCATGGAACAGTTTCAGCAAATGCACATTCGCAACAAACCATCACAGAGCTAGTGAGGAGAAGAAGGATTAGTGAGAAAAAACAGAAGTTTGCCAGCCTCGATCAGAATCGCCATATCCGCTAATCACAAGCTCCACCAATGTGGGCAACACGGCCTGTGCCTTTTCATTCAGATCAACGATTGAAGCCCCTGTTGACAAATTGCCTCGTTTTTCCTGCATCGATTTGAGTTTTCGATAAATTTTCACCAAATGCAGTACGTCTTTTGCAGCATAGTGGAGTTGCTGGTCTGTCAAATCGGTTCGTGACCAATCTGTTTGTTGTTGTTCTTTTTCTAATTTCATTCCCAACAATTCTAATGTCAGATCTTTCAAGCCGTGAGAGTCGGTGTAAGTACGAACCAATTTGCTCATGACTTTAGTGCAACAAAATGGAGTCACTGTGATGCCAAGGGATGTCCGGAAAAATGCCACATCAGTTAGTGCAAAATGGAACACTTTGAGGACCTCAGAATTCGCCATGAGTGCCTGCAAGTTGGGGCATTTCTGTGCTTCCGGCTTGACCAAACATACATTTGAATCATCATCACAAATCTGGACTAAACAAATTTCATCTCGATAGAGTTGCAAGCCATGTAGCTCCGTATCCACGGCAATGACTTCTTGACTGAGGTAATGTTTCAGCAAATCCTCAGGTATATCGGTATGTGTGTTGTACTTTGCCATAGCAGTTTTCTTGGTATGAAAAATGAGAATGGATTAGGAAGAAAGTAAGGTTTACCAATTGCATCCTTTGACTCTGCCGATCTTTACGGAGAGGTTCAGGAAATGTCAAACCGGAACCCTGGTACGCCAAGCTACAAAATGCTGACGGAGAGAAAAAATTACGCTATATGAAAAACGAGTATTCATTCAATGAGGCATTAACCTAAAAAGCAGGAGGAATGATGAAGATAATCTGGTGTATTGTTCTGCTCGCATTGGTACCCGCTCTTGGTTGGTCCCAGGCAAAGATTGGACAAATGGTTCCTAAAGTGGAACTGAGTGGAGATGCTGGGGGACGGCTAGATGGCACTCCTTGGAGTAGCTCAGAATTGAAAGGCAAGGTGCATGTTTTCTTTTATGCAGATCCAGATGAAAAAGATCTGAATAATCATGTCGGAGAAGCATTACGAGCAGAAAAATTTGATCGCAGTAAGTATGCTTCTATTGCTGTCGTGAATATGGCTGCTACCTGGCTTCCTAATTTTGCGATTGAGGGAGCTTTAGAAGATAAACAAAAGGAGTTTCCCAACACATTGTATCTCAAGGATATGGACAAACATTTTGTCAACAAATGGGGGATCGCCGATGATACCAGCGACGTTCTTGCATTTGCACCAGACGGCAAACTAATTTTCCATGTAGATGGAAAACTCTCAGATGCTGATGTGAAAAAGTTAATTCAAGTCATTAAAAAGAACCTACCCTAAAGACGCTTGCCTAGATTACTGGGCAGGATAGAGACATGCCTGCCCATTTTCTTTCGTTCGCCTTCACTGATTTCCTCAAGAAAAGCTGTCCGTTGCTTGTCTTTTTTTCATTGCGAGCAAGCTGCTCACCATGTACGGCGAGCGCACTCTCAAATTCTGCCTAAAGCTTTTAAGAATCCTGCCGATAACATCCATAGGATCGGTTTCCCGCTTTCCTTTCACATTCAAACAATCAAAGGGAACGAGGAATCAGGGATGTTCACTCTAAACTTAGGAGGTGGGTATGATACCAGCAACATCTGCCGTATGCCTAATTGGAGCCTCTGCCTGCTTGGGACTAGCCGTTCGTATTTGGCTCAAAACCAAAGAGGAGTGATCAAAGACTCCAAAAGCAAGATCACATCTGGTCTGATCGAGAATGTTCTCTGATCAGGCCAGCATGCTTTCCTTCCAATGTCCCCCAATCTGTTCATTTGTATTCCAGAACAATAATCGAAGTATCATCTTCAGAGGGAATTTCCTGAGCGAAAGCCCGCCAATCTTCGACAATCAGATTCAATAGCTCTGCACTGTTGAGACTCGGATACTCTTGCAAAGAATTCTGCAATTGAGCTTTACCAAACATAGCATGATGCGAATTAGCTCTTTCTTGAAGTCCATCTGTGAAAATCAACACCTTGTCTCCCTTTTGCAGGGTATACACATGCTCGGGGAAATGCTCTGCCGAGTAATCTCCAAATCCCATCAAAGGTCCTGGTGTTCGAATGAACTGAGGTTCTCGCACTTGGGATGACATCACCACCACTGGAAGATGTCCTGCATTGACCATTTGCATGAGGCCATTCTCATGAATCCGCAAATAGACCCCGGTCATGAAAAAATAAGAAGGGGTGTTATCTTTCAGTTTTTTGTTGAGGCATTCCATGATCTCGGAAAGTGATGTCTTGGACGCTTCTTCTAATAACACCATATTGACCATCACTGTAAGAAACGCAGCAGCCACCCCATGTCCGGTGGCATCCCCCAAGAAGACATCAAAGGTATCGGAATGGTCTGCAAAAAAATAGATATCACCCGATACCGGTGCAAGTGGCTGAAACCACAGGGCTAAATCGATAAATACGGGTAAATGCGGTGTGGGTAAAATAGCCTTTTGTACTTTGCTGGCCATTTCCAGGTCATTGACCATTTGTCGATTCTGATCCTGTAACTGAGCAAGAGCTTCTTCCAAAGCTTTTGTACGTCGGATGACGTTCTTTTCCAGTTGCATAGCGATCTCAACATTTTCCAAGGCAATCGCTAGCGATGCAGAAAGCGTGTCCAAAAACTGGGCATTGAACTTTCGAAAAGTGGCTTCTTCCATTTCTCGAATGAGAATCCCTCCTTGTAAATTATTCCGACGCCATGCCACGAGCTGTAGGGCATTGTCACGAAACTCACATCCTGTCCGTTGTCCATGTTCTTGAGAAGCTTGAAGATAGGTAGGAGGGGCTATGGAAAACGTATGAGTGACTTCTCCTAAATTGAAGGGCGAGAAAGCGTAGGATTGATCTTCCGACAGGGTAAGCGGCATCTCAAACGTGGCATAACCTTCAGAATTTCCAGCAGTTTCCTGAAAACTGAAGTGCACCCGAGTCGGTGGAGATAAGGGAACGGCCTTCATCAAGATATTGACGGTCAGAAGCATCGCATGAAATTTGTCACGAGCCGATGCCAACTCTCTCATCCCTTCCAGCAGAAGCCCTAAACGAAGTTGGCCCGTGATCAGTTGTTCACGCGAAAGTATAAATTTACCTACCATCGTATTGAACTCGTCTTCAATAACCTTAAGTTCGTTACGTTCCTGATTCGATGGCTCAATCTTCGTTTCTTTCAAGTTTTCTGGGTCGAGATGTTTCAAACTCCCTGCAATGGCCGATAGCGGTTCTGCCAAAAGCCTGCGTGCCAAAATCAAAAATAGCCCCCAAACTACTGCTGTTTTGATCATCGCGTTGACCACAATAAATCCAATCTCAACCTGCATACGGTGCAAAATCACAGAAGAATCGGAATATAGTGTTAAACTGCCTAGCTGATCAGGATGGCCTTGTCCCTCTGCAGATAAAGGACGGCTGAGTTCAAATACCTCGAAAACGGTCACGGGGAATGTGTGCGAATTTTTAGGCGTTCTACCTATAGTCATATTCACAACTTTTTTCTCATCCATGACTTCAATCCCTGTCACTGAGGGAAATTGCATCAAGTTTTCAAGGGTCGCTTGCATTTGCTTGCGGTCCTGCGAATCCAAGGCCATCGCAATATTCGGCTTAACGGCGGTATGTAAAACTTGTAGCTCATTGAACACGAGATCCTTAGCATAATGATATTCGGCGACCAGATGAATAGCGGTCACAGTGATCCCTAAAATCACATAAACGGTAAACACTGTTTTGAATAGTTGGATCGCAATAGAATCTCGTGCCGGAATAGAAACATTTGGGTTCATGACGGCCTCGTCGTAAGTATGAAACAGATCGAAATCATTGAGCGACAATGTATGGGCAGGTAATGTGCAGATGGTCTATAATAGGAGGTCTCCGAGTCAAGCCCAATTCATGGATTTTCGATATCCTAAAGACTTAGTTTAGCTCTCAGCATGTTTGCAATCCTTATTTCACAGATCACGGACCTACAACAACGTATATCAAAATCACCAGCATGCTTGATGTTAACTGGGAAAAGCGTTGCTCGAAGTATTTGTTTTCTTTATCCTGAACAGAAAATAAACTTATTGAGAGGGTCATCATTTTTCTAACATTTTTAGAGAGCCAATACAGAGCAAAGGCTATTGGGGCAGCCAATACTGTCCCATTGGTATCACCCATTTTGTATAACTCTTGTGTACCAGGGGGCATGATGAAAACAATCCAGTATAACGTGCTTTTATGGAATCGGCGAAACATGATAGAGGGGTGGCAAACAACAAAATTGATCCTTGTGATCACACTAATCATTGGCTTTGGGGGCAAGTCATGGGGGCAATCAGAAGCCATGCCCAAACCGATTGAATGGAAAATACAAACTATCTACAAGTTTGATTCCAAGATCAATCAACTCATCAGTCAGTTGTCAGAGCGAGTGGATACCATGAGCAATGGGCGTCTCAAATTAACTATATTTGGGGTGGGAAAATTTGTTCCGACTTTCAAAATTCTGGAAGCAATCGAACATGGAATACTCGAAGGTGCAGTCTCAGCACCAACCTATTGGCGAGAATTGGACCCTGCTTTTGCCATGTTCGAGACCCCGGCCTTGTGGACTCACCCTTGGCAATTGGATACGTGGATGCGCTACGAAGGAGGCCTTGATCTCCTTCGGGAGTTGTATGCAACGAAAAACGTGTATGTAGTCAATTATATGTTTTTTGGCATCGAATCCTTTGTTTCGCGCGTGCCGCTACGGGGAGTAGACGACTTCAAAGGACTTCGAATGCGCACTCCTCCAGGAATGATCGAACAGCTATTTAAAAAACTGGGAGCTCAGACTATGATTTTGCCCGGTGCAGAAATTAAACCCGCTTTGGAAAAGGGCATCATTGATGCGGCAGATTGGAGTCAACCCTCTCTCAATTATTCAGATGGTTTGTACAAAATAGGAAAACATTCCAATTTTCCTGGCTTTCACTCCATGCCATTGGTCGATTTTATTGTGAGACAAAAGGAATGGGAAACGCTACCACCGGACCTTCAATTGATCTTAAGTACAGCCATTCGAACACTCTCTTGGGATCTCATCGAACAATATACAATTGATGACTACAACGTGGTGCAACAAGCACAAAAAGAAGGAGTCATCTTTCATGCCTGGAATCAAACAGAATTAAACCGGGTGCGGATGACAGCAGTCAAGGTGTTGGATGAATGGTCCCAAAAAAGTCCGAAAGCTCAAAAGATCGCTGCTTCTCAAAAAATATGGTTGAAAAAGTTAGGACTGATTCAATAAATGCCTATGGAAATTTTTCCCTGCGACGCGGTAACTATTAATTATTCGCGGTAGAATCGATGATTCACCACCCTACAAATTCGAAAGCGTAAATAGGAGGGAAGTTGTCGTACCAATTTTCATTGGGGAAAAAAATCAGTTTGGGCTTTGCCGTTATTCTATGTTTGACTTTCGGAGTCGGCATTACTGCATATTTTGCTTTAAGCGAAGTTATGGAAGGCGTCACCTTCCATCGGAAAATTTATGAAGCACAAGAAGCATTTTCCAAGGCCAAAATTCATATCGAGCAATATCAATACAACAGTTACGAAGAAGGACGAGAACAACAAGCGGTTGCTAAGTGGAAAGCGTTTCATCATCTGGGTGAAAGTGTCGATGCTCTGGCGATGCTAGAGCACAACTTAATCCAACTCCCCGAACTCGATCTCACCTTAGACCAAGCCAAGCTAGAAATTCAGAGTTACCACGAAGCATTCAATCGATATGTCACTTTCGAACGCGATAAAGTCGAAATGGAGCGAGACCTCCATTTGGTGGGGGTTGTTCTAACCGAACTAATCGACTCTGGTGAATTCTTAATCGGACCGATGCAAACGGCCAGCCAGATTTTACTCAACGAAATCTCAGTGTATTCAACACGACACACCGTAGCCCGTTGGGAAAGAGTGACAGCTTCTTTATCCAATATGGAACAAGCAACAAAGCTGTGGCTCGTCAACGTCGATAATAGCGATACTTTACGACCTATCGGACAAAAAATTCGAGATCAGTTTTCCTTATTCCGAGAGCATGTTGAACAGTACCACAGGGATGTATTGGAACAGCAAAACGCTCAAATCCAAATGGCTCAGCACCAGGAAAACTTTGATCAGCTGTTGCAGTGGCTTTATGTCAGTACCTTGGAAGAAATGCAGGCAATTGAATTGACTGCGTTCATCAACATTTTTGGAGGCATGGGGGGGGCCTTATTTGTAGGGCTGCTCTTTTCGGGTATTTCAACACGCCGTTGGATCATTCTTCCCATTTTGGATTTGACAACCGGTGCCAAAAAGCTCGCTCAAGGCGAATGGGACCAACCCCTTCCCGTCGAACGCAATGACGAATTGGGAAGTCTTGCAGAAAGCTTTGGACATATGCGGGATGAAATCCGCAAGAAAATCGATGAACTGTTTGAAAGCAACCAAGCATTGTCTCAAGCCAATTCGCGATGGAAATTATTATTGGAGAGCACCGAACAAATCACCTCTAGTGTAGATAAGTTCAATGCCATGATCGTAACCGTGAATGCGCTACTGATCACGCTACGATTTCTTTTCGAGGTCCGAGTGGATATCTTTTTCAAAGAACGTTTGGCGAATGATGACGAAGGTTATGCGCATTTCCAATTTCCGGTTCATACCAATTACCCAGCGGCCTTGCGTTTGGATTCTCTCAAACATATGGATCATACTTTTGTTCCCCAGCTTCCTAATATGGCAGGCCATCAATTGGAAGATTTCGAGACTCCTCGTTTGATTCAAACCAACATGCTCTTCATTCCCATTCGATTGCGAGACCGTATCCTCGGTGCAATTGTTATCTCCGGGGTTGATATGACAGATGTGAATAAGGAAGATGAAAAATTCATTGGCATCCTCTCTTATGCGCTCTCAGTGACCATGGAAAACATCCGCTATCAACGACATTTAGAACGCCAAGTGATCGAACGGACCTACCGTCTCAATGAATCTCTGCACCAACTGGAACAGCAAAACACAACCTTATTAGCAAGCAATCGAAAATTAGAAGATCTCGACTCAACCAAAGAACAATTATTAAACAAATTGGGAACCCTTCAAGAAAGCCACCTTGATGCAATCGAACAAAATCTTGCAAAACTTCGTGTTTCAAATGTCGAGGAACTGCAAGCTCCCATTCTTCAGATCGAACGCCAACTGCATCAAATCGAAGAGATTGTGCAACCCATCACCTCCTTGTATCAATCCGAGCAAGCCATTCAAAGTCAACGGGTATTGCTTGCAGAAACCAATAAAAAACAACAAATCATCGCTAAAATGGCATTGGGAGGAACTGGTGTGGAATTGGACATCGCATCCAATATGGAAGAGGGTCAACATTACTTGGAACAACATGGTTACGATATCATCTGCACGAATACGGAATTGCTCGAACTCGCTCGCCTTGCAAACGAAAAATACCCTGATATCCAGTCGGTCCTGATGACGTTCAAGGGGGCTTCATTTTATCATTCAATCTTACAAAGCTATCCATTTCTCTCCAATATTGTATCGCGTTCTGAAGAAGATCGCACATTCACTCTCAAAAACATCACCACCACGATCAGCAAGTTGGTCACACAAAACTTCTTTGGCTTAGAAAAGTATCTAAATTGGGGCGTTGATGTGCAGGAATATCCTGTTGTCGATAGTGAAACACGAATCGACCTAGTGGATACGATGGAAGATTATTTTCGTCAAATGGGCGTGAGGCGGCTGGTGTTGAATAAGAGTACGATGGTCGCTGAAGAGTTGCTCATGAATGCGATCTATGATGCCCCCAGCGATCCAAATGGCAAACCTCGCTATAACCATTTACCCCGAACCACCCAAGTGTTTTTGAAGCCAGAAGAACAAGGAGTATTTCGCTATGCTTGCGATGGTTCCTTGCTGGCTGTTTCTGTAGAAGACCCTTTTGGGGCATTCCGTCGAGAAACTATCCTGAAGTATTTAGAAAGCTGTTATGCCGGACAAGGAGGCACCCTCCAAAAAAACAAAGGAGGTGCAGGGCGTGGTTTGTTTCAAATCATGGAAACAGCAGACTTGGTCGTCTTTAACATCAAACCTCACCTTCGCACCGAAGTTATCGTGTTATTCAACATTGCCCCCGACAAACCGAAGCGGAACAATACCTCCTCCTTCCATTATTTTTACGCAGCCCGCTAACCATTTTACGATTCTCTTGCAACTCTGCTTGAGAAACCAAATGATGGACTTTTGTAACCTGTACGGGAATCGGTGGAATGATGTTTCCAATTTTTCAAAAAATCCTGCTGATTGTTTTGCTGTGGAGCATCCTGCCGGGATGGGAAAGCCTCGCTCAGTCCTCTCAGGAAGGAGGCACACTCATCTATCGAGCAACGGATGAAGTGCAGGCACTCGATCCTCCTCTAATTGGGGATAGTCTCACTTATAACATTGCCGGAAATCTCTTTGAGGGTTTGGTTCGATACCAAGGAACCACTGCCACCATAGAGCCAGCTCTCGCAGAAGAATGGAAAGTTTCCGCAGATGGACTGAAATGGACATTCCTATTGCGAAAAGGAGTGATCTTCCACGACGGAACCCCTCTCACATCAGAAGCCGTTCTCTTTTCCCTCCTTCGCCAAAAAAATGCGGAACACCCATTTTATAATAAAGATTTTTTATACAAGGATGTGTTGTTTGCTGATGTAGAAAGCTTGCAAGCAATCGACGACTACATGATCGAGTTTGTTCTAAAACGTCCTTACCGCCCATTCTTACATGTCCTCACGATGCCTCCAGCGGCTATCGTGTCTCCAACTGCTGTTAAACAGGATCCCAACGGATTTGGAAAACGCCCCGTGGGTACTGGACCTTTTCGAGTTGTGGAATGGAATGAGCAGGACTTTATTCTTGAACCATTCGAATCCTACTGGGGTACGCATCCGCATCTCGACCGAGTCGTGATTCGTCCTGCCAAGTTTTTGAAAAACCTTTTGCTTTCAATGCGGCAAGGCAATCTGCATTTAGCAGCCAATGTCACTCCTCAAGAATTGATATGGGTTCGCAGCGATGCCGAAATCAAACTCAAGCAACAATCGTCCAATCAGGTCGCCTTTTTCACGTTTAATATGAACCGTGATGTCTTTCAAAACCGCCTGGTGCGATTGGCTCTACAACACATTTTGAACAAACCAGCATTGGTGAAATGGCTGTGGCAAGGCAATGCAGTGCCCGCGCAGTCTCCCATTCCTCCGAACCATTGGAGCTTTCGATCTGTGGAAGACTACCCTCATGATCTTGAAAAAGCAGCACAGTTGTTACGCATGGCAGGTCATGAAGCGGGGATGGAACTGAGCTTACTCGTGCCAGAGCGACGAGACCCGTCGTGGCCGCGATTGTTCAAAACTTTTGTGGCCGCCGCTCGTGCAATTGGAGTGATCATTCACATCAATAGCGTGTCATTTCCAGAGTACATCAAAGCGATTCAATCCCAAAACTACGACATGGTTTGGATGATGTGGGCAACGGATCATGCTGATCCGGATGGTTTCATTGCACCGTTACTCCATTCGATGAATGCCACCCCCGGCAATCTGTCCAACCTGGCTTATTACAAAAACGAGGCACTGGACGTATTGATTGAACAGGCTCAACAGCAACATGATCCACGGAAACGTACTCAGATTTATCATCGTATTCAGCATTTGTTGAAAGAAGAAGTCCCTTGGATTCCGTTAATGATTCCACAGATTTCTCACCTCCACCACCGCAAGGTGCACGATGTGCAGCTCTCGGTCACCGGACGGGTACTCCTTGAAAAAATTTGGATGGAAAACGAATAATGCGGTGGTCCATTAGTATAAAAATCATCAGCTTGAATATCGTTGTGGCCCTGTTGGTTACCTCAATTGTTACCTGGACTAGCATCCGCCAGGTAACTCAACAAGTTGATGAAAACCTAGACCACACAGGGCAAAACGTTCTGCAAAGCATTCAAGAGCGAATCCGCAGCGATGTTGAGCAATCTCAACGCTTTGCCGAACTTTTGGCAGGGCACCAAGAACTACATCAATTGTTAAAGGATGAGGAAATCGGGCTGATTCAGGAATGGCTCAATAATCAGTCGGAGATCGAAATCTACGCTTTGGTCGAAGTATTTGATACCCAAAGACACCGCATTGCTGTCAATCGATGGCTTAACAAAAAACAGGAAGACGTTGCGGCTTACCTCACTCCCCCCAATGCTGAAAGCGTTGTGAAAGCCCTGAACTATCTTGTGACAGTCGAGCTGATCGCCTTACCAGTTGGGTTGACCATCAAATCGGTTGTACCCATTGTCGATTGGGAAACCACGAACATCTTAGGGACTTTAGTGGTCAGCTTTCCTATGAACCAAGATTGGGTCGATCGCATCCGCGGACGTGCCGATTATCACCTTACCATTGCCACGCAAACCAATCCGATTGTTGCTTCGACTCTTGTCACCTCAGACGGCAAACGTTTGACCCGTCTTCCAGAAACTCTTCAGAATTCGCTTCGTCAACCAGATTCGGCCAGCCATCTCAACCAGGTGGAAGTGGCCGACTTTTCCTTCAGCACATTCTTTGCTCCAATCTACGATCTCCGTTCTATTCCCCAAGGCCATCTCGTCGTCTGGCTTCCACGGGATTTGATCGAAGCCACACGGGCAGAGATTCTCAATATCTTATGGATTGCTGCGTTGCTCACCATCGTGGGCTGCTTACTGTTGAGTACTATCCTAGCGCAAACCATGACTCGCCCCTTACGAAGCTTAGTCAAAACTGTAGAATTGACGGCAGCCGGCCACAAGAAGCAAAAAATTTCTGCAACGAGCAATGATGAAATCGGAGATCTCGCCCATGCCATTGCTATGATGCAAAATGACCTCAAGATCAGCCATGACCTTGTGCATAAAATGCTCGAAACATTTCAATTGTTTGTGCCCTCTCAGTTTCTTCGCCACATCGCTCATGATGGAATTGACAATGTTCGCCTTGGCAATGCGCAACAGGAGCATGCCTCAGTATTGTTCATGGACATTCGATCCTTTACGACTTTCACTGAGAAGCTCACGCCTCAACAGGTCCTAGATTTTTTAAATCAACTTTTTTACGAGATTGGCTCGGCGGTGGAACGTCAAGGATTTATCGACAAATTTATCGGTGATGCCATTATGGCAATCTTTGAAGAAGAGCTAGATCCTGTGGGAAGAAAGGCGGGGGCATTCCCGGCGGTCCGCGCAGGTGTGGATATGTTGAAAGCACTCCAAAAATTCAACACGAACGTCAAAAACCCTGTACAGATTGGGATCGGCATCAATACCGGTCCCATTATCGTGGGCACGCTCGGTTCATCCACAAGGATGGATTCCACCGTATTGGGCAATACGGTGAATCTGGCATCACGTGTTGAAGGATTGACTAAACAATATAATGCCACTCTGATGATCACTGAAACAACGCTAGAGAATCTCCCTTCGGGCCATTCGTTCCTCATTCGGACCGTCGATAAAGTCCGAGTGAAGGGTAAAGTCGAAGCAGTCACTGTTTACGAAGTGTTTGATGCGGATGATCCATGGCTTCAAGAAAAAAAAAGCCAGACCTTGGAGGAATTCCATCAAGCTTTGGTTTATTATCAATCCAAGCAATGGAAAAAAGCCATTGAATTGTTGAGGGCATGTCAAGCACAATTTCCTGAAGACACACTCTTGGAAATTTATTTAGAGCGTTGCCAAACTTTTTTGGAAACTCCGCCTCCAGAAAATTGGGACGGCGTCTATACCATGAAAACGAAGTAATTCGCCTTTCAGAGCACGGCCACACTCAGCACTCCCATCAACGCACCAAACACGCCCCCCCATACCACCAACCAACCTAAGTGTTGGCGGATCATATCGCTCACGATTTCTTTGACTTTCCTGGGAGTGAGTTCGGCCAAGCGGTTATCGATCATATGCTCAATCTTCGGACGCATCTGTTCATACCCGCCCCCAATTTGAAGAACTTGGCTAAAATCCATATTCCCCATTAGCTCTTTCACCTGTTTTTCTGCTTCGACTTTGAAGGGATCTCGCAAAGGTTCGAGTGCTTGTGTTCCACCAAACATGCTAAGCATTTGTCCAAATTGGGATTCTGAAACCACCTTCATGAATCCATCGAACATCAAATCATAGTCTACCTGTCCTGCAATCGAATCAGTAGGAAGTTCGGAAGGCAGCGAATCTTCAGCAAATTTTGCAAAGTTTTCTGGTGTGAAAAAATTATCCAGTATGAGAGTCCGGATACCTGTTTTGAATTCTTCGAAGCGGTTGGGAATCACTCCAGATCCATAAAGGAAGGGAACTTTTTCGAAAAGCATATGAATGGCGAGCCAATTCGTCAGTGCTCCTGAAAGGGCGAAGAGACTTGCCTGGAGCAAAAGCTGTCGATACGACGAATCGGGAAGGAGGTAGGCCACCACAAACGCACCGCCTGCGATGGCATTGGTCAATACACTTTTGTTCATATTCTAACAAATTGAGTTTTTAGAAAATTTTCAGTCTTGGAGACTCACATCATGATTCCGTTCAATCGATATATTCCATCCAATTGAACGAGTCTTCCACATTGCCGTATTGGATCCCGGTGAGTTCATTAAAGAACTGTTGAGCAAGCGGGCCCGTGGTTCCATCGCCGATCGTATAGGAATCTCCACGATAATACAGCTCCCCAACTGGCGAAATTACCGCCGCCGTACCGGCTCCAAAAATTTCGGTAAGTGAGCCATCTCGGGCCGATTCGATCACCTCTTCGATGCTAATTCGACGTTCGATCATATTCTTGCCCCACCGTTTTCCAGTCTGCAAAACGGAATCTCGCGTGATGCCAGGTAGGATTGTCCCCGTGAGTCCCGGTGTGATGATTTCTCCGTTGATGACAAAAAAGATATTCATCGAACCCACTTCTTCAACATAGCGCCGTTCAATGGCATCAAGCCACAATACCTGAGTGAATCCCTTTTGAATCGCTTCGTTTTCTGCTCGTACACTTGCTGCATAATTCCCTCCAGTTTTGGCAAACCCAACACCGCCTGGAGTCGCTCTTACGTATTTCTCTTCAACCTTGATTTTAACTGGATTGAAACCTTCTTGATAATAGGGTCCCACCGGACACAAGATGATGTAAAACAAACACTTTTTAGCTGTTTTTAAACCGATATACGGTTCCGTAGCGATCAAGGTAGGACGAATATATAGAGCTGTTCCGTGCTCCTGAGGAATCCAATCGATCTCTTCACGAAGTAATTCTTTCAGCGCCTGGACGGTCTCATCGGGGTCCAATTCAGGTAAACACATGCGACGACAAGTGAGGTTGAGTCGCTCAAAATTGTTTCGAGGGCGAAACATGGCATGGTGGCCATTCTTCGTGCAGTAGGCTTTTAAACCTTCAAACGCCTCTTGAGCATAATGGAACACGAGCGCAGAGGGTTCCAACTTCAAGTGTTGGTATTTTTCGATTCTGGCATTATGCCATCCGGTGTTGGCTTCCCAATCCATTAAAAACATGTGGTCCGTGAAGGCAGTTCCAAATGGGATATGCGCCACATCGTGTGGCTTGGCCTTGCGTTCCGCTTCGGGAACTAGTGTTTTTGTGATTTCCATAGCACTTTCCTGATGAATTATTTTCGGGCGTTCAAATGCTCTCGTGTGAGATCCACCTGTTGTTGACGAATCTCTTGATAATGCGTTGTCATATATGCAGCGAGCGCCCCCATTGTGAGAATGAGAACAATACCGGTCACCGCCATGATTTTTTCACCTTTGCGCACGATCGAACCTTGGAGCAGGGGCATGAAATGAGGGATTGGGGGCAAGTACCAAAAGGCATAGCGAGCATGATAAGGAAGAATTCAGGAACAAGTCAAGCGAGTTGTCTGGTGCTATCCCAGGAGTTCTTGAAGGGTTGTGTGGATTAGAATTTCTTCATTTGCAAAGTCTTGAAACCACTTCAACCAGAACACCGAAATGAATTGCAACCCCCACAAACACGTAACCCACCACGTCATTCGATAGAGTCGAACTTGTCGGATTCCCAAAGCAGCCATGATACACACCAGCGGTGTGAGAAAGATCCACAATCGCGGCACCTCTGTTCCAGATCTCGTAAAAAAAGCGAGCAACAACAACACTCCCGACACCGAGATTGTGAAACTGTGGACAAATTTTATTCGGAACGGGAGGCTTTTTAAGCTAATCACGAAATAATAGAGCGCCATGAGCGTCAGTGGCATTCCGATCCAAAGCGCATATTCCAATAAGTTTACGGTAGGAAAATAAAGTGAGTTCAACCAATTCCAGTCGATATTTTTCCATTTATGATGGATCTGAATGGCATTGCGATAACGTTCCCAAATCGTATACCCTCCTACGAGATGAGCAGCTATTGCAGGTGTCAGAAATCCTAGAACCAATCCCCATGCAGCCTGTGTGTGCTTGAACGTGTATCTTGCAAAGTCAAAGAAGCTTCTTGAAGAACTCTGCTTGGCAAAGGAAACTCCCACACGACCAAGAATAAGAAACCCAAACAACGGGATAAACGCAGCAAGTGCGAAAGTAAAATAGAGCACACCATATAATAAAAAACCGATCCCTAAAAAACTTCCAAATGTGTTCCTGAATAAAGCATAGAAAAAACTCAACAGCAGGATCAAAGCGAGTAACAGATACAGATTTTGATCCGGCCGCATCGACATCAGAGTGATATTAGGAGCCACAATATAAAACAGGCAGGGCAGGTAAGCCATTTTACACGACATTAGATAGCGGCACGCAAAATACAAAGGGATGATCGCCAAATAAGTGAAGATTGGGAAAAAATAACTGCTGAATTCCAAGAGTTCTTCCGAGTTGGGCACCCGCTCATGCCACTGCATAAAAAAGATCTTGAAGGCATACCAGTATAAGATCGTCCCCGGGGGTTTGGTTTGCAGAGCAGATTGTTCAGTGGCCCTCTCTAAGTAGAGTTCATAATCCACCACCACAGGCTTCCAAGACTCTAACGCTATCGCATCTTTTGCATACGCACCTAAATCCTTGCTCCATATGGCCCGCATTCCCTGCCCTTCGATCAGCCCAAATGTAAGATGAGTGAGATAACCAAAAAGCATCAACAAAACTAAATTTCGACGCCAACATCGAGGGTGCCCTAGAATCCAATGGATACCAAACACTCCTACCCCTGCTAATAAAAATAAAACCCAAGCATAGGGTAATTCTTTGACCTGATACCGCCAAAACCAATGGGGAAGCCGTTGAAAGGGATAAATGAAAAACAGGACCAGCCACCCCCCGAAAAAAACGAGAATTGTAGCAGTCAAAGCTCGAATAGGCACGGCATCCCTCCTATTTTGCTGTAGGCTTCGATTTCAGAAAAGACATCCAAAACAGCAGAGACAAAATGAAAGTAACTCCTCCAAGAAATATCAATATAAAGGTTATTTTTTGAATCGCAGTGGATGCTTGAAGTGTTTCGGTTTGCAATCGCTGCACTTGTTCTTGCTGTTGCTGTATGAGGTGCGAAAAATAAGACTTCATCGTGGAAATGGGAACTCCTGGAATTTCAATTCGCCCCGGCTTTCGTTCCGGATGGTTGAACATGTAATGCATCATACGATGGTATTCTTCCATGTTCTGTAACAAAGTCTGGAACGTCGTTTTCAGCTCTTCTTGAGATACGGTAGGGTCCAGCTTTTGATGCGAATAATAGGTGAGTGGTATTCGATTCAAAGCCTCCCAATCTTTGAGAAACTCTTCAAAATATTGCGTATCTCCTGTGTGTAAAAAATTCTCCATGTCGCGATGCAACTTCCCCAATGAGATTGCTATGCTACTTTGCACCAACAGCAAATCTTGCTGCGTTCGATGTTGAGAAAATTTTATGTAGAGTGCAATCATGCTCCCTGTAAACAGGAGCGAGCAAATTATTAAGGTCACGGACACCCGTTTGGGTAAAATGATCTTCAAAACCACTCCTCAATTTTAGTCCCACATTGCTCGGCTAACTCAGAATTTTCTTGAATTTCATGATTCCCCTACAACTGTCAATCGCTTGGAATGCTTTCCTTGTGCGAATGTTAAAAATAGGTTAGATTTCTTTCATACTTTGCAACAAGGAATGCCATGCCGCTTAAACACCTTAGTAACAGTCTACAACTTCATAGCTTGCGATTCCTCACGACCGGTTTACTGGTCCTACTTACAATTTATGGGTTGGGTGCCGGGTATTGGAATTACCAAGCAGAAAAACAACGTTTCCAGGAAAGAATCGTTCAGATTGAAACCACCCTTCACACTTCTTTTTCCGTCCCTCTTGCCCAGTCTGATTCGCAAACAATTGTATCTGTCGCCCGCTATCTGACTGAAGATCCCCAATTGCTTTCCATTGATGTGCATGACGCACAAGGGCATCACTTCATTGCGCTGTATCGTGATGAAACAGGGAAATTGGAGGAAACCTCAAGTCCCCTAGCACAAAACTATTCCAATAGCTCGTTTCGTAGAACCTCTATCGATTTTCAAGACCAACCGGCAGGGGTTGTTCAATGGGAATATTCTCGTCAAGATTTGATAAAATCTCTGCGAACCGTAGTCATCACACACATTCTTTTAGCGTTAGGTTTATTTATTATTGGTTTCCTTTTGCTATCGCACTTTCTTCAAAGTCAACAAGATCTCCAGCAGTTGAAATTACATGAGTGGGAGCGTGCCCAAACCGAGCTACAAGACCAACTCGTCACGTCCTCAGAACAGGAACAGATGCAGCTGGAAAAATGGGAAAAAGCGGTTTTGGAGAACAATCGTCTTCAGACTGATTTACGAACTAGTGATGCCCGGTTCCGGGCCATCTTCACCGACACTCCAATCGGATTTGCCCTGTTGGACCGCCAAGGGAAGGTCATTGAGACCAATCACGTGTTGGAAGAAATGCTCCTTTTCACCGCAGAAGAGTTTCGTAATATGCGTTTTTTGGACTTTACCCATCCAGAAGATCGTAAAATCAGCATGGATCACTTTCACCAATTGGTCACTGGGCAAACAGACTGGTATCAATTGGAAAAACGATATCGCCGTAAAGACGGCCAAATCATGTGGGTCAAGCTTATGGTCGCTCCTGTGTCAGTGCCAGGAGAGCGCCCATCTTCTTACTTTGTCATGGTGGAAGACATCACCAAACTCAAAGAAGTCCAAGAAGAGTTGGTGAAGGCAAAAGAAAAAGCAGAAGGGATGAATCGGCTCAAAACCAACTTTCTTGCCAACATGAGTCATGAACTACGGACTCCGATGAATAGCATCATTGGATTTGCCTCCATCTTATGCGAATCGCTGCATGACGAAAAAGAACATTCGTATGCACAGCGTATCCTTGGTAGCAGCCAGCAATTGCTGCACACCCTCAATGACTTGCTGGATCTAGCGAAACTGGAAGCAAATAAACAAGAATTGGATTTAGTGATTCTCGATGTCGTGGAATCGTGTCGGCATTCCGTCTCGTTGTTAGAATCAATGGCCACTCGGCAAAATTTGTCATTAAATGTCTACACGGAGCGTTCCCATGTGTATTCACGTTTGGACTCTAAATACTTCGGGCAGATTATTAACAATTTGGTCGGCAACGCCATCAAATTCACGCCCGAAGGGGAGGTTCGGGTCGAGATCAAACAAGAGGAATTGGAGGGCAAGCTTTGGGCGATGATTCGAGTTATCGATACCGGTATCGGAATTGATGCGAAGTTTTTGCCGTTCGTATTTGACGAATTTCAACAAGAAAGCCGAGGGTATGCCCGAAATTTTGAAGGATCGGGATTGGGATTAACGATCACCAAACGGTGGGTCGAAATCATGGGGGGTGAAATTTCTGTTACGAGCGAAAAAGGATTAGGTTCCACATTTGAGGTACGCTTTGCTGCTGTTACCGACAATATTCCAGATGACCCCATTGATGAAAAAGCAACACCTCAAACGGTTCGGCACCTGTCAACTCCCACACAACCGCTCCTTCTACTCGTGGAAGACGACTTTAATAGCCAAGAAATCGCACAAGTTTACTTGGCGCCTGTCTGCGAGCTAGAAACCGCATCACGTGCTTCTGAAGCCTTGGCCAAAGCAACGGCTAAGCATTACGATGTTGTGATCATGGACATCAATTTGGGATTCGGCCCCGATGGCATGACCACCGTTAAAAAGCTCCGAGAAATTCCTGGATACGCAGAAATTCCTATCATTGCGATGACTGCATATGCCATGAAGGGAGATCAGGAGCGATTTTTGGGAGCCGGTTTTGACGATTACATCTCCAAACCCTACACGAAAGAAGTGATCATCGATACCGTTTTGAAAACCATTCAACACCGTGACAATATCGAGACCAATCGTTCTTCTATCGCGACCAATAAACCCGAAGAATATCTGCAAGTCTTCGATGATGCCCTCAAAAAACTGATGCCCAAATTTCTCAATACCACTCGAGAGAATTCCGGAAAAATCTTAGAAGCTGTGGAAGATAAAAATTTTGATACCGTAAAGCTGCTCGGACATCGTATGAAAGGAAACGGGAAAAGCTATGGATTTGCAAAGATCAGCGAGATTGGACAAACTTTAGAAGAAGCAGCCATTTCAGAAAACGTAGATGTGATCCATCAACAAGTCACCGATTTACAATCTTACTTGGATCAAGTGCAAAACACTTTAGATTGAAAGCTCCTCACCGCCTATCTACCCCAAACTTCCAATCAGGATTTACTTTTATAAACGATTTCAGGATCAAAGACTTTTTCTGTTTTCACCAGTGTGGCAGTGAAATCGGGATTCAATCGTTGATAAAAGCAGCTATTGTAACCGGTATGACAGGCTGCTCCTCCTACTTGACGCACCTTGAATACCAAAGCATCTTGATCGCAATCCACCAGCACTTCTTTGATTTCTTGCACATGCCCTGAACTTTCTCCCTTCATCCACAAACGCCCTTTAGAACGCGAATAGTAATGAGCCTTTCCGGTTTTTAGGGTCTGATGAACTGCATCTTCATCCACAAAGGCCATCATCAATATTTCTTGGGTTTCGCAATCCTGCACGGTAACAGGAATCAGGCCGTTCAATTTTTCAAAATTAAGTTCCATTTGAACCTCTTCCTACAATAATTTGTTCTGTAAAATCATAGACAAACCACCAGTCTGGTGAACTTGCCTTTATACAACAAGCTCTTTATAGTTACGTTCCTTTACTTTATCGCCTTTCCCAAATCCTCTTTCACAAGGATTTCTTATGAAATTCAAGCATTTCTTGACATTGTTATCATTCATGATCCTTGCGGTCACTCCACTCTATGCTCAAGATGAGGAAGCAGCTCCCGAAGAGGAAGCAGCAGCTGAAGAAGCTCCGGCAGACACGGGGGATGCGGCAGAAGTTCCCGCTGGTGGTGGTGGAGGTTCCTCCGACTTCATGTTTGACTTTGGGGTTCTATCTACGATTTCTCTCAGTGAAACTGATGATACCAAAGCAGCAGATGGGTTTCTTTTCTTTCCTCAGTTGGGGGTTCGCTGGAATCTTGGCGGTTTTATGATTGAAGGTGAATTTCTGTTGCAAACCTTTGAATTGGAATCGGATGGAGATGGCGATGTGGCTCAAGGGGATCTCACCTTCACAGGTCAAAGTTACTCTGTGTTATTAATTTTTGGAGAAGGGCTGTTCTTCTACGGAGGATATGGCATCAATCAGTTTGATATAGACCCCAGTTTGGATGCCGAAGTGAACGAAAATTTGTCTGCAACGAATCAATCTTTAAAACAAGATGTTGAAGCACAAAGCGGAACTCAATTGATTGGAGGAGTCGGAATAGAAATTATTGAAGATCTTGTAGTACGAGGAGACTTTCGTATACTCATGATTCCAGCTGAAGTACAAAATTCATTAACAGACACAGATACAAACACGACCTCAGAAAGTACCAAGGATGTTGATTTCAATTTCACCATTCTTTCGGTGGGGGCGACCTATCTTTTCTAACCAATCTCGAATTCCCAGACATCGATGGAAAATTGGTTTCTGATTGCTTGGGGAGCTATTGTGCTCCTCACCGTGCTCTACCTTTTCTTGCTCTTCCCTACTCGACAGTACCGTCATCTCTCAGCTCTTCTGAGGTTGGTATTCCTCGCTAGTCTTCTGCTTTTACTGCAACAAGCCCCCGAAATGTTTCTAGCCAAACAACAGCATTTGTTTGTGTTGGTCGATACAAGCAAAAGCATGCAAGCTGTCTTAGATCAATCGACTTCCATTCAATCCACGATTGAAGACAACTACTCTGATTACGAAATTCACTACTACGATCTCTATCAACCTGACAAAGAATTGACCGAAAGCAATTGGCCTAATGACATTCAGTGGCAGTTGCAGTCTCCAATTTTGTCGCAGATTCTCCATTTCTTGAAAGTGGCTTCTCCACCGGAAAATAGTCGTTTGCTGCTAGTCAGTGATGGGCATGACACCGAAAACCTGCATATTCCCAATACGTTTCAAACACAGCTTCAGGAGTACAGCCTCACCCTAGATACTTTGATTTTAGAAACACCTCCTTCTTCGGGTGATTTGGAAATCTCCCAAGTGAGTAATCCAAGAGTCGTTTTCACGAAAACTCCAGCAACCATCCAAGTTGCTGTTCGGAGTAATCTAGAAACTCCCCAAACTAGCACCCTGATTCTAACCGACGGACAAGCCATCTTACATAAGAAAACGCTGGATTTTCCCAGTGGTGAACACGATATCCAAACCGAGTTAACATGGACTCCTTCTTCCCCGGGAAATACTTTTTTGTTTCTACGCCTCGTTCCTCTGCAGGAAGAAATCAACCTTCATAACAATGTGGCTTATATTCCCACCACCATCCGCTCTAAACGGATGAAAGTGCTCCACATTGCAGGGCGCCCAAGCTGGGACGTACGCTATTTGCGAGGGCTACTTAAAGAAATGCCAGATGTGGATATGGTGGCTTTTTATATCTTAAGAGATCCCTATCGCGATTCTCAAACTGTGCCGGAACGAGAACTGGCCCTCATTCAATTTCCAGTAAAGGAACTGTTTCAAACCGAATTGTTTAAGTTTGACACAGTGGTCTTTCACAACTTTGCAATCCAATCGTATCTCTTCAACCCGGTCTATCAGCAAAGTTTTCAGAAATATCTAGCGAGCGGTAAAAAAATTGTAGTGGTTGGGGGCGAACAAGCGCTTAATCAACAAAAATATAAACAGCTTTTTCTCAAGCCCAACCATTGGGGAAGGGTGAATCTTCAATTTTATTCACTACAATCAAAATCGCCAATTCAAAGTGATCGGCTGTTGAATGAATATCTTATTCAGCAGCCATCATTTCCGAGTTTATTGAATGAACCGTCATCGATATCTCACTTGGTTCGCAGAACCCATTTCGATCAAGGGCAAGTCGACTGGATTCACTTTTCTAACTTTTGGCAAAAACAGCATTTGGGAAATCCGGACAACGTAGGGCAATCGGGTGATTTTGCAGCATTTTGGCAAACACTGCTCTATCAACCAGAATATGAAAAGCTGAAGGTTTTTCGTGATTTCCGCCAAAGTTTGCCCTATATTACCGAGGATTCGATTGCGGGTTCTCTTCATCTCCCGACACAGCCAGAAGCCGAATTGCCGGAGGTCCATCTCCAAGTGTTAGATCAACTGTTGAACGTGGTTGTCTGGGAAAAACCTCTCCCAGTAGAACAATACAAAGCGCATTTGCAGTTGCCTCGATTGTCTCCTAGTTTTTATGAAATGCGGCTCACCTGCCGCTGTAATGAAATGGCAGATATGTCGCAATCGTTAACCATTGTGGACGAATGGCTAGAATTGCGGTCCACCACCCCTAATGTGGAATGGCTTCAAGAACTAGCCCGCCTTTCTGAAGGAGAAACGGTATATGTCGCCTTTTAAGGAGTATCCCACGCGACTAATTTTCCTGGTATTGTGTGGTGGCATTGGGCTGTTGGTGCTCTCTTCATGCCGAAGCGCGATGATTTCTCCCACAGCTAGTGGTGAGCAAATCCAATTGCTTGCCCAACCTGAGGAATATCCACAATGTTTGTTCATTAATAAATTTAGAGCCATGACATTGACAGGGCAAGAAAACAGCTACCAACAAGCTCTCATTAAAATCAAAAACAAGGTTGCGGTTCGAGACGGCACTCATTTGACAATCGAGTCCTCCATTACTGATGATTTGGCAACCACAATCATTGGCACGGGCTATCGTTGCCCCCTAACAGAAGACGGACGCATCCGCAGCATGACCATCAAAACTGTCTCCCAACCGACATCCCCGTAACTGCTTCAATTTTTTCTCACATAAATAAGGAAATCCATGACGGATGGCATTCTCGTACTGAGTAACGGTAAATCCTTTCGAGGCCGTTTGCGCGGCTCAAAGACTTTGGCAAATGGTGAAGTCATCTTTAATACCGGCATGACTGGTTATCAAGAGATTCTCACCGACCCTTCCTATGCTGGACAAATCGTTACCATGACTTATCCACATATTGGAAACTATGGAATCACTGAAGAGGACATGGAATCGAAAAAAATTCATGCCTCAGCATTGATTGTAAAAGAATTGAGCACCGTCACTAGCAATTGGCGTGCACAAAAAAGCTTAGATGAATGGCTAGAAGCCCATAATATCCCCGTACTAGAAGGTATTGACACACGGGCATTGGTCAAAACCATCCGAGAACAAGGTGCATGTCCCGGCTTGATTCACCCTCTCGCACCTGGGCAAAATAAAGATCTCCAAGAGTTGCTGGCTCAAGCCCAACAACTTCCAATCATGGAAGGCCAAAATTTAGCTCGCCTAGTCTCAACAACAGATCGATATCCTTGGCCTTCGAATGGCACGACCCCTCGGTTTCGTGTTGTGGCCTACGACATCGGCATCAAGTTCAATATTTTGCGAATCATGGCTGAATTGGGAATGGACGTGTTGGTGGTGCCTTGGAATACTCCGGGAGAAGCCATCTTGGATATGAAACCCGATGGGATCTTTTTGTCCAATGGACCAGGAGATCCGGCTCCTGTCTCGGAATTGATATCTTCTGTCAAAACGGTATTGGGAAAAGTGCCGATTTTTGGAATTTGTTTGGGGCATCAAATACTTTCTCTTGCCCTTGGAGCACAGACCTACAAATTGAAGTTTGGGCATCACGGTGGCAATCACCCGGTTATGGACTACCTCACCGAAAAGGTAGAAATCACGAGCCAGAATCACGGTTTTGCCGTTGATGAAGAGTCTTTACCTTCCAGTGTCAAAGTCACTCATCGAAACTTGAATGATCAGACCATCGAAGGCTTGGAATCCCTGGAATACCCAGCCTATTCGGTCCAATATCATCCGGAAGCGGCCCCTGGCCCTCACGACTCACGGTACTTATTCAATCGCTTCCTTGCAATGATGGAAGCCAAGTGAGGGCAGTCGTGAGACCCAAAATTTTGATTCTCAGCCACAGTAAGATTCAACAACGGATGACGGGTCCCGCCATTCGTTGTTGGGAATTCAGTCGAGCTTTAGCAAAACACCACTCAGTCACCCTTGCCACACCCAATCTTCCACCGGACACCTTACTTTCTCAGACACAAGCTTCGCTCATATCATATGATGATTCCACTCTTCTAGAGATCGCTCGACAGCATGATGTTTTGCTGGTCCAGGGCTTTTTGTTAGAACAGTATCCATTTTTGAATCAACTGGAGAAGATTCTTATTGTGGATTTATACGATCCCTTTCCACTAGAATCGTTAGAAAACCCTCAGGAAACTGAGCCTCCCTTGCAATGGCAGAGGCATTTTCATAATATGGCCACGCTCAATCGACAGATTATGAAAGCTGACTTCATGATCTGTGCGAGTGAAAAGCAAAAAGATTATTGGCTGGGAATGCTCACCGCCCTTTATCGCATCAATCCTGCCACCCATGGTCCCGGCAATTTTCAGCACATGCTAGAGGTAGTTCCTTTCGGCATTCCCGAACAATTACCTCCTTCTCTGCCAGGACGTCTGCGAGGCCTCCAAAACGAGTACGGTATTCAACAGAATGATTTTTTACTCATATGGGGTGGTGGCATATGGGATTGGCTCGATCCACTGACTCCCATCCGTGCCGTTGCTCAAATGGTGGAAACAGGAGCTGCGGTGAAACTGTTTTTTATGGGAGTTGTTCCTCCTCACAACAATCTTCCACAAATGCAGATGGGCCAACAAGCGATTGCTTTGGCTAAAGAACTGGGAGTTTACGGCACTCATGTGATCTTTAATCAGGAATGGATTCCTTACGAAGAAAGGTATCTATATTTGCGTGACGCCGATGTTGGAATCAGTAGCCATTTCGATCACCTGGAAACCCGCTTTTCATTTCGTACCCGTGTGATGGACTACCTTTGGGCTTCACTACCGATCATCACTACTTGCGGTGATACAGTTGCCCAATGGGTCGAAGAGTCAGGGTCAGGACGCGTGGTCGACTTCAAATCGGTGAATGGCTGGGTGGATGCAATTTGCCACATGCAGCAACCGCATCATTATAAAAAAGCACAAAATGCCTTAACCCAATTGAGAGAACCGTTGTCTTGGCATAACGTTACCCAACCCTTGGTCCGATACTGCCAAAACCCTGTTCCCGCACCCGACAAAGCCTATCGAAATAGAATCTATTTAGCCTTGATATTGTTGGTTTTCCCTTACATCGAACGCGTCTACACCCAATGGGAACGCCTTGGAACAACTAGGTTACTCATAAAAGTATGGAAAAAGTTACAACACGCCATTTTGAAACAACCACAACTTGATTGAAAAGGAAGAAGCCATGAGTTCTCGTTATTCATTTGGATGGATTGTCCTGATACTCCTTGCGAGTGTCTTTTTTGTTCCAAGTTGCAACGTGTGTCACGGCGATGATGAAGGCGATGAAGATGATCTGGTTCGCTGTGCTGGAAATGTATTGTCTTCGAGCAGTGATTCCGGAACCGATAATGACATTTCTGATTTGATTGATGATCCCGGCAGCATTTCAGAACCCGACTCTGTAAATGTCACTCAACGAGGACTCTCCTTTTCTATCTATGAAACAGAGGTGACTAATGAACAATTTGCCTCATTTCTTCAGGCGAAAGAAGTTGTTGCGAGTGAATCTGGAGATGGGGAAACCAATGATTGCAATTTGGATAATGGCGTCGTGGCGCTCTGTTACGAATTCACAGGTCCAGGGAATGAAGCAAAAAACTCCGTCAACGAAGATGTCTTTGGCGGGAAAGCCAGAATTACCGAGGGCAGCTTCAATGTAAACCCGGGTACTGCGAAAGACCACCCAGTAACCTATGTCAGCTGGTATGCAGCTAGAGAATTTTGCGAAATTAAAGGAAAGCGTTTGCCCACAGTTGAAGAATGGAAAGCTGCGGCAGGCGGAAACGCCGAAAATACACTTTTTCCATGGATAGATCCCGACATTGCAACCGATCAATCATTGACTTGTGAACGGGTCAACTACGCAGACCCAAACCAGACCGGAGGGTTTTGTGAGGGAGATACCGTCGATGTGAATGTTGGGTTCGCCGGAGGGGTGGCAACCCATGATGCCTTCACAATTAAACACATGCTAGGGAATGTGGCAGAATGGACGAGTACTCTTGAAGGAGATAGTGATCAAGACGATGAAGATCGGGATCGAATCATCAAAGGTGGTGCTTGGGATGATGGTGCCTCCAATATCAGAATCGATATCGACACGAACACCAGTTTACCAGGAGCCACTGCTGCCAATATAGGTTTCCGATGTGTCGGTGGACTGATCGACCAAGGGGATTCTTCTACAGAGGAAACCACGCCAACCTCAACGACAACTCAAGTGACTACCACCTCAGTTGCAGAAACCACGACATCGACTGCTGAAGTCACAACCACTACAGTCGCCGATTCGACTTCCTCTCTTACTTTTCAACGATGGCTGAGCTTTCTCCCTACGGCAAATTGATAGCCGGATTTTTGTTTTCTGACGATGCAGTGTTGAAATCAGCTCTGGATGATTTTTCCACTGCTTTCAGTCCCGCCCAACGTCACTCTTCCATTCACTCCTTTGAAGAAACCAACTATTATGCTCCAGAAATGGGGACAGGCTTAAAGCGTCAGTTCTTTAGTTTTTCTGGAGTCATTTCCTTAGAAAATTTACCTCATTGGAAACACACTGCAAGGCTCGTGGAGGACTCCTGGCAGGAGCAGGGAAAACGCCGGGTGAATATCGATCCCGGTTACTTGGATTTCCATAAGGTGATACTTTTGTCTTCTAAGCCAGGTGCTCAAAAAATTTATATGGGACACCAGGTGTGGGCAGATATGGTGCTCCTCAAATGTAAAGGGGGTTACCAGACCTTTGCATGGACCTTTCCAGATTTGCGTGACCACAAATACGATTCTTTTTTTTTAGAGGCTCGACAGGATTTTAAAAAAGAGCGAAAGCAATCTTAAATGGAATGGTATTTGTAAAAAACTCAAAGAATGCTAATACAAATTGCAAAGGAAATGTTGTAGAAAAGGAAAGCCATGCACTTCAAACCAATGGGACTGCAATTCAAAGTTATAGCGATTTTGATTTCAGTGTGGTTTTGCCCTAATATCGAGGCATTACAGTGGGTTACAGCTCAATTTGATTCGTTACCAACCCATAGTTTTCCGGCAGGTTGGCAGGGCAATAAGGCACTTCATTTTTGTCGTGATGTAGATACCAACTTTGGAACTACGAATGGAAATCAAGGTTGCCAATTAATCTATGGTGACAAACTGTTAAAAACAGGTTACGAGATCTTAACTGACTCCCAAAATAATCTTCGGTGGACTTCACTCAACCGTCGGAAAATCCCTTTAGGGGCATTTGATGCGAGCGTAACTCCAATTTTGGGGACAAAATATTTGTGCAGGGTAAGACGCTCTGCACGGACGTATCTCGGGTTTATCCAAGATACAAAATGCCATTACCGCTATCGAGACCGCACATACCAATCTCATCGTTATCAAGTATTAGTTCAAATGTGGGTAGCGACTCTTGAAATTCCGGCCACACTTCGGCCCAGCGGGCATGATGAAACTGGCGATGTTTATGTATGCCGGATAAAGCATCGCGGCATATATTATCCCGGTACAACAGGCATCGGATGGCGCCAATGCCATATTCTGGACCAAAGCGGAAGCAGGGCGGAATCGGAATTATATGAGCTACAATTACACCTACCACATCGTTGGCATAAGCTTCGCTCTCATCGACTCCCCAAAAATGCGATTAATGCAGGAGGTTCCAGCGATTATTACGCCTGTCGTGCCCCACTTTTGAAACATGTTTATCTCGGCAGAATTAAAGATGGAGAATCCTCCTGTACGGTAAGAATTGGTGAGGGGCACCTCAGTTTAAAGGATTATGAAGTTCAGGTCCGGTCAAAGTAGACGGTTACTTCATAAACTATTGTAAGGGGTAGGATTGGTGAGTTGGGAATATTAGACTTAAAAGATAGATCCACGAAAAAAATACTGTCGATTTTTGTAAAATTTGTCATGTTACGGACATCTGTTAACTACTGAGTGATGTCCATCGATCACACCTTTTTCTATGATTTTGCAGAACATAACGAAGGTTATTATGTTCTCGCCAACTCAACATCAATACCGTTCATGATTTGTTATGGATGCCACCGCTCAAGAAATTGAAGGTCTCAACCCCAAAAGGCACATTGTCCGCACAAAGGTCCTTTTTCGGCTCAATCTTTTTCTAGGGATTCAGCCCAATGAAGCTGGTAAAACTTGGGCCTCATTTGCGATCCATTTCATTCAGCAGCTCTCCGCAATTCTATTCATGACTTCGGTCACTGGCTTTTACGTCAGCAGCTTTGACGCGAGCACTATCCCAATTGCGGCATTGGCACTGAATGGATTCAATACCCTATTTCTGCTCGTTTGCGTTCGAGGGGTGGAACGATATGGGATGCGAAACGTGATCATGCCAATTACAGTCTTGGCTAGCGTTAGTATGATTTCCTTAAGCAGCCTATTCATGATTTGGGAGAATCGTTGGATTTACGCAGTTGCCTACGTGCTGACACAAGTTTACTTCCTTTTGCCTCGCGTCATTTTTTGGCCTTACCTCAATGGATTGTATGACACACAGCAAAGTAAACGCCTCTTTGGTTTCATTGGTAGCAGTCGCTCCATTTCCATTATGCTTTCTGGCGCGATTACTCCTCTCTTAGTCTTGATATTTGGCAGTAAATTTATCCCATTTATTGCTTGTATCATGTTACCTCTTCAGATTCCTCTCTACCGCTACTTAGCGAGGCAAAAGCAACAAATAATATCACCTTACTCCTCCAAAAAACTCAAAGCTCCTCCTCAAAAAATAACGCTACGTTTACTGATACAAAATAGATATTTGCTTTTGCTTTCACTCGCGATGTCCTGCTTTGCTGCGGTCTATGCGTTTGCAGACTACCAATTTCTGACAGCCCTAAAATCTGAATTCACCACAGACGAACTCACAAGTTTCTTAGGGGCATTTTTTGGAGTCGTTTTTTTTGCACAATGGATGTTTGAATCATTTTTAACGGCTCGGCTTCTGAATCACTTTGGGGTGGGGGTAGTCAACTTGATCAAACCTGTCGCCGTTTTAGTAATCGGAATCGTGACGCTGATCTTACCAGAAACCATGTTAGTTTGGGGATTCGTCGCTTTGAAAGCAAGCGAACGGGGTTTGAGCACTTTTTTTAATACCGCAAGTAACCTCCTATTCCGACCTGTTGACCACAAAATTCGGGATGCTGCACAGTCTTACATTGGAGGAGTAATCGATTCCATTGCCTCCGTTGTCTCATATGTCTTTTTATTGGCTATCACTCGTGAAGGGACTCCCATCACCTTATTGGATATGAGCTATATTGTGATTGCGATCTGCATCGGATGGACCGTTTGTAGTGTTATGTTGCGCAACGAATATGTCGTTATGCTCAAATCCTTGTTTCAATCCAAGCATCAGAAGTGGGAATTCGACGATTTGCAGATTTATGAAGTACGGACGTTGCAAACCTTGTTTCACATGCTTGAATCTTCTTCTGACAATTCCGTGCTTCATGCCATCCAGGTACTGCGACAACAGGAGCTTCAACAACACTCGCCGGTAGGAGAAAGTGCCTTTCAAGCCGGTTTGTTACATCTGTTGGAACATCCCTCCGATAATGTGCGAATGGAAGCCTTGAATACATTGGCAGAGCGAGAAACAGACAATCGCGACAGACTTGCAGATTATATTTGGAGTGTCGTTTCTCTAGAAACCTCAACCCCCATCTTGGGACAAGTAATTCACACATATTGTGCATTGAAAGAAGAGGGAGCGCTAACAGAAGTTGCAAACCTGCTCTCAGTCTTAAACTTGTCAGATATCAATAATAGCCGAGAAATTCAGGCTATTTGTATCGTAGGAATGTGCAAATATGGAGGAGTTCAAGGCATATTTGAAAGTGTGGACGCCCTGAAACGATTTATCAACAGTGATGATGTTGAAGATAAAATCATGGTAGCTGACATCTTGGGAGAAATTGCGATTCCGACATTTTATCAGCCCCTTCTCAAGCTACTAGAAGACGAACGTCCAGATGTCCGCCGTGCGGCATTAGCAGCTTGTGGCGAAATCCAACAGCCGAAGTTAATCCGTCCCGTGGTTCGTCACCTTCAATATCTCAAATCCGTGGCACATGCTATTGATACCCTTAAAAAAATGGGGCCAAGGGCCGTCGAAGAACTGGAGGAGATATTAAATACAGAAGCTGCTAACAACGCTCAATGGAAAGTGGGCCTCATTCGTGCCTTATGTGACATCACCACAGCCCAAGCGTTGGAGGTCTTACAGCGTCAATTTGAACGTGAAAATAGTACCGAATTACTTACGATCATGGCTGCAACTTTTGTTAAACAGGATGATCATTTCATTAAACTGCTGAATCGAGATCGAATTGAACAACTCGTTAATCAAACATGCCAGAATTACTATACCAACTTGCACAAAGTGCATGTTCTCGAAAGAACTACTTTCATAGGGCGATTGAAGGAAACAATTTTAGCTGCAATGGAAGAAAAGATGGAATACCTCTTTCATCTGATCTACTTGCTCTATCCTTCACGATCCTTAGGCAAGTTGCACCTGATCTTTCAACCAGGAAATACAAGCGGTCGAGCCGATGCAATGGAATTGCTAGACAGCTTGCTACCAACACGCCTGAAAGAAAAGATCTTCCCCATCCTGGAAGATGTTTCTATTAAAGACAGACTCGCAAAAGTCTCTACCATCTACACCTTCCGAAATGCATCTATCACAGATCATCTCGATGAATTGATGCGGCCGCAACCCTATATCAAAAGCTGGATTCGTGTCGTAACAATCCACAAAGTAATGGCTCTCTTAAAACCTTTTTATGGTTCGGAGATGGGAAGGCGTTTTTTTCTTCAGGAAGGTATCGACCCAGAAAGGCTTATCAACAATATTGAATCTTCGCTTCGCCTCAGCAACAACAGCTTGGTAAGAGAAATTGCTTTAGAAGCTCTTTGTAATATCCATGTGGATATCAGTCACCAATTGGCTCAGCAATATGCTGACGACCCCGATGAATACGTCCGACACTATGCACAATCTTTTTTGAAAGGAAAAGCAATGTCATTCACCATCGAAAAAATTCTGTTGCTCAAAGGAATTGATTTGTTTGCCGATGCCAATGATGAAGCTTTAGCCTTTGTAGTGCATGTGGCCGAAGAAGAACACTATGCTGAGGGAGATCAGATTTTTGCTCAAGGAGATCCTGGCGACGCTCTCTATTTAATCTTAAATGGGCGTGTTCGTCTTATAATGCAGGAAGATGAGAAAGAAATAGAAATCGCTGTTTTAACAAAAGGCGATAGTTTTGGGGAATACGGAGTTTTAGATGCCCATTCTCGACCAACCAGTGCAATGGCTGTCACTGATTGCGTTTTGTTACGTATAGATCGAGACGATCTTTTCCACGTACTAGAAGACCACATCGAAATTGTGAAAAAAATGTTTGTAGTCCTTATGGGCCGCTTGCGAAAAAACTTAGCACCTACAGTGGCCCAGCTAGATGAAGAAAATAAAGTAAAGATGATGGTCTGAAAGTCAGTCAAAGCTTTATCGGCTCTACCAAAGGTTGGAGATCAAACACCATCATCTCCCGTTTACCAGAATGAGCAGTATCAATACACAGATAGCGACCAGTAGGACTTAGGCGTGGATGTAAATCACATGCTATCTGTTCAGGAATTTGCAAAGGTGTGTGAAACGAACCTAATTTAAAAAAATTCTTTTCCGACGGATTGCACAACAATAGATGCTGGTCATCATAGGTGTCCCAGTACGTATCTGTAACAAAATGCTGCCCATCAGGATGGCAGCAGGGATGACCATTCTCATCCGCTACTAAACTGCCATCAATTGTTGTGATGTCGACCTTGTTAGCAATCCGCGTACGATCCTTACTCAGAAAATAGTATGCTCCGTCCCGGTGGTGCTTGGAATATTCTGCAAGGATCACTTCGTCATCACCATTCCAGTTACAGTGAGAAGCATTGCCATTCACCAAATGTATGTCAGAGCCGTCAATATTTGCTGTAAAAATTCGTGTTGCTTTGGACTTTCCTTGGAACCAGCCGTGAACAAATATAAACCGTGAGCTACTTGGGTTTGATAAGATAATATGAAAATAGTGATCAGCACCTTCCATAGTTTTTAGCGGTTCTAAAGCTGCAATTTCTTGCAACGAAAACAACAGACGCTCTTCACCAGTTTCCATATTGACACGCCATAGACCTTCATTTTCAGGACACCCCTCATGCTGACTTGCATCAGGCATATTGAGATAACCATATCCTGGTCGAATCCGCTGCAAACGAGAAAAATTCAGTCCAAAACCCCATTTTCCATCAGGTGTAACAGCATATAGTGACCGATGAAAGGTTTTGACAATCTCTTTAGTATGAATGTTTTGAATTACACAACCATTTTTGCCATCTACTAATGTATTATAAAGAATACAATCTCCACTCGATTGAGGATACCATTGCAGCCGACAACCTTGATGCCAACTCCATGAGAGTGTTTCTCCTACAACGTTAAAAGCTTCGGGAGTATCCAAACGATAGTAGCCTATTTGTAGGGGAGTATTCGCTGTCGGTAGTTCGTTTCCCAATGGTGTATGCGTGGCCAAAAGTAATGATTCTTCTCGATTGATAGGGCTGAGGTCTGCATATCCAAAAAAAACTTGGTTTTTAGAATGCGTGAACGTTTGTATAGGTAAAGGAGCAATTCGATAATTTGGAATTTGTTTCATATCGACCTTAATTAATTGAGAAATTAACGTATTTTATTGACTTAACGATTCAAGTTACAAAACGTCTGACATTACGCATGTATCTTTTGCTATAGTTACACTTCAATTACACGATACTTCACACTAATCAAAACGATTATGCTAATGGTTTTTTGATCAAACTATTTCATGTAGGAATGAATCTTTATAACTAGCAATCACAAACGCTTAATAGAAATTTACTCGTCAGGTATTTCTAAATAAATGCTCCTGCTAACAAGGACCAAGCTATTAAACAACTTCAGATTTCATTCAAGAACTTAAAGTTAAATGTTATTTACCAACAACTTGTTAACCATCATGATGATGAGTAGTTCGTGCAAAATCATGGAAATCAAAAGGCGAAAGTGATAAATAGTTCGTTTTACCCTTTCTATTGTTTCAAGAAAAATTTCACCTTAACTACGGTGAAATAAATCTAAAATTTATTTAAGGAGCATTGGATTATGATAGGAAACAATCTGTTACCAGAAATCTTTGGCCAAAGGTCAATTTGGAACTTTGCATTGACGAAGTTTCGATATTATCAGTCATGTCGATTCGACCCGACTTTAACAGAACACAATGAAATTTTGACCCGGCTTCAAAACGATGGAATCGTTATACAAGAAGGTTTTTTTAGCAAGTCTCAAGTTCAGTCAATCTTAGACGAGATCGAACAGGCCAAACAATCTCCAGATAGAGTTGAAGTTGAACGCAGCTATACCGATTCTGGTATCTATCGGATTTACAATGTCTTAGATTTAGCACCAAATACCGGTTTAATCGCCGATAGCCCTATTGTAAATAGTGTATTCAAAGCCTATTTCTCCTCAGACGTAAAGCGAACAAAATTCTTTTATGAAGAAAAGTCAGAAATTGGAGCTGAAAGTGTATCGAACCTTCACCACTTTGATGACTGGAAACACCGAGTTAAAGCTTTTTTATATTTGACTGACGTGACAAAAGAAAATGCACCATTACTGTATGTGAAGGGAAGTAACAAACAGGGAATCTGGAGATTGTGGAAAGAATATGAATATTTCCAATTTCGGAATAAAACTGGAAATATGAGTAAATTGATCGACTATACTGGTTCATTTCTTCCTCACGAGGTTGAAATTTTAAAAAGGCGTCATCCATTTGAAGAAATATTGTGTACAGGGAAAGCTGGAACAGTCATTTTAATGGATGCTCGCGGCCTACATAGTTCAACTGTTTTGGAGAAAGGAGAAAGACGACTTTTGGTAGGGTATTGGACCTAAGGAAAATCACATTTTTTACTATCAATCTGTCGTTGCCAGTAAGCAAATTCAAAACGCTTGCGTGTCAAAGAGTTGAGTGATAGACCTAATTCGTCGTATTCAATATATGCTTGAAATCGGGTTTCAATTAGCGCCATAAATTATAGGATTAAACTCAATTGTCGGAGGTGGCTTTATGCTACAGCGTATCGTAATTGTTTTATTAATTTTTTTTGTTGGGAATCTGTCATCTAGCTTTGCCCAAAGAAAAGTAACGTTATGCAACGACCCTTGGCCACCTTTCACTAAAGGTGAAAATGGATTTGCTCCAACTGGAGGACTTGCGGTCGAAATCCAAAAGGAGATATTCAAACGCATGGAGGGCGTCGAACTGGAGCTTATTCTATTCCCTTGGAAAAGATGCCTTAAAGAAGTTAAAGAAGGCAATATAGATGGTATCATTATAGGATTAAAATCTAGCAAACGCCCATATTTGGTATACCCAGACGAATTGTTTCCGCAGCGTATTGTTTTCTTTTACTCTATTGAGACTCATCCAGACGGTATAGTTTGGGAAAATTTGGAAGATTTATCCGATTATTGGATTGGCGTATTGGGTGGTAGCACGTACACCAACGAGTTTAGTAATGCTGTCAAAGATGGAATTTTAAAAGTCGACGCGTCTAAAACAGCTGCATTGGCTATCAAGAAACTTGCCAAAGGCCGGGTAGACTTGGTTGTTAGTAATGAATCAGTAGCCAACGAAATTATTAAAGCTGAAGGCTTTGGTGATATATTGAGGGTCGCTGAAAAACCTCTAAGAACTCGCCCCTATTATATGGCATTTGGAGATAAGTCTTCTGCCACCGATTTAATTCCCCAAGTTAACAAGGCCATCGCCGCAATCAAATCTGATGGCACCATGAAGCGTATCTTAGGTAACTGATTCGTCTACATCTTTGGAGTAGCCCTACTTAAGGCTACTCCTTTTTCTTTAAGCTCTGCTTTGTCTTGGATCTTTACAGATACTTACGCATTTGCCCCATACTTTTGATAAGATCGAACTACCAAGTCCTCCCATTCATGCGATTCCGAGAAATCTGCTGAAATTCCCAATGCCCATCGAGCTTCAGGCGAACGATTGTAAACTGCATGATACTTAGAAATATCAAACATGTAGATATTCCCTTCCTCTACGGGCAGCACTTTCTCATCTAGTTTAAATTCCACCTCTTTAGGCCAATAAGCAGCCAACATAAGATATCTCGTCTTTGGAGGTGATGAAATGTTCAAACCGAGGCCACTTACATCAGAGTCTGTGTGCGGATTCAAAAAACCACCTGGCCCTAAAATCTGAGTGCGGACCCTACAAAAACGTTTGCAAGGGATGTTGTCAATCAAAAACTGTTTGGTTTTTGGGCACATTTCACCACGATCAGTCCATTGGTAAGGGGCATCATCTTCATTCTCGTATCCATAATTCGCGCATGCCCTTGGTTTATATGCATCAATTCCATGTAAAACAAACCCAGTCCATTTTTCAATCTTACCAGCTTCTTGTAGATTGGTACCAGGTGGATAATTTTCATATCCAGACTCACCATAAATGACGTTGTCACCTAATTCTGCATTTTTCAGTTCTTCGTAGATTTCTTTGGTTGGCACCTGGACATCTAATTTTAGCCAAGGTAAGCCACTATGATTCATGATCCAATCATAACTTACAGTCATATTTTCTCCCGTTCCAATTAAGGTTATTTTTCATTTTATTCAGGGAAGCCCGTTCCGCAAGCTTTAACCTGTCTAACGTGCAAGCTTATCAAAGTATGTGGTCTGCTGACCACAACTTGACTAACGAACAAGTCAGTACAACCTTTAATTCATAGCTTAGAATAGGAATAATTTCAATTTGAAATAATAACTAAATAATCAAGGGGAAATTTTGTACTATGAGGCAGTTCAGGTCATCTTTGTAGCGACAATAACTGAATGCAGAAGGTCTCTGAGAGTGGGAAACTAGAAAGTAAAACTTATTTCTTACTTCTAAATAGGTAGGAGATATTTCTTGATATAGATTAAGAAAGGGAAAAACTTAGTATCTTAAATCAAATCAAAAGCTATAAATTTAGCTTCTAAACAATTCAAAGCACTGAATACGAAAAAAACGGCAGAATAATTTATGAACCACTCTGCCGTTTGTGAGTATTATTCAGCAACCACTTTTTGAATGAAACCATCTGCTATCATTGATTCGATAGCCACATTGATTTTAGGAATCAGTTCTAAAGCTGGCGATTTATGCCCTAATGGCATGTAATAAGGAGATTCCTCTACAGGTTTTTTAGTAACTGCAAATTCTCCTTGCCAACCTTTTTCTTTAATCAAAGCAAAACCAACTGGCTCGTTACTAATCGCCAAATCGATCCGACCTTTTCGAAGTTTATTAAAGTTGAGACTCGCATCTTTTGCTTTATCAGCCTTTATAACACCGGCATCCATTGCTGCTTGAATTGCTGGACTAACCTTAGTCCCCGCTAAAAAACCCACACGCAATCCTGCCAAGTCTTCTGGCTTTTCCCATGAGATACCATTTGGATGTTTTTCCTTATGATAAAAGAATCCAACACGACCAGCGAAAACAGACTTAGGATATCTCAGATAAGGACGTTTAGCAGATTTTAATGCTAACATCGCACCATCGATTTTACCTGTTTCAATTTGCTTCAAACAGCGCTTCCATGGCATCAACTGCATTTCAACACTAACGCCGTCCATTCTGTCAAATATTTCGTTAACAATCTCGAAAGCTAATCCGCCTTCAGGAGCTGATCCACTCTTTCCTACTGTGAAAGGTGGCCAAGGATCATTACATAACGTAACCTTCGAGGGCTGAGCGAAGGTTGCAACAGGTGCCGATAAAAATAGCAATAACCCTAATAGTATGGACTTTTTTACTTTCATAAATCCCCCTTAATTTGATTTATGTCATTAACGTTTCGGCTTGTCAGCATTACTCAAATATTGCTCAGCGATGCTGGGTATTGAAGAACTATTGAACAGTTGAAACTACCTTCCGAATTCATCAACTTACAATTAACCTGAAAGATAGTTTTCACCCTGCCCTGTAGCGTAAAGTAAGTTGAATGAATCCAATATAAATCGCAAGTGTTTCATGAGCAATCGTCTTTTCGAACTAAAATGAGTGGCTCTCCCTTGCGCTACAAGCGCATTCGATTGCCTTAACCTTATGACTAGTGTATGTTGCTTCAGTTTTGAAACAAGATAGTTAGAGATAACAGTTGTCTATAGAGGACGCAATGGCTGAGTTAATTGTAGATTTAAAAAAACTCCGACATAATATTCAATACATCCAAGCAGTGTGTCATAAAAAGCAACTAGAGTTGATAGGAATCGTAAAGGGATGCTACACCTTATTGGAGGTGATTCAAACGTTTCAAGAGACGAAGATACCCAAGCTTGGATTCTCACGAGTATCTGTTGGCCAAGCAATGTACTCCCATCTATGGAACCGCCCGTCGCTAATAACTATGACAGGCCAGAAAGATCTAAAACATGTACCTCAATATTTTTCTTCCAGCTTCCACTCTGAGTTATCCACAATTCGCTCCTTAATGGAAGTAACAGATTCTCGGTTCCCACATGGAGTGATTTTGATGGTTGACAATGGAGACTTACGAGAAGGTGTTATGCCTGATGATGTTTTGCCGATTGTCGAACAAATCCTTTCTCATCAAAATTCTAATATTCAATTGCAAGGAATTGGAGCAAATTTGGGATGTTGCAGTGGAACTATCCCAGATGAGCAAAACTTGAATTTGTTGAGCGAATTGGCTGAGAGCGTGGAAAATCGATATGGCATAGATTTGGAGACGGTTTCGATTGGAGGGTCGGTAGCATTGGATTGGATAGAAGCTCGAATCTTACCTTCAAAAATTAACCAAGTTCGAGTGGGAGAGGCAATTTTGCTGGGCAATATCCCAACTATTGAAAAAAAACATCCCCAACTTTTTGATGATGTATTCTGTTTCAGAGGAGAGGTGGTGGAAATAAAAACAAAACCCGGGCAGCCTACTGGGCAACAAGGAGTCGATGCTCTAGGACGTAAGCGTGTATTTAAATCTCAGGGACCTCGAAAGCGAGCTATTTTGAATTTTGGTGTTTTAGATACCGATCCACAGGGCTTAACGGCTTATCTACCTGGTATCGAATTGATTGCGGGGAATTCCGATTACACCATATTGGATGTAACAGACTGTCCGGAAACGATTCAAGTTAGTGACGTTCTCGATTTCAAAGTAGATTATAGTGCCTTAATTCACGCTTGCTTCTCCCCGCTTGTATCAGCACGAGTACTCAACTAAGACAGATATTGTAAACGATCATCTTTCATTTCTTTCACTCCATCGATCGAGGCAACGTGTCTAGTTATCCTAATGTGAAGGTAAAACACTCTATTGCCACTCGGCTTCTAAAAGTGGTTTTTTCGCTCTACTTCATTGTGACGTTGACTGTCACCTGTATTCACATGGTTGCAGAATATTACAATGCTCGCGATGGAGTCTTTCTTGAGCTAGAAATGTTTCACACCACATTTGAACGAGGTTTAGCCAATGAAGTTTGGAACTACGACGAAGATGCTTTGAAGTCCATTCTACAAGGAATTTTGGATGTTCCGATCATCGTGGGAGTTACAATAGAAGATAACAAGGGGACCGAATTAATGGAGATGGGCCTCGTCCTGGACTCATCGGGAAACCTACATGCCTCTGAAAACCATAGTCCATCTGGAACTATTGAGGAAAACCAAATTTTTTCCGACTTATTGCAATACAAGTTTGGTATCGTCTTTACACGCTCAGATGGAAAACAAATTGAAGTCGGAACTGGGACTTTTTATTCAAGAAATTCTATCGTTTTTGAAAAAGTTCGTTATGGTTTCTTATTTATTATCGCGAATTCAATAATTAAAACAATTTCCCTATGGATCATTTTCCTTCTGGTAAGTCGATTTCTCTTAAGTAAACCTTTGTCGATTTTAACGTCTGCGACTGAAAATCTCAATTTGGAGAATCTCGATCAACTGCAGGTGGACGTGCAAACAAAAGGGCAGAATGAACTGAAAATTCTTGAAATCGCCTTCAATTCGATGGTGAAGAAACTTTATTCTGCTAAATCTCAGCTGGATCGAATGAATCAAGATCTTGAAGAAAAAGTCGAACAAAGAACTCACGAATTACAATTTTCGCTGGTCCAGGTCGAAAATGCCCAGGAACAGTTGCAACACCGTGCATACGAATTGGAATCGGCTCACCGCGAAATCTCTCATATTAATCAAATGATGGCTGTTGTGAACTCCACACTCGATTTAGACGAAGTGATGTCTGCCACAATTGCGACTTTAAAAGAAATTCTCGAGTTTGATCAGATTGGGATTTCCCTTGTTGACGAATCAAGTCAATCTCTGACATTTGACCACTACTATGGTAGCGCAGTAACAAAAGAACAAAAACAACAACTGGCTCGAACTCAGCTCCCTCTTGATCAAAAAGACAGTTTATTTGTACAAATTATCTCAGAGAATGAGCCTCGTTATCTAGCATTCATAACACCGGAGACTCTTCAAGCTTTGACCTCTTGCGACCGAAAAATATGCCAAATCAATGAGGTCAAAGGGATCCTTATTTGTCCTTTGGAGGTCCACAAAAGGGTCATAGGAGGGATCATTTTTGAGAATCAAACGGTCGGTTTTGGATTAACAGAAGACGATATCAAAAAAGTTCAAAGGTATGTTACCCAGATCGCAACTGCCATTCAAAACGCGAGGCTTTACAATGACTTGAAGAACACAAAAATCCAATTGTTAGAGACAGAAAAAATTGCAGCAATGACCCAAACTTTTGAAAAATTCGTCCCCAAACAATTCCTGAGCCGCATTGCCAAAGAGGGTTTAGAAAGGATTCAATTAGGGCAAGCAGGTAGTGAATCCTTGTCGATTCTTTTTTCTGACATCCGTTCTTTTACTACCTTGTCCGAAAATATGTCTCCCCAAGAACTTCTGAATTTTCTTAATACTTACCTGCAACGTGTGAATACTCCCATTCATCGAAATCATGGCTTCATCGATAAATTTATTGGAGACGCTATCATGGCTTTGTTTGATCATCCTGGCGGCGACGAAGCAGACGATGCAAGGGATGCAGTAAGTGCTGCTATTGGAATGCAAGAATCATTAAACCTGTATAATCAGGAACGAAAAGAACTCGGTTTGCCTCCTGTACAAACTGGCATTGGTATTCACTGTGGCCCTACAGTAATCGGAACCGTAGGTTCTAAAGATCGTATGGATTCTACCGTGTTAGGAGATTCGGTGAATGTTGCTTCTCGCTTAGAAGGCCTTACTAAGCTCTACAATTGTCACATAATCATTTCTTCGCAGGTCTTTCGGTGTTTGGAAGACAAAGACGATTTACTTTGGAGGGAACTAGATTTTGTGAACGTCAAAGGTCGCGATACCCCGATCAGCATATTTGAGATCTACAATGGTGATCCAGAATCGCTTATCCAAAAGAAACAAACCATCAGTTCTTATTATCACCAGGGGTTAGCACACTATTACTCTCGTAACTGGGAAGAGGCAGTCAAACTATTTACCCGTTGCCTTGAAATATTTCCAGAAGATGCCGTATCTCGAATGTATGTTCAACGCAGTGCAATGTTTCAGCTCAACCCGCCGGGAGATGATTGGAATGGTGTTTTGCGTCTAGATCAAAAGTAATCAACCTGGTTGTGGAACATTCCTCAAACGTTGGCACAAAACCCGGATAATGCCACGTGCAATTTCCACATGCTCGGCCATCAATTCATACAGAGAATCTTGATCCAGCCTAAAAAGTTGGGCCTCTTCTACCGCAGTAACCGATGCCGATCTTGGTTCTGGATCTAGTACAGCTAACTCTCCAAAAAAGTCTCTTTTTTCTAGGGTCACAATGGTGTGATCTCCATCATGGACTCGAACCTTGCCATCGATAATAATATACATCGATTGACCAATTTCACCTTTTTCAAAAATCACTTCTCCTTGCGAAACTGTGATCTCAGTTAGGATACCAGCCAATTCAGCCAAAATCTCTTCTGGAGTTTCGGCTAGCATCTTAACTGTTTTCAGAATCAAAACTTTTTCAATCGTTAGCCTCATTTTTGATCTCCTCGGTCAGTTGCTTAATCAATGATGCCACTTGGGGGCTTGGATCATTTTGTAAGGTGAGTGAATATTTCAAATAACTCGCTTGATCCAATTGGTACAAAGCCCATATTGAAGTCTCTCGAACAAACTCATCAGGATCGGACAAAGTTTCTACAATTTGTTGAGCTAGCTCTTTCAATTGAAAGTCTACAATCGTTCGTAATGCACAAACACGAGTCCACGACCGAATCCAACTTGAAGAACCAAAAGCAAGTTCTGCAAGAGCCTTAGATAAATCGTTAGTTACGGTCAACTCCCAATCCCAAGATTGGGCCAGCATCTCAATAGATTGTATCTGTAAAACCAGAAGCAGCTTATCGCCAATCTCTTGTTGTTCCTCTTGAAGAAATCTTCGCATCGCCTTGCTGAGAGTTTTATTAATCTCAGATGGCACATGGGTTTGTTCTCGACGCACATACCAATAGTTCATGGTTTGGAAAAAATTGGATTCATTAACGAGGCCCAGAATCAATAATACACGTTCTCGATTTCGGTCAAGTTCCTGATGAAGTGCATTGAGCAACAAATCATTTTCTTGATGATGAATCAGAAATTTCAAAATAGAGACCGTGTTTTCAATATCATGAAATTCGTCAAGTATGAGTTGATATAACCGAGCATGGGCAGAATCGTCGATTGTAAAGTGACTATCGTTCAGCTCATGCAACACTGCCGTTCGGACTGTTTCGTCTCTGATATCCAAAGCCTCTAAAAGGATAGATCGCGCCGCTGCCGATCTAGAAAGCCCAAGAATATGTGCGGCACGGCATCGTCGTGTACGACTTTCACCATCACTGTAAAGCATATTAGCAAACAGTTCGATATCGTGTCGGCTGAGCTTTTTCAAATAGCTCGATCGGATTGAAACTCCCGCCATCCCAACGGTTCCAATAACAAATCGAGCCATCTCGGCCACTTGGGGGGAGGGGTCGTTTGTGAGTGGAGACAGATGCTTTATTAGATCGTCTGGATTTAGACGGCCCAAGGCCCAGACCGATGTTTCTCGAATCAAAACAGACGGTGACGAAAGCGAAGCAATAATTTCGTCATAAAACTCCATTGCCCCTAAACGACCTGCCGTATAAATTGCGCATCCCTTTGTCCACGCTGAGGTCCACCGTGGTGAACGTACGACGATTTCTTTCAGACGACCATTGCGCCCTAGAAGATGCTGTGGAAATTTATGATGAAGGCGTTTCATCCGTTGATCCAAAGTCAATTCCTCAATCAACGGAAAGACGAGTTGTTTCAATTCTTGAGGAAGCAAATTATCTATCAATTCCAAAGCGTAGGCTCGTTTTTCACGATTTTTATTATTGATATTAGCCCATGCCTGTAAAATGTTTCGTGCGTCGTATATAAAAGAAAGCAACAAGAAAACCCGTTCCTGATTACGGAATAGCCCGCGTTGCAAAGCTTGGGTTAGCAACTCACCAAAGTTATCTCGCGCTACATCTGCTAAAGCAGCAATTTCCCAAGCCGCGTCTTCGATTTCGCTCAAGATCAGGGTTTCCATCATCGCAACTTCATTTTCATCCGCTTTATATCGGCATAGCTTTAAGGAAACCAAGATGTGATGCCTTACTTCTTCTTCAGAAATATCAATCTGTTTAAGAAGCAAACGAATCGCACCTTCTCCTCGAATTTGACCACAAATCCGCGCTATATGTACTCTAATGTCCGTACGTTTCTGGTGCTCATCGAAGGCAATTTCTAAATGGTCGAGAGCATCCTCCCCACCACTTATTAACGCCGAAGCAGCAACCGTTCGTTCTTGCCGACGTGAAAGACGGTCGACAACCAAAGGCCATAGTTTTGAGTTTTTGAGTTTTCCTGCAGCGATCAAGGCCTCCCGTCTCACCTGCAAAACTTCATCATTGATCAATTCCAACAAAGGTTGATAGAAATCCCGAATGCCCACTTCTCCAAGCACTTGTGCTGCTAAAACCCGGTCTTCCGTTTTTTCTGAACTGACTTTTTTCAGCAACTCCGAACCAGCTAAAAGAACTCCTTGAATCCCTCCACTTCTGAGTAGCCCTACCATCGCACCAGATTTGACGTAAGAATTGTTGTGGTTCAGGTAAGGCATGATTTCGTCCAAAACTTCGGCTTCTCCCAGAGCGGCAAATGTCCGCAATGCACTACCACGCACTTGAGGGAGCGGCTCAACCTGGACCCGTTTCTTGACGGCCTCCAAAGACGTAGTTCTTCCCAAACGTTCCACTCGTCTCAAAACATCTTCACGTACCTTGGAATCCGCATGCTCCAGCAATTGGATCAGAAATTTGTCCATCGATTTATGATGACTCTCTTCCAACATACTGAGGGCATATGTCACCTCCTCTGGATGAGGGCTAGTTAGAGCTTTTTGTAAAATCGCAACACTGGAACTGTCATCGAATGAGAGCACTCCTTGGGTAAAGGTTCGTTTGGCAAGTGCGCTTGTCAAACGAACTGTGTATTCTCGTCTTGTGAGAAATGTACTGAAAATCCAAACGCTGATAACCACCAACATGGTGTAACAGAGTTCGACAACCCGAAACCCCAAAAATTGATCCAAAAATAAAAGTATGATGCCGCTGACTCCATTCACAATAGGCACTAAAATACTTTCGCTCAAGCCTTGAACTCGAGTACGTAGACTCGGTTCAAGAGGTTGATACGCAATAGCGATGGCAGGGTTGTGAATTGTTTTGATTAAGCTTTTGAATAACAGTTTGGTCAAAGTCATCCACCAAAACACGGCCATGATGTCCGGTCCCCAAGCCGTTCCAAAACCTGCCACTCCAGCCGCTCCTAGCCCTGTCCCAATCGGCAAAGCTAGTAATCCAAACAATAGGCCAAATCGGCTAATCAACCTTCCCGATAATAATGAGCCTAGCACCAAGCTCGTTATCGACGAAGCAGCTAAAAACATTCCCAGAAACCCAGCTAACTCTTCAGAATTAGGAAAGGTGAACTTAGCGCGATCATAAAATGCGACATCAATGAAATTCACAGTCATGTACGCTCCTATATAGATCGTAAATAGGAGCAACACGTAACGGTTCTTCAGAAGATTAGAAATTTTAAATTGCTCATCAGTTTTTTCTTGAGGGCCTCGCTTTTCTTTGACTTCTTTTTGAGTGAATTTTTCAGGATAAATACGAGCTGTATAGATCAAGATACCAATCGATAGTACGATTCCCAACGCTGAACAAAAAAGTAAATTAAGTGTGCCGATGTAACGAACCAAAATCTGGACCGAAAGACCGCAGAAGATACTACTGAAAATCTCTCCCATTGCGATAAAACCAAAGAGACGTTTCCCCTGTCTAACGTTCAATAAACGACCTGCCAACCCCCAAAATAGAAGTCCGAGAAAGACAAACTCTACTTCAAACCAAATGGCAATTAGAAAAGCAGGCCAACGTGCATCAAAGACCGTCAAAATTGAATACAAGCTGGCTTGCGAGACAATGATGAATATTGAGATAGTGAGCAATAATTTGGAAAAGGAAAAACGTTCTTGCAGTTTCAAATAGATGATCCCGACTAACGAACTCAAAACTGAAGAGGCAATGAATACATAAGGGAGGGATTGAGCACTGAATTTTTCCAGAAAAAGTGTCTGCGAAACGGTGGGCGTGAATATTCTTGGAAATCCTAAACACGCCGAATAAACTAACAGTAAGGTCACAAGGCGACCCTCTCCCGGTTTCACGTTGAAAATACCAGCAAATATGCTTTTCAAGCTGTTCATAAAAGTTTATCGCGATGGAAATGGCAGAGGATTGCTTTGCAACGGTTTCAATGATACATCGGAGATATCATTTGGAAGCGACAAGCTAGATAGTATATAACTAGAATCTTTGGAATAATCCAACGGAGTTCGTTCTCTTTACTAATGAATTCTTTTTTTCACATATTCAAGTGTCTAAGTTGCAAGTAAGGTTTCTGACTACTGATTTCACTCTTGATAACGTCAGCCATAGAGGTTTTTGTGTCACACTATCCTAAAGTCAATATAAAAAATTCCGTGGCAACTCGACTTTTGACAGTCGTATTCTCACTTTATTTTATTGTAGCGATGGCTGTAACTCTAATTCATATGGGAGCAGAGTATTTTAATACACAAAAAGGGGTGATAAATGATCTTCATGTTTTTCAAAAAACTTTTGAACATGCTCTAGCAACAGAGGTTTGGAATGTGGACGACGAAGCCCTCGCTTCGGTCGTTTTAGGTATCCGAGAAGTTCCAATAATCGTTGGAATGAAAATCGAAGATATGAAGGGGGAGTTAATCACCGCTGACGGTTTGATTTTAGATAAACAAGGAGTCATTTCTCACGTTGTTTCAGAAGCAAAGAACACGGAGAATTCAGAAGAAGTCATTTTTTCCGAACTACTCGTGCATGATTTCCCATTGTATTTTATTCGAAATGACGGTCAGAAAATTCAAGTAGGAACAGGAGCACTCTACTCAAGCAATGGCATCGTGTTTGAGAAAGTGCAGTATGGATTTATTTTTATCGTGATTAATTCAATCATCAAAACAGCTGCACTATGGTTGATTTTCCTCTTGGTTGCACGGGTGATTCTTAGTCGCCCTTTGGGATTACTGACAATTGCCACTGCACATCTAAGCCTCGACAACTTGGAAAATTTTAAATCAGATATCAATACTTATGGGCGCAATGAAATAAAGATTTTAGAAGAGGGATTTAAGCAGATGGTGCAAAACCTCCTCTCAGCTCGTCAAAAATTAAGTAACTATGCCTTGAAGATAGAAGAAAAGAATGAGGCGCTTTCTCAAGCCAAGCATCGTCTAGAATTGTTATTGGAAAGTAGCCGCAAACTCTCGTTAACACGTAATAAATTCACTGCTTTGTTGGAAACCACACGTTCCATTCTAAGTGAAGTAACCGTCCCTCCAGGGGCCGGTGCAAGTATCGTATTTCTGGACCACAGTTCGAGTGGAAAAACAGGCTATGCTCACTTTCAAATTCCTACAAAAGTAGACAATGAATCGAGGTTGAAGTTCATTCAGCTCCCTGATATCTCTGTTTCTTATTCATTAGATTTGCCTAACTTCTTTTTCTCAGAAGAGAGAAAAAACACTTCTGGAAGTTTTTTAAAAAATCAAAGCTTATATGTAGCTGCCTGGAGCGAAGACACTTTGCTGGGATTCATACAAATACAATCCGTGGAAAAAATCTCAGAGCCTCAAAGAGAGTTCGTTGATACCTTAGCTCAGACCCTAGCTATTGAACTCAAGAATATTGATTTTAACTTTGCCTTGCTACTGGCTAAAGAAAAGCTGGAAGAAGCGAATGCAAATTTGGAAGAAAAGGTACAGCAACGTACACGTGAACTTCAGGAAGCCTTCCGAGAATTGGAGCAACAAAATACAACTTTGGCTGCTAGTAATCGCAAGTTAGAGGATTTGAATAGCACCAAAGAACAACTGCTACATAAAATAGGAACACTGCAAACCCACCAAATGAAAGAACTGACGAGCAACTTGGAGGCCCTAGAATCAACTGCTCCTGCTGAAATCAAAGAAGCCTTACACCAGTCAGTACGACAAACATACGCAATTGAGGAAATTCTACATCCGATTACATCCTTGTATTTCACCGAACAGGCCATCCAAAGTAAAAAAGTATTGCTTGCAGAAACAAAAAAGAAACAACAAATTTTAGCAAAAATGGCATTGAAAGGAACCGGAGTGGAATTGGATATTGCCTCTGATTTGGAGGAAGGCAAAACATTCCTCTCGCAGAATGCCTACGATATTCTCTATGTAAACTCCGAATTGATTGAATTGGCTGATTGGGCATACAAACAATATCCACAGATCATCTCTGTATTCACAACGTCTCGTAGCGTCCCAGAATATCTGCCAACACTTCTAGAATATCCATTTTTATCCAACATTGTTTCTCGCAGTGACGAAGATCGAACTTTTACTCTAAAAAATATACTCTCTACGATCAGCAAATTGATCAGCCAAGATCTATTTGGGTTGGAAAAATATTTGAGCTGGGGTGTCGATGTTCAACAACATCAAGTGACTGGTAGCGTGTGTCGAGATGATCTTGTAGAAGCAATGGAACAACACTTGAAGGAATTGGGCATTCGTACACCAATGCGAAGCAAAGCCAGCATGATTGCCGAGGAATTGTTGATGAACGCAGTTTATGACGCCCCAATTGATGCCAATGGTAAGGCACTTTACAATCATTTGCCTCGAACAGTTCCTGTCGAGCTGACCGCTGCAGAATATGCCACGTTCCGTTATGCCTGTGATGGATTGCTGCTAGCCCTTTCAGTTGAAGATCCATTTGGTGCTTTCGATCGTCAAACCATCCTAGAATATCTAAGAAGCTGCTACGCTGGTCGCGCTGGCTCACTGAATGAAAAAAAAGGAGGGGCAGGCCGAGGCCTATTCCAGATCATCGAAACTGCGGATTTGGTGGTTTTTAATGTAAAGCCACGCATTCGAACCGAAGTTGTGGCAATTTTTAATATTGACCCTAGTAAGTCCAAATCGGAAAAAACCACATCATTTCACTATTTTTACGGATAATACGCGACAGTAAATTCAAATTTTCACAGATACCCCTAAAATGCACGTTAGGCAATCATTCTGATTCTTGACTGCATGCTAGATATAGCTTTGTTCGAAAACCTATCACTTCTCTGGGGAGGTAGTCATGTCTGTTCACCGAAACGTTCGCATAAAAGATTCCATTTCAACAAAACTGCTCAAAGTTGTGTTTTCACTTTATTTCTTAGTCGCGTTAGCAGTGACAATGGTGCACATGGTGGCAGAGTACTACAATACTAAAGACACCGTAATGGAAGATCTGATGGTATTTGAACAAACTTTCAAGCACGCCATGGCTACTGAAGTCTGGAATGTCGATGATGAAGCACTCGAATCGATCACCCGCGGAGTTCTCGAAGTACCAATTATTGTCGGGCTTAAAATTATAGACACCGATGACGAAGAAGTGGCTGCAAAAGGAGCCATCTTGGACAACGGCATTTCATACATTATCGGCAAAGATGGGGACCGACACGAGGTGTCTGAAGATTCGGTGTTCTCTGAGCTGCTCGCACATTCGTTCCCATTAGTATTCGTTACGGAAGATGGAGAAGAAATTAAAGTGGGAGACGGGACTCTCTATTCGAGTACGGAGATCGTATTTCAAAAAGTGCAGTATGGTTTTTTATTTATTATCGTTAATTCCATAATCAAAACAATCGCACTTTGGGTCATCTTCCTATTGGTTGGCCGCATTTTATTGAATAAGCCGTTGACCATACTTACTTCTGCAACGGAACAGTTGAATATGGATAACCTGGAGCATCTCAAAATTAACGTAAAAACCTCAGGGCGCAACGAGCTTAAAATTTTGGAAGAAGCTTTTAATGCAATGGTGCAAAAACTTCTCGTAGCAAAAGAGCGTACAGCCTCGTTACGGGTATTTTTCAGCAAAATTGCTGATTTCCAAGACACGACCCGCATGTTCAATTCAGCCCTCAATGAACTTCATCGACATATGTCACTCTCCTACGCCGTCTTATTTTGCGACCGGGAGCTAATTGCATTCATCAAAACCTCCGGACAAAATGTTGGAGGGACCTTTTTGAAGAAGGCCCCAACCACAAATTTCATCGAAAGCATGTTTGCAGATAGCGATCATGAGATCCTTGTTTTTAATTCAATTCAAAAAGAAGATCCTATTTGGCAATTTTACGCTGACCAACAACATATTCCTTCAGCGGGCAGCCATTTCGCCTATATTCGTGTGCCTACTGTTGATCAACACATTTTGGGACTTTTTCGCAATCCTGAGCAACCAATTTTTGATAGCTCAGATGTGGAATACATCAAAAGTATGCTCAATGAGATCAAAATAGCCCATCACAATATCAATGCGATCCGACAAAATGCCAGAATGGAGGGAGAACTGAAAACTGCGGCGGCGGTACAATATGCCCTTTTCCCAAAATCGTTGCCCCAAGTTCGTAATTTAGAATTGGCCTGTTTTTTCCAATCAGCTTCTGAAACTGGTGGGGATTGGTATGGCTTCGCTACCAATATTGAAAATTCGTTATTTGTTTTAATTGGCGATGTCACTGGCCATGGAACACCCGCGGCTCTTGTAGCAGCAACCGCAAGCGCGACCTGCAAAACACTCGAAGAGATGTATCATATCAATCAAAAGGTGCCCGCCCCCTCAGAAGTACTACAACATCTCAATCGGGCAGTTTTTGAAGCCGGAGCACCAGATTTTTTGATGACATTTTTTGTCGCGCAAATTGATTTGGACACAGGACAGATGCAATTCTCCAATGCTGGACACAATTTCCCCATTGTTATGCGTGGAGATGGCACTATCCAGCACGCCCTCAACACCAATTGCCGCTTAGGTAATACAAAAGAATGGGAATTCACCGAAGGAGTTTTGGATCTGCAGGAAGGTGATTTATTGTTTTTATATACGGATGGATTGATCGAAAATGTAAACAAAAACGACGAAATGTGGGGAGAGCGCAAATTGGTACGCTCGCTTAAGAAAAAAATTCACCTCTCCGCACATGATGCAGTTCAAGAAATCATCCGCGAAACAGAAAATTTCCGAGATGGCCATCCTCCAGATGATGATGTGACGATTGTAGCCTGTAAAGTCGTTGCACCATTCTCTAAAGTAGCGCAACTTCCTTAACTACCCTACGTTCTTGAACCTAAAAGCAAATCTGGGATTTTTTTTGCGAAATTTTAAGGATCAAATAAATGCACGCTTCGTGCATAAAAGAGTTCAGGAAGATAATGGCCTCCATACTGATCCATAAGGGTAGATTTTATGTCCCTAGAAGATTATTTCGAAGCACTGCCTGAGTTGGCACCGGACGAAGATGAATCGGTAAATCTGCGACTTCTACGCCAAGGCTTCGAAGCGTTCAATCAAGCCACGCTGAAGTTACAGACATATTATCGTGGTTTGGAAACGAAAGTTGATGAATTAAATCATGAGCTTGCTCAAAAAAATAAAGAACTAGAAACGAATCTTCAGGAAAAAGAGCGAGTAAAAAACTACTTGTCAAACATTCTTGAAAGTTCGGCTATTGGCATTATTGTGACTGATTTGGATGGAATCATCACTTCAGTTAACCAAACGGGATTAACATTGCTTGCTGAATCTTCAGAAGCTTTATCAGGGCAGCGATTGAACGACATTTTCCATGCCCAAATTCTACCGTGGGATCCTACCTTGGAAAATTTGAAAGTTTATGAGAAAGTTAAGGAGCAAGAGTTAGATTTTCAACGAAAAAACGGTTCCAAAATACAACTGCTGTTCTCTATTTCATTAATGTACAGTGAGTTTGGTGATATTTTGGGATTAATTGTCAATGTCCAAGACATCACAGAACTCAAGAAACTTGAAGCACAAGCCGAACGTAAAAATCGCTTTACAGTGATGGGAGAAATGGCGGCTACAATAGCACATGAAATTCGTAATCCTTTGGGAAGCATAGAATTATTTGCTTCCTTGCTAAAAAAAGACCTTCCTGCGGATTCCTCCAAGCAAGCATTGCTGAGTCATATCACCTCCGCAATTCATAGTATGAATCACATCATTTCAAACATTTTAGAATATACGAAACCCCACCTCGCATTCACCAAAGATATAATAGAGATTCATCAGTTTTTATACGATGTGCTTGATGTTTCTCAGTATCTAGCAAAACCAAACCATGTGCAGATTTGTGAGAAATTCGAAGCAATTGAGACCTACGTAGCAGGAGATAAAGAACTGTTAAAACAAGTGTTTTTTAATCTAATGAATAATGCTGTGCAGGCTATTCTAGAATCTGGATCCGTTACAGTTTCTACCCGCAACATTCATGCCAACAATGAGAAATTGCTCCGTCGATTCCGAGAGTTTTTGGGACCCGCCGAGAGTTTACACTTGATTGAAATCCGTATTCAAGATACTGGATTGGGAATGTCTCCTGAAGTCAAGAAAAAAATTTTTGACCCGTTTTTCACTACTAAAGAACGAGGCACTGGTTTGGGATTGGCGATCGTCCACAATATTGTCGAAGCCCACAATGCTTTGATTGATGTAGAAAGTGAAGTCGATCAAGGTACACAGTTCACTCTATTGTTTCCGGTGTTATCCGAGAATGATGTCACCTAGATCCCAAATTATAGAACAAGGAAAGTTCCAAATTGATTGAGCACAACGCTAAACAGGGAAAAAAGGTATGCATCCGATACTGATAGTTGATGACGAAGTAGAAATGCGCATCGCGATGTCGGAAACGCTCAAGCACTGTGGTTATCCGGTGGAGCTTTCCCATAATGCAATCGATGCACTCAAAAAATTTAAAGAAAATGAATATGCATTGGTAATTACTGATATGACCATGCCCAAGCGTAGTGGTCTAGAATTACTGAAAGATATTAAAGCATTAGATCCATCTAAACCGGTGATCATGGTCACTGCCTACGGTACTATTGAAACCGCTGTAGAAGCAATGAAACATGGGTCATTTGATTATATTGTAAAGCCCTTCAACTTCGATACATTCACTTTCGTAGTAGAGCGAGCTTTAACCTTCAAAGAAACTCCCACACCCGCTCCTCATAAATCTCCTGATTCCCCAAAAAAATCCGAAAGTTCGGAAATCGAACGAGAAATCGTCACACAAAATGCGAAGATGCGAGAACTCCTATCAGTTGGCGGAAATGTGGCCAAAAGTAAGGCAACGGTATTGATTCAAAGTGAAAGTGGCACTGGCAAAGAGTTGTTAGCCCGGTATATCCATCATCAATCAGAGCGTGCCAATCGTCCGTTTGTTGCAATCAATTGTGCTGCCTTACCGGATACGCTGTTGGAAAGTGAACTATTTGGCTACAAAAAAGGCTCATTCACGGGTGCGACACAGGACCATCGAGGCAAATTCGAGCAAGCACACGGTGGTTCTATTTTACTGGACGAAATTAGTGAAATGGCACTTCCACTACAAGCCAAGTTACTTAGAGTGTTACAAGAGCATGAAATTGATAAAGTGGGTGGTAAAGAGCCGATTTCGGTAGATGTACGAGTGATTGCAACCACCAATAAAAACATGATGCAAATGGTGGAAAAAGGTGAATTTCGTGAAGACTTATACTTTCGATTAAACGTAATCCCATTGAGTTTACCTCCATTGCGAGACCGAAAAGATGACATTCCTATTTTAGTTGACCATTTTCTTGCAAAGCATGCTGAGTTGAATAATCGTTCTTGTCCCAGGATGACTCAAGAAGCCCTAGCAGTGCTTAACAATTACAATTGGCGCGGAAACGTGCGTGAACTGGAAAATGTAGTAGAACGAGCCTTATTGCTTTCCAATGGTGAAGAGGTGCAACCACAAAATTTATTGATGCACTCTTCGGGCACGACTTCTCTTAACGAACCCTCAATTACTCCTCCCATTCAAACAATTGAGGACACTGCCAATTCCAATTCATCGATGGGTATTGAGGTGGGAATGTCTATGAAGGAAGCAGAGAAAAAATTGATTTTTGAAACGCTGAAAGAGACAAATGGAAACCGAACTCATGCTGCAAAAATTTTGGGAATCAGTATCCGTACTTTGCGCAACAAATTGAACGAATATCGCTTGGAAGGGGAGTCCTTCGAATTCGGTGCAGAGAACTAGTATTCGGATCATGATATAAACTGAGAAGAGAGTATCCTATGAAGATGGATCCACATGCCGAAGTATCACAATTTGTAACCTTTACTCTCAATGATGAGGTGTTTGGCGTTCTGATTCATGCAGTTGAAGAAATCATTCCGTTGCCTGAAAAAGTCACCCCTGTGCCCAAAGCCCCTCATTATTTTTCAGGCATGATCAATCTCAGAGGCGAAGTCATCTCTGTCATTGATCTCAAGAAACGATTTAATATGGAGGTTTCTGAATATGCTGAAGTTACTCGCATCTTAATCGTCTCAATCTCTGGAGTAAAAATCGGCATGGTTGTCGATTCTGTTTCCCGAGTCCTACCTATTGTCGCTAAAGATGTGCGTCCTCCACCAGCCATCATGCATCAAACCAACAGCAAGTATATTTTTGGTTCTGTCCAGATGGAAAACGCAGTGCTCCTGCTTCTGGATACAGACGAATTGATTGACCCCGATGAGCTCTCCGTTTATCGACAACACACCGAAGACGAAAAACAGGGGGCCGGAGGCGGTGCTTTGCAAGTTGCAGAAATTTCTGAAGAGCGGATTCTCATTGGTTTCAAACTGCGCAACGAAAATTATGCGATGGATATCAACTATGTTGAGGAAATCATTGAACTCCCCAAAATAACACCAGTTCCTGAAATGGCTCAACTCTTGGAAGGAATTTTTCACCAAAGGGATCGTGCACTACCTATTTTACGCTTAAGCCGCCGCTTTCGTATGCCCGATGCGGACCTCACTGAAGACAATCCTGTTTTAATTGTCAATGAAGGAGGACTGGTCATGGGGTATATCGTCGATGAAATCACAGAAGTATTTCGGGTATTCGAGAGCGAAATTGTACCCCCACCTGCTAACATCAGTGGACGTAGTGCTGAACAATTGGAAGGAATTATTAAGGTTACGCGGGATGGCGAAACAGAAGTTGTAATGGCGCTAAACGTGGAAAAAATCCTTACCGATGAAGAGCATGAACACCTGATCGAATTGAATGAAGGTTTGAATGACTCTGAAGAAGATATTTCCGATGAAGAAATGTCTTCAGAAATTATTTCCATTTTAAAATTTCGGGTTAGTGGTGAAACATTTGCAATTCGGGTACCGGAAATCAATGAAATAACAACTCCCCAAAAAATGGTGCAAGTCCCTAAAGCACCTCCGTTTGTCAATGGAGTGATCAATCTTCGAGGTGACGTAATCACAATTTTGGATTTAGCGAAACTCTTCGAAAACTCCTCTCAGTCTATTTCAGAATCTACTCGGATTGTTATTGTCGCTATTGATGAACAAAAGGCAGGATTTCAAGTGGACCGCATTTTGGGCATTGAACATGTTCCCTATTCACTGTTCGAAAAACCGTCTGGTCTGGTTCGAGGGCAGTACAACATGTTTGTCGAAGGAATTGGACGAGAACCGGATAAAGATGAAGTCATCATCCTCATGGATGTCCAAGAAACCTTAGCACAATCGGAAATGTATGATGGTAGTTGGGGAAACATGTTGCTTGAAGCCCCCACAACTTCAGAAGCAACTCCTGCGTGAACTCTCCCTCCTCTTTCAGCCAAGTCTTTTGCTAGGATGAACACCTTGGAATATTTTATGCTTCATTGCTTTCAATTGGTCTTTCCGAGATAGACCTGATAACTTGTCCCGCACAAGTATTCATGTGACTTCTAACCAAATTTCAAGGTCCATAAAATTCTCATGATTCGCGTATTAGTGGTAGATGACTCCGCCTTGATGAGAAAAGAGATCACACGCATGTTAGAATCTGATGATTCCATTCGTGTTGTCGGAACTGCCCGAAACGGACTACAAGTATTGAGTAAGGTAAAGGAACTCAACCCAGATGTTGTCACTCTGGACATTGAAATGCCCCAAATGGATGGCCTAACGGCACTCAAGCAAGTGATGGCAGAGGCTCCATGTGCTGTTGTGATGGTGAGCTCTCTTACCGCGGAAGGCGCAGATATCACGATTGAAGCTCTGGAAAATGGGGCACTAGATTTCGTTCATAAGCCTTCTGGGAGTATTTCCCTCGACCTTGCCACTCAAACCCACTTGCTTATTGAGAAAGTCAAAATTGCATCCCATGCCTCAGCAAGGCATTTGCGGAAATTTGCAAAAACTCGAAAGCCTGCAGCACGCTCTTCCTTGCGAACCGAAAAGCCAACAACATCCCGAATCATGCCAGGGAAACTAAGAGCGCCCCATATTGTCGGAGTGGGTGTTTCAACCGGAGGCCCTCACAACTTATTAGAAATACTACCTAAAATCCCAAAAGATCTAAACCTTAGTATTTTGGTTGTACAACACATGCCAGAAAAGTTTACTGCCTCATTGGCCAAACGTCTCGATAAAGTATGCCCGATGTCTGTGAAAGAGGCGGTCGATGGAGAAATCGTAGAACGCGGCTGTATCTACATCGCTCCCGGTGGCAAGCATATGAAATTAACTGCACGAAATCCAAGACTCCGGTTACTCTCGGTACAGGCTGGAAAGCCTTCTGATATAAACTGTCCTTCAGTGGATGTATTATTCGAATCTTTGTCCGATGCTTTAGGTAAAGAATGGCTAGGGATCTTATTGACTGGTATGGGATCGGACGGTGCTGATGGGCTTTCACGCCTACGAAAAATGGGAGGACATACCATTGCTGAGGCAGAAGAAACTTGTACTGTTTTCGGAATGCCCAAACGAGCAATTGAACGTGGGGCAGCCGAATTCATTCTACCGGTTTACAAAGTGCCTGAAGCAATTCAGTCGCTCTATCAAAAAAACCTATTTTAGCGAGTATGCTTCAGCAGCACGGTTCCTATGTTGATTAAGGTAGAACGTGAGGAGTTTCTCCAAATACGAGATCTCATTCATGAAAAAGCGGGGTTGTATTTTGATGAACGCAAACGTTATTTCGTCGAAAAACGAGTAGCCAAGCGCATTCAAGCGAGTGCGAGCGAGTCTTTTCGCAACTACTACCGTACTCTTAAATATGGTCATAATAATGAAGAATTGTTGCACCTCTTGGAATTGCTTACTACCAACGAAACCTATTTTTACCGGCATATCCCGCAACTAGAATCATTTGCAGAAGAAGCGTTGCCACTCATTCTTGAGGAGAAACGTCAACAGAACAACTATCAACTGAATATCTGGAGCGCGGCTTGCTCCTCCGGTGAAGAACCATACACACTGGCTATTTTTTTAAGAGAAACCATACCTGATTTCGAACGATGGAAAATCGATCTTTTAGCTACCGATTTGGATCGCAACATTCTGGCAAAAGCCCGGAAGGCGATCTATGACAAACGATCGATAAAGGATGTCCCACCAGGTGTTCTTAAAAAATACTTTCGATCTCTCGACGATGGACGCTATCAACTCACTTCTCCCATCACTTCCATGGTACGATTTCAGAGACTCAATCTGATTGACCGATCGGGGATGCGGCAACACCGAGGTAAAGATGTCATATTTTGCCGTAATGTGCTGATTTATTTTGACGACCATTACCGGAAACAGGTAGTCCACAGTCTATACAATTCTCTTAATAAAAACGGCTTTATTTTTCTTGGGCACTCAGAATCTGTAGGGCGGATTAGCGCAGCATTTCAGCTCGTCAAATTTAAGAAATCTTTAACTTATCAAAAGTGAAAGATCCTTGCATTGTGGTCTGAGCTTGCCGTTATTGATGATGGTTTTAGGAGACTGTCAAAAGAATGGAAAGGTTTTTGCAGTGACCTAGAGATAGCAGTATAATTTTTTATGGACAGATGCCGTTTAAAAACATAAAAGTAGATTAATTTTTTACCGATGTTCCAAACATTTGATTAACTGATCAGTTGAAGAAGAGGGTAGAGAATGGCAAAGCGCGTATTAGTGGTTGATGATTCTGCGATTGTCCGAAATATTCATTCCTTCATGCTGAAGTCCGGTGGCTTTGAGGTGACGGAAGCAAGCAATGGCTATGAAGCAATGGAAAAGCTTCTGGAATCAAAATTCGATCTGGTGGTCACTGATATCAATATGCCGAAGATGGATGGCTACGCGTTGTGTGAGGCCATTCGTAAAGAGGCACAGTATGCCAGTGTCCCTATCATCATTATTTCTACAGAATCAGAAGCCGGAGACAAATTAAAAGGATTCAAAGCAGGTGCCAATTTATACGTAATCAAGCCTGTTAAATCGGAAGAACTGATCCAAAATGCTAAAATGTTGGTATCAGGCGATTCTTAATCTCCTCTCGCTTCGGCGTAGCCTCGTTTCTCGTCAACCATTCAGAGCAACACAGTCGTATGGCTCAACCTGTCAAACTGCTCATCGTGGATGATGAGCCAGTCATCCTAAAATCCTTATCAGCCTTATTTGAATCGACTGGCTATACAATCTATTGCGCCTCTAGCGCTCAAGAGGCCATTCAACTCATGGAGCAAGAACTTTGTCATATCGTCGTTTCTGACATTAAAATGCCCAATATGACGGGGAACGAGCTGCTTCGCTACCTCAAAGATATCAATCCGATGTGCCAAGTGATCATGATGACCGGATATTCGACGATGGAATATGTGGTGGAGTGCTTGGGAATCGGAGCATGTGATTACTTCCTAAAACCTTTTTCAGATATAAGCTTGTTACAAAGAGCCGTTATTGAGGCTGGAGAACGAGTCCAACGTTGGTACCAAGTCATGCAAGATACCTTTAAAGTGGGGGTTTCCAATGGATGAGGAATTACAGGAAATGATTGCGGGCTTCGTGGAAGATTGCCGCGAAGGTTTCGAATCTATGGAAGATGATTTGATCGCAATGGAGGACGATCCCGAAAACCCATCCATTATGAACAATCTTTTCCGGGTCATGCATACCTTGAAAGGAACTGCTGGTTTTATGGGATTGAATGAAATTCAATCCTTTGCTCATAAAATGGAGTCGGTTTTCGACTTGGTTCGCCAAGAAAAAATGCACTTGACTCCTAAGCTTCTTGATTTTCTCCTGCCTGCTATTGATAAGCTCAAAGCGATGGTTTTTGGACAGGTGGGTGAATGTGAGATACCCGATGGCACCCAAGATATTGCAATCCTAGAACGAATTATTGAAACCTGCTCGGATGCCGTCCTTTCGGATGACGGTGACTTAGTCGAACCTTCTTCCACTCCTAAAGAAGCGCCGCCCCAAGAAGCCATTGAACCGCCAAAAGAAAGTGTTGAACCCCCTCCAGCAAGTGAAGATGGTATTGATTTCGATGCCATCCTGGCTGAGCACGGCGCAGCAGTCCCCACTCCTGAAACAACAAAGCAAACAGAAGTAGTCGAAGAACCTCAGGAAACAAGCGAAGAAGAAATCGATTTCGATGCCATTATGGCCGAACATGGAGCCAATGTTCCCGTCCCGCAACAAGATGCTCCACCAGAACCTCCATCCGCTCCCTCTCCCCCAATATCTGCTCCTGAACCGGATATCCCTCCTGCGCCGAATGGTCCGCCGGAAGGAGCTTCTCCCGAGCTGCTTCAGCAGTTCGTTGTGGAAGCAGAAGAACATCTCGAGACCATTGAAGAAAGTTTGTTGGCATTGGAGGAAGACCCTCATGGTAAAGAGCCGATTGCAGCGTTTTTCCGCGCGGTGCACTCTATCAAGGGAACAGCTGGCTATGTGAACTTAAAGCATATCGAAATTCTCTCCCATCGAATCGAGAACATTTTTGATAATCTACGCAAAGAAACTTTGACCTATACCAAAGAGATCGGTGATGTCGTTTTTAAGAGTATCGACATGCTCCGAACTATGGTGTTTTACATCAAAATCGAAGATTACTCACAATCGGTGGATATCAAAGATCAAGTCAGACATCTCGAATCCATTGCTGCTGGAGAAAAACCGGCCGTCTCTCTACCAGAAACCAAAAAATCCAGTGGAGCAGACCAAGATAAACTCGCGACTTTTTTGGCGGGTGCTCAACAGCAAGTCGAGTTGTTGAAGCTCTATGGCGAAGAAATGCTGCAAGGGCCTTTGAATGAACATGATTTGATCACATTGCACCGATCCCTGAAAACACTCAATGCCGGGGCAAAGTATTGCGAGTTGCTTTCTCTAGAAAAAGCAATCAGTGATTATGAAGAGATGCTGCTGAAAATTTTGGGTGGAGAAATTGAACAGACCACAGCATTGATTATCGACAGCTTAAAACCACTCAATCAAAAAATTATTGATGAAATTTACGAGTTGCGAGGAGAACCAAAGGCGGCGGAGCAACCAAAGCCAGAACCCACTCCTCCACCTCAAGCAGTGGCAAAACCTCCAGCTATGGAATCGCAAACCGCTCCGCCTCCTCCACCGGAACCCGTCTTCCAATCAGAACCTGAGCCTGAACCTCCCCCTCCCTTAGAGACAGCACCTGTTCCAGCTCCTGCTCCCCAGCCTGCCGGCCCTCCGGTTGTTTCTGCAAAAGCAAAAGCGCAACAACGGGCAGCCCGACAAATCACTAACAAGCCGGTTGGACAACAAGAAGCCGAAGGGAAATCTTCCGCTCCAGCAGAGTCTAAGACCATGCGTGTCGATGCCAGTCGTCTGGATCGTTTTATGAATCTGATTGGAGAATTGATCATCGCTCGCAATGCCTTCAAACATTTGGCCGATACAATGGACGAATCCCGTAGCATCGCGGATATCATCCAGGACGTTCGACAAATCGAGAATAACATCAGCCGGATTTCTGACAATCTGCAGGACAATTTGATGGAGATGCGGCTGGTTCAGGTCAAGACAGTTTTTCAAAGAATGCCCCGAATAGTCCGTGATATTTCACGAAAGACGAACAAAAAAATTGCTCTACAAATGGTAGGTGAATCCACGGAAGTGGATAAAAGCATCGTTGAAGAAATTGGGGATCCTTTGGTGCATATTATTCGCAATAGCTGCGACCACGGTATTGAAGCTCCTGATGCTCGGAAGTCGGCAGGTAAAAATGAGCAGGGAACCATTGTTCTGAAAGCCGGACATATGGGCAGCTTCATTGCAATTGATATTATCGATGATGGAGGGGGAATTAATCCGACAAAGGTCAAAACCGTGGCTGTCAAACGAGGAGTGATCTCCCAAGAAGAGTCGGACCAATTAAACGACGAACAAGCTGTGAATCTGATCTTCGCTCCTGGATTCTCCACCGCCGAAACGGTTTCTGATATTTCTGGACGAGGCGTGGGTATGGATGTGGTAATGACCAACATCCGCAATATTCAAGGAACGGTTGATGTGACTTCTGAACTGGGAAAGGGAACCCAAGTTCGTTTGAAGCTTCCTTTAACTTTGGCAGTGATTGAAGCCTTGGTCGTCGGTGTGAATGGAACTCAATATGCTGTTCCTTTGGACGCCATCAAAGAAACTGTACAAATCAGCGCCACTGCTGTCAAAACTCTGAAAGAAAAGTCAGCCTTGGAGCTTCGTGGGGAAATTTTAGGAGTCACCCCTCTTACCGAATTGCTCGATCTGACCACTACCTATGAGTATGACGAAGACGAGGAAGAAGATGATGGGTCCAACGATAAAAAAATGGCTATTGTCGTATTGAGTGTGAATGATCGTGAAATTGGTATCGCTGTAGATCGATTGTACAATCAGCAAGAAATTGTCGTAAAACCACTAGAAGATTACCTCGCCTCTATTCCCGGCCTAAAAGGATCTACCATCATGGGCGACGGACAAGTCGTTCTTATATTAGAACCTAATGAATTGATGGAATTGGCAACCTCCGCCTGATTCTGAATAACGGCCCCCCTCTCTCTACTGCGCAAATAATTTAATCTATTTCTTGAGGAAAATTCTTCACCTAACGTCTAAATTTAATACTAAAATTCTGCCAGGTCTTTAATTTCATTAATCCTTTCAGAGAATTTCTTCCGAGAATATATTTAAAAATTAGTGAAATGGTTCACTGTGCAAATTAGAAAGTTTCACTGCTAAAACTATGAGGTGTTGCCACAAAATAGCGTAATGACGTTAATAGCTTAACCCTTATGGAGCAGTGTCATGTCTATAAAAAAACAACCAAAGCCATTATTGATTTACCCGGAAACTCGGCAATGGGTAGAAACGAGATTGGAAAAACCCTTCAATTCCGAGGCATTCGAATTATTGCTCGTTCCCTGCGAACACAGGGCTTCTGAATGGTATTGGCGTATGGCAGAATTAGTTCAGCAAGCAGGAATTGTTCACTCAGATCAAAACTCGTCCTTAGCTGTTAACCCAAATGAATTTGAAGGGCTAGGTCAGAACGAGACGGAAATATTAGAAGAAGAAATCGATCAAGGTCTGGGAAGGGATGCCTGAAGCACTGAATGCCATTTTGTCTTCATTCTTCCAGCCCAATTGAAATTCCTATCGTAAGGCTGCCTTCGTTGGTCACTTTGCGTACTTGTGCTTCATCAAGTTCATAGAGGGAACCATTCACCAAATCGAAGGGAAGAAAACATACATTGGCCATCGGATTGATTCGCCAAATTTCCTGTTTGAACTTAAAACCAAACGGGATGCACAGTTGTAGGCTTGTGGAATCGAGCAAATCGTGATCAAGGAAATCGTGATAACGGCTGTGCTGTACACGGGTTTCAAGCCCTACATACAAAACCTCCCAAAAACGGTATTCCACAAATAACGCGCCACTGAGAAATTCCCCAACCATTGAGGAGTGTTGAGATTGGATATCTGCTACTTGCTGCTCTTGTTCATGGTAGGTACCAAGATTGACCCGCCAACCTTGTTCCAATTCGGCTCTTTTCCGAGTCTCTTGTAGTTGTAAACCTGTACCGAATAAACGGCTAATGACCGTGCGGTCTTGGTCATCAAAATGTTGGATGGTTTCTCGGTAAGAATGCAAACCAAAGTTCCACCAGCGAGTTTGGGGAATTTGGGCGATGGTTTCTCCTACAGAACGCTCTTCTTGCCGAATGAAAAAAAATTCACCGCCTTCTTCATCATCGACTTTCAGACGGGCATAGTGGGGTGTCTGTGATTCACCTTCGTTTTTCACAGCTTTACGAATCTCAACCGCCAATTCCGAAGCACTCAAAGGAGCCATGCGCGGTTTGTTTAAGAGATCGAGAAACTTTTTGGCAAACACAGAATGCTTTCGACCTCCTCCATCATCCTTGACGGTTTCGTCAAAGTCTCCTGACGTGATGATTTGACGACTCTTTTTTTGCATCAGTTCAGTGAAGTACAGGCTATATAGTTCCGGAATTTGCCCGCGGCTTTGCCGAACCAAATCCCCACTAAAACAAGAATCGACCATAAGTAGCGTGTGTTTACTAGGAATGGCCATCACCTTGCCCAAAATCACATTCGTATTGATAAATTGGGCTTCGGTTTCCAGAGACCCTGCATCTTTAGGCAACCAATATCCCAAGTTGGCCGTGTAATCAAAGTGGCCATGCCCCGCGTAGTAAACAAAGAGATTGGTGAGCTCATCGGACTTTTCTCGCATCTCTCGGAATGCCCCAAAGATATCCGCCTGTGTGGGGTTTTTGAGCAATAAGATATCTTCAGGCCGGAATTGATAATGCCGAATCAATACCTTGCGAATGGCCGTGACGTCGTTGATCGGGTTTTTCAAGGGTTGCCATTCCGGCGCATCATACTCGTTGATCCCAATCAAAATGGCCATATTTCGCAACTGGGGCAATTGCTGGCGGATACGGCGCAGACTTTCGGCTACTTCATTGTCTACCTGTTCCGGTGTCACGCGTTCCCAAGCTTCGTGACGCAAACGTTCAAAGGTCGGATTAGCAGGGTCGGTTTGACGCAGACGTTCCAAAAGCCAAGCCACTCGAACTGGCATTTGTTGCTGTTCGTACCATGCCGCTGTCGCTAATAGTTTGTTGGGAGCAATGTCTTTGGCATCCGCTTCCTGGACTTGTATTAAGGTGTTCCATGTGTTGTTGAAAAGCGTTGTATTGTCGAGATCGGAAGGCAGTTGCTCGCCACGAGGAAAATTGCTGGCAACCATCTGTCTCGGGGAACTGATTCGCTTTAGAAAGAGGAGTATTTTTGAAAAAAATACCGAACGCTTGTTGAACTCCGTTTCCAGCTCGTAGCGTCCCGGCCCCAATAAAGTGAGTAACCGCTCTCCTCGCTGCACGTGCAATTCACTGTTTTCACCCAGCTCTACATAATCGGCCTCTCGTAAGGTCAGGGATTCACTGGTCGATATATCCTGGGTCGCTCCATCCTGATGTATCACCCGGATGGGACCATAATGAGCTATCACGGAAATGAGTGTTTGGCCTTGGACAATGAAACCTGAGAAACATAATGTAATGAGCAGAAACAGTCTGAGCATTTTCCTAGATACCTTTTTCATGTATTCTACGACGCATGAACTGCCCCGTTTTCCAACAGGGTATTTATAAACTCGTTCTTGCCTGAGATTGGAAAGCAGTCTTCAAAAACTGCACTTCCAATTTCCAATTTAAAGTAGGCGGCTAGCCAATTTTTATCAATCTTTATGATGTTTAAATGAATGAGAGAAGCGTTATTTTATAAGTCTTTATCGGGAAGAAAAGTTCAGTGCAATCTGTGCCACCACCGATGCCAAATCGAATCAGGACAGCGCGGATTGTGCCATGTTCGGGAAAACCAAGCAGGTCGGCTGATGACCCTTGCACATGGACAGACCATAGCACAACACGTCGATCCGATTGAAAAAAAACCTTTATTCCATTTTCTTCCCGGTTCCGCGGCCTATTCTATTGCGACCCAAGGTTGTAACTTCCACTGTGATTACTGCACAAACTGGCACGTTTCTCAGGTGTCTGGAGGCGCTTCCGAGTATTTACAACCCGAATCAGTACCTGAACAGATCGTGACGTCAGCACTCGAAGCTCAATGTCAGCATCTGGCGTATACCTATGTGGAGCCCACTATTTTCTTTGAATATCTGCAAGAGGTGGCAACGTTGGGTCACCAAGCTAAGCTTCTGAATGTTTGGAAAACCAATGGTTTCATGACCCCTGAAGTGCTGACCAATTGTCAGCCATTGATGCAAGCGGCCAATGTCGATTTAAAAACATTTCGCGAGCGCACCTATCGTGAATTTGGAGGTCGACTCACACCCGTCTTGGATGCGATTCACCATATGCAGGCCTTAGGCATCTGGATAGAGATCACCACCGTGATCATTCCTGGCATCAATGATAGCCGAGACGAGTTGATCGAAATGGCTGAATTTCTAGCAAAAGATGTAAGTGTGGATACACCATGGCATCTCACTCGATTTTTTCCGGCATATCGCATGTCTCATATCCCTCCCACTCCCTTAGAAACTCTCCACCAAGCCTATGAAATTGGACGCGAGGCCGGATTGAATTATGTGTACTTGGGGAACGTATTAGCACGAGAAACACAAGATACCGTCTGTCCTCAATGTCATACTACTGTGATACTCCGCCGAGGATCACAATTGGTAGAAAATAGTTTGAAAGCCGGAAAATGCCCTCAGTGTGAGACCAAAATTCCTGGGATCTGGAAATCTGATCAGGCATAGTTTTGCAGTATCACTGCGTAGGAAATCAGGAGCTGCCGATGAAAACAAAATTTGTTGAACATCTCCCCGATTTGATCACAGAATCGGACTATCAAGATCCTCCCAATATCCAAAAAGTGAAGGTACGTATCCGCGCCACGGAGGACGGAGTGGAGGTCTTGGGAGATAGCATGTACGCTCCGCTTCTCGAACAGTTTCTGGAAGAACTCGAACCAGAAGAGCTTGAACGCATGTTATGTGGATGAGATGAAACATGAGCGCCGTTGATACCGCATTACGTATTCTTAAATGGGCAATACATAGCAACCCACACACCAGCCAACATCATCGTGTCCCACCTCAAGGAGATGCCCATTTTCCGGAACAGTTGGCCATTCCCTCTGAAGAGGTTCAAGAAGCGCTGGGCACTTTAACGGCGATCACTGCCGCTCGGCTTCAAATTCACCCCCCTCAATCGGCAGGAATGGGGACTGTCATACTCGCTGCAATGATAGGTATTCGCCAAGCCTCGGAACTTGCACAGCTCCTCTTTCGAGCTATCCCTCCATCACCTCCACCCCCGACAGAGCGTCTTCCTGTATTTCCCGCAGATTGGGTTGCACGACATGGAGTGGTAGCGCCCGCTTTAAGGTTTTTATCAGAGTCGATTGCAGAGGATTGCCGTTTGGCATCTCCCCTTACTGCTTTGTTGGAAAGACCTGCTTCCGGCCAAGACAATATGGTGATACAAATTGTCCAGCACAGCCTATGTCACCCCAATGAACGTGCGGTCCTCATTGCCCATTGGTCTGTACCCACGATAGATCGTCGAGTCAGATCGTGGCGACAGCAAGTGTTCGACCGTCTCCGGCTTGGAACCCTTACTGAACAATCTTTTGTTTTAGATGTGTACGAAGCCATGATGATTCACTATCGAGCACAAGCCCTTGCAGAAATTCGTCAGGCTCGTTCGGTTCTGAACGATCCGGCAATAGCTCAGGACGAATCTCGACTTCAGGATGCGCTTGCGATTGCACAATGGTGGTCCCCGCTGTGGGCAATGGAACGGGCCGATGTGAATGCTTTGCGAAAACGCCGATACTTGGGTTACGACTATCGAGAGGGCCTTGCGTTGTTCCGTCTCTCCCAAAAACTGACAGGAGATCTTTTATGAGTAAACGCCCCAAGATCGAGTTGGTCCCGCTAGGAGAATTGGATCATTTCAATGGGGTCGTTTATGAAGACGACACCCGTACCTTGCGTTATGTCTTGCAGCACGCCCCTTCCATGAGCACCGTCCCCATCTCCGAAGAATGGCTGGACTTGGAACTCCACCAAATCATTATCCGTGGAACACGGCCCACCAAAGACACTCCACTGTACTGGCCTCCCGACATGAATACGAGAATCGCCCTCCCTGAGCACGAGGAGGAGCCATCCTCGGAGGACCAACCTGCCCCGACAAGCCCTTCTCTTCTTCCGTCAGATCTCAAAGCCCCACCCCAAGATGTATTCCACCAAGGTTCTCTCCAAGCACCCAAGGATGGTTTTCCAAAAGAACGGAGTGAAAAAGATGCCGTCCGATTGGCTTATTCGAGAGAAATCGACAATGCCGCTTCATTCATCCATGCGGGTCTTTCGGTATTGGTCTTGAGCGATAAGCTGGTGGTGGAACACTTAGGCAATGAGATTGCGTTACGTTCTCAAAAAAATCCACAAATGCTGCGGGTTCCTGAACAGGAAGAAGGAGGATTGATGCCGCGTGGGCTGCGCCAACGGCAATTGATCGAGTTGAAATCACTCATCAAGCGGCTCAAAGAAGGGGATGTCCTAGTGATATCGCATTTGGATCTGTTGGCAGGTGGAGATGCAGGTTTGTCTACCGAGGCTCGTGAGTTGATCGAACTGATCTACGAGGATACCGACCGCTTGGTTCTCGCCTTTGCTGACCGCACGTTAGAAATCCCTGAAGTATTGGCCGCCCGGTTTGCCGTTCGCTTGCTGATTACCGGAGTTTCACGAACGGTCACCTACCCCGATGGTCATGAGGCACTATTGGGATCGGCTTTGGTCACCGCAGATGAAGTAAAACATTTCACGAATTTTGATCCAGAAGGCTTGTATAAAAACGTAGCAGGGATGAATCCTATCCGTATTCGAGATGCTATCAAATATGCCAAAGGACAGGCGATCCAGCAGTATGATGGGGAAATGACGGCGGACCAATTGTATCAAGCGATCCGCGCGTTCAAAGCCCAAACATCAGCAAAATTTGAGGTCCCCGATGTCAGCTTCGAAGATATTGGCGGTTATGAAGCAGTGAAAGCCGAATTGGGTAAAGCCCTCCGCCTGATGACAGGAGCTTATCAATTACCCAATGAAAAAATCCGGAACGAATTGCTTCCTCGTGGATTCATCTTCTACGGCCCGCCGGGTACTGGAAAAACCTTGTTTGCCAAGGCCGTTGCTAATCAACTCAATGCGACCATTCAAGTGGTTTCTGGTCCCGAAGTGACCGACATGTATGTGGGAGAAAGCGAACGTAAAATCCGAGAACTTTTTGCCGAAGCACGCCGCAATGCCCCCTCTGTCTTGGTTTTCGACGAGTTCGACTCCATCGCGTCCCGACGTTCTGGAAGCGATGATGGGGGAAGTCGGGTGGGCAATGCCTTAGTCGCTCAGATCCTGACGGAAATGGATGGATTTCGTCCCGATGTTCCGGTTCTGGTGATTGGCACCACCAACCGCTTGGATATTGTAGACGAAGCCTTATTGCGTCCCAGTCGTTTTAAGGCCGTTGAAATCAACCTGCCAACTACTGAGGCTCGGCGGGCAATCGCAGAAGTGCATGCCAAACACTTCGACATCTCCGTGTCGTCCGATTTGTTGGATGCAATCGCCCACTGGACCCAGGGTTTCAACGGTGATGAAATCCGTGCTTTATTCCGCGAGGCCTGTGTGGGCCTTTATTGCGAGGACCCTCCGCTAGAACTGACCGAGGAACGTTTCGAAACCTTGGTCAATCAGCTCAAAAAAGCGTCCAAAATTTCCATAAACCCGACTTCAATATTTAAGGAAAAATTCTGAGAAGGAGAAATTGTGAGTTGGCCTAAAGAAGTGCTGAGCACTATTAAACGGTTGAACAGTGTTAAACGAGTGCTGACCGATATGTTCACCAGTCGTGAGGAGGCTATTAACTTATTGGTCTTAGCCACAGTCTGTCAGGAGCATGTGTTATTGATCGGTCCTCCGGGAACCGCTAAAACGGAAATCATCAATCGTTACACCGAATTGCTAGACCTCCAAGGTTTCCATTATCTTCTCACTCGTTTTACCGAACCTTCGGAAATTTTTGGTCCCTTGGATCTCGCCTCTTTCCAAGAAGGCACTTATCACATTCGAACCGAAGGAATGCTGCCCAGTGCCCAACTTGCTTTTCTAGACGAAGTTTTCCAAGGAGGCAGTGCGATTCTCAATTCGCTGCTCACTTTGCTCAACGAGCGCATCTTTCACAACGGTGCCGAGAAACAACCAGTGCCATTGATCAGTCTGATTGGGGCTTCCAATTTTGTCCCAGACGACCCCACACTTCATGCTTTTGCAGACCGATTTGTGCTGAGATTGGAAGTTAATAAAGTACCGGATGACCACCTCAGCCATCTCCTTGAACAAGGCTGGGAGTTGGAACGGGACCGCATTGAAACCGCCAGACGTATCGCCCAAGGCAAACCGCTCAATGAAGCCTTACCAACTGTGAAAAGTGAAGATGTCTTGGCCTTACACGGCCGTTTATTGGAAGTGGATTTAAGCGGCATCCAGCCACAATATGTGCAACTGATCCAAGAACTTCGGGCAGAAGGGGTTGAACTTTCTGATCGTCGAGTGGTCAAGGGGTTGAAGCTGGTTGCGGGTGCTGCTCTTTTACGTGAAGAAGAAGCCGTGCAAATTCCTGATCTCTGGCCGCTCATGCATCTATGGGATCGCCCTGAAGAAGCGGAGGTCATGCGCACTGTAGTGCAAGCCCATCTCGCCGAAGCGGGAGAGGAAATATGGAATCCGAAACGCCCCGTCAGCGACATTCTCTTGGATCTCGAAGCATTGGAAGCTCAATCACCGATTGTGCATACAGAAGCAGCCTTAGGTGCGCACCTGATGGCTCTCAACAAACTGCGCCACGAAGTGATCAGTGCACATCCCAAAGAACAGGACGCCCGTAAAAAAATCGAAGAGGCGATTCAACATGGACTCGAACAAATGGAAGGGGCTTATGTGTAATCCTAGACGCATCCGGGTGACCGCAACCCGACAACTCAATGAAGCTTGGCAACAAGAAGTTTCCCGGTCTGTGGGACTCCAAGAACGAGTCATTGGCGAAGCCCGTGTTCGTCAAGCATTAGATACCAGTTTGGGGGGGCCTGCCCTCATGGCCTTGGAGGCCGTCCTCAGTGCAAAAGAATCGGGTTGGCAGGAAACCGAAGAAGGCTATCGATACAATGTAGAAGGTGGCTATGTGATTTATCTCCCAGATGACCGTGCCCTAGAAATCGTTGCTGTGCTGGAAGACGAAGTTCAAGCCGAAGGTGAAGCCTCCGAGGTCCTCGAAGGACAAGTTGCCGAAGAAATCACGGCCGAAGGTGAAGGCCGTTACTATGACGATGGTTATGCCGGCCGTACCCGCGAAGTCGGCGAACGTGAAGCCCAAACAGCGGCCCAGACAAAAGCGGAACAACATGCCCAAATGAGACTCGCACAAATCCAACAAGAAGCGGAACAAGCGGCTTCGGTAGGCATCGAAGCCAATGCTCGACGACAAGCTGAAGCACGCTTGCAACAAGCGGTTCAACAACGCCAAACTGAACTTGCGGAAAACGCACAACAGCATTTGGAAACCGTGGGATTGCGTTGCCGTCAGGCCTTCCACCAAGTGTTAGCCCAGGCATACCGGGATGCCATACTTGCCTATGCAAAACGCAATGGAGCTAGCCATGTCCACTGTCAAGAAGAAGGAGATGTGGTCGAAATTGAATTCAGTTTGACCCGATAAATAATCCTCAACCTCCTCGACCGAGGTCAAGAAACCTTCTATGAGCGGTATTAAAAAAATTCCTCGCAAAGTAGGGAAATGGCTACAAGATTTAGTGCATCACAAAACACCGATCCGACGGAATCGTGTACGAACCTCCTTGACTAAACCGGAACTGCAACAACGAGCCGCTCGGTGTTATGCCATGGCCGGGTGGCCCGACGATGCCTGTCGTATGTTTGAGGATCTCGGAGACGATCACCACGCTGGTCCCTACCACGAACAACAAGGACGCTGGGAAGACGCGGCAATGTGTTACGCCCGTGCGGAAGAATGGCAAAATGCGGCTCGATGTTATCTCGAATGCCAAAAGCCAGATGACGCAGCAAAGAGCCTACTCAAAGCACATCAAGTGCTCCAGGCTGCTTGGGTGTGGGCCGATCATGCCGGACAATTTGTGCGAGCCGAAGCGACGTTACAGCAATTCATTCCTCAAACTGAAACAGACCAACTGTCTGTCAATCTGATCTTGGCCCGATGCGGTGCTGTTCCCGCTCATCAGATGCAGGCCGCCCAGCGGCTGCACCGGACCATTGAGCAACTCGTAACGCTTCCCCCGGATTTCCAACGGCAACGATTACACAATTGGGCCTTGCGTGTGGCGGATGCTCTGAACCGACCTGACTTGATAACCAGCTTGCACGCAGTGGGGGTTCGCGCTGATCTGCCCGCAGCTCATGAACAGTGGGAACGCTGGTCTTTTGATATATGGGGAGATGCTACCGGAATACCCGATAGGTCTTAACCCTCACACGCCGCGAGATTTTACAATCGGCGTTCCGCCACGGACCGGAGTTGTCCCGCGACATCCTCCCCTTCCAAAACTTTCCCGTGAGACGGGATCGCAACATCCGGCGGAAATTCTTCCAACTGCCGAAGAAACCAACTGCGATAGCGTTTCCGATCACTCAACCCTCCCCAGATAAAGAGTGAGCTGATCGCGACTCCTGGAGCCGATTGCATCAACGTCATAAAAGTTCGCGGCAACAAGGCATTGGGCAGCCGTGAAAAGTTGAAAAATGCGTCGCAGGTGACCCAAATCTTTCCAATGGGGCTTTCGATTTGCAGCCAAGTCTCACCGATTCGTGTTCCTTCGCTTTCGCGCAAGCGGATACTTTCAGGAAACTGAGAAGCCAAATCCCCCAAAGGTTGTACGGGCTGTTTGGAAAGCCGGGTCACACGAGAAACTGCGGTTTGAGAAGCCAGGATAGAAACTTCTGGAAAATGTTCTTTCCAATGGGCGAGCCCCAAATGATGAAATGAACTGGGAACCAACAACACTTCTGGCTTGCCTTCTGAAAATAGTTCCGTTTGAGCCGACGGAACCAAACCCGCCCCTGGGCTATAAATCAAAAAACCTCCACTGCGCAGCTTCACTGCAACTGAACGAGAGGGCATCATCGGTGTTTGATAATCGGCAACCCATAGATCTAAATCATCATGATAGCGTTTCCATGTTGAGGACATAAAGACTCCAAATGTTAGATGTTCGGCAAGCAAAGTTTATCCACAATAATAAGCTCTGCTTGACTAAAATGAGAAGTACAACAAAAGATGGACCATGAGGCAGTACATAACTTGTATGCCACATTAAAATGATCATGCACTAGGAACAAGCTCCTCATCCTTTGAGGTTCCTCCACAAGAGACATCATGACACAAAATAACCAATCGCTATCAGAAGCAGCAACCACTGGAGCCAGATTTAGGAATGCGAACGGCGTGTTGGCTTTTTTAGGTACCACTTGGAGCACAGGCACATTTGAGAACCTGACCATGCGCCGACATGCGATCCAAGGTTGGTGGTGGATTGAAATCACGGTTGATCATGAACAACTCACATCTTTGATATGGGCCGCCGGAGGTCGTCCGTTCGTCAAACATGGAAAGCAATGGGCTGTCGTCCCCCTTTCAGGAGAGATGCCACTCCCTGAGGAATCGACCGAAACTATTGAGATTTCGAATTGGCCCGAGGTAGGGGTACCCCAGCTACTAGTCAATGTTCCACTCCATCCAAGCCGTTATACGGAGGCATCTTTACTGGACATCATCACCCCCAGTTCCCTTGGACGCTGGGTGCTGCGACGGGCTATCAATGTCGGGTTGCAGGTGACCCTTTTCCCGTCTCAACAACGTCCTTTAGACCAATCGGATCCCCAACGTGAAGTTTTACGTTTGCGTATCCAAGCTCCTGCCAATCACAGAATTCCGGCCGCTTTGGTACAGGGCTTCACCCAATTACCTTACACATTGGTAGGAATCCCATGGGAAGGGCATAAAGGCACCCTGCTAGTGGACGTCCGGTACACTTTACCTCTGCCACCCGTTATGATTCGGAATCTGGTGCCTGTCGAAGAAATTTGGGTTTTAGGGGGTGCCGGTATAGGCACCTGGCATATACAAACCATTGGAGCCGCGATCTCAGGAGATTCCTTATTAGACGCTCCAGATTTGCCTATCCTCAGTGTTCCCAACATTCCACAAACCTCTTCCTCTCAACACCTCCCTGTGCGTTTGGTCCATCGTCCTTCGCGACATCAGCGAGTCGACGCTGTGTTGCTGGACGATCAAGAACTGGAATGGCTCCGGCGCTTTCTCATGGGGCGTCCTTTGGGAGAACAGACTTTTTTGATTTTGGGCCCCGGACGGCACCTCATTACTGCACCTGGGGGGCTGGCGCAATCGGTGCCTTTTGGTATTCCATTGGTCTGGATAGGTCCCGGTGGTTTGTATCGAGAACTCGGTACGGACTTCGCTCCTCCACTCCCAGAGAGCGCTCGTCACCACTGTTTTCGTTTGGATGAAGCGTCTACGGTTGTTGTCATTCGCAACGCAGCCTATCGGTTTCCGATCCAACAACTGGTCCCTGCATGGACGTTGTGGGTAGGAGCCCCCCCTACGATCCAAACTGGTCTTTCGGAAGTAGGAGAACAGCTTTTAACTCGTCTTTCTAGTGAACTCCGTAAAACCGAAGCACAACAAGCCCCGCTTTCCCCCTCCGAAACCAAACCGCTCAACCGATCTAAACGGGTGCGCCTTCTGGAACGCGCTCAAAAAGCGGAACTGTCCGGAGACTTGATACGAGCCGCCGAACTTCTTGAACAAGCCGGATACCCCGGCCAAGCTGGGAGGTTGTATGAACGAGCAGCCCAAGATGCAGGGTGATTTTTTGTGTGGGTATTTTGATGAGGTCGATGTGTTTCAGTTTGATCCGAGTGTCGTACACCTCGAATTGTTGGGTAAGCGATGAGTTACAGGGAGAACATCAAACAATAGGGGGGCTGTGATTCCGATGCGGAGCAGGATGTGACAAAGCTAAGGTTTTTAAAATCAGTTGAAGAAACCATTGCATGCCGTGTTGGTTTTCCAATTGAATAATACCGGCAACAGCGCACCCAACAAATCCGGAACCGCCAAAACAAAATTCCGAGTGGCAGTCTGTGGATCAAACGTTTCGGATTCCACAAACAAACCCTGCACTTCCCCCAAAACTCTCCGGAGATTGCTTCGCAGTTGTTCGGCGCACAGCGTGGTTTTCATCCCCCATCCATCACGTACCAACAACGGATCATCGAACAATTCTCTAAGCCGGGACAATGCATGGCTGGTTGCAGATTGCGTTCGCCCCATTCGTTGTGCGGCTCGTGTCACATTGCGCTCTTCCAATAAAACATCCAAAACGACCAATAAATTCAGATCGATTTGTTTGAGATTTATTTCTCTCATGTTCTCAGCTCATACTATTAAAATTATACATTATATGATGATTATTACTCATTTGATTAATAGTAATAGCCCAGATAAATTTTTGACAGTCCTGGTTGTTCGAAAGAGCAAACCACACAAACCATTCCTATCAACTCAACATTTTCAACACACTCAACATTTTCAACACGCTCGACATTCAAAAATCCCCAAAGAAACATCAAATGGAGAAGTTCACGTGAAAGCAATTCAAGTGCTCAAGCACAAAAAAAGACCTTTCCACTCGAACAAGCCAAGGAAGCACTGCTCCATTTTCAGAATAACCGCCCCCAAGGCAAAGTAATGATTTGCACATGAAATTAATAATAAAACACCATTGGATATTGATCTTATACACGATTTGTATTTCGGCCATCGTTGGTTGCCTGAGCGCTCCTCAAGAACCTTATTATCAGGTATCTCCTGATCGCCCGTTCGACTTCCGTCAATCCGACAATTTTTCTGATTATATCCAGCATGTTCGTCAGGAGTTGAAGCAGCATCGTGTGTTTTTCGACCCATCTTATCAAACCAGCGAACTCGATTGGGTGGCTCCGTTCGAATACCTTCCCGCTGACACTTGCTCGGATTCTGAAGTGAAGGGAGTTTTGCTCATACACGGCTTACTCGATACCGCTTATGCTCTCCAAGACATTGGCCGTGCTTTGCAAAACCACTGCTTTTTGGTCCGAGGAATCCTCCTCCCAGGACACGGCACTCGGCCTGCCGACTTGATTGGTATTGAACGCCAACAATGGATCGACTCCGTTGCTTTTGGCATCCGGAGCCTCAAAAAAGACGCTAATGATATCTATGTGTTGGGTTACTCTTTAGGGGGAACGCTAGCCCTCAATGCAGCCCTTAACGATCCTGACATCAAAGGGGTGATCTTAATCGCACCTGCACTCGAAGTGGCCTATTCCTGGTTGGCCTCACAGTCGTTATGGTATCGCTATTTCTCCAATTGGGTCGATGTGGACCCTCATCTCATTCCGGTGCGCTATCAATCCATGCCAACTGATGCCATTGCGCAAACGTATTTACTTTCCCGACAAGTTCAATCCAAGCTAGGGCAATCTCCTTTTTCGCGCCCAGTGTTCCTTTTATTGAGTGCAACCGATCTAGTTATCGATGCCGAAGACGTTTTGGAGATTTTCACTAAATCGCTGACCTCTTCTCAAAACCGCACCTGGGTTTACGGACAAACCGAAACCTCCTTAGAGGATCCACGAATCCAAGTTATTGAGGCATTTTTGCCGGACCAAAAAATTCTCAACTACTCCCACATAGCCATGCCCTATGCTCCCGATAACCCAGTTTTCGGTAAAGCAGGCAGCCACAAAGAATGTGGACTCCATATCGGTTTAGTTCCTCAGGAAGAAGCGAAACTCTGCATGAAACGAGAAACCAATTGGAAAGGCGAAGTGGGCAGCACCGAAGAAACACAATACCTTCCTATACAAAGATTGACTTACAACCCTCAGTTTCGAGAGATGACAAAAGCCATTCAAAATTTTTTACAGCAACAATAAAAGGGGGCAATGGAGCTAAAGTACAGAAGCTTTAACGATCTGTGCTTTGGCTTAAAATAGGGTTCCTCAAAGAGGGGGCCTTTTCACTCCACCACCTCTTCCCATTTGCCATCCACAATAACGGCTTCTACTTGGAGCAAGTTGTTGAAAACTACCATGTTGGCTTTGTAATTTTTCTTCAGATAACCGTATCGATCTGACACTCCTAAAAACTCGGCAGGATAGGTCGAAGCCATTCGTAATGCTTCGTTTTTGGGAATGCCAAGATGTTGGATACAGTTACGTACTGCGGGAGCCATGTCGAGCATGGAACCAGCGAGCACCCCTTGTTCAGTTAAACACTTTCCTTCTTTCACTTGGATTACATTTTCTCCAATTTTGAAGGAATCGGAGATCCCCCCGACCGGTGACACTGCATCCGTGATGAGTATCATTTTACGGGGACCTTTCGCTTTCCAAGCCACTTGGAGAGTCGTGTAATCGACATGGTGTCCATCCACAATCACACTGCACCAGACTCGGTCATCACATAGTGCGGCTCCGACAACCCCCGGTTCCCGACTGTTCAAGGGACTCATTGCATTGAACAGATGGGTCACTCCCGTCACTCCTGAATCTATCGATTTCTGCATGGTTTGAACACTTGCCATCGTGTGGCCTGCCGATACGATGACGCCTTTTTGACTCATTTGTCGAATCCACTCATGGGTTACTCTCTCTGGGGCAAGGGTCAATAGCGTTTTTCCACCCGACACCGGGGATACCAATGCCATATCGTCTTCTTGCATGGGGCAAATGAAATTTCTGTCATGGGCACCTACCTTTTTTGGATTCAAGAACGGACCTTCCAAATGAATCCCCAAAACTCCAAATAACCCTTGTTCTACACAAGCTTGCACGGCTTCCATTGCTTTCACCATCCCTGCTTTTGGACCGCTGATGTAGGTGGGCAAGCAGTTGGTGGTTCCATACCTGCGATGTGCTTTTGTGATGGCTGCAATTGTTTCCACCGTAGGATTCTCGTTGAACAGTTTATCTGCACCGCCATTCACCTGAATATCAATAAACCCTGGAGCTATGGACCGTCTCTTCAAATCGATCACTTCGACCTGCTCTGGCACTTGATCCTGTGGAACAATTGATGAAATGGTATCGCGTTCAACAAGAATCGCTCGATCATAAAAGACGGCATCACCCGTAAACATCTCAACATTTGTTAATGCGTACATAGCTCCTCATAATGATCCAGATCGGTCACTATTGACTCTACCACGTCGATTTATCCCAATACGCTTTGGAACGTGGAGGCCTGTGTTCCCCTGCATTTGCGATTAAGGAGATAACATATGCGAATACCACTTTGTTGTTTTTTGCTTACCGTGGGAGTGGTCGTGTGTACGGCCTCATGCATACGTCAAACTTCAGAATCTGAGGAAACGTCCCTATCAATGGAGGGACCCGTCCCAAATCAAAAAGATACTTTGACACGTTTATTTGCCAACAGCACTGCCAACATGTATCGCAGCTTTTTTCGCTATGTTATCGACGGAGCAGATATTGCGACTGCTTCCGACCCTATAGTTGAACACTTTAAAGAACATTTACCCACCGCTGACAGCATCAGTAAACCCGATATGTCCGGCTTTGCAGCACTCATCGAGTCTTTCCACGAACAAGTTGAAACTCGAACTGAAAACAAGCCCTTCCTTGATCTTGCCAAAGCCTATCAAGGGGCCAAACAATATGAGCTCGCCGAGCGCTATTACACAATTGCTACGGAACAACCATCAGCAGGGACTTGGCACTTCTGGAAGCGAGGACTGTTTTATGAAGCTGTTGGGAAGTACCAAGAGGCTGTAGAGGACTATACAACCGCAATTAATTTGCCCAAAGGCAAACGATTCCTCTATGTGCGCGCGAGAGTCTACCACAAGCTGGGTCAGTACAAAAAAGCTGCCGATGATTATCTCGCAATGCGAAACAAAGATTTTCGGTTAGACATCAGCTTTGCAATACCACGAGGCTACTCGCTTCAGCTTGCCGGGCAACATAAAGAAGCCCAGATCGAATTTAATCAAGCCGTACGATCTGAGGAACTCCCCTGGTATCTCTATAGCCGTGCTCAATTTTGGAACACGATCCAAAAACCCGATTGGGCCATCAACGATTACAATAAATTTTTAGAGGAATATCCTGATTTTGCTCCGTCGTTGTTCGGACGTGCCTACGCTTACTTTCAAAAAGAAAATCAAGGAGCCATGTGTCAAGACGTGATCGACGCTTGCAAACTTGGATTAGAAACAAGTTGCCAAGTTAAAGAAATGGCTTGTTTATGACTCAAATAAAACATTGCATCATGGATTTACACTAGCCGACAACATCCGTGCGAGAGGGTTGCAAAGACATCGACCATTCTTAAACTAGGCCAACAGAGATAAACCAGGCCAATAGAGAGGAAGCATGAGCGAGAAACCTTTAATCGACAGCACCCAATTTCAAGCCGAGCTATCACAGAAAATTCTGCAGAGCGAGCAATTACGGTCTCTGGTTTTTCTTGTGTGTTTGCTGTGCGTGTTTGTGCAGTTTGTTGTGTTGCGACTCACGGAATGGTTTCCACCCGGATTTTTTGAGATGCGGTGGGGGCTTTCGGTGGCAGATTGGCTGATTTTGATTTTTATTGCTGGGATTGCATTTGAATGTCTCGTCTGGATGGTGCTTCGCCGGAACATACTACACGACCGATCTTTGGCGGTGTTTCCTTATGTGACGGCTTGCATCGAAATGACGTTACCCTCTGTCGGGATCCTTATCATTTCCGAAGGGATTCCCCCCATCGAAGTTTTATCAGGCCCCCCGATCTTGGTGTACGGTCTTTTTATTGTCCTATCCGCCTTACGCTTAGATTTTCGATTGTGTTTGTACACCGGAACGTTGGCAGCACTGAATTATTTAGTACTTTCTCATTTTTTCATTCTTCCGATCACATCAACAGCCGATTACCCATTCTTAGGCGAACCCGTTCAAGGTGTCGTGAAAGCCATGACGCTTTTTCTCACAGGCCTTTCCGCGGGATTTGTAGCACGCGAAATCAAGAAGTTTCTCATGCAATCGTTTCAATCGCATGCGGAAAAACAGAGTATCTTAGAGCTATTTGGCCAACATGTATCCCCTCGTGTGGTGCGGACTCTATTGAGCGAAAACGGAGGCGATGGCCAATTGCGTCATGTCTGTGTGATGTTTCTCGATATCCGAGGATTCACCAGCATCGCGGAAAGGCAATCTCCCGAACAAACGGTCCAATATCTCAATCAAGTGTTTGAACGGATGATTCAGATCATCAATCAACATGAGGGCATCATCAACAAGTTCTTAGGCGACGGTTTCATGGCGGTATTTGGCCCCCCCTTTTCCGAGAAAAATCCCAGTCAAGCCGCGGTGAAAGCCGCATTGGAGATTGTTCAATACGCTCAGCAAGCTACTAAGCTTCAAGAAATCCCACCCACACGAATCGGCATCGGACTCCACTCCGGAGAAGCACTCACGGGCAATGTCGGCTCATCGTTCCGTAAAGAATTCACAGTGATCGGGGATGTGGTCAACTTGGCATCGCGGCTAGAACAACTCAACAAAGCCTATCAAGCCCAATTGCTGGTCTCCGAATCGGTTTACCGGGAGTTGGAGGAAGCACACACTCCTCTCAATCGATTCGATGATGTTCAGGTCAAAGGCCGCGAGAAAGCTCTCGTGGTCTACCAATTGGCGTAATCTGCCCTGCCCCCTCAACCTCTCCACAGTTTTTTCTGTGATAGCTCCCCCCCTTTTGCCTTCACAGCTTTTCCAAGACATGCTTGGAGGCAACGTTTATTTATGGTAAGGCTGCTTAATTCCATCAAAAATTAACATGGAATTAAGTTTTCAGGCCATTTCTAACATTATTTGGGAGGCATCCGTTTCAAATCGAAAGGTTTGGGAAACGATTGTTGCGTCTGCCATCACTACAAGGGAGGTCGACTATGAAAATCAAACACTTGCTACTCAACTTACTATTCATCGGAGTCTTCTGCCCACTTCTTTTTGCGCAAGGTCCCACAGCGGGCAAACGGAATGTCCTGCTCCTGATTGCCGATGACATGGGAATCGATTTATCACGGCAATACACCAGTATCACGGGGAATGCCTTCGAGAATCTGCCAGCTACCACCAATATTAGGAAACTTGCGGATAGTGGAATCACTTTCACAAACGCCTGGTCTAATCCTGTATGCTCACCCACTCGTGCAGGATTTTTAACCGGGCAGCATTCGTTCCGGACAGGAGTCACCGATGCCGCAGATCCGGATTTACCCCTCGCTCAAGATACGCTTCCCGAACTGCTGAACTCAACCACGACGTACAAATCCGGTTTGTTTGGGAAGTGGCATTTGGGAGATGGTGAAGAAACGACTTCCCCACCCAATACAAATGGCCCTCAAAATCAAGGATTCGACATCCATCAGGGCATTCTCGGAGGAGGGGTCACTTCATACGCAAGCTGGACAAAATTTGAAAATGGATCCGCAGCAACAGCGACGGAATATCCCACCCGAGCTAACGTCCGAGACGCTTTCAATTGGATCGACACCCAAACCGGCAATTGGTTCGCAATTGTGGCATTCAATGCCCCACACACTCCGCTCCATTTACCAACCGTGACCTGTGATGGAGTGGTTCCTGATGCAGATGTCGATGAAGACATGACAGATACCCAAAAAGTCTTTCGGATGATCGAATGTATGGACCGTCACATTGGTTGGTTGCTGGTTAACCTCAAAGGAGTCCTGGAGGACACCACGGTTATCTTTATTGGCGACAACGGGACCGAAGGCAATACCAACCTTTCTCCCTTCGCAGACTCACTCAAGAGCAGTTTCAAAGGGAATGTTTATGAAGGAGGTATTCGCGTGCCATTTATCGTTTCCGACGGCTATCACTATGAACATGGCACGGAAGCCCCTCTTTCAAGTGGTCTAGGCCGTATCGTTTCCCCGGGGCGTGATGAGGCTGGATTGGTTCACACCGTGGATATTTTTGACACTGTGATTAAAATTGCAGGCGAAACTTCCGCTGATGGGTTGGATTCCGTCCCTTTAATACCCTATCTAGAAAATGCGACGGCAGGAACAAAACGGGACTATGTTTACACCGATCGATGTAGCGACTTGACCGGCACTCAATTTCAAGCAGCCATTCGCGACAACGATCACAAACTGATCTATATCGAAGACTCCACCACAACCACCGAATTGTATGAAACCAGTGACCTAGAAGAGGCAAATGCCCTGGATACGTCCACTGGGGACAACAAGACCAAATACGACGAACTGTTGGCTGAACTTCAGGACCTTTGGGACACCTACAATCCAGCAGACGGTTGTACTGCACCATCGTACTAAACTTCACAAGTGGGATACCTGTTTTGGTTAAAGCTGGTACTTCCCTAAAAACTCATCCAGGAAGGCGTCCAAGCGTGTGCTGAAATCGTTGTTCAGCACATATTGAGCGTGCTGGCGGGTAGGCAAAATATACGCAAGATAGGCGGGGCGGGCATAGGTGAAATATTGCTGAATGCTATAATCGGGTGGCAACCCATGTTCCTGATAATCCCTTAAGATATAGCGACTGAGTGTGATATCAGGATCACTTTCGAGGAAAAAAGAATACGACAAAATTGATCGGATACTACTCGTCATCAAGGCATACAGTCCTTCAAGGATCAAATAGTCAGCAGGTCCAAGTCGAACTTTTGCAGTGCGACGCCCAGTACGTAGCTCGTACTGAGGCATCTGCACTGGCAATCCGGCCCGCAGTTCTTCCAGATCTTTGTGGAAAGTTTTGAAATCGAAGGCATTGGGTACCGAAAAATTGTGCTGCTCAATGGAAACTTGGGGTGATTTTTCTAAATAATAGTTCCCCAATGGCATGAGCGAAGCCGATGATAACCGTTCCACCAGATACCGAGCAAACAAGGATTTCCCGGAGGCATGTCCCCCTGCCACTGCGATGATTTTCATACAAGCTCCTTGGATCTAGGGTTCTTCGGTCAACAAATTCAAATAGTTTGCGTCCATATTTTCATGCATCAAAGCGCCGATAGCAGCTGGGTCGTCAAGACCGCTTTTCAGGAATGGTAACAAACCCAGCACCCGTATCGAAAGCTGTTCTTCTAGGTGCACCCATTGATAATGCATCAGGTTGGCATCCTTGGCATTGTGGGCGTTGGTGAGCAAGATTCCCACCAAGGGAACCTTGGCATGTTGCAGCGCTTTCACTTGAACCAACGTGTCGTGAAATTCACGAGAGCCAATCGCAGTCACCCAAATCAACTTGGGCTTCCAGGCACATAGGAGGTCCATTTCCGTGTCTGTTTCAGTGAGCGGAGAAAAAAGCCCCCGGGCCCCTTCAGTCACTACCCATTCAAAGCGCTGGCTCAAAAGGCTCCAGTATTGCCTTAGCACTTTGGTTTCCACTTTCACACCATCTCGCAAAGCAGCAAAGACAGAGGGGAAATCTTCATTGAACAAATAAGGATTGCAGAGGTTGGCGTGTTCGGCCATCTGGGCCGTTTCGTGCAGACGCTCTCCATCTGTCGGGACATCAGCAGCATTGTAAACAATGTGCCCCACATCCACGGGTTTCCATGCTCCCACCTGCCTGTGTTTTATCAGATTGTGGATGAGTCCCAATGCAACAAAGGTTTTTCCGACTCCTTTCGCCGTTCCTCCAACATAAATCATTTTGTTCATCGCGCTTCCTCTGTGTCAGTATATTTCTCGCAAAATTTTATGTTCATTACCGTTTCTCCTCTTCACCACTAAAAATGAGGTTGTCACGCAATCGGCTCAGCTCTCTCGACTCCGTTTCCATCAGGTCTTCGGTGATATCTTTAACGGTAATATATCGCTTTTTCCGGGCTTCATCGCGGGCTTCAATAATTTTTTGAATCCGCTGGCGTTCGCGTTCCACAAAGTCCCAGACATAAATGGTTTCGCCATCGCGTTCGATGGTGATTTCCTTCAATTCGTCTTCGGTGAACCCGGCATCGGTCGCTACCTGGAGATAGTTCTCCATTTCTCTTAAGAGTTGACGACGTTGTTTCTCTTCTTCCGTTTCTTCTTCCTCGGCAAAGACCGTGGCAGATTGTGCCCAAGCCTCGGTTCCCGCGATCAGATTTGCCCCTAACAGGGCAACGAATATCCAAAGCAAATACATCCTCGGTTTCATAAGCCTTTCCTTTTTTGATGAAGTGGGGAGAGACACCGCCCGCTTTTCAGAGGCGTTTTCCTGAGTTCAAGCAAATCGGATTCCGTTTCTATGCATTTTGAGTACGGATCGTGCATTTCGTTCATTTATCTTAACACATGCTCATCTAAATTCCTCAAGGAGGTCTCACTATGTTGTGTTCCGTTCCGAAACGAATGCACCCTATGTCGTTGATATGGACTCTGTTGCTGGCCCTGACCGTAGTATCGGTGGGAGCTTGTTCTTCCAAGAAGAAACCAGCCAAGCAACAAGAAAAATTATCAGCCTTACATTACTTCAATCAAGGAAACACCGCTTTCCAATCCATGGCTTATGGTGATGCGGTGAATAACTTTCGCAAGGCGATTGAATTGGACCCCAAGCGTCCTGAATTTCATTACAACCTTGGACTGTCCTATTATCATATCGGCAACTACGAAGGCTCGGTCGAAGCCTTCACGGCCAGCACGAAAATCGACCCCAAAATGGCAGATCCTTATTACAACATGGCCCTCGCGTACAACCACATGAGCAAGTCGGAAGAGGCGAACCGGATGTACAACAAGTACCAAGAATTGATTCGTGGGGATTCCGATAAAAAATCAGATAAATCCAAGCGTGGAATGAAGCCTCCGGCTGCGATTGCCGATCACTTGAAGCAACAAAACAACGCTAAGGCGGGTGCTCCAGCCAAACACGACGTTCCTCCCCCTCGCAGGCGGTCTAATCCGGCAGCCCAAACGGGTCCTGATGCACAGGCACAACGTCCTCGTAATAATCAACAAAACCAACAAGTCCAATCCAGAAACCAAGCAAATGTTGACCCACGACGACCTGCTCAACAGGGACAAATCCGTCCTCCTCGGCAAGGGCAAGCACGCCCACAATAAAATTATCAAGTATCGACTTGGAAACGGTTGACTTTCTCGGCAAGTTTTCAGCCAGTAGGCTCAAATAACACCCCCGTTTTAGAGAAAATCGCCTTACACAACCCTTTGGTGTGCTAAGAACCGTTCATGAAAAAAGATTCTGCTAAAAAAGTGACGATCCACGACATTGCAAGAGAAGTGGGCTGTTCTTCAGCATTGGTGTCCTTTGCCATCAACAACAAACCGGGGGTGTCAGAACAACAGCGTCAAAAGATTCTCGAAACAGCGGAGCGCATGGGATGGGTGCGGTCATGGGTAGGATTGGGATTGCGAACAGGGCAAACTCAAAATTTGGTCGTTCTGATTCCCAAGGATGGGCTGTACACCAGCATCATGGGCAACAATGGAATATTGGCTCTGATCGACGGTTTGTATGAAGGGTTGCAGGGTAGTGGATATCGTTTGAGCTTGGTTGTCGAGGACGCAGAGCCTCACCTCATGCTTCCCAAACTGCAAGAGGCCCATCATCCTGATGGGGTGATTTTCATGCACACTCAACCTCAAGACGACCGGGCTAAATGGCTGTTAGAACATCAAATTCCCTTTGTTAGTTTAGGGCGCACCGAATTGGCCACCAGCCACCCTTGGCTTGATATCGACAACCGCTACTTTGCAAAAGCTGCGACATCCCATATGTTGCAAGCCGGTCGACGACGCATAGCCCTGTTGGTGCCTCCACGGGAGTTCACCTACAGCATGCATCGCCTGTTAGGTTATCAGGAGGCATATCGCGAGTTTGGGTTGGAGTCTCCCAATTTGTGGATTCAGCAGCCGTCGGTCATGATGGAAGAACACGGTATTGTGCATTTATTCCAAGACGCACTAGCACAAAACCCTGCACCCGATGGATTCATCTGTGGTTTGGAATCCCAAGCCATCTATTGCCGGAATGCGATCAAAGACCATCTGCTCCGAGGCGGTGGCAACGTGGCCATCGCAGCCTTGGTCACAACTCAGTTTTTGCAACACTTGGCCCCAGAGATTCAGCTGTGGCATCAAGATCATCAGCATTCAGGCCGTATCATGGCTTCCCTCTTGCTAGAGGCCCTAGCAGGAAAGCCCTATGAAACGTTGAACCACTTGGTCGTCCCTCAGATGATGCCAAGGTAACTGAGGGATCTATAAAAAAGCTCTCATGTCCCGTCCTCTCCTCCACCTGTTCGCAGGTAGTCTTCTTCTGCTCCTCTTCACTGCAATCGTCTATCTACCGGTATTCTCAGCCGATGTGATATTGGATGATGAGAAATTCTACGTGGAAGATCCGGTCATGGAAGCTTCCGATGGATTGTTTCGGATTTGGTTTCGTCCACTCGAAAACAATGGAATGTGGCCGTACATCCCAATCACTCGCTCAACGTTTTGGATCGAACGTCAGCTCGTGGGGTTGGATATTCAGATGTCACATGCCATCAACGTGATGTTGCATGGTCTCATGGCGATTTTATTATGGGGGCTACTGAAGCACTGGGGATGGCAATGGGCTTGGTGGACTGCGGTTATCTTTGCGCTGCACCCGGTCTACGTGCAATCCGTAGCATGGGTCGCTGAACGTAAAAACATCATGTCCGGCATCTTTTTTCTGCTCAGCTTGTGGGCCTATCGTCGTTTCACCCAGAAACGGGCAGGCCGTTGGTATTTGCTGACGCTCTTGATGTTCGTTGGCGCGTTATTCAGCAAAACGTCAACAATCATGCTACCAATTGTATTTCTCCTATTGCACTGGGGATGGAATGCTAGCTGGAAACGTTCCGATATCCTCTATTTCTTACCTTTTTTTGCCTTATCAGGAGGTATGGCTTATTCGCGAGTGTGGTTTGAAGCGAATTCGTTTGGGGCCAATGCCATCCAGTACCCCTATGATTTGGGAGAACGCTTTCTCATCGCCGGACACGTTCCTTTTTTTTATCTCCAGAAATTCTTCTTTCCATATCCTCTCATCTTCACCTACCCCAAATGGACGATTGATGCCTCCCAACTCAGCCAATATCTTCCGTTACTGAGCATTCCCTTGGTACTGGTGATTTTATTGTGGAAAGCTCCGTCATGGGGCAAGGGACTATTGATCGGATTGAGCATATACGGCGTGCTGTTGTTTCCCGTCTTAGGCCTCTTCAACAACTCTTGGTTTCAATATTCCTTTGTCACGGACCATTGGCTGCATTTGCCTAGTCTGCCACTGCTCGTCTTGCTGATCCACGGCTTAAGAAAGGGGATGGGGGCTTTATCTCAAAGAATGATTGCCCCCAGTCTAGCTGGAATTGCTGGAGTCTTGGGAATACTCACGTTTCATCAAACACCGATGTATGAAAACCATCAAACATTGTGGACCCAAACATTGCATCAGAACCCGAACTCATGGGTTGCTCAATACAATTTAGGTACGATTTATATGAATCAAAACCGCTTTGAGGAATCGCTGGAACACTTGCAACGTGCTGTTGAACTTTACCCGTTATCGCATTCCGCTTATAACAACCGGGCGAAAGTGTATATTCATCTGGGAGATTATGAAAAAGCGATTGCGGATTACACCCAAATTTTACGCACCAACCTCAAGGATCCTGTGGTGTACAACAACCGGGGCACCGCTTATTTCAATATGGGAAAATTCTGGCTCGCCTTAGCGGACTACGATGTTGCGATCCATTTGGACCCGCAATACGCGCAAGCCTATACTAACCGAGGCAATGTTTATATGGAGTTACAACAATACGTCCAAGCTTTCGATGACTACACGTTAGCTTTGCAAAATGACCCCAAATCGCATCAGGCGTATAATTATCGGGGCACCTTGTTTTTAGCGCTCCAACAACCTCAGAAAGCATTGGAAGACTTTCAAATGGCGCTTCATTTGAAGGGAAATTACGCTGAAGCGCATCACAACCAAGCGGTCGCTTTGACTGCACAGCAGCGCTATCAAGACGCCTTGAATAGTTACACCCAAGCCATTCATCATGCGCCCCAATTCACACCATCATATGTCTATCGTGGATATTTGTGGCTCCAACATTTTCAGCGCCCCCAACAAGCGTGTCAAGACTGGCAACAAGCTTGTACATTGGGCGACTGTCAACACGCTCATACGGCACGAATCCAACAACTCTGCCCGTAATTCATACCTATCCTTATGAAATCTTTTCGAACCTTGGGGGGCATCCTCTTCCTGATTTTACTCACAGGCCTCGTGTATCACCCGGCGATGCAGGCTGATGTGATTCTGGATGACAAGCGCTTTTACGTAGACGATCCCATCATGGTGAAAGCTGATGGCTTGTTTCGTATTTGGTTTCACCCTCTCGAAAATAACGACATGTGGCCTTACATTCCGATCACCCGGAGCACTTTCTGGATAGAAAGGCAATTGTTTGGCCTCAACCTTTCCATTTCTCATCTCATTAATATCGTGCTGCATAGCGTGACAGCTATTCTCTTGTGGCTTCTATTGAAACCGTGGGTGGCGCGAAGCGCATGGTGGGTTGCGGTGCTGTTCGCTGTGCATCCAGTGTACGTTCAATCGGTGGCATGGATTTCCGAACGGAAAAACATGGTGTCGGGATTGTTTTTTGTACTCGCTTTGTGGGGGTACTTGAAATTCTTGGACACATCACGAAGTCCAGGAAACCCTGAAAAAACAAATAGGAGGAATGCGTCGATAGGCTGGTATGTGCTCACCTTCTCCTTATTTGGAGGCGCTTTGTTGAGCAAAACTTCCACCATCATGCTGCCTGTGGTGTTCCTCTTGTGCCATTGGTGGATGCAGAAACCATGGAAACGCTCCGACATCAGCGCATTACTGCCATTTTTCGGATTGTCCGGACTCGCAGCGTATTCACGGGTGTGGTTTGAAATCCATTCTTTTGGAGCAAATGAAGTCCAGTTTCCTTTCACAGTAGTAGAACGTTTGATCATCGCAGGTCATGTGCCTTTTTTTTACATCCAAAAATTGGCATTTCCTTACCCTTTGGTTTTCAATTATCCCAAGTGGAGTATCGATACCACCACCTTTTCCATGTTCTTGCCTGTGCTGAGCATCATAGGTCTCTTAGGCATCGCGTTGTGGAAATACAGAACGTGGGGACGCCCGTTATTTTTAGGACTGGGTGCTTATGGAGTGTTGTTATTTCCTGTGTTGGGATTCTTCAACAATTCGTGGTTTCAGTATTCGTTTGTCACGGACCATTGGGTGCATCTTCCCAGCATCCCCCTTTTGTTGCTTGCTGTGGAAGGAGGGCATCGGGCAATAGGATTTTTGAAGGTTTCGGTACACATCAAAAACAAAATCAGGATCGCTAGTTTTGGAGCATTTGCGTTGGTGTGGGGCGGGCTGACATTTCAACAGACGCTGATCTATCAAAACCATGAAACGTTATGGAAAGCGACCTTAGTTCACAATCCACAATCTTGGTTATCCCATTACAACTTGGGCACCATTTTTCTGGAGCAAAAGAAATATCAACAGGCATTAAAACATATGGATGAGGCCGTAGAGTTATACCCAGTGCTGGCACAAGCATATAACAACCGGGGTATCCTCTACAGTCACTTGGGGGAATATGAAAAGGCCATTGAAGACTACAGCGAGATTTTGCGTCGCGACCCCGATGACGTTCCTGTTTATAACAATCGAGGCACAGCTTATTTTAAGCTGAAACAATACGAACAGGCCCTTGTCGATTACGACACGGCCATTCAATTACAACCACACTATCCCGAAGCCTATAACAATCGAGCCAACGTCCATGCTGAATTGGAACAATACGACCAAGCACTGCAAGACTATCAGCAGGCCCTTCAACAAAACCCACAATATGCCGAAGCCTATAATCACCGAGGCACGGTTTATTTGACTTTGCAGCAATATGAATCGGCCTTACAGGACTTTCGACGTGCTTGGGAGCTGCGACCAGACTATGCGGAAGCCTACCACAATCAAGCCGTCACTTTGGGAGAACTTCAGCAATTCGAAGCGGCACTTAAGAGTTACAGCCAAGCCCTTCGGATCGACCCCGGTTTTGTCAAAGCTTACCGATACCGTGGCGTCCTGTATTCCCGGTTGCAACGTTATCAAGCTGGAATTGCCGATTTCAATAAAGCGTTGCAGTTGGATCCAGAATCGGCACAAACCCATTACTATCGAGGGTTGAATTACATGGCCCTACAGGCCTACGATTTGGCGTTGCAAGACTACACCGCAGCGATTCGTTTGGAACCCGACTCAGCCCCCGCCTATCGTAATCGTGGATTGTTGTACTGGCAGCACTTTCAACGTCCAGATTTGACCTGCCGGGATTGGCAGAAAGCGTGTGAACTGGGTGATTGTCAAAACTATCAACTGGCCCAACAATCGGGCGATTGCCCGTGACTTCTATCCATTCGAGCTTCCTGAGATTGTTTTGACTTTGAAGCCTTTTCAAACGAAATTGATGCACCTTTATTTTTCAAAACAATAACTTTCTAAAATAATTTAATGAGTACCCGTATGAATATCTTAAGAATGTCTTTATCAATTTTGAAAAAACTCCAATCCAACCTTTTAAAGACTGGATGCCTTCTATTATTCATCAGCTTCGGTTTGGTAGGAACTGCCCACTCTCAAAACCAGAGTTTCACCCTCGTTTTGCTTCCTGACACGGAAAATTACATCACCCAATTTCCCGACACCTTTTATGCCCAAACGCGGTGGATTGCAAAAAATGCCAAAGCACAAAACATTAAATATGTTTTGCATCTTGGAGACCTGGTTAAAAACAACACGGAATTCGAATGGGATGTGGCTCGAAACGCTTTTCAATTCTTAGAAGGTAAGGTGCCTTATGCTTTGGCGACTGGCAGCCGTGACATGACCATGGATCCTCAAATCAGTAGGGACAGCCTATTCAGTAAATATTTTCCAGTTGCAGAATTCAAAGCTTGGCCGACATTTGGTGGCGTTTACGACAAATCTCCAGACGATGCCCGGAATATATACCATCTCTTTGAGGCTGCTGGTCGCAAATGGATGATCTTGGTTCTCGAATATGCCCCTCGTGACGACGCCGTCCGTTGGGCCAACGAGGTTGTGTCTCAACACTCCGATCATTCTGTGATCGTACTCACTCACACCTACTTGAATAGCTTAGGAAAACATTACACTTCGAGCAATTCCCCTTACCAACCGCTCGGCGGAGACAACAATGGGAAACAGTTGTGGGATAAATTGGTTTCACAACATGCCAACATCGTATTGGTCCTGAGCGGGGAGCATGGCCCACCGGCCCAACGTCTGACCAGCACCGGGACCAAAGGCAATCAGGTTCAACAATTGATGATGAGCTATCAATCCCTTCCCCGAGGCGGACAGGGGTGGATGCGAATGATGCATTTTTTAGAGGATGGCAAAACGGTTGAGATCCAGGATTACTCTCCAACACAGGATACGTTGAATCCACGTCCAGACAGCCAGTTTGTGATGAAGCTGTTCCATGCGAATGACCCTCCCCAACCCAATGCCTTTTTAAGTGTCTTCCAGCAGCAAGCGGAACAAGGCGATCCCAATGCTCAATACAGAATGGGTGAATTCTATGAGCTAGGATATGAAATCGAGCAGGACATCGAAAAAGCGGTCGAATGGTATGAAAAGGCCGTACAACAAGGCCATGCCCAAGCCAGAGATGCGTGGATCGGAGCCTTGCTGAACTTAGGGTATATCTATGAAGTGGGATACGGTCGTCCCCAAGACCTCGAAGCGTCTGCTAAATGGTATAGTCAGGCGTCAGCACAGGGTCATCCAGAAGCTCAAAAAATGTTCCTCAGGATCGCAGTCAGTCTAGGGTCCTTGTACGAAAACGGATACCAAAGTGAACGTTATATCAATCAGGGAGTGGAGGTAGACTACAAAAAATCGGTACAATGGTATCGGGAAGCGGCCGAATGGGGAGATATCAGAGCGATGAAGCAGATCGCAGCATTGTACACGCGAAAAGACGGAAGCATTTTCGATTTGCAAGAAGCCGCCAAGTGGTACCAAAAAGCGGCTGACATTGGAGATCTACAAGCTCAAGTTCAGATGGGACATTTTCACTTGATGGGATATGGCGTACAGAAAGACCCAGAACAAGCTGCCAAGATTTATCAGGCAGCCGCAAACCGAGGCAGTACCGTGGCTCAAAGCAATTTGGCCCTCATGTATTATGAAGGCCACGGGATTCGAAAAGATCTGGCCAAGGCAATTGAATGGTACCGTAAGGCGGCGGATCAAGGAGATACCAAAGCGCAAACCAATCTGGGCAGTATCTATGAAAATGGCGAAGGAACGGATCAAGACTATGAAGAAGCTGTGAAATGGTATCGTAAGGCAGCACTGGGAGGTGAACCCAATGCCCAAACCAATTTAGGAAATATGTATTTGCTTGGTCATGGGGTGAAGCAAGATTACCAACGCGCTTTACGCTGGTATCGGGAAGCTGCCAATCAAGGCCATCCCAAAGCCCAATTCAACATGGGGAACCTTTACCGTTTCGGCTCGGGTGTAGCACCCGACATGGAAATTGCACTGAAATGGTATCAACGAGCCGCCCAGCAAGGTCATGCGCGGGCTAAAGTATCCTATAACGAGGTTCAAAATATTCTCAAAGATCAGAGTGCTGACAGTTATTTTCAAAAGGCACGTCAAGCTGGAGAATAATCTCATCTCAACACAATCCGTGGAGCAATAAGGAATCATATGGAGCAAGTCAACTCAGTGCCATTACTCGATCTCAAAGCGCAATTGGTAGGACTACGTGAAGAAATCGCTCAAGCCGTTTTAGAGGTGGTCGATTCCACCCAGTACATCATGGGGCCAAAAATACAGGCTTTAGAAGATCAAGTGGCCTCCTATACGGGAGCGGCCTATGCCATTGGTGTTTCTTCTGGAACCGATGCCTTGTTGTTGTCTTTGATGGGCCTAGATATCGGGCCAGGTGATTCAGTGATCACCACTGATTTTTCCTTCTTTGCAACGGCAGGGGTGATCGCACGGCTTCATGCCAAGCCCATCTTTGTGGATATCGATCCGGTCACGTTTAATATGGATCCTCCCGCTTTGCTCCACTGTTTAGAATCCATGCCGGTTTCCGAACGTCAAACCGTAAAAGCCATCATGCCTGTTCATTTGTATGGGCAGAGTGCCGACCTGACACCTCTGCTGGACATCGCAGCCCAATATCGCATCCCCGTGATTGAAGATGCTGCACAAGCCATTGGAACTGAATATTTCCCCCCCGAAGGCCCTCAACGTGTAGGAACGATGGGGGATATAGGATGTTTCTCTTTCTTTCCTAGTAAAAACTTAGGTGGCATTGGTGATGGAGGAATGATCGTGACCCAGAATTCGGAGTTAGCACAGAAACTTCGACTGCTTCGGGTTCATGGCGCTGCCAGTGAGTACACTCATGAAATCATCGGAGGCAATTTTCGTCTGGACCCCATTCAGGCTGCTGTGCTTTCAGTGAAGCTACCTTATCTGGATCAATGGCATCAGGCTCGCCAGCGGAATGCCAATCGCTACACCGCCCTGTTCCAGCAAAAAAATGTTCCAGAAGTCAAAACGCCTGTTGCCGTTTATGCGGACCAAGGCCTCGCGCACTATCATATTTACAATCAATATATGATTCGAGTCTCTCAGCGATCCGAACTGCAAGCGTTTCTTAAAGAACGTCAAATTGCCACCAAGGTGTATTACCCCGTTCCGTTTCATCAACAACAATGTTTTCGCCACTTGGGTTACCGTGACGGAGCATTTCCTGAATCCGAAAAAGCGGCTCAAGAAGTCCTTGCCCTGCCTATCTATCCGGAACTGACCGAGGCCATGCAAACCTATGTAGTCGAAGCCATTGCTGATTTTTATCGAAACTAAAGAACTCCCAGTTCAACAATTGGGATTATCTTTGGATGGAACTCACTTTTCATTCCTGAACAAGAGAGGGGGAGGCTATGAAAGTTTTTGGCAATTCCACAGCACCGGGCATGTACTCTCAACCGATGAGTCTGTTGACCGACCTGTATCAGCTGACAATGGCCTATGGGTATTGGAAAGTGGGAACAATGCAAAAGGAAAGTGTCTTCCATTTGTACTTCCGCAAATCCCCCTTCCAAGGCGGGTACACAATCGCTTGTGGACTAGCTCAGGTCATAGAATTCATAGAAAACTTCGGATTCCATGATTCAGACATTGCCTACTTAGCCACTCTACAAGGCAACGACAGCCGTCCTCTGTTTGAAAAAGGGTTCCTTCAATATCTTCGGGACATGCAGTTTGAATGCGATGTGGATGCGGTTCCAGAAGGCACTGTGGTCTTCCCACACGAACCAATGATTCGAGTGCAAGGACCGATTGTGCAATGCCAAATTATAGAAACGGCACTCCTCAACCTCATCAACTTTCCTACCTTAGTCGCAACCAAAGCCGCTAGAATTTGTAGCGCCGCAGAAGGACAACCCGTATTGGAGTTTGGATTGCGCCGTGCACAAGGTTTGGATGGTGCGTTGACGGCCAGTCGGGCCGCTTACGTTGGAGGATGCTCCGCCACTTCTAATGTGCTTGCCGGGAAAATGTTTGGTATCCCAGTTCGTGGCACGTTGGCTCATAGCTGGATCATGGCTTTTCCTTCGGAGCGAGAAGCCTTTCAATCTTACGCTAACGTATTGCCCAACAACTGCATTTTTCTGGTGGATACCTACGACACTTTAGAAGGTGTGAAAAAAGCTGTTGAAGTAGGCCGCTGGTTGCATCAACACGGGCATGAATTCAGTGGTGTTCGTTTGGATTCAGGAGATTTGGCCTATCTGAGCGTAGAGGCTCGAAAAATATTAGATGAAGGCGGATTTCCTGAAACAAAAATCGTGGCAAGCAATGATTTGGATGAAACCATTATTGAAAGTTTGAAGACTCAGAATGCCGCAATCGATATGTGGGGTGTGGGCACCAAATTGGTAACGGCCTACGATCAACCCGCATTGAATGGTGTGTATAAATTGGGAGCGTTACGCAGTCACGGTCAACCCTGGGAATACAAAATCAAGATTTCCGAACAAGCTGTTAAAGTCACCACACCGGGAATCCACCAGATCCGACGGTATTCCACACCGCAAGAAAACATTGCTGATGTGATCCATGATGTGGATACCGACCTTTCTAAGGGCTGTGTGATGGTGGACCCTTTTGACATGACCCGCCAGCGACATTTCTCCAATCGCATGACCTATAAAGAAATCCTCGTTCCAATTTTTCGCAAGGGTCAGCGGGTTTACACTTCTCCGCCCCTTCCACAAATTCAGGCCTATGCGCAAAATGAGCTCCGTCGATTTCATCCTGGTATTCGACGTTTTGTAAACCCTCATCAATACCCGGTGGGCATGGAAAAATCCTTGTATGATCTGAAAACCCTTCTCACTTTAAAAGCTCGTGAAGAACCCCACGCCTAAGGAGGTAATTATGAACGCTTTAATTTTGGTCGATATCCAAAATGATTTTGCCCCCACAGGGGCCTTGCCTGTTCCCGATGGGGATCAAATCGTTCCTACTGTGAATGCCTTGCAATCGCACTTTGATAAAGTAGTCGCTACCCAGGATTGGCATCCCGAACACCACGAAAGCTTTGCTGTTGAACATCAAAAAAACCCGGGGGAAATGATTGATTTGCATGGCATTTCGCAAGTGTTATGGCCTGTGCATTGTGTGCAACACTCTTCCGGAGCAGACTTCATCTCTGGATTGAATATGGACCGTGTGGAACGCATCTTTCAAAAAGGGATGGATACACAAGTGGATAGCTACAGCGGTTTCTTCGACAATGATCACAAAAGCTCCACGGGTTTAGGGGATTATCTCAAAGCCGAGAGAGTGACTGAGGTCTATGTGGTTGGATTGGCCACCGATTATTGTGTAAAAGCCACTGCAATGGATGCCCAACAGTTGGGATTCCAAACCCACGTGATTGTTGATGCCACCCGTGGAGTGAATCTCAATGTCGGAGATGTGGACAAAGCCTTGGAAGAAATGCAGGACGCTGGTATCCGCCTTGCCCAAAGTCAGGACTTTCTGCAATCCTAGTCGCCTCAAGTACCGTTTCCATTCCCTGCACATGGCCAAATCTGATTACATCCAGGAAATCACCGAGCAACGGGAAAACTGGATTCAAGCCCTCTGGGCACACCAAGTATTTCCCAAACGAAATCTCCGCACCTTAGATGGAAACAATATCAAAGTGATCTTTCCTGGGTGGCTGAACAGAAGTTCAGGCCCCGATTTCCTGGATGCCCATGTTTGGATTGGTAAAACAGAGTATTACGGAGCCGTCGAAATCCACCTCAAGTCATCTGGTTGGTATGCTCACCGCCATGAGCACAATCCAGCCTTCAATGCCGTGGTCCTGCATGTTGTTTTGGAATGCGATACTTCGCGTACGATAGATCGTGAAGATGGTCGTTCCATCCCTCAGCTCGAATTACAAACATTGCTCAACCAAAAAATGATGGCTGTTTTGGGAGAAGCGGATGAGCTATTGGAACGATATCATACCTTGCCCGGACGGTGTGGTATGAAGGTTTCTCACTGGCCTGCCTCTCCTTTGCAACGCTTGGTGGAACACGCTGCCGAAAACCGAATTCAACATAAGGTAAATCAACTCAAGGCTCGCGAGGAACACACTGCCCCTGAAGAACTCCTGTTCCAATTGATCTTCCGTACTTTGGGATACAGTGCTTACGCCTACCCGTTTGAAGAACTGGCCCAATTGTATCCGTTCCACACCTTAATCCCGTCACTTCGTGAACCTCCCCATAAAGCACGAACCCTCATCATGAGTCGGTGGATGGGGGCATGTGGACTGCTTTCCCAAGACCCAGCTCAAATAAAAGATCCTGAGCTCCGTGAAGAATTCCTCCACTGGCAAAACACTTGGAATCGAGTCTCACCTCAGCTCCAAGTTTCTGAAAAACTTTCCACAATTTATCGCCCTCAGAATGCACCGGAACGTCGCTTATTGGGTATGTTTCATCACCTCTATCGCATCGGCACAGATGGCTTGCTCAAAGGGTGGCTCAATCTTTTGATGAATTTAAAACTCCTAGAACACGATCAAACCTTACGCCAACAAGCGAGAGAAAGCATGCACACCTTATTTGCCACTCCCGCTGGGGAAATCTGGCAATCGCATCTTTCATGGACTACTAGAAAAAGTTCCAAAAAGTCGCAACTGGTCGGGAAAGATCGCCAAACGATCATTTGGGCCAATGCGATTCTGCCATTCTTCCTCAATTATTCTTGTGCTGAGCGTCTGGCCCCTCTTGAAAAGTTGCTGTACCGCTTGTTTGTGGTATTGCCCGCCGAACAAGCCAATCAACACACTCGTTTCATGGAAAAACGCTTGTTTGCCTTTCCCAATCCTGGTCTGCCACGAAAAACTCTCCGCACTCAACAGGGCCTGATTCAAATGCATCAAGACTTTTGCCGAAGTTTCGATCAAGGCTGCTCCCAATGCCAAATTCTGGACTTCCTGGATAAATTCAACCAACAGTATTCCGAAGAAGGATCAAACGAGACTTTATGAAGACTTCCATCTTGACCATGTTTGTAAAATTCCCTCGGCTGGGTTATGCCAAAACCCGCCTGACCCACCCCGACCATTCCCCTCAGCCTTTGACACCGGAACAAGCGTTGGCAGTCTACCAATCCTTCCTCAATGATCTCATTCCTCGTTTCCGTGCACAAAACGATTTCGATTTCCAAATTTTATTAGGAGGTGCTTCTCCCGCACAACAAGAAGTGTTTCGTCAACAATTCGGCTTATCCCCAAATCAAGTCACGCCGATGCCTACTGACGCTCACGACTTGGGCGAAATGATGGAACGCTGTTTCGACATGCAAGCCCAGCGAGGCTATCAAAAGATAGTCCTCGTGGGTAGTGATGTGCCTCAGCTCACTGTGGAACGAATTCAACAAGCTTTGGACGCCTTAGGGGTTGTTCAAATGGTGATAGGCCCAGATAATGGAGGGGGGATGTATTTGGTAGGATATACCAAACCATTGGGAGTGATGCGGGATGGTATTCCTTGGAGCCAAGGTAAAGACCGAAAGATTATTCTAGAACGATGCCACGCCGCTTCAATCTCCACCCATCTCTTGCCCGAAGAAATTGACGTGGATACGACAGAAGATCTGAAAGCTTGGCAGGCAAGTTCCGCTTTATCGCAAGCCGAACAACTAGTCTGCCCCCACACCTCGGAAACCATCCAAAGCATTTTATCCTCTCAGGTTTGAGTTGACTGACGTTGTGCAAACTGAGGGAGAGATGGATTTTAGAATTCCAGATCGTTCTCAGTAAGAAGAAACGCGGGAAGCTCGGCTTGTCTCATCAGAGAAATCCAATCTTTTTTTAAGGAACGATTGGTTGGATCTTGGCGTAACGCGTGAATCAAATGATCCATCGCATCCTGCCAAAAATCATTCTGAACATAAAAATGATAAGAGGGACTGGAGAAATTACTTAACTCTGTATTCAGTTTTTCCGTTGGGACAACATATTGGATCAGCCCTCCAACCCGTTGAAATACCTCCTTGCTGTTCTCAACGAGAAACGCAACCTTCCATTCATAAACCAAATCAGGCTCCAACGAAATTTGACGTTCTTGGAGGTCGATCTTGCGAAGTCCAACCTTTTTGAAGGGAATCGTTTGGGTCATCACAATTTCACGACTCTCCGCTTCTTGAAGAGTCCACTGGATTGGCCCCAACCAAGGTTCTGACAGGTACCAGTACAGTTTTGGTTGGGGAGATGTCGTACGCCCAATGGCCTTAGGGGCGATACTGAGAAAACGAGGGGCTTTCTCAATTTTCAATCCACGAGAACCCGCCCCTACCCTTTGTGACGGTGTGCCACGAAATGGAGGGCGGAAGGTCGGCTTCTTTTTGGTTGCTTCATCGTTAATCGTATCAGGCGCAGCAGTTGTGGGTTTTTCGGCCCTTAATTCTCCAAAATAGGAGAGGGCAAACAACACCCCCAACATGAGGCTGAAAGTTTTGAAGTGCGGAGTCATTTTCTCCTTCTGTTAAAAGTTTCCGGGCTTTTCCAATTCTAAAATCTTCCATAATGAGAAAAAAATATTTCTCATTTGACTTAGACAACAATCGAATCCTATATTTTCTATTCAAGTCAGATCTGTTTGACAGGAAATTCCTCTCGCTGCACCCTCTCCCGGTCTTGTTGACAACGCAGGATGTACAACTGGGCTGCTTTGTCGTCAGGGTTTTCGGTCGCACATGCCTCAAATAGGGATTGGGCCTCGGCAAACTCTTCTAAAAAATAGAGTGATAATGCTTGCTCGAAAGGCTTCAGCGTCGCTACTTTAGCACGACGAGTTATGACAGGATTGCCATCCAACACTTCCCATATCGTGACCCATTCTGCTTTTCCTTTCACCTGCACCCGATCGGTCAATCGACAGGCGAACTGTTGCGGTTGGTAGAGACCGTAAAATGTATGCTCACTGATCAACAGGGTTGCTCCGTATTCCTTCGTCATGTTTTCCATACGAGCGGCAAGGTTGACCGCGTCACTCACCACCGTGCCTTCCATCCTGTTCGGCCCACCAATCGTCCCCAATATCACAGTTCCCGTATTGATTCCGATGCCCATTGAAACAGGTTCATCCCCGGCGGCTTTCCGCTCCTCATTGAAGAGCTCCAGTTTTTGCAACATCGCAATACCGGCGTGGAGGGCATCATCGGGATATCGATGAAACAACGCCATAATGGCATCACCAATGAACTTGTCGATAAAGCCTTCATGTTGTTGAATCGCTGGAGCCACATGCCCCAAGAATGTATTGATAAAACGGAACGTCTCTTCTGGAGTCATGTTTTCCGAAATCTTGGTGAAAGAACGCATGTCAGCAAACAGAATCGTCATCTCTTGTTTCCGACAATCTCCCAGTTGCAGATCGGTAATATGGTCTTTCCCTAGATGCTTGAGAAACTCATAGGGAACAAATTTTTGGAACGTTTTGCTCAAAGCAGCTGTCTGTTGCGCTTCTTTTAATTTCTGTTGTAAGTTTTCCATCGCTATCGCATGGGTGAGTAACTGCTCGGTAAGCAAGGCTGCCAATCCCCATCCAAGCATCGCAGGAAACGCAGGGATCCACCACCCATTGACAAATGCCAAAAAAGTAATGCTTCCAATCAGCAAGAAGCCCCCAACCCAAGTTACAGAAAATTGCCACAACTTAGGGCACACCATACAAATGACACCACCGAGAAGAGACCAAAACCAGATCCAAACATATTCCATCCACTCCGATAAGCTATTCCGCGGGGTATCCCCCTTCAAAGCCATATTCAATAGTTGTTCGACCGCATAAGCGTGCATGGCCAGCCCTGGAACACGTGGGTCTGCTTCAGACCAACGACTAAAAGGTGTGTAGTGAAAATCGGGAGTGCTTTCCGCATTTGTTCCAAAGATTACTATCCGGTCTCGTAACAACTCTGGGGGAAGCTCCTTTGTGAGAAGGTCCGTAATCGTGAGATGGGGAAAATGCTCGTAAGCCATCGGAAAATCTAAAAGAAATTGATAGCCCGCATCATCTATATCCACGTATCCTCCAAAATGACTGTCTAAAGGAGATAGCACTGTTTTTCCGAAGCGGATGAGTTCCGGCTGATTGGGGTCTGCTGCTTCCAAATGAATGCCTAACGGCTCCAGGTATTTTAAAGCGACCTTGAGGCCAAAATATTCAGCAAATCTCTCGCCATCGTCCAAAAACAGCAACCCTCGTCGGATGATTCCTGAATCCAACATCATATCATTAAAGCCCACTTGGGAACTGCCCTCGAGTGCAGCGGGAGGAGCCACCCGACGCCCTTGGTCATCCGTGAACTTCATAATGCCAATAATGTTGGGATTTGCTGTTAGCACTCGATTCAGCTGCTTTGAATAATCCTCTCCTTCGGGTGTTGGAATCGATAGATCGCGATAGAGATCCAAACCGAGAACACGAGGCTGGTAGACCAAAGTTCTTTCTAACAACTCTACCAGCTGTTTGTCAGATAGAGGCCACCGCCATTGACGCTGGTCGGCATCGGTTGCCCACACCAAAACAATGCGAGACTCCGATGAAGGATTAGATGCCCCCAAGTACACCATAAGATCATAGGCACTGAGTTCCACACCTTGCAGCTGTCCACTCCACCGCAATCCCATCACTACCAAAAAAATGAGTTGGGTTACTAACAAAACACGGAGCAGATAAGCAGGCTTGAAAGCAGACATCTCAGCTTGATCGATGAAGGATGTTAAAACGTATCATCCATGATTCAGGTGAGGCTATTCGGAAAAGCGTAACTTCAGAATTTCCTCAAAGTTGGAATTGCGTAATTTGTAGTAATCGTCTGCTGTGACGTAGAAGTAGTCAGCTACTTGATGACCGGTGGTACTGATAAGGGATTGTTGGATGGTCACCCCGACCCAGTCAAAAGTTTCTGTCATTTTATAATAGACCAATGGAGCGTCTTCGGCTGTAATTTTGACCAAGTGGTAGTCTCGATTTTTGCGCACAAAGCGTCCACCTTCTTCGAGCACTTCATAGCCTTTTTTATCGCTTTCCCGAAATTCCAAACGAAGACGAGAATTGTAATTGTAATTGAGAGGATTAGGAGGTTGCATGACTGGAAGCGAACCTTCTAGAATTGTGCGTTCCAGCTCACGAGGAAAAACAATGTCACTTCCAAAACGAGAAACTTGGAAGTAATAGCAATAGGCTACCCGACCATCGGCAAAGACCATTTTATTCATCTTACCGGATTCGATGTTGATATTTTTCAGACTGATCGCGTAAGCCACCCGGCTTAAGATCTGTGGATGGTCGTGCACATACACAATCAAGCCACTGACCCGGCCTCGTGGAGTCGTGATCACACTGACTGTCGACCGTTTTTCAAACCGAGTGAATTCCAATAACTTCTGAGTCAACATGTTGGGAGGCTGGCTCAAAATAAAGCGATTGGGAAACGCCGTGAAGAACCAATTGAACGGCTTATCATATTCTGATGTGAGCTTGATCACCGTTGTATTGCTCACATACTGACGGATGGTTTGGATTAGTTTGTCAGTGTATTGATCCATGCCCTTGTTGTCCAAGCTCCCTAGCTTGAGGTAACGCCAATACTGCTGAATATCGTTTTCTACCTGACGCAATCGGTCAAGTTCACGAGGATTGAGTTCGGCCAGTGGATCGAACAGGGTGGTTTTGAGGTCGGTATTCAAGCTGTGATTGATGAGCAGGTCAATGCGAGTGGCTGCTTCCAAGTCACGCTTTTTGTTATCCAGATAAATATTGATGAGTTCTATTGGCTGGATCGTTTCCGCCGAAGAACGCGCTTCAGAGAAGACGCGGTACGTTTCTTCAAAGAATGTGCGAAGGTCTTTTGTGTCCTTGGAAGTCGTCTCGCTCACCGCAGTGTAGTCCGATATATTGGTTAAAAACAACAAGATCATCCGAATCAAATCGCGGTCAGCAATCTCAAAAAACTTTTGCAGTGCCTGATCGAAATAGGCTGAGGTTTTACTGAGCTTGACCACAGTCATATGGTGTACAATGAACAAGCTCACCAATTCGAACAATTCCTCATCATCATACCCCAACCGTTCCAAAGCCTGCACGGCAATAGAGGTTCCTGATACCTGATGCTTGGTTTTGGGATCAATCTTTCCAATATCGTGGAACAACACTCCCCACTTTAGTGCCAAAATGTGTTTAGGTTGGAGATACTGATATAACTCAGGATAATGCTGTTTGAGGTATTCCAACTCTTCTTGGGCACGCTGGACAGCTCGCAATGTGTGCTGGCACACTGTGTACTGGTGATAGCTCAAATTCCTTAGCAAAAACCGGATATGGTTGAGTTCTGGAATGAACCGGCCAATCAGCGTATCGGTATTCACGTCGCTACTCGTAGGGGCGTAGATTTCGAACATAATGCTCAATGCCTTAGCCACATACGGGGCAAGCATGATTTGCGTGAAGCGTTCTTGAATCAAAATCCGATTGGCTTGTACCACTTCTGGAGTCAGCGTCTCGATCACAGCCGACATTTCATCTTTCAATTCAAAGGAGAGATCGTAATCGGAATTGCCGATATACAGGAATAAATCCAGAATGGTGGCAGGATGATTGAAAATCAAGGAAAGTGGGATCTGAGGTAACCCTTCTATGGCTTGAATTTCAATGATGCGCCGCTTTCTCAAGTTCACGGTCACCTGAAAATTAGAAAAGGTCCGCACCACATTGCGATCCAACATCCGGCGTAAAATCAACCGAGACAATTCTTGAACATCGTTTACCAGACGCAAACGAAAGCGGTCGAATTCGTCAAAGTTGTTGAACCGTTTTTTCTTGAGCAAATAGAGTTTTTCCAGATTATCGTTGATGACGTTTTCTTTAAGATCACTTTCATGGCAGCCTGCATCCCGAACCTCATCATCAAAATAAAATTTTCTAGCCGCTCCCACAAAATTGCGAAGGTCGTAAAAAAACTCCAAGGCACGAGACAGCTGCCAGGTCTGTCGAGGGGTGAGCACATGCTTTTGTACCAACAATGCGAGGAGTTCCACTGTCTGGCTAGGAAACACACCAAACGTGCTAGAGGCAATCCACAATGGAATTTGAAGCGACCGGAGTCCGCCAAAATCTTCTTTGAGATTCATTGAATTCAAATCCGGTTGGGTCGCCATGTGATAATCATTCAGCTTGGCTTGAACATACGGTTCATACGGTAGGATTTCATAAAAACGTTGTTTCAGACGTTCTGAAAGGGTTGCGCTGCCTAACAACACTCGGCTTTCTAAAATCGAAGGAATGGTGTGCAACATATCCTTTTGAGTGAACCGGGACAGATCTTCATCGATTTCGAAATATTGATGAGATGTATAAATTTTAGCTTCATTGAGGAGGTGTTCTACGCGAATGATCAACTGCTTGAGCAGCTCAATTTCTCCAGCATCCACCCGCTGCGTATTGAGGCAATAGCCCACATCACAATCCGACGAGAAGCTCAATTCCCCACGTCCATAGCCACCTCGTGCAAAAATCACCAAAGAATCTAGGATATGGCGTCGGTCCAATGTCCAGTTTTCTAGCAATGCCAACTGTTCTTTAAGATGGGCCACTTTGCTTTGATGATCGGCAATTTCCTGGAGCAGTGTTTTCTGGATACTGCGATAATATTCGCGCATCTGCACGGTTTCTTGGTTTGTCTCTTGATCTTCCAAATCGGCCAAGTGCTGCCCCAAAAGGACCAACTTCTCTTGCTTTTCTGGCAAAATACGCTGCTTGTAAGAACATTCCTTGGACATTTCATGGACTTGAATTCCTTTGATCAAAGGTAGGTCTTCCAAACAAAAATCGTATACCGCATGAAAAATGCTATCCATGAGTTGGGTGTTCATGGCTAGAATTTCAAAGGAATTGGAAGATTCCAAATTAGCCATTGCGATTTTTTTGGTCTGTATCTGGTAGTAAGCCGATGCACACTGGCAAAAAATCTTTTCGCGATTGTTGAGATAACGGACTGGATTGTCTTCAGAGTCAATTTCCGGAAAATCTTCCTGGGTTTCCTGCAATAGCTTTTTCAACGTGGTGATATGTTGATTCAGCAATTCAGGCTGATTCAGCAAGGAAAACTCTTGAAGAAACGGATACACTTCGATGGGGGAATACAATTCATTCACAATTTACCTCCTTTGTGCCAGGGAATGAGGGGCCGTGCCGTTCTCTGAGATACTACGTCATGGCTTGGAAATGATCAATCATCCCAGTCTTGGACGAATTCCATTTCCCATCGTTCGTACTCTTCTGGGGAAAGACGGGCAACCGAAGGCGGACGCGAGCTGCCATATCGATGCAACCCCGCTTCGCGAATTTGATTCATTGCTTTGAGATACGAATTGCCTGCAAACAACTCCAATTGCTGATCGTGATAAGGTGCGTGGAGGCGGGCTTCTTTTTCAATACGCAAATGACAGACAGCACATAATGGAATGAGATTTTCAGGACGATTGTTGCTAGGGTCTTCGTCAATATGATGAACTTGGAGGGCATCATGTGAGGTGGCTGGATCGTGGCAATCTTTGCCACACCAAGCACAATGATAGTTAAACAGTTCCCGGATAGTACGGGAGATATGAGTCCATTCTTCATGGTAGCGATCATCCACGTTTCGGCTCCTTTTTGATTTTTTGATCCCTCTTGAAAAAATGGACTGATTCTAGCATGTGTGGGTCAAAAACATCATCTTTTTCAGGTGGAATGAGGTTTCTAGGAGAGAATCATGAGTGCAGATGAGTTTGATTTTGATGAAGGCGCAGACGGCTTAGGGGACTTAGATCTCGACACCCTCGATCTGGGCGAGGACAACACAGCCGGTACCGAATTCGATTTTAGTGACGATGGCTCAGGAGGCGATCTCGATCTTGGAGATCTGGATCTTGGAGGGGATTCTGGAGGGGATCTCGACCTAAATGGAATAGGTGATGCTGGAGATGATTTCGACCTCGGAGGAATCGATGAGGCCGGGGGTGGAGACCTAGATCTCGGGGGGGTGGACGAAGGAGGAGGTGATTTCGACCTCGGAGGAATCGATGAGGCTGGGGGTGGAGACTTGGACCTCGGAGGAATGGACGCAGGAGGAGGTGATTTCGACCTCGGAGGAATCGATGAGGCTGAGGGTGGAGACTTGGACCTCGGAGGAATGGACGCAGGAGGAGGTGATTTCGACCTCGGAGGAATCGATGAGGCCAGTGGTGATGATTTCGGGATTGCAGACGAAGGGTCCGACCTCAGTCTAGATGGTATGGATGGGGGGGATAGTGGCATG
>JANQJU010000024.1 GCA_028281495.1 SAR324 cluster bacterium
CTTAGTGAATATGAGTCGCACCAGTTTTTATGAAACGTTCAGCCAATTGATGCATGTCTCGCCCTTACAATATGCTAAGTCTATGAAATTGCTCAAAGCTCAATCCCTCCTCAAAGAGGGTAAAAACGTGAGCGAAGCAGGATATCTGGTCGGTTATAAAAGCCCAGCGCAGTTCAGCCGAGAGTATAAGCGGCACTTCGGCTTTGTGCCTTCCGCTCAGCGTTAATTCTAAGACTGGTTGGGATTTAAACCACGCAGTCCCTCCTAGAATGTCCCTCTGAAAACGCGAATTCTGTGTTTGAAATTACCGAAAAGAGATTTTTGGCCTTGGCAAAGTCTTTATCCCTTTTTCGGGGTTAGTCCAATACCACCTCCTATGGGGGTGGATTCTTTATTGTGCAGAGCAGGCAGGGACTGGCTTTTAATTTCCAATTCTGCGACGAAATCGTAAGCATCACCCCGATAAATCGAGCGAGTAAACTCGACAACTTGTCCATCTGGCAGGTATGAAATCCTCTCAATCTTTAATCCAGCTTTACCTGTCTCTGTATGTAATAATTCACTGTTACTGCTATCTAGGTTGGTGGCTGAAATACGTTGAACCGCACGTACTGGCCGGCAGCCTCTTTTACTGAGGTATTGGTATAAAGAGTCTTCAATTTCTAGTGGGTTTGGCACCATTTCTAGGGACAAGGAAGCTCGTTCTATTGCCATCGGGACCCCGTCGGCACTACGTAAGCGGGCGATACGCACCACGGAATCCCCAGGCTCTAGATTCAATACCTCCTCTTCTTCGGGTGTGGGCAAAAACAAACCACGCTCCAACCACTTTGAATCCACTGAAAAACCTCGACGAGCCATATCCTCGGTGAAAGAAGACAGATGAGAGAGCGATTGTTCAACCTTGTGGATTTTAGGTGCGATGAAAGACCCAGCCCCACGCCGTTGTCTAATCAAACCTTCGCTAACTAAGGCTCCCACGGCTTTGCGTACAGTAACTCGCGATAATCCGGTGATTGCTGCAATCTCTCGTTCCGTAGGTAGGTGCGTTTCAGGCGGTAAAGTACCATTTTCGATTCCCTCCTTGATGCGCTGACGAAGTTGCAGATAACGTAGTCCACCAGAAGAAGATAGCCAGTTTTCAGGCTCAAAAAACTCACTAACCGTCATAAGGGTTCATCCTGATAAAAATAGGTTGTTTCAAGCAATCTAAGTCAAATCTCAACTCAAGAAATCAAATGCAAATTGAATACCTTTTTGTGACTTTTTGAAAAAATGCCTAGCAAAAGGTATTTAATTGGCATTTAAATTTGTTTAAATAATATCAGATTGGTATTACTTAAGTAAAGGTAAATCGATCCAAATAGGATATCATTCACTAATTTCAAAAGAAAATCACAAAAAATGAATAAAAAACTAGACAAAAGGTATTGCTTTGGTATTATTATTCTCACCTAAAGGAGGCATATGGTATTAAGTCAAACAGAACAACAGCATGAAAAAGCGTTGGGAATCGATACCCTCAAAAGTGAAGAGATCCTGAATATATTATTGAATGGACAGTTCGATGCCATTCAAGCGGTGCGCTCGGCATTGCCTGAGATCAGCTTAGCTGCCAATTTGATGGCAGAGTCGCTGGCAAGTGATGGCTCATTGGTCTATGCAGCCGCGGGAAGCTCGGCACTAATGGGGCTTGCAGACGGGTTGGAACTACCCGGCACTTTCGGTATCAGCCAGCAGAAAATCAAAATTCTCATCGCCGGGGGGCAGGCCAGTCTTTCTGACTTAGCAGGGAGCACCGAAGATGACTCGCTCGCTGGTGAGCGTGATGCCCGCATCATTACCCCCCAAGACTGTTTGATCGCAATTTCCGCTAGCGGCACCACGCCTTATCCTTTAGCCGTAATCGACACAGTACGCCAGTTACCAGTTAGAGTAATTGGCATTAGCAATACACCGGATACACCGTTGCTGGAAATGTCTGATGTGGCTATTTATTTGCCAACACCTGCTGAAGTGATTGCAGGCTCGACTCGTTTAGGAGCGGGCAGTGCTCAAAAAGTTTGTTTGAATTTGATGTCTACTCTGATGGGAATACACCTGGGCCATGTCTACGATGGCTTTATGGTTAACCTGCTTGCAGATAATATGAAGTTGAAACAACGGGCTGCGGGTATTGTGTCGAATATCTGTAACTGTACTAGCGAACAGGCATTGGAGCTTTTAAATCAATCCGAAGGGTCGGTAAAGGTTGCTGTACTACTAGGACTGGGGGCGGGTAGCCTTGAGGCTGCTCGCCAAACTCTGGAAAAAGCGAACCAAAATTTAAGGCAGGCAATTGCTCTGCATAATCAAGTGTTAAACCAATAAAATCTGAGGAGAAACCAAAATGACATCCAAATTGATAACTGGTGTGCTACTGGCCACCACCCTGTTCAGCGCTTCCGCTGTTGCCCTGGCCCAGGATGCCACAATTACTATTGAAAGTTGGCGTAACGATGATTTGGCGATCTGGCAACAAAGCATCATCCCTGCATTTGAAGCCAAACATCCTGGCATTAAGGTGAAATTCACCCCATCAGCACCTGCTGAATACAATGCCGTTTTGAACTCCAAACTGGATGCTGGATCCGCTGGCGATTTGATTACCTGCCGTCCGTTTGATGCCTCCTTATCTCTTTACGAAGCAGGTCATCTTGCACCCGTTCAAAACCTGGAAGGTATGAAAAATTTTGGTTCCGTTGCCAAATCGGGTTGGAGCACCGATGACGGCTCGGTGACCTTCTGCGTTCCTATGGCTTCCGTCATTCACGGCTTCATTTACAACAAAGATGCTTTTCAGGAATTAGGAATTCAAGTGCCAAAAACTGAAGCTGAATTCTTTACTGCTTTAGAGAAGATTAAGGAAGATGGCAGCTATATCCCCATGGCAATGGGAACCAACGATCAATGGGAAGCAGCCACTATGGGATACAACAATATTGGTCCCAATTATTGGAAAGGTGAAGAAGGGCGTTTGGCTTTGATTGCAGGCAAACAGAAATTGACGGATGAAAACTGGGTGGCCCCTTATCGTACTCTTGCCAAGTGGAAAGACTATCTTGGGTATGGTTTCGAAGCACAAACCTATCCTGATAGCCAAAATCTATTCACCTTGGGACGTGCTGTCATCTATCCAGCAGGTTCATGGGAAATTTCCGGGTTTAATGCCCAAGCTGATTTTAAAATGGGGGCTTTCTACCCTCCCGTACAGAAAGCCGGTGATGAGTGTTACATCTCCGATCACACCGACATTGCGATTGGCATGAACACCAAAACTGAAAATCCTGAGGCTGTAAAAACATTTCTCAACTGGGTTGGCTCAGCGGAGTTCGCTGATTTATATGCCAATGCCTTGCCTGGATTCTTTTCTCTATCCGATCACAAGGTCAGCATGAAAGATCCTCTGGCTCAAGAATTCGTGTCTTGGCGTGGACAATGCCAATCGACCATTCGTTCCACTTACCAGATTCTCTCTCGTGGTACACCGAACCTGGAAAATGAAACTTGGAATGCGTCGGCCAACGTAATCCGTGGCACTGAGTCCCCCGAAGCAGCGGGCGAGCGTCTGCAAAAAGGCTTGGCAAGCTGGTACGCTCCACAGCAGTAAATAGTAGGCTGGGGTGAGCCTTTCACCCTAGTCTATTGAACTACCAATTCTCGGATAAGGAATGTGAAATGCCTAACCAGGAAAATGAAATGCCCAATAATCACGAAAAACGCCCCATACGTTGGCATATCCTCGTGTTTCTCGCACCCGCAGTACTTGTCTATAGCGCGGTGATGATTTTTCCATTGTTTGCGACTTTGCGTCTGTCGTTGTTTACCGAAATTGATCAGACGCGGGTTTTTGTTGGCCTGGAAAATTTCCGCACCTTGTTGGGGGATGAACGCTGGTCAGAAAGATTTTGGAGTTCGATTGTCAATAATTTTCAGTTTTTTGCGATTCATATGCTGGTGCAAAACCCGATTGGTATTGCTCTGGCGGCAATTCTCTCTAGTCCCAAATTGCGCTTTGGACAGTTTTACCGTACCGCGATCTTTGTTCCCACCATTCTGTCATTTGTCATCGTTGGTTTTGCCTGGAAGTTGATCCTCTCACCGATCTGGGGAATTGCTCCTTCCATGCTCGATGCTGTGGGTCTGAAGAGTCTCTATGCACCTTGGTTGGGTAAGGAGGCTTATGCCTTAACTACCTTGTCCTTGATCTCAGTTTGGCAGTTTGTCGGTATTCCGATGATGTTGATTTATGCTGCCTTGTTGTCGATTCCTGAAGAGATACTGGAAGCAGCTGAGTGTGATGGGGTGGTGGGTATGGCGGCTTTCTGGCGCATCAAACTGCCATTGATCTTACCGTCGATTGGGATCATTTCGATTCTGACCTTTGTTGCCAACTTCAATGCCTTCGATTTGATTTATGCGGCACAGGGAGCGCTAGCTGGGCCGGACTATTCGACCGACATATTAGGAACGTTCCTCTACCGAACTTTCTTCGGGTTTCAACTGCAATTGGGCGATCCCCATATGGGTTCAACAATTGCTACGGGGATGTTCACTATTATTTTAATTGGCGTTTGTATTTACTTATTTGGCATTCAACGACGTTTGCGTCGTTACCAGTTTTGAGGAGGAAGATAGATGAATAAGGCACGCCATAACTTGCCCAATGTGATCGCTGCCCATGCGGCATTGATCACTTATACGCTGATCGCACTATTTCCAGTTTTTGTCATCCTGATCAACAGCTTCAAGACTCGTAAAATGATATTTCGCGAGCCTTTGATGCTACCGAATAATGAAAGCTTCAGTTTGATCGGTTACGAAACCGTGTTGAAACAGGGAGATTTCTTTCTGTACTTCCAGAATTCGATGATTGTTACCGTGGCATCGTTATTCTTTATTCTTTTATTTGGTGCGATGGCAGCCTTCGCCTTGGCAGAGTACGACTTCAAGGGCAATACCCTGATGGGGTTGTATCTCGCTCTAGGCATCATGATTCCGATCCGAATTGGAACCGTTGCGATCTTGGAAATGATGGTGGCCACCGGATTGGTCAACACGCTGACTGCGTTGATTTTGGTCTATACCGCTCAAGGTTTGCCTCTGGCGGTGTTTATTCTCTCCGAATTCATGCGGCAAGTATCGGATGATCTGAAAAATGCGGGCCGTATTGATGGGCTTTCCGAATATAGGATTTTCTTTGTCCTGGTATTGCCTTTGGTGCGACCCGCGTTGGCTACGGTTGCGGTGTTCAACATGATTCCCATCTGGAATGACCTGTGGTTTCCGTTGATTCTGGCTCCTTCAGAAGAAACCAAAACCCTGACCTTGGGTTCACAGGTATTCATCGGTCAATTTGTTACCGACTGGAATGCCGTATTGTCCGCATTATCCATGGCCATTTTGCCGGTCTTAATTCTGTATGTGATCTTTTCACGACAGTTGATTCGAGGAATTACAGCAGGAGCAGTCAAATGATTCGAGTTTTAGTTGCTGGACTAGGAACGATGGGAATCAGCCATGCGCTGGCTTATCATCGGAATCCAGGATTTCAAATTGTTGGATTGATGAATCGATCCGAAGTGGAACTGCCTGAAGAGTTGGCAAGCTACCCACGATACAACGAATACTATCAGGCTCTGAATGATTGTAACCCCGAGTTAGTGGCCATCTGTACTTACTCTGACAGCCATGCCGAATATGCCATGGCAGCCATGAACAAGGAGGCTCATGTGTTTGTCGAAAAACCATTGGCTTCCAATGTTGCCGATGCCGAAAAAGTGGTGGCCAAAGCCATTGACACTGGGCGGAAGTTGGTGGTGGGGTATATCCTGCGACATCACCCGAGTTGGCAGCGTTTTATCACTGAGGCCAGAAATTTGGGAGGGCCTTTCGTTTTTCGGCTCAATCTCAATCAACAGTCCAGTGGTGCGGCTTGGAAAACGCATAAGAGCCTGATGCAAACGACCAGCCCCATAGTCGATTGCGGAGTGCATTATGTGGATGTGATGTGCCAAATCACCGATGCCAAGCCGGTTCAGGTTCGGGGAATGGGAGTTCGCTTGAGTGATGAAATTGCTGTCAGCATGGTCAACTACGGTCACTTTCAGGTGTTATTCGAGGACTCTTCCGTGGGTTGGTACGAAGCGGGCTGGGGACCGATGATTTCTGAAACCGCATTTTTCGTGAAAGATGTCATCACTCCAAAGGGATCGGTTTCGATTGTTTCCGCTCAGCAAAGTGATTCGGACGATGTGGACAGCCACACGAAGGTCGGTGCTCTGCGCATCCATCACTCGGAAACCGACCAGGAAGGAGAGCTGACAAGGGAAGATCAGCTCGTTGAATTGGCTGATGAACCGGGCCATCAGGAACTGTGTGAATTGGAACAATCCTTCATGCTCAAATCAATCGTTGAAAATATTGACCTCAGTCGCCACATGACCGATGCCGTGCAATCGTTGCGTATCTGTTTGGCGGCGGATCAAAGTATTCGTGACGGCGTTGCCGTTGAACTATCATGAAAAAGGATTCACCGTGAATTCATTGCGCTTAGAAAACATTTATAAATCCTTTGGTTCGACTGAGATTCTCAAACAGATCAACCTTGAGGTCGAAGAAGGGGAATTCGTGATTTTTGTGGGACCTTCGGGTTGCGGAAAATCGACACTGCTCCGTATTATTGCCGGACTAGAGACCACGACTTCCGGTAACGTGGAAATCGGAGGGGAGAATATGAACAATACTCCCCCGTCAAAACGAGGCATCGCTATGGTTTTTCAAACCTATGCCCTTTACCCTCATCTGACCGTCCGCGGTAACATGAGCCTTGGTCTGAAGCAGGCAAAACAGCCTAAGGAATATATTAAGGAAAGGGTTCAAATCGCAGCAAAGATGTTGGCGTTAGAAAGTTATCTGGATCGACGTCCATCGGAACTTTCTGGAGGCCAACGTCAGCGGGTTGCCATCGGGCGAGCCATTGTTCGCAAACCGAAACTTTTCTTGTTTGACGAACCCTTGTCAAACCTTGATGCAGCACTGCGTATCAACACCCGTCTGGAAATTGCTCGTTTGCACCGGGAGTTGGAGGCCAGCATGATCTATGTGACTCACGATCAGACGGAAGCCATGACACTGGCGGATAAAATCGTTGTTCTCCAAAGCGGACGAGTTGAACAGATTGGTTCGCCCATGAAATTGTACAACGATCCTGACAATTTATTCGTCGCAGGGTTCTTGGGCGCACCCAGTATGAATTTTCTGGATGGCTCAACCTTCGGGATCGAAAAAGCGAAAACAGTGGGAATCCGGCCAGAGCATTTAACCTTGTCTGACAGTGGCAAATTACAAGCAGAAGTGAGCCACATTGAACAGCTCGGAGGAGATACCAATGTTTTTGTGCGCTTGCCGGACTCAAAGCAGTTGACGGTTCGACTATTTGGTCAAGCGAACTATGCCATCGGAGCCAAAGCTTACCTGAACTATAGCGACGAGAATCTTTATCTATTTGATGATAAAGGACAGCGTATTCGCTAATGGCTCATGTTTTACAACGAAGTCATCTTTCAATAATCGCCAACCTAATATTCAGGCATATAAAAGGTTATCATGGAAGTTTTGATTAGAGATACTCCCCTAGAAGGAGCTGAAGTTGCAGCGAAAGTCGTTCGTAAAAAAATTTTAGAAAAGCCCCATCCCACCTTGGGATTGGCAACTGGGGGTACGCCTCTCAAAATGTACCAGGAATTGATCCGCATGCATAATGAGGAAGGATTGAGTTTTCAACATTGTACGACCTTTAACCTGGATGAGTATGTGGGACTTCCTCCCGACAATGGACAATCCTATCATTATTATATGAAAAACAATTTGTTCGATCATATCGATTTGCCTTCAGACAAGTATCATTTGCCGGATGGGAATGCCGATAATTTACGGCAGTCTTGCAAGGATTATGAAAGAAAAATCAAAGATGTGGGAGGGATTGATTTGCAGGTGCTGGGAATTGGAGCCAACGGACACATTGGTTTTAATGAACCCACGGGTTCCTTTGCTTCTCGAACTTGGATCAAGATTCTCAGTGAACAGACCATTCGGGACAATTCAAAGTATTTTGGACCCACCGAAAAGGTTCCATACCATGTGGTGACGATGGGGATTGCAACCATTATGGAAGCCAAGCATTGTCTTTTAATTGCAAACGGAGCCAAAAAAGCCGATGCGGTTCGAAAAATGATAGAAGGGGCTGTTTCTGCCAGTTGTCCTGCTTCAATTTTGCAAATGCATCCGCGAGTAACCGTGGTTTTGGATGAGGAAGCCGCTTATCTGCTTTCTGCCAAGGATCACTACAAGTGGGTCGAAGCCAACAAACTGGACTGGCAAAAATACTAATTCTGACGAGTGGTGACTAAACTAATCCACAAACAAAATGTTTAGTTTTTGCAACAGCTAAGAATTGACTCATTTCAAACGAGGATTGGTTAACCTCAACTATTTTGTAGGTGGGAAGAAATGTACTACACCAAGAAGCTGACAAAAGCAGAGGACAAGGCGGTTCCTGAATACGATGCCAGAGGAATATTAAGGGTTTTGAATTATTTCCCTTTCATCAATGCTCGGCACGTCAACTTACTGAGAGAATCGATGGATAATCCCGATTGGGTGGGGGCTTTTTGCGATATGTCTGCGGCTGCTATTACTCAGTTACATTATCAAAAGATGATCAATCTCGAATTGGTATGGAGTACGGTATCTGATTTCTTTCACCAGGCCATCCAGATGCGAGGTTTCGATGCGATTCCCTCACCTGAGGATGAATTTGGTAACGAGCACAAGAAGGATACACAAATCGAGATTTTGGTTGCTGGAACACAAGCACAGGAGATGTATCGGGCGCGGGTCGATGGAGTAATAAGGATTTTGCGGGAAACCATGCCTCCCAAGTGTCGAATCATTTTTTCGGGAGCCAACCCGGCTGCAAGTATGGAAAGAATGGGCTTACAAGGTGGGGTGGCCACGCTCAATGAAGCGGCTGATATGGAACTTTATTTTAGAAAACGTATTGAACGGAATCCACTCCCCAAGGGAATCGAAGTATCGTTGAAACGAGAATCTCAATCGGACACCACCGCCAAGAATATTGAGAATTTTTTCAAGAAAGTTAGCTTCTCGACAGATAAAAAAAATCACGTCTATATTGTCAGCTCACTATTTCATTTGCCTCGATTTATTGATTTAACGATGAAGGAAATTGCTGAAACGAATGTACTGGTGTCTGAGCTAACTTTCGTTAGTTCAGAAGATCCAATCGATGCACCGACCCAGGCAGTCGGCACACCCGATTACTTGAAGAGTTGCATGTTTGAGTTTTTCTTACTTCTCTACAAAGATACTCCCAAGGATCAGATTTTCAAACCGATCCATAAGCCTATTTAGGCTTGGGGGATGAACTTTTTAATAAAGAGAAATCTTAATTCCTATGAATAAAAATAAAATTGCTTATCTAGGTAGTCAGATTTTTGATGGACATCGTCGGTATCACGATTGCGCACTACTCATTGAAGATGGAATAATCAGAGCTATCAAAAGCAAACATGACATTCCAAAAAACTATCAGCAGATCGTTGTTTCTCCAGGCTTGATTTGCCCTGGATTTGTTGATCTACAGGTTAATGGTGGAGGAGGGATTCTTCTCAATGATTCACCCACAGTTGAAACGATGCAAACCATCTGCAAGGCTCATCTGTCATTTGGAACCACATCGTTGTTGCCCACCTTGATTACTGATGGATTGGACAAAACCCTAGCAGCAATCAATGCAGCACAAGAGTCGACCAATAACGAGGTTTCTGGTTTCCTTGGATTACACCTCGAAGGCCCACATTTATCACAACAGCGCAAGGGTATCCATGAATCGAGCTTCATTCGCACCATGGAGAGAAGCGATCTACAAACCCTGATCAGTGCCGCAAAATCCCTTCCTAGCCTGCTGGTTACTATTGCGCCGGAGAACGTCACAACTGAACAGATTGCAGAATTGAGCAAGGCAGGCGCAATTGTTTCTCTTGGACATACCAATGCCGACTATACCCAGAGTTTTGCTGCGGTGGAGAATGGTGCCAGTTGTGTGACCCACTTGTTTAATGCGATGAATCCGCTAACCAGTCGAGAACCTGGGTTGGTCGGTGCCGCACTACAACTCGGAGCCCTTTCAGCAGGTTTGATCGCCGATGGATTCCATGTTGATCCAACTACAATCGATATTGCGTTACGTGCGAAACGTGGCCCTGGAAAAATTTTTTTAGTAACAGATGCCATGTCAACGATTGGTAGTGATATCTCGGGACTCCAACTGAACAATCGATGGATCACACGTGCGGATGGACGCTTAACATCGGAGGATGGGACTTTGGCCGGTGCTGATTTGGACATGATTTCAGCAGTGCAATTTATGATCAATCAGGTAGGGGTTGAAGTCGACGAAGCATTGCGTATGGCCTCACTTTATCCAGCTCAAGTACTGAAACGGGAACATCAAATCGGTCAGTTGGTGCCTGGTGCACAAGCTGATTTCCTTCACCTTGATGACAAGGTTAGTATCATTGGTGTGTGGCAAGCCGGACAGAAAAAACAGGGAGCGTAAATGATTTGGGGGCCAGCGGCAGATTGGGATGATCGTTTTAGCAAGATTAGGATCGCTGTGATGATGATGTAAGCCAATTATTGTTTTTCTGCGTTTCGTTAGAATCCGTCGCTCGTAGAAGCTTCTATAACCAAGTCCGCTCTGGTTTCTTCCCAAGAAAAAACTGAATCAAAATCCCAGTTTTTACATCCAAATCACTTCAATCTGTTTGCCTTCCTCTTCCATTTGTTCGCGTTTGCCTACCGTTTCAATATCTTCTGGTGGCTTGCGGGAATAGATAATCAAACGGCCAAAATTTAGACCACATCGCTTGAGGTAGTCAGCCAGTTGTACTCGGCCTTTCCTCAATTCGGAAAAACACAGTTGTCTGCCCAAGGCGTTGACCAACCAAGGTTGTCCTTGCGAATACCAAAAGATTTGTTTCAGAGCTTCCTGGGTAAAAGCTTGCCCGGTTGCTTCAGTATGCTGAGCGTAGAGTTGAGCCACCTGTTCCTGATTGAAATTAGCAATGGTGAGAGACTGGTCCTTGATATTGAAAGCCGAACCGCCGATGATGTGGCGTGATTGTTGATCCGAAAGAATCCGATAATCCCGTATATCTCGAACTCCGATCAGACACATGGAATGCGGAAAAGCTTGGGGACGATTGGTGTATCCCGCTCGAAGCTGTCTCAATACTGAGAGCAGGGAATTGCCAATCAAAGTGTCAATTTCGTCGAAAAATAAAATCAAAGGCTTGGGAAGTTCGAGACACCATTTAGTTAAGAATTCACTGAGTCCGTCAGACAGAAGAGCGATGTCATAGCATTGAGGGGAGGGACGTAATTCTTCCGGTAGGTACACCAGGGACTGAATACGAAACCGATTGATAATGATCTGATTAGCCATGACGGCATCCTCGCGATATGCCTGCGCTGGTTCCACATTGATGTAGAGCGAAACATAGGTACCTTCCGCATTCAGTTCATGCATCAGTGCAATCACTTGTGTGGTTTTGCCAGTTTGTCTGGGTGCATGAAGCACAAAGTATTTCTCCTGCTCAATCAATTCTTTCGTTTGAAACAGACGCTTGGAGGTCGGAACCATATAATGCTTATTAGGAAAACATGGTCCTGATGTATTGAAAAATTTATACATGAGACATCCTGTGCAAAATATTCGGAAGCGATGTTTGTTTTTGCATCAAAAATACTACACCCAGTTCATTCAATACAAGCAATGATGGTAGTGATTCAAAAATTACCCAATCGCTTATCTTCGAAGGTAAATTTTCCCATCGTCCTTAATTTGCAGAAATCACCTTTGCAGCAAGAGGCGGTGGCACGGGCACCAATGGACAATCGTTGTCGGAAGGTTTGATCGTAGATTTCACGAAATTTATGACTCAAACTCGACATCAAATCAGTTCAATAAAGCCACTTCCGGATTTCGATTACGAACGGCTCTCTGGTTCTTAGACTATCGACCTATTTCATTCACAGTATGACTCTAAAATTCCTTAAAGGAAGCAAAGATCAGCATTGGTCACTGAAGCAAACTATATTACTATGAGAATAGGATGGAATTTGTTAAATGAGACCAGGGGTTCGGGTTTAAAATTTTTTAAAGGAGGCAAAGACCAGCATTGGTCACTTAAGTAAACTATATCACGAGGGGGGCAGGATGGAATTTGTTAAACGAGACCAGGAGTTCGAATTATTTTTGTCAGGTAAGAAGTTAATTTATCATTCACCTTCCAATCCATTCCTGTTTGCTGGAATTGGAACAGCTGTTTACGCTGCTATTCATGGCAATTTCAATGTGTCCGATAAGTTGCATGAGAAAATGGCTCTGGAAGATTTTGTCGTTGTCCAGGAAGAGGAGACGGTGATTGTCCGTCTTTCACGAAAAGGATTGCTGTCCATTACAGTTGCTTTTGCAATGGAGGAAGATCGCTTAGTTATGAAGTTTTCCGAAACGACGGGGAAGGTTAATCGAATTTGGATACGTCTTGCCGCTGAAAAGGAAGAACATATTTACGGCTGTGGTGAGCAATTTTCTTACTTTGATCTACGTGGGCAGCACTTTCCACTCTGGACCTCCGAACAGGGGGTGGGTCGTAATAAAAAAACGTTGCCGACCTTTTATGCAGATCAGCACGACGGTGGCGGTGGGGATTATTTCAGCACGTACTTTCCGCAACCGACTTTTGTTTCCAGCCGCAAATACTATTGCCATATGGATGCCAGTGCCTATATGGACTTTGACTTCCGTGAAGACAACTATCATGAATTGCAGGCTTGGGAAGTGCCTGCTGCCATTACGGTCGAAACGGCGGGTACTTATGTGGAACTGTTGAAGAAGTTAACCGGCTTGTTGGGGCGACAGCCGGAAATCCCCGATTGGGTTTACGAAGGCGTTACCATCGCCGCACAGGGGGGGACTGAAAGATGTTTGGAGAAACTCAGAGCCGCCCAAGCTAAAGGGGTCCCGGTGAATGCGGTTTGGGCTCAGGACTGGTCGGGAAAACGACAAACGTCCTTTGGCTCGCGTGTGATTTGGAATTGGCAGTGGAATAAAAAGATGTATCCCAATCTGGATGTTACAATCAAAAAACTGAAAGAAGAAGGGATCCGCTTTATGGTCTATTTGAATCCACATCAGGCAGTGGAGGGAGACTTATACAAGGAAGGCAGCGAGAAAGGCTTCATGGTTAAAAATAGTGCTGGGGAAGACTATATTTATGATTTTGGACAGTTTTACTGCGGTACTGTGGATCTGACCAATCCAGAAGCTTTCGAATGGTATAAATCGGTCATCAAAAGAGAGGTATTGGATCTTGGAATCGCAGGTTGGATGGCGGATTTCGGTGAGTATTTACAGACTGATATGGTTTTCCATAATGGGGTTCCTGGAGATCGGATGCATAACCGATGGCCAGCTCTCTGGGCAAAAGTTTGTTATGAAGCGATTCAAGAGGATGGCAAACTGGGCGAAGTCATATTTTTTATGCGAGCAGGATATACGGGAAGTCAGAAATACAACACCATGATGTGGGCAGGAGATCAAAACGTGGACTGGAGTATTGATGATGGGTTGCCTTCCGTCATTCCTGCAGCGCTTTCATTGGCGATGACCGGATACGGTTTGCATCACAGTGATATTGGGGGGTACACGACTTTGTTTGACATGAAACGGACTAAAGAGTTGTATGTAAGGTGGTGTGAGATGTGTATGTTCACTCCCATGTTAAGACATCACGAAGGCAACCGACCTGCGGACAACTGGCAATTTGACTCGGATGAGGAAACCCTCGAACATCTTGCTCGCATGACCAACATCTTCATCACCCTAGCCCCTTATATGAAAGAAGCGGTTAAAGCCAACGCCGCATCGGGACTGGCTGTGCAAAGACCGTTGTTTCTGCATTATGAAGACGACCCTGAAACCCACAACATTAGGTATCAGTATCTTTTGGGACGAGATCTTTTGGTCGCCCCTGTTTATGAAGAAGGAAAGACGGAATGGGAATGCTATCTTCCCAAAGACAGTTGGGTCCATTTATGGACAGGTAAGGGTTATACTGGCGGCAAAGTAACCATCGATGTTCCCTGGGGTAAGCCTCCGGTATTTTACCGTCAAGAGTCAAAATGGGTAGAGCTGTTTGAAAAGATCGGAAAAATGTAAAACGATTACCCCCGCTTCCAAAGACTCCGATGAATGCGTTTGGAAACCGCCTCATCCATAATCCTTTGAAGAGCCTCTTCAATTTGTTGATGGCGATTGTAAATATCGTGTAAATCCAATTTTAATTTAGCCATAAAAATGAGTTCTGTATGACAATAGGATGGTTTCGCTATGCACGCGGACTCCCTAGCAAGAGATGACTTTTTTTCGCAAAGGCACACCTGCTTGCCAGAAGGGCACAATTTTCATAACTTTTCTGCAACTTTTTTTGGAATCTACAGTCTGTACAAGTGACAATATAATTTGCACCTGTTCGTTCGATTCCGTGTGTGTGGATTGATTCGGTTTTGGTGCTTTCTTAAACTTTAGAAAGGCAAAGTTATGAAAAAAAATCAACCTTCAGTAAAAACCAAAGAGTGTGCTTGCAAATGCGAGTGTGAGTGCAAGTGCGATATGTCAAAGTGTTGCTGTGCTACCTGTAAATGCCCTTGTAAATGTTGTTAATTAATCATACTTCCACCTGAGGGACATCGTCCCTCAGTTTTCTTTCATTTGTTACCGCCTAATTCCTCCCTTTCAATAACACTGTCATGGATTCAGAACGAATTTGGAATGAATTTTCGACGAACATTTATTGCTTTATTCGAAAACGAGTGCACCATGACGAAGATGCCCAAGATCTTTTACAAGAAACCTTTTTAAAGATTCACAAATCAAATCACCAACTCCGCGACATTCAAAAACTCCTCCCTTGGCTCTACCAAATAACCCGAAATGTGCTCTACGATTTCTATCAAAACCAGGCCAAACAAAATTCGATATACCCACAATTAGCTTTGGAAATTGGAGAAAAAACCGAGGAAGACCAAGAAGAACTCCACTGTTGCTTACGACCTTTCATCCAAGAATTGCCTGAACCCTATCGTACCACAATGATTTTGTCCGAGCTGGAAGGCATAAAACACAAACATCTTGCGGGACAATTGAATGTTTCGCATTCGGCTATCAAATCTCGGGTTAAGCGTGGTCGAGAACACCTCAAAAAAAGATTTTTGCAATGTTGTCGATTTTCCCTCGACGATAAAGGTCTGCTATCGGGAGAAAATCAGTGCCAAAAATGTCCTTCATGAAGTCAATCACCGACTTTTACCCCCCTTGATTTCAGCACTCTAAATCACCACGCTAACAAAGCCCTACTTTATTCGAAAGTTGACTCATCGATAGTTCTCTCTATGGCAAGTATTTTTCTCTTGCTTGTTGGTAATACATTGTAATACTTTTGGTTTCTGGGTATTACTTTGTAATACGAAAACTTCTTAAGTTTTACGCCACTAGGGGGCTTATCGTGACTCAAAAAAAACAAGAACTCATTACCTTCAAAGTCGATGCATCGCTTGCCGCTGCATTGAAAGGAGTTCCTAACCGTTCGGACTTCATTCGTCATGCGATTTTAGTTGCATTGGATAATGTTTGCCCACTTTGTTCTGGTTCGGGAATTCTTTCACCGAATCAGCGCAAGCATTGGGAACGATTCACAGAAAAACACAATCTTGAAGAATGTGATGGATGCCACGAGCTTCATTTGGTGTGCCACGAAGTAAGTTGCGACAATATTCATTAGCCGGAAGCCCTTAATGACCGTCAACATTTAACATCATTCAATTCGCAAGGTTACCAATGTTATTTTTTGAAATGAGTTTACGCCACCGCATGCTGGCCTGGGCTGCCGTCAGCATTGGCATCCTCTCACTTTTGATGGTGATCATTTGAGGGAAGAGATGAATCTCAAATCGAGTGAACCCCTGTTTTGCTTCGAAAAGGCGATTTTGGGCTATGAAAGCCAGGTCATCGTGTCTGAGTTCGACCTGCAAATCAATCAAGGTGATTTCACGGCGGTATTCGGGCCGAATGGCGGAGGAAAATCGACATTTATCAAGGCCATTGTCGGTGAACTTGAGCCTTTTCAGGGTAAAATTCGTAGGAACTTCCGGTTAAAGAAACAAACGGCTTACCTTCCTCAAAAATCGAGTGTGGACCGGAAATTTCCTATCACTGTCAGGAATCTGGTGACAACGGCTCTCTGGCATGAAACCGGACTGTTTCGGGGGATGACGTGCTGCCATAGAGATCAAGTTGACGAGGCTTTGTGCGATGTCGGCATGGCCAAACATGCGGAACGGACTTTGTGTTCTCTATCGGGAGGAGAGTTTCAAAGAGCGCTGTTTGCCCGAATGTTGGTTCAAAAAGCCCCGCTCATGCTTTTGGATGAGCCGTTTATCGGTGTTGATGAAACGACGGTTGAAGATTTAACCATCTTGCTAAAAGAGTGCCATCGTCAGGGACGCACCATCGTGATTGTCCTACATGATTTAGACTTTGTTAAAGCGCATGTGCCCCGAGCTATCTACATAGAAAATCAAATGGTTTTATGCGGCGACACTCAAACTCTGCTGCGGGAGAAGCCTCAGCAACAGGGGTTAAACGATAATGTATGATCTCCTGTTTGCCCCTTTTTATGAGTTTGAATTCATGCAGAGGGCGATGCTGGGGTGCTTGGTGCTTTCATTAAGCGCCCCTCCTATCGGTACATTCTTAATCTTCAGACGCATGAGCCTGATGGGGGATGCCATGGCGCATGCGATTCTCCCCGGTGCCGCCATCGGTTTTTTATTTGCCGGACTTTCGGTTACCGCCATGACCCTCGGAGGATTGGTCGCCGGTTGTCTGGTAGCGGTACTTTCTGGGGTTGCCGTGAGAAAAACGGCGGTGTCTGAAGACAGCAGTCTGGCATCGTTTTATCTCACTGCATTGGCATTGGGAGTGATGGTCATCTCCGTGAAAGGGAGCAACATTGACCTGCTCCATGTCTTGTTTGGAAGCATATTGGCTCTCAACGATGAGGCGCTGATTCTACTGGTATTCACTTCGCTGACCACTCTGTTCACCCTAACATTACTTTACCGCCCTTTAGTGATGGAGTGTGTGGACGCCGTGTTTTTAAATTCGATCAGCTCGATGGGAACGATTGCCCATTATGCGTTTTTAATTCTGGTCGTTTTAAACCTGGTTGCTGGCTTTCATGCACTGGGAACGCTGATGTCGGTAGGGTTGATGGTCTTACCCGCATCAATCGCTCGATATTGGCTAAAAAAGCTAGAACCAATCATCCTGTTTTCCTGTGCCGTCGCATTGGTAGCCTGTGTGACGGGGCTATTGTTGTCTTATTTTGTTCACGTTCCGAGCGGCCCCACGATCATCATGACTCTTGGCATTTTCTTTGTTTTGTCTTTCCTCTTCGGCACTCAGAATGGCCTCGTGACCAGCTATTTTCAACTCAGATTTTCTCACAAGTATTATTAAGGAGTCCTCCATGGCATACGGTTAAATCAGTTTCAAAGGCACATTTAATTTTTCTCAAATATTTACCCCTTTTTCTTTGTTTCACAGGAGTTCTATCATGAAGCAATTAGTACGCTATATAACTATATCATTATTATTATTTTTAACTTCAGTCCCTTTCGCCCTTGGCCAAGACAAATTGCGAGTTGTGGTGACGTTTAGTGTTTTGGGAGATTTTGTTAAAAATATTGCCGGAAACGAAGTGCAATTAGACACCCTGGTGGGCCCCGACGGAGATGCACACGTTTATCAACCCACGCCTTTTGCCGCCAACCAAGTGGCCGAAGCCAACCTGTTAGTCATCAATGGTTTGGAATTTGAGGGGTGGCTGGAGCGATTGCAGGAATCATCTGGATTTTCCGGCAAACTCGTAGTGGCATCCTCGGGAATTGATTTGATCCGCATGGAAGAAGAAGGGCATCACGACGAACATGAAGAAGAAGGGCATCACGACGAACATGCAAAAGACGAGCATCACGATGAACATGCAAAAGACGAGCATGCAAAAGACGAGCATCACGACGAACATGCAAAAGACGAGCATGCAAAAGACGAGCATCACGACGAACATGAAAAAGAAGGGCATCACGACGAGCACCATCATGGGGAATACGACCCGCACGGATGGCACAGCCTTCCCAATGCAAAGATTTACGTAGAAAACATTAGAAAAGCGCTGGTTGAGGCCGCTCCCTCTAAAGCCTCGGTCTTCAACAAAAATGCAGAGGCTTATTTGGCACAACTGAATGCATTGGAAAAAACGCTGAAGGCAGAAGTAAAACAGATTCCCGAAAATCGTAGAAAAGTCATCACGTCTCATGATGCCTTTGGTTATTTAGGGAAAGATATGGGCATGGAATTTATGGCCCCTCAAGGACTAAGCACCGAGTCGGAACCCTCCGCCGGCGATGTCGCCCGGATCATCCGGCAGATCAATAAAGATAACATCAAGGCCGTCTTTATCGAGAATGTTTCGGATTCACGATTGATCGAACAAATCGCCCGCGAAACTGGCGTTGCCATCGGTGGAAAGTTGTATTCCGATGCCCTCTCGGGTTCCGATGAACCGGCATCCACCTATTTGAAAAAGATGGAGCACAACATTCGCACCATTGTAGACGCACTTAAATAACACTTCGGCTTCTGCTTGGCTCAATCAGCAGAAGCCATTCAAACCAAGCAAACGAACCGACCAAAGGAATTTTATGGAAATCAATGTTGTCGCTCCAGATAACCGACTTCCGGTTACGGTTTTGTCCGGTTTTCTAGGAGCGGGTAAAACCACCTTACTGAATCATGTGCTTCACAATCGCGAAGGATTGAAAGTCGCTGTCATCGTCAACGATATGAGCGAAGTCAATATCGATGCTGAACTTGTTGAGCGAGGGGGGGGCGGTTTTTCGAGAACCGAAGAAAAGCTCGTGGAGATGTCCAACGGCTGTATTTGTTGCACCTTACGCGAAGACTTGCTCAAGGAAGTTTCCCGATTGGCTCAGGAAAAACGCTTCGATTATTTACTGATTGAATCCACCGGAATCTCGGAACCGATTCCCGTTGCACAAACGTTCACATTTGACGACGAAGAAGGAAACAGCCTGAGTCAATTCAGTCGGTTGGACACGATGGTCACTGTGGTGGATGCTTTCAATTTTTTGGACGAATACTACGCCGCAGAAGAACTGAAGAGCCGCGGAGAATCTTTGGGTGAAGACGACGAACGAACGATCACGGATTTGTTGGTGGAGCAAATTGAATTTGCCAATGTCATTGTTCTCAACAAAATGGATCTGGTCAGCGAAGCTCAAGCGGAGGAATTGGTGGGAACGATTACGGCACTAAACCCTGGCGCTAAAATCATAAAAGCCGTTCGCTCCCAAATCGAACTAGGCGAAGTGCTCAACACCAATCGCTTTGATTTTGAGGAAGCCGCCCATTCGGCGGGATGGATACGAGAAATGGCCGGAGAACACACCCCAGAAACCGAGGAGTATGGCATCAGTAGTTTTGTGTTCCGAACGGAAATACCCTTCGATGCTGAAAAGTTTCATGCCTTCCTGCATGATGACGAGCAATGGGAGGGCGTGATTCGCTCGAAAGGATTTTTTTGGGTGGCTGCCGATCATCACATCGCTTATGAGTGGGCACAGGCAGGAGGTATTAGCAATGTGAGGCCCACTGGGATGTGGTGGGCGGCTGTGCCTCGCGAACACTGGGGGCACCCTGACGGAGAACGCCCGGATCAGCAAGAAGGCTGGCATCCGCGCTTTGGTGATCGCACCCAGCAGCTCGTCTTTATCGGACAGCAGATGGACGAGATGGCGATGCGTGCTCGTCTCGAAGCGTGTCTGCTCGACGAGCGCCTCGTCGCCGCTGACAGCAGGACCTGGGCAGAGCTTCGGAACCCGTTTCCAGAACTTATCATGGCTGAGGAGTCAGAATGAGCGGCACCGCAAGCAGTGAAAACGTGTATGACGTAGTGGTGATCGGTGCTGGTGCTGCGGGTGTGGGGGTCTCAGTGGCTCTCAGACATGCTGGTATCGAAAACTTCATTATACTGGAACGTCACAAGGTCGGTTCGTCGTTTGCCTCATGGCCAGCAGAGACTCGCTTCATCACGCCTTCGTTCCCAACCAATTCCATCGGCATGCTCGATTTGAACGCAATTGCGGTTGGGACTTCACCTGCACACATTTTACGAGTGGAGCATCCAACAGGGGAAGAGTACGAGATATATTTGCGTGCTATCGCGAAGTACTTTGGGTTACCGGTACGCCAGCACACTGATGTGATGCGGGTGTCACAGGTTGGCGACGGTTTTCTCATCGATACGGCAGACGAGACTTTGCGAGCCAAGCATGTCATTTGGGCTGCTGGGGATTTTCAATACCCACGCTTGAATGGGTTTGTAGGCAGCGAATTCTGTCGACATACCGCGACTATCACTACCTTTGAAGATCTTGACGGTGACGACTTCATCGTGGTGGGTGGCTACGAAAGCGGTGTCGACGCGGCTTACCACTTGGCGTGTCGTGGCAAACGAGTGCGCTTGTTCGACAAGGGTTGTCCGTGGAAGAACAAAAGTTCCGATCCGAGTGTTGCGCTTTCGACGTATTCGCTCGAACGGATGCGGGAAGACCGGTTTGTTGAGCAAGTGGAACTGATTCCCAACACTCCAATCACTTCGGTCACTCGCATGGATGCGATGTATGAAGTCACGACTCTGGACGGGCATCGATTTCAAACCCGCGTGCCACCCCTATTGGCAGGTGGATTTGAAGGGAGTCACAAGCTCGTCGCAGATTTGTTTGAGCGACGCGAGGATGGCTTTCCGTTGCTGAGTGAGCACGATGAATCGACCATCGTACCGGGAATGTTTCTCTGTGGTGCCGCTGTTCGTCATGACGATCTCATCTTCTGCTTTATCTTTAAGTATCGACAACGATTCGCCGTTGTCGCCAAAGCAATTGCGACCTCGTTGGGGATGCCAGCGGAGGATCTGGAAACGTACCGCATGTGGGGCATGTATCTGGATGACCTCTCCTGTTGTGGGAAGGAGTGTGTATGTTGACGGGGAATGGCACAGGGGCTGTCGCATCTGATGCGAAGCGAGGTCGGCTAGCAAAAGCGTTGCGTGTGGAATGGCTTGGCCAAACGGCTGCCAGCATTTGTTGGATTGGTAGCGTATTGGCTTACGGGATCAGTTCCAGTGGGGATTGGTTGCAGTTGTGTGCTGCGTCCGCATGGCTGTTGGCAAACATCGCTACAATTGCGACTACCGAGGCTTAAACTCGTTTTCATTGGACAAAGTATGAAAAACGTTCAAATCTTAAAACGACTCAATGATTGTTTCATGGAAGACTTGTTCTTGCTGACAAACCCTTTTTCCCAAAGCGGAGATGGGTCAAAAATCCGAGGCTTCGGATTAAGAAAGGCATTTGCTGATGTCACGGTTTTTCATACTTTTGATGATCGTCGTTTTGATCGTTTTTAACGGCTATCGAAATCCGGCAATCGGTCATCCACACAATTGGATCAGCCTGGATTCGAGCTTTGTGGTCGATAGCCAAAATCGGTTGATTGCCATCGAACAGAGATGGGAATTCGACGCATTCTATTCCGAAATCACCCTGGCTAATCTATTAAGCCAATACGGGGATGAAACAACCGGGCTTCGATTAACAGCGGCACGCTTCAGCAAGAACTTGAGGGGAGTTCAATATTTTTCAACATTGCAAGTCGACGAAAAATCCATCCCATTGCCAAAGCCCGATCAAGCTCAACTGAAACGAGTTTCAAGAAATGGGCAGTCGATTTTGGCATTGAAAATGCGTTTCACCATGAAGAGTCCAATTGAACTTAAAAAACGAACGCTGAAGTGGTGGGTTTACGATCCCACCCATTACATTGCAATGGCTCATAACACGATAGAAAATGCTAAAATTATAGGACCGAATGCCGCCCATTGCGTCAAACAGTTGATTGAACCCGATCCATCGACGGAATTGATATTGTATGCTCAAGGTTTGGATCGCAATGAGAAGGGGTTTGATGGGTTGGGTACCCATTTTGCGCAGGAATTACGTATCCGTTGTTAAGGAGGAACGTTATGCAAAAAATTTCGAGTTTTCTGGGAAGCTCTCAAGGAAGAAGGTTGGGAAGGCTCGGATTGGGACTGATTTTTGGAATCGTCGGTTGGGGAATTTATCGCTATTGGGGTGAAATGATGATTCAAATCATCGATCTCCAAAAGACACTCCATGCCATGCTATCCCAACACATCGCACAGGTAGCGGAAGCCCCCTACGAATTTGGCTTGGGGTTGATTGTATTGAGCTTTGGATACGGCGTGTTTCACACTCTTGGTCCCGGACATGGAAAAGGTGTGATCATCGCCTATCTGGGCACCCACAAGGAGAGTCTCAAGAAAGGTATCTTGATCTCATTGAGTGCCGCCTTGCTGCAATCCCTGGTGGCGATCAGTTTGATTAGCATCTTCGCAAAACTGCTGGAGTTTCAGTTTGACGAGGTTCAAAACCTTAGCAGCCAAATTGAAAAAATCAGCTATTTGATGGTGATGGCAGTCGGTGCAACGATTTTGATTAAATCCTGCTACCGTCTTTATCAGTCCAATCGGCATTCCCGAAAACACGGGCATTCCCACACAAATCACTCTCACCAACATGGGCATTCCCACACAAATCACTCTCACCAACACGAGCATTCCCACACAAATCACTCTCACCAACACGAGCATTCCTCTGAACAGGAGCAATACTCAGAACACCAGCATTCCGACCATTGTGGATGCAACCACACTTACGCGCCGTCTCCAAAAGCCACTTGGTTGGATTCCATCGGTGTGATGTTTTCTATGGGACTCCGTCCTTGCTCAGGAGCGTTACTGGTGCTCACCTATGCGCATTTGGTAGGCGTTTATTCTTTCGGAGTGGTGGCGACGTTAGCGATGGGACTGGGCGTCGGATTGTCAGTTTCGTTGATCGCAGTGGGAAGTCAGTATTTTCGCAAATGGCTGGAACAGTTTGTTGAGAGCGAAGCAGGCTCGCCTGGGGCGATGAGGTTTTCGCTCTATCTGAATCTGCTGGGAGGGGGCTTGCTGGCAATGATGGGGTGGGGACTGTTGCAAACGGTCAGTCTGATGGATGCAGGGCATCCGTTATTGTAGTTATCAACAAAAGCACCGAGGTTTGAAAGGGAGAATTATGCCGTTTTATGACTATTATTGTGAATCGAATGGCCAGGTTGTGGAGGCGTTTCACCCCAGCGGAATCCAATTGAAGACATGGAAAGACTTATGTGAAACCGCAGATTTGGAATTGGGAGCGACTCAACCTGATGCAAACGTGATTCGTAAAATCAGTGCTCCCAGGATCATTACCCAAACCTCCTCACCTCGATCAAATCCTGCAACTGAAACGGAAACCGCAGTCAGTTCGCCTCAAGAATCTTCCCCGCCGCCTCAAACAGAGGGGCACGTGTGCACCCCCGCTTGCAACCATATCAGAAAAAAATACGGTCTTGATGACTAAACCAAGCACTTGAGGTTTCACACAATTCGTTCCACAGCCCAGAAGACACCCACCCCAGCAATCACCAGGCTGGTGGGGAAAATCACACGATGTCGGTACCAGGTTTGGTCTTTGAAGCGGGCCACCAAAACCAAAGCCATCAGAACCACCGCAACTTGCCCAATCTCGATACCCACGTTGAAAGCCAACAAGCTCAGTAGTGTTTGGTTTTGGGGCAATCCGAGTTCCAAGAATACTGAAGCAAACCCAAGTCCATGCAACAAACCAAATCCGAAAATGAGAGCCAAACGCCAGGGTTTCAATTGCTGATGAAAGAGATTTTCTGCGGCGACAAAAACGATGGATAGTGCGATCAAGGGTTCCACAATTTCAGCAGGAACATTCACCCACTCATACGCTGCCAATATCAAGGTGATGGAATGGGCTACCGTGAACAAAGTGACTTGCCACAACAAGATCCGCAAATTGTTCGACAATAAGAATAGAGCCAACACAAATAGAATGTGATCCCAGCCTTTGGGAATAATATGCAGGAATCCTTGATAAAGATAGGTCGCGATTTCATATAGAGAAGTCTGTGAAGCGGTCTCCCCGAACCGATAAAGCGGACTGCTCAAACCAGGGGGAACTATTGCTGTTTTTGGACTGACTATGGTCAGTCTCACATTCCCCAGAACTTCAGGGAATTTTACCGCAACGGTTTGAATGGCTCCCGGAATCGGACCACGGCTCATTCCTAAAACTCGATATTCGGTGATGATCGGGTTACCGCGTAATACCTGTTTCACATAACTTGCTGGTGGTAGCATGAAATTCTGAATGGGAACGGTTTGATCATCGAACTGGAGGGTTATTCCTTGAGAAAACTTGCTTCGAAGACGGGTTAAGGCGGTTTCGAGTGTTTCCATTGGGAGCTGACGAACCTGAGCAATCAATGCTTCTTCCTGTGTTTCCAATTCCAACTCATTTTGCATCATTTCAATGATGTCGAGATTGATGCGTAGGACATACTCCCCTTCGGAAACCAGCCTCAATTCAGCTACCGTTGGAAGAAACTGATGCGCCTGTGCAGAAACGATCCATGAGAAGAAACTAAACACAAACAAAAATACACGCATAGTGGAAATATGGTTTAAGGTCTATGAAAACGAAGATGAAGAAGGCGCAGAAGCCTTGGTCCTCTATGCCTTTATGGTGTCAACTCTAGTTTGAGGTGTGAGTAATTTAGTTATTCTGGCATTTGTGAAGAATGGTGCTCTACAATCATCCAGCGTTCGCCATTCCAACGATAGACAAAAGTGAACCGTGCCTGCACGGCAGTACCATCTTTGAATGTAAAGGTATAGATGCCAGAGTTGATGGCAATCTGGCCAAAAATACGTACATTGGCTTCGTTGATTTTGCCCTTGGGACCTTTGGCAAGAAAATTCACAAAATAGTCTTCAATTTCTTCGTGGTTGTGACGAACCTGATTGGACACTGTTGGAAGGAGAATAGCGTTGTATTCATAGAGAGCTGCGACTTTCTTAGGTTCTCCTGTCTGTAGGGCAAGGTTCCACTCATCGAACAGGGATGTAATTTCATTTGTATTCATAATTAAGTCCTTTTTATTAAATCCTTTTTAGAATAGTTAGGTTTTTTCTTAAATATCCTTACATCCCCGCTGCAAGAATCGGCGGGGAATTAATGGATGTTAAACAATTATAACATCTTTTGTGCCTGCATAAACCAGCTAAGTACTTTTTGAAGGTGTTGTTGGCCATACAATCGAGCAAGTTGTCGCGTATGAGAGTCTCTGTCATTTTGCAATGAAGATATTCGTTCCTCTATAAAACTTGAGGTTAGGTCCAGCCCGCACTCAACAACAATGCAGTGGCGCCATTCTTCGTAACTTTGAGGTATTATAGATTTTCGCATTTGTATTACTCTCAGGGATAGAATGATTCTGCTGTTTTTAAAGCTTGTATTGATGCTTCAAGCGCTTGTTTTTGATCAATTACGTCGGGTGGTCTACAGTTTTCTAGAAGGTAATCTAAGGAACTTTCGATATCAGCAAAGCTGACTTGGTTTCCATTAAGCAAACGTAGATTCACTTGACCACTTGCAAGCTCATTCGCTCCAACAATCACCATAAAGGGGACTTTTTTAAGTGTTTGTTGGCGAATTTTATAGCCCACCTTTTCTTTGCTATTGTCTAATTCAACGCGAAGCCCAGACACCTCGAAGGTATTGCTCAAACGTGTGGCATAGTCACCGAAGATTTCCGAGATGGTCAAAACCGTGACCTGCACCGGTGCCATCCAAGCAGGTAGTTTGCCGGCATAGTGCTCAATCAATATGCCAGTAAATCGTTCAAGCGAACCAAACAAAGCACGATGTAACATGACCGGTGTTTGTTTATGGCCGTTTTCATCGATATATTCCAAAGCGAATCGATTCGGCAAATTCATATCGACTTGTAACGTGCCACACTGCCAATCTCGCCCGATGGCATCTCGTAAAACAAACTCCAATTTCGGCCCATAAAATGCGCCCTCTCCTGGATTCAATTGATAGTCCAATTGTAGGCTTTGCAAGGAATCTAGAAGCGCTGCTTCGAGTAAATCCCAGGTATGGTCGTCACCCATGCGGTTCTCAGGTCGTGTGGATAATTTAGTACTCACCTCGTTAAAACCAAGTTGTTGGTAAATATCGAGTACTAAACGAATAATTTGAGTACATTCATCCAACATTTGATGTTTTGTGCAGTAAATGTGGGCATCGTCCTGGGTAAAGTGACGCACACGGAGCAAGCCATGCAATGCACCGGAAAGCTCATAGCGATGCACTTTGCCAAACTCAGCCATACGAATTGGCAAATCTCGATAACTTTTCAATCCATGTTTGTACATCAGCACACTCCCCGGACAGTTCATCGGTTTGAGTGCCAGTGTACGCTGGTCAGGTGTGTCCGTTGTGTACATGTGATCTTGGTAATTCTGCCAATGTCCAGATTTCTCCCATAAACTTCGATCCATCACATCAGGCGTATTGACCTCAGTGTACCCTGATTGTCGTTGACGACGGCGCATGTACTCAATGAGTTGCTGAAAAAGGGTCCATCCCTTAGGTTGCCAGAAAACAGCGCCTGTTGCCTCTTCATGAAAGTGAAAAAGATCCAACTCTTTACCAAGGCGGCGATGGTCGCGTTTTTCCGCTTCTTCCAGCATCTTCAAATAAGCGCGCAGATCTTTTTTGTTTCCCCATGCCGTACCGTAGATTCGTTGAAGTTGTTCGTTTTTAGAATCACCACGCCAATAGGCTCCAGAAATCTTTGTTAATTTCATATTTTCTAGGAAACGTGTGTTAGGCACATGGGGCCCACGACACATATCAATGTATTCTTCATGAAAATACAAAGCCATCTGCTCCTCTTCGGGCATATCAGCAATGAGTTGTAACTTATAACGTTCCTGCCTGGCTTCGAAGGTTTCAATGACTTTTGTTCGAGGCAATACCTGCTTAACGACATCATAATGCGTGGCAATCAATTGTTTCATACGCTCCTCAATCGCCATCAAATCTTCGGAATTAAAAGGACGTTCGTAAGCGATGTCATAATAAAAGCCATTTTCGATAACTGGGCCAATTACCATTTGCGCGGTTGGATACAATTGCTTGACCGCATGGCCTAACAGATGGGCACAGGAGTGACGGATAATGTCCACACCTTCAACATCGTTAGAAGTGAGAATTCTGATATTGGAATCCTCAAATATAGAATCACAAGCATCAATGAGTTTGCCGTTCACCTCACCTGCTATGGTACTTTTTGCTAATCCGGGACCAACACTTTCTGCAATATCTATAACCGTAGCACCTGAAAGTAATTCTTTTGTTGAACCACTAGGTAGAGTGACAGATATGGGCTTTCTACTTTCGTTCATAAAATTGAGTCCTGCTTTAAATGTTCTTATCTATTGTCTTTAACTTACGATCAATGACAACAGCATTATGAGCATGTAAGCTTTCCTGGTGTTCTACTTTAAACCAATAGTCTTTGACGAATGCCATTTGTTCTATACTATTTTTTATACGCCTAGCTGCGTCTTCACAAAACATAAGATTGGCTGCGTTTAACCTTGCAAACTCTTGCTCATCGCTTCGCTTTACTGCCGTTTGTACGGGGGTACCAATGACTTCCTCAAATTGAAAAATCAGCGATGACAAGTCCGGCCAATCGTCACTTTCCACAGAGAGTCGAATATAGGCATAAGAACGTTGACTGTGTGGCGTAGCGACGGAACCTGATTGGGATTGTACCCATTCCATCAGATCTGATTTGTCGATTGTTGAACCCGGAAAAGCTCGATGAATGGCCCTGGCGTACAGTTGCTGTGCGAGCGACGCTGAGCATGGGCAAGTACTTGAATAAGGTATTGTGATTTCAAACTCGTAGAGGAAGTTCTGTTTGTTTTTTTCAGCACTGATCGTGATGGGGTACGACTGATAACCACTTGCATCACTCAATAATGCTGGCTTTTTTAACAGCAGGTCGAATGCAAGTTTGATTTTAGCTTCGTGACCCATTCCGCGCTGGGAACGGATCATCTCGCCTAACAAGTGATCGATATTTTCCTTGTTGCACTCAAGTTCTGCCAATTGATTGATCACTAAATGAACTCGTGACATGTGAATGCCTTTAGCACTTGGTGCTTCGAGGCTGACATAGACATTGGCTTTCGCCGCAATGGTCTGCAACTTGTCATCTTGCACTTTCATTGAAATGGGTACTGCAATATCTTCCATACCTACCCACTGCAAAGTTGATGGGGTTTCAGCATTTCTATCGGACGCGACATCCGGTAAAGCGCGCATTAGCAATTTCGTTCTCCTAAATTATCGGTTAAAGGCGAGTCGTTTCGACGGCACTGATACAATGAGCGCATCTTTAATTAATGTGGAATGAATCATGACGGTACTTCTCCAGAAATAAGCACCAGCTGCTGTTCAATATCTACTTTCAAATAAAAGCAATCGAGGCGCCCAGTATGGCAAGCTGCACCAGCCTGATCGACCAAGCACAGTATGGAGTCACCATCACAATCAAAAGCCATAGAAACAAGTGTTTGTGTGTGTCCGCTTGTTTCGCCTTTTATCCATAATTGCTTTCGACTACGAGACCAGTAAGTCATGCGCTTCGTAGACAATGTCAGTTCTAACGATTCCAAGTTCATCCAAGCAAACATAAGTACTTCTTTGCTTTTAGCATCTTGTGTAATAACAGGAATTAATCCTTGCTCGTTAAATGCAAGCTCATCGATGACTTCGGTCAATTTAATTGCAGAGTTATCTGGTGCCTGTTCAAGCTTTTCAAAATATATACGCTTCATTTCCAGGGGTTACTTTTAAGTTTTTGGCTGATGGCAGACAGAATTGAATTGTGGCTGTGTTTTTGAGTATTTGAAGATTTTATTTTTAATGGTTTTCTAAGCGTTATCCGCCATGCAGTCGTCGCAAATACAATTCATTTCTAATTGCGGGCTAGCAAGATGAAAACCTGCCTGTTCTACAGTTTGCTGAAGTTCAGCTATCGTTGATTTGTTTATGGTGATTTCTTTAACTTTTCGGCATTGCCCACAAATCAAAAATTGAGGTACGCCGTGGTCGTGATCAGAAGTGATATACTCACAAGCAACATACTTGTTAGCTAGGTTTAACTTATGAACCAAGTGCTCGCCCTCAAGAAAACCTAGAATTCGATACATTGACGTCGCCGACAGGATTTTACCAAACTCTTCTTTACAGATGCCTATTAGCTCGTAGGCAGACAGAGCTTTTTCGGAATGCAATAATCCAATTAGCACCTGTTTTCGATTATCCGTTAAGCGTGAACCGTGAATTTTGCAGTGCTGTTCAGCATGATCGATAATGTGTTCTACATTTTTCATTGACGTTTACGTGTCTAAATTCACCAAGGAGATTAGTTAACAAAGTCTAGAGTCAACAGTAAACGATACTCACCAGCTGATAGGGTAGGCGAGCGATGAACTAAGCCCGCATTTTCATTCCCTTCCCAGCTTTCACCTTTTAATAATGCAACATCGCCACACCTAAGTTGTTGAATGTCACTCGGGTTCTGAAAGAGGCCAGATTCACTATCGGATTGTCCATTGCTTCCAAGTCCCAATTTTGTACGATCCACCACCTGATGGGGTAACCATTCTGTTGCTAAGCCTTGATAGGTGGTAATGAGGCGACAAGGGACTCTATCAGCATGGAATTTCGGACACATAGCCCGATCCATTGCAATCAAGCGCAAGCCTGCATGCGTAAGTCCAAATAAACAGCAAAACATATCCACGAGCTCTGCTATATTTTCACTCAATTCGAATTGGTCAGTAGTGCCAAGGATTTGGCGAACACTTGAAAATGCACTTTGTGATGAGACTGTCATAATCGCTTGAAATGTAGGGTTCGATGCTAAAAAATTCCTAACAGAACTCTGGAGTGTTATCGACAACTCACGCTTCCAGGTGACGATATTGGTTTCTTCTTCATAAATATTGGTAAAAATTAGAGGCTCTTCGCCCTGTGCTAGGCGTCGAAGCTTTACAGGCGCATCTGCAAAAGGCTCAGAGCTAAGTTTTTTTGAGTTTGCTGAAATCATATGAATGAGTACCCCTAAGTTTAGCAATAGTGTCCTAAGAAAGTTTGATACTCATGAAGACTTCCAATGCGTTAGAGCCGAATTCTTCTTCATGATCCACGTCTTCTTCAATTTCTAGATCTTTTTCTTTTTCTAAATCAACCAGCTCGTGGTTGCTTACCATGTTTCCATCAGCATCTTTTACAATAACAATTTTCGGCTTTTCGGGATCATTATCTGACTGGTCCATCACGTATGCTAAAGAATCATCGGACAGCCGTACTAGAGAACTGTTAGGATAGGTTCCCACCGCTTCTACGAAGTCATTCCAAGCATTGGGGTCAAATTCAACTCCAGCGAGACTATCAATGTATCGTATCGCAGCTCCCGGTGCCCAGGATTTCTTGTAACTTCTTCTTCCGATCAGTGCTTGGTAGACATCAACGATACATAGAAGCTTACTTTCATACATTAAGTCATCTATAGAAACCCCTTTAGGGTAACTAGAGCGCATTGTGTTGTCATACTTTACATGATGATAATGAGCCATATCGACGATAATGTCTTTCATGTCCATTGAAGCGAGGAGCTGAGCACTCATCACAGGGTGAGACTGCATCAATTTCATTTCTTTACTGTCTCGCTCAAAACGTACTGTACTGTCTAAAATGTCTTTTGGAATCTTGGATTTCCCAAAATCGTGGACAAAACCAGCAAACATCGACTCTTCTTCATCCATAAATGCGGGGGTTTTCCCTTTTTTCCGGCAGATTTTGTAGTAGGCATTATGAAAAATAGCAGCAACGTCGACACAATGAGCATAAGTCTGATCACTTCTTTTCAAAGAACCAATGGCTAAAATGGCATCTGTCGAAGATGACTGAACAATGTCATCTACATAAGCTTTAATATCGGATGTTTGAATTTTCCCCGTTCTTCTAGTGGCGTCTAAGCTATCTTCAATAGCATCCGATGCACCTTCTCTTTTTTTGACACCTTCCTTAACTTTTTCAACCAAATCTCCTGCTTTGGCCACGGCTTTTTTGTAATCCTCGCTCTTAGCACCATATACTTTTGCTACCTTAATTCTAACCTCAAACCCTAAAAAACCCCTCTTTTTTAGAGCGTGTATTAGACCATCAGTAACTAGGGTCCTTTTTTGTAACTGCTTTGGAAAATCGTAAATTTTACGAACGGTATCTTTAGGAAGAACATTATTGATCGGGCATTCGATAGTTTTAGAATTGCGTATAACGCGAGCTTTAGTACCAGCAAAGTTTTTCTTGATGAAAGTAGTCGTATTTTCATCCATACTTTTGTACGCCCCTGAGAAACGAGTATAAGCAAGTATTTCCATGTTTGGAGTTAAATTTTCTAGGTTCACGGTTTTAATTTCAGACATCCTTTAACCTCGAAACGGCATTGTTTCCTTCGATCTATGAGAAGTTCTACCAAAGCTCTTATTTGATCATAATTTGTTACGCATTCTTAATCACTTTTTACTAAGACCTAATCGGCCTTCTCCGTGCCAACGAAGACTAAAATTACAGTAAGGGGAAGCTTGTCTGTATGGAGCATAATCATTTCTTGCTTGATTTGGTTATGCCAGCAGGAGAATATCTCGAAAGTTAGTAAATGATACGTTGTAACATATCATGTTTATTGGAGCAGAACCCCAATGTCTAGACAAAATTTGAACATTTTGTACCAGCCTAAGGCGCTTCAAGCAGTTGATTGACCAAGATATTGAAATCGTTTTGTGAAGTTTCTCTCAACGATCTCGCACTCAATTTTAACCTAATTTTTTCTATTAAATGCAATCATGATCCCGCTACTCAATACTCAAGCACCCGTCGCCTCACCGTATTCCGACTACCTTCAAGCACTAGAAAAAAGCGAATTCAAAGGAGAAATTTCAACAAACTTCAGTTCTCGTTTGATTCATGCGACCGATAACAGCATCTATCAAATTCTCCCTCAAGCGGTCGTTCACCCCAAAGATCACGATGATGTGGTGACAATGATTCTCCTTGCCAATCGTCCTGAATTTGCGGAAATCACCTTTGCAGCAAGAGGCGGTGGCACAGGCACCAATGGACAGTCATTGTCCGAAGGTTTGATCGTAGACTGCACCAAATTTATGACTCAAATCCTTGAGCTGAATGTGGAAGAACGTTGGGTTCGTGTTCAACCGGGAGTGGTGCTGGATGCCCTCAATCAATATCTGAGTGAATTCGGATTGTTCTTTGCCCCAACAGTTTCTCCTAGTAATCGAGCTACAATTGGCGGAATGATCAGCATGGATGCTGCGGGCAAAGGTTCTCGTATCTATGGAAAAACCAGCGACCATACTTTGAAATTGAAAACGGTTTTGAGCAATGGCCATGCCTGGGAATCAGTTCCTCTGAATCCAGCTGAACTCACCAAAGTCAAAGCAGAATGCAATGGCATCGGCGAAATCCATGCGTTGCTCGAAGACATCATCACCACCAAACAAGAATTGATCGAAAAGCAATTTCCGAAAATGGATCGGTTCATGACCGGTTACAATCTCTCGAAGGTGATGAATGGTGATCAACAATTCAATCTCAATTACGTATTGTGCGGCTCTGAAGGTTCTCTGGGTATTGTGACGGAAGCAAAATTGAACTTGGAACCCATTCCCAAACACAAAACCTTGGTTGTCGTGAAATATACGACTTTCCTCGATGCCTTGGATGATGCCGAACGTTTGCTGAAAGCAGAACCGGTTGCTGTGGAAACCATCGATGAACGCATTTTGACCTTAGCCAAAACCGACGAAATTTATTACCAAGTCAAAGACTTTATTGGGGATGAAGATGGTCATGAAGTGGGGACTGTCAATATGGTCGAATACAGCGGCCATGATTTGGAAAAGATCCAGAAAAATGTAAAGAATTTGGAAGATCGTATCAAAAAGAATAGGGGCAAAGAGGGACATCCTTTCGGTTTTTTCAGTACAGATAATCCGAAAGAAATCAAATCGTTGTGGTCGTTGCGGGCCAAAGGTGTGGGATTACTCGCGAATACACAAGGAGCGAAAAAGCCATTGCCTTTCATCGAAGATACCGGGGTGCCACCTCAGAACGTAGGGGCGTTCATCCGAGAATTTCGTCAATTGCTAGACAGCCGTAATTTAGAATACGCAATGTTCGGACACATCGATGCGGGAGTCCTCCATGTTCGTCCTTTACTCAATGCACAGGATGAGACCGATGAAGCCATGATTCGAATGCTCTCTGATGAAGTATCGTTATTGGTCAAAAAGCACGGAGGCATTCTGTGGGCGGAGCATGGAAAAGGTTTCCGTAGTGAGTACACGCCATTGTATTTTGGGAAAGAACTCTACCAAGATTTACGACGCATCAAGGCTGCGTTTGACCCGCACAATCGGATGAATCCTGGCAAGGTCGTAACCCCGATTACAATGGATGATCCTGGAGTGAAAGTAGAAGCCCCCTTGCGTGCTCATCAGGAAAAACAAATCGAAGCGAAATTCCAAACAGACTTTGCAGAAGTCATCAGCTGTAACGGAAACGGGGCTTGCTATAACGTTGATCCGAAACATGTCATGTGTCCCTCTTCGAAGATTACCAAAGACCGGATTCATTCACCCAAAGGTCGAGCCGCTGTGATGAGGGAATGGCTTCGTCAGCTTTCGAGTTTAGGAATTCCATCGTTGCCAAGGCCGCAAGAAGCCAATCAATGGGATAGTTTCCTTGATATCAAGCAATGGGTGAAACGACTCCAAAACACCATCGCCATCAAATACAAAGGCCAGTATGACTATTCGCACGAAGCCTATGATGCGATGATGGGCTGCCTATCCTGTAAGGGGTGTACCTCACAATGCCCAGTCCATATTGATGTTCCGAAATTCAGAGCAGAGTTCCTGTATCATTATTACGCTCGGTACTTGCGTCCTGTTCGGGATTATTTGATTGCTTCTCTTGAGTTTAACGCTCCGACCCAAGCGAAAGTTGCCGGTTTGATCAATGGGATCTTTGACAATTCGGCATCGCAACATTTGGCCAGGAAACTGCTAAAAATTGTGGACTTGCCGCTGCTCAGCACTCCAACCTTAGATGTGGTGTTGAAAGAAAGGAACATCCCCGTATTAGAACCACCACAACTCTCACAATTGACCGATGCCGAAAAACAAAACAGCATTTTGTTGTATCAGGATGCCTTCACTACCTTTTACGACAAAGATGTGGTTGTGGCGGCTTATGATTTTCTGACTTATCTTGGGTTCCACGTAACCATTTTACCATTCAAACCGAATGGAAAACCATTGCACGTCAAAGGCTTCTTAGGAGCCTTTTATAAAGTGGCGAAGAAGCAGGTGGAATTTCTCAACGAAGTGTCTAAAGCAGGTATTCCCATAATCGGTATTGATCCCAGTGTGGTGCTGACCTATCGAGATGAATATCTCCACATTCTGGAAGTCGACAAACTAGATTTCCAAGTACATCTACTCCAAGAATGGCTGGTGGAGAATTGGGATCGAGTGGATCGAAAGGTGAAGGAACAAATTTCTCCCAAATCGAAATCATCGCGAGTGTACCGATTGTTAGGACACTGCATGGAAAAAACAGGAGCCTTGGCATCTCAAACCCAATGGAAGCAATTATTTGCTGCATTTGGTATCGAGTTAGAACTGGTGAATGTGGGATGTTGTGGGATGGCCGGAACCTTTGGGCATGAAGCCGAGCACCTCGAAGAATCCAAAGGAATTTACGAGTTGAGTTGGAAGAGTCAGGTGCCTGCAACAGAAGAGGAACGGGATCAGCTTCTCGTGACCGGATATTCTTGTCGAACTCAGGTACAACGATTTGATCAATTCAAGCCGAAACATCCGGTCCAATCCCTTTTACAAGAAGTCCGATTTGACAACTCAATGCAGGTTTCCAGTTGAAAAATAGCAAGGAACTAGTCGTGCCGCTAGAAACCACGCATCCGCTTTTATGAGTAGGGCACCGTCGATACTGCACTAAGCTTTAGGCGTTTTCCATGAGTCACAATGCCGATAGCCCAAATTTTTGTTGGGTTGTGTTCCCGAAACTCGTTAGCATATTGCTTGGATTCGATTTGCTTCAAGGCATCGTCCAGCCCCCGTTCTATTGCTGATTCCTCCCAAGAAGCGATCCTCTTAAATTCAATAACAAAACCCGGAAGCGTTTCCTGTTTGGGAATCATCATGATGTCGTATCGGCCGTAACCGGATTCTCGGTTGGACCGAATCCAGTAGTGCTCGGAATACCGAACCAACATTCCCAATATAAACGCATGGTAGATCGACTCCGTTTCCGGCTCCCTCGTGTCATGGTAGCTCAGGCTGCGTGTGGCGGATTCGGAGAGGATTTGTTCCACGTCGCTAAAATTTTCGGTCAGAAGCGCCTCATAAAAATAGTCAATGTTTTGACTCCCTAAACTCGAGTCAATCCAATCTTGTAGGGTCTTTTCGAAAAAATAGCGGACCTCCAAATTGGGGATAATCAGTTCGTATTGCGGTATGAGCTTTCCGGGTAGGGGGGCACCCTGTTTCAGATAGCCACTGAAAAGCAAAAAATTCCAAACGGTCTGCGGCGATTTGTTGAGATCCCGAAGGATGATGTTGTCGTCCAAAGTCAATCGAATCGGTTTGTCTGCCAATAAGGTCTGAAGGTCTTTTTGGATGTCGATACCGCCTTCGATAATCAGATCTCGCACCAAATCGTTGGAACTGGTGTTGATCCAGTAGGGGCCGGGAATGCGTTCACGGCTGACCATGAAATTCATCAGCGACCACGGGTTGTAAATGGTGTTGTTGCCGAATCGAAAGCCGTTGTACCAAGCTTGAACAATCTCACGGTTTTCGACTCCAAAATCCTCCATGATTTGTTGGGTTTCCGTCTCGGTGAATCCGAAGCACGTAGAGAATTCTGCCTTCAGCAATGTAAAGACCCCCGGATTGTTCAGCCCGGAGAAAATAGACTCCTTGGCAACCCACAAAATTCCGGTCAGAATTCCTTTTTCGAGATCGGCATTGTCTTTGAGGGCCGCGCTCAAAAGGTTCCGCATGAAGGCGATGATTTCCTCGTAAAAAGAATGTTTTACTCCGGCGTGGATCGGAGCATCGTACTCGTCGATCAAAACGACGACTTGCTTCCCAGTTGCTCTGCCGAGCAATTCCATCAAAAAGGCGATCCCGTTTTCGAGTGTGGATTGATCGGCCTTTTTGCTCAAAACTGCCTCAAATACTAAATTCTTCTCTTCCAAAATCTCAGATTCTACAATTGCTCTTAAACGTTGATACTCAGCAGCTAACAACATTCCGATTTTGTTGAGGCATTCTTGAAACGAGTTAACTTTGACATCCTTAAACGTGAGAAAAATCACAGGAAATTGTCCTTGTGCGGCCATTGACTGTTTATCGCTGGCAATTGAAAGTTCTTCAAACAACGGACGTTGCGATGGCTCGGCTTGCTCAAAAAAATAGCGAAGCATTGACAAATTGAGCGTCTTCCCAAACCGTCGAGGCCTGGGCAGCAAAAGGACTTGATAGGGAGTATTGAGGACTTCACCGATAAAATGGCTCTTGTCGACGTAGTAGTGGTTGTTCTGTCGAAGTCTTTTGAAATCGGAGACACCGAGGTTGGGAGGATGTGTTGAAGGGTGCATGGAGACAGTTCCAGAGTGGAGTTTTAGGATTTGCCAAAATCAGTATTGGATTATAACCAGCAAAGCCAAAGTCTCACAAATGATTATTCTCGAAAAAAGGCGTTTATTTTTTGTCCCGTCCGAGGCGTTTTGGAAAATCGTTGACGCTTTCGACACTTGAAGAAATCTTTCTTGGAAACTTGATCAAAGGAATACTTTCGAAGCGGTTTGATAAAAGGTAAGGGAATCCTTTTCGGTAAACAGAAATTGAGGTGTGGCCTACGATGAATCCCTGCCTTTGTACTTAACTCCTGGCGCTGATAGAGAACTGTTGGAGCAAACTTATCAATTTTTTAGATATCCGAAAGGGTGTTAGAATAAAATGTCATATCAACAGCGATAGGTGCATCTAAAACTGAAGGGACTAGGGTTATGGAAAAGTTTTTCAATTGTTCGGGAGCGTGCGTGCCCTCCAAACATTATATGGTGGAGGTGGAACCGAAGTTTCCGGGGTTACAAGGATTGGTGGCTCAGGAGCGTTACTTTATCATACACGCCCCACGGCAGACGGGAAAAACCACAATTGTGAATCAATTTGTGGAACACCTGAATCGGCAAGAAAAATATGTAGCACTTTATGTGAATGTTGAGTCAGGACAGGCTTTACGCAATCAGGTGGAGCGGGTGAACAACTTGGTCATAGCAGCCATTGAATTGTCAGCAAAAGTGTACTTACCCAAGGCCTATCGCCCATCGGAAGCGTGCTTTAAAATTCGGTCGATGGAACACGGGTTGAGTACCTTTCTCACCGAGTGGTGTTTGGAACTGCCTAAGCCGTTGGTGTTGTTTATTGATGAAATCGATGCCTTGATTGGAGATTCGTTGATCTCTATTTTGCGGCAACTAAGGGATGGCTACAACAAACGTCCCAAAGCATTCCCCCATTCGTTATGTTTGATTGGGCTGCGAGATATTCGAGACTACCGAATCTATTCCGACTCCACAAAACGCTACGTGGTCGGAGGGTCGGCTTTCAATATCAAAGAAGAATCGGTCCGTATTCAAAACTTCACGCCCGATCAGGTCCACGATCTATACCAGCAGCATACCGATGCTACTGGCCAAGCGTTTGCGAAAGGTACGGTACAATACCTGTTTGAACAAACGAACGGACAGCCTTGGTTGGTCAACGCATTAGGAAGAGAATTGTGTTTTGCAAAAAAAGCAGTTCCTCGCGACCAAACCATCACCCAAATCCATGTCGACGAAGCTATTGAACGTTTGATTTTAAGACGGGATGTGCATCTCGATCAATTGGCTGACAAACTCACCGAACCGCGTGTAGCTAAGATTATTGAAGGGATTTTAGTTGGTCAAGAAGGCGACGTTTTGGAAGAAGAAATCAATGAGCACCAGCAGTATTTAACCGATCTGGGATTAATTCGTTTAGGACCCCAAGGACTACAAATTGCGAATCCAATTTACCAGGAAATCATTCCTCGTGAATTGACAGCATATCAACAAAATGTATTGGGACAAAATCCGATTTGGTTCGTGACTGATACAGGGAAACTGGATATCCAGAAGGTCATAGACCGTTACATCGAGTTTTATAAAGAACACAGTGAAATGATCACGACTCGAAAAACGTATTCGGAAGCAGCCCATCACCTGTTGTTCATGGCTTGGTTACAGAGAATTACCAATGGAGGAGGACGTATCCGACGAGAATATGCTGCGGGTCTCAAGCGCCTGGATTTGTGCATCGAGTTTGCTGAAGAGCGATTTGCATTTGAATTGAAACTCAGCAGTCGTCAGGTTTTGAAGGAAGGGAGAAAACAGCTATCTCAGTACTTACATCGGTTGAATCTACCTTCCGGGTGGTTACTGATATTCCATCGCGGAGAGGCAAAAGATTGGGACCAAATCGGTCGACGCGAGCACCTCACGGAAGCTGGAAAACATATCGAAGTGATCTGGTTGTGATGGTTTGATTCTGGTGCTGCCGGAGAATACGCAACGTAACGCGGCAACGACAAATCGCATTTGAAATGTTTCACCCCACGGCCAACAAGTTGCCAGGGTATACACCGTCTTCAGCAGTCACCCGGTTTATGGAATAGGGACTACAGAAGGGGTGATGAAATTCACTGCTCCAAAAGATTGGAGAGGACGGGGTCAATGGGTCATCGCATAAATTAAAAAATTGATGCCCAGTTTGTAGGCAAAATTGGCGTAGTGAGTCGGATATTCTTCATCATAAGTATGCTGCCAAGCATCACCCATATCGGAGTTCCAGTTGATCAAAATCATGATGCGGCCGTCTTGATCCAGAATGGCCCAATTGGAAGGAACCGCATAATCAGGGGGATAATCTAAGTCCAAGTCGCGTATGTTGGGAATGCGTACAAGACCATGGATGTCATAAAAAATATGGAAAATCGGGTGATTGAGATCCAATTGAACCCAGGAATTTTCAGGAAAGATTCGTTGGAAGACTTGGCGGAAAGCTTGCCAGGCATGGTCGCCTTTGGAATCGTCAATGAACAAAAATCCTCCACGGAGCAGATACTCTCGTAAGTTTCTCTCTGCTTTTGCAGAAAAAACAGGCCCACCATTGTTTCCCATGTCCACTAAATACAAAAAAGGATACTCAAAAATTCGGTCGTCATCGAACGTCAAAATTATAGGGTCTTGATGAATATGGACATGCGTCAAACGGACAACCGCTTTTAAAAAATTCGTATCCGCCGCTGGATAGTCGTATTGCCATGATCGACTCCAGCTATCTTGGGAAAAATGGTGAATTCGGACAAAGGTGTATTCATCCCCCTTTGCCCCTAGAGACTTTGCATACTCTTGCGCAAACACAGAAGAGGCACTTAGACAAAACAACAAACAGGTCCATTGGAGCCACCAAAAGTGGATGGATGCCCGTTGAAAGGTGCTCAGGAACTGTTTCTGGACAGCTCTCCGTGATGTACGAGGAGGGATCATAAAATTTAAAGATTGCATTATTATGTGATTAAATTATCGATATTTGAGATTGGTTTTCTTCATAATATCAATAAGTTGTGGTAATAACCTGAACATAATTACACAAATTACCTCACATGAGAAACCATTTGTGATAACCCGCCAATCCATCCGACTTTAGACTCCGCCAGCTCCATCATGCCTACCAAAAAGAAAGGAAATGTTTGAAAGAGTTCATGGATAAGGCAAGCAACCCAATTGCCTTTCTTGTCCTCAAATTTCATGAGATACCATAAGGGTTGGTAGGTAACGATCTCGACACTGCAAAAGTAGGTTTTGTCTATGGAGCACAATAAGAAAAAGTCGAATGTGGGTCGCCCTAAAGACGATGCTAAAGCTTTCGCAATAATGGAAGCTGCCGGGGCTTTATTTATGAAAAATGGAATGGCAGGTACGACGATGGATGATGTCGCTCAAGCGGCTGGGGTGTCTAAATTAACGGTCTATAACCACTTTGGAAACAAGGGGGATCTATTCCAATCCGTGTTACGTAAAAAATGCGAATCTCATGTAGGAACCCCCCTGTTAGAACAGTTGACCGGGGATGATATAGAGCAGGATCTGATTGAGATTGGAAAAGCATTTTCGGGTATAATTTTTAGCGAAGAAGCGATGGCGATGCACCGTGTCGTGATGAGTGAAAGCCCGAAGAATAAAGACATCAGCCGTCTGTTTTATGAAGCCGCTCCTCGGCAAGTGTATTGCCACCTGACCACTTATTTACAAAGACTCGAACAATCGGGGAAGTTTCATTTCCCTGACCTGTCCCGTGCGGTGGATATTTTCACCTCCCTGTTTCAAGGCGATTTGTATCTACGCACATTATTGGGACTTCATCCCAAACCGACTTTGGATGAGTTGGAAGCGCTGGCGCAGGAGAATACCCAAGTGTTTTTGAAAGCCTTCGCCATCCAGAAAACCCCATAATCAGTGGAGCCGATGTCAAAAGGCGCGAGTTTCGCCAATTTTGAGGACCCAGATGTCATCGTTTGCGACACCTTTTTTGAGTGCTTCGTCTCGAAAACGTTTCCCCGTTGCATACAGCTCATCGGAGCCTAAGATCATGGTTCCCCAATGCAAAGGAATCATGACCTTGGCCCGCAAATCTAATCCTGCTTGAACACATTGGTCGAGTTGACAGTGAGCCTCCACCATGAGTTCCGCAGGTTCCGTGGGACTTGCGGCGATGAGTGCCACATCAAACGGTCCATACTGCTTCCCGACCTGCTTATAAATTTCTCCATAATCGCCTTCAAAGAAAAAAACTTTCTTGCGGCTGGCTTGGCCTTGCAAGGAAAATCCCGCCCATAAAGTTTCATTCCGATCAGTCAAACTTCGCGCGGAAAAGTGAACGACCGGTACGGCCGTGATGAGGACCTGGCCTTGCTGGGTGGACTGGTGCCAGTCGAGTTCGATCACTTTTTTAAACGGGATATGTTCAACGTACTGGCTCAACCGTAATGGAACGATCAACGTTGTTTGTTCAGGATTGGGCAGGCGCTCTAAGGTATCGATACTGAAATGATCAAAGTGATTGTGAGAAATGATAATGGTGTCGATTGGCGGTAAGTTTTCCAAGGCAATGCCAGGAGGAATCTTTCGATGGGGGCCGAATGGTGGCAAACCCGTGGCATAGTCTGTAAACCACGGATCAATCGCGATGATTTGTCCGTCCAGTCGAATGATGGCCGTCATGTGACCGATCCACGTGATCGTATTTTGATTCTCCAGTTGATTGAAACGCTGCAAAGCCTCTTGGGGGGGAACAACATGGTCTTGGGGAATTTCAGGATTGAGCAATTGCACCAAAGGACGGGTGGGAAAAAACCATAAAGATTTCCACGAAAACGAACGGGTAGGACTACCAGGAGGGTTGCGGAAGCCTTCCTCCGTGTGATGGTGAGGAGGGTGTTTCAACCCGTCATGGGAATGCTTTCCCGAAGTAGAAGACTGTTCCAGGTTTTGTTCTTGTACGGGAATGCAAGAACAAAAAATAAGGATCAGGGTTAGAAAAACTCCCCCGTGTTGTAAACATCGAAACGACATTCTATCTCCTATAAAATATCCCAGCTGCCAAGAGTACCACTGAATGGAAGCTCCGCTCCCAAAAAGAGGGCTGAGGATGGTGAGTGGGTTTGGTCGGCATTAGTATCTCCTTTATTGAACTGGTGAGTTTAATAAAAGGATAGCTGACTGAATTATTAAACGCAACAGTTTAATAATTGTTTTTACTCTTTATGGTTATTTTGAATTTTTCATGGAATGGATCGTTACAATCTCTATCATCGATCACCTCTTTGAGCATTTTTTCTACCTCGTCTCTTCCACTTGTTTGCCCTCTGTAATAATTTTCGAAAGATTTTTCCGGGCTTTAGGGACTCCCATTGATTCCATAGTACCTCTTTGAATGGCGTTACGATAAATAGATATAAAAATTGTACAATTATGATTACGGTAAATCAAAAGACATCGAGAGGTTTCAGGTCCAGTTGTACTGAGATGTAACGTTAGCAAATCAAACACAATATGAGGTAAAAATGCATAGGAAGTTTTTGATAATCAGCGCTGTGCTCCTGGTCTTGGCTTCCCACAGCTCTGCGGGGCAACAGATTGCTCTCACGATTGATGATGCCCCCGCAAGACCCAGCAAACTGTATTCAGCAATGAAACGTAGTCAATTGCTGATACAACAATTGAAAGAAGCGAAGGTGAATCAGGTTGTTTTTTTCGTAAATGGCGGACTCGCTGATTCAAAAAGCGGTCTCCGACGATTGCAACTTTATGCAGATGCGGGCCACCTTCTGGCAAACCACTCCTACCATCACTGGGATCTCAGAAAAAAAGAAGCGGCCCTTTATGCACAAGACATTCTCAAAGCAGAAAGTCTCATCCAGCACCTTCCCAATTTTAAGAAGTGGTATCGTTTTCCGTTTCTTCAGGAAGGCGAAACCCGAGAGAAGAGGGACCATCTACGCGTATTTTTGAAAAACCACGGATATCTCAACGGGTATGTGACGATCGATAATTGGGATTTTTATATCAATCGACTCTTACAGGAAGGCCTGAACCAGGGATGGCGTTTCGATAAGGACAACTTAAAGAAAGTGTATCTAGAGCACATGTGGAATGCGGTAGAGTTTTATGACGGTATTGCAAAAACATTCTTCGCTTCTCCTGTCAAACACACTTTGTTGCTTCATGATAATGATGTCACGGCCATGTTGATCAAAGACTTGGTGGTGCTACTGCGAGAGAAAGGCTGGACAATCATTAGTCCCGAAGAAGCGTATGCCGACAGGCTGGCCACGACTGAACCTGATGTACTGCTGAATAATCAAGGGCGAGTTATGGCCATAGCCAAATCCAAAGGCTATCGCGGTCCATTCAGGAGTGGAGAAAATGCTCGAACCATAAAAAACATGTTTACCCAATATAACGTTTGGTTGAATTGAGGCAAACCAGTGAAACCGAACAACATTTCTCCATTGTGGACCGTGGCCAAGTAACTGCCCAAGAGGTTGAGGGCCAACGCATGACCGCCAAATTCTTGGGAGGTTTGTTCACGTTTGGCGTTTTGTAGTGCTTTTTTGATTTCTGGAAGCCAGTCATCCCCTGTTTGGATTTGGTCGTCCACCCAAAAGCTGAACAGATTTTCGTTTTGCAGCACTTGGAGTTGACCCACCAATCGATCTTTCCAAACATTATCTTGATGGCTGTAGGAAATGAAAACTTGGCTCATGCTTCTTCCTATTTTAAGGCATCGATCTGTTCCCCAACTGGCAATTTTTTTGAATCCCTCATGATGGAATCAAGGATCCATGACACTATGAGTGATCTCCATCTGAAAAACAAGACGAGGGGATTTACAGAGAAAATCATATCTTCTCAAAAAAATGATCGATAAATCGTAGCCGTGTGGCAGTGAGCACCCCGTTCTGGTGACATACGGCTAAGGCTTTCCCGATAGCTGATTCAGCTTTCCTTGTAACTGGCGGTTTTGTTGTTTGAGAGCCGCTGCCTGTTGACGGAAATCGGTGGTGATATCAATGTCGAATTCTTGTACTTCGTCGGCAAAACGGTTGCGTAAAATCAAATAGAGGGTCCCATCTTTTAAGCCTTGGAACTGAACATCCGAAACCCCCTGTTCAATCAAATCGGCCTCTGACAAAGCGATCAGCTTCCGTAACAGTTCTTTGAGATCGAGCGTCAATTGCAATCGTTCTTGGATTTCTTGATGCGTCCATTGACGATCAGAGTATTTCGTGAGGAACAACAAAATTCGTCGCGCATGAATGTCGTTGATGCGATCTAATGACAAATCGATATAGTCGGCCCACGTACGGGAAAAGCTGCTTTTGCGGTTCGTCAATTCGTATTGAACGGTTTGCACCACACTTTCGGAATCGGTGAGATTCTTTTTGCGGAAACTGCTCTGAATGACGCTGGATACAAAAAATGGATCGTTTTGGCACAAGGTGCTGATCAAAACTGCACACTCATTCGAAATGGGAACATTGTGATAGTCGGCGTAGCGATAAACAGATTCTAAAGCGGCGGATTCTTCCAGATAAGGCGATAGCTCTTCGAAACGCAATCGCCCGGCTTCGAGATATTTGTTGACCACCGAAACCAACCAACCAATGTACGACCCTGTTACAAACATCGGAGCAATCTTGGACTCCGCATGCTCATGGTAACTTCCAGGCATGGAGGCATCATGGATCGTCAACGATTTATCAGTGCACACATATTCGGAGAGATTCTGGAATTCATCAATCATCACCACCCACCGCCGTTGCAGCGACGCTGCATAGGCATGAGGGGCGGCATAACAAAGTGTCCACATCACATCAAAGGCTTGTCGGGCACGGGCGTTGGCTAAACCCCGTATATCGCGAACGACGTGATCAAATCCCTGTTGTTCGGCATACTGTTGGAGGTCTTCCAGCGGAAGTGGGTTGGAAACAAAGCTGGGATCGCGCTGGATGAAGGAAATATACTGATTGGCAAAGTGGCGGTAGTAGTCCTCAGAGAAGTCGGGAAACCAGACTCTTTTAGCTTTCACTTCGTAATAAAAGGGAACAATGAGTCCGTTGTCGCTCCAAATTTGGTTGAACATCCGTTGCACAATCGCGGTTTTGCCACTTTTCTTGCGGGCCAACAACGCAGTGGATTTGGATACCTTTTTATGAACCCCTTGAAGCCACTTCTCGATGAAATCGAATTCATAAGTTCGCCCCACCAACAACTCCGGGGGGCCAATCCGTTCTTCCAAAGGATATTCCATATGTTCCTTCCAAACTGTAAATTATAGTTGTATGGACTCCACCCAAACTTCCTTTCCCCGAACCACCACGCCGATTCCGGTGATTTCCTTCACACCTTGGGCTTTTAACTCTGTGGCATACTTCATCTTTTGAATCTGACCTAAAGCGGTTTGCATGGCCTCTTCCGGGGACTCTTTTTGTTCGGAGTCGATTTTTTTGAACTCAAACAGGAATCCGGGTTTTTGAGGATCTTGGGGCTGGAGCATCACATCATACTGACCTTGGCCACTTTCTCGATTGGAACGCACTTGGTAGTCGTGCAGATGCAGCAACATGCCAAGGAATAACCCATGATAAAACTTTTCGGGATTGGGTTGGGCGGTGTCGTGAAAACTAAGGGACCGGAAAACGATGTTTTGAAATCGGCTTCGGAAGTGGTCCCAATTTTGGTCTCGTAAGGAATCGAGCAATGATTTCAACGGAGATTCTCCCAATTGTCGGCTCAACCAGGAGCGCACGGCTTGACGGTAATAAATCATCACTTCTTTATTGGGGGGGACGAGGTCGTAGACCATCAGGCTTTCCACTTCATCCCATTGAGGGTTAATGGGCTTGAGATAACCACTGAATGTCAAAAGATTCCATACTGCATGGCGACTCCTTCGGACATCTCTTAAAGCGATTTGATCGTTGAGAAAGAAACGTTCCAACGGTTGCCCATTGAGCAGGGTTTCCACATCATTTTGAATCTCTTGGTCGCTTTCTTCCAAGATCAGTTGCCGCACCAATTCATTGGCACTGGTGTTGGCCCAATAAGGTTCTGGATGGGGTGGTCGGCGTTTCACATATTCCAGCACCGACCATGGGTTGTAGATGATTTTGCCGCCAAAGAGGTAGCCGTTGTACCAATCCTGCAACTGCTGTTGATGGGCGGAGTCCATGGCACAGTCGTTCAGAAGTCGGGAGATTTCCTCTTCGGTAAAACCAAAACAGGTGCTGAATTCAGGGTTGAGGAGAGAATAGACTTCCAGATGATTGAGATCGGAAAAAATGGATTCTTTGGTCACTCGCAAGATCCCGGTCAATAAGGCTTTTTTGAGGAAGGTATTGGTCTTGAGCAGGGATCCCGACAGATTGCGGAGGAATTTGGACATTTCTTCGTAGTAACCTCCCAACCAAGCTTCAATGAGGGGCACATCATATTCATCAATAAACACTATCACGGGTTTACCGGTGACTTGGTGCAAAACTTTACACAGCTTGAGCAGACTCACTTCAACCGTTCTCACCGGAGCATCGATTTTGCGGAATTCCTCAAAGGTGAGCCATTGCGCATCAGGAATCAAAGGACGGTAGGCCAGACAAACCTCATACAGCTCATCCCGAAAACTATAGAGGGCGTCTTCCCAGGATGAGGCTTTGATGCTTTTGAAGTTCAGATACAGGACCGGATACTGACCCTGTTCCACCATCAAATCTTCCTGTTGAGCCACAGACAAGCCTTCAAACAAATACCGGTGGTCTTCTTCACTCTGCTCAAAGAAATAACGCAACATTGAGAGATTGAGACTCTTGCCAAAGCGTCGAGGGCGGGGCAAGAGCAAGACATTGGAACTATCGTCCCAAAACTCGCGAATCATGTGGGTCTTGTCGACGTAATACAGATGTTTTGTTCGAATCTCTTTAAAGTCATCAATGCCAACAGGTATTTTGGGGGCGGTCATAAAGATCCTTTTGGTAAGAAGTACAATTTCCTCCATTTAACTATGTTTCCTAGTTCTCTGCAAACCAATGAATCCCATTTGAAATTCCCGAACGGGTTGTCCGGCTTTTCATAACCACGAAATAGGATTCGATGCACTATCGTCGAAATTTTTGTTAACTTAGATCAATTGTGCTCTCGGTGAGATACGTCGACTCAATGATTTTTCGTCCTGTTCAATGATTTTTCGTTTCACTCAATGATTTGTGGTTTCCTTGAATGAGGCTTTATGGCTCCCAAACGCAAACTTGAAGTGAGCAATCAAAGGGGGGGTATCCAACCCCGTTTGTGAATTGTTTAATTTGAATCCCTTCATGAGATTTTCCCATGCCTCCTCCTGAATTGCCCGTAGGTACGGATGATTTTTATAAACTACGAGTGAATGGCCACTATTACATCGACAAAACTCACATGATCGGTGAATTCTGGAGAGATGGAGCCGAAACCATTCTGCTTCCACGTCCCCGACGCTTTGGGAAATCACTCAACCTCACGATGTTGCGGACTTTTTTTGCGAAGCCCCGAACATCGCCATCTCCCCATCACCCTCGGGTGTTGTTTGAGGGACTGTCGGTCACGCAAGATGCCACGATGATGGCTGAGTGTGGGCAATATCCTGTCCTCTTTTTAGATTTCAAAGGCGTTAAAAATGAGACCTGGGACGATGCATTGAAGTCGATCACCTGGATCCTTGCCGAAGTCTTTGCCGACTTCCGGGATCTGGTGGACCTCCAACCTCCAGAACAACAGCGATACGATGCCCTGGTTGGTGGGCAGGCAGATGGTCCCAGTTTGCAACAAGCACTACGCTGGTTATGTGGGCTGATCAAAAAGGCAACGGGTTCGCCTGTCATGGTCTTCATCGATGAATACGATACGCCATTGTTGGAAGCATGGTCCTTTGACTATTACCAGCCGATGGTGACCTTTTTACGAGGATTGATGGGGAATTTGCTCAAAGGCAACCCTCACTTAAAAAAGGCATTGGTCACGGGAATTTTGCGAGTGACTAAGGAGTCGATTTTCTCTGATTTAAATAACCTAGAAGTGTATTCGCTCCTGTCCCCCAATTTCAACACATGCTTTGGATTTACTGAAGAAGAAGTTGCCAAGATCCTGGAAGATTTTGCTATCGATTCAGAAAGGCAAGAACAGTTACAACAGTGGTACAACGGTTATCTTTTTGGGGATAAAGTGATTTACAATCCGTGGTCCATCATTGAATACGCCAAGCATCAACCTCGATTTCTTGAACCATATTGGGCCAATACCAGTGCCAATGAGTTAGTCCATCGCTTGATTTTGGATAACAACAACCCGCGAATCAAATACGATATCGAGACATTGCTGAACGGGGCAGCCCTCACTGGCATGGTGCTCAACGAAAAAATAGTCCTCCGGGATTCTCTCCATTGGAGCAAACGGGGCAGCCGTGGGGAGATATGGAATCTCCTCACCTTCAGCGGTTATTTGAAGCCCATTCGTCCTGAATGGGATGAGTTCCAGTTGAGACAAAAGTACGATCTGGTATTGCCCAACAAGGAAGTGAAGATGTTTTTTCTGGATACGATCCGAGTCTGGTTGGAAACCCAATTGGAATTCAATGCGCTCTCCGAGGTTTTTGAAGCGTTGATCCAGCAAAACTGGCCGTTGTTCGAAGGACGTTTGCAAGAGTTGGTTCGCGATACGATGAGTTTTTTCGACACGGCAGGAAAAGCACCGGAACGGGTCTATCATGCCTTCCTCTTAGGAATGCTAGTGAACCTGAGAGGCTATCGGGTGTCTTCCAACCGAGAGAGTGGTCATGGACGGTACGACGTGATGCTGATTCCTCAAGACACACAACATCCCGGATTTGTGTTCGAGTTCAAAAAATTCCGCAAGAAAGAGGACTCCACGGTGAAACAATCGCTACGATCCGCCATTCAACAAATACAGACTCAAGAATATGCTGCCGACTTGAAACGATTGGGGTGCTCGCACATCATCGGCATTGCGGTCGTCATGCACGGAAAACGGGTTTGGGTGGAGACCGTAGAATTGTCATTGCCTACCTCTCGTTGATACCCCTATTTTGAAAGGCGCTATGTCAGAACACCCCCCCCAATTCCCACTTGCTGAACGGATTGGAGACCCCAGTCTCTTTGTAGGCCGAGAAAAAGAATTCCAAGCCTTTGACAAATGGCTGGGATGGATCGAAAAACGAGTTGGCCCATCGCGAGCACTGCTGGCTCGCAAAAAAGTTGGGAAAACCGCTTTTGTGGAACGGCTGTTCAATCGCCTTTGGGTCGCCAATGGAAAAATCATTCCGGTCTTTTTTGAGGTCAGCAGCAAGAAGTGTTCGTTGATGCGGTTTTCGGAGGACTATTTCACCACCATCCTTTCCCATGTGATTTCTTTTTGGGATCGCAACCCCGGGCCCCTCAAAGATGTCATGACCCTGGAAGATATTGGTCGATGGGCCGAAACGACTCAACAGCCATTTGTTCAAAAGGAAATACGAAACTTCGGCATCTATAAAAATGAATCCAATGCTCACCAGGCTTGGATTCAAGCGTATAGCCTACCCAGTCGCTTGGCCGTGACGTTGAATCAACGGGTTTTGGTCATTTTGGACGAATTCCAAAATATTGGTTTTTCAGTCTATCCCACCGAAGACTTGAGTGGAGAACCGGACGAATCCATGCCGGGTTCCTTTCATGCAGTCGTAGAATCGAAGGATGCCCCCATGCTCGTGACCGGATCGTATCTGGGAATGATTGTGGAAATCAGTCGCCGTTATTTAGAGGCGGGGCGGTTGCGTTATATTCATCTGTCCCCTTACCTCGCCGAGCATGAAGGTCTTGAAGCGGTATACTCCTACGCCTCTTATTTTGGAGAGGAAGTCAGCAATGAATCGGCAGTGGTGATCAATCAATTGTGTCAGTCGGACCCGTTTTTCATTCAATGTGTGTTGTCCTCCAGTTGTCCGGATAAGGATCTGTACACTCCTGAGGGCGCAGCGGAGGTGGTACGCTTCGAAATTGCTAATGAAGATGGAGATTTTGCCAAAACCTGGGAGGAGTATATTCAAGGAGCGGTGAATCGAGTCAATGACATCCATGCCAAAAAAATGTTGCTGTTTCTATCGCAACAAAATCATCAATCCTGGACCCATTGGGAGATCAAAGAGAAACTCAACATTGATCTGGACGATTCGGAAGTCTTGGACAAGTTACGGAAATTGGTGAAAGCGGATGTCATCCAAGGTGGATCATCTGACATTCGGTTCAGAGGGGTGAATGATGGAACGCTCCATATGGTTTTGAGGAATCGTTTTGGAGACGAAATTCAGGAATTCCAAGCCGATTTTAAATCCGAATTCGCTGAAGAAATCGCTCAGCTTCGTCAAGAAAACCGATCCTTGAAGGGCAAGCTGAGTCACTTGATGGGACGTGTTGCAGAAATGATTTTGGCCAATGATATCCGCAGTCGCCATGTATTTCAGCCTTCTGTTTATTTCAAAGGCCTGTCCGACAATCCCAAGTTGTTGATTCAAAAAGTCGAAACGCGCTTCATGATCAATCGAGAGGATGGCAAAACTTTGGAACTCGACATCGTGGCCCAAGCCGATGAGGGATGGGTTTTGCTAGTCGAAGTGAAGAAACGCGAAACCCCCTCCGACGAGACGATGGTTCGGGAATTCCTGGAAAAGCTTCGCGTCTATCCCATCTTGCATCCGTTGGCGAAGGTGATTGCCGGATTTCTTTCACGAGGCGGGTTTACGGAATCAGCCACCGTCCTTTGTCAAGAACACGGAATCGGTACCGCCACCGACTTCGAATTCACTGAACCGAAGTGGTAAAATTATACAAACACTACATGGTGGAGGTGCAATCCCAGTTTCAATCGAAGTAATCGGGTTGTGAGGTTGCCATTAGGTCGTGCGTACAAACACTGGCTCGACCTGAATCGGCGGAGTGAAATCGCCAGTTAAGGAGGCCATTGCTTATCGGTGAAAAGCCCCTCCCCTTGCTGCCGGAACAATGTATGGGAGAAATAAGAGAACAGCCGTTTTTGCACGAATTCACAATGCTTGCATTGGGAAGCACAGAGATCGCTTTAGCATAAACGGACTCGAACTGCGGCAATCCGATAGGTTCTTGGGGATGGGGGTTATAGGTTTCGGTCAGCAATTCCCCCAACCAACTCACCAATCCTGGTTGTCCTTGGCTTTCTTGGAAAATCCGTTGGATGACCTCCTCACTGATCGCCTGTCCGCTTTCCCGGCTATACCATTCGAACATGGATTCCACTTCCGCACCCGTCAGATTGGGAATTGCCAAACTGCGCTGCACATTGAAAGGCGACCCGGTCTGGTTTTCCACACCCAATACATTACGCACGCCGATCAAAGCGACCCCATGGAGCAAGAATGAGGCTTTATGACTCCTAAACGCAAACGAATTCCTGATGCGATGGCAGATTACCGAGCATTGGTCATTCGGAAAGATTTGTGAAATGGTATGCTGACAAAATCGAAGATTCGTTGAAACCGTTCATGACAAGAAAGAATAGTGTGATGGCTAACCCTACGACAAAGTCTCAGTCTTTCCGGACCGTTCCTTATGGAGTTGCGAATTTTTATGACATTCGACGTAAGAATAAACTTTATGTGGATAAAACACGATTCATTCGGGAACTCGAAGCCTTTGAATACGTTTTTCTCATTCGTCCGCGTCGTTTTGGAAAGTCCTGTTGGGTTTCGGTGCTGGAAAATTATTATGACTGCAATCAAGCCGACCAATTTGACTTCTTTTTTGGAGGCTTAGATATCGGAAACGATCCCACTGAAGAGCACAACCAGTATGTGGTCGTTCGTTTCGATTTTTCTGCGGTCAACGATGCGTTGGACACATTGGAATCTAGTTTCGAACGTTATGTGGATCGAGTGTTGGCACTCACCTGCAAACGCTATCCTGATCTCTTTCCGGAAGCAGTGCAGCAGTCGATTCTTACTGCCCCCCAAATCACTGACAAATTGGATGAACTATTCAATCACACGCTGCTCCAACAAATTCCCCTCTACATCCTGATTGATGAGTACGACAATTTTGCCAACACCATCTTATCGCATCACGGACAATCGGCTTATCATCAATTCACGCACGGAGAGGGGTTTTATCGAAATTTTTTTTCGACCCTGAAAGCGGGGACCACGGCAGGATCAGGAGGCATCAAACGTCTGTTCATTACCGGAGTATCGCCCATCACCATGGATGACGTGACCAGTGGTTTCAACATCGGCAAAAATGTGAGTCGCATGCCCCAATTCAACGAGATGCTTGGTCTCACCGAAGAGGAAGTGCAAGCGATCCTTCAGGAGTATCAAACTGCCGAAGTCTTCAATCAAGACGTCGAAAAAACAATGGATCTGATGAGGAATTGGTACAATGGTTACCGTTTTTCAGAATCCGCAACGACAGTCCTATACAACACCGATATGGTGCTGCATTATCTTTCCGAATCGGTGCCCAATTATCCAGGTCCCCTCGAATTGATCGATTCCAACATCCGTATTGACTACGAGAAGCTCAAACACCTGATGTGGATCAACCAACAGCTCAACGGCAATTTTGATCGCCTCAAAACCATTATTGAAGACGGTTCCATTGGCAGTCAGTTGGTTAGCAGTTTTCCGCTCAAGGAAATCACTCGTCCCCAAAACTTTATATCCCTGTTGCATTACTTTGGTTTACTGACCATCGAACGAAGTCAACTCAGCCAAATTCAGTTCAAGATTCCGAATCGCACCATTGCCGAATTGATGTATGGCTATTTGCGTTCGACCTACTCCGAAGCGGACATTTTTCGAATTGACGTGGACCGCTTCGCCAACCTCATCAACCAGATGGCGCTGAAAGCCGACTGGAAGCCCGCATTCACGTTTCTGGCAGAGGCCATTGAGCGTCAAACTTCCGTGAGGGATTATTTGGAAGGAGAAAAGGTGATCCAAGGATTTTTGTTGGCTTACCTCAATGTCACCAACGTCTTTCTGTGTCGAACGGAGCAGGAATATGCCAAAGGGTTTGCAGATCTGGTTTTACAACCGTTTCGGGGCCGTTATCCACAGTTGCAAACCGGCTATTTGATCGAGCTGAAATACATCAAACGTCAAAAATCACTGAAAGCCACGGTCGTGCAAAACGCTATTGAGGAAGCCCAATCTCAACTCCAACAGTATTTGCAGGAGGCATCCTTACAACACGATTCGTCGGTGCAATATGTGGGGTTGATCTTGGTGTTTCATGGATGGGAGATGGTGGCCTGCGAACCATATTCCGGAGATGGACTGGCTTAACCAATCCCGCAGTGGTCTTTCATCGTTTCCGGACGGTATGCTTGCGGGGACTCGACAGCATGTGGAGCAACTTTTGATACTCGTCCTGATTGGTGTATCGGACATGCTTCTTGCTCCGAAGCAACAAGGGTGTGTCCTGTTCGGTCAAATCGTCCAAAATCAGGGGGATGAGTGTTTTCCGTTGGTCCTGGATTGCTAGATCCAGGAAAGCTGAAAATTCAGCACGCGACCAACCGGATTCCAATTGGTTTCGGCTCAAGCACAGTAGGAGGCACCCGCAGGTCTGCAATCCCCGTTCGATAGTTCCTTGCACATCACATCCCCCGTAGAGTTCTTGTTGATCCCACCACACGGGAATTCCTTTTTCATTTAAATCCCCTGCGATGCCTTCCACGATAGAGAGATCCTTCGACGAATAGGAAATGAACACCTGCGGATCTTGAGGGCTTGGGATGAAACCCTGAAGGAGATCATCAATCGATACATCCTCCACACTCTCGTCACAAGTGACAGTCCGTTTCCCTTTGTCCTTAAATTTTTGCAGTTTGGTAAATCGATAAAAATACGGAGTCTCCGCTGCTTGGCAATCCCGACAAATACACGGAATCATCTCATCGACCTCAGGATGGTTGAGGGTTTCATGAATATAGTCGATTTCATGACGGATGAGGGTCAGCATCCCGAGTTTGTTTCTGCCCACGATGCGGAGGTTAATCCGACGATTCAGCGGTTCCGCCGCCACTTGAGCTAAGGTTTCCTCAAAATGCAAAACCACCCCGTTTTTCCAAAGAGTGTGCTCATGAATTCTCATGTGCTGACGCACGATAAACCGAGTGATGATACCCGCAGGCATGAATTCATAACGATACTCGAACCGAAGGTTGTCACGTGGATCCCATTCGAAATG
>JANQJU010000046.1 GCA_028281495.1 SAR324 cluster bacterium
GCCAGTGATTTTTGAAATCATCGATCCCTCTCAACACTATCACGTGCCCCTGCTGCTCAGCCCTTTCGGGTTTTCGACCTATCGTGGCAGCTAAACGATTGATGGGATGCTACGGTTGCTTACAATTCATCGAGAACTTGCTTCCATACATCCGTAATTTCTAATTGACCTACCCAATGTTCTAAATAGTCCCAATCGGTGCGATCTCCTTGGAGACGTAAAATACTGAGGATGTCTTTCCATTGTTGTTCTGAGACGCGCTTTCCTTGTTCAAACCACACTAATTTGTGCAACACGATATCCTCAGCAGTGCCTAAAAACACTGAGGCTTCCTCGTGTCCAATAAGGTGATCCTCTCGTTTTCTTTGAAAGGCAGCTTGATCGTGGGGAAGGTTGCGCAAAATGAACACATCCACTTTCATCATGGTATCAAGATGGATCAGATTGAAAGAAGATTGTCGTTGTAATGCTTCTCGGATCGCTATTTCACTGATGTAATATTCATGTTGCAACTCCTCAATCAACAGGGGCACATGATGGAGTTGGAGGTCGGAAACCATGTCCACGTCTAGCGTCGACCGAGCTGCTCCGTAATTAGAACTCGCGACCGATCCACTGATGTAATATTGGATTCCCAGCTTTCCAAACACCTCAATGATACGTTGAATTGCCAATGCAATATCAGAATGAGTCATAATTCCCCCCGGTCTTTCAGGCACTGACGCACGCCTTCAGCTAGTTTTTTACCATAATGCAATTCCACAAACTTCACGTCTGCTTCACGAGCACTCAGTTCTGGGTGAGCTTGTCGTATCGCTCGATAAGATGACAAAGCCACCATCGAAGACAAAGAACGGCACAAAGCAAACCGTTGCTGAGGAGTGGCTTTTCGTAACAACTCCAACTGAACGGCTTCCGCTTCTAACGACGTGTCGGGAGATAATGGTTTTTTGGGCATCTGTTGCTGTGGAGAAATCGTGTTCAAAAGTTGAATGGAATGCAAAAAATCTGGTAGTGCTGTTTTTTTGACTGCGATTGAATAATCCCCCATAGATGAAGGTTTTTAACTATACGTATGGAGGAATGATGATCGTCGATGTGAAAAACTGTCCTCGCTGTGGGAGTGAACGACTTCGCCACAATGGTAAAGATTACAAAGGGACCCAAAAATTTCATTTTCAAAAAAGAAGGAATGGCACCAACGCGTTTTGAAAATCTTTTTGTCGAACTAAAAATCGCTTGTCAGTCAAAAATATAGCACTACCCCCAAATACCAAAGGAAAAAGAGCCAAGTATTGGGACCTTGGTGTGCTTGGAGGGTGCAGGTGCTGTGTTATCAACCACTGAAGATTTGGCGAAGTTTGTGCTGGCAAATTTCAATGGAGACAACGATTTAAAACTTCGCCCCTCCAATCCAAAAACGGTCAAAATCCATCAAGGACTCCAAAGTCCGGCAGAACGACTCAACCAAAAAAACTATCATCCAAATTGGCTACAAAACCTCCATATTGCTGTTTCTTTAGGGGGATATAGAACCCCTCCTCAAAATCCGGGATAATCAGTTTTGTTTATAACTGTTGTATTTCACCGAAACGAATCACAAGAAGGGTTTGATGACTGAAATATTAGAGAAAACCATTGATATTGTTGATGTAGGGTACTTGTCTGAGTACCATCTTAATATCCATTTTAGTGATGGACATAACCAAGTGGTTGACTTTGGGCCATTTCTAAAAAAATCCCATCATCCTGAAATTCGCAAATATTTAGAATTTGCTAATTTCATGCAATTTTCTGTAGTCGATGGAAATCTGGATTGGAATGATTTTGAGTTATGTTTTCCTACAGCAGATCTTTATAACAATACAATTCTCCATACTTAATATTAGTTGGGGACTAGCAGAGCTTCAGCAGGGTTGTGAACAGCATGACGAATTATGGGCAGCACCCACCTAACAGTCGCTGGACCTGATGCTGTTCAGCCGATATTTACAAGCATGGCTTTAACCAACTTTTTTTATGAATTTCTCAACACAGACAATCGGCTGGTTCAGCACAATGTGGCTTCCATGAGCGAGGTTGTTGCTCTCTTGCCATATGAGGAGGGATTGGTAATTTAAGGAAAAGACAGCAACGGCAATGATATCCTGGCACGAACCGATTTGACTCCTCTAGAAGACCCCGTCCTCATGTCAAGTACGGCTTCCGGAATTACGAGAGAATACTATGTAGATACAGTCGTAGAATCCACAATTCTAGCTCCTGGAGAATTTAGCATCTCGGTTATTGAAGTGGGGACGGACGGCGAAGTTTTA
>JANQJU010000039.1 GCA_028281495.1 SAR324 cluster bacterium
TGGCTATGTTGGCCGGAATAGTAATTCCATTATTCGCATCTCCATCCGAGTCCAGCGTTTGTAGGAATTGGGCTATATTGGTGACGGTTGTGTCGGTCGCATCGGTAGCCCCGTCTACCAAATCAATCGGGGTGATCACTCCTTGGCTAGAGCTCTCTCCCAAGAGAATTCCCCCAATAGAAAATCGAACCGATGCTCCTTCATCATAGAGGAAGGTTCCATTGGCATCGGTGACGCCGCTTTGGTTTCCAGAAACGTAGGAAATTCCCTGAACAGCACTGTCCAAAAACACCCCTTCTTTCACAGTCACGTTGATTGGATCTGCACTGTCGTCATCGTCATCATCGTCATTTCCCGGAGAGTTGCACGCGCCTAGTACTCCGATGAAGGAAACAATCAGTAATAGAAGCTTTAGATAAGTGAATTGCTTGCGTTTCATGTCCATACAACCTCCAGAAATTGTTGTTTCAAAGTCAAATTGTGTCGTGGATAGACTTGAAACAATTATGTTGGAAACAAGAGAAAACGGGAGTTCTTGTCCGGTTGATAGCGTGAAAAAGCTGGCAAAATTGTGAAATGTTTTAAAAGTGGTCTGATTTTTGTCTCACGGGAGGTTTTCTTTTTGTGAGGGAGCAAGATGGATGTTTCTCGCTTCCTATCGGTGTGGCGGATTAGCGCAGCAGTTGTTCTAGATGGGTCGCTTTGGCTTCTAGGAGGGTTTTGAGTTCCGGAGCGGTGTCGGGGCAAGAATGAAGAACATAATAGGCCGTTTGAAGCACGTCGCGCCAGCGAGGTTTTTTGGGGAGAGTGGAGATTTTGAGGTATCGGTCAAAGGTCCGCGTTCGAGGAGAACCATTGGCATCGAAGTAGATATTCCAGATTTGGCTCTCTTCAGCCAAATCCAATTTTGATTTTTGTGTTGTTTGATTCCAGTAACGTAGAGAAAGAAACATGAGGGTCACCAAGGTTTGGCGTAATTCCTCATTGAAAATTTTCTTCTGGCCGAATTCAGGGACTTTATCAAGGGTTGAGGGCAAGCGTTGCACCTCTCGCAGTAGGAATTCCTCTTCTGCTCCAAGAGATTGAGCGGCTCCTGCTTGATCCAGCAACCGAATCAAATGTCTTCGTTCAGCCAGCGCGTCTTCTGCCGCTTTTTCCTTCTGAAAAATCACTTCTCGTAGCCGTTCATTCTCTTTCAAACGGCGTACGGATTGTTTCAGTTCCAAGTGATTCTCAATACGAGCCAACAATTCTTCTTTGAGCACGGGTTTGGTCAGATAATCGTTGGCCCCGGCCTTCAATCCGGCGACTAAATCCTCGGGCTGAGTTCGTGCGGTCAACAAAATAATTGGCAGATCTGTGGCCTCAAATGAGCGACGCATTTCCCGGCAAACGTCATAGCCATTCACTCCTGGCATCATCACATCCAGCAAGACCAAAGCGATTGTAGGTTCTAGCGCGAGCAGTTCGAGTGCTTCTCTACCGTTGATCGCAGTGGAAACCGCATATCGCTGCTGTGTGAGGATGTTGAAGAGCACTTGTAGGTTGACGGGGTCGTCATCCACAATCAGAATTTGGGCTTTGGTTGCTGTTGCGGTTGCTGTGTCTTGATTTTTGGCCGAGTGAGAGAACTTAGGCGAAATGACCGGAACCATAAACGAGTTGGCTTCAGAGTAATTGGGGGTCCCTTTCAGAGATCCGAAATACAAGGGTAGGGAGAAAGTAAAGCAAGAACCCTGGCCGAGTGAGGATTGCACTTCCAGTTCCCCTTGATGGAGTTCAACCAACTGTTTGGTCAAGTATAGCCCGAGACCGGTTCCTCCATAACTTCGGGAAATCGAACCGTCTGCCTGTTCAAAGGCGTTAAAGATCCGGTCTATTTTATCAGGGGAAATTCCCATGCCGGTATCTGTTACATGAATCTGAACATGAGTCTCTTGCTTCACCGCGGTGATTTCAATCGTTCCTTGTTCCGTGAACTTAATGGCATTGCCCACTAGGTTGAAGAGAATCTGCTGTAAGCGGTTTTCATCCGCCATCACTGCCGGAATTTTTGGAGGAATTGAATTGAGAAGAAGCAGATTTTTTTTATCGATCAAAGGGTGACTGAGATGGAGGACCAATTCCACTATTGCTCTAAGTGCCACAGGTTGGAGGTGTAATTGTAAATCTCGGTTTTTCAGGCGGGAGAGATCTTGGATGTCATCGATCAAGTGGGCGAGGCGTTGGCCGCTTTGCGTGATCATATTCAAGTGTCGTGTTTGTTCCACACTGGGCGTTCCACCCACGCCATCCAGCAAAGATTGGCTCAGACCAATAATCCCAGCTAAGGGAGTGCGTAGTTCATGAGAAGTATTGGCTAAAAATTCATCTTTGAGCTGATCCAACTCTTTCATCTGCTCCAGATGTTGTTGCTGCTTTTCATAAAGTCGAGCATTTTCAAGCGAAATGGCTGCTTGAGCAGAGAGGAGCTGTAGCAGTTGCAAGTGCCCTGGAGTAAAGGCTCCGGTGATCAAATTGTTTTCCAGATAAAGCAGCGCGATCAGTTTTTGCTGGAGTAAGATCGGTAAACACAAAATCGATTTCGGGCGATGTGCTTTGACAGCAGCATCGTTGGCAAAACGAATATCGTCTTGGATATCACGTAAAAGTAGCGTCTCTTGGGTTCGCTCCACATAGCGAAGAACGGATTCTGGAATAAATTGTAGATCGCTAGAATCACGGGGAGAGGTGATGCAAACTTCCTGGTGTTCAAGGTATCCCTGGATTTGAAGGTTGAACCCTCCCTCTTCTTCCAACAAGAACCCGCCACGTTGAGCACCGGCATGCGCGAGTACAATCGTCATTAGACGTTTTAATAGACGTTCCAATACAATTTCTTCAGAAATCGCCTGAGACGCTTTGGTGACGGTGGCCACATCCAATTGGGACTCTTGAGAAGGCTCTGGAAAATTTTCTTTCCAAACGGCAGGTGACAATTGAAACCCATCTTGATGGCGTTTTCTTAATAGATCAACTTTGGCACGAGCGCCCCATTTGGCATAATAGCGACAAGCTTCTCTCAGGTAGAGCCGCGACACCGAAAGATTGTTTTGGGATTGATAGAATTGGGCAGCCCGTTCAAAAGCGAGGGCCTCGATATGTAGGAAGCCTGCCTGATGTGCCTGATCAATGGCTTGGTTGTAGAGGGTAGGGGCGGTTTCAAAATCGCCATGAACCCAGGCCCATTCGGCCTCTACTAACAGTGATTTGTGTTGGTAGTTGGCCGGGCAATATTTTGCCCCAGTTTGCAGTTGTTTTCGATTGTGGATCATCAGTTTCAGAAAGTCATCTCTGGAATCCACGGGTTCTAATTGACTTCTCGCTAGCAAAATCAAGGCGTGGTAAAAGCAATGTTCTGTGGAATTATAGATTCCGTACTGGGAATAGACATGCGTTTCAGCCATTTGGGCCATTTGAAAAGCCGAATGGTAATCCCCTGCGTGATAAAAAAGAATTTCTTTATAAAGCCCCCATCGAAATAGAGCGTTTCTGTGGCCTCTCAGAGTGATTTCATCTCTGATTTTGGTTTCGTCATAATCGGCATCGCTTAACCGCTCCAGACTCTTGGTTTGTCCCATCAAAGCCCGAATCAATTGCAAACGTACGTTGAAGATATATAGAAGATGAGAATCGTTAAGCTCATCAAAAAATTGCTTGTATTTCAGGTGCTCGGCGTAAACTTCTTTGAGAGGATTTCCTTTCATTAGTATTTGAAACAGGTAGTGGATCATTGTGATGCCGGCATACATCAGATTGCCTTGCTTCAAGCTAAATTGATGCATCTCAAAGTATTTTTGAGCACAGATAGACAACGGGGCAATCAAATGATGATTCAGGCTCACCCGGAGAAACTGCCCCATCACCCATCCGGTTTTATCGGGAATTTGCTCCCGGAGGATCAAAGCCTGCTGAACGATTTCGCGACCGCGATGATGCTGGTCGGTGCCATAACAAAAAACACCGTACCCAATATAAGCTGTAGGCGTGACTGGAGAGTTTCCCTGTTGCAAGGAAAGGTTGACCATCTTTGCGAAGGCATAAACCGAGAATTGGGGGTCGTAATAGTACAAAGCTACAAAAGCCTTATTTAACAATTGCATGACACACAGAGTGTCAGAGGTCTTCATTTCAGGAAGCTGGAGAAGAGGTTGCCCTGGGTGTTCTTGAAAAAACTTTTCGATGCTCTCTCGCTCCTCTCGAAGTTTCAGTTCCATCTCAGGTTTGCTGTTGGGAAAATCGATTCCAAAAAGTGCTAAAGCTTCCCTCAATACCTGAATTGCTAGGCCCCGTTTTTGTTGATGAGTTTGCAACTGAATTTTCAAACAATAAACTTCTGTTTGCTCCTGTCTGGTTTTTGCGTGAGAAAGTAAAATCGTTAGGCTCTTCTCTGCATTTTCAAATTCGCCATTGGCGTATTCACATTCGGTTTTGCCCAGCGTCAAGGAAAACGAAAGTGAATAGTGATTGCTCCAAGCATCCTTTCCTAAACACGTTAGCCCTGTTTCAAAAAAACGTTGAGCTTGAACAAATGCTGCTGAAGCTTTGGCTTTCTGGCCTGCTTGTTCGTTCAATTCTGCTATTGTGACCCTCTCTTCTTGGCTCTGGGCCAACATACGTCCTAAATTCAACTGAGAGACAATCTCAAAAATGAAATCATCTCTTAGCTGACGCGCATCGCTATAGTCTAAAAGACTCGTGCCAATTTCATAATGAATCGCTTGCTTTTGAGATTCTGATAAAAGCGAATAAGCTGCTTCCTGGATTTTATCGTGTGCAAATTTATACTGATTTTTGGTTTTGAGTAGAATCTCAGCTTCAATTAGAGGGTTTAATTGAGCGTTAGACATTTCTGAAGTGCCTTTGAATAAGTGAGAGACCATTTCACAGGAAACCGTGGTACCCAAACTGGCTAATCTGACCAGAAGATTTTGGGTGATTCGTGGGAGGTTCGCCATTCTTTCCACGAGCATTGCAATGACGTTATCGGTGATTTCTAGCGCATGGATAGTCTCCATCTCCCCATGCCAGCCCCGTTGAGGAGAGTACCGTAACAAATTGTTCTGATAGAGAGATTTGAGAAACTCCCCGACAAAAAACGGGTTCCCCGCCGTCTTTTCCAGAACCAATTCTGCCAAAGGGATGGAGTCTTCCTGAGAACAGAACAAAGCCTCTTCAATCAATTGCTGGATATCGGGTTGGTCGATAGGTAATAGCTGGAGTACATGTATTTTGCACGGAGCTTGCTGTAGTTTCTCCAACAAACGATTAAAGGGTGAGGAAACAGAATCTTCATCATCTCGATACGCTCCGATCAAAACCAAATACCGAGTTTCAGAAGCGCTCACTAGAGATTGAAGGACAGACAAACTGGCTTCATCAGACCATTGTAAATCATCTAAGAAAATGACGAGAGGGCGTTCTGAAGAGGCAAATACGTGGATCAGCCGTTGGAAAAGCAAATTGAGTAGGTTTTGTGATTCTTTCAATCCCAACGGAAATACCGCCGGTTGGGAGCCTACGATCAATTCAAGATCTCCAACTACATCCAGTAGCAATTGAGCATTTTCCCCTAAGGCGAGTAAAAGTTTCTGCTTCCATGCTTGAATGCTTTCTTCGGATTCACTTAGGATGATTTTAACGAGCGATTGAAAGCATTCGATCCATCCATGATAGGCGGTATTTTGGTTCAGCTGATCAAACTTACCGGAAATGCAGTATCCTTTTGGTTCAGCCCACCGATCCATCGCTTGATAGATCAACGAGGATTTGCCAATGCCCGCTGGTCCTTTGACAAAAACGATTTGCGGACGTCCTTCATAGGCTTTGTTCAAAGTTCTTAGAAGTACTGCGATTTCATTTTCACGACCATAACAAGTTTTTGGCAGTTGAAAGGTTTCTGAAACATCGTGCTGGCCTAAAGGAAACGGTGTCAGGGTTCCAGAACGTTGTAATTCCTGAAAACAATGCTCCAAGTCATTTCTTAAACCCGATAGGCTTTGGTAACGATCTCCTGGTGACTTCTGCAATAATTTCATCACAATTTCAGAAAGCGTCTGAGGAATCGAGTTTTTAGTTTGGTTCGGTGGGGGTGGGAGTGAAGCTAGATGCGCGTGTATCAATTCCATCAAATCCTCTGAGCAAAAAGGAGGGCGACCGCAAAGCAACCAATAATAAATAGCTCCCAGAGAGTAGAGATCCGTTCGGTAATCGAGGGGATGGGAAGTACGTCCGGTTTGTTCTGGGGCTATATAGAGGGCATCCTTCAACCAAATGTTATTTTGGATTTTGTGACCCTTGGCCTCTTGGATTTCGAGAGATTGACTAAAGTCCGTTAGTTTGAGCAGGCTAGTTTGGGAGTGGATCAAAATATGGCGGGGATGGAGGCTAGCATAAACGATCTTTTGATGATGGATTGCCTGGATCGCTTCTATTAGGGGAAGGGCCACCTTAAAAAAATCCAAAGGCGCTAACCCGTCTTTCGGCAAGGCATCTGCCAAGCTAACGGCTCCAAAATCTTCCTCAATCAGAATGGGATTGTGGTGATAACTTTCTAATGCCCAATAACGTACAATATGAGGGGAGTCGAGGCGTTGATTGATCCTAAAATCATGATGGTATCTCGGTGAGGCTTCCTTATCCGCTGCATGCTCTGGAGGCATTTTAAGGATGACGGACTGTTCCGAGTTCGTTGCGCGTGCTCGATATATAAAGGAGTCCTTCCCCTGATAACACGGTTTCAGGATTTCATAGTTCAGGACTTTCATGGTTCCCATAAGTTAGAGCGTGTTCACCTCCGCTAAAAATGCCGCTAAGAGGTGGTTCATCTGATCAGGAGCTTCGAGCTGGATGAAATGAGCGGAATTCGGAATGATCTGTACCTGTTTTCGCCATAAGGTCGGCATCTTCAAACTTTGCAAGTATTCCAACTGGATCAGTTTCTCGTCAGCACCATGCACGACAGCCAAGGGGCAGGTGAGATTGGCTACAATTTCCATTTCAGACCCTATTTTTCCGGCAGCAATACTCTGTCCCAGAAATTCCCGGGCTTGTTTGTCGGTTTTTTGGAAATCTTCTAAAAGGAACTGTGGAATCGGAGTGCCATCTTTCAACATCGCTGCGGCCCATTCTCGCACCTCCTGTTCTGTAAACTCACCTTTGAGGGCACTGGTGAGTGCGGGATGAGGATGAAACGCTTGATCCATTGCAGGGGGATGGCCCAAGGGAGGTGCTCCAAAAATCAAACAACCTTTGACTTGGGGTAAATACTCCAGGGCCTCCAATACGACATGCCCACCTAAGCTATGACCCACCAAGACCAAATCCCCGATACCCAAATGAGAAACGACTTGAGCCACAATGGAAGCATATCCTGGGATCGAATAATCAGTTTTCGGATCCGCTGCAGGAAAGGAACGCCCATGACCTGGTAAATCCAAAGCAACCAAATGGTAGGTCTGCCCCAAAGGGCTATTTAATTGTGGAAAAAAGCTGTGACTGGAGGTCGAATTGCCATGTAGCATGAGCACATCAGGGCCTTGCCCCTCACTCTCACAAATGGCGATGACCTGTGCTCCTATAGTATGAGTTGACCGTCGCATTTTGTCTCTAGTGTTCAAAACTCAATAATACTGCTGCCTGTCTTTCCATCCTACATTTTTGAGAAAATGTGAATGCGTACTAAAGCTTGTAGGCATTTTCTTTGGCAAAGTATCTCTCTAGAGACATGGGAACATACAGGACCACCCGTTGATCCGGATTGGTTTAAAACCAGCCATCATGAAAATGATCTCTTTTAATCCACTATTTCTCTCTGTGTGGCTATTTTCGGAGACTTCTCCAAGTTACTCTCCTTTGTTGAGCTATTCTATTTTAATCCAACGTAAGTATTAAGTTTTGGCGAGCACTCTTCATTCAAGGCATTCTTTTTCTTTTTCCTTAATATCCAGAGGACATAACTCCATGAAGTAATTGAATTTATTTTTTGAAGTTTAAAATTATTTGTATTGTAGTTGTCAATGGTATGACCCTTGAAGAAATGAGGTTATCAAGAATTGCAATACTCTTTTGGAATTGGAGGTAAAACTTCGTCAAAGGCTATTGGGATTAACTTGAAAGAAAATGGTTCCGTATGTCAGTCAAGCTAAAATTAAATCGTTTGAATAACTTAATTCAGTAGCTTGTTTTATGCATAATAAGCTGTCTAATTCAAAAATTCTAACGATTAATAAATAAATCGGCATCAGAATTTCATAGCAATTCGGGAATCCGCAGTAATTCTCTAGATAGCTGCCCCGATTAAGAATGTTTTTCTGAGAAGTGGTTTCCTGAGTAGCAGCATGACAATTGATGGGTTGGGCATAGAGCATGTCATAGATGAGTGTCCACTCGTCTGCAGAACCATCGACGGAAGTATGTGTAAAACTCAAATGGCAGATATAACCTGATCAAAGGAGAAAAAATGAGTAATAATATAAAAATAATTAATAAGTATAGTAAGCCTGTTCATGTCAAAATATTAGAGAATTTATCTCGAGTTAAGGAAGAAAAGTATGAAAAAGTCAGTGATATCTCGGTAGATCTTTTATTGAAGCTTGTTAAAGAAGGTAAAATATCTATACCCGGTGCTAAAACTGCTGAAAGTGAATTTTCAACCGATCTTTCAGCTAAAGTAAAAGATTATCATAAAAACTTTAGCGACCGGAAATTGGAATGGACCGAGTTTGTTGTTCCTGGTGAATTGCAAATTGGTCCTGGTGAGACAAACTTTTTAGCCTTAAAAGGTGAGGACAATTATTACTACTTAACTGTCACGATTGAAGGGAACCTCATAGCTGACCAAATAAAGCGAAGCAGCCCAACAATCATTATTGGAGAAAATGGATTGATTCAGGACCTCCATCAAGTTGAAGCGGAAGAGATCAAACGAGGAAGCAGAATTTTACTTCAATTAGACGGTCGGAGAAAGTTCATCGCACCACCTGTTTTGACAGGCTTATTTAAACAAATGGTAACTGCAACAGTATCCGATATTTATTTACAGCATGAAATCGAATTTATCGAAAGCGATAGATATGCACCTGATGTAACATGTAGGTTGAAGTCAACCGTTCGTTTAGAACAATTCCCTGACGATGTTTACATGTATGCAAGTGATGGCGGCTGGGTTTATTACGATAAATTTAGAAGAAGTGGTATTGACTTTAGAAAGCAAACTTGGAGGATTCATAAAGTTTCGACACATGATGTTGATGACAAAAATTCACTTTATTCGGGAGATAAAGTGAGGATACAAAACGTCCAATTCCCCAACAGTTACCTAAATTTTTCTGGTAAGTGGGCGTCTTCTCCTGTGGGAGAAGGTGCCATATGGATAATCCGGAAAAATGCGTCTTTTATAGATAACCAATAAGATAATTAGTTCATGCCTTATCAAAAATCTTATTTATCAAGTGATATCAAATAACTAGATTATCGAGTAATGTTTCTTTGAGAGCTTGGTGTGTTTGGTAATGAGTTCTTCCGTATAGGTTTTTTTGATCTAATTGAGTGTTGGGGTGAAGTGACTCTCTCCTCTTGCCCCAACAAGTACAACCAAGCGAGCAATTGGAGGAAAACTTATCTTCTTGCTTCATTTAAAAGTTTATCTAGGTAGCCACAACCTTGAAATAGTTCGATCTTAACGAAAGGAGAATGATATCATGGGACAATTTGTACCGAATGGCAGTTATAAAGAAACTTCTCGTAGTATCAAGGTGGTTTTAACTGCTGAATGCAAAAAAATAGATAATTCTTGGCAAACAAGTTCTCTTGAACTAACAAATCTGAATCACGTTCATGTTGTAAATGCAAATGGTGTTTTAAAAGCCAACCCAGGTAATATCTCTCTATCTGGCTATATACCAGACGGCAGCTATAAGAAAACTTCTCGTAATATCAAAGTAGTTTTAAATGCTAGTTGCAAGAAAGTAGATGGTTCTTGGCAAATGTGCTCTCTTGAATTAACAAATCTAAATGATGCGTATGTTGTCAATGTGAATGGTGTTTTAAAAAGCTTAGATGCCACTGAAATTCAATTATCCGAAGAAGAAATAGCGAATAGCATTTTGTTTGAAGACATGTCTTTTTGTTGTAAATCAGGTGGTGAGATTGACAAAATATCTGAAACACCTGAATTCGGTGGCACTTTTACCGAGTCTTTCAAATTTTATCATCATCGAATGGGAAAATTTTTTAAGTCACTCAGCGAAGTAAATTTTGAAGATTTACAAGAGGTTCATCAGCAAAATGGAGATACAGTTTGGACGACAATGCTTTCAATTGAAGGTGAAAGGTACTTTTATTACATAAGCAAAGCTGAAAGTTTGTCTTTAATAAAGTTTGAAGAGTGCGGCGATGAAAAATCTATCCAAAAAATCGCGGATAAACATTCAATTCCTGTCCATCATACATATATTGAATTTGATGGTAAAAAATATCATGTTTATTTAAATATCCCTTCTCATTTTGGTAGAGGTGATAAGCATGAATATATTGCGAATAGTTCTACTCTTGTTTTGGGTGGAAGTGCAGTGGCAGGTTTGATTATCAATGCTCTTACAAGGATTGGATTTAGCGGGTTCCAAAAAATGTTAGACTTTATTGGTAACAAGATAATTGCGCCCTTATTTCAAGCTGTACTTGGAATAATGAGAGCTGGCTTTAGATTCGTCAATGGGTTTGTCCGTTCTTTATATTTTGCAAGGCAAGGGGTTGCCGCTGCGCTCAGAGCTGGATTAAGAGGAGCAGGAAGAGCCTGGACGAGAGCGATGAGGTTAATTGAGAGGGGGGCTTTGACATTTAGGTATGCAGGAACTGTAATAACTATTGTGCTATTCCTAGTTGTTGAGTTCATATTACACGAATGCTATCAAAACACTTATGTTTATAACCTAACAAATTATCAAGTTGAGATAAGTTTCCCTTATTTAGATTATGGAGAAGCCTATATTGAAGATAAAATTTTGCATCAGCGAGAGGACCATTCAGCAGGACTCGTAGATTTAGGTAGTTGGTATCATGCAACAGCCTATCGATATCAAAGTGACTCAAGTATTCATGGGGCAGGCTATGTATTAAAATTAATACTTAGAGATCCAAAAACAAAACAAGAGTTAAAAACTTTTGCCGCTATGTTTGACATTCCGTTTGTTGGAGAAAATTCTCTTCATGCATTGGCAGAAGATCCTAAAGACTATAAGAGGTATTACAAAAAACACGAAGGTCTTCACAAAATAAAAGAATATAGAGCACGTGATTCAAAACATGAATTAATTGTTTCATATGACTTTCTTAAAGACCGTCATGTAAACCCTGAAAATGGTGAGAAACAGTACTTATATACATCTATGATAGTCATTAGAGACTTGGTCAAAGTTTAGCTTTTTTCAAACTTTGCCATATTACTTTATATAAAAACTTTCTGTTAAGCTGAAGATCTAATTTGAGCAGTCACTTGAATAAATATTACGATAAAAATTTTATTAATGAGGTAGCTAATGTCTGAATTTCCAACTCTGGTTTTGGCTCATCGTTCTAACACAATCAGGTGGCTCGATTATGCAATCGAGTATAAAGCCAATGCAATCGAAACGGATATTTACTTAGGTAACAGAGGGCAAGTCTGGGCTTCTCATGATCCGGTTGCCCCGGGAACTAAAATCGAAGAATTCATAGAACATGCCTCACAAAGATTGAACGAAAGCGAACAAATTGTTTTATGGATATTGGACTTAAAACCTTCAATGACCCCTGAAAAAGTGGGGGAACTGCGGTCTCTGGTCAATGAAAACTTTCCTCAAAATGTTTGGAAGTTTTACTGCACCTCTCATTCAATCACCGGGCAAATTGAACCTCATTTGAGTCAGTTTGGAAATTTCGAAGGGGTCAATTATGATGCGGATCAGCGATGGGGAGGACCAAACACCACAATAGAGGAGGCTTGGGAATGGAAAGAAAAGCACCAAGTTAAGAACTTCATCTATTCGGCCGGCCTTTTCGCGGCGGGAATTGGAGACCGATACTTGAAACGGTTGGAAGAAGCAAAAAAATTTCGTCAGTCTCAACTAGAATTCGGTATCTACACTTGGACCTTCGAGAACCTATCCTCCTCAATTGAGATGCTGCAAACTTATGAGCTGAATGGAATCATGGGGAATATGAATACAGCTTTTGGTAATCTTCCCAAGGAAATCAATACGGGCAATGTCAAAGGACGACGAATGGCTACAAGATCTGATGGTGTTGATGCCTTTCGTTTCACAATAAAAGGCAGTTAGTTGAATCATCGTGACAGAGTTGTCAGCCATTTGCTGAATCGAAACATTGGAGGAAAACATCAACTCAATCTTCGAAATTGTTGAATTAGGCCCTCTAAATCGGAACGATAGTTTTTGGTAAGAGGGCATTGTTCGAGCGCGAAATAAGCCGTGCGTAAGACATCCCTCCATCGAGGGTATTTGGGAAGGCTGTTCAGGCTAAGGTATTTGTCTAAAGTTCGGGTACGATAAGTGCCATAATCTTCATAGACATTCCATATTCCTGATGCCTCTGCTAAGTCGATTTTTGTTTTTTGGGTACTTTCTTCCCAATAGCGCAAAGTCGCGTTGAGGATCTTTACCAACAGCAGACGACGTTTCTCGTCTTTAGGTGTGTCGTGCAACACAAAATCCCCCATTTCGTCTAAACTAGCATCGATTTCTCTCAGTTCTCCCATCACTTGGGGACCACCCACTTTCAGCAGATTGAGGGTTTCGCTCACCGCGCCGGCCAAACCCGGAGGGGGAACAGGTACCGACGATGGGGAAACCGCACCGGCGGTTTGGGAGGTGGTGGGTTTCAAAAACAAGGTGATGATGGTGTCTTCTTCCACAGCCATTGGCTCCACCCACGCTGGATATGGGCAAGGCTGGCCACCTTTGGTTAGCAGGGAGAGGGGGGTAGAAAACAGCCCTGAACTTTCTGAGTTTGGATGTTCGCGAAGCATGATGCGGAATTTTTCTTGTTCAACTAATGACAACAAAGGGGTGATGGGTTGATTGATCAAATCTCGATGATGAAACCCCAGTAACGATTCTGCTGTTTGATTGCAAAACAAGATTTTACGGTTGGATTGCACACACAAAATTCCATCTTCCGAAGAATCCAAAATTCGAGCGAGACGTCGTTGAGCGATGCGGTGTTCGGTTTCTTTTTGAATCCGCCGTGCAATTTCTTCTTTCAGTTGTTGGTTTTCTTTCAACCGCTCTACAGAAGCTTTGATTTCTAGCTGATTGTTGACTCGTGCCAACAACTCTTCCCGAGAAAAGGGTTTAGAGAGATAATCATTCGCTCCTACCTCCAAAGCATGCACCATGTCTTCCACTCGATTGCGAGCTGTTAAGATGATCACGGGTATCTGGTAGTTGTCATAGTGCTTTCGGATGTATTGACACACTTCATAACCGCTCATGCGAGGCATCATTAAGTCCAGAAGCACAATATCAGGCATCTGTTCCTGCACCAATTCAAGGCCTTCCTCGCCATTCAGTGCTGTATGGACAACATATTGCTGCTGGCGGAGCTGTTGCGCAACAACTCGCATGTTGATGGGGTTGTCTTCAATCACCACGATAGTGGCTTTTCCTTCCTGAGAAAACGCTTCTTGCAAAGACGCCTCATTAGGCGAAGACGCCTCTGTTGGGGGGCGATTCAAATCCAAATGAGTCTTTGCAAGCAATGGGGTGAGGTTTTTCTGGAAACTGGAAAGAGTATTGGGGGTTGCAACGGGTAAGGAAAACGAAAAAGTGGAACCTTGGCCTGGTTGACTATCGACCTCCAAATGACTGCCGTGCAGTTCCACCAACTTTTGTGTGATGGCCAAACCTAAACCCGTACCTCCATATTCTCTTGCTATGGATCCATCGGCTTGCTGAAAGGCTTCGAAAATCTGGGACATATTTTCCGGTTCAATGCCTAAACCGGTGTCCCGAATCGATATCCGTACCGTTTGGGACTCATGGGATGCCATGAGAACCACTTCGCCGCGATGTGTGAATTTCCAAGCATTGCTCACTAAATTGAATAATATCTGATGCAACCGATTTTCATCTGCATGCACCAAAGGAAAGGCTGTAGGAATTTGATTGAGCAAAGCCACTTCTGGTTTGGGGGTCATGCCTTGGCACAAAGCCAATACTAGATTTCCTAAGTGGTGTAGATCCACGGATCGAGGTTGCAAACGCAATTCACGATGTCGGATTTTCGAAAAATCCAATAAATCATTAAGCAAAACGGAAAGGTGCTTGCCGCTATGTACAATGGTTTGTAAATCTCCCAGTTGAATAGAGGAGAAAGTGTCTTGCCCCCCTTCTAGCAGTGCCTCCGCCAAACCGACCATACCGTACAACGGGGTGCGCAGTTCATGGGAGGTGTTGGCCAAAAACTCATCTTTCAACCGGTCTGCTTCTTGAAGCGCTTGGCGAGATTGAGTTTCCAAAGCCAATGCTTTTTCTTGCTGGGCATACAGGCGAGCGTTGACAAGAGAGATGGCGGCTTGGGCTGACAAGTATTTTAAAATCGCTACCCGATTTTGGGTGAACACACCCGGAGCCAAATCGTTCTGAAGGTATAAAATCGCCACCAACTTTCCTTGATGAAGAATCGGAGCACATAACACCGATTGAGGGTGGTACTTTTGCAAATAAGGATCTAACTGAAAACGAGGCTCTTGTGATGCGTCGTTGAGAACCAGATACGTTTTTGTGTGGATCACGTAGTTGATGATCTTCCACGGCAGTTCAGGAGTCGTTTCGGTTCCTTGAAACACCTCGATTTGCCATGAATCCGATTCTGCAACGGGGGAGGTTTCCGAGACCGGCCCTAACAAACAGCCAATTTGTGCACCCGCGTTTTCGATCATGATGGCCATGGCTTTTCGCAGCAACTTATCCAAAACGATCTCCTCAGAAAGCACTTGAAGGGCTTTAAACACACTTGTGACATCGATCGTTTGAATGTCGTGAGATAAGGTGGATTGAACCTCACGGAACCATTGAGGAAATCGGTTTTCCAGCTTTTGTGTCAGAGCTTCTGCTCCCCATTTTTGGTAACCATAATAAGCTTCTTGAAAGTAATGATGGGCCACTCGTTGTCGATTCAAAGACAGATAAAATGTTCCTGCCAATTCGCAGGCCATGGCTTCTTCATGGGGGTATTGTGCCTGCTGGGCAGCTTCAATAGCTAAATCGAAAAGCTCGCGAGCTTCATCAAAGCGTTCTTGAATTCGGGCAAGTTCAGCTTCCACCAACAAATAGCGATGCTTGCAATTAGCCGGGCCAATTTCCATCCACTGTTTCATACTGCTTTGATTCGAAACCACGTGTTCAATCAATTGGGCTGCCTCTTCGGGTTCCGATTTTGAGCATAAAGCCAGTTGAGTGAGCGAAAGATACATTTGAGCAATAGGTCGGTAGACCGTGCCGCTTAAAAACGGGTTTTGGAAGGTTTGCTCAAGATAGTTAAGCGCTTCCTCATGTTGTTCAAACCAATAACACAAAGTCCCTTTATTGAGGGTGACTACAAACAAAGCGGTGAATTGCTTTGCGTCTTGGTGCAACGGCACCATTTTTTCTTCATCATAAGCCTCCCCCTTCAACTTCCACGGCATTGGTTCGCGATCTAACAAATTTTTAAACACTTGCCAGAGGATCTGATGGTTGACCAAAGCTTGTTCCTGTTTCAATTCGTGAACCGTCTGTGTGGCTTCGGCCAGTTCCCGTTCCACGATGTTTAACGGAGGTGCTCCCACTAAATATTTCCAACTCACATGGCCAAACAAGCAGTTGACCATGCCGAAGTGATTTCCATACTCCATTCCCAGCCGATAAGCTTCTCGATATCCCGGAATCAAATCATGGAGCGACTCCTTCCAGTGCAATAAAAATCCGGCACTGATTAAATAAACAGTCGGGTAATAGAAAAGCTCTTGCTTCTGATCAATCAGTTGAAGGCTCAGTTTTCCTAAGCGGTAGCTAAGTTCGATGTCCCCGGTCAATGGGTACAGATTCATAGCAAACGAGGTGTAAGCAGGAATCGATTCTCGTGCATAACCAAAGTTCAGGGCCAATTCGACTTGCTTGATCGAGATCAGTACCGCGAGTGGTGGAGACACCAAAAACGCCGATAAATACAACTTGTCCAATAACTGCATGGCAGCCAGTTGATGAGGATCGGTCATCGGTGGAAGGGTCAACAAATCGTCCAAAGATAATGATTTCAAGCGGGGGGTTATTTCCTGGAGTGCGTCCTGGATGAAGGAAGCCTCGGGTGCCTGAGGGAACTGGATCCCTAACGATTTCAGGGCATCCAATCCTTCTTGCATGACATCGGCGAAGCGATTTTGTGCCATGTAAGCATTGAGGCGTTCTTGATGAGTATTGATGCAATCCAACAAAGTTTTGGCGTTTTCCAATAGGGCATTGGACCAAAGGCGCAGATCTTCATATTGACTGCACAAAACCGCCGTCGCGACTGCTTCCTCGTAAACGGCATGGGTTTGAGAATAGTGAGTGTGCCAAGGATTGGAACGTTGATGCAATTGGTTTAACGCAATTTTGACGTAGTCGTAAGCAACGGAATACGCATTGGCTTTTTTGGCTCGTTGGGCAGCTTGTAAGTTCATATCGATCAGAGTTTTGCGTTCCGCATCTTGGGTGATTTCCGATATCCCTGCATTCAAATGATTGATGATATCGAAGAGCCGAGTCACCTGGTCTTCTTCGGCCAATGACTCCAGTAAGACTTGACCAATGCGCCAATGTCGTTGCGGGCGTTGGATGGCTGGAAGGGTTTCGTAAGCAGATTGCTGAACGCGGTCGTGAACAAACCGATATTCGATTTTGAGATCCGATATGGCATTCACATCTTGGAATTCCACAAATTGATATTGGTCGTTTAAGGGAGTGATGTGGCCCAATTGCAACGCTTCTTTTAATTCCTGGGCAATGTGGATCGGGGATCGTTTTTCCAATAAAGCCAACGTCTTGAGATCGAAGCGATTGCCAACGCAAGCGGCTAGTTGGAGAATGGATAGAGTGCTTGGTGAGAGCCGTTGCAGTTTCTCTCCCAGCATTTCCACCACATTTTCTGTGATTTGGCAGTCTCGAATTTGATCAATATCCCAACACCATTGGTTGGTTTGGGCATCGAAGCGGATCAACTGTTGGGTATGTAAGGATTTTAAAAACTCACGAATAAAAAACGGGTTGCCTTCTGTTTTGGTTTGAATCAAGGCCGCGAGTTGTTGGATGGAGGTACCGCTGACTGAAAAAGTGTCCTTCAACCAGGTGCCGATATGGGAATCGGTCAACGGCGATAAGGGGAGGGTTGACACCTGAGTTGTTCCTTCAAGAAGGGTTTTTAAGGTTTGTTGCCAAGGATGATTGAAGGGGGTTTCGTTGTCTCGATAACTGACAATCAGCAGCAAGGAGTGAGATTGTTTTCCGCTGAACAGCGCTTCGATGAGCTTCAGGGAGCCTGAATCTACCCACTGAAGATCATCCAAAAACACAACCAATGGATGATCGGCTTGAGCAAACGTTTGGATGAATCGTTGGAACACCTGATGAAACCGTTGCTGATTTTCGAGATAGGGCAGTTTGGGAAGGGTGGGTTGAGCGCCAATGATCCACTCCATTTCAGGAATCACTTCTACAATGACCTGTCCCTGATCCTTCAAAGCATGCAACAGTTCTGACCGCCACTTTTGTAGAGCGGAAGCCCCTTCAGCCAACAGAGAATGAATTAAATTTTGGAAGGCTTCGATAAATCCAACATACGGGATGTTGCGTTTTAGTTGGTCGAATTTCCCAGAGATGAAATAGCCCCGTTGTAAGGTCAATGCTTGATAGATTTCTTGAACCAGCGAGGTTTTTCCAATTCCGGCTGGCCCAGTAATCAGACATAACTCAGACTCGCCTTGTGTGACCCGTTTTAAAGCACTCAATAAGGCATGGACTTCCTGAGTCCGACCATACAAGCGTTGGGGAAGTTGAAACTGATCTATGACTTCATAGCTTCCTAAAACAAACGGACGAATTGTGTGATTGGTTTGCCAATCCTCCCAGCAACGCATCAAATCTTGTTTCAATCCATGAATCGATTGATAGCGATCTTCGGCATCTTTAGCCAAAAGCTTCAAAACCAAATCAGAGAGTGGTTCGGGAATTTCAGGTTTGAGCGTTGAAAGTGGCTCGGGGGGCAAAGCGAGGTGAGCATGAATCAACTCCAATGTGTCTTGAGTGCGAAACGGAGGATGGCCTGCTAACAATTCGTAAAACGAGGCCCCAAGAGAGTAAAAATCGGAACGGTAATCGATCGCTCGATTCATTCGCCCTGTCTGTTCGGGGGAAATATACGCCAATGTTCCTTCGACCTGACTGAGTGGACGGAAACGCGGTTGCTCTTGAGACAACTCTGAGGCGCATCCAAAATCAGTGATCTTCAGTTGATTCGTGCTGGGGTTCCAAATGAAATGAGAGAGGTTGATATCTTTGTGTAAAATGGAGTGGCGATGCAGTTGATGAACGATATGGCCCATGAGTAAAGAGAGTTGGAAAAAATCGGATAGAGACAGTCCGTTTTTCTGACTAAATTGATCTAAAGACTCACCGCCAAAATCGTTCATCACAAGTCCATAATACCCCTCTTCTTGAATCATTGTTTCATTTTGAACGACTGAATCACTGGGCAAAAGCTGAGCAATTTCGAATTCCCGCTGCATGAGACTGATTTGCTCGTTAGAAGGATAACTGGTTTTTAACAACTTGAGGATTACCGGTTGATCGTCCAACAACCGCTTTCCTCGGCAGATTACAGAGTGTCGCCCCACATACTGCTGTTCCTTAATTTGGTATCCTGATAGTTTCTGCATTCATTCTCCAGCTAAGCAATACATTCTTGAAATTTATCGACTCATTCTAATTGTTAGATATCGAGTGTATTCACGCGTAGCCAAAAAATATAATACAAGATTGCAAGAGAGAGAAGTGAATAGAACAAAGAAAGGCAGGCTCCCGTTCAGAAGCCTGTGTCAAAATCTAGGGGGTTGGCGTTGGAGGAGGATCGGGGACGAACATTTCGTCGGGACCTGGGTCATAAATGGCGCCTTTGGGCAAAATATCAGTTTCTTTGTGAGGTCGGTTAAAACGAGGAAGCTCGACTTCCTCTAGTATTTCGACCAATTCTTGTGGACAATTTGACGGAAGTTTTTTGCTCATAGGGTCTCCTTTTAGATGATAGGTACTGGGGATGAATTAAAGTTCAGAAGGAGTTACAGATAGCAAATAGGAGGAAACAAATCTGTATCTTTGTTTTGACCTTCCTTTGAATATTCTTTGGGGTATTCTATGAGGTTTTCGCCGGTTTCTGACGTGAATATTTGCGGGATTTTACGTACAACACTATCAAAGATACGCCTTTGCTTGTCAGCCGTTTTCTTTTCAAAAAAACGGACAAAAACCGTTTGCATCGTTTTAGAATGTGCCAGAGCTTCCTCCGGGTTTGACATGCCTGCTGGAAGAGGGGCTAGCCCTACCAATTGTTTAAGAAAATCTCCAATGTCTTCAAATTCGACAGCCTGCCTTTTACGTACTTCTAAGAGATAATAGATGGTTTCGGCCGTAAAAGAGACTCTCTCTTGTTCTGTGAACTCGACAAAAAATGTATTCCAAAAGAATCTAAAATCGAAATCAGCAGAAGGATTTATTTTTACGGTATCCGTGTCTGAAAAAGGCTTATTTTCGAAAATGAGAAGTAGCAAAATTACCTGATTCATAAACGTAATGTAGGTCCTAGAAACTTCATGTTTATCAGTTTCTTTATTTAAAATTTGGGCTAGTGAGTAGTAGTAAATGGCACGTCCTAAGTTTAACAAATCAGAATTGATGCGTGGCAATTTGATCGCTGCAATTTCACTAGGTTTGTTGTGGTTGAATTGATAGAGGTCAAAAAAATCTTTGCAAAGGTTTTTGGCCACTTCAATTTGATCAGGTCTCACTTGTGTTCTAGGGTGATTAAAGTGGTTGATCAACATCGTGAACGTGGAGGCAACATGTGAACTACGCGTCAACTGTGCTGGTTCCACTAAGTGCTCTAATAAGTTGATTTGAATTAAGATTCCTTGAACCAAAAAGGCAATGCCTCTGATCATATCATGAGTCCCTTTCGGCCGGTCAGGATGATCCTGGACGATCAATGCTTTGTTGGTCCCTAGATAGGCCGAGGCCCAGCTATAAAATTCTTTGTTTTTGGTCGCGTTGAACCATCCAGTGAAGGCCGTTGTGAGATTGGTTCCCGCTTTGCCATACAGTTTCGGTTGGCGAAAATTGCAAATCGTTCCCCCTGCATGGGCTAGAGACCATAGGGAAAGCTTTTTCATATTCATATCCGAACTTTCGTTCGGTTCGGGGACTTTACTAAAACAGTTCAAACTGAGTGTAAACGACATGAATTGATACAAAAATGGGCTTTCCTTAGAACCGATAGAAAGGACGCCCATATAACGATACAACTCGCCCAGTTGTGCCCAAGTCCAGAGGTGAGTTTCATTCAGTATTAACGAGATCGCAAAAGCACACTTCGAAACATAGAGTTCATTAAAATCGATTTGATAGTAAAACTCTGCGTAGATGAATTTTTGGTAATTGACGGTTGCATAGTGCGAAAACGTCCATGCATAATTCTGTGTGACAGGAGTCGAAGCGTTTCGAAGATTGTTAATTTTTTCAAAAAAACCGTCGGATGCTTTAACTGAAGCCACCTTAAACTGATCCTTTACAATTTTTTCAAACTCACTCTTTTCTAGTCCTTTAAGTAAGCCAATGATGATAACATCAACGGCATGAGTGAAAGCGTGTCGTTTAATCTCACTGGGCTTCCCATTAATTGGGACATTGTCGTGGAGATCTTGACTTTCAAGCTTTTCAAATGCTTCCAACAGGAATTTGATATCCGGTTCTATTTTTTGGATACGCGCTATTCCACTCCCATATTGTGCTAACGCCAACTTCAAATTTTTATCTCTTTGTTCCTTGCTGGCTTCTTGCTCAAACTTGTAACCCTTTTCATTGATATCTTGAATCAACAGATCAAGATTGGATTGAATCGATTCAGCCATACATTCTCCTTTATTCAAAAGTTTTAAACTTCCTAGACGGCGACAAAGTTCATGCCAACTCAACTTTGAATGGATAGGGTCTGTTTTGTAACACCTCCTATGAAATTCAAGTTGAGAGGATGGAACAGGTTTTGTTCTAGCACCATTTTTTTGACCTAACAATATGGCCAAAAAACAGTTAAATAATTGAAATTAAATAGGTAAAAATTTTTTTTGACCATTTTTGACCAGCTTGGTGTTTAGAAACAAATGGATCATGTATCTGGTTTATTTGAAGACATTTTTGACCAATTTAAACCATGCACTTCCTTGTAGCCTCATTCAAACTATCGATATAAATGGTTTCATATCAATCAGTGAAATTGATTCTGAATCACATTTTTTTCAGGAGGCATATGAACCAAACAATGGGACTCTTTGTTGGTCGAAGTGCGGCCATGCAACAAGTTTATGAAGCTATTCAGAAAGTCGCTCCTCACGATTTATCAGTAGCGATTTATGGAGAATCCGGGACGGGTAAAGAATTGGTCGCTAAAGCCATTCATCAGCAGAGTCCTCGATCTTCCAAACCCTTGATTGATGTCAATTGTGCGGCCATTCCTAGAGATCTGATGGAAAGCGAGTTATTCGGTCATGAACGAGGCGCGTTTTCAGGTGCCATTGAAACCAAACCAGGTAAATTTGAGCTTGCTCAAGGAGGGACGTTGTTTTTGGATGAAGTGGGAGAATTGCCGTGGGAACTCCAGGCCAAGTTTCTGCGAGTTTTGCAAGAACGAGTTTTGTGGCGAATTGGTGGTAAAAGCGCGTTAAAAGTCGATGTTCGTATTGTTGTGGCAACTCATCGCGATTTGGAGAAAGAGAAAAATCGAGGACGATTCCGAGAAGATTTGTACTACCGATTGAATGTGTTTCCAATTCATATGCCACCCCTGAGAAATCGAAATGATGATGTGGTCTTGCTTGCAGAACACTTTTTGCGTCAATTTGCTCCTCATATCCCCGGACTACACCCATATACCCGGGAGCGTTTATGTGCCAATCGATGGCCTGGGAATGTCCGGGAGTTACGTAATTGCTTAGAACGCGCGGTTCTATATCATGATGGAGAGGGTCCCTTAATGCCGGATACGCTCTCTCTAAAGTCTTTCAACTTTAGCGAAACGAATACGGCTTTGCCCTTGCAAACCGTTCCGCTCACCCTGTCTCAACACCCACCCACATTGGATCAGACAATCTGTGATGCGATTCACCAATCGTTGTTACGAAATAAATTCAACAAATCTCGAACCGCCAAAGAATTGGGAATTCGACGACAACGGTTGAGTCGAATGATTCAGAGATATCGTCTAGGGCATTGAATTTTTTGGAATAATTTCTTATGTGAGAGAGAAGAGTTTTGTGTCACGAACAGTAAAAAGGAGAAAAAAATGAGGAAAACGATAAAGAGAATCATCGGTATTTTCAGTGTGATGAGTTTGGTATTTTCAGGGTGTGTGATGATAGCTTGGGAAAACGGCCGCCCCTGTGTTTCTGGAACAGGGCCACCGGTGACACAGGAACGTCAACTCGCTTCCTTTCAAAGTATCTCTTTAGAGAGTCGGGGGATTCTTTATCTTTCCCAGGGAACGGAAACGAGTTTTAAGGTGGAAGCCCCGGAAAATCTGTGGCCTCATATCTTGACATCAGTTTCCGGTGAAACCTTAACGATTGATCAAGAAGAATGCTTTCGAGGCAGCCCCGTCATCAAATACTACATCACGATGCAGGAGGTGAGGGCCTTGCGTGTGGAAGGCTCCGGTGATGTTATCGGGGAAACACCGATCCAAGGACAGGCCATCGAAATCGCGATTCACGGTTCCGGTAACATCAAACTGGAAACACACACAACCCGTTTGGAGAGTAGCATTTTGGGTTCTGGAGATATGATTTTGACAGGCCGCTCGGATGAATTAGAAATCAATATTCAAGGGTCGGGGGACACGGCAGCAGGACAACTGGAGGCATCAAAAGTCTATATCCGGATTGCTGGCTCGGGGGATGCTTCTGTGAAAGTCATTGATGAAATTTCCGTAACCATTTCGGGCAGTGGCGATGTGGTGTATTCGGGCAGACCCGTGCTGGGAGAAATCTCGATCCAAGGGAGTGGCGATATCACAAAGTCCGATTGATAATATTGTGCGACGTTGACATGAAGAACGCATGAGATCATGCACAACCCTGACTCGGTACAGGGTTTATTGACCATGAATGAGGATGAAAGGAAAAAGAATGAATGACTTTGAACTAAAAAGAAGCCGACTCGTTGGGGTGGCCCTTGTGGGGCTGTTCCTTGTGTGGGGGCTAGTTGTAACACCGAATGTCTTTTCACAAGAAGGCCGGTTAGTCCGTGAGAAAGTCCATAGTGATTCGCTCGAACGAACAGCTACCAAAGAATCTCCGGACCGCGATGTAACGATCTACCTTCCACCAAGCTATGACACATCTCCAACAAAACGATATCCCGTTGTGTATCTCCTGCATGGCATTACCGATACGGATGAGACTTGGATCCGAGATTGGACGAAGACAAACGATCCCTGGGAAACGGTTCAAAGAGTGATGAACAACGGGATCGCGGAGCAGCGGTTTGGTGAAATGATTATTGTGATGCCCAATCAGCTGACGAATTGGGGCGGGAGTTTTTATACCAATTCGGCCGTCACTGGCAACTGGGAAGACTTCACGGTCAAGGATTTGTTGAGTCATGTCGATGGTAAGTATCGAACGCTTGCGCAAGCATCGAGTCGGGGAATTGCCGGACATTCTATGGGGGGATACGGCGCAATCAAATTGGGCATGAAACATCCTGACGTGTATAGCGTCGTTTATGGACTCAACCCTGCTGTATTGGGGTGGGGAGGCGAGTTGACGATTGAGAATCCCGCGTTCACTTCCATTCTAAAAGCGACAACAGCCGAAGAGGTGAGGAGCGGCCATTTCTATCAGCAGGCGATTGTTGTTTTGGCTCAAGCCTTCTCGCCGAATCCCGAACGCCCTCCTTTTTTCGCCGATTTTCCGTTTGCCTTGGTGGAGGGAACGTTGCGGCCAGCAGAGCCTGCCTTCACCCAGTGGCAAGAAAATTTTCCGATTCACATGATAGAAACGTACCAATCCAATCTGTCAAAGCTTCGCGGTTTGAAATTTGACTCCGGTTATGAAGATGAATTTGCCCATATCCCGATAACTGCTCGTGCTTTGTCTGCCAAGCTGACTGCCTTGGGCATTGAACACATCTTCGAGGAATACAACGGAGATCACCGCAACCGCTTGTGGACACGCACCGGGCGAATGGCAACCGAAGTCATGCCGTTCTTCTGGATTCTGCTCGATTCGCAGGATCCGCAATGATCTTTCTGGGAACGAATGTCATCACGACAACCGGGGGTAGGAGGAATTCCTGAACTCGATGAGGCCTTTTGGAAGAATACAAACTTAGTGATGCCAGAAAATAAGGTGAAAGTGACAATGCGTCTTGATCCTGAAGTTCTGAATTGGTTTAAAGCACAAGGGAAAGGGCATCAAACTAAGATCAATGCGGTGCTCAAGTCTTATGTTCAAGCTCACACTAAAGTGTAAAGTATGTTAAGCCAGGAAGTGTCTTGCTCAAATGGTTTCAAATCGTTGACGGTAAGAGCTGCGAACTTAAATCGTGTTTAGGTGTAGCGTCAAAATGGAGGATAATTTAGGGGGGAATTATGCGTTCATATCTTTTTGTTGGAGTATGTTTTTTGGGGGTGTTTGTTGTTCACAACAATCTTTTTGCACAAAGATTGACAGTGTCGTGTAGCGACTGGAAACCCTATTTTTATGAGGAAGGGGAAACGCTCAAGGGATCGGCGTATGAAATCGCGACTGGTGTTATGGAGAAAACGGACATCCCCACTCGATATAGAATTCTACCTTGGAAACGGGTGTATGAAAGCGGGTTGAAACAAGAAAATTTTATGATTGCTTGTCTTGGAAGAACACCCACACGAGAAAAATTATTCCAATGGATCGGTCCCGTTACCAAAGGAAACGACTATCTATTTTATAAGCTCAAAGACAGTCCGGTTTCTGTGAACACAATTGAGGATTTGAAAAAGTACCGAATCGGAGTTTTGCGGGGAGGCCATCAAAATGATTTTATTGATCAAAATGGACTCAAAGAATCGGCACATCCCGTGGCAGAGACGAGCCAGTTGTTGAAAATTTTGCTGAAAGGTCGTGTGCAATTTCTGTTGAATGGCGAGGAAGACATGATGGCTCATGTGAAAACACAAAATCTCGACATGGGGCAATTCGAGAAAGCGCTGTTCGCATATCGTGTTGCTGCCTATCTCGCGTTGAGCAACAACACTTCTCAGGAAGCGGCCAAAAAAGTTCGTAATGCGTATCAAGCCCTGTCGAAGGAAGGAAAAATTTCGCTGAAATAATCAATGATTTCACATCAAGGACGGTTTGCGTCTCACACCTTCCTATGACCAGGTAGCAGCCGTTTTATATGGATTTGACGAATTGGCCCTCGCGATTGGTGGGACTTCGAATTTGCGGTTAAAGGAGTTGCAGCCCAAAAATATTCGGACACTCGGAGAAGAATGTGGTCTTTCCCCCGATGAGATCCTAGTAGCTTGTCAGAATCTTGGGCAAAATCTAAAACCTGCCACAGAAGCCATTCAAAATGCTGAGTTGGAATCAGAAAACTTGAAGCAAGAGCTTGTCACCTTGATGAACAAAAGGTGGCTCGGAACGTTTTCCAATATTGAAAAAAGCTCAAGATGCCCGCCATTCTCCTACGGTCATGCCGGTCCATCGTTTGAATGACCGATGGAACGAAGATACCTGCGAGAACCCCAACAAAAATGCGATTTCTGCCACGGTGAGCTTGGTGAGCTTGAGATAGTTCAGAGCACGTCGCTTGCGCGCATCAGACACGAGGTCCCGGAACAAAACTCCTTCTTCGGTTAAATGCCGTTGCAAGCTGCGCGGACTCATATTGAGTTTTTCTGCAACGGCTTCCAGGGTGAACAGGGGAATTTGGTCCGTCGACAATAACCAGTGGGTCACCTGATCACTGATACGACCCCCAGGGTCGATTTGAGCGAGCAACTGATCCGCCTGCTGGAAAACTAAGGGTTTTAACAGCAGATTGTTGCTGACGAGCGGCATTTGCCACACCTCTTCACTGAAACTCAGAATGTTGTGGGGCTGATTGAAAGACAACGAACACTGAAAAATGCGTTCATATTCTGAGACATGTTCTGGAAGGGCATACTGAAACTCAGCAGACAGAGGCGAAAACGACTGATGGGTGGCCCAACGTCCGAAGCACAAAAAGAAGGCAAAATTGGCTTCTACCAATAGTGGAACAATCGAGGACAAGGGATTGTAAGGAATGAATTGGACAAAATGCGTGCTCCCCTGCTTCGACAAATGGACAATTTCAAAATCAATCAATTTTTTGTACCGCACCATCGTCTGTAAACACTCCCCATAGGTGGAACAGCTCAAGGCCGTGTAGCCAAACAATCCAAAGGCTTCAGGACGTATGACCGCCCCCATGTGCAAAGCAAACGCAGGATTCCCTGTCTTCTCTATGGTGTCATGGAAGAGCCGCTCGAATTGCTCATAAGGAATCCGGTACGTGAAATCTTCCATTGCCTGAAGCGAAATATCCGCCTCCTCCAACAACTGAGAAATTTCCACACCATGATCCTGTAACGCCAAAATGAGTGTTCGATGTAACGTGAAGCTGGGGTCCTCTCCTTTCCGCATACCTCCTCTATTGGCAGAAAATGACAACAACTTGTCAGGACATGCATCTGATCCGTTTGTTAGATTTATATGAGGCTTCCCTCCAACAGGCAAGCAAGGAGGGGATTGTTAACCTGTTCATTCATAAACTAAAAAAGAGGAGTCGCGATGCAACAACGATATTTTCGATGGATCCGTGTTTTGTGGGTAGTCACACTGAGCTTAATTTTGGTCGCTTGTGCCGTAAATGCAGGAAATGATGATGATGACGATGATGATAAGTCGGCCTCCTCATCCACTGCTGAAGTGTCGGGGTTATTTGGGCAAAATTCTGATTTCGTGATGGGGGATTTGTTGCCCGATGCCCCTGAATTGGCCGCTCGGGGCCCTTTTACCGTGGGCGTGCGCACTTTGGAAGTTGTGAACCCCAATCAAGCCCATGTGCTTGGGGTGAGCGAAGAAACCCCCAACCCCACATATGACCGCCCATTGACCTGGGAAGTGTGGTATCCCGGCATCGTTCCTGCCGACCAACAGGAAAGCACCACCTATGTGGACAATTTACGATCTGGAGGTGAATTCACATTAGCGGGTCGTGCTTTGCGAGGTGCCCAGCCCAATACTTCCGGCGGAGCGTACCCGCTCGTTATCTTATCTCACGGTCACCCGGGTTCCCGGATCATGCTCGCTTATTTGGGGGAAAACCTCGCTTCCAAAGGCTATGTGGTGGTTTCTCTGGATCACACCGAATCCACCCATCAAGATGGAGATGCGGCTCACTTCGGCAGCACCTTGCTCAACCGATCCAAAGATCAATTGTTCACCGTTCAAAAAATGTCCGAATTGGCTGCGGATAATAGTAGTTTCTTGAATGGTTTGGTGAACGCCAATCAAACCGCAATTGTGGGATATTCGATGGGAGGTTATGGTGCTCTCAATTCGGCAGGAGCAGGATACAGTGCTGCTTTGGTGGGAACTCTAGATGCTATTGGTTTGGTCCCTGCTTCCATGATGAGCGAGCGTCAAGAAGGCAACGAAACCTATCTCGCTTCGCTGGATTCTCGAATTAAAGCCATTGCTGTATTTGCGCCTTGGGGGGCGGAAGCGGCGTGGACAGCCGCAGGGGCAACTGGATTGTCCTCTTGGAGTGAAACGGCGTTGGCACAAATCACGGTTCCCTCTTTGTTTGTTGTCGGTGACAAAGACGATATCTCTTTCTTCGAAGGCGGCGTGCAATCCCTATTCGAGGGGGCCGTGAATTCGGACCGCAATATGCTAGTGTATCAAAATGCCTTGCATAACGTAGCACCACATCCTCCTCCGGCAGCCGTAGTCGATTTTCTGGATTACGAACGGTATTCCGAACCGTCCTGGAACAACGCCCGTTTGAACAATATCAATCAGCATTTTCTCACGGCCTTTTTAGGAATTCATCTCAAAGGGGAAGATCGTCAAAGCTATCTGGACTTGGTGCAAGAGTCCTCCGAAGGGAAGTGGTCGGTTAATGAAGATGGGAGCTTTGCTGATGATCATACGTATTGGAAAGGTTTCTCCAATCGAACCGCCTTGGGCATGGAGATGCACCAAGAATCGGCTGAGTGAGCGTTTAGAGTTTGTCCTCCGATTGCCCCAAACGGAAGTCGGAGGAATCGCCCAGGGCGCTATGAAACTTTTCCTGGGAAGGAGTGATGAGGTGTTGGGAATGTAATTCCTCTATCACCCTGCTTGGAGGATCGGAACGGTTTTCTGAAAAGTTCATTTCCCGAATGTGAGCATAGATTGTGGTTTCGTTTACCCGATGTTATTCAGATTTACTTTATTTTTATTTCAACAAATTAACTGATAAAATCATTTATCGAAACCCATGCGTTTTATTCAAAAGCGTTGAGAATCGAGATGTTTTACGAACGGGTATTTAAAGCATTTGCTGAAGTTCAGTTAGAGTTTGTTGTGATAGGAGGAATCGTCCATCCCCGACTTGATCGCATTGAAGAAAGTAGCAGGGCGAGAGCGAGATAAAATTGATATCGAAGCATTGCAAAAAATTGAGGAGATTCGAAATGAACGAGGCTGAATTATCCCCTGAAGAACGGGAAGAGAGAGAACGTCTCAAAGCGTTTATGGCTCTTTCTGCCGAAGAAAAATTAAGACATCTCGAAGAACTCAATCATTTTTTACAGAAAGCCATGCCTCCTCAGAGCAAGGTGATATGGGATAAGTTAAAGCAAAAAGGATTTTAGCGAAGATTGATGGACGCGAAGGCCAAAGTGTTTTCAAAGTGAGTTGATTTATGAAAGCCCTGATTCATCTTTCTTTCAATTCTTCTGCAATTTCATGAGGCAAGATGTTCAACAACAATTGATTCGACTTTTGCTTTTCTTTTCTCAGTTTGGATTGATTGAAATCGAACATAAAAAAGATACAAACTGTGAGAGAAATGAGGAGGTTGAGCGTTAAAAAAACTTGCTGCTTTACCGTGAAAGGATCGGCCAACAAGGAAAATTCTTGTTCCCAAAATGACAACAGAATGGAAGCCGAGAGATACATAAAAATCCAGAAGTATCTCAGTTTGGTTTCTTCAATGACCACGGCCCAAAGAATGATCAACACGCCCCATAAAAGGATCCCCCCAGAATGAACATACCCCCCAAGCGCAACATGCAACGAGGTCGGCAGCAATAATCCAAGACATACGACAAAAAAACGAAACAGTGGCCAGATCTTCACCACACTAAAAACCATGAGATTGATCCCAAATAGTGCTCCACCGATTAAAAGTATGATTCCAAATACGGGCCTATCGAAATAGAACCACATCGCGACCCCAGTAAAAACGACATTGACGGTCAACAAAACAGATTACTCGGGTCAATGCCGTTTTAGAGATGATCAAAAAAACGATGCAAGAGAATATTAGTTTGAAATTTACCGAAGCAATCATTGTCATTTTGATTTTATACGACTAAAATGTAATTACATTGTATTAACGATTGTTGAAAGGATTGACATGAAAGCACGCATCGTAAAAATTGGTAATTCTCAAGGAATTCGTATTCCTAAACCCATGCTAGAAGAAAGTGGAATTGGTGAAGCTGTGGACTTAGTATTAGAAAAAAATCAAATAGTCATCCGGCCGTCTAAAGATATTCGCGAAGGTTGGGAAGACGAGTTTATAGCAGGTGGGACTAGCAATACTGACCGCCTACTAGAAGAATATCAAATGCTTCAAAATCAATGGGATGAAGAGGAATGGCAATGGTAAAACGCTTTGAAGTATATTTGATCAACTTAGATCCTACTATTGGTACTGAAATTCAAAAAACTAGACCTTGCCTCATCATCTCTCCTAATGAAATGAATCGTCCCTTGGATACTGTCATTATTGCACCAATGACTACTGTTATCAGAAAGTACCCAACAAGAGTAATTTATGAATTCCAAGGTAAACAGGGACAAGTAGTACTAGATCAGATTCGAACAGTTGATCAGGGCCGATTGATCAAAAAATTGGGTGATATTGATTTAAAGACGCAAGATGAGGTCTTAAAGGTATTGCAAAAAATATTCACCTTATAACAAAATCCGTTGATGAATCCTTCAAGCTGTAACTGTTGAAGACTCATTGCTGCCAACTCCCAAAATTGTAATGGGTTCCCTACGGCCTGCTTGCATGGTGGGGGACGTTGAAGGGAAAAAAGGAAGAAATTGAACCCACAAACCCTAGCACCGCTCTTTCCATTTATCTCTAGGCGACAAGCCTAAATCGGTTTTCATGAGTAATAGCGGAGTTGTAGTATTTGGGGGAGAGGGAGTTGCAAATGGTTTCAAAGGTATTTTTTACACATCGTCTCAAAAAAGTCGTTTGGTTGAGCGTTTCTATCTTCTTATTATCATGTTCGATAACGGGCACTTCTCTTGAGGTTACATTCGACCCTGACAATGAAGTAGAGGTTGGACAGACGATTATTGCCACGGCAAAGGCCTCAAATCCCTGGAATAATATCGAATGGAGAGTGGGGGTACAAGGGGCTGCGTTAACAAGGTTAAAACAAGGATGCCAAGCTAAATGTCAAATCTCCTTACCCGAAGGGGAGTACACGTTAAAAGTAACAATTAAGGTCCCCTCGCCGATTTATGCTGGTAGGGGGATTCACGGAGATGAAGTCGTCAAAAGTTACGATACCATTCGATTTGTAACCACCACGACAACAGAGATCGTCACCACGACTACTGAAATGGTGACGACTACCACCGTTCCATAATTTTACAGCTAGAAAAGTTGTTCTAGGTCCCCGGTTTCCTGGTAGAACCGCAGTTCATCATAGGACGCTATCCCGCCTCGTATTGTCCTTTTTGTTGTTTTTTTGTTGTTTTTATAAAAGCGTCTCGATAAAATTATGAGTCGTTTTCATAAGTCCGGTTGCGGCAGAATCCACTGAAATTTCTCAAGCTCAGGAGCACCTAACATACATGGGGGAGAGAGCTGTTTTTCTAACATACCAACAGCTGGGAAGTGATGGAGAAACTCAACAATGTTCAATATCAAGCAAGGGGGATTCGTGTCATTTCCTTATCGGGAAATGTAGGGTGGAATGCCACTCCCGAAATTCGCAAGGAAGCCATCAGTATTTTAGAAGCGCCTTCCACCAAAGGAATTCTGGTGAGTTGTGAGCAACTGTCTCGGTTGAATTCGGATGGCATCGGGCTGCTAGTGGCGTTACAAATTCGGTGTGTTACGACCCATAAGCATTTCGGAGTGTGTGACTTGCCGAAAAAATTTTGCAGCTTCTTCAAAACGATGAACCTCGACAAAATCTTCAACATCTACTCGACACGTTCCGAAGCGCTTCAGATCTTGTTAGATTCGCCTGCTTCGACAAAGACGACCGAAGGCCATTCCGAAGAAATCGAACACACTGAAATCACAAAGCAAAACTTTTTGCAGCCCGCAATCCGGTATTTTACCCGCATCCAACAGCAGTTGGTCAGTGAGAAGAAACAATCCATTGACACACCGGATGGTTGGTTTTTTGAAGAATACAGCCTCGACGAAGCCCTCGCTTTTTGTGAACAATTGCAAAACCATCTCGATCACCTCTCTGAGGAGGAGTTACAACATTTGCAAACCCTTCATCCTTTTTACAAGTCGCCCACTCATGTCCTAGAAAAACTGAAACTGTTATTCGCCGGAAGCATCGGCGCCAAAGAACAAATTGTGCGGATTTATGCCAACAAATCCTTTGGCACTTACAAAATCATCCAAAGTATTGTCGAAGCAGAGAATTTGTTCATTGAAGAATCGGAAAGTGAAACCGTAAAGATCACCCGTAGCTTACAGAATTATGCCGAACGCTCGTTAAAGCGGTTGAAGAACCTGCTTCCTTCGGCTGCTCAGCAAGACATGCGGTGGAGCCAAAAGTCGTTGTTTCCCAACCTTCAGAAAATCATGAATCAGCCAGAGCTTTTTTTTAAAACCGACGACAATCAGCAGTTGATGGCACGACGCTTTCGAACATTCATTTTTGCATTGTATGCAGACAAATCGTTGTTGTTGTATTTGGATTGGAAACATAAGTATTTGCGGCATTGGCTGTATACGGAATTGTACCTCTTGGATCTCGTGAATATGCAAACCAGTGGGGTCCAGGTGCCGTATAACACAAAAATAAAAGTGAAGGTTTATCAGCAACTGGAACAAGCCTTTATGAATTTGCCGCTCGAAGATCGAAGCTATGACAAAAGCAAGCACCTCACCAAAACTCGGCTATCGATTATGCAGCGAGGGGAAGCCTTTTTTCCCGAAGCGGAACCATTGCTCTACAACAACCTCAATAAATCCCGAGACGCTGAGAAAGCGCTTTTGGATTCCTTGACCCCCAATCAAGTCGCGACCATCGCCGAGATGGTTCAAAAAGAAATGAAGGCTGAGCAGAAAAATCGACCTGTTTCCGCTCAGACCGCTGCAAACTCCTCCACCGAATCCGAAAATAATGAAATGTCGAGCGTACATCGTGCAGAGAAACACTACACGGAACAAACCATTCAAGCCCAAGTCGAAGTGGCAAAGGTGGAGTCTCCACACGCTTCCGGGACCTTCTTAAAAACCCTCAACCAATTTGCGGAAGCCTTTAAACAAGGATTCAAAAAGACACCGGTGCCAGCCGAGAGCGCTCCGGCAGAAGCGATTCAAACGATTCCACGCACGGCGGGCGTATCCCCTGGCTCGCTGAAAGCGGCTACCGTCGATTGGGTGGGGTTTGGTAAGGTTTTTCGGAGCACTGTCTATGACGCGAAAATTCCCAGTCTACAAAGGTCGTTTTTCAACAGTTCCACGGCAAAATTACAATTGTTCGGCCTGTACCAGGATTGTGCAGAAACGATCTTCAACCACTATTCGCAACAAGGTGCGCTGCAACAGGTCAGCCACGAGACCAACGTGATTGTGGCAGGACGCGATGTCATTCGAAATTTTAAAGAGGAAGCGATCTATATCAAAACGGATGCTGCCACCTGTTTGGTTTTGGGGCGGGCGGCTTTTAGCAAGACGATGGATGCTGTGATCTATTTTCAACTGTACCGCCGTCATGCCGCGCGGCCTTACACCGGCAGCAATAAACGCGTGGATTTTTCGAGGAAAGTGGATGGAGTTAACTTTGCACTCGAGAGTTTTGAAGAGGCGAGATTGCTTCGTCCGTTGTTGTTCCACCATCTCATTCGACTGATCGATAGCCTTCCCGACCCACTCCGTGATGCCCATCAACCTTTTTTGGAGCAACTCCATCAATTTGAGACGTCTTCTTAGCCCCTGTTTTACCCGCTTAGGTTGACCATTTTTCTTGGATATAGTTGATCTCGGTTGCCGTACCAATTTGGAGTTTTTGGCAAGGTTTCAAGGCTTCTTGAGAAAAGCCTCCAAGGGCGAGGATGGCTCCGAAAATGGAGTGTTTCGGGTTCTGGGATTTTGCCCATTTATCTTCCGTTCGATTGTGAAAATGGGGTGGTTTTTGGTAATGCAGCTCTCTATTTCATAACAGAAACCAGAAGTTTATAAACAGATAGCTAGTCCCACTATATCATACTGCAAAATATCCCTTTCATTGATTTGAACTCAAATCAGTACCATGAGCTCTGTCGAAGTGATTCCTCCAACCTGTTGTAAAATCCTCTCGCAAAGGCTTTTTTTATGAAAACAAAGAATTTGAAACTTGGAGCACAAGAAACGACTCGTCTTTTACAAGTCCTGTACTGGAGAAAATTGATCTCCCAACAAGAATTTCAAGATACGTTAAAACGAGATCGCTGGTTCCAATTCGGTGCTTGGAGTTGGTTCTTTCTGGGATTGAGTGCGTATAAGATCTTTTACTCAGGATGGCAGTCATTCTTTGAGAATTGGGGCGTGATCGAAACCTATGCTTTACTCCTATTGGTCATTTTCTTGAGCAATTCCCAAAGAGTTGAAAAAAACTCCATTACGGCCCTCCAGGACGCACAATATTTCCCGCAAATACGGCACATTGTGCAAAATTATTCGCCTGAAAAACCCCAGGATCGTGCCTTTATTCTGTTTATGGTCCTGGTCTTTTCTCCGGCCATCGCTTTAATCTGGTCCATTTCCCCCCAATTGTTTGGAATGCTAGCCATACTAGTGCTCCCCTTTCTCTGGTATGGAAAAATAAGACTCCGACTCATCCGGTATCATGCTCTGAGGAGCTTGTTGGATGCCAACCCATCCATTTCTCTCGTTCACCTAAATTCAGATTCTGCCGTAGCCTCATCGAGGTCGACATAAACATCCATTTCGACGACAAAGAGGGCTGTTTTTTTGGATCTGTTCATTTTGGAAGCTTGGGAAGCTAACAGCGGAAGAGCGAAGGCGGGTGAGAGAAATCCTCGTTGTTGACAATACTATCCGTGACACCTCCCCAAAAATAGCTCGCTCTATAGAATTCCCTCCAGGGTACAAACAAGCCGGTACCTCGATTCTCAATTACTTCGGAGAAGTACTTGAGCAAAAGTACCCGGATAAAGACGTTAAAGTCAGGATTGAGCAGCATGGTCTCAAAGTCACCATGGTCATTGAATCAGCGTTAGGCTAGTGCCTGTAGGGCTTGGCAGGGATGAGCAGGAAGTTGGTCCCAACAGCTACATAACACCGCACCGCGATTCCTTGATGAGCCATCGCTAATGAAAAATTCAGCAGTCAGAAGGGAACACTGCCAATTGAAAAAGTGAGAATCAACAAACTGAAATGACTTGTTATGACTTGAGTTGACAAAGGACTGAAACACAATAAAGATCATTTTCTAGCTCGTTACATTCTTCAATCTGAGAAGTGATGTAATCTGCAAACATTTTTTCTTCTTGAGGATATTTTGAACTTAATTCTTGAGCACGTTTTTCTATTTTTGAGGTGCTCTCTTCGTTCATCGCTTTGATATATTTTATGTCCCAAAACTTTTCTTCTAATAAAGTAAACCCTGCTTCTTGTACTTCTCTCTGAAATTCACTTTGAGTAGTAAGTGAAGAGTCACCTTCATGTTTAGGATAGATCGTTTCTACGATAACATAACCATCATTTTTCAAGACGGGTCTTAAACTCTCAAAGCATTCTTTATATGTACCTAGAATATCACTGTCTATTCCATATAATACAACATCATAGTTTTTTTCAATTTTCAAAGTTTGAACGAGATCTTCTACTCTAAACTCAATTCTACCGTCAAGGTTCCACTCTACAGTTTTAATCTTAGCTTCCTCAATAAACTCTTCGACAATGTCAATACCAACGCCTTGACCAGTTTGATTCTTCAATATTTGTATTAAGCTACTCCCTTTTCCACAACCTAAATCAAGAATTTTTATATCGGTTAATCCTAGCTTTTTAATCAATTCCAACTGAATATTTGGATGACCACCAAGTTCCCATAAATCTTGTAAAAGATAGGGTAAGTATCTAAAGATCTTATCATCATTTGTAGTTAATGATTTTCCAAATTCTTCTTTGTTCATTGGTTATAACCTTTCTATATTTATTGCAATCATAACGCCGCCATAAATTGCCGCACATAAAGCTGCCCTCTCTCTCCGCAGATTACCAGCTCTATTTTCATTTAAAAACTCTGCTATTGATTTTCTGGGCTTTGGGCATTGCTATTTCCTTTTACGCTTTGGCTTATCTTTATTGGATTGCCAGTGGAGTATGAGAAAGCGTTGGTAGTTTATCAAAATATGCTGGGTGAGGAGCACCCCACGACTCGAACTCTAAAGTTCGAACGCTTGACGGAGTGCAGGCAGTGGAATAGATTCAGTTGAATCAATAACTCAGTTGGTAGGAGAATGATGGGTCCGACACTCTCAGAGAATCAAACCTTCCTAGCTAAAGCCAATCAGTTTGTGACAGCATGAACAAGCCTTGGCTATCTATCTAAAAGTGTTGGGAGCGGATCATCCTTGGACTGGGATTGCTCAAGAGAACTTGGATCGTGTTCGACTGAAGATCGAAGATTGCTGCCTCGACCACTTTCTGTCACGCTGACAATCATGTGCTGGCCCACTTCACCCATTCATCATCAGGAGTTTCGATGCGTGCTGCCTTCAAGGTGCATTCCGATGACAACCTCCTTGTCGCACTGCAAGATTTGAAAAAAGGGGACGTCGTTTCTGTGGATGGCATCGATTATACATTAAAAGAAGATATTCCCGCCAAACACAAATTTGCTGCGGAGCAACAACAATTCCCCTCCGAAGAAGCGATGCTTTCCACGGCCATTAAGCGAACATTCACTGGGTTGATCGAAGCCAACCAATACTTTGATCGCAAATACTCCGCCAAACGTCAGAATCCAAACTAAAATTTATACACTACGGTAGCTGACGTTTGAGTATCGGTATTTTCAATATCATCTGGAACTTCGGTCACATGCTTCACATCGAACGCAAATTTCAGAGTCCAACTGTTGTCAATTTGTGCGGCTAGGGAAGTCGTCGATTTGTATATATTGAATTCTTCACCAAAATCTGCCGAAAATTGTTCTTGAAAAGTTGCCGTTTTAGTAAAGTCCCAACGGAAGTTTGATGCGAGACGATAGATCACCTCTCTTTCAAAGTCGTCCTCATCTTTGATCTTACTCTGCCGTCCCCCGGCTCCAATTTCTGAATCGAGATTGATCGTCTCGGTTTTGATCCAGATGCGCCCATAACCAACACTCTCGGTGAATTGGTAATCGAATTGGGTGAATAAGTCTCGATCATAATCCACATTCAAAAACACATAGTCTCGCGGGGTGAATTTATAATTTGTCTTTGCTGAGACCGTATAGCGTTCCGCCGTACTTTCCCCATCTGTTTCTGTGAAGAGTGCCGACGCACTTAAACTATTACGCCAAGTCTCTGTTTCTTGGGAAATATTGAATTTACCGTCAAATGTCTGGGAATCGGAGTTCCCTTGAGTCGTGACGATCCCTAGCCCCAAATCACCCTTCCACGTTGAATCACCCAAGGCCGCCGTATGCCCGATAAGGATTAATATCAGTAATACAATGAGTCGTTTCATAGTTCTCCCTCTGATTTTGCCAAAATGTTTCAAAAAAAATTGGTTCTCCATATCTTTTTTTCAAATTTTTTTAATCAAACAAACGTCCAAGAATATTCTTAGTCAAACCAACGTTCAACCTATTTTTTTGATATGATCCCATTCAACGTTTTTTAGTTGTAGGATTTTATATAAATCTTAAATTGACTAAGATTAACATTAGTATGCTTAAAATCAATTTCTTACACAAATTTAAATATGAAGTTAACTGACTGATTTTAAAAATGATAGCTGGAATTCGACAATTCAGAGTCTCAGTCATCGTTTGGCTACAACAGGAATACAGCATCGATAGTTTCCCGGTGGCGGTGTGTCACAATATCCGAATTTGCCGTTGCCACATCTCACCGAGGAATCTGTCGAGGAAGTCTTGGAACGGATAGAACGGCAAGGATTTGCACGCCCCGTCCCCCAGCCCGACAATACATGGAAGATTCCTGTCTGAACGGAAATATTCTTTTCTAATAAACACGATTCATTATTGTTCTAGCCTTCTTGCTACTGCTCTCATTCGGAGTGAAGTGAATTTCCAAGACATGGATCATTTTTTTAGAGGTTTGAACATGATGACTAAACATTTATTGCTCGGTGTTACAGCATTCCTTGTTGCGTTTCTTCTCCATCAAGAGACTTACGCTGCTAAGCAAGGTGAAGCGGTGTTAACGCTTATTGAGAGTAATCTGGATCAGTGGGATAGGAGAGGTAACTGGACTATCGGGCATGCTAAGATAGATCCCCATCACCCAGACAAATTGATTGCATCCACTCCTGCCTCCCCCTTACAGCTGATTAATTCGAGTGCGGGAGGTGATATTTATACCAAGGAACTATTTGGTGATTGTACCCTTGAACTGGAAGTGATGATCCCAGAAGAATCCAACTCTGGAATCTATATGATGGGGCAATATGAGGTACAAGTGAAAGATAGTTATGGCAAAAGTTGGTGGATCAACTCCAAAGACATGGGGGGGATCGTTGATCGCTCCAAACCAAAAATGAATGCAGCCAAAAAAGCAGGCGAGTGGCAAAAATATTTGATTGTTTTTAAAGCGCCACGTTTTGAAGGGGCTGAGAGAGTTGCTCCCGCAGAGTTTGTCAAAGTGGTCCTGAATGGGAAGATCGTCCAAGAAAATATAAAAATGGAGGAAGGGCCAACTCCGGGGGCTTTAACAGAAAGGGAGCTTTCAAAAGGGCCTTTATTATTGCAGGGAAGTTTAGGATCCGTGGCCTATAGAAATATTAAAATAACGATACCAAAATAGATGAGGAACCCATGAAAGTAACATTAAGCAATGGACGTTGGTTTCTAGGGGTTCTGATTACTTTTTTAACACTTGTTGGTATCGGAGCCTCGATATCCTATTTCATCAATGAACCGTATAATCCGGGATTTCGTGAATTCCCATTGATTACGGCATTTCATGTCATTTTTGGAGCCATCTATCTCGGATTTGCCCCTTTGCAGTTGGTGAGGCCGATTCGTTCTCGATGGCCTGGGTATCATCGTTGGATGGGGAGATTCCTGGTCTCTATCGGTTTGATTGTCGGGGTAACCGCTTTATTTATGGCTTTGGTAATTCCCATTTCAGGCTGGTGGGAACGGATCATCGTTGGATTCTTCTCAGGACTGTTCTTGATCGCTTTGAGCAAGGGGCTTCTATCTATTCGAGCCAAACAAGTACCTCTTCATCGAGAATGGATGATTCGAGCCTTTGCTATTGGGCTTGGTATTGCGACCATGAGGATGTTTTTTATCTCGGCGATGAACATCATTGATGCAGACCGTCAACAGGTTGGAATACTTTCCATTCTGTGTTTTACTCTGGCGTTTAGTCTCCATTCTGGTTTTGCCGAACTATGGATTCGTACTCACAGAAGTAAAATCGAATGACTAGAAAATTTTGTTATATAACCGCTAGTCTGCTTATGATGAGTTTTTGGTTCAGCCATGCTTCCTTGTTCGCTGAACCAATTGACTTACACAATCATCCTCTTGAAGGCGAATACATTGGAACGCATATCGAATTTCTCAACGAAAGAGAAGTCTTTCAGGTTTTGAGTAAAGACTGGGAAATCAAGAATATCTTCAAAGAAAAAATGCTTTCGGGAGAGCACCATTCAGATGACATTGTGGCATTTGATTTCAAGCAAACCCCTTTGGGTTACAGTAGCGCTTTACAACTTTCCACGGAGATCAATCAGAGCCAAATTGTAACATGGGGGATCGAAGATATTTTAAAAGAAGACATTTCTTCAAAGTTTATTCAATCGGATAAAAACATTTTAAGTTTCAGTTTCATTCCCCATGCTTACTGGCTCCGATTTCAAATAGCCAATGAGAGCCTCCACAACATTGACTTGGTCCTTGAGCTTGATTTTCAATGGTTATTTGATTTTGACCTCTTTATCCTGAATGAACATGGGGAATTGATTAAAAAAAGTTCATTAACCTCGCAATTGAACGAAAGGGAATTGGGATATAAAAATTTTGCTGTTCCAACCTCAGTACCCTCTGGAATCACTTCCTACTATTTCCGGATCAATGGCCCCTTTTTCGGCCATGTTCCTTTGAGATTTTGGTCAAAAAGAGAATTTTCTAAACACATACTATTGGATAGCACCCTCTTTGGTATCTTTGCGGGAGGCCTCCTTTTTCTATTTCTTTATAACCTCATCATTTTTGTTTCTGTTAAAGATCCAAGTTATATCTATCTTGCCTTGATGACAATCAGCCAACTCATTCTGAGTTTATGTGGATCAGGGTTTGGCTTTCAATTTCTTTGGCCACAAAATTTTGTGGTTGGGGTCGATTTATTGTATTGGACCTTCCCTCTTTCATTTGTCTTTTTTCTACTATTTTGTCGCTCTTTTATCGATCTTCCTCAACATACTCCAAAGACCGATCGAATGATTGTGTTCATGATTTATTTTTTCATCATGATCGCCCTTCTGTTTTTTGTACTTCCTGAGAGCACTAGACATCCCATACTTTTTGCAATGGCGACTGTGGAGTATTTCTATTTTATCGCCATTGTATTTCCCGCAATCATTGCCATCAGAAAAGGAAACCGTGCAGGCTTATTTTTGATGGTAGGGATTTCATTACATTTTTTGTCCAGTTTGGAAGGGATATTATCGCTTCTCGATATTATCCCTTACCATTTCATTAACTACCTCAACATCAAAGGTCCCTCGTTTCTGATCATCATGACTCTTGCGTTGACCCATAAACTCCATTCCATGAAAAAGGAACTCACCCATTTGAACGTTCATCTTGAAAACGAAGTGATCTTAAGAACGGAGAGGCTGTCGAAAAAAACGGAAGAGTTGGAACAAACCAATGAGAAACTCAAGGAATTGGATAAACTGAAAACTAGATTTTTTTCCAATATCTCTCATGAACTCAGGACACCACTCACATTGATATTAGCCCCCATCGATTCTTTTCTAAACGGGACTTATGGAGAGATGAGCCAAACCCATCTCAAAATTTTACAATCGATCCAAAGAAACACGCATCGTCTTCTTAAATTGATCAATGACCTTTTGGATTTTTCTAAAATTGAAGCGGGTAAAATGGAATTGAAGGTTAGAAATTGTAATATTTCAGACCTGTTGTCTTATTGTGTTGCTAGCGTGGAATCAGGAGCAATCAGTCAAAAGATAAATCTATCTTTCCATGATCATACCCAAAGTTTGGTTGTACAAATGGACCCAGATTTGATGGAAAAAGCCATTTTTAATCTTCTTTCTAATGCGATGAAGTTTAATCACGCAGGAGGCATGATTCGGGTGGAATTGAAGAAAGATCAGGAAAGATTTACGATTGCAGTAAAGGACTCAGGTATTGGCATTCCTGAAGACAAGATCGCTACGATTTTTGAAAGATTCACTCAGGTGGATTCCTCTTCAACAAGGAAGTATGAAGGCACTGGCATTGGACTTTCTCTGACCAAAGAAATTGTTCAGCTCCACGAAGGTCAGATAACGGTTGAAAGTGAACTGGGAAAAGGCTCCCTATTTACCCTAGATCTCCCCATTTTATTCCAAAAGACTTCAACGAACGTATTATTCAATAGAGAGGAGGATCATCACTTATTTGAAAGTAACGGGAGGACCGGTGATTCATTGATAATCAGGACATCTCCTGATGAAGAAGAAAATCCTTCTGGTTGCTCACATCCGCCGGAAAACATTCAAAAAAAGACAGAAACGATCTTAGTGATCGAGGATAATGAGGATATGAGAAATTATTTGCACACAAATCTCCAAGAAAATTATAGGACGCTCATGGCTTCCAATGGTCATGACGCATTAGAAAAAATCAAAACAGAGACGGTGGATTTGATCCTGACCGATGTGATGATGCCGGAGATGGATGGTTACGAATTTATACAAACCTTACGGGCAGAAGATCGATATGCAGATGTTCCTGTGATTTTTCTCACCGCTAAATCCGATGTATTGAATAAAGTAGAAGGCCTCGAAAAAGGAGCGAATGATTACATTACAAAGCCCTTTAGTTATGAAGAACTCTTGGTGAGGATCACATCCCAGTTAAAATGCAAAGCCCTTCGAAAAAAGCTGTTTGAATCGACCCTCAGATCAGAAAAGAACAAAAAGCCTCTCACGGATAAAACAAAATTGAGAATTGAAATGGTAAAAGAATTTTTACAAGAAAATTATGCCGATGACATTTCTCGCGAAGGGCTGGCTGCTGCTGTGGAGATGAGCCCTGATCATCTTGGGCGAATGTTTAAAGAGTGTGTCGGAGAAAAAATATCGGATTATTTGAATAAGATTAGAATAGAAAAGGCTTTAAAAAAATTAAGAGAAAGTGATGAAAGTATTACCAATATCGCTTTTGATGTTGGATTTGGGAATCTGCGGACCTTTAATAAAACCTTTCAGGATCGGATCGGCACAACGCCTTCCAATTATAGAAAATCACAAAAACAAATCCTAACCCATTGAGAATCATGGCCACCACCGCGGTTCCATGGGAAATCGACTTGTCAGTGGGGGGAAGGCGTTGATCGATTTGCTCGATCAATCCCAGTTCGTGGCACATCCCGGCTACCAGTCCTAGGTGGCCCAGATCTTTCTGGCTGATAGCTAGTTGACGGTTAGAACCTTGGGTCACGCCATTTGCGCCCAGACTTCTTCCACAACACTCTTCACTTGGCTGGGCAGGGTGGACGGCATTTTCGGGCGGCGTTTCCGACGGAAATCCTCTTGAAGGTTGAGTGTGGTTTCCAGAGCTAGCTGTCGATAGCGAGGGGTTTTGAGCGCCTTGCGAATCAAGGCTTCCACTTGTGCGGTTGGTAACGGTTTTCCCTTAGCCAAAATTTGATTACGAGATGAGGGCGTTAACTTCCCTAATTCCTTCGATTTTGCAGCGACCCGTCCAAACGCATTTTTGTAAGCATCCAAGTAAATGGTATCTGTAATCTCCTTGTAGGCTTTCACCCAATCTTCCGCGATTATTTCTTTCACCAGGTTCTTTTGTTTTTTAATGCCCTGGACCGAACCCCGTATCGAATAGGTTGCCAAAGCCAATCGAATATCCTCAGGGAACTTTGCAAAGTTTTTGAACAGTTTATGAAGCGTGGTCAATCTTTGATGATTTCTACGTAGGGCATTGGCATTTTTAAATACTTGTTGGTTTTCTGCTTTTTTGAAAAACCTACTAAGTTTCCACCATTCTTCTTTCTTTGCGTTGGAATGAAATTGTGGATTCTTCTGAATAAAATTTTGCAAATTATCCGACTTTGAAATCACATAAAAAACAATCAGATCTAAGGCAATAGATTCGCTCCAATTTGCATCAAATGCGATGCTGTAGTTTTTAGATTTATCGGGGATGAATCCAGTTAGCTTTTCTTGCTTTATATTCAATGGAACGAGTTCCTTGGCATATTTGGCTAACTGATCTGTTTGTGCTTTATACTCGTTCCGGATTTCAGCAGCGATGTCTTTATTTTCAGGGGCATTGACTGTCTTGGATAGCGTCTTTTTATCAACAATCTTTTCGTCTTTTTTGACCTGAACTTTTTTTGTCTCCGGTATTGCCGTTGGAGCAGCCGCTCCTAAGTCAGTAGTGACGTCTTTGTACTTTGCAAAGGCATTTATATACTTCTCCCGCAAATTTGTATCTTTTATGGCATTGTAGGCTCCACCCCAATTCCCTGCTTTTATATTCTCTACAAACTTTTTTCTTGCCTTAATACCACTGAGCGATCCTCGAATTCTGTATACCGCCAAAGCCTCGCGGATTTCCAGTGGGTAGCTCGCATACTTTGGAAAAAATGTTACCAGAGTTACCAACTTATTATAATTTTGCACAAACTTAGAAACTTGTAACAATGCGGCTTTTGGCTTAGCGGCTTTCACAAGTCCGCTGGCCTTTTTCCACTCTCCTTTGGTCAATGCTTCATGAAGGCTTTTATTATTTTCGACAAATTCTTGAAAATCATCATATTCCGCAACTACCATTCCTTCGATCCAGCCTAATAAGGCAGAACTCTTGGAGTCTTTGTCCAAGGATATGCGGTAATTCTTATTATTATCTGGGATAAAATTGGTTATCTTGTTCTGATCCAATTTTAAGGTCGCCATCCACTTCTCGTAGTTAGCCAAGTTTTCAAATGCGATACTATAGGCCGCTCGAACCTCCGCTAATAATTCAGGGCGATTCTGTATGGCTAGTTTCCAAGCTTCTTTTTCTAGAACTTCTAGGTGTACCTGTATTTCCTTCTTATAATTTTTAGAACTTTCTTTTAATTTGAGTGCAGCGGACTTCCAGTGACGAGCATTGGCGGATTTCAAGAAAGTTTGGATACTTTTTAGCCCCTCTTCCCCTTCAAAGTATACCAATGCAGTGACAGGTCCTTTCATGGACCGTGGTAACTCTCTATACTTCGCAGTGTTTCGGAGTTTCTTCAACCCTTCCACATTTCCTCGGGTTAAAAGAATCAATTGATATGCCTTTTCTAACTTTTTTACATCTTCTGGATTCAGTTGGCTGACTTTACCCTCTTTCAGTTTTAGCCCCTTTGCATACTCTAGGCTTTTGTCCCAATTGCCTTGACGCATCGTTTGATGCAATTTCGCATTGTCCGTGGAAAATGTCTGAAGACGGCCATGATTGGTCATGATCATTTCGACAATGACGCTGGTAATCGCAACGGGGCTATTGCCTTGATCAAATTTTAATGTCGCATCGGTGTTTTGCATGAGGCTTTTGAATTCAGATTCACTAATCTGTAATTCTTTCATTGCATTTTTGATTTGGGCCGGAGCGTTGGAAAGTTTCTTGAGGAGGGAGGCATAGTTTTTTATCACTTCAGAACGAAGTGATTTTTTTTGCAACGGGATGACTGTGTTTTCGATTACATCCTTTAAATGAGCATGAGCGGCTTTAGTTTGTGCATTTCGTTGATCGCTAAAGATTAATTTCTTAGGAACATTTTTCAATGCCTTGTAGTAATTAAAAGATCCAATACCAGCCCTAAAACTTGGATGTCCGTTCCAAACTTTATGAACATAAACCGCTGTTGCTAAATCTAGATTCCTATTGGTGATAGACACCTGCACAATGGCTTTTTGAAGGACTTTTGGAAGTTCATTGAAGTTTGGAAAGATTTTGCTGGATAACACTTTTCTTGCAGCGGTTTCCCCACTAATTATCTGGCCAAGCCGACTCCTCTCCTTTTCGTTTGTGGGGTGCATTTCTTCTAATGCCACTTCCAATAAAATATTTCTAACTTCTCGATTCCGTCGGGCTTGGGATGACGATATACTCGAAACAGCGGCTGCTGCTTCCCACATATTGGCTAAGATTAATTCGCGGATACCGAGCGAATTTCTTCTCTCATAAAGTCCAGCCTGCTTTAACTGACTATCCAACTTTTGCTTCCCAACAGCACTTCGCATTTTTGAAAGGGAAGCTGGCATGAGTGTGACAAACCCAGTGGCACCTCTTCTAAACGCAATATCGATGGAAGCAACGATAGCTTTTAACGGGAGTGGCCTGCCATCGTACCCCTTGTAGTCGTTGAGATTGTTTTTAGATTCTATTAATTTTGTACGCAGGTCGATAGGAAATAATATGTCAACGGCATAGCCTTTTGTTAAAAATAGAGCAGCATGTTTTTCATAGACCTGAGACAAAAATACTTTATTTTTATCAACACCTTTTATTGCTGCAGCTTCGGCCTTAATTTCGTCTGCATGGGGTTTTGCCTCCATGAAACTTCTGTTGAATGCTTGAATAATCGGCTTATAGCTATTTCCTTCAAGTTCAATTGCCTTTTTTCCTTTTTCCAAAAAAACTTCCCATGTTTCGTAGGAAGAACTCTGCATAGATGTGATTCGATCGATAAAGTTTTTGGGAATAGGTTCGTCTAAATTTTTCGAAAAGCTGATGATCTGATTCTTCAATTTTTCTTTTGCTTCGGCTTCTTCTTTTTTTAACTCTTCTGCTGTTTTTTCAACGGTTTCTTCAGAGGTTTCTGATGCAGCTTCTTTTGCTTTCGCTTTTTCTTCCTCTTCTTGAATCCTTTTAATTTCTTCATTAACTTTTGCAGAAAATTCGGATTGGTAATCTTCGATATCTCTATCCAGCTCGTGGTGTTCCATGAAAAGGAACTTTTCTAAATTGGTATGAATTTTATTTTTTTCAGATTTAATATAGGCTGCTAAATGCGTTGTCATACTTTGATTGGATAAGTACTTTGTTAGTTGCCTTTCATAATATTCCGTCACTCTTAGCCTCTTTTTATAGTACGGCAGTAGCAGAAGATCTTTGTTTCCATTTGTATCGGCATTGTGTCCTACTCCAATCGTTAGGTAACGGTTCACGTCTAAATACAAATGGAGGGCTAACCCTTCTCCTTCTCTCACAAACTTTTTTAATGCAGGTATCCACCGGTCGTATCTACTCATATTGCAACCTTTCTATTTGAATCTAAAAACTACGGAGTATTTCGGTCTGGTTTTGTGTGCTCCGGTCCCACTCGCCTGATTTCCATACAACGGAAATCTGATTCAAATTACCTTGTTATCCATTTTACATCAATTTATTTTCCTTATTTGGATAATTTCTAATCTTCTTGTTGATCGATTAAAAGGTTAGCCGCCTTTCCGCACCTCGTTTTCACAATTGATGAATAAAGCTTTTGATATGGCGGCCCCAACAGTTTCAGCAGCGCTGGCTGATGGGTGATTTTGACAGAGTAAAAAGTCCCCACTTTTGAGTGCAATGATGGAGTAAAAATGACCCACCTTTAGAGTCCTCTGATAGAGTTGTCAGCTTTGGTTAGTTGTCACCTAAAGCAGAGGAGTCGAAAGGATGATTACGATGAAACAGTATGAACAGATTCGCACGGCCCACCGAGTTTACGGGAAGGGCATCCGTGAGATTTCGCGGGAATTAGGACACTCTCGTCCGACGATTCGTAAAGCCTTGCGCGGTCAGCCCCCGGGATATACCCGCCGTCAAGCGGTGAAGCACCCGGTGATGGATGCCTATGGCCGTTTAATTGACCAATGGTTACAGGACGATCAGTCGGTTCCGAAAAAACAGCGACATACCGCCCATCGGATGTATGAACGCCTGGTGGCCGAATACGCCTTTTGCGGAGCTGAATCGACCGTGCGGCAGTATGTTCGCAAACGGCGTCAGGCCCTGGGCCTGAGTCGGGTGGAAAGTATGATTCCCAGGATCGCGGAAGTCGGTAAAGAGGCCGAAGTGGATTGGGGGGAAGCCGAGGTCTATCTGGGCCATCGTTTGCGCACGGTGTTTTTGTTTTGCTTGCGCTCTCGTTACAGTGGCAAGGGGTTTGTGCGAGCGTATCCCACCGAGAAACAAGAGATGTTCTTTGATGGTCATCAGCAGGCCTTTGAGTACTTTGGCGGGGTGTTCCCCACCTTGGTGTATGACAACTCACTTAGACTGTGATCACGTGCATCTGTTCTTGCAACAGCAAAAAATCGCCCAACATCGACGTTTATTTGGGCAGGCCCAATGGTCGGTCAGTCCGTTTCATTATCTCGATACCTTGAACCGGAAACTAGGGGCTTTTGACGAAGCCCGACCCATCCAAGCCTGGAAACAGAGTTGGCCGGATTGCTATGATCAGTTGCTTCGGGAGTTGAGAGACCATCGCGGCATTTCCTCGGGGACTCGGCAGTTCATTGAGGTCTTGAAACTCCAACAAACCTATCCCCAAGACAAGGTCGAAACGGCGATTCAAATGGCGATGGAAGCGGGCACGTATGCCGTGGAATCGATCAAAATGTTGCTCGATGAACGCTGGGTCCAACAATTGAGCTTTCCCCCCTTACCCCCGGATCAGCTCCCCGGCATTACCAACTTGGTGATCGAACCGGCCGATCTGAACCATTTCAAAAAAACCATGCGGCCATTGCCTTAGGCATCGAAGCCTGCCGACAAGGCTTCCAGGTCTTCTTTTTCACCGCGGCCCACTTGGTCAATACCTTGGTGGAGGCCAAGGAAGCCAAACAGCTCGAACGATTCTTAAAACGACTGGCTCGAAGTCAACTCCTCATTATTGATGAACTGGGCTATCTCCCGTTCTCTCAACAAGGCGCCCAGTTACTCTTTCAGGTCTTTTCGGATCGCTACGAGCAAGCTTCCACCTTGGTCACTTCCAATCTCGCATTTGCCGAATGGAATACCTTGTTTCACGATACCAATCTCACTGCCGCGCTCTTGGACCGGCTCACCCATCGCGGTGATATTTATCAATTCAATTGGGAATCCCTCCGTTTTCAAGATTCCTTAAACCGAAAACACGAAAACAAATCAAAAAAATCGAAAACCCCATCAGCCAAAAAAGGCTGATTCTTCTTAAACCGAGTGGGTACTTTTTACTCCATCGAAGTGGGTACTTTTTGCGTTGTCAAAATCATTACGGTTGGCTTGATCCAAAGAACGCCGCAGGGTTTTGCCGTCAATCGCAATGCCCTCATTACGAAATTTCTGGCACACCGAATCCACCCACTGGCTAAAGCCATGGTTCAACTCCTTCGGGTCCAAAGCGGTAAAAACCCGACGTCACGTGTCCGCGGTGGGAATGCCCCGGGGCAGTTCTAAAAAGGACGCCAACCAG
>JANQJU010000081.1 GCA_028281495.1 SAR324 cluster bacterium
ACGATTTTGTACTTGGGCATCGAAGAACAGGAAGTGGTGAACGACCTCAAGCAAAACTCCTTGTGGCGTGACGACGTGCCGACTGAGGATGTGTTGAAACAGCACTCCTTGTGGCGACCGCTGGAGGCAGAACGGTTTATGGAGCAAACGGTTGTCAACCGCCGACTGAGTCCTGAATTGGTGGCGCGGTTGGAAAATATGCCTGAGGAGGAGTTAAGAAGAGTGCTTGGGAAAGGCTAATCTTAAAATAGACATTAGCTTAAATACTCGACTTTTCACCAGCATCAATCATGGTTCTCTGGTAATCCACTTCGGTAATTCCTTCTCTTTCGGAACGCATAGCATCCATTGCCTGTTTCACCGAAGGAATAAACCCTCCTCTCTTGGCAAGTACCAGAACATCAAAGGTTCCAATGGGGCTTAGATTGTGGCGAATAGCTTTTTTGATAGCTGCTTTATCGTCCAACAAAACGATGTTAATTCCGAGTTCTTTCGCTAAACTGATTGCCTCTAGTTCGCCTTGATGCAGTCCGCCAATATCAAGAACTTGAGAAACTGTTTTGACTACAAAAAACGGTTGAGCAATTGCAGCAGCGGTTTGGGGGTCTCGGCATTCATCTTTCACGGCTTGAGGAAGATAGACTTTGCTAAAAAGGCTTTGCAGGCATTCCAGCACCTTCCCTTTCCGCAATCGTATCAAGGTAGAGGTATCACCGACACAAAATACCGGTGACTGGGACATGGACATTAGTTAATTCCTAGTTGTTGTGCCAGTTGTTCCCGATGGTCTTTGGTTTCGCTTTGGAGGCTTTCTGGCAAATTCCCCATACTCGGAATGTTGAGTTGGCTTAAAAGTTCTGTCATCCCATCGTAGTCAGTTTCTAGAAGTTCCGCAGCTTTCATCATACTGATATTCCCTTTAAAGTAGTCAATGAGAATGGCCCCTTGAATGGCCATATTGCGCAGTTCCTCTGCGCTGTGAATTTGCTGCAACAAATGAGGGAATGCAATGGTTTCCATGTCGGCCTGTAGAGTTGCTGAGTTTGCCATAAGAAAATGAATTACAAGGTATCGATATTGTAATGGAACCCACCCGTGAAGGCAAATCGCTTTGCTTTAAGCAGCTCGCAGTTCATCCGGTGAATCCAACGACGGATCACGTTTGATTTGGGCATAGGTGACTTGCAATTCCCTATTGGCCGAGAGTTGTAACTGTCCTTTTTCATCCAACCAACCTTGCTTTTCCAGCAACCTTCCTACTTCCGCAGCATTGGCTGCATGGCGGTATTCTTCCCCAAGTTTAAGTTCTAATGTTTCACGTAACCGTCCTACTGTTTCACCATTGAGATTCAGCACGGTATCTTGAGGAAATTCATTTTCTGGCAAAATTTCCGTGAGCAACTGCAATGGATCGTTCAGTCCTTCGAGTTCTTTTTCATCAACCGAATCGGGCATGAAACAGCTACGAGGCAATTTGAGGTCATGAAGCACGACACGATTTGCCACGGCAGTGTTCAGATTTCGTCGTAATTCGATTTCATGGGTTACGGGAGTCGGCATTGCCAGCACATCGTCTACAAAAATAGCAGCTTTGCCCGTTGTGGGATCAAGCCGTAATATCAAGTTATACTCACGGGCTTGGTCATCTATTCGAAATTCATAGCCAATGTGGTCGTTGGGGAGGGGGATGGTTGAAATGTGACCGTCTTTGAAGAATAAATCGGCAATCAACGGATTGACCTTTGCCAAGCGACTCAAAACGGGATTGTGTTCAATTTCGGCAAGCTGGATTTCACCATACAATGGTTTCAGTTTGTTCGGCTCTGGTGTTTTTGGCTTAGATTCGCTGGGTTCAATGGTGGATTCAAATATTTTGAAATCTTCAACAACGGTTTCGGAAGCAGCCAAGAAATAGTGCTGGAAAACTTCACTGTTCAGTGACCCGTCATCGTTCATCACCTTTGCCAATTTGCCGTCTGCTTGGAGTGTGACAAAGGTGGTTTTTAGGGTTTCAACGCCTTGCACTTGGCGCATTTCAAAATGCAAACGAGTACTGAAATCATCCGTCTTCATGCCCACTGCGGCACTCACTTCCTTCACAAACTGATTGAGCAAAACCTGACGTACTTCGGATTTGGGAATAGCTCGTAATTGTTGATTGAGTTTCAAAAGTTCGGCTACAGCAAGTGGTTTTGGGGAATCTGTAGGAGTTCTGATTCCCAGATTTTCCAATGCTGTTTGAAGTTTTTCGTTGCGGTCTTTGGGTTCGGTTTCTGTGCTTCCAAGACTGGCTAACCGTTCATTGATTTGGTCCGTCTTCTTCCCAATGATTTCTTGGAAGATGCACGTTGCCAATAGCTCTTTGACGCTTACTTCTTCTTTTCCTTTGAGGGATTCGGCAACGGCTTGGCGAAGGGTTTGGTTTTGAGGAATCAGACGGTGAAGCAGTTCGTCACTGACTGCAATATTTTGGGTCAGGTCGGGGTAGGCTAAGGCGATTTTGTATTTCTGATAAAGTTCAAAAAAGTCTCCTGCAAAATCATCAATTTGTTCATCGGCAGTTTCTACCGTTAGTGCAAATTGAGCGTAAACTTCGTTAAAACTGTTCCCCGAACTCAAAACAGGTCGGTTTTTCAATACCAGAGCTTTGACTGAGTCATCACTCTCTTGTCGTGCGGCATCCTGAAGAAAGTGAATCCGTTTCCTCTGTTCTTGGTGATCTTGCTCATTTTGAGCAATGGTTCGTGGAATGTCATGACTTTCAGAATTTCCATCACCTTCAGGAAGGTTGTCTTGATCAGCCCAATGGTATTCGGCAACTTCAGACAAGTTTTTTTGCTTAAAAGTTCAAATAATTATAGCAAAAAACCAATGATTTTAGAAGCTTAGTTGTGTTTCGATATTTTGAAGTTGCCCTGCTGATAGTAATCCAGCAAAGCTTCAAACTCATCTAATCCCACATATGATTGATTCACCAACTTTCCCTTAGGAGTGAAACTATCGATAAAAATGCCGGTTTGATTGGTTCCGTATTTCATTTGGGTGATGTCGTACCGTGCAGGGTGCGTAAACTTCAATGGAAACGGTTTTCTCTCAGTAATTGCCTGTAAACCTTCCACTTTTAAACGGGTATATAGTGACTGTTGATCAAGTTGCTCGTTTTCGGCATAAGCGGCTGTAATTGAGCACAATAATATCGTTGCCAGAATCACAAATATCCGCATGGTATCCCCATTGATGTAACGTTTCTCAACAAATTGCCTTGTATTTCACTTCCGTTTCTTACAGGAACGGAAGTCGGCTAAAGAAATGTTGCTACATCAATGGTTTATGGCATATTTCACGACTCAGTTCGTTCTGGAAATGGCAAGACCAAGCCCAGAAATTCCCGCTCCCAAAAAGGGGTTGCCAAACCACTTCCGCTTTTGTAATAATCGGAAGTGAAAAACATAATGATATGAGTTGGTTAACTCCAAAAACTCTCCCCAATCAAAAGAAAGCGTGGAGCCAGCAAGAAGTCAACGATCTTGCCCAAGCGATTTATACACGCCGCCCTTTCAAAGAACTGGTTCTCTTTCATGTCGGAATCGACACTTTATTGCGTTCCGGTGATTTGGTTCAACGCCAAGTAGATGATGTCATTACACGAAATGGGGACATTCGCGAAGATTACCTCATTAAACAAATGAAAACAGGAGAGCATGTACGGGTGGTACTGCATCCCCCGACTCGTGAAGTGTTGGCTCGCTACCTTTGGGAAACGAAGAAGCAACGAGGGGAGTTCTTGTTCACGAGTGAGAGAACCCCTTACAGCCCGCTGTCAACTCGCTGGATGCGCGAACTGGTTAAAATTTGGGTGGAACTGATTGGGTTAGAGCCAGAGTTTTACAGCTGCCACTCCCTACGACGAACCGGAGCGAAATTCCTGTACCAACGAACGGACAAAGACTTGGAACAAGTGAGGATCGCTTTGGGGCATAGTTCCATTGAAGCTACGAAATACTACTTGGGGATTACCACCGATGAAGTTTTGGAAACTTTGAGAGCTAACCCGATTTGGACAAACGATTCGATAATCCAAACACCAGGACAGGAGTCAACAGAATCAACGAATCGATAAATGATAAAAACTTAAAGTTTATTTATTCAGCTATTTCTTAATCTCTATATTATGAAATCAACACGTACCAAACTGCGACGACTGCACCAAGAGATCCAAGCGATCCAGCTTCAGTTGAAAACCCTGAGTCAAAACACAGCACAAACAATCGAGTTTCAAAATTGGGTCTTTCAACGGCTTCTGGATGCCATGACTAAAATCGAGGCTTGGAATCAGAGCTTGGATGAAGCCCAAAAAAAATCGAAGTAATCCTACCTACCTAACTTTTTTTTATGACATCCGAACAAACCCTCCTCAACGGCATCCGGCGTGCTCGACAAATTATGAAACACACTCAGGATGAAGAGCATAAGCAGCACTTAAAAAACTGCATTCAAAATATGGAAGAAGATATTAAAGCTCTAAAAAAGGGATGGAAGATCAATTGATCATCACCATTTGCTGGGATTATTTCATCAAAGGTGGATATCTGGGTATACATCTCGTTCGATATCTGAGTGTATAAGTGAGATATATAGGTAGGGAAGCCTAAAATTGGTGCCTAATCCACTCACCTGGATCAGTAAATCCACTCACCTGGATCACTCGGAATCGAGCTTCGGAGCGAAGCGACGATTCTTTGTGAGATCGATTGTT
>JANQJU010000085.1 GCA_028281495.1 SAR324 cluster bacterium
ATTTCGGAATCTCATGATATCGGTGTGAAACTTGGCTTTCTGAATTTCGATGAGGACCTGTTTGAACTGTTGGTCGGCTAATTGGATTTTTGCGGAGAAATCCATGCGATAGATGGTGAACAGATGAGGCTCCCCGACTTTTCCAACGGTTTCTTGAGGTTTGAATTCCAAATCGACAACATTCTCACCGAGGATTTCGGAGATGAGTAGGATGGCGACGTCCTTATCTTCCATGAGGTATTTGAAGACGACGTCATAAATGGGATTGGCAATGAGCATTTTCTTCCTTTCTTTTATTTGCAACGAAGAATCCGGGCCGGGCAGCGTATAGGGTTAATTATACCGTCAAATGAGTTGTATTCCCAATAGGGAGTGATGTGAATCGTCTTAGCTGGCTTTGATAAAGTTGAAGAGCATCGGTTCAAGGCGAAAATTTTCAAAATCGAACTCTCACCAAGAGGTTTTCGTTTCTTTGCTTAATCTTCCTCCCTGAGTCCCTGGTTTCCTTCGCATCGTCTCTTTTTATTGCTGGCGTGATGGTGTTGGGATCACCTCAAGACCGTTCCCTTAGTTAGCCCAATGAGGATTTCCTTTCTGCTGAAGAAGAGGGCGCAATTCTGAGTTTTTTAAGTCTCTGCTGCTGCTAGGCATCCATTTGTCGGAGATGTTGAGATTTTGGCATTCCTCAGGATGCAATTCGTTTCAATGGATGGCAAACCCAAGGCATCCATATAGGCGCTTTTGAAAACACCATTCCAGCTCGCCCAATTCCTTCACCCGGTTTGAAAAATCGGCCAATGGACCCATTGAAGAACTTCAAAAGCTCTCCTAAGCTTACCAAACCGGATTGCTTCAGGAAGCGACTTCCCGTTACCCAACCGAATGATTGATCCAATAAGAGGGTAGAAAAAATCGTTATAATTTCGTCAGGGTTTATGATAGCTCAGATAGGGTAAAAACCAACGTCCTAGTAAATCACCTAACTCTACCCTTTGAGGAATGCCGTATGCCCCAAAACAACTCATTTTTGACACAACTCTATCAAGACCTCGAAAGACGAGATAACGAATTCCATTTTAATAACTCAAAAGAGCTTTTTAAAGATATTACCTATGGATTATCGAAGGACAATAGTGTGCCCGAAGAATGGCTGCTGGAAACAATTGGCCTTTGGAGTGGCCCAACACAGGCATTCAAAGACAGATTGCATCAGAATGCAAATAATGGCTGGGCACCGCCCTTTTCAACCGAGAATGAGCTGGCTGTAGGAATCGAAAAACTCTTCGACGATGCTTTGAAATTAAAGGACAAACAATACTTTGTTGACATAGCAGAACTCTTGGATGTGCCTAACCCGCTAAATCACAATACTTTTTTTTGGAGCTTTGCTGAGGGGATTTATAAACTTTTAAAAAAGAAACCCGTAACGGTGCGTTACTTGGCAGGATTTCCCCCGCCCTTTCGCGAAGCCTTGAGTTCGAACAACCTCAGTGAGGTGGTGGAACGAGAGATGGGAAACCCCAGACACCAACAGTTCATACGGAAAATGTATGAAATCATTGATCAGAAAAATGGGGGGCAGACCTCCTTTTTCAAGTTAACCTTTTTGACATCAAATCTGTGCCATCCGCTTTTTCCTGCGGGGGATCAAGCTATTGATATTTTTAAAATATTTTTACAGATATACAATAACATTTCCGGTAGTTCATGGGAACTCCCAGAAGTCATCGCCGATTTGGTCCCCTACTTTAATGTAGGGTTATGGAATCATTCAAAAGTCATCAGCATCAATGGCAAGCTATCGATTGTAGGTGGGCACAATTACTCGAAACCCTATCTGAACAATCCTCCTGACTCTTTGGATGTTTCTATGAGACTCGACGGAGATGCCGTTGGACAAGCCCAGAATTTTCTGAATCATCTTTGGCAGGGGGTTCAAAACCATTTTCAAGATCCGAACAACTTTGTTTTTTGTTGGGGGGTCAATCAATCAGACTCCAGTCGATTTTTTGATCGTAAAACTGGATTCGATCTGAATAAGATTATCCAAGTACCTTCCATAAAACAGCTGGAGCAAGCACAGTTCAATCCAAAGGACTTTGGCCCGCCACCGAAGGGGCAAGGGATCTCGATCCTTTCGGCAGGACAATTGGGCATCTGGGGAGAAGCGGGAGATATTTTTGAAAAAATTGCGCGGCTGGTTTTTGGAGATCTGGATCAATTCACAAAATTGTCGGCTTCTTTGGGGCAAATCAATGAGTTTATGGACATCTTCAACACCTATCTCTTTTTTGACACCAAAAAGAAGATGGATAAATTTGATCGAATGGCAATCGAATCTTTCATTAATATGATGGGAAAATTGGATCCAGATTACACGCTCGCTTCCAGTGGTTTGGGGGCGTGGTTTGATCGATTCGTAAGCCTTTCTCCCCTCAATGCCGGACGCTTGGCAAGAGTTTGGATGGTCCTAAAAGCAGAATCCTCGGTGCAAATCAGCCAACAAAGACTCACTCTGCCATTGAGTGAATTGGGCATGGACAGACATGCCAAAAAGTTAGGGAGTGATTTCATTTGGCCCATGGATCTCATGTATGCATTTGCCAAAGCCATTGTGGACCATCATTTTGATCAAAATGGAAAATCTCAGGATTCCGATTTCAAGATACAAGTGGTGACTTCTCATGTGGGGCGGGGAGGCTACGACAATCAGCTGGAGCATGAAGAGATGCAATCGGTGATTCGAACGATGGTCCGCGCTTACTACGCCTATCGATTTGCCAACGTGAGACACTATCAAAGAACCATCAATTCGTTTGTAGAAAAAAAACTGAACTATAAGCAGTCAGCCAGTGCGTTACAAGTGGCTTCCATTGGAGTGACTTATGAGGAATATGGCCCCAAGCATGCCTGGCCAGGTTCCCTGGTATGGGGACCCTCTATCCGCAATCATGCCAAAATTCTGATGGCAGATGAACGGTATGCTTACATTGGTTCGGGCAATCTGTATCCTTCGTTTCTCCAAGAATACGGCTATATCTTGGATGTGAATGACTCCCCTCGGCTGAAAGAATGGCTGATTGAGAAGTACTGGAAAGGGTGTTGGGCCGGTAGCTTTTCGGGAAGTTGATTCCTCTAGGAAGTATGAAGACGATGATCGCCTTCCATCCAAGTGGGGGATTTTGAATTTTTGGTCGGGTGGTTGAATTGATCTCTAGACTCAATAAAAATGCATAAATGATCAAAAGCTGTTTATGATGATGATCAAGACGATACGATTTATTTCCGCCCCCTTCCATCCAACTGATCTTATTTACAACTGCCAGACACAAGGGCTGGCGATTCCTAATTTTCCTGGCGAACTCTGGGTCGTCGATACACGAAACCAAACGATTAGGAGATAAGTATGAAGACTTTCCAAGAAATCCAAACACCTACCGAGATACAAGCTTTGGTAGGATTTTTCGATCTGACAGCATTTGCCCAAAGTAGTCGACGTTTTAGCACCTCGGATTTGTTCGGCTTGCTTTCCGACTACTATGAATGGACGGGAGATCTGATTGAATCCTCGGGAGGGCGTATCATCAAATTTATCGGTGATGCGGGATTGGTATTGTTTCCCAAAACCGAGGTCAATGCCGGGGTTCTGGCGTTTAAGCGTTTGAAGGAGGAGGGCGACAAGTGGATAGCCCAACGGGGCATGGCATCCAAACACATAGTTAAATTACACTATGGCCCCGTGATCTGTGGCCCTTTAGGAACACGAAGCCATAAACAACTCGATGTCATCGGAATGACGGTGAATACCGCTGCCCTTCTGAAATCGAATGGTTTTGCGATGTCGGCACAAGTCTTTCGTCAATTGCAGCCTGATGTAAGGAAATTGTTCAAGAAGCACACGCCTCCAATCACATACATTCCTCTCACGGAACGTCATCAAACCTCGTATTAGCGGGCGGATCTATTGTCAAAAAATACGTGATGAAGCCTGAAGCGTCACTTCTTAGGGGTGACGCCATGTTTTTTTAGGAGTTCCACCAACTCCTCGGCGCGATGTTTCTCTTCCTCGGCCCGCTGTCTTTCTTGTTCTGCTCTTTGATCGGCTTGCTCGGCGCGTTGTTTCTCTTCCTCAGCCCGTTGCCGTTCTTGCTCGGCGCGTTGTTTCTCTTCCTCGGCACGTTGCCGTTCTTGCTCGGTGCGTTGGTCGGCTTGCTTGGCTTGTCGTCTGGCTTGTGCGGTTTCTTCTTTAGCTTTGAGCACTTCACGTTCTTGGGCCTGCAAGTCTTCCAGATATTCATCTTCCAGATTCATGTTTTGCCGGACCTCTTCTTCCGAATTGGCCTTGATCAATCGACGGACCACCTTGCGGAACTTTTCAGGAATCTGCTCATCATCAATGTCGAGAATGTGTTTATCGTGGCGGACTCTATAGCTTTGGTCAAAGACACTAAGGAGTCGTTCCAAATCAGTTCTCATTTCTTTTCTCAACTGAGGAATCTGAATGACGATGCTGTCATGAGTGAGGCTTTCAATGAACTCTTCTCGTTCGGAAATGGGTTCTCCGGTGGTCCCATCCCAATAGGTCCGTTTGACCTGCACAATGGGAGCGTCGATATGGTCGAGTCGGTGTCCCAGAAAATAGATGCTGTGAATGGGTAAAGCGTGTTTGATTTCTTTTCCATTGCTTTGTTCGATGTGGGCATTTTCCTTATTGGCGTATTGCATCCCCAAGTAATTTCGGAATCGCATGATATCAGTGTGAAACTTGGCCTTCTGTATTTCGATGAGGACCTGTTTGAATTGTTGATCGGGGAGTTGGATTTTGGCGGAGAAGTCCATGCGGTAGATAGTGAAGAGATGAGGTTCTCCGACCTTTCCGACGGATTCTTGGGGTTTGAATTCCAAATCGACGACGTTTTCCCCCAGGATTTCGGAGATGAGCAGGATGGCGACCTCTTTATCTTCCATGAGGTATTTGAAGACGACATCATAGATCGGATTGGCGATGAA
>JANQJU010000041.1 GCA_028281495.1 SAR324 cluster bacterium
TTGGTTGGCAGTCAGATCCCCTCCAAAGGCGATTTGGTCGAGAAGATGGATGGAGTCGCCTTGGCTTTGGATGTGGAGTTGGCCCAACCCACGATGGACTACAAAGATATCCTGACCGGCTCCACCGGTGAGGGTGTCGTTTTTGCTGCCATAGAGGATGGACGGACCTTGGTCTTCTAAGAGTTCTTGGGTGGCTTCGGCCTCCTCGATCAAGTCTCCATTGGCATTGCGAGTGGTGTGGGTCGAGGATTGTAAGGCTCCGTGGACTTCCAACAACTCCAAGCCTTCTGCCAACGCTTGCCAGTTGTGGTACGGTTGCCAATCCACATCACTGACCGCATTCCGTGAGGCCCCAATCGAAGTCATATCGGAAAATCCGGTTCGAGCCAGTAACGCATCTATCAACATGTTCCGACTCGCCTCGATCAAAGGAACTAAGGATTCGGGAATGTCAGATACCTTGCCTCGAATGCTCACCTTATATGTATCGATCAGGTCCAAGGCGTAACCGATCTTCAAACTACTTTCGGTCGGTTGGTCCCCTCGTTTCTCCATTACATCCAAACGAAAGGTTTGTCCCAAGTACCTAATGATTTCGTCAGAAGCTTCTTGCTCCACTTGACTCAAGGTTTTGTCCGTCCAATGGGACTCTGGGAAAGTTTGCATCATGATATCAGCCCAAGCCACTTCCTTGGCTAAACGTTTGGATAAGAAGTTGGTGGTGATCAGGGGGTTGAAGGACGGAAAAGACATGCTGGGAATGCTCAAGGGGGTAACGGGCAAGGTCGCTTGAGGAGCAGATCCCACAGACTCCGAGGCAGGGCGAGGAGAGACTGTCGAGGAATTGACGGGGAGCGGGGAGTTGCCAAAGCTAAAGCCCAACGTATTCCCCAAAGAGCTTAAAGGGGCTGGAGTCGATGCTTCCGAAGCATTCGACCCAATCGGCTTAAACAGCGAGCCACCTGACAATCCAAAGGTCAGGTTACGTTGAGTTGAAGCCGCCGTTGTTCGCACCAATGCCCCTCCATTGCCATAATCGGGATGATGCCACAATTGAACGGCCAATTGCTTGTATACGAGTGGAGAGAGATTCTGAGCTGCATCCTCCAAAAGGTCGGAGATTTGGCTGTCCGTGACTTTAAACCCTTCTGAAATACGGCTTAAGGTGGATTTTGTTTGGCCGGTTGCTTCGGACGCATGTTCTAACACATCAAAGGCAAAATTCTGATCGATGGTGAGCCAAAACCGGTACAAGCTGGTGGCATCATGCGCGTGCTGAGCATATTCGTCGAACAGGCTCTGTTTCAGGGCTGCGCGTTCTCCACCAGCGACCCGAAACAAGGGGTTACTTTGTGAACGATGTTGATCAATGGCAATATCGAGTATCTCTGAAGAAACGGGGTTGAATGAGCTTGCAGTCCTTCGGGTGGGCGAGTTTGCCAAGGTCCGTTCGTTGGCTTCACTTTCATTATCGGCATCAGAAGAACCCCAGTTGCTGGAATCTCCCGAGTTCTCGGCATCATTGTCTTCATAAGTAGGAGGAGAGGTATCGGGGTTCGAAGGGCTGCCATTGGCAGGACGCTCCGACTCATCGGATTCTTCGGTTTCGTCTTCTGTCGGTTCGGGGGGTGGGGGCGGGTCGAGATGGTCGCGGGCCACTTCATCTAATTTGTCCACCAAATCCGGGTTCTCAGAATCCTCTTTGACCTCCTGGAGGGCATCAAGGGCTTTGTCGACCTCGGCTTCATCCTCTGGAGTCAATTCCCCTTCCAGTGCCTCGCCTTCCACATTCGGAGTTCCAAACGTTTCGGTTGTAGTATCAACCAGGTTTCCATTTTCATCAAAATGCTGAGTGGTCGACACACCGGTCTTAGGATTCGTCACGGAAACGGTGTTGTCCAACGGGTTGCTGGTAATGAGGATACCATCCGGTTTGACAATGGTGGTTACGCCAAACTCGTTTTGAGACACCACATTGCCTGAAACCGCTTCGACACCTATTGTCAATCCTGTAAGGTCGGTTTCTGTAACGGTTTGGCCATCTTCGCTGATAGTGGTCGTCGATCCATCCTCGTTGACAATCATGATCGGAGTGGGGCCATCTGAATCACTCGGAGAACCATTTGAACCGTTCGGACGAAGATTTGGATCAATCCCATCAAGGTCAAGCCCTAGTTGGTCCCGTAAATCACGAGCAATTTCATAAGGACTCATCAATTGGTTCTGTGTGTCATCAAAATATTCTTTAAGTCCTTGTACATCGGCGGCATTTAGTCGAGAAGTATCGATTTTAGCACCTTCGAAACCCTCTTGAAATTTATTACCAAGCCACTCTCCTCCACCTGGCGGATTGGGGCCGCCTCCACTGGGTGGTGGGAGACCCAACCCTTCTTTAATTGCAACATCTTCGCCATATTTGACGTAAGTATCATAGTTGCCAATTACAGGTTGATCTGCGATAGCGGCTCTCTTGGCCTCATTGAACAGAGCCTGGGTATCATTACCAACACGATCTAAATCGTCTTGTGTGATGTTTGGTTCCCAACCGTAAAACAGAACTGAAGTTCTATACCCTGGTTGTCCTGCCAATTCGCCTGGGTAAGTGACATGCGCATTAAAAGCTGCCTGCATATTTTGAGTAACGACTCCACCACCAGTAAAATATTCTTGCGCGAGGTCGAATCCAGGATCTACATGGGGTAATTGCCCGTCATATTCATGCAAAACGACTACACCTGGAATTTTTCCTTCTAGCGAGGATAGATCTCCAGCAGTAACATGGGTCTCCATTTTCGGGAGATATTGAGGATTTATACTTTTAATTTCATCGTAACTTTCAACAAGAGCTACTGGATTGAAAGCAGTGATTGTAAAATTATTAGCCAAATTGCTAGGAACATCTTTTGCGTACATTAGGCACATCTGTGCCCCATAACTTTCTCCAATACAAGCAATTTGAGCATCATTTCCTTTATCCGCAACATAATCATCTATAGCTACTTTGAGTACATCATATTGCTGTGTAATTTCCCCAGTTGCCACATCTATTGGTTCATTTGACCCATCAACTTTGACTGTATAGTGTACTTGACCAGCCTGATCTATATAATAATAGGCCGTTGCATCTAGCCCTGTTTTATCGTCGTGAATTACTCCATTGCTACCAAAATTGGTATCTACTTCATGCTTTTTACCATCAGCTACAGTATACCCACCAGTAACATATTTAGAAAGTTCATTTGTTACCGTTTTTTTGGCATCCCCTCCAAGTGAATTCAGGGTCCCTATTATAGTTCTAGTTGTTGTTTTTCTACTATTTACTGCGGCATCGACTATACCAATATCTTCTTGGGTGATTCTTCCTCCTTTAATCTTTTCTTGGAGATTGATTATGAACCGAGTTTTATCATTACTGGACAATTCATATGTGTAATCAGGGGCATATGTAACGAAATCTTCTTGTTTGATAGTAGGACTAGACATGGCTATCTCTCTGAGAAAGTTTAAGGACATATTAGTCATTTAAATCAATATGATAACACATCTGATTGTATTTTTTTAATCATATGCACATCCTTAATAGAGTTGTTCCTTATATTTAGATATTTTATTTTCTGTAGACCAATTAATGGATAAATTTTTTTGATTCTATTGTGTTCTAAACTGATATTCTCTAAATTTATTAATTTCGACAATGTACTAATATTTTCTATATCATTAAAACTTAACGAAACCTCTTTAAGTGATGATAAATTACTCAATGGTGTGATAGAAGAGATCTTATTTTCGAATAGAATCAATTTATATAATTGAGACATGTTTTTTAAAGGAGAGATATCAGTTATTTGATTTTCAAATAAAATCAGTTCAGACAACTGTGTCATATTTTGAAGTGGTGAGATGTTAACTATCTGATTGCTATGTAAACTTAGCGACCTAAGCTTACTCATATTTTGAAGTGATGAGATGTTAATTATTTGATTAGTACTTAGATCTAGTTCAATTAAATTTTTTAGATTTACTAAAAAAGATAAATCTTTAACAGAACTCTTAGCAATTTTAAGATATTGCAGATTTGTAAGATATTGAATTAGGTTAACGTCATGTATTTTTGACTCAAATATATGTAAATGCCTTAAATTAACCAATCTGATAACTGGCTTTAAGTCAACTTCCATGAGGCTTAGATCGATATATTCCAAATTCTTTAGATACTGGATAGATGTAAAATCAAAAATAGGATTGTTATTCAATTCCAATTTTTTAAGTTGGATTAACTGAGCTAGTGGCTCGATGCTCACAATAGAATTACTGACAATGTTCAATTCCTCTAGTTTTGTTAATTTTTCTAGAATGGATATATCCTGAATATTATTATTACTAAGCTTTAAATATTTCAATTTTTTCATGTTCTGCAAAGGCGTAATATCAGTGATTTTATTCATCCAAAGATCTAAATATTCCAAATGATCTAATCTGGCTAAAGGTGAAATATCTGTGATATTACTTTTTGATAAATCTAGCTCTTTATACTGTTTCCATTTTTCAAAGATTACCTCACAATTAGCTTCTGTATACACTTCAAATACTTGCTCAGCTAAAAATGTCAGTGTGTGTACTTGCTTCCAATTTGGATCGTCACAAACAGAAGCAAAAATCACCGAGAAATTCACACTTGTTATAAAAATAAGTAGTAAAAAAATTTTCGGCATTATTCCTTTTTGTAAATAGAAAATTGATTGTCTTGAATCTGAAAAATCAAATCACCTTTTGAATAATATGCTGTATTGTAGGGTATCCTAATCGCCTTCACTGCAATTTTAATATTCAAAAGTATGAGTCCAGCTTTATCAGGGAAATGCTGAAGGTAACAAAGTATAAAAAATGATTCTCTAGCTTCTGGAGGTCCTATCCGTGCTTTAGAGTTAGGAGTATGTAAAGTTTCGCTGATAAAGTGATAAAGTTGCTTTTGCTGTTCATCCGAAAAATAAATTTGATTTTCTGTAAACCAGATCGCTTTTGCATGACGTTTGTTGAGATGGTTGATCAACGCTTTATCCCCATTGGGAAATCGATTGGAATAAGGTTCAGGGTTTTTCATCAGGAAGTTTTCTTGGAAAACCACTTTGACAAAACCTCGTTTTTTTTGAAACGTATCGTTAACTAGTTTTAAAAATGCTTGCTTATTTTCAGGTCGATGCAAATCATCGAATGAAATATCAAGCATTTCAGGAACGCCTTCACGATGTGCTTCAATGAGATTTTGTTCTCGTTTCTTAATCTGATATATCTCGCCATTGAATGGAGTTTCTTTCCCCCACGAAAAAGTAAAAAAAACTAATCCTAGAACAATCAAAATAACTGCAAATCGATTCATAAACAGACCTGCCTAACTGGGCATTATTGAATATACATACTGAATAAGAAAATCCCCCAAGCAAGAACGGCTTTTTGTCCGAGAGGGATGAAACCAAAGGGTGTGCCAAATGACTCTTCCCATTTCCTCACAAATGAAACCTTAGGCATCTAGCGTAACGCTCTAACGTAAGGCTAGCAACGAATTTTTGAAGTATCTAGTGGCGTTTGAAAAACCTTTTACAAATCTTGTTACTTTATTGTTTTTAAAAGGTTTTTAAACAAACGAGTGCATTCTTGGGGGAGAGGAGGTGACCTCCCTTCCGCGTTTCTCGGTCGTTGAGCAGGGTGATGACTAAGTTATCACCTTGTTGCTCCTGAGAGATCTGGTTGGCAGTCAAATCCCCTCCAAAGGCGATTTGGTCGAGGGGATGGATGGAATCGCCTTGGCTCTGGATGTGGAGTTGGCCCAATCCGCGATGGACCACAAAGACATCGTGTCCGTCTCCACCCGTTAAGGTGTCGTTTTTGTTGCCATAAAGGATGGAAGGACCTTGGTCTTCCAAGATCTCTTGGGTGGCTTCGGCCTCGTCGATCAGTTCTCCATTGGCATTGCGGGTGGTGTGGGTCGAGGATTGTAAGGCTTCATGCACCTCGGTAAATTGCATTTGATCCAGCAGAGTTTGCCAATTGTTACCCCATTTTTCGTTGATCACTTGTTTGGCGGTCTCTAGGACTGAGGTCTTATTCACCTTGGCCACAATCACATCGACTAAGATCTGACGACTTGTCACGACCAACGGTGCCAGCGAGCGAGGCAGGGGATATTCCGAACTACGCAA
>JANQJU010000022.1 GCA_028281495.1 SAR324 cluster bacterium
ACTCGATGAGTTGATTCCCTGTTGGCAAGAACTATCCGAAGACGGAAAAACAGGCCTCGAATATATCGAATCCATGCTCAATTACCTTTATCGAGCCACCGAATCGTTAGATGAAAAAGTGATAATAGAACGCCTGCAACAGGCACCAGACACTAAGATTAAGGAGATGGTTATGACCGCCGCAGAACGATTAAAAGCCGAGGGGTTTCAGGAAGGAGAAGCGAGGGGGGAAGCTAAAGGAGCTTCAAAAATGGTATTGAAGATGTTGCAATTGAAGTTCCAGTCAGCAGCCCAGCCCTACACCGACCAACTATTATCCGCTTCTCAAAGCGAATTAGACCTTATTTCGGAACGTCTCTTGGCTGTTGAGACCATTGAGCAAGTATTTGAAGGGTTGTGAGGTGGCATTCTAAAAACCAGAGTAGGGTTGCAATTCGGCAATATCACCAAAGATATACTCCTTTACTTCCCCCAACCACTTTTTAGATACAGCCAAGAGAAAGTGGCCTTCCAAGAGTTCTTGGGTGGTCTTGGCCTCCTCGATCAGGTCTCCATTGGCATTCTTGATGGTTATAAAAAAACGCTTCTGGAAGAAGGTCGGCGATATGCGACGGATGAAGACGATTTCACAGCAGAAAGAATGATTGAATGGAATTGGCAATAAATACGTTGTGCCTATGTTGCCAACAGGCCGCACATCCGTTGCTCGCTTCACAAATCCTACTCTTGCCTCGACCGGCACCTGTCCAAGAACTGATTTTTCACAAACATTTCGAATAGCGTTCAAATTATTTTCACTGAGGATCGTTAGTCTTCCTGAAAGTCCTATTGAGTCCGCCTTTTACGAGGCAAATCGTCAATGCTTATCAGGAGTCGATTCCTATGAAACGCATTCAATCGTTTTTCAAAAAGGTTTGGAGTTTCCACATTTTCGGCAGTTTCGCCATCATAGTGGTGGTGATGTTTGTGATGTCGATTCAGGTGAGCAACCGGACGCAATTTGCGAACACCGAGCTACATCAAGATGTGATGGACCGTTGGGGAACTCCCATCACTCAAGCGGCACCTTCCGTAAGGTTTGTGCAGACGGGGTCTGTGTTTACCCAACTCGACAAACTTCCTCTGGCCAGCCAAACGATTTCGCTCAATGCGGAAATGAATTATCGCAAACGAGGCCTGGTGTACTTTTCGGGTTTCGATTTTCGATTCGAAGGCGATTATTCACTGGTGAACCAGGAAGAACACGACATTGACATCGTGTTTGTGTTTCCCCTCGGTTTGCGAAAAAATCGGGTCTTGTTGAAGGATTTTACGTTCGAGGTGAATGGACAATCCGCTCCGCTGGATTCCCTACACGAATCCAACAAACTGGTGTGGACAGGAAGACTTCAACCGGAAGAACGGGTTGCCTTCACCATCCGATATGCTGGTCGAGGGCTGGATAAATTTGTGTACACTTTAGATCCTTCCCTACCAGTACGAGATTTTTCAATGACCTCTTCTGTTACGGGTGGAAGGAATTACGACTACCCCAGAGGCGTGGTCCCCGCAACTTCGATCCTCCATGAAGAGGAAGAGAGTGTTTCCTTAGTTTGGCAATACGACTCGCTTGAATCCGGTGTCCCTGTCGGATTGATTTTACCTTCGGAAGAATCGTTTTCTAAAATCATCATCACGATGACTCAAAGAAGTCTGCCCACCTTCGCTCTCTTCTTCATCGGCATGCATCTGCTCGCTTTTTATTACAAACACCGGTTACGCGCCTATGAGAGTTATTTGATCTGTGCGTCCTTCGCCTTTTTTTATGTGCTGCTGCCGTACTTAACCGCCTTCATGAATTTTTATATAGCCTATGGGATTTCCTTGGTGACGGTGGGGGCGCTACTCTTTTGCTTTCTTCAGCGCCTTATCAGCCGTGAAGCTGGCCTTACTGCTATGGGGCTATTTTCCGCCTTTCTCTTGATGCCGACAATGGCGGTAGTTCTCCAAGGATATACAGGCCTCATTTACACCTTAGAAATCTTATCCTTGTTAGCTGTCACCATGTGGCTCGTGACCGGTAAAAAAGCTCGTGACTTATTAGAAGGCTTTTTCACTCTACCTCCTCCAGCATCAAAAACCAATCTGACGGAACCTACATTGGCCGGGCCTTCCGCAGAATAGACATTTTGAATTCTATCCTTTCTATCAACCTTCCCAACCGTGCCTATGGAGGTTTTTTTCAACCGTGCCTAAGGAAGGTTCTCCCAATATCCCTATGGAGGGTTTTATGAAAAAAGAACTTCTCATGTATGTTTTAATCTTATGCTTTTGCAGTTTAGGAATTCTGCCAATCGCTCAAGCTTCTGGTGAAAAAGACGAATCCACAGCAACCTTGCCGTTATCCGAAATATTGCGTTTGTATCGAGAAACTCAACAAACTCCACCGGATCCCATGCAACCCGCTCCCATTCCGGCTGCGGTAGAATCCATTGAAATCGAAGGACAGTTGCAAGAAAATAGAATCGAATTCAAAGCGCATTTTCGTGTGGTGGTTTTGGACGAATCCGAATGGACCACGCTTCCTTTATTGGAAAGCGATGAACGTCTTCATATTTCGCAATTGCCGCATTTCGAGCATGGAGTGATTGTCCAGAAAAAAGGGTATCTGACCTTCATCACCCAAAAAGCAGGAACGTATAACTTTGAAATTTCCATGGTCAAGCAAGCCCAGTTTGAACAGGAAAAACGCCTGGTGAGTCTTCGTTCCGTACCGTCCACCAAATTGGAGATGCGACTCAAGTTTGACAGAGAATTGTTTGACCTGATCGGCCCACAGTCCGTGCGTTTCCAGGAAGGTGTTGTGATTTATCCGAACAACAACGAATTTTTGATCCAATGGCAGCACAAAGAAAAAGTATCTGAGATCCGGCAGCAGGAAATGAAGCGGCAAGAAATGAAACGGCCTCCCGTCGAGTCCATGATTCGCCAAGCTCATGTTTCTTCTGTTTCAACCTTGGAGGGAGAATTGCTCACGCGCGTATTGTATGTACTCGGTTTTGAAGGCACTCAATCGCTTGTTATTCAGATTCCACCCGAATACGAATTGAAAAAAGTCTATCTCGACCGGTTGGCCGTGCCTTTTGAAGTGGAAAATCAACAGGTGGTGCTTGAATTGGCAGCCTCCTATGCAGAAGGTCAAATGGGAATCGCAGAGCTGGTGTTGGCCCGCAATCAAGGGAAGTTTCATTTATCAGGACATCTAGCGTTTCAAGTTCCGAAAGTCTCCTGGCCTATTCATAATTTGATTATGGATTTGTATCTTCCGGATGTCTTCAATTACAGCCATACTGGAGGGAGCCTTTCAGTGATGTCTTCGGCCCCAGAAGCCGTTTTCACTTACGATTTGCCGACGCCTGGAAAACGCCTCTCGTTTCAACAAGATTTGATTACCGACTCAGCACCTTCTCTGGAAATGGGGTATACCATTGATCTGAGAGACAAGTATTTCACGGGCGACTGAAGCCTACGTTATTGAACAGGATTCCCCTATGCGTGTCTTCATCCACACTCCATCGCCGCCCCTCCATCGTTTCATCCATTCGATGATTTATTATCGGGGGTATGAAGCTCAGTACAATTTTGTCCGCTTTCTTCCGGATGGGACCAGCAGCCTCATTATCGCTTTAGATGAATTACGGAAGACCTTTTATAGTGGAGCGGATGCCTTCATTCCGATCTCGTGTCACCGGGCATGGTTGCAGGGGCCTCAAGATCATTTTTACCACTCGACAGGGGACATGGAATCCATCGTGTTCATCATTCAGTTTCACCCGAATGGCAGTTATCCTTTTTTGCAGTTACCCCTTCAGGGGTTGAGCAACTTGGCAGTAGACGCCGAATTGGTGTTGGGGCCTTCCGTTCAAACGCTACGCGAACAGTTACAGGAACTCGTCCGTCCCCAGGACATGTTCCGTTTAGCCGAAGCATTTTTGTGGCAGCATTATGAAGAGGACCATCAGGAGCACGCCGTGGTTGCCTTTGCACTCAACCAACTCTCTCAATCCGGCTCCCTCTCGATGAAACAGTTGGTGGAAAAAACCGGATACTCCCACAAACATTTTATCCATCTGTTCAAAAAAAATGTGGGAATGCCCCCTAAGCATTATCAACGGATTGCCCGTTTCAATCGCGTGTTGGAGCAAGTGGCGACTGATCCGTGGCCTTCCACGGTCAACTGGCTAGATCTTACCCATGCGGGTGGTTTTTATGACCAAGCGCATTTTATCAATGAGTTCAAAGCCTTTACCGGAATGTCACCCAATGATTATTTTCAACACCCTCTCGAATATAGCCATCTGCTGCCGTGGTCTCTTGATTCCAGGCAGTGAAGAGACGAGAAGTGATACACTATGGTACTTGAAAAACTCTCTCAGTTAGCTAAATTTAGCTAACTGTATTGATCAACTGGAGTAATCAACTGGAGAAAAGCTATGCAAGTGAATATGCATGAAGCCAAAACAAAACTCTCGGCATTAGCGGAAAAAGCATGGGAAGGGGAAGAAATCATTATTGCTCGGGCTGGCAAGCCTTATGTCAAATTGGAACCGTATCGACCTCAGAAGCAGAAGCGACGACCGGGAGCACTCAAAGGACGAATTTGGATTGCCGATGATTTCGACGAAACTTCAGAAGACATCATCAAAGCATTTGAAGGAGAAACGTGAGCCGTTATTTATTAGATACCCATGTATTGATTTGGTGGCTCGCAGACGACCCTAAACTTCAACAGACTACCATTGATATCATGGAAACGGAGACCAATGAACTTTTTGTCAGTGCGGCTTCGACATGGGAAATTTCTATCAAACGATCCCAAGGCAAATTGCAGATCGATGCCAATATTCATGAGGTGATTCGGCAGGAAGGATTCTTAGAACTTCCCATCAGGAACCTACATGGAGAGTTAGCAGGGAGACTACCTCCTCATCATAAAGACCCCTTTGATCGAATGCTGGTTGCTCAGGCCAGTCAAGAAGGGATGATGCTGTTGACCCACGATACTGTCTTTGAAAAGTATGATGTGCCTGTTATTTGGGTGTGAAGACTCTGGGGAGTGTTTGTTGTTTGCTCAAGAAGGTAAATTTTTTCCAATCGTTTTTTAGTGCGCTTCTCTACTTTGTTGACTGAGATTCAGTCGCGACGGAGCACTTCTCATGGAGGAGTCGCTTCTGCGATTTTCAGTCACTTTTTTGAGGAGTTGAATATGCGTGCACTCAAGTATTATGTGGCGTCCACTTTGGACGGTTTCATTGCTCATGAAGACGGTAGCTTTGATGGCTTTGCTCATGATGAAGCGGTGGTAGCAGACTTTTTTGCATCGTTTTCGACATTCGGAACGGTGCTGATGGGGCGCAAGACTTATGATGTGGGATTGCAGCAAGGGGTTACCAGCCCTTATCCCATGATGGAACAGGTGGTGTTTTCTCGAAGCTTGACAGAAAGTCCAGATCCCGCCGTCACATTAGTTCGAGAAAACGGTGTTGAGTTTGTGAAAACCTTGAAACACCAGGAGGGCAAACCGATATGGTTATGTGGTGGGGCCGACCTTGCCTCACAATTGTTCATTCAGGGGTTGATTGACGAAGTGATCCTCAAATTGAATCCCCTTGTGTTTGGAAAGGGGATTCCTTTGTTTGCTCCAGGCATTGCACCAACGAGTTTGGAATTGAAGGAACAGAAGGTTTATCCGTGTGGAGTGATGGTTTTGCACTATGCTTTGCTTTCCCCCATTTAAGGAGTTTCGGTGGGCACCCTATTCAGGAAATTATGACTCCTGTGTTAAGTACTTCCCCAGAACGGGAAGCAGCGTATCCAGCTTCAAGGGCTTTGTGAGATAGTCGACAATCCCGATCTGAAAAGCATTCTGTTTTTGTTCCGCAAAAGCATCTGCGGATATGATGACAATGGGTACTGTTTGGAACTCCGGCATTTGACGTAGCAGGATAGAGGCTTCAATCCCGTCCATTTCTGGCATATGGATATCCATCAAAATCAGGTCTGGATTCACTACTTTAGCCTGCTCAATGCCTTCTTTGCCATTGTTTGCCAGATGGAGGGTCAATCCCAATCCTTTAAACAAGGCTTTAGAGACCGCTTGATTCATCGGGTTGTCTTCCACCATGAGAATGACTTGAGTGCGATCAAAGTGATAGGACTCCTTAGTAATCCGGTTTGTTGTCAAAGAGGAAACGGCAGAAAGTTGTAAAGGAAGGCGAACCGTAAAGTGGGAACCTTTGCCAAAGCTGCTTGTCAGAGAAACCGTTCCCTCCAGGAGTTCTGTCAATTTTTTGACCAAAGCCAATCCCAATCCAGTTCCTTCATGCCGGCGAGAGAGGGTATTGTCCACTTGCTCAAAGGAGTCAAAGATAGTTGCCTTCTTCTCGTGAGGGATACCCATTCCGGTATCAATGACCTCCAATTGCAAGAACTTGCCGTCCAATTCCGCTCGAATATTAACCGACTTTCCATTTGGAGTGTATTTTATCGCGTTGGAAACGAGGTTGACCAAAATCTGGTTTAACTTTTCTCGATCACCACGAACAAATTGAGGCAGTTGGGGAGAGATATAGTAATTGTATTGGAGTTCTTTCTGAAGCGCATGAGCCAGATTCATTTGATAAATTTCTTGAATGAAACTGGACAGTTCAAAATCATCTTCATTGAGGCTCACTTTACCCGACTCAATCTTGGTCAAATCAAGAATGTTGTTGATGGTTGCTAACAGACGCTGACCGCTCAATTCAATATTGTGTAGATATTGCCGACCTTTGTCCGTCATGCCTTCCGATTGTCGCAACAAAAGCTGTGAAAATCCCATAATCGCATTCATGGGCGTTCGAATTTCATGGCTCATGTTGGCTAAAAATTGCGATTTGGCACGGCTTACCGTCTCTGCTTCTTCTTTGGCTTGTATGAGTTCTAAATTTTTTTTCTGGAGCAATTCATTGGTATTCGTGAGGTCCCTTGCAGTGGCTTCGAGTTGATTGGCAAGAACTTTTATATCTTCAAGATAGGTATCCTTGGGTTCAATGACGAGTATGAAATCAGGGAGGGCGTCATGGGGAGCAAAGTGATTGAGCTGAAGCCCATATTTTTCGAAATTCTCAATTTTGTTTAAAATAGGTGAACCCACGAAAAACAGCCGGTCGGGTCCATCGCACAGAATTTGATAACGGAACTTCAGTCCATAGGTTTGATGCTTGAAAATGAAAGTGGATTTTGCAGCAGCACAAAATGCTTCTGGAGTGCATGGAACCCGCGGCCGTTCAATACTAAAATGATCTGTGAGTTTGTCTCCCGTTTGCGTGGCGGGGCAAACTGCCTTCAACGAGGGACCCAGTTGAACGATGTGAAGCGACCGATCGATTACTAAATGAAATGGGAAGGCTTTTACAAACGATTCATAACTTGGACGGTATTCTGCCATGCGGATTACTCGGTGTGTGAAGAATATTCTATCAGAAATTCGTCATGATCTGCTCCGTCCGCTTTTTTTGCAATATGTTGAATGCGACAATTTGTGTTCAGCATCTTGGCAAGTCCCGAAATAAGCCCCTTTACGAAAAAAACGAGACCCTCTCGTTCAGATACATAGTGAAGGATGATGGAATTTTGTTCTTCTGGCAGGTCGTTTGTGTGAAAACTTTCATCACTAGTGCACCAGAAAGAAGGCGGCTTCAATTCAGGAAAGGCATTGATCAGACGTGAATGAAGCGCATCTAAGTTTTCCAGAACTTCTGGGAGAGAGTTGCCGGATGCCCGAAGCATGGGACCATAGTCGCTCCTTGAAGCAAAACTGATCCAATATTCCCCAATCTCCTCCAGCAGTTGATCAACCGATTTTCCTAGTGTTGCGGCCGCTGCCACAATAAGGGAGATGGTGACTTCGTCAGGATATTGCTGCATGCTGATGAAGTCGTCGTTTGGTGCTTCGGATTCATTTAATGCGGTCTGCCATTCTGCCCTGCTGTAATGTTCTGTTATGTAATCTCTGATGGCTTTATTCACCATTCCGTACATAGTCCCTCCGAAAGATCACAAGGAACAGGACACTGCCCGTGTCCTGTTCTGTCAACCTGTGTCCTATTCAATCAACTTCTGTCAACCTGTGTCCTATTCAATCAACTCGTCAGACTCAGGATGTCGTTGTAAGTGACAAACAGCATGAGGAAGATTAGCAGAGAAAACCCAATGAGTTGGGTTTTTTCGCGGAAGGCAGCGCTCAGAGGTCCTCCTTTGAGTTTTTCGACTCCCAAGAAGAAGATATGCCCTCCATCCAAAGCTGGAATCGGGAGCAAATTGAGGATACCCAATTGAAGGCTAATGATCGCCATTAGAAAAAACAAATTCCCCACCCCCGTGCGAGCGGCATCTCCTACAAAAGCGCCAATTCGAACCGGGCCTCCGATATCATCCATTGTGGCTTGCCCCATAACGACAGTCCTTAAAAACACACCAATGGCAATGGTCACAGACACGAGGCGTTCGGTGCCCAGGACTACAGAATCGGTCACACCATACGACCGTTTTACGACCGGAGTGTATTGGCTCATTCCAATCAGATACGCATTGCGTTCAGCGTGATAATATGGGATCAGCTCGACCTCGAAGATCTCTCCATCTCGCGACACTTCGAGCAAAACTGGAACGGGTTGCGGTGTGTCTTGGGGAGCCGCATCTTTAGCCAGTGGCTGTTCGGGAAGAGGGGGTTGTGTTTTTTTCAATGCAAGGCTGATGTCGTACCAGCCTTGTACAGGGGTACCTCCAATGCTGAGGATTTGGTCGGCAACTTCCAGCCCAGCGGCCTTGGCTGGAGATTCGGGGGTGAATCCACCAATAATCGGTTGGACATCACGAAGCCATTGACGGTTATTTGAGTTTCTATAGGCCTCATAAGGGCCTTCAAGTAGGATCGATTCTCCAGCACGCTCCACACCGAATGTGAGATTCCCATCTTTGATTTGTTCCGTTCGGAAATAAAATTCTTCCCATGAAGGAATGGAAGTTCCATTGACTTCTTGAATGGTATCCCCCGGTTGAAAGCCGACTTGGGAGGCAAAGCTGTCTTCCATGACATGGCCAATCACGACAGGCTCCTGCATGAATTGGGCTTGCTGGATACCAATCATATAGACCAGTGGCATGAACAACAATGCTGCAATCAGGTTCATTGCCGGCCCTGCCACCAAAATATAAAATCGTTGTGAAATGGTCTTGGAAGCATAGTTGCGGGGATCATCAGGGTCTTCATCCTCAACGTTTTGCCCAAACAGCCGGACATACCCTCCTAGCGGAAGCCACGAGATGAGATATTCGGTTTCGCCTACTTTTTTTCCCCACGCCTTGGGAGGAAAACCAATAGAAAACTGTTCCACTTTCACTCCCACATGACGGGCTGCCAAATAATGCCCCAACTCATGAATGAAGATGAGAAAGCCTAGAACTAAAATAAAGACCACGACGTTGAACAACATGATACTCCTTCTACTTTACTGTAATAATCCGGCGGCCTGTTGGCGTCCCCATTGATCGGCTAGTAAAGCATCGTCAATAGAGCGGATCGCATTCGGAACGTCTTCCCGAACCGCATCGGAAAAAGATAATATTTTCAATGAATCAGACTGATTCACATAATGTTTCATCACTGCCTTCAGTATACGGGAAATATCCAAAAAGTGAATCTGACCTTGGAGGTAGGCCTCCACTACAGCTTCGTTGGCTCCATTAAGGACAGCAGGGGCAGCACCCCCGCAGTGGGCAGCTTGCATTGCCAGCTCCAAACAAGGGTACTTTTCTGGCACCACCGGCTCAAAATGGAGCTTTCCAATCTCTGCCAAGTTGAGCTTCGGTACCCGGAGCGGGACCCGTTCGGGATACGCCAAACAATAGGCAATCGGCGTGCGCATGTCAGGTAGCCCCAATTGAGCGATGAACGAGCCGTCAGAGTAGGCTACCAAGGAATGGACGATACTCTCGCGATGGATCACCACTTCGATTTGTTTAACAGGCAGATCAAATAACCATCGTGCTTCAATAACTTCCAAACCTTTGTTCATCATGGTTGCCGAATCAATGGTGATCTTGTTGCCCATCTCCCAATTGGGATGGCGTAAGGCATCCTGGAGAGTGATCTTTGAGAATTCCGAAAAGGGAGTATCGCGGAAAGGTCCGCCGGAAGCGGTGAGAATGATCTTTTCGATATCTTCTGAACGATGCCCCACCAAGGATTGGAAAATCGCATTGTGCTCACTATCCACGGGTAGGATTATGCTGCCCGTGCTGGCAGCCTTGCTTAATATGAGCTCTCCTGCCAGAACCATGGTTTCTTTGTTGGCCAAGGCGATGTTTCGTCCTGCTTCGACTGCTGCATAAGTGGATCGCAATCCGGCAGCTCCCACAATCCCGGCAACCACCAAATCGGATTCTGCTTCCGCAGCCACATGCACGAGCCCGTCTTCTCCATAAACCACTTGGAGGTCTTCTTGCACGATATGATCTACCAGCCATTGAGCTTGTTCAGCAGTGCCCACACAAACCATTTGTGGACGAAATTCTTGAATTTGTTCGGCTAATTCGCGGACTCGATTCCGGCAGGAAAGGGCGGTCACGTGGAAACGTTCGGGAAACTGCCGAACAATATCGAGAGTGCTGGTTCCAATCGAGCCGGTTGACCCTAAAATTGTCAATCGTTGGCGCTGCATAAAACTCCTCATTGCGTCACTTCATCAAAGCACGAGGCAACCTCATGTCATCAAACTATGCGGTCACTCCATTGCATCCTGGGGACACCTCATTCCATTAAACCATGAGGTAAAAAAAGACCGGGGCTGCTGTGAGAAAGCCATCCACACGATCCAGGGCGCCCCCATGTCCAGGGAAGATTCCACCGGAATCTTTGACCTCACACAATCGCTTCAGTTTGGATTCCACCAAGTCTCCCATTTGTCCCACGGCAGCAACGAGCATCCCGATGAGCAAACCTTCCCACACGCCTAAAGAGTCCAAGACAAACAGAGCAAAAATGAGGGAAACTAGGCCCGCACCGACCAAACCACATACACTGCCTTCGATTGTTTTTTTCGGGCTGATCTGAGGAGCTAAGGGATGCTTGCCAAATCGTTTTCCACCAAAATAAGCTGCGGTGTCACTGATCCAAATGATGAAAACGAGCAAGAACAGAAGTGGAGTCCCTTCAGGAAGATCTTTGACTAAGGCGAGATGATGCAAGCCCCAAGAAACCCACAGTACGCCAAACAGAGACACCCCCAACACAGGAAATTCAGCCAACGTTTGTAAGGGGCGAAACAACAGGTGGTGAAACATCAAACTCAACACCACAATCAATAACCCGACAGTCAATCCAAACAGTCCTCCCCATAACGTGGCAATGCCGATCACGAGGGTTCCACTGAGTAAAATGGCTTCTTGAAGGAAAAGGTGTTTGTTTTTGAAGAGGTTGTTGAATTCCCAAATGCCAATCAAGGCAAAGACGGTGACCACTGTTCCGATCAGCCAAGCGGGGCCCCACGCCATAATGGCCAGAACCACCAACGCTGCTGGAACGCCCGACTTCAGACGGGCTGATAAATCACTCATACCCCTCCCAAACGTCGATGTCTTTGTTGGTAAGCGAGCAAAGCCTGATAAAACTCATCACGGGTGAAATCCGGCCATAGGGTTTCTGTAAAATAGAATTCTGCATACGCGGCTTGCCAGAGCAAAAAGTTAGAGATGCGTTGTTCTCCACTGGTCCGAATGAGGAGTTCTGGATCAGGAATATCGGAAGTGTAGAGGAATTGGGAAAAGTAAGCTTCATCAATTTGATCCACGGGAATGGAATCTTTTTGAACCTGCTGCACCAAGAGTTGTACGCCTCGAACAATTTCGGCACGGCCTCCATAATTGACGGCTAAGTTCAAAGTCATCCCGGTATTGTTTTTGGTCGCAGATAAAGTGTTATCGAGGGGATCATGAATGAAGTTTGGCAACCGAGAACGGTCTCCAATGATTTGAAAGCGGATGTTGTTACGAGTCAGGGTTCCCAATTCCTTTTGTAGGTATTCGGAAAAGAGATTCATCAACACGGAAACTTCTTCTTGGGGACGTTTCCAATTTTCGGTGGAAAACGCATACAAGGTGAGGGCAGTGAGATGCAATTCGGCAGCGGCTTCCACCGTGGTTCGAACTGCCTTGACCGCATTACGGTGTCCTTGGTAACGGGCCATGAATCGTTTGCGTGCCCACCGCCCATTGCCATCCATGATAATGGCAACATGTTGGGGAAGTTGGTTTAAATCAAGCTGTGGTGGAAGATGAGGAGGGCGTTCTGTTGTCATACCATCTGTTCTGTGATGATTTCCGGAAAATCCAGACTGATATCTAATGAAGGGGCAGAATGGGTCAAGGCTCCGACCGAAATCATATCCACGCCGGAGGCTGCAACATCGGCAACTGTTCCCAAGGTAATCCCACCAGAAGCTTCAGTCAATGCCCGACCCGCAATTTGTGCAACCGCAGATTTCATTTCTTCACAGCTCATGTTGTCTAACAAGATCACATCCGCACCTGCTTCCAGCACTGGAGGCAACTGATCCAAAGTGTCGATCTCAATTTCTATCTTCACCATATGGGAAATGGAACGTTTGGCTTGGCGCACGGCATCTTGCAGGGATTTTCCCTGTTGGGCAAGAATGGCCATATGATTGTCTTTGATCATCACTCCATCGGACAAACAATGGCGATGGTTGTGTCCGCCTCCCATGCGAATGGAATATTTTTCTAGAATCCGCAATCCGGGTGTCGTCTTACGTGTATCCACAATCTGGACCGTGTCCGAGCCTTTGCGAGCCTCTTGGACGAACTGGGCCGTCAACGTCGCAATGCCACTCATCCGTTGTATAAAATTCAAGGCCACCCGTTCTGCTTGGATCAACGCCTGTGCGGAGCCATAGAGCGTGGCAATGATGGTTCCGGGATCCACCTGATCGCCATCCTGATAATAAGGATCCCATCGGATATTGGGATCCAATTCACGAAACACCATCTCGGCGATCGGCAATCCTGCAATGACTCCAGCCTGTTTCACACGGATTCCCAATTCGGTGCTCCACTGCGAATCGATTAAACTTTCAGAGGTGACATCGCCCCACGGTTGATCTTCATGGAGGGCAGATTGCACCAAGGGAAGAACAGATTTCCAATTCATAATAATCCTTGATGAGGTGAGTTAGGAGGCGTTTCACTAGATAGATTCAGACGGTTCGACCACGTCGTTTGTGAATCGATTGTATGGGACGATCCAAATGGTGGGGAAAATCTTGGCGGTAATGGGCACCACGACTTTCACGACGTTCCAAAGCCGATTCCGCCACTAAACGCCCTAAAACTTGAAGCGATGCGAGTTCAAAACTGGCTAAATCTTTGGGCTGAGGATGCGGTAAAGGTACCGAACGCAACCGATTATACAAGTGCTTGAGCTGGACTTCGTGGCGAATCACGCCAGCACACTCCCACATGAGATGCTGAAACTCTTCACGACCCAAGGAAACCCCGTCATTTGGAATCCCGTCAGTCGAAGTTTCTGAAGCCACCGTGGCTTTTGCAAACGTAGAATCCCACGTCTGGGATGGCAAGGCATGAGGAAGATCTTCCGGCAAGTTAAGCCATTGGGCTGCATCATGGGGTTGATCCTTTTCTAAAATTTGTGCAACCCGAATGGCAAACACTGCCGCTTCCAACAGCGAGTTACTCGCCAAGCGATTGGCTCCGTGAACCCCAGTGCGTGCGACTTCACCGCAGGCGTATAATCCGGGAACGGTGGTACGCCCCCAGAGATCGGTTGCCACCCCTCCGATCATATAATGAGCGACGGGAGTGACGGGGATGCGATCACGCCGGATATCGATGCCGTACTCTTTGCACGTTCGGAAGATGGTAGGAAAGCGGTATTCCAAGACATCAGAAGGTAAGGCCGTGGCATCCAAATACACGCCAAAACCGCCTTGTTGTTGCATCTGGTGGGCAATGGCACGAGAGACGATATCACGAGGAGCCAATTCTTTGCGTGGGTGCTCGGTTTCCATGAAACGTTCGCCAGACCGATTTCTCAAGACAGCACCTTCACCACGTAAAGCTTCTGTGATTAAAAAGTTCGGTGCCCCAGGAAGGCATAAGGCAGTGGGATGAAATTGGTAAAATTCCAGGTCCATCAGGTCCGCACCTGCACAATAGGCCAAAGCGGCTCCATCTCCAGTGGCCACAGACGGATTGCTAGAGTAGCAATACAATTGCCCCGCTCCTCCGGTTGCAAGAACCACTTGCTCCCCTGGAAATACCGAAAAAGTATGGGTAGGAAAATGAACCACGCGAATTCCGGTGATCTGAAAACCATCAGTTAGTAGTTCCGTCACCGCATTGTGTTCATGGATGGTAATATTGGGGTGATCGGAGACGGTTTCTCCCAACGACCTTTGAATCTCTACGCCTGTGGCATCACCACCGGCATGTAAGATACGTTTCACACTGTGAGCACCTTCCAAACCCAAACGGAACTTCTGGTGATCATCGGTATCGAATTGGGTGCCAAGGTCGATCAATTGTTGTACTGCGGAGCGGCTGTTTTCCGATAAAATATGAACTGCCTGAGGATCGCATAAGCCATCTCCTGCGTTCACGGTATCTTCGGTGTGCAACGCTACCGAATCGTCTTGGCTCCACACAGCGGCAATGCCCCCTTGAGACCAACGGGTGTTGCTATCGTATAGAGTGGATTTAGTGATCACGTGAACCGGTCGAGTCTCAGCAGCCAAACGGGCTACCAAGAGTCCAGCCAGGCCACTGCCAATCACTAATAAGGGAGACGCACTCATGCACTCAGCTCCAACATACGGTCTAATGCAATTTTCGCCCATTGGGAGGTTTCTTCAGGAACCTTGATGGTGTTCACCACACGTCCGGCCACTAAATTCTCCAAGACCCACAGCACATTAGCGGGGTTGGTACGGTACATGGTGGAACAAGGACATACATTCGAATTAAGGCATTCGATGTGCTTGCCTTCTTTTCGATACAACTCGCGATGCAGCCGATTGACTAAATTGATCTCCGTGCCAACGGCCCACTTTGTATTGGGTTCGGCCTCTCGGATGATCTTGATAATCTTGTTGGTCGACCCTGAATAATCGGAGGCATTGACCACTTCTTCGGAACACTCTGGGTGCACAATCACCTTCACTTCGGGGAGACGAGCACGCACGGCTTCAATCTGTTTTTGGTTGAACCGTGCATGCACCGAACAAAACCCATTCCACAGCAACATCTTGGCTTGTTTCACTTGGTCAGGAGTCAATCCTCCATTCGGTTGATGCCGATTCCACAACTGAATATTTTCACGAGGAACCCCCATCTGATTGGCAGTGTTGCGTCCTAAATGCTGATCGGGAAAAAACAACACATTCTTTCCTTGATCATAAGCCCACCGCAGGATCTTCTCCGTGTTCGAGGAGGTGCAAACCACACCGCCGTTGCGTCCACAAAAGGCCTTTAGCGAAGCCGACGAATTGATGTAAGTCACTGGGATGAAATGACCTTCTCCACAGATCTCACTGATTTCTTCCCAACAATCTTCCACATTGTCCGCATCGGCCATATCGGCCATCGAACACCCTGCTGTTAGATTAGGAAGAATTACCGTTTGCTCTGGCCCCGTGAGGATATCAGCGCTTTCCGCCATGAAGTGAACCCCACAGAAAATGATATAAGCTGCCGATTGCTGGGCTGCGATTTGAGACAAGTTCAACGAATCCCCAGAAGCATCCCCAAAACGAAAGGTTTCATCACGCTGATAATGATGCGCCAAAATGAAGACGGAATCGCCGAGTTGTTCCTTGGCTGCGAGTCCACGTTCCCAAATTTCTTCCATGGACAATTGATAATAATGAGGGGGAATTTCGTCCGTTAAAAAAATCGGAAACCCTTCATCTTGGGGGCAGGGCTGAGCAAAAGTTTGTACCGACCGGGTTGCTGCAAGCATAGGATGTTTTTCACCTCCGATTACGTGGTCTTAAGCCACTGTTTTTGCATAAACTCTTGAAAGAAAAGTGCTGAAATCTAACACTTTTCTAACAAAAGGGGCAAGTTTTGAAAAAGATGACTCTTGTGCCATGGGAGAGCCGCTCTTGTGTCATGATATTGGCGTCTTGCGTCTTTTGTAGAAACAGGAAGATCTGTTCAAGCTCTCTTAAGAATTTATTTTTCGATTTCAACTAGTTAAAAAATAAAAATCAACAAAAAGCCAACAGCGGCCCTTAGAATGCAGAAGGTAGGTTATGCGTCACACAACATCACCATCCCGGTGAAATACAAAACCCAATGCCTAAGGAGGCCCCATGAAACTGATTCAATCTCTCAAAGTTGCTTTCGTTCTCGTTGCTTTCGGATTCGCTGCTACCGCTTATGCAGGGGATGCTAAAGTAGAAGCGGACATCACCCAAAACATCACCAACTACACGTTAGAAACAAGTTCTGATGAAGGTGAAGCGGAAACCCACTTGGGAAGTATCGTGGCCCATGACAACAGCCAAGTGAAAGCGAGCGCCAAGAATGAAATCAAAACGACGACGGTACGCACGAGTACCAATGATGGCTTGGCTAATGCTTCGGTAGGTAGCATTGTTGCAGGCAAATAAAAGACGCATCTGACATCTAAAAGACGCATCTGACACCTCTCCTCTCGCAAATCCACAAGGTTGCCCAGGCGATCTTGTGGATTTTTTTTCTGCAAATCTCACCCATCTTTTTCCAAATTCCTTCGGACGCCAGCTCAGGCGTTACCTTGCCAAGCTCGACAAATATCCCTTGCGAAATTGCCTTAATTTTTCGGGTATGGAATGATAAGCCACCTTGAGCAATCACCCTCTTTCAACTCTTGGCAAAAAGGAATTTATGGACACGTTACATACACTGATTACCGAGGAAGAAATCCAATCTCGAATCCGGTCGCTTGCTGAAGAAATCTCCAAAGACTATGAAGGTAAAGACTTGCATATGGTGGGAGTTTTAAAAGGGGCGTTTATGTTTTTAGCCGATCTAGTCCGCGCCATGCGAATTCCCACAACCATCTATTTCATGCAGGCCTCTAGTTATGGAAACCGTCAAAGCTCTTCCGGTGAAGTGATGGTTCGGCATGATTTGGTGCTTGCAGATAAACACGTCTTGGTGGTGGAAGATATTCTCGATACTGGCCTGACGATGAACAAAATTATGGACGACCTTTCCCTACAAACCCCCTCTTCCCTCAAACTGTGTGCGCTGCTTGATAAAACCGAAGGCCGCAAGGTCCAAGTTCCCGCCCAATATGTCGGATTCCACATCCCCAATAAATTTGTGATTGGATATGGAATGGACTATGCCGAACAGTATCGCGACTTACCCTATATCGCTTACCTCGAACCTTGATAAATTACGGAAAGGGATTCCCATGGAATTGATCGAAACGATCTTTGCCGGATTGATGAAAAACTACCTAGACAAAGTGGAGTACGCCCGAAGAGTGCTAACAAAGTTGGAAAGCTTGGGAGAGTCCTTTCAAAATGATCATGTGGCGTTCCGGACTTTTGGTTTGCCACGCATAGGAATCGATTCTTTAGAAAAAGTATTCCTCGCCATTGGATACACCAAGCAAGATTATATGTATTTTGAGGCCAAAAAATTGAATGCTTATTGGTACCGTCCACCCGATTTGACCTTACCCAAGGTGTTTATCAGCGAACTGATTGTAGACAAACTTTCTGACGACGCCCAATCCTTGATCCGGAGTTACACAGACGTACTGACCGAAGACCCTGCCGGTGCCGTCGATTTCACTGAAGTGGATCAGGTTTTGTCCTACCTACATACGTATCCTTGGCGTCAACCCTCGTATGCCGACTACCAACAGCTTCTCGCTGAGAGTGAATATGCCGCTTGGGTATTGACCTATGGTAATGAACTGAATCACTTCACGATCTCTGTCAACGCTCTAGAGACGATCCCCAACCTTCAAGCACTGAATGATTTACTCGAAGCAGAAGGCATTCCTTTGAATGATTCGGGTGGTAAAATCAAAGGCACACCAGAAAGTGGTTTGATGCAAAGTTCCACGGTCGCCAATTCTGCAGATATTGCTTTTTCTGAAGGCTCCCACCGGATTCCTTATTCCTATATGGAGTTTGCTGAACGTTTTGTAGAACCTCAACATGCCGACGTCCCCTTGGAAAAACGTAAACCCGAACATTACTTCCAAGGATTCATTCCCAAAAGTGCCGACAAAATTTTCGAAAGTACCTATACTGCACAGGTGAAAAAGGAGAACGCATGTTAGTCATTCGCCCCATCCAGCCCAATGATTTGTACCAACTGGAAGCATTGGCTTCAGAAGCCGGTGTGGGGATGACCACTCTCCCTGCCAATCAGAAAACCCTTCAAACCAAAATTGAAACCTCCTTGTGGAGTTTTGCCCGCGATGTGAAAGAGCCTTTGGAAGAATCCTACATGTTCGTCCTCGAAGATACAGACGTTTCCAAAATCGTAGGCACCTGTGGAATCATGGCGTTGAAGGCGAAGTCCGAACCCTTTTATTCTTATAAATTAGGCACCCTCGTGCATGCCTCGGAAGGTTTGGGGATTTATAAAAAAGTCCAAGCCTTGCATTTGGTGAATGATTTTCATGAAGTCTCAGAAATTTGTACGCTGTTTCTGAACAAAGAGTACCGCAAAAACAGCAATGGGAAACTGCTTTCACGATGTCGTTATTTATTCATTTCCCAATTCCCGGAACGCTTTGCGCCCATGATCATTGCTGAAATGCGAGGGGTGCAAAATGAAGAGGGGCGTTCACCATTTTGGCGCAACATGGGGATGCACTTCTTTGAAATGGATTTTTCCAAAGCGGATTACTTGACCGCAACAGGTAACAAAAAATTCATTTCCGACCTCATGCCCCGTTATCCCATCTATGTGCCGCTGCTACCTCAAGAGGCACAAGAGGTGATTGGACAAGTCAATGAAGCGACTGTCCCGGCGCTTAAACTACTGCAAAAAGAAGGATTCCGCTTTGAAGGCTACGTTGACATCTTTGATGCAGGCCCCACCATGCAAGCCGAACAGAATCAAATTTACACGGTTCGAGAGAATGTTCTCAGTACGGTGAGTGAGGTGGTCGAACAGATTGAATCCGAAGAATACATGATAAGCAACACCACACTAGACTTTCGCATCTGCCGAGGCCCTGTGTCTCCACAACCCGATGGAACGGTTCATCTCACCCAGGATGTTGCGAAAGTTCTCCGGCTCTATCCCGGCGATGCTGTGCGTTATATTCCATTTCATACCTATCGATGATTCATACAATTCGATGATTCATACAATCCTTGAAAACTTTGTATCTCCGGATTGGAACTCACAATCTCCATCTGGAAAATAACCTCAGTCATACAGGAGATGACCTATGGAAACTTCAGAATATCTGAAATTAGCCAATGCACTCTTCCGCAAAGTGGAAGACAAGCTCGATGAGTTGGAAGAGGATGTCGATTACGAAAAGGCCGATGGCAAATTGGAAATGGTTTTTGAAAATGGTAGCAGTCGTGTGGTAGTGAACACACAACGGGCGATCCAGGAAATTTGGCTCGCAGGAGGCGCGAGAGCCTGGCATTTCAAATACTTAGAGGGAGAACAGAAGTGGTTTGCGGTAGCAGAACAAGAAGAATTTTATACCTGCCTGAGCAATATGATTCAGGAACGAATCCAGAAGCCGGTAAGCTTCCATTAACGTGCAGAGGACATAAAAAAAGCCACGAAATCCATCAAAGGACTTTGTGGCTTGGTAGTCGACAGTTCCCAAAATCTTAAAGGACTCTGTATTAATAGCGAGGCATGCCGGGATCAACGATTTCAGCCCATCGGTCGATTCCTCCATTCAAGCTTTTCACATTTCGGTATCCTGCCGAATAGAGCTTTTTCAACGCATTCATCGAACGTGTTCCTTTGTAGCAGTACAGATAGATCTCATCCTCCTGCTCCAACTCTGCGATACGATTTTCAAATTCACTGGTAGGAATCAGCACGGCATCATCCAAATGACAAATTTCCCATTCGTGTTGTTCACGCACATCCACCAATTTGACATCCCTTCCATCGTCCAGAATTTCTTCCAACTCGGGGGCTTCAATGCCAAACACATCTTCTGTGAATTCTACATCGCTCTCTTCCGTTTCTACACCAGGTAGTGTCACGTTACAGAAAGCCTCGTAGTCTTGCAGTTCATCAATGGTTGCGTTTTCGCTACACAGGGCACAATGTTCATCTTGCCGAATTTTAACTTCTTTGAAGCTCATTTTAAGTGCATCAAATAATAACAAGCGACCTGAGAGTGTTTTGCCTTTTCCAAGTATGAGCTTGATGGTTTCCGTGGCTTGAACCATGCCCACAATACCAGGCAGGACTCCCAAGACTCCACCCTCAGCACAGTTGGGCACTAAGGCTGCTGGAGGCGGGGCAGAATACAAGCAGCGGTAGCAAGGTGCGCCTTTACGGGCACGTGGATCAAACACGGTCATCTGTCCTTGAAAACGAAAGATCGAACCATACACCAATGGTTTTTTGGCGAGATAGGCTGCATCATTCACCAAATAGCGGGTGTTGAAATTGTCAGAGCCGTCTACAATCACATCGTATTGTGAAAACAATTCCACAGCATTGTCATTAGAAATGCCTTCGTTGTAGACTTTGACATTGACGTTGGGATTGGCTGCATTGATGGTCCGTTTGAGTTGTTCGACTTTGGGTTTGCCCACGTCCTCGACCGTGTAGGCAATCTGTCGTTGCAAGTTGGAGGTATCTACTACGTCGAAATCGATCAACCCCATCGTGCCGATGCCCGCAGCACCCAGATACATTCCAATGGGACAGCCGAGACCACCTGCTCCTACAATGAGGACCTTGGCGTCTTTGAGCTTTTCCTGTCCTTCCATGCCCACTTCCGGTAACCGCAAATGGCGCGAATAGCGATTGATTTCTTCATTATTGAGTTTCATAGTTCCACGTCTCTTTCTAGTGCGGGGTTTCTAAAAAATATCCCTATTTCATGAGGGATAAATGACATACCTTGAGTAATAATTTGACCAAAACTAGCACGGAAATTTTCGCTTGTCGAATGCATTAGTCGTAGGTAAACCGGGGCCTTACACCCCATTGTTTCCATCTATTTCCAGGCATCGAAATAGGGTGAGAATCAGGGGTTTTTACCATCAATGAAATGTTGTGCCTTGGATTGGCCCTACGTAATTTCCCGGATGGACAACCCAGTGGAAAACATTCCATAGAATTGGAAAAAGCATATTTGAGAAAATAATGAGAATTCGAAATTTACCATTCGCCATTCTGTTCATTGTAACCACGATTACCTGTGTGTTCTTGTTTTTCATCCGATACCAAGCGTTGAAAACCGGCATCATGCATGGAGATATTGCCACCTACCTCAATTATCTCTGGAATACGAATTTTTGGGATCAGTTCCTCTATTCGGATCAGCTCTACTTGACCTATGGATATCCCACTTATCTCGTGGATCATTTTGCTCCCACACTGATGCTGTTTGTTCCTCTGTATCACCTCTTTCCCTCTCCTATATTTTTAATCGCTCTATCGAGTATGGCTCCGGCAGTCAGCGTGTTTTTTGTTTACAAAATTTCTCGTGAAGTCCTGCACTCGGCATGGTTTGCGATCCTCATTGCGATCTCTTACCTGTTACATCCGATCACCTTGATTGCGACTTATGATCTCGGGCACGGATTCCACCACGATAGTCTGATTCCTCCTTTTCTCTTCGCAACCGTCTATTTTTTTCTGAGATATCGCCACACTCAGGAACGCTCGCCTCTCATCCTCTACGTGTGTTTCTTTTTACTTTTGGGAGTCAAAGAGAACTTGCCTGTGATTGGTTCGGTGGCATGTCTGCTGTTGGTGCTTTTTGACAAGAATTCGCGAAAATTGGGAATAGCGGGTTTCGCGCTGTGTCTTGTCTTTTTTAGTGTGGGAATCATTTGGTTGCCCTGGGCAACGGAAGTGGTGCCCCAACATAGCCACCGCATCATCGAAGATTTTTTTGAGCGAGGTGTTCCTGTGGTGGAAGTATTCGAGCTGATGGTTCGAAGTAAGGAGTTATTTTTATTTGTGCCCTTGTTCTTTGTGCCTCTGTTCATTTTACCGTTATCCTCTGAATTCTTGATGTATACCTACCGAGACACCTACAATTTCACGAGCTACTACGGTTTTGCTCCATTGGCTGTGCTCACAGTCGGCTACATCTTTGGGACCCGACGTTTGATGCACATTTGCCAAACCTATCTTCGTCCCCATTGGGCACACCGGGTTGTTTTAGGAACACTCATTGGAATTGGTTTGGTATCGGGAACTTTGGGAGGATATCAGCTTCGGGAAATTTATAGTAACGTGAGTTTCTCACCAAAAAACTACTTTGAGATCGATTTTCAACCTGCCCTCGATTCCATTCCAAGAGACGCCCGCCTCTCTACCAGCACGATCTTGCATACCTTCTTATCGAATTGGGATCATCTCTTTCGGCATATGCCTGAGCATGCCGACTATGTGTTGGTCCATTTGATCTGTTTCCATTATGAGGAATACGATGCCCGTTTCATCCAAGTGCTGGAACACATGCTCTCAAAAAACATGCTCTCTGTTCATTTTGTGGATGGCCCCATGGTCGTATTCAAACGAGAAGTCGACTCAGAAACCGTTATCCAAGAAACACACCCCCTCGTACGATCCAAATACCTTCCCTTACGGGAAGCCTCTGGTTTCATCGAATTGATTCATAGCTATGCCTTGGAAGCGGAAGGAAAGGTGCCACAGGCCATGAACAATCTGGCTCCATTGATAGAAAACTATCGACCCGATCGCCCTTTTCTTTTTCAAAGAGTCCTTCAGCGTCTTGCCGAGCTAAAGGAAAAAGCTTCTTAATGCGTTTTTCATTTTCCTATCTTTCATAACCTTTTTCGTTTTTTTGATGATTATGCAGCAACAAGAAATCGTAACCTATAGCGGATTGAAATGGCTGACTGATAAGTGTCTGGCTTTGTCATTGATTTTATTATTTTCGCCTGTTTTTGTGAGCACTTTTATTATCATGGGCATCAGCATGTTGATGCGTCCTCAGGATCGGGGGCCCTGGTTTTACCGAGAACGTCGGATCTCTCAAGGGGGGGAGTTTGACATCTTGAAATTCCGCGTTGTGCGACAAGACCTTCTGGAACGCGCCGAACAAGAAGGCAAATATTCGAGGATCTATGAGGCGGATGTCGAAAATCTCACTTGGGCAGGTCGGTATTTTCTCAAACGTTGGTATTTTGATGAATTGCCGCAATTGTTCAATATCCTCAAAGGTGACATGAGCTTAGTGGGGCCGCGCCCCTTGATTGTGTCTGAAGTGCGTGCCCAAATTCAACGAGGTTTCATCTACCGCAACCTCATTGTTGCCGGATGGACTGGCCCTGCCCAAGTAGGCGTCAAAGGGGATGATTTACAAAGTGGAGCAGAAACTATCGATCTGGAATATTTAGACTATTGCCGCGATTGGTCGGTCTGGAAGCTGTGGTGCTACGATATGAAAATTCTGTACGAAACGCTCCGTGTGATGCTCATGGGAAAAGGGTTGAAATACTAATTTAAAGAAACACCCAGATATCGTACAGGGCATGGGTATAAGCAGCGACAGCAAACCCACGTAAAAAATAGATGATGGTGAATAACAACCCAGCAATCCAGCGGAAGAGGAAGGAATAGATGTCAAAGAGATCGCCGAATTCTCCAATGTAGTGGCTTAAGGAAAACAGGAATGAGGCCAATACGATACAAATCGCCGCATTCAGCATCGGCTTGCGGATGAGAGGACGCAAAGACCAAAATAAAACATTCAGCAGAACCACCCGGAAGAAAAATTCCTCAAACAAACCCGCTCCTAAGGACAAAGCGATGTTTTGGAGCAAGTTGCCTTGGAACGGAGCCGCCAACAAAATGGCATGCAAGATTGCATTGATAATGGTTCCAAACAAAATGCTGTAGATAAAGGATTCTATTAACATCCCCCCTAAGTACCGCCAACGGATCGGTGCATAACGGTGATGTAAAAACGGGATGGCAAAAAACAACGCAAAAATCATCACAAAGGTGGCTTCTTGTGAAGTGACGTGGAACACACTCAATAAATTGCGAATCCACACATCGGCTGCATTACGAATCCTCCAAAAAGGCGTTTGGGTGAGCGCTAAAAGAATCTCATAAGCAATGAGCAACGGGAGCGCCGCAACCACTGAATAGTAGGGGTTATGGGATAGTTTGAAGTAGTCGGACATATCGGACCTGCTTCCTACGCTTAAGCTTTATAATAAGTCCGATACCATTCTACAAATCGAGGAATGCCTTCATCAATCGTCGTTTTCGGTTCAAAGCCATACAGTTCTTTGATCCGATCAATATCAGCATAGGTTTCGGTGACGTCACCGGGTTGGAGAGGTTTATAATTACGAATGGCTTTTTTGCCAATCGCCTTTTCAATCACATCAATGAAATACTCCAAGTCTTCCGAACGATGGTTGCCAATGTTGAGCAGTTCATAAGGTTGCGGATGATCGAGGCATGCAATGACACCATCCGTGATATCATCCACATACGTAAAATCCCGTCTCATTTTCCCATAGTTGAACACATCGATAGGTTCGCCATTCAAAATGGCTTTCGTGAACAGAAACAGGGCCATATCGGGTCGTCCCCAAGGGCCATAAACGGTGAAAAAGCGCAGTCCAGTCGTCGGCAGATTGAACAAATGACTATAGGTATGAGCCATCAATTCGTTCGCTTTTTTGGTCGCGGCATACAAGGAGATGGGCTGATCCACACGATCATCAACACTGAAGGGGAGTTTTTTGTTTTTGCCATATACAGAAGAAGACGAAGCATACACAAAGTTGGAAACCTGAGCCTGTTTAGATAACTCCAAAATATTGAGGAACGCTTCCAAGTTGCTTTTTTGATAAGCAAACGGGTTGATCAAGGAATACCGTACCCCTGCCTGCGCAGCTAGGTGACAAACCACATCAATCTTATGGTTACGGAAAACCGATTCTACCGCTTGCAAATTTTCTAAATCATATCGGTAAGCTGTGAATTGGTCGTAGCCGATGAGGCGAGCCAATCGATCTTCCTTGAGTTGGATATCATAATAATCATTAATATTATCGATGGTTATTACTGTATCGCCTCTATCCAAGAGTTTCTGAGCTGTATGAAATCCGATGAAACCGGCGGCTCCCGTTACCAAGTATGTCGTCATAGCTTTCTGACTCCCAAAAAAGTTTTGCCTCAAGGAAGCTGAATTTCTCCCTGCCTGCTGGATTACAAGCCTATGCCTTATTCTTCGTAACTCGGTGCAATTTTCAATCTTTTTGCACCTTCGGTACAGCCTCCACAAAGATCGCATCCGATTTATAGTAATGTTTTTTCCCCCCTATCGACTGCATAGGAAACAATTGTTTGGTACCAGAACCAAAGCAAGAATCTTCAAAAACTTTGGAAGTAGCTTCAAGAAATCAAAGGGCCCTTTCTCTATATTCAAAAGTGTGAAGCGAATAAACGCTATTTATTCAACTTGATAGAATAAACCTTAAGAATAAGAAAAGGAGATTTTATGAAAGGATTACTACTTTCTGGCATATTTATTCTAATATTTGGTATACAGGTGGGGTTTGCGCAAAGCCTGGTTACGGGCTTGCGTGACCGCATCACTACAGAGCCTCAACCCACTCGAACAGCCGCTGTTCAAGTTGCCGAAAAATTAGCGGCTCAAATTGAATCCGGTGACCACTATGTTCTCTATGTAGAAGCCCGCCGGGAGTGCCCTAATGATCCGCGACCTCAATTTGAAGTCAAGGGGATGCGGCTCGATTCCTATTGGTTATACCAAGGGAAAAAATTTAATGAGCACTACCGAGCTGTGATCGATTTTACCCTGTCATGTCGACGTTAATGGTCTGATGATCCGCTTTCCACTGTGTCAGGGTTCGTTTCTTCAGGAAATGCAATGTTGAGAACTTCCTGAAAAGACTCCACAAAGTAAGGGGTGATGCCCTCTCGGATGTGGTCTTCCAGTTCATCAAAGTCGGCCCGATTGTCCGCAGGAAAGATGATGTGTGCGATTTTAGAACGTTTAGCCGCAAGGAGTTTTTCTTTCACCCCTCCAATGGGCATGACGAGTCCGGTGAGCGTGAGTTCTCCGGTCATGGCCAAGTCGGTTTTGATAGGCACATCAATCGCCAGAGAATACAGTGCACACGCCATCGTGATTCCTGCGGACGGGCCATCTTTGGGAGTGGCTCCTGCGGGCACATGTAGATGGATAAAATGATTGTGAAACATTTTCTGCCCTCTCGGATGATCGCTGAAGATGGAACGCACATACGTGTAGGCGATCTCAGAAGACTCCACCATCACTTTTCCCAACTGACCTGTTTGTTTGAATCCCGGGTTTTTAGCTGTGACTTTAGAGGCTTCAATATACAGTGTGGCTCCTCCTAAAGTCGTGTAAGCCAACCCCGTAACCACACCGACTCGTGGGGTTTGATACAGTTTTTCTTCTGCAAAAGTGCGTTTGCCTAGCAAGTCTGAGAGATCTTCTGGTTGGATAGTCACTTCCTTCACTTTGGATTCGACGATCTGTTTGGTCGTTTTGCGCATCAATTTCTTGATGGTGTTTTCCAAACTCCGCACCCCTGCCTCACGGGCATAGCCATCGATGATTTCCCGCAAGGCTTCATCCATGATGGCCACTTTATATTTGGCCAATCCGTGTAGCTTGATGTTTTTGGGAATGAGATGACGTTTGGCAATTTCTAATTTTTCTTCCAAAATGTAGCCGGACAAACGAATCACTTCCATCCGGTCCAGCAAGGGACTGGGGATGGTTTCCAGTTGGTTTGCAGTGCAGATGAACAGCACCTTGGAAAGGTCAAAACGCACGTCCAAATAGTGATCCAGAAAATCCTTATTTTGTTCCGGATCCAACACTTCGAGGAGCGCTGAGGCAGGATCGCCCTGAAAACTCGCTCCGATTTTATCGATCTCATCCAACATGATGACCGGATTGGCCGTCTTACAAACTTTGACAGCATTGATGAATTTGCCCGGAAGTGCCCCAATGTAGGTTCGTCGGTGGCCTTTGATTTCAGCTTCGTCTCGCATCCCACCTAAAGAAAATCGATAAAATTTACGTCCCACACTCTTGGCAATGGATTGCCCAATCGAAGTTTTGCCCACCCCAGGAGGCCCGACCAATAAGATGATGGATCCCGACAAGTTCCCCTTCACTTTGCCCACGGAAATGAATTCTAGGATGCGTTCTTTGACATCTTTCAATCCATAGTGATCGGTGTCTAAGATGTGGGAGGCGCGTTTGAGATCGTATTTATCGCGACTGAATTTACCCCATGGAAGAATCGTCAACCAATCCAAATAAGCACGGGTCACATTGAATTCCGGAGAAGAGGGTTCGAGCAATTGGAGCTTTTCCAGCTCTTCATTGATCCGCTCTTGAGCTTCGGGGCTGAGTTTGAGTTGCGCAATCCGTTCTTGGAACTTTTCCGCTTCGGTTTCTTTGTCTTCTTTGGTGATCCCCAATTCCTTTTTGATCTCATGCAGCTGCTGCTTCAAGAAAAATTCACGCTGTTGAGAGGAAAGCCGCTCTTCAATTTGTTTGTTGATTTTCACTTGGATTTTGGAAATCTCGATTTCTTTTTTCAGCAAAATCAACACCTTTTCAATACGTGAACGAATGCTGCGAGTTTCCAAAATATCCTGCAACTCTTCTCCTGATGCCGTGGTCATGAAAGCCGCGAAATCGGCCAGAGTCCCCGGATCGTTGATGTTCAATCGGCTCATCAACAGATTCAATTCTTCACGAACCAGCGGCTTCATTTGTACGATTTCTTTAATCGAATCAATGATCGAAACGGAGTACGCTTTCAGTTCCTCATTCATGGCCATATCCACTTCCTGCCAATACGAAACTTCTGCCCGGAAATGAGGAAATCCGGATAGCATTTTTTTGATTTGAAAACGGCTCGATACCTGGACCATCAAATGAATCGGTTCCGAGGGTTCGGCTTGCTGGATTTGGATGACTTTTCCTAACGTACCCACTTGATACAGGTCGTCACTGCCTTTCGCTACTTCTCTAGGGTGCGTTCCTGGATTTTTGGCCAACACGAGGCCTAAATATTTTTCGTCGTTTTTCAGAACAGGGGCGAGGATTTCTTTCGATTCCTCATCAAGCACCACCATGGGGCTGAGCATTTTTGGAAAAACCGGCCGTTCATAAATGGGAAAGATGGGAAGAATTTCCGGGAACACTTCTGTAGCCAGTACTATGGCGTTTTCTGGAGGGGGGGACTCTTCTAAAGAACTTCCTTCATGGGGGTGGGTGGATTCTTCCGAGATGTCTTCTTCATAGGATTCAGAAAAGGGAGTGGTATCATGAATGATTTCATGTTCATCGGACATAAGCACCTCTTTTGTAGCTAGCGGTCACTCAAATCAAAATAACTCAAAACGGAAACGTCAAGTGGCCCTCAGATTACTCCGAAAACTAGTCTGCATCAAGTAGAGCAGATGCAATACAGACCTCTTCTCCACTTCTTATTGGAACAACCATTCCAAGGCTTGGGGAAATCTCTGTTTCCAGGAAGAGTGTCGATGGGAACCCCCCGGCACCAGTACAAACTCCACTTCATGTTCCGAAAAACCACTTGCCAATAAGGCGTGCTTCACCTTTTGGGTCGATTCAATCATTTCGTTTCCTTCAATACTGCCCATGTCCATGTAAATGCGCATGTCTTCGATGCTACCTCGGATCATGATGTAGTTTTTCAACACATCACCTAAAATGGCATCAATCAACACCGGAGACAGCATACCAATTTTCGAAAAAATTCGAGGGTATTTGATTCCCCCATACAAGGAAATGACCCCCCCAAAAGAACTACCCATCATGGCGGTATTTTCTCGATCTGGAAAAGTTCGGAAGGTTTTATCAATGTGAGGCTTCAAGGTGTGGACAATGAAATCCATATATTGACGCCCTTCGGCAAAATGGGAAGGATTCCATTCCCAAGGCGAAAAATTTTCAACCCGATTGATCGAATCAATGGCGACTACCAAAAACGCCTTGCCTGCATTTTTTTTGAATATCTGATCTAGCGTGATATCAATATCCCATCCCATCGGGTCATCAATCTGGTATTTCAAGGGCCGTCCCCGATTGCCTGAAAAAAGATCAATCCCGTCGTGGAGATATAAAACCGGATAACGCCGATAAGAAGATTCATTGTAGTCCAAGGGCAAATACACATACACTACGACTTGGCGATCCAACAAAGGGCTGAATAAATTCAATGTGATAATTCGGCCATTCACCACTCGCGGGTTGTCCATCCAGGTGCCGACGTCTCGTCCGACCACCAGCGGTTCTTCTTTGGGAGTCGAATGTTCGGCTTGTGCGGAAGCTTGTCCCTGAATCAAAAGCAAACTCCCTACCGTTAAAAGTCCTCCTATTAAGCTGATTCGAATGATCTTCCAACATATAGAAATCGTACACATCTTCCTCCCCATAGAAACTGTTGGCATATTCGTTCTATTCGTACTTCTGTGTAGCCGATTCACATTTCACACAATGGAGCCTCTGTCCTAATTTGGCTTGCCGACCTGCTTCTGTCAATGTCCAACTCCGGTACACCCAGGGTGGATTATGGCGCACATGTTGGCCATGTCCGCACTCCAAATCTGCAACCCAATCCCCTTCTTCATCCTGATGAAATCCAACTATTTTTTGTTCCATGAGAGGCTTTCATCGATCCACTTCATCGATCAAGAAATCGATAATTTTACGAATCGATTTATCAAACCCCACGCGCTTCCACCGGGATACTTGGGGTTGCGTCGTTCCAAAAAATTCAGCCAATTCGAGATCTGTTTTGCAACCCGACAATGCTTTCAACTTTTCCACACGAGCCAGATTTTTGGGTTTAAACGGTTTTTTAGGAGGGCGTCCTGATGGCATATTGCTTCCTATGAATTAAGATTCCTTAGCCTCAACTTTCTGTTAATATATCGATAAGTTATTAGCTGTCAACTCTACTTAAAAAAGTTTTTAGGAACTGGTCGTCAATTGCGTTATCATTATGAAAAACAATGTTTATTTCTTACGACTTATGGAGACTCCATGAATTGGCAACAAGTCTGTAGCGATCCCAAATTTCAAAACCTCCCCTACAAAATCGAACTCAATGCGAAAGGACAGCTCATTATGAGTCCGGCGAAGCTGTATCATGGAAGATTTCAGAGTAAAATCGGTTTTCTTCTCCAGTCATTATTGACACACGGTGAGGTCATTACGGAATGTGCGATCCTGACTTCTGATAGTACGAAAGTGGCTGATGTGGCTTGGTTTTCCGAAAAACGTTGGAAGGAGGTCCAAGATGATTTCGAAGCCTCTATTGCGCCTGAATTGTGTGTAGAAATCGTATCTTACAGCAATACTCAAAAAGAATTGATGGCAAAGAAGCGACTCTACTTTCAAGCAGGTGCCCAAGAGTTTTGGTTATGCGACCAACAAGGCCAACTCCAATTTTGGAGCACTCGCCGGAAACTGAAAAAATCCCACCTGGTTCCTGATTTTCCATCCCATTTAGAATAATTCCTATGCGGTTTGCAGGAGTCGTAAGATATTTTCCGGCATCAAGTTGCTGTGAGCGATCACAGCTCCTTGTTGGTCGAGACGAATTTGGTTTTTGACTTGGCTGGTGACTTCTGCGGCGTAGTCGGTTCCTGCAATTTGACGTTCTCCTTTCATCGTGCCTTCCACTTGTCCTCTGAGGCTGGTCGCATTGGAACGAAGGGCAGCTCCGAAAGATCCCAAAAATCCCCGCAATTGGGTGATTTGTTGATTCGCGGCGTCGAGCAGTGGAATGGCATCGGAAGCCCCCCTGGCTGAGGAAAAGTCGAGGTCTGCAAGACTGCTATAACTGCTGCCGTTTTTAATATCGCGAGCCAACTGAGTGGTGTCGATGTTGGGTAGACCAAACAAGGCCTGCTGATCTTCTAGGTTGCCCACGTGGAAGCGTAAACCGGGATCCGTGACGGTGATCGATCCATCGATTTTATCACCGGGTTCCAAATCACCATCGAAGCGAATCACGACCCCTTGGAATTTGCGGGTTCCTGTAATGAATCTACCATCGCCCACACCGAGTTCATTTTCAAAGAAACCAATCACGTCTCGACCATTGTTAACAAAATGGCTGTCCGGTGTATCGGAAGACACCACGAAATCATCCAACGGCACACCTCCGTTTTCTAGGGCTGGATTGAGGATACCAATCACATCTTCCAAACGATCTCGAATGGGAAAATCATCAATGAAGTCAGGGAAACGTTCCATCACGTAATCCAAGGCCTCTGCATTGGTGGCATTCACTGGCAAATCCTGACCAACTTCACGTAAGCCCGAGGTGATGAACGAACTGGTCAATAGCTGCGGGATGCCTTTGCGGATGGCCGTGGTCAAAGATTCTACCTGTTCTTTACCCACTAAAATTTTGAGGGACCGGTTGACTTGGGTAGCCAGTCGGTTGCCCATCTCTGTTCCTAGTTCACGGAGGACCAATTCCACTTTATCGCGAGCCGTGCGGTCGTCATCGGCTCCGATCACTGCGTTGGCATCCATTTGATTGATGAGTTTTTCCGCCATATCCCCAAGTGACAGAGTGTTGATGTCTTCAGCCAAATTGGCATTGGAAATGGAAAAGTCGACAATCTCCGATTGATTCAGACGGATAATCGCTTGTGGCTGCAAAGCAAACTTGCTGGGGGTGATGAAATTGAAATCTGTCAAGAGTCGTAGGTTTTGTAATGCAGTTTTACGAAACTGATCCAACCCTTGTTCCGCCGCATCGAGTAAGTCGTCTCGAACGCCTTTCACAAAAGGAAGGTTTTTAACGATCAACAGAGGCAAGGAGGTACCGGTAGCCGCATCGATTCCGATTTCTGCCGCGTCTTGGAGGAATTCAGTGTTTCGATCTCTCTCCAAAGACCCTTCTTCCACATCCTGACGGATCCGAGCTTGGGTGTTTTCATCATCCCCACCGGCGAGTAGTCCGGGGGTTTGGCTCTGCACCCGGAAAATATGACGACTTCCGAACTGGTTGTGTGTGACGCGCAACGCTCCTCCATCCAAGGTCACGGCCACATCCACACCCGCATTACGAACTGTATCTTGAAGTCCTTTCAAATTTTCATCCTCTCCTTTGTCGGGATTCACCACATATATCGCTTGTTGATTACCTTCCGAGATAATGATTTTTTCCTGGTGGTCCAATACATCTGAAAACGAAATAGCACCCAAGGAAGTATTCCGAGTGGCAGGTTGTTGCATCGTCAATTGGGTCGGCGTGTTCAGTTTCAGATCGGAGAGCGCCACCCCTTCTACAAAATTGAAACCTTCCCCTTCCATGAACGCCTTCATCGCTGAGGATCCATCAAACAAACGCTTTGAACCGAATGTGGCATCTCGGGCAATTCGGTCAATCGCTGTCAATGACGCTTCGACTTCGTGCTGGATCGCCTCTCGCGACCGATCATCTTGTACGGCTTGGTCAGACGCTTTCACGGCGAGCGCTCGGATGCGCTGAATTCGACTGTTGACTTCCACCAACGTTTGCTCGGCCACTTGGATCATGCTGTTGGCAGCTTCTGTATTCTGGAGCGCTTGATCAAACCCTGCAATATCCGCTCGGAGTCGTTCCGTCAGCGAGACGACGGCCCCACCATCCACTGCCGCATCCGCTGCCACGCCGGAGCTCAAGCGGTCGTTATTGATCGACAAGGCCTGGGAGGTCTCCTGGACATGCCGTACCGCTTGCTGCTGATGCACATTGTGGTTGATTTTGAGGCTCATTCGTCTCTCCAAAGACTGCCGAGGTTGAAAAAGCGGGAAGGCCGGAGGCTCCCGTTTCTAACTATCGGCAGATTTTCTTGAGACTTGAGCGGGGAAGGTGGGGTGGGTCAAAAACAACCACGACCCAAAAGTTCAAATGCACCAAGATTTCATAGCATCTCTCACCAATTGAGAAATAAAGGGCAGGATTGTTTCTGATCGAGATGAGTCCCCGTGGGTAAATACGACAAGCACATAAGGAGGGACCCCTGGAAGCTTCACAGAGGCCGCATCATGGCAGGTTTGGGAGGTGATCCCCGCTTTGGACTAATACTCCGTGGTGGGGGGGAGGGCTTCACCGAAAAATCCGTGGATTTGATTGGATTCTTGAGGAATTTGAGCGACCGCTGAGGGATCCAAATCGCGGTGGAGAAAGGAACGATCTCCCTGGTAATTTGCTCCGACGAGGTTTCTCGGTTCATCCACCAACCAAGTGACAGAAATACGTTCTGGAGTGAGCCAGGAAAAGCGATTGAAAGCTTTTGTTAAGATTGCTTGTAGCGACTGCTGCAAGCCAGAATGGGGTATAAAACAGGCCATCATTCCGCCTCATTGTGCTGACTGGATTGATCGCTTGTGTGCTTTATTCCGAAGCCTCCTCCTCCTGGCGTTTCGATACGAATTCGGTCTCCTGGATGGGCTTGAATTTCGTTTTTGCCACCTAAGTTGAGCACTTGCCCTGTTGTTCGAATCAGCACATTTCGACCTTGTTTTCCTGATTGCCCCCCTTGCAATCCATAAGGCGAATAGACACGACGCTCTGAGAGGATAGCGACATTCAATGGTTCCAAAAACTCGATCTCACGAATCAGTCCATTGCCTCCGCAGAAGCGACCGCTACCTCCCGAATTAGGGCGCATGGAAAATTCCCGCAGCAAGACAGGATAGCGTCGTTCTAAGATTTCGGGGTCGGTGATCCGTGTGTTGGTCATGTGGGTATGAACCCCGGATTGTCCATGCCAATGAGGCCCTGCTCCAGCGCCCCCTCCGATGGTTTCGTAATAGCCAAAATTTGCATTACCAAAGGTCAGATTGTTCATACACCCCTGTGATGCAGCGGCAGCTCCAAAGGCTTTTAAGATCACATCCACCACCCGCTGGGAAGTCAACACATTCCCTCCGACCACAGCGGCTTTGGCAGACGGAGCGAGCAATGAACCTTCCTCAATGAGGATCTGAATTGGATTCAGGCAGCCTTGATTGAGCGGAATTTCCTGTTGGATCAAACAACGCAGCGCATACAAAATCGCGGAATGCGTGACCGCTCGTGGGGCATTGCAGTTCCCCCATATTTCATAACCGGTATTGGAAAAATCGAAGGAAGCCTCTCCTGTCTCCGGATCAATGGTCAGTTTCAAAGCAATCGGACTTCCATCATCCAGATAATCTTTGGATTCGACCGAAACCGATCCAACCAAAGCCGGTTCGACCGAAGCCGATCCAACCGAAACCGATCCAACCGAAGCCGATCCAACCGAAACCGACTGGTCCGAAGGAGCACTCCACGTTTTCGCGAGATCTGTCAGCATCGTCCGCACAGCCGCTTCTGCGTGATTCTGGATATGCCCCATATAAGCTTGCACAACTTCTAAGGAATAGGTCTCAATCATCTCTCGAAACAGATCGATTCCTCTTTGGTTAGAAGCCACTTGCGCTTTGAGATCGGAAAGATTGTCTGCCAAGGTACGGGTGCCACTGATCGGAGCTTGCCCCGTTTGTCTTGGAAGGCGTGATGGTGCTTGTAGCAATTCAATGATTCCTTCTTCTTGGAACACTCCATTTTTTACGAGTTTGAACGTTTCGATGCAGGCCCCCTCTTCTTCCAAGGTTCTGGAAAATGGTGGCATCGACCCTGGAGAAATGCCTCCGATGTCGGCATGGTGTCCTCGATTGGCAACAAAAAAAATAGGTTTGCCGTCTTGCATCACCGGGGTAATGACCGTGATGTCGGGTAAATGACTACCCCCAGAAATCGGATGGTTCGTCACCAAGACATCCCCTTCCTGGAGTTGTTCACCATGCATTCGTACCTGTTGTCGAACCGCTTCACTCATGGCACCCAAATGCACGGGTTGATGGGGAGCATTGGCCACCAAACCTCCGGTTTGGTCAAAAATGGCGCAGGAGAAATCTTGACGTTCCTTGATATTCGTTGAGATGGCAGTGCGTTGCAGTGTGCGTCCCATTTGTTCTGCAATCGACATGAACAAATTGCTGAAAATGGCGAGTTGGATGGGATCCACATGGGTTTTAAAAGCCGAGGCATCCAAGACTTTCACATCGATTTCTACATCGCCGGTGGGCGTGATCTGAGCCGTGCATTCGGGTTCAATCACAATGGTTGAGGTGTCATGTAACAAGATGGCAGGACCTACAATGGTTTCCCCTGCTCCCAACTCGCTTAGCTCAAAAACAGGAACGGTTTGCCATCCTCCTGCAAAGTAGCAGGACGTTTCTGCAACAGGAGGGGTGGATTCTGCTTTGGAGGGAATCGTGATTGCTTTCAAACGAGAGGAACGTCCAATCGCTCTCACTCGGACATCATCGACTAGGATTTCACGATTCGCGAGTTCAAACCCAAACTCACGACGGTATTGTATACGGAACTCCGCTGCATAGTCGCCTTGTGGAGGCTCTAGAATCATCAATGCGGTATCAGTGCCGCGATACCGCAAGTTGAGATAACGCAACACTTGGATCTGTTCTTCAACAAACCCTTGCCCGGCTAAAACTTGAGAGGCTTGTTGGGCCAAATGATCCAGCCGTTTTTGGAACAACGGGTGCGTTTCCTGCTGATAAACGCCCGAAGCCGGCTCTTGCTGTTCATGAGTCACATCGGCAAGTCCCATCCCATACGCAGAGAGGATTCCTGCAAATCGATGGATATGGATTTTTGTAATCCCCAAACTCCGGGCAATCGCACAGGCGTGCTGACCACCCGCTCCTCCAAAGCAAGCCAAAACATGGGTTTTGATATCATAGCCCCGCATGACTGAAATCTCACGCATGGGGCGTACCATCACTTCATTAGCAACTTGTAAAAACCCATACGCAATTTCTTCGACAGACATTTCCGGTTCATTCTGTTCCTTTTGCCAGCGATTGATTTCCTGTTGTAGAATTTCAAAGGCATGACGAGTCGCTTCGTAATCCAAGGGTTGATCCCCCGACATTCCAAAAATCTTAGGAAAGAACTCAGGCAGAAGCCGTCCCAACAATAGATTGGCATCGGTGACAGCCAAGTATCCATTTTTTCGATAACACACTGGCCCCGGATGCGCCCCCGCGGATTCTGGTCCGGCGACAAACATGCCGTTTCTGAAAAATAAACGCGATCCTCCTCCGGCAGCGACTGTGATGATATCCAATTGTGGAGCTTGAATCCGGACTCCTGCTGTTTCCGTTTCATGCACCAAGCTATAATGTCCATCATAACGAGAAACGTCGGTAGAGGTGCCCCCCATATCGAAACCAATGACCGGTTGTTGGGTTTGTTCATGGAAAGCGGTCATGGCATACCCCACCACACCACCTGCAGGACCGGAAAGAATGGCTTTACTTCCTGTAAAATGATTCGCTTGTGCTAAACCTCCATCAGAGCGCATGAACAGCAAATTGGTCTTTTGCAGCCCATCGGAAAAACCCGAGCGGAAGGTCTCGATATAACGCCGAATATGAGGGGCTAAGTAAGCGTCGACAGCCGTCGTATCACCACGGCCAACAATCTTCACGCGAGGCATAACTTCAGAAGAAAGGGAAATTTGAGTGAACCCCATGGTTTCAGCAAGTTGTCCAATCTGCTGTTCATGTTCTGGATAAGCATAGGCATGCAAACACACCACAGCAATGCTACGAATGCCGGTGTCCAAAAGAGCTTGTAATTCTTGACGGATCGCCTCCAAATTTGGCTTTTGTAGGATTTCAACGGTCTCTCCCGTCACGCCCTGTACCAATGAAATCGATTCATTGGTTGGCTCTTGATTCATCGAATGTTTGGAAGACAGAGCATTTTGTGGAACGATCCGTATTCGTTCTTGAATTTCAATGACACGCTCATAGAGCAATTCAGGTTTCCGTATCTCCAAATCGAAAATGCGAGGGCGGTTTTGGTTTCCAATTTGTAGCAGATCGCGGAATCCTTGCGTGATCAATAAAGCACACCGTGCGCCTGTGCGTTCCAGGAGCGCATTGGTAGCAACCGTGGTTCCCATTCGAATCCATTCGATGGGTTGTGCATCGATGTCGCGGGGCAGAATCGGACGCTTCAAGCAGGCTTCCAAAATCCTTCGAATTCCTTCTCGTGGAGCGTCTTCATAGTGATCTGGATCTTCTGAAAGGAGTTTCATCACTCGGTAGCCAGGTTCTTCAGGAACTTCTGCATAGATGTCGGTAAAGGTGCCTCCGCGATCAATAGAAAAACGAAAGAGTTGGGTTTCTGGCATAAATTTTCTCCTGAACCGTTTCATTAAAATTTTAGGGTTGATTTTTACAAACAGTGTTATATCTTCTCTCTTTTTTGTTGAACAGCACTAGCCGAAGTGGCGGAATTGGTAGACGCGCTAGATTCAGGTTCTAGTGTCCGAAAGGACGTGGGTGTTCGAGTCACCTCTTCGGCACCAAGCCGTCTTCGCTTTGTTGTTCAGCTTGCCTTACTTCTTCCAATGTGTGGCCAGATAGCTCAGTCGGTAGAGCAGAGGACTGAAAATCCTCGTGTCCCTGGTTCGATTCCAGGTCTGGCCACCATCCTTCCGCGCGACGCTCCCCACTGCTCGCAACGCTAGTCAGCATCCGACTGAAATTATAAATATTTCACTGACATTTTCTGAGCTGAAGCATGGGACTAAAAAAGAAAGCCGTCTTGCGAGTTTTGGAACAATCTTCGGTTCCTCTCACCGGAAAACAAATCCGCCATCGTTTGGGAATTCGCAAAAAGCAATATTCCAAGCTCAAAGCAATGTTGTATGAGATGGTGATCAAAGGCAACCTGATACACCGTTCTGAAAAATTTCTAATTGCTCCCAAAACCGCCCAAGCTTCCGACACGGATTCACCATCTCTCTCAACCGATACCACTTCTCAACCTTCTTCCAGTTCGTCTCCTTTTTCAAAGTCCGATCCTAATAATTTGATTGGTGTTTTTTCCAAAGCCTCTAAGGGGTATGGGTTCGTATACATCGGTGAAGGCCAACGCGATATTTTTGTTCCTGAAGAAGATCAGTTGAATGCAATGAATGGGGATCGGGTGGAAGTTTCACTCTTCCAGTCTCGAAGTCTCGCTCGTCAAGGCCGGACCAAAGGACGCATTGTGCGAATTGTGGAACGGAGTGTGAAGCTATTCCTGGCTCGATTGGTTCGTGGAAAACGCACCGTGTTGGCGATGCCTCTCAATGAAAATTCCAGTTTACCTGCTGTCGTCATTTTACCAGAAAATGACTTAGCAGAAGCTCAACATGGAGATTTTGTGGAAGTCGCCTTGATCGCTCCAGAAAAAGAAGAACGTGATTTACAAGGCAAGCTCCTGCGTGTGCTTTCAGTCGATTCGGTTGATGAGTTGGCATTTGATATCATTGTGGCAGAAAATAGCATCACCACTACTTTTTCTAAGGAAGCATTAAATCAGGCCGAAGGTTTTTCGCAACGCATAGTATTTCAGCCGAATTCAGGCCGCAAGGATCTACGAGACTTAGGATTTGTGACGATTGATGGTCAGACTGCCCGTGATTTTGATGATGCGGTATTTGTGGAAAAATTGGAATCAGGCAACTATCGGCTCTACGTTGCCATTGCAGATGTGGCCCATTATGTACGTTCCGAACAACCGATTGATCGTGATGCTTATACACGGGGAACAAGCGTTTATTTTCCCACCCATGCGATTCCGATGTTGCCAGAATCACTTTCCAACAACTTGTGCAGTTTAAAGCCAGGAGTCAACCGGTTGACACTCACGTGTGAAATGGAAATCAACCCGCAGGGGGAAGTGCAAGATTATCGAATTTATGAAAGTGTGATCCGAAGCAAAGCACGTTTGGTCTATGAAGATGTGGCTGCTTATCTAGAAAGCAAGCCCTCGTCCATTCGGAAAAAGGAGATTCAAGCGAATTTAACGATCATGCATCAGCTTGCCAAGATCCTAGAAAAGAAACGCAATCGGCGTGGAGCGATTGCATTCTCATTTCCTGACTATTCCGCCAAATTTGGCCCAGATGGAGAGTTGCTGGGGATTCACAAGAGTTATCAGTCCGTTTCCATGAAATTGATCGAACAATTCATGCTGGAAGCAAACGAAACAGTGGCAAGACATTGTGTCAAAAAGAAGTTGCCTGCGTTGTATCGAGTGCATGGAGGACCCGATGTATTCAAACTGGAGAAAGTACAGCGAACCTTGTGGTATTTTGGGGTATCGATGCATGTGGGGCAGCTACAAAATCCCAAAAAGATTAATGAAATGCTGAAACGAATCCAGGGCAATCCCAATAGTGAACAAATGCAACTCTTGCTATTGAAAAGTATGGCTCTGGCTTGTTATCGTACTGAAAATGAAGGGCACTATGGATTGGCTGCTGAATTCTATACACATTTCACATCCCCCATTCGGCGCTATCCAGATCTGATCGTTCATCGAGCTTTGAAAGCTGAAATACATACAAAAAAGCAGAATAAAGCTGTGAAAGCACTGTCTGTTTCATCAGAGATTGCTGATTTTTTGTCGCATCAGGAACGACGTGCTGAAATAGCCGAACGGCAAAGTTTTGATTTGATCCGGGTCATTTTTATGGAGAATTATGTGGGTCATTCCTTGGTCGCGAAAGTACTCAACCCAGACGCTTCCGGCATAGCTATTGAATTGGAGGAACCCAATATCGAGTGTTTTGTACCACTGAGTATTTTGGACGATGATTACTACCAATACGATGCGGTGAGCTTAACACTCACGGGCCAACATGCCGGAAATTTGGTCCGCGCTGGAGATCGGATGTTATTAACGTTGATTCGTACAGACCGTCTTCAGCGGAAACTAGAATTTCAATTTGAATCATGGCTAGGACAAGGAGCTTGAGATCATGGAGCTATCCACCCGTGAGAAAGTGCTGATTGCCATTATGTTGGTTCTGGCAGTAGGGCTTTTTGGATATTTTGGGGTGCAACAATTGGAAAGCTATACATCTCAGTTGAACACCCAACTAACGGCCCGACAGCGCCAATTGGGGCATCTAGAGAACCTAGAACAGGAGTGGTTACGACTCAGTGCGCATCCCAACCTGCCTGTCATTAAAGAACCGTTGAGTTCTTTTCTAGAGAGCGGTGCACGCCGTATTGGATTACAAGAACAACTTCAATTGAATCCTCTTTCCAATGCTCCAGAAGGCACGGAAGGTGTCCAAGTGCGTCTAGACCGAATCAACTTAGACCAGATGTTTGACATGCTATACTTTTTGGAAAATAATAAACCGGTTGTTTTAGTCGAGCAAATGGAAGTCACCACGAGTCCTGGTTCCAAATTGATCCGTATTTCTTTTCGCGTGTATAAACAAAATAACGGTTGACCACTTGCCTCGCGTTATGCCCCTCACTCGATCAAACATCCCATTGGTCTGTTCTCATGCCTGATTCAACCTCGCCTAATATTTTTGTCCGTTTTTTCATGAAAAGGTGGCTACGGCGGCTAGTTTTGCTGTGTGTTTCCTGTGTGCTCGCATACTTTGCCTTCTTTTTAGGGTTGGAACATGCGTTTCCCGGAGAAACCCTGTCTCGTTATATCGAGCGACAAATCGCGAACCAAACTGGAGTTCAAACTCAAATCGATCCTATTCGGTTGTACGGGTTACAAAGTATTCGTGTCCCCCATATGGCATTGATCGCTCCACCTTCTCTGCCAATTTCCAAACTGTTTGTTGTCAACGATTTTCAAATCAATGTGTTGCCAAACGTGTTTAATCGATCACTTGGAGCGCGAGCTGATATCTATGGGGGAAAAGTGCTCGCAACTTGGAAGTTCGAAGACCCAGACAAATTGGGGGTTGCCATTGAAAATGTCGAAGTGGGTTTCATTCCGGCAGTGAATCTGAATGAGTTTGTGAATGTCCGGGGCAAAGTAACTCGTATGTTTGCAAGCATACAAAATCTGCGAGGGTTGGCTACACAGGAAGAGCAGTTGCCGATAGGAATAATATTAGGCAAAATTGAGGGGGTGCAACTGAGTTTGAAAGATGTGGAAGGCTCTCCGTTAGCAGGTATGGAACTTCCACCGCTTCAGTTTCCGGAAGTCGTGGTAGAGGCAGATTATGGAGAAAGTATTGTGATCCGAAAAATCCAACTCACGGGTGCCTTAGAAGGTATTGTTGAAGGGCAAATCGATCTGAATCTGAGCGATGTGCTCGCTTCCAAAGCTCGCTTCCATGCGAAATTGCGAATGAGTGAAGAACTTCAAGAAGCCGTGGAAAAGAACCCGGTCATAAAAAGTATTCTCCAACAGATGGTTTTGTGTGGAGATGTCATTGATGCTGAGTTTGCCGGCATGTTGCGTTTGTGGAACACTCCCCAAAAAAAATGCTCATGACCCCCCTTATGAAAAAACGAGCTGTGCAAGCAGTTCTAGGAATCTTGGGAATCTGCCTTTTACTCGGTGGCCTTACCGCGCATCAAACTTTTTTGTATCTCCGCACCCCTATCACGAGTCATTCTACCCAGTCCTCCAAAATCATCCACATTCCCAAAGGCGCTTCTTTCCATCAGATTGTTCAAATCCTAGAAGAGCACCAATTGGTAGATCGCCCACAGTATTTTCAAGCATTAGCAATTTGGCGGGGAGTCGCTTCTCAGATTAAGGCCGGTGAATATCAGGTCCAAGCTTCGTGGACTCCCGACCAGATGTTAGAACACCTCGTTGCTGGACGTTCACGATTGTATCGCATCACGATTCCCGAGGGACTGAATTATCGGGAAATTTCCACCCGGTTGGCAGCAGCCCAGCTAGGAACAGAGGCTCGATATCTGGAGCTACAATCAGACCCGAGCCTCCTCCAATACATTGATATTACGCCAAAACCCTCCAGCCTAGAAGGGTTCTTGTTTCCAGAGACTTATTTTTTCCCTAGATCGGAATCAGAATTCAATATTTTGCGGACCATGATTCAACAGTTCAATCAGAATTATACCGAGGAGCATCGACAAAAAGCCAAAAGCTTAGGATTGACCGATTATGAAGTCCTAACGCTGGCATCGATTATTGAAAAAGAAACGGGACGTGGCGAAGATCGCCCTTTGATTTCTGCCGTATTTCACAATCGTTTGAAACGAAAAATGCGCCTGGAAAGTGATCCTACTGTGATCTACGGGATTCAAAATTTTGATGGGAACTTAACAAGAAAGCATCTGAGAACGCCGACCCCCTATAACACGTATACGATTGCAGGGCTGCCCCCTGGTCCTATTTGCAATCCAGGCAAAGCTTCCATTGAAAGCACTTTAGCGCCCGCAGAGGTCAAGTATTTGTATTTTGTGGCTAAGGGTGATGGCACAAGTCAGTTTTCGACCAACTTGAAATCGCACAATCGTGCGGTGTGGAAATATCAAAAAAGTCGACGCAACCGAGTAAAACACAGTAAAACCCAACAGGCTGCGAATCCTTAAAATTGAAAACAGGAGCGATCATGCCTATTTTTCAATACCGAGCCTTTGGCGCTGATGGAGAAACACACAAAGGGTCCTATGACGCCACCACCGAAAGTGATGTCAGGCAATATCTACGGTCCAATAATCTCTATCCGGTAGAAATAAAATTAAGCCGCTTTTCCTCATCTCCCCGCAGCCGTGTCTCCGATGGCAAGTCTTCCTTCAGCAGATTGCGGCAATGGGTTCCCTACCAACGTAATTATTCACGTCAGTTGACCATCCTGACCCGACAATTGGAAACTTTGTTGGGCGCGACCATTCCTTATGACAAAGCCTTAGAAATGGTCATCGCACAAACGGCTGATGCGTCATTTAAAAGTATCTTGTCCGACATACGCTCGAAGGTGGTCGAAGGGGAACATTTGGCAGAAGCAATGGGAACTTATCCCAATGTGTTTTCGCCAATGTACATCAGTATGGTTCGTTCAGGAGAAAACAGTGGAAAGCTCGATATGATCATGCAACGCCTTGCGGATTACTATGAGACACAAGAAAAACTGCAAAGCAAACTGAAATCCGCCATGATCTATCCTATATTCATGCTGATTTTCAGTATTGGTGTTGTGGCGTTCATGATGACTTCTGTAGTGCCCAAAATTACCGCCATTTTTGCAGACCGTGGAGGGGCCTTGCCTGTGCCCACCCAAATATTGATTACCGTATCTGATTTTTTCACAGAATACTGGGCTATCGCTCTAGGGGTGACGATTATGACGATTTCCAGTGTGGCGTACTACATGCGTACCGCTTCTGGGAAACGCTTCTGGGACCGGATGGAAATCACTCTGCCTCTGTTGAAAACCCTGACGACTAAGGTTTTGGTATTGCGGTTTTGCCAGACTTTGGGAACGTTGCTGAACAGCGGTGTGGATCTCAAAAGTGCATTAGAAATTTCCAAACATGTAGTGGTGAATCACATATTTATCAAAAAGCTGAATCAACTCATTGTCGATGTGAATAACAAGGGAATTCCGTTGTCTTCAGCCATGCAACGGGCTGGTTTTTTCCCGGAATACGTGTGTCATGTAGTCGCGATTGGAGAACAAGCTGCCAAAGTCGACGAACTGCTGGAAAAAGTTTCAGATCGGATGCAGATGGAAGTCTCAGATACGATCAACGGACTCACTACCTTGTTGCAACCCATTATGGTTGTTGTCATGGGTGGTGTCGTGGGTTTCATCGCCCTAGCGATCTTATTGCCCATGCTGAATATGAACCAATTGCTTCGATAGCAAACATAACAAGAAGAAATTCCTTTTAATTTTCAACACCAAAGAGGTCACTTATGTGGTATGCAGCCCCCCAACAAACCAACGAAATCCCTCAACGGATCCTGGAACAAAAAAAAAGAAATAAAAAGAAGCGAGGCTTCAGTTTGATTGAAATTATGGTGGTTATCATCATCATCGGACTCTTAGCCGGTATCGTAGGGGTTTCCGTTTTTCAACAAGTGACGACCGCACAAGTCGATACGACCACCACCAACATCCGAAACTTACAACAGGCGATCGATTTATACCGACTGAACAACTTCTCATATCCTACTACGGAGCAAGGCTTGAAAGCTTTGAAGGAAAAACCAGAAGTAGGCAAGATTCCAAAAAATTGGAATGGTCCCTATATACAGGGTAGTTTGCCCGCAGACGGTTGGGGGAACGAATTCCAGTACACCAGTGATGGCAAAGATTATGAAATCATGTCCTATGGGGCCGATGGCGAAGAAGGCGGCACAGAGGAAAATTCTGATCTCAGTTCCAAAGATCTCTAATCTCTTATTTTGTTGAAGGACCCTTCGTATGCGAGACACAAAGCCGGGATTCTCTCTCATTGAAATCATGGTGGTTGTGTTTCTAATCGCTGCTGTCGCCACGATGGCAGCGCCTCAGTTTTTTGCTGCGTTAGAAAAACCCTCTCAAGCTGAGTTACGGCACCTCGTCCGTGTTATCAAACTGCTCCGTAATGAATCCATTCTGGGGCGCAATGTATATTACATTGTATTCGATATCGAAGAGCAAACCTACTCGATCGAATTGGAGCGAAAAGAGGGAGGGCGGATCGAATTGGACACCCCCCAAGTTTTACGCCCCCATACGTTTCCAGAGGAAGTGCAGATGGAAGAGGTTTCGCTCACTCTTGATGACAATTCGGGGGGGTTTTCTCGTTCCAGCATTTTAGGAACTGGGGAACTGTCCCCCGTCGAAGTACGGATCGATAGCTCCGGATTTGTCACTCCTTTTGTGATGTACCTGCTGGAAGAGAATCAAACTTGGGTCATCAGAACAACCAGCATTATGGGACACTTGAAACTGGAAGAGGGAGAAAATGCGGTTTTCTAAACAAACAAAGGCCTCTCGCCGTTGGTTCCATCGCCCAGGCTTCACGTTGTTAGAAGTGATGGTGGCCATGTCGATTTTGACCTTGGCACTGTTGAGTCTTTATCAATCCTTTTCTAGTTCGCTTTTCGTGCTGACCTCTACCCAAAATTTGTGGGAAGCGATGAAGTATTCTCAAAATGAACTCGTGCGATGGGAACGCAGTGTGAGTGCTCCTGTCTCGATTGCTCAAGGCGAATTTGATGGGGATCATCCACTGGCCGGTTCGCGATGGACCCGTGAGATTTCCGATGTCATGCCCTTGCCTGGCATTGTTGTCCGAAAGGTCGCTTTGGAGATCAAGTGGAGAGAACAAAACAGTGATTATTCTTACAATGCAGAGATTTACATCAAACCCAATTAGATCAAGGCCTCGAGGCGTGACCTTGCTTGAAATGCTGGTTGCGATTGCGATCCTTTCCTTGATCACAACCCTCATCTACAATGCCTTTTTTTCGGCATCTACCTCCACTCGGAAAGTGACTCAAGCACTTTCGACACGCCAAGAATTACGCCTGTTGATGAAGATTGTACTGGATGACTTACAATCTGTGCAGTACTTGGCTAACTACGTGACACAAAACTCAGACAACAATTATTATCACAGCGGTATCTTCTCCAAACGAATTCCGGGACCAGAGAGCCAGCGGGTGAACTTCATTCATTTTCATGCGGCCATCCCGACTCGTTTTTTTCCAAAGGCCTTAGAACTCCAAAAAGATCCGGAATTGCACGAATTGAGCTATTTTCTGGAATTTGATCAAACCGAACAAGCCTGGGCTTTCAAACGGCGGGAAGATTTTTATATCGATTCCGATATCTCTGAAGGTGGGCGAGAACAATTGCTTTCCACCGCAGTCACGTTTTTCGAGTTGGAATTTCTAGAACAAAGTATTCGGGCCACTGACAGCAACGAGCTGCAAGATGTGTGGGTGCCTGAGTGGGACTCTCAAGAAAATCAGTGTCGTGTGACCTCGCGAGCTTCGGGAAATACCCCCTGTCTGCCCCTCGCGATTCGTGTCACTCTGCACTTGAAAAGCGAGGATGGCAGCGAAGCGAAAGATACCTTGGAAATCAACCTACCTGTTTCCCTCCAACAATAAATAGAGCCGTATCAGTCGATTTGAGTGAATATTTTCTGAGACAGTATAGAAGGATTCGAAACTGTTGAGGAAGATATAGAGTGAGATTGACACCTTCTTGGCAAACACAGTAAAACAATCCGTGTTCTTTAAAAATTTTCTACTTCGATAGGAGCAATTATGATGACAGGTCAGGATTTAAAGAATCTCTTGCGATGCATGATCATAATGGGACATGCGGATGGTTTCGATGCTGAGGAATACGAGATGATCGATCAATCGTTTCGTGAAGTCTGGCAAGGAGATCTTCAAGAGTTAGAAGATTTTATGGAATCCACAATCAATGAAGTCGCCGGATACAATTCTCAAGGGATTATGCAAAGCCAATTTGAAGAAAAAACAATGGAATTGGCCTCTTCCTTAGAAGCAAATGACAAGCAATTGGCTCGCAATTTGATGATGAATTTAATTAAAGCTGACCAAAAAATCACAGGAGCAGAAACAGAATTTTTTATTCAATTCCGAACACTATTGGGATGAAATCAGAGGGGCTGGATATGAAACGATACAAAGGAAGTTGCCATTGCCAGGCAATACAATTCGAGGTGCGGGCAGCTGAAGATGTGACTGTCCATGAATGCAATTGTTCGATGTGCCACATGTGTGGTTTCTTGCATTTGATTGTTCCCAAGTCCCAATTTCAGTTGATTGCAGGAGAAGAAAATTTAACAACCTATACCTTCAATACAGGCGTCGCCAAGCACCTGTTTTGCAAAACTTGTGGGATCAAACCATTTTATATTCCACGCTCAAACCCAGATGGGTACAGCATCAACGTTCGGTGTCTTGAATCGACTTCTCTACAAGATTTTACTATTGAACCCTTCGATGGACAAAATTGGGAACAACATGCAGGCAACTTAGCCCATCTTTCCAAAGGTTAAACCCTACGCTGCCCTTTATCCCTCGTACAACTTCGACAATTCGACATTCGATTGTTCGATCTCCTTGGTCAACTCTTCAACATCCTCTTCAGTGAAATGAAGTTTTTGAGCAACATGATGAATGAAATTGATTTCTCGTTCATCATATTCTTCATCATTCATCACGATTTCTAAAAGATACTTCAAAATTCGTGCAGCCAACTCAGGGTCAAAATGAACTTCTGGCAACTTATCGAGTGAAGGGTTTTTAGCATCTGCTTTGACAAACGCCAACTCATCAGGATTCTCTTTCAGCAGTTCAAAAACACTGTTCAAGTAAGGAATCTCTCGACGGTCCACTTTGCCATCAGCGTAGATAGTTTTCAAAATCACCGAAGCGAGCCAGTAGCGTTCCTCCCCATAAATGTCATTCAACATTTCACGAAAAAATTCCAACTTCACCCCTCGGACAGTGGATCGAATCAACTTAACCCGTTTGGAAGCATCCATCGAGAGAGCAAGTCCCACTTGATTGAGATAGCGAAGTTCTCCTAATTGAAGCTCAAAATCTGATGCACAAATTTTAAGAATCAACGCGAGTACCTTTTCACTGATTGCAGGGGACGTTTTAATGGGTTCCAAAATGGGTGGCACCCCCCGGTCAATCGCGGAATTCAGAGAATGGATGAGTTCTGTTTCATGCTGAAATTCTTTAAAGAGCTTGGCCAGCTCTGCTTTTTCATTGGGATCAATTTTTCCGTCTGCGACCAAGGCACCTCCCACAGCTTTGCCAATCCATTGCTTCAATCTAGGGCTAAAATGAATGCTTTCTTCTAATAGGTCTCTTAGCATTTTCATCTCCTTTGTGGCTTTCTGGGTCGCATCCGTCCTGAGTTTGATAATGTGACTTTACGATTTCACTTCACTAAGAACCTGCTGAATTTCATTCACCATCTTTTCCATAGGACTATCCGTGCGGTAAAGTGCTCGCAAAAATCCTTTTTGGTCGATCAGGTAGATGTAGTCAGTATGAGCGTAAAGCGTTCCTGCGGCGGATTCGGACTCTTGTTTGATGTAAATTGCCCGATACTTCATGGCCGTTTCCGCTATTTGTTCTTCCGACCCTGTCAAGCCGATAAAGCGGGGATGAAAGTAGGTGACATATTCTTTCAGCCTATCGGGTGTGTCTCTTTCTACATCGAAACTGACAAAGATGGTTTGTACCTTTTCTTCTTGATTTCCTAAACGCTTCATCACTTGCGCTATATTTGCCAAGCCGAGAGGACACACATCAGGGCAGTGGGTATAACCGAAGGTGAGTAACACCACTTGATCTTGATAATCCTGCAATTGTACTGCGTGTCCATCATGGCCAACCAATTCGAAATTTCCGCCTAAGTTTTTATATACTTTCAGTGTTGACTCCGAATCGGCTGCCATCACGGCAGTACTGCTCAACCCACCCAGTATTATGAAAATACTGAGAAACTTGAAAAAATGTTTGAATGCCTTTCGCATTTTGATCTCCTGAAATGGGGAAAATTTTACCCTCGCTGCTCCATTGGTACATAGTTGATCTCATTCGATCCTGTATAAATTTGGCGAGGACGAGAAATACGTTGTTTGGGGTCTTCCATCATCTCTTTCCATTGTGCAAGCCACCCAGGCAATCGTCCTAGTGTGAACATTACTGTAAACATATTCGTTGGAATACCCAAAGCGCGATAGATAATCCCACTATAAAAATCGACATTGGGATAAAGCTTTCGCTCTTTAAAATAGTCGTCGGACAAGGCGCGTTCTTCCAATTTTTTAGCGATATCGAGCATGGGATCATGGATTCCAAGCTTTTCCAAAACTCGATCACAGGCTGTTTTGATGACTTTGGCCCGGGGGTCATAGTTCTTGTAAACTCGATGCCCAAATCCCATCAGCCGAAACCCAGAATCTTTGTCTTTGGCCATCTCGATGAATTTGTCTGCATTTCCCCCATCGGCTTGAATGTGTTCCAGCATTTGAATCACTTGTTGATTGGCCCCTCCATGTAAAGGTCCCCATAACGCGAGTATGCCTGCGGATACGGAACCATACATATTGGCTCGACTACTCCCCACTACACGGACTGTAGACGTGCTGCAATTTTGTTCATGATCTGCATGGAGAATTAGTAAAAGATTGATCACACTCACCAACTCGGGATCGATTTCATAATCCTCTGCGGGCACTGCGAACATCATTCTTAGAAAGTTGGCGCAATAGGAAAGCGAATCGAGTGGATAGATGAAAGGTTGGCCAATTGATTTTTTATAAGAAAATGCGGCGAGCGTCCGGATCTTTGAAATCAAACGAACGGCATTCAAATCAAACGTTTCCAAAGATGCCACACCTGAAGCCTCGCTGTAGTAAGCCGATAAGGAAGCCACCATGGCCGATAAAATAGCCATCGGGTGGGCCTGGCTGGAAAAACTTTCAAAAAAATGTTTCATGTCCTCATGGAGCATGGCGTGGCGGGTCAGCAAATACGAGAAACGTTCCCATTCTTTGGAATTGGGAAGGTGTCCGTAAATGAGCAAATAAGCGACTTCTACAAAGCTCGATTTTTCGGCCAATTGTTCAATCGGAATCCCTCGGTATCTTAAAATTCCTTTTTCTCCATCCAAGTACGTGATGCCACTTTGGCAAGAACCCGTATTCACAAACCCAGGGTCGAGAGTGATGTACCCTGTTTGTGATCTCAATTTGCTAATATCAAGCGCCTTTTCGTTCTCTGAACCGACGACTACAGGCAATTCGATGGTTTGCCCATCCGGTAACTGTACAATCGCGTTTTTTGTCGGCAAAGTGTCTGTTTCTGGCATAACCACTCCTTATCTTTATCAAAAGGTTGAAAGGGTTGGCTCCGGCGTCAGGTTTGCCGAGACCATCGATCTAACTGGACGAGAATCGCCTTTTGGGCATGCAATCGATTCTCTGCTTGATCCAAGACAACGGACTGAGAGCCGTCTAGGACAGCATCGGTAATTTCGCGACCCCGTTCGGCAGGGAGACAATGCATGACCAGTGTTGTGGGTTTTGCATTATCCATCAAGCGTTGATTCAATTGAAACGCTTGAAGTTGATCTGCTTTCACACCTGCCAAGTCTTTTTGTCCCATACTTGCCCATACATCCGTATAGATGACATCTGCCTCTCGAACGGCTTCCAGGGGGTCATGCGAAATTGAGAGTTCTGAAACTCCGATCTCTTGCGCTTTGCGAAAAAGATCCATATCTGGAAGTGAATCTTTGGAAGTTGCAATACAGAGGCGTATTGGAAGGCGAGCTGCTAAATTGATCCATGAATGGGCCACATTGTTCCCGTCTCCCAAATAAACAATTTTTTTACCTTCCACCGTTCCAAGCTTTTCTTGAACCGTCAACACATCAGCCATAATTTGGCAAGGATGAGACCAATCGGTGAGCATATTGACCACGGGCACTTCTGCATGTTCTCCCAATTCCACCACGATTTTGTGATCGAACGTACGGATTAGAATACCGTCGACTAAGCGGGACATCACTTTGGCAACATCGTGTACAGTTTCCCGTTTGCCTAATGTGAAATCATGCTCAGTCAGGTGAATTGCATGACCACCTAGTTGAAAAATACCCACTTCAAACGCTACACGGGTGCGTAGAGAATTTTTGTGGAATATTAATGCATACGATCTCTGATCAAGCAAGGGTGGGTTTTGACGTTGTTGGAACAAAGTCTTGAGTTCATGGGCTAAGCTAAGGTTTTCTCGAATCTCCTCTGTAGTCCAGTCCAGAATGCTGATAAAATTACGTTTCATTATTGATTGCTTTTCGAAATACAGAAATGTCTACCCGAACCCCAGTTGAGGGAGTAAAGTGTGGCAAGATAGTTAACTGAAGTTAAAGCGAAATTTTAAAAAATGTAAGAAGATATCGGTAACAAAATAGCCCAGCCTTGGCAAGAGATAAAAGGGACAGGCTGCCCCTTGAAAATCCAGTGTACATTTTTTAAAAGGGTCGTCTGGTCCTATTGTTTGTTACAGGTTGGACCTGGGGCGAACCTCTGAAAATTTAACAAAAACTCATTTATTTAGTAAGGAAAGAATGACAACACTCAGCGTAAATTTGAACAAGATTTTATTGATCCGAAATTCACGAGAGCATGATCTCCCTTCAATAGAGCAAGCAGCCCAAATCGCTGTTGAAGCTGGCGGTCAAGGACTCACTATTCATCCCAGGTCCGACGGTCGGCATGCCAAAGTTTCCGACATACCTAAGCTGATGGCAATGCCAATCGTTCAAGAACGGCACATTGAAGTCAATGTTGAAGGTGACCTACGAACCGAATTATTGGAAATGGTCATTGCTCATAAGGTCCACCAATTCACCATTGTTCCTGTGGATCCGGGAGAACTCACCAGCACCCGTGGGTGGAGTGAGCAGGATGGGCAAACTGAAGTACCGGAAATCGTGAAACGTTTACAACCCGATACACGTGTCTCTTTATTTATTGATGCCACGGCAAATCAAGTACAATTAGCGGCCAGCTTTGGGGTGAATGCTGTGGAATTCCACACAGGGGCATTTGTCGAAGCATTTCAGAAGGACTCCTATCACAACATTCTCGACAATCTTATCGAATGCGCCAACCTGGCAAAATCGAAAGGGTTGCGTGTGCATCTAGGACACGACCTAGATCGTCAAACTTTGCCCATTTTGATCGAAAAAATTGTTCCTGATGAAGTTTCTATCGGCCATGCGTTGATCACTGAAGCGGTGTTGGAAGGTTTGCCAGGAGTCGTCTCAGGATATTTAGCTGCTATCCAGCGAGGACAGACCGAAGTCGGTTAACGTTCATCCCATGCGAAACATAGGACTTCTCGGATATGAGAAGCTCCTGTGAATAGCATTGCTAGGCGGTCGATTCCCAATGCCATTCCTGAGCTGGGCGGCATGCCTTGTTCAAGGCTGTTCAAAAAGACTTCATCAAGGGGAACGGGTGCCTTTCCTATTACTTGACGATAGTCGAGGTCTTCTTCGAAACGACGGCGCTGCTCTGTGGCATGGGTCAGTTCCCCAAAACCATTCGCCATTTCCATTCCAGCTATATACAACTCCAACCGTTCCACAGTATTAGGGAGATCTACTCGTTGCTGAGCAAGACTTGCCAAGGGACGAGGCCAATCATAAACCAAAAGCGGGGCTTCATGTCCAAGCTGTGTTTCAAACCGATCCCATAACCGGAAAAATACTTGCTCATAGTGTTCCGGCACCTCATCTACCGACTCTCCATATCCTTGACTTATGGCCATAGCTTTCAACTCATCGGCAGTCTGCAAGGTTGAGATATCGAGGTGTAGGTGTTCTTCAAACAATTCAAATACCGATCGTTTGGGCCAAGGTGGAGATAGGTCGATCTGGCTGGCTCCCCTGATCAAGTAACCGTCTGTCACTTGAGAACTCACTTTGGCCACTTTTGTAAAGAGTTGTTCCAAATCAACTGCGAGCGTATCCAACCGATCAAAGGCCCGGTACCATTCCAATAATGTGAACTCAGGGTTGTGGTGCGTCCCAATTTCTTTTCCTCGAAAGCACGATGTGATTTGGTAGATCTTTTCAAACCCTCCTACTAACATCCGTTTCATTTGAAATTCTGGTGATGTGATAAGGAAATCATCCGCTGTTGAAAGCAAATCAAAATGGGCTTCTGGATTAGGGGTTGGGACTAAGGTGGGTGTATCAACTTCTAAAAAATCTAAAGCGTCAAAATAATCACGGACTTGTTGAATCAAACGGTGACGTTGCTTGAGTCTCAACATTCGGGGGGGAGACTTACCGATTTGTCTCCAACGGTAGGCGTCGTTTTGAAAATTGACCCCATTGTCAGAGTGACGTTCTAAAATCTGTTGAGTGGGATTGGCCACGGTATGGGCTAGCGTTGATTCAGAGCGATCATGGGGAGTGTCTTCTAAAACAAGGTGTTCTAACACCGTGATTCGTCCACTGGTATCCAAATCAAAAGTGATGAGTTCTCCTGCCTGAAGTGGTTCATTGCGATTTAATTGAAATCGGAAATAGGAAGATTCCAAGAAAATCCAAATTTGTTGGCAAGCAGAAGGGGGGACTTGTTCGACTTCAAGAACTCGCCCGGCATAGCGTCCGGGCGGGAGTGAAGAAACTTCGGAAAGGTTGTCGAGGGTATGAGTTCTATAGGGAGTTTTCCGGCTTTGGAGCATTAGACTTTGACCCGTTCTACATAGGAGCCGGTACGGGTATCGATTTTTAGATGATCTCCGGTATTGATGAAGAGAGGAACATACACTTCATATCCGGTGGATAACGTAGCAGGCTTGGTGGCACCAGTTACGGTGTTGCCACGTTCCCCTGGAGCCGTTTCTGTGACTTCTAAGGTCACAAAGTTAGGCAGCGTTGTTCCAATCGGTTTGCCATTGAAAAACCCAATACTCACTTCCATATTGTCTACCAAGTAATTGGGTGCATCACCGAGGGCATCACGTTCTAGCGCAATTTGTTCGTAGTTTTGATTATCCATAAAGTAAAAGTCACTTCCATCACTATAGAGGTATTGCATGGTGCGATCGTCTGTATTGGCCGGTTTCATCTTTTCACCGGTTTTGAAGGTTTTTTCGAGCACAGCCCCTGTAATCATATTGCGGACTTTGGTGCGAGTGAAGGCATTGCCTTTTCCAGGTTTTACAAACTGAAACTCAATCACTTGGAAAGGCGCACCATCCAATTCAATCCTTAAGCCCTTTCGAATATCCGATGTTTCGTACACAATCACCTCATATGGTAGTTAGTTAAAGACCCAATTCGTTGCGTTTTTTATCCATATAACTTCGCGCGCGAATCGCATTTTTTTGACGTGCTTTTTCAAAAAGCTTCTTTTTCTCAGCTTCGATCCTTTGATAATCTTGAATCGCTTGTTTGCCTAGACTGTCAAGGGTTTTCGATAACTTGGCCGGAGCGAGCATTGCTGGAGTGCCTATAGAAGCAGCAGACCAAATTTCATTGGCAACGCCGTTGGCATAAATTCGGTAAAATTTGGGGGAAACCGTCAATTCAAAATCACCATGATTGACCCACGTTTTGAACTGCGGTTGACGCTCAGGATCCAGCTTGATTTTCAATTGATCCAAGGCATCGACAAACATTTGGCGGCAATCTTTACTATGAAGCTGTAAAAAAAATCGAGGAAAATTCTCATCTTGCGTGACCAACTGATTGGAAGGCACTTTCACCTTAATTTTAGCAATCGAAAAGTTCACCACAAAGTGATCTCCAAAGTTATCCCGAACGACCAAAGAAATCGTGCCAAATCGGTTGACATTGCACAGCATTAAAATTTCACTGATATAGTGAATATTTTCTAGCAATTCTTGAGGATTGACTTTTTTAGGTTTGAAAAAATCATGAATGATAAATGCTAAATCTTGGAGGTCTTGATGCGTGAGTGGGTTGGTTGCCACAGGGCTGGAATGTCGCACTGCGGGCTTTTCAAATGAAGTGAGATTCTTCGAAGAAAACCCCACATACCCACTGAAGACACAGCGTGCTAAGCCTTCCACCATTTGGTCTTCAAACATTTCCATTTCGCTTTCCTCTTTTTTACCCCGGGAATCACTCTTGCTGAGTACCGATTTAAACATCCAGTTTTGGGTTCCTGGGCTGAAACCGAGCATGATTTTTTTACGGGGAATGCTGAGGCTTTTGGAAATGGGCAGCGGAACTTGGAACGGTTTTCTCTTAAAGTTACGTTCGAAATGATATTTAAAAATTACATTTTCTAGTGGGTCGCCAGCCAATTTCACACGAGCATCCAAAATATATTTTTCCATAGTCTGGGAAGATGCTTTGATTTGGAATTTTTGATAATGCTCCACCAACCCTTCAACATATTGGTGCATTTGATCCCGATCTTTTTTCAGTTCTGCCAATTGAATTTGTTCCATCGAGTTTAATGTGGCTTCGGTATTGGCTTTTTGGAGAATCGTTTCATCGGCAATTACCATCTGGCGATTGATTTCTTCCAAATGTTTTCGAGTTTCGCCTTCCACTGAGCGTGGCATGAAGGTCGGGCCACCTATTTTGCTCAAATAGCGCATGATTTGCTTCATGGCCCGCTCTGTCCCCACACTCAACAATTTCTGTTCTACTTTGGTCATCGATTGAAGAAAGGATTCTTTGAGTTCTTCTTCCATACGATTGCCGATATCGTCTCTTCCTTGGGCGAATTTCATCAGTTCAAAACGTTCCTGTTGTTGCGGCACAAACAACTCATAAAATTTTACCAAGGATCGCTTTCGCCAATTGACACCCGTTTTATCCAGCCAGATCGGTTTTGCATCGTTATTGAAATCGATAATGTCTGAAAGACGGATATGCTGAGTAAAACAAAAGATAATTTGTTTTTGAATTTTCGTATCTTCAAACCGCATCAGCATTTCGGTGAACTTTAACCACCACGGGTCCCGAATGAGAGGCGGGAATTCTTTCTCCATTGCCTGGATTGCATCGACATAGGGGTGTTCAATCTCGTTCTTGATGTAATATCGATCTTCTGGATGCCAAAGAAGGCGTGTCAAGCTGGTGGGAAGATCTTGGTCTTCTTCCAAGCAAACGATCATTTCCAGCCACCAACAGTTGAGCAGCGCTTTGGGTAAATTCCGGTGGCTCACCTTTTCGCTTTCACGGAGGTAAATCGGAATGGAATGCTGCCAGATTTTTTCTCGCGGAATTTGAATTTCTCCCCAGTCGGGAAGTGATTGCAGAGAGAAGGTATCACTGCCCCCTTCTTTGGTTTGTGAGACCATCCATTCTTGAGCTGGCAACGCACCGACAGAAAGCATGACTTTGAAATCATGTGGAAGGTCGAAGGGCATGGGACTGATGCCACACAGCAGGATAGCTGGATTGAGCAAAAAATCATTCAGCATCAACGAGTATGCCATGCTTCCTTCTGGAGATACCAGAAACGGTGTGTGTTGCCCGGCTCTTTGGTTTCGTAGGATGTTGGTGAACAAATGCACCTCGGTGCTAGGGTACTTTTGGGTGAGATACGCTTCCGTTTGTTGGATTTTTTTATGAAGCGCATATTCGCTTTTCGCTTCCACCTTCACCGCTTCCCGGTCCGAATAGAAATCAATCAAACTCACTTTTTGATTACGGAAACTTTTCTGAAGCGCATACAGCAACTCTTCCAAAAATTCTTCTTTGAGAAAATGACCTTGGGGATCAAACTCTTTTTTGACGAGCTGCATCAGTTCAGCCAAGAGGTCTTGGGCTTCTATTGAAATGTGTTCAGCAATATAAACCAGAAAAGCTTTCAAAATCGGCGCGCGCTGTTTCACTTGGGAAAGGTGCTCCAGCAAAAGCATAATACGGGTGTTGCCCTTCACTTGATCTAATGGAATTCCTTTCTTGGCAGCACGTTGACGAAGCACTTGTTGGGCATTCGCTTTGCCAAGGAATTGATCTTGATAGAACCCTGCCAACCAGCCAGCTAGCTTGTCGCGAGTGAGGGTACTCGCCGAATGAGGAAAGCAACTCGGGCGTATTTTTTCGCGATTGATCGACTTGAGCAGTGGAAAGCACTTCATAAATTGCGGCAAGTACTTTTCCATAAAGGGGAAATTGGGAAGGATTTGCGAAATCTGTTTCCAAAGCAACGTGCATTGCTGCTGTGGCTTCAATTGATTGAAGGCTTTCCAAGCCTCCTTCTCTAAAGCCTTTCGATACGTGCTGGGAAAAATAGATGTCACGATTTGCAATTCTTCAGCGCTCAGCCCTTCTTGACAACGAGTGACTACCTGCTCTTTGGCACGTTCCGTAATGGCATTCTGCTGGGCATCTGGAAGGACCCGCTCCAGAAAATCCTCCCATAGATGGTCGAGCACATAAGCAAAGAGCGCGATAAAAAAGTCCCCATCATTCCAGCGATAATCGTATTCTGGATTGGTATTGAAGATCACCTGAAGATCCATGTCTGAGTCGGGCTTATGGCCAATTCCTCCTAAACTTCCAATCGTGGTCATGGCCTTGATGATCGGTTCCGAATTATTGCCCAGCTGAGAAGCCAAATCAGAGTATTCCCCATTCAAAAAACCGGTCATTCCTTGAATATTTTTACCCGAATCGCCTTCTATCATGTATTCGGGCAAAAACCGCTCTAGGCCCGCTACACCACACAATGCTTTTTCGTTGAACACCTGATAAACATTCTTTTGCATGATCGGATTGCCCTTGGCGTCAAAACCTTGGGTATCGGACAATTCAAAGGGGGCGGTCTCAGTAGGGTTGATGTCACACAAGAACAGACATTCGTAGATGGTTTTGTGCATATCGTCGTCGGCCAGTCCCACCAAACTTTCTACCCGTTCTCGGTTGGCCGTGCCCATCGCTTCGTATTCTTTCAGTGCATACTCTTTGAAGGAGGCAATTTGGTCTTTGGGATATGTTTCTGTCAGATGATCACAAATCGACGTATTTTGCAGAGAGTCCAAAATTTGATGGAGGGATTTTTCGACCGATTCATTCCATGGATTGATCCGGATTAATCGGTACAAGGCAATGAAGTTATCCCATTGCTGATTGTATTGGGGGTGGCGTTTGGGAACGTTGAGCTTGTTATCGGCAGGCTGGGCTTTCGCTTTCGGTTTGCCGGTGCGGGCTGCAGCTTTCTGCTTCTGCTGTTGGTTGAGGAAACCCTTTAATTTGGAAAGCATGTCATGTCCCGGAGAAGTTCGTCAGCCCAATCATTTAACTCTGGAAGAGTTTCATCCTGAATACAAGGTTGAGGTGGAAAGGGAAACACCGACTTGAGAGGCAATACCGGGGACATCGTATCGCCTGCGGGGAACGGACTGTGTTCCGCCTCGAATTCACCGCTCTATAGATAGCAATGCACCCAGGAATGTCAATGCTGAATCGTGAACAGGAAATTAGCGCGGAATCGCTAGAATATGCTGGTTATGAGGTGGAGGGAATATGAAAAAAAAGCCTTGGTGAATGTTTTTTATATAATCGCCACTCAGGTTCAACTCAATACAGATTTTGGGTTTGCCTGAATGCTTTTTGCCTCCTTTCTTCACAATGTAATATTTTGTCTCCCCGTTCCACTCCTGTTTTCCGATGAAACAGAGATAGTTTTGATAAGGGGAAGTGGACCCAATTTGTTCGAGTGGAGAGATTTCATAACGATAAGCATGCACAATTTCCAACTTACTCACAAATAGCTTCGTTTCAGCTACCTGCAATTTCACTCCAGCCGCATTCATGGCACTCCAACGGAATTCATCCCAGCGGATACTTGGTAGGTATTCCAAAGGAATTTCCTCTTGGCCTTCTTCATAAGTGAAAGGAAACACATAAGGCATCGACGTTACGCCCATGCCAAGCTCTTGGTCGTTGGTGATGGCAGGGTAATCGGTCGGGATTTCAGGTCGTTTTTCTTCCTCAGGCGGTGGTGGTTCTTCCTCTTCAAAGTCGTCGTCAGCAGGAATCTCGATCACAATTTCTTCCTTAGTTTGGACCTGCTCATTGAATTCCATGAATTTTTGTTGCATGTCCTCCACTTTTTTACTGCCCAGGTCGTGCTTGGCAGCCAAGCTGTTGATCGCTTGTTCGATCAACACCAAAAACATCTCCAATTGAAATTTTCCAGGCAACCCTTCTGGCAGGTTCGGATAGGACTCTTTCAGGCGCTGAGCCACTCGCAACCGGTTGAGGAAATGGCGGTCCACTAAGGTGTTTTCAAAGCTTTTGAAAAAGTTGGGGCGCTCTTGAGTCACGCGATGCAACAAAAATGAACTGTAGGTGCGAATTTCACGACATTGTGAAGCCAAGCCATGCAGAGGGTACACAGCATTGATCATACTCACTTTATTGGCTTTTTTGATCTTGATGAGATTCCCCCACTCAAATGGCAACTTGGCTGGAGGACGGCGAAATTGTGGTGGTAAATGGCCTGAGTGACGCACGGTTGTGGTATCGACAATTGTTTTCCATAAAAGGGCTTCTCGGCGGTATGCCACGATTGAGGCTTTATCCAAACTCAACCAAGGGTGGTTTGGATCCTTTTTATTATAGGCAGTTTGCAAGTCCTGGAGGTGTTCACGGATTTTTTTGAACATCAAATCGACAAGGGACAGGTAGGATTTCCGATTCTTTTTATCCATGACCGCTTGAAATACAGCCGACTCATAGAACAACACCATGAGGCGCAACGGTGTGTAATTGCCTTTCTCCTTTTTAAAATTGACTACAAATTTGGCCTGCTGCTGATGCCACACTAGTAAGTTGCTCTTCCCAGCGAGTTCTGCAAGGAACGGAACGGCATAGTATAAAGCACGATTCTTTTCAAACGGGAGTTGGTCATGCTGAGCATACAGCTTATCTTTGCTCTTGGAGAGGTGCGAGAGCGTCTTCAATAAGCTCAAAGCCATCAATTTGGTTTCGAAGGCGACGTCATCGCCTGCGTTGTTGAGAAAGTTCTCGGTGAGGTCGCTGTATCGTTGAATTTCTTCAAGAGTCAGGATTTTTTCTACAGACTCCTGCAATGACATCGCATCGAGCGCTTGTTCGGCTTCTTTAATGGGGATTTTATTTTCGTGCTTTGACATGGATGACGCTCCTTCACAAACCGGTCTTTCTCAATTCCTATACAACTTGTGTGCCGAAATTGTAAAGCGTCCCCGGTTTGTCAGGAGCCTGATGCCATTCCTATTTCTTGGCTTTGGTGAAATCGCTGATTCGTTCCAAAAGCCCTGCTTGTTGTTTGCCAATCAATGGAGCCAACTGTTGAAGACGACTGCGCAGCAAGCTTCCCAAAATTTGACGTTTGATCTTCACCTCTGGATACACAAGCTTGGAGGCATCGACAATATTGGAATCATCCACATCCACAGGACGCAAAATTCCTTGAACTGTTGTGACATAACGCACCTGATTGCGTTGGCGATGATCCACTTTGCGGCCTCGAACTACCATGTTCCCGTTGGGCAGAACACGTACCACTTCGGCAGAAATCGTGTCTAACGAGCGGAGGATTTCGTTTTGTTCTTCTTCCAGTGTGTCTCGAAGGGTCAATGCTTCTAAGGCAAGATTCGCACGAGCGAGATCGTTTTGAGGAGCCTCTTCCTCCTCTTTGGGGGGGGGGACACTGACGATATCTGCAACCTGAGCGATGGTCAGCAAGTCATGACGAAAACGAGCACGGTGGTCTCGCAAGAGATTGCCAAATGACGATTCGTTACGCCACAACGAACCTTCATACAAATTGCGTCGGGTTGAAATTTTAGGACGTCTTCGCACCTTCGCACTTTGTGGCTCTTGGGAAATCTGCCGAGGGGCCACTGCTGGGGCTGCTGGAGCTTTTGTTTTTAAGGGATTGAGCTTTTGAAGCTGTGTACAGCCTTCTAGCATGAGGGCAAAACAGATCCCGATAAACAAAACGGCATACGGAGAGCGGCGAATCGGTTTCATGGTATTTTTCCTGGTTGGGAGGTGAAAAAAGAAAAATCCGGTCAATACACTTGTACTTGATTGCTACTTTTGACTTCGGCTTGGACGATGGTTTTGCTGGTCAAATTCCTTACAGAAATGCGTTCTCCCAAACGACCTTTGCTCATTGCAATGCCAGGGGTGGTCAAACGAAGACTGTTGGTCTCATATACAATCAAAAGTTGATCACCGGTTTTCACTAAGGGTGGTGTGGTGATGGCATTTTGATGCAACACCTCATTAGAACCAATGGGACGTTTGGTGACCTTCCCCACCAGCTTGGATTTGTCTGTGACATAATTGGTAGGCAACCGATCTACATTCATACGAAGTTTCTGTAGATCTGCATCTTGAATCACTTTGTCACGCTTGATGGTGTCTTTTGCGACATAAACCTCTTTGTACACTTTCACATGGACGCGTACTGGCACTTTTTTTTCCACTTTGCCGTTGATGGAAAATGCCACCTCGTAGTTGCGATAGCCTCCTTCTTTTTTGTATTTCCCTCGGCTCTTCACTTCATAGGTTAGCTCTCCCCGTGGCAAAAAAATATCACGGCTTTTGGAAAGCAACTTGGGTTTCATATCTCCTCCTTCCAGTGTGTTTTCCAAATGCGTCAACACGGCTTTGTCGATGTCGTCACCTGTGATGCGCAAGGCAGCACGGCGTATCGTGGCTTTCTGCAATTCGGGAAAGAGGATGCGTTCTTTTTTGATATGTTTGCGCAACCGGGACAAAATCAAGGACCGATTCACTACTAAAGAACCCCCTGGTAGAGGCGAGCGTCCGATTTGTACATTCGCCAATTTCTCCAAGAGCATGGGATCGGCTCCTTCTAATTGAGCAATCTCAGACAGCTTGTAATACCGACTATCCACAATGACTTCTGATTCTAAAAAGATTTGTACCGGTATCTCACCTTCAAAAGCCTGAGTTTGTGCTCCAAGAGGGTTTATTCCGCCCAAAAGAGTCAATAGCAAGAAGCCTTGTAGAATTCGGAAAATCGACATCATGATTACCTCGTCGTGATGACTCCACTCAGAAGAGAAAAGCGTTACTGAGTGAGGTTATTTGCAGTTTGCAACATTTGGTCAGCGGTTTGAATCGCTTTAGAATTCACTTCGTAAGCGCGTTGCGCGGTGATCATGTTCACCATCTCTTCCACAACTGAGACATTGGAACCCTCCAAGAAACCTTGGTTGAGCGTTCCCATTCCATTGATTCCAGGGGTTTCAACAATCGGATTTCCCGAAGCGGGTGAAGACAAATATAAGCTTTTCCCAATTGGGGTCATTCCAGCTGCATTGGGGAAACGGGCCAGTTGAATGGTGCCTACGGCTTCTGGTTCCGTATCGTCACGAAGAAATACGGAAACCGTGCCATCAAAGCCAATTTCTATTTTTCGAGTTTCTTGAGGAATATTGATTTCTGGGTCCAGAAACATGCCATCATCCGTTACTAGGCGCCCGAGACCGTCGATATTGAAGTGCCCAGAACGGGTGTATGCAATCGCTCCATTGGGTTGGAGGATCTGGAAGAAGCCAGGACCATCAATACTGATGTCCAACTGATTCCCTGTGCTTTCCATATTGCCTTGGGTGTGGATCTTTTCGGAGGTGACATGTTTCACCCCGTGTCCGACATGCACCCCTACCGGCACTTGTGTCGAGGAAGAAGAAGCCACTCCGGCCACTCGCTCGTTGTGGTAAAGGAGATCTTGAAAGTTATTCCGACTCTTCTTGAAGCCCGTGGTGTTCACGTTGGCTAAGTTGTTGGAGACGGTATCAATTTGTCTCTGTTGGGCCACCATCCCAGTGGCTGCCGTAAACAATGAACGCATCATAGCGGGTCAACTCCTATCCAAAAGTGATGAAAACATTAAGTGAGTCGGGAAATGGAAATCGCTTTTTCGTCCAAGCGGTCCATACTGGTCATGGCTTTTTGGATTTGTTCGTAGACTCGATTGCCATTGATCATGTTGACCATCTCTTTCACGGTGCTCACATTCGATTCTTCAATCATACCTTGTTTGATAACGGCTTCTTTTGCGGGAATGGGCACGTTATCGCTGCCCATGGGTGCAAACATCGATTTGCCCAGCTTCTGCAAATTGTGTGGGTTGCGGAATTCCACGACATTGAGAGAATCCACAAACTGCCCATCCACATGCACGCCTCCGTTGGCATCGACCTTCACATCGGTCCCTTCAATTTTGATTGGTCCTTGCCTTCCTAGCACTTGGAATCCATCTTTGGTTACGATTTCTCCATTATGATTCAAACTGAATTGCCCTCCTCGCGTGTAGCGATCTCCTTGAGGGGTAGAAATGGTGAAAAAACCTTCTTTCTCAATGGCCAAATCGAAGGGATTGTCCGTCGCTCGGATAGGACCTTCTGAGAAATTTTTTCCAACAGATTCAATCACTACGGAAGATTTGTCCATACCCACATAAAGATCCAAGTACTCATGGGGTTGAAACAATTCTTCATCCGACTCCGGTGCCACCCGTGTGGCTTTCGATAACACTTCTCGAAATACCGGCTGATCCCCCTTATACCCTGTGGTTGAGGCATTGGTGAGATTGTTGGAAGAGGATTCGAGCGTCTTTTCGTAAGCACGCCCTGCTGAAATCAAGCTTTGGATACCGCTCATGGGACATCTCCTTGTTCACATCACGTTGATTGGGTGATGAAAAGAAAAGCAAACGATGTACCAACATGAAGGAAAGCTTGTTTTGAAAGGTGTAGCTTTGTGTGCTTGTAGGTTTGATTGTCCGATTGGGGTTTGCTAGTTTGACATCCAGATGTTTTGGGAGAGCAATACTAGATACGATACAAGCCTATAGCCATGAAGGGGGTATGAAAGTCCTGATTGTGGATGACAGCCTGACGGCGCGAATGGTGCTCCGCAAAGAGGTAGAATCCATTCCAGGAATCGAGATCCTGGAAGCCAACTGCGGAAACGAAGGGATGCAAAAAGCCAAGAAGCATTTGCCGCAAGTGATCACGATGGATATCAATATGCCGGATATGGACGGAATCGAAGCCACTGCCCAAATTCGCAACCTACCCGAGTGTCATGATATCCCAGTGGTGATCATCACGGGACATGCAGGAGAAACATTCAGCCAACGCGCCTTTGCCGCAGGTGCTGCGGAGTTTATGGTAAAACCGTTTCCAAGCGGTCGATTACGGGATTATGTCGCCGAGTTGGCAGTGAAACAACAGGCATTGTCCGATATGACCGTGTTGGTGGTGGATGACGCCATGATCGTTCGCACCTTAGTGACGCGGATATTGATCTCTCAAGGGGCTAAAGTGATCACTGCATTTAATGGATTGGATGCGATTCAAAAGATGATTCAAAATGAGATTCATCTGATCGTCACCGACTACACGATGCCTCGGTTAGGAGGTATCGGGCTTTGTGAATATGTCCGCAATAACAAGCAACGGTATGACATCCCCATCATCATGCTCACCGCGCGGGAAGAACCGGATGTGGTGTTAGAAGTCCTGCGTGCCGGAGCCGATGACTACCTCACCAAACCCTTTTCCCGTGAAGAATTGTTAGCCCGAATCAACAACCATGCTCGCTCCATCCGATTCAATTGGCAGTTGCAAGGCGAGTTGGAAGAACGAACTCGTCGGGAGCAAAAAATTCTTCAAGAATTGGATCAGGCCCGGGTGACTCAACAAGTCCTGCTTCCCAAATCCCTCCCTGAATTTCCTCAGATTACCCTGGCCGCCAAGTATCAGCCCATGGACCAGATTGGTGGTGATTTTTATAATGTCTTTCCCCTCGAATCCAATAAATGCGGGCTCATGGTCGCCGATGTGACCGGTCATGGAGTGTCGGCCGCTTTGATCTCGTTTATGGTCTCTGGTTTGTTTCGTAATCATCAAAACTCATCAGATTCGTCTGCCAAAGTCATTGGGTTGACCAATCAAGCGTTGGTCGGGAACCTGCCACTGGGCAACTTTGTGACTGTGTTTTATGGGGTGTATGATCTAGAAAACAAAACCATCACCTACACTACGGCGGGGCACCCTCCTGCTTTAGTGATTCGCCCTGCTTCTCAGGAGGTGTTCTCCATCAAATCCAATGGCATTGTGGTCGGAGTCATGCCGTCTGCGGTCGCTGAGTTTGAAGAAAAAACGTTTCATTTTTGCCCAGGTGACAAACTGTTGGTGTATACGGACGGCATCATCGAGTTACAAAATAAAGAGGGGGAAATGCTCAAGATGCAAGGACTCACCGACTTCCTCCAAGAGCACGCCCATCTTCCGATTCAGGCCCTCTTGGATGCCTTGTTCGATTTTGGCAAAGTCTATTCCAATCGTGAAGGTTTCAACGATGACATCACCATGGTGGGATTGGAAGTTGGAGCGTGAGGGGGACATCAAATCATGCCTTCTATTCCTTTTTTGAGACACAATTCAATTCGGAAGACAATTCAGCTGGGATTTCATGAGGGGTGAGAAGCTCCCCAAATTTGCGGAGAAACTCATGATGGGCCTCGTGAAATTCAGGATCATCCGCATTGAGGCCTGTGACCATGCGGGTCAGTTGGGGGAAAGCCATGGGAAAAACCGTGAGTCCCATAAAGGTGAGTAAGAGAAATTGATGATCAAAGTCTGCCGGCAGCAACCCTTGATCTTGCATAGCCTTTATTGCAGCTTTCGAACCGAGCATGGAATCGGTCCGTTCTTTTTCACCGATCACTTTGCGTTTGTTCATTTCCAAAGCTTCCCATTCTAGGATGCGTACAAACACAGGATCTTTGGAATGTTGTTCATGCCAATAAACGAGGCTCTCTGCGAGGCTAGATGGCATGGCTTCGAGCACGGCTTCTTTTTGACACAATTGCTCGCGTAGGATGGCTTGGTATAAACCTTCCTTGTTGCCATAATAATGATAAATCATGCGTTTGTTGACATGAGCTTGTTGCGCAATCCGATCCACTCGTGCACCGGAGAAACCACGCGTGGAAAACTCTTTCAACGCTGCTTTCATGATTTTTTGCATTGTTTTTTCTGCATTTCGCTTCACAAGAGCCTCTTCACTTAAAGGATAAAAACGAAGGTATTAAAAAAATTGGGCCACTTCTAGCTTCACAAAGCTGTCTTTCCGACGGCTAAACAACGGATCATCTTCTTCTACATCCATGAATCCGTTGGCTTCCAGAGTGATCTTGGTGCTTTCACCGAAGCGTCGATTGCTTTCAATCAACCAAGTCCGTGTGGTTTGATCGACATCAGCGACGAACCCACCCAAAAACTCGGTACTCTGCTCATCATTCAAGGCAATCCGAATTCCGGAGAACACATCCTGCTCAAAGGGAGTTCCCCCTTCCTCATGACGGTCATCATACAGATATTCTAGCAGTACACCAATATCTGCTCCCGAATTGGATACATTGGCAAACGTATATTCAAATCCGGTTGTGTAAGCCGTATAGCGATCATCTTGATTGTTTTGTCGGGTGATCGCTTCCAATTTTAATAACCAATCATCCAAAATCCATTGAGCTTCCAAGCCGAGTTGTTGAATCACCCGATAATGCGGAATGAGCACCAACTCTTGATCGTCATTGAGACCAGGCTCCAAATCGGGGTCACGACTGGTTCCAGAGAAAAAGGAAATTCCAATATCCAAATCATCAATCGTTTGGAATGCACGAACAGCAAAGTCTACCCGGCTGGATTCTTCTTTGGCTTCGAATTCTGAATTTTCAGTATCGACTTCCAAGGGGAAGCGGAGTCGTCCTTCCTCTCCAGGGAAGGTTCGTTCTCGGAAACCAGGGAGCACAAAAAAGTCGATGTTCCCAATGTCATGAATCCAGGAAAACTGGATCATAGGTTGACCCAATTTTTGTTCGCCATTGGGGTTTTCCACCAAATCAGTCTGATTGACGATGTCGACCAAATGCTGTGATTCGGTCACCCCCCAAAACACTTTGCGAACCCCCAAGAACAACTCCCAATTGTCTCCAAAAGTTCCCCAGAAGAGTTCTCGAATGTCAAAATGCGTACGATCTTCATCTGTGAAATCGATACGCGCGAAGGGAACAAACAGAAATTGACTCCCATCGTCCCATTCATGAAACAATTCGGGTTGGGCTAAGAGAGATTGATCACTTCGTTCTTGTTCGTCATGCAATCCGTCTTCAAAGAAGCTGCGAACTTCGCCTCCGACAAATCCGCTCCATTCCAAACTGTGGGCTGGAAAGCTCCATCCTAACCCCACTAGTAATGTCATCCAAATCAACGGAAACTTACGAAATCCCATTAGCGAATCCTTTTCAGAGCGTTACGGTTGAAGTCTTTATCGGAAAGCCCTGCTTGGAGTTCATAGTTCTTGAAATTCAGAACCGTGCTTTTGCCCGACTGGTGGTTTTCCATGAACATTTCATCCGCACGCCAATATTTGCCAACGTACTGCTTGTATTTTTTAAACGTGAGGGTTTTCAGCAAAGACCCTTTGCGGTCGTAGTAATCCACTTTCATACTGCGATAATGTTCTTGGTCCACCCATACCACTTGCTTGGTGTATCCGGAGTTTTTGTCGACGGGTACACGTTCAATGACGTAACAGGTCGTGTCCCCACAAGCCTCGTCACCGATGTAGTTGTAATCTTTGTATTTTTCTACTTCGTTGGAGGTGAGGTCTTCGTAAGCAAATTCACTTCCCATGAACGGGCCAGACTTGTTAGACGACGAAATGCGCTTCACACGCTTCAAGGCGGGAAGATATAGCCATTGATCATCCGGGCCTTCATTATGAGTGAAAGTCAGAAAAGCCGTGCCTTTCACATCACGCGGTTGATCGAACACAATCAATAACTTGTCACCATCCGTGCCCGTTTCCAAAGTTTTGCTGCGCATGAAGCGGGTGCTGGTTTGGCCTTGAGAATTTTTTAAAATCATTTCCATTTCGGAGCTTTGGTCCTGGAAACCGTTGTCGCGTTTGACAGATTCTTTGGCGATTTCTAAGCCTTTTTCTGGAGAAGCCCATACGCTGCCGGTTAATGCTAATGCTGCAATGAGAGAAAAGATGATCTGTTTCATAATGACCTTTCTATTATCGAAAATGGTGTAAATCAAAGAACGATGCTCCTCAGCCCACCGCCCCCATGAAAAAAGCGGTGGGATTTGCCAGTGAGGAGAGGGAAAGGAAAATCAAGCAGTTTGTGGTTTCAATCTATTGGGCTGAAGTGAATACACATCGTCCACCCCTTCTTCACCTTCCAGCTTTATTAGAAGGGCTGGCAAAAATAGGAAGTCCACGACCAATGCAAAGATGATAGTGATAGTCGTCAACACTCCCATCTGAACATTCATTTTGAAGATTGAAGCAGAAAGCACCATGAAGCCGAACACGAGGATCAGCGTGGTCGCTGTCAACGCCACTCCCACGGTTGAGAAGGCATACCGTACGGCATTGGCTGGATTCAATTGCTGCTCTCGACGTGCCCGTAAGTATTTCGAGAGGAAGTGAACCGTGTCGTCTACTACAATTCCGATAGTAATCGTGGCTACAGTGGCTGCTGCCACACTGATTTCTCCATCGATAATCGCCCACAGCCCAAAGGTCAGGATTATCGGCAGCGTGTTGGGAATGAGACTCAGCAATCCAAATTTTGCGCTTCGGAAAGTCAGCAGTAGGGTCAACGTGATGAGGCCGATCGAAAGTAAAGTCCCAAACAGCAAACCTTCTGCATTGGTCCGAGTGATGTAGGTGAACATCATAGAAGTGCTTGCTCCTTCGGAAAACATCGACTCGGGAGCATTCTCCCGAAGCCATACTTCAGAGCGCTCTTTCACTCCCTGTAATTCCGAAGTGGTCAATTTATCTAAAGACACCACCACGCGTGTGGCTGACTTATCCACATCGATTTGGTTGTTCAAATCCAGTCCCAATGGCAATGACATTTCATATAGAAGCAGGTATTGCGCAATGAGATCGCGTTGTCCGGGAATCTTATATTCTTCCGGGTTGTCGGCATTCATACTTTTGTTCAACCGTTTCATGGTATCGGTGATTACATTCACATTCTTCACTTCGGGCTGTGCTCGAAGCCAAGTGGCAAATTCCTCTACCTTTGCCATGTATTCCGGTTCATTGATCGCACTCGGGCCACCCGAACCTAAAGAATACTCCACCGTATAAACACCCGTGAGGTTTTCGATGGCAAAATCGCTGTCATCGCGGAACTCGAAGCCTTTCGCAAAGTAGTCAATGAAGTTGTCATTGATCACGAGGCGTGGCAGCAAAGCGACCATGACCAATACCAAGGCCGTGGTGCCCCATAAGAGGGGCTTGCGATTTTTAATGGTGAATTCGGCCAAGCCATCCAAATTGAACATTCCAGGTTTGTTGGAAACTTTGACCTTCATCGGCAAGATCGCGATCAACGCGGGCAAAAAGGTGACTGAAAAGAAAAATGCGAACATCACCCCGGCTGCCGTATAATTCCCCAAGTCATGAAAGGGGGGCGCGTCACTCAGGTTCAAGCCCATAAAGCCAATGGCTGTCGTCACACTCGTGATAGTGACAGGCATGAAATTGACCCGCATGCTCTCCACAATCGCTTCATGACGACTCATGCCTTTGCGCATTGATTGGATCACAGTCATGAGAATATGGACACTATCGGCCACCGCTAAGGTGAGAACGATGGTCGGAACCGAAGCCGAAAGCGGAGTGAGCTTCACACCGGTCCACCCCATCAATCCCATCGTAGTGATAGTACTCAAGATGATCACCAGCAAGGTCCCAAACGTGCCAGCGAACGAACGTAAAAAGAACACCGACAACACGATGATCACTACATACATCAATGGCACCAACGTGGACATATCCCGCTGGCTGATCTCTGGAAACGAATTGGAAAGCATCACCGTGCCGGTCAGGTAGACTTCGATCCCCGGATGCTTCGATTTGAATTCATCGCGAAGCGTCCGGGCATAGGCTGCCATTTCCGTCACAGCGGTCTCATCATCATCAGGAACCCGGATCGAAACGGCCACAGCGGTCACATTGGTCTTTTCAGTGATCAAAGCATTTTCGAGTAAGGGTTCTTTCAAGGCAACTTGTTTAATCTTATCCAATTGGGCCTGGGTGAGTTCACCTTCGGCAACCAAATCCGCAACCACGAGGCCTTCTTCATCGGCTTCGATGTGCTGGAAATTCGTGAGCGAGTCCACACGATATGAATGCGGCACCTTCCACGCTTCACTTGTTAAATATGCCACTGCTTGCATCATTGAATTGGTAAAAACTTGACCGTCTTCGGGTTCTAATACGAACAAAATGTTATCGTTTTTGGAGTAGATCCGCTGAATCGTTTCATAGGCCTCTAGAAACGGATTGGTCTCTCCAAAGAACACACGATAGTTGCTTGTGAACCCTAAGAACCTTCCACCACTCGCGATGAGCAACGCTATCGCAACGGTCCCTATAATCACCAAATAGCGCCATCTGATGATCTGCCTCGCAAACGAGGCAAAAGCATTGTCATTGTTTGGTTTTGGCTGTTCCATATTATCCCTCTCTTAATCAGATTTCCGATTGACATGTTCATAACAAAGCAGGGCAGCTTTTTTGTAACCAATTGGTTATTAACCGCTTAGTTAGTAACTATTTGGTTATTAACCTTTTAGTTACCTAAGGTCAAGCAAGTTTTTTTGTTAATGCAACATTCAGTTACTTAAAAATCAGAGTAAGCTACTGAAAATAAAAAATTTAATTTCAATTATTAAATTTTAATTCGGTAACCGTCAGGTTACTTGTGCAAAAAAAAAGAATCGAAAAAAATGTTTACTTCACTTTTCTGGTAACCGGTTTCAATAAAAAATAACGCAGAACAGTTAAAAAATTTCCTTGTGGGAAAGGGTTTATCAGGCCGATACGTATATCTACGAATGACACCCCCTGCGCATTCCGCTTATTCTAGAAAGGTAACATCTCAGGATCACCCCAGAGGAGGCATATGGATTTAACAACTGACTATTTAGGAATGACTCTGCGGAGTCCGTTGGTGGTTTCCTCATCAACGCTTTCAGAAGAATTGGACAACATCAAACGCATGGAAGACGCGGGGGCGGGGGCTGTGGTGTTGTATTCTTTATTTGAAGAACAACTGACTCATAAAACCTATGAACTGAAATCGCACTTGTCAGAGAACTCTGAAAATTTTGCGGAATCTCAGGTGTACTTTCCAGAACCGGAAGAACTGTATGTAGGACCTGAAATTTATTTGACTCATGTCCAAAATGCTAAAGCATCCGTGGATATTCCCGTGATTGCTAGCCTCAATGGCACCACCCCGGGGGGATGGCTGCAATACGCAACCATGCTGGAAGAAGTCGGGGCAGATGCTCTGGAATTGAATCTGTATGACATCCCTACCGATATGTCGCTCAGTGGAGCAGACCTTGAGCGTAGCTATTTGGAAATCGTGAGAACGGTAAAAGCAGCAGTGAATATCCCGGTCGCTGTGAAATTGAGTCCATTTTTTAGCAACCTCTCCTATATGGCCAAGCAATTTGAACGTGCAGGAGCCAATAGCTTAGTAATGTTCAATCGATTTTATCAGCCGGATATCAACCCAGAAGCCTTAGAGATTCGCTCTCACCTACTGTTCAGTACTCCTCAAGATTTAAGATTGCCTTTGTGCTGGATTGGTCTGTTGTACGGAAGGGTGGGCACTGATTTCGCGGCCACTAGTGGTGTGCGCACCGCCTTGGATGCTATCAAATTGCTCATGGTGGGAGCGAATGTGACTATGATCGCTTCCGCACTTTACAAACATGGAATCGAATACTTGAAGGACATCGAAACTGAGCTACGTCATTGGATGGAAGAGCATGAATACGAATCGATTCATCAAATGCGCGGTCGTATGAGTCAACAGCACTGTCCCGATCCTGGAGCCTTCGAACGCGCTCAATACATGCGTACCGTGAGCCGCCTGTTCCAAAACTCCAATCGGCACACCCGTCACCCCGGACCTAGGAACAACTGGGGGGGCATCCCAAAACTTCCCTGATGCAATATCTGGAACACCCTCGTGTTTTCTGTGAGCCGCCTCTCTTTATGTCTCGTTCAATAGCTTGATTATCATGTCTTAAAAAAATCAATATAATTTTTATCCAATTATAGTTTCTGGTTTATCGCTTATTATAGTTGCCTATTTGTGATTTTTGATCATAAACTCATGGCTTATGAAATATAGCTCACATGAATTTATTGTTAGCCCAGTCTCACTATTCTAGGAAGGAAGAGCCATGATTTACAATATTGATCCCAAAACCGATTTTGTGGCCAAAATTCTCTTAGGCCACAAGGATCGGACAGAGATAACGGAAGATTTCTTGAATTCGATCTTAAGCCGTCAAGATCCCTATCGTATCCACTCGATCAACCTCCTCAACCCTTTCAATGACAAGGAGACAGAGGATGACAAACTGTCAGTTGTCGACGTGAAATGCCAGGATTCGGAAGGAACACTTTATCAAATCGAAATACAGCTATGGGTACACAGCCATTTGCCATCGCGAATGTTACATACCCTCGCTGATATCTTCCAAGCTCAATTGGGTGAAGGGCAAGACTACGAGGCTTTGGCTACCACCCAAGGGATTTGGCTTCTCAACGAAAACTTATTTCCACTCTCGGTGACACGTCGGTACCATCATCATTTTCAGTTCTGTGACAAAAAAGATGGCTTGCTGCTCAGTCCCAAAATGTCCATTGATGTGATAGAGTTACAGAAATGGCAGGCCCGTCAGATCACGGATTCGAAAAGTCGCTGGTTATACTTTTTTCTTTATGGAGCGAAGTTGGACGACGAGAATTTACCAGAAGGTCTGCGAGACCCTATTATGGAGCGAGCAATGCAAGTATTAAAAACCGTACACGATAAAAAAGAATATTATGAATGGTATCACAGCCGCCGAGAACAAGCATTGGAGGAGGCGACGAACAAGCGGAAGTTAAAAGAAGCTCAGGAGTTCCTCCTCAAGGCAGAAGAAAAGGTTTCGCAAGCGGAGGAAAAGGTTTCGCAAGCGGAGGAAAAAGCTTCGCAAGCGGAGGAAAAAGCCTCGCAAGCGGAGGAAAAAGCCTCGCAAGCAGAGGAAAAAGCCTCGCAAGCGGAGGAAAAGGTTTCGCAAGCGGAGGAAAAAGCTTCGCAAGCGGAGGAAAAAGCCTCGCAAGCGGAGGAAAAAGCCTCGCAAGCGGAGGAAAAAACCTCGCAAGCGGAGGAAGCATTGGCAGTGAAAACAGAACGTCTCCAACGTCTGGAACAATACCTCAAAGAGTCAGGGGTTGATCCTCATGAAGTTTAGCTGGTGACGGATTCACCGAGAGGTTTTTGGAAGGAAGGACCGGGAGGTAGGTTCTTCCTTTTAGGTGAATCAGGAGAACTGATTAAACCAAACCGGAGGTTTTGTATGGAGCCACGATTTGGTCAATTTCAGCAATCATGTCGTTGGTCAATTCCCAGGTGGTCGAAGCTACGTTTTGTTCCACATGGCTCGGGTTTTGAGCGCCACAGATCACGGTAGGAATGGCTTCCTCGGCGATCAACCAATTGAGAGCGATTTGAGTGAGGGGCTTGTCAATAGATTGTGCAAAGGTTTTCAATTGCTTTACAATTTCCAAGTACTGTCCCAAGCGGGGTCCGCTGAGTTTGGGGTTTTCAGAACGCACATCATTGTCATCGAAGTTGTTGCTTTGAGAAAAAGACCCTGTCAGTAAGCCTTGAAATAGGGGGCTATAAGGCAAATAGGCCAAGCCCTTATCACGGCACAACGGTAGGATTTCATCTTGGGTGCGATAGTCCAAATCAATCGCGTGGTAGGTTGTTGGATTCTGCTCCAGCAAATTGTACAATCCTTGATATGAAACAACTTCACCATACTTCATCGCTTCTTGAGTTAAGGCCAACGAGAAATTCGAGACGCCAATGTAACGAATCTTACCGGTATTTTGGATATCCACCAACGCTTCCATTGTTTCTTGAATCGGGGTTTGGGGATCCGGCCAGTGCATTTGGTAGATGTCGATATGGTCGGTTTGTAAGCGCTGTAAACTGGCATCGATCTCTTGAAACAAGCTGTTGCGAGTTAAATTGACCGTGACGTTTTTTTGAGCATCCCACACCAACCCACATTTGGACGCAATGTACACCTGATCCCGCTTACCTTCCAAAGCTTGTCCCAAAACAGTTTCCGCATGTCCTAATCCATACACGGGCGCCACATCAAAAAAATTCACACCCAAATCCAAAGCCGCATGAATCGCTTCAATCGAATCGTGATCGGTCGTATTGTTCCAAACATCGCTGCCACTGATGGCCCAGCAGCCAAAGCCAATAGCCGAATATTCTTCTGATATCGCCGGTACTTTTTTCATCTTCATGGAAATCTCCTCAGTAAAATTTGTATGATGGTTGGGGATCAATGGTGGTGACAGGTATTTTTCCACCGGGTGCTTCCTAATTTAATGAGATCTATGATAATGTGAAATTATATGAATTTATCATTTTGATAACGGATGGTTATGTTCAACCCCACTTGGCTCAACACGTTTCGAGTACTGATCGAAACCAAGCATTTCACTAAAACGGCAGAACGCTTAGCCATGACACAACCGGGAGTTTCTCAGCACATTCAGAAGCTAGAAGAGCATTATGGGGTTTCTCTAATCAAGCGAATGGGAAAACGATTTGAACTCACGTTCAAAGGAAGGCTGGTGTATGAGTATGCGGTCAAATTCTTTCACGAACATGAAGTCTTAGAGCGTTCGCTGCACGAAGATCCGCCTTTTGAGGGAGATTGCAGGCTAAGTAGTCCCGGGAGCTTAGGGTTAGCCTTGTATCCATTCTTGATTCGGTATCAACAACAGCACCCCGGGATCCGCGTGCATTATGCCTTTGCGCCCAACCTGAGCATCGAACGGGATGTGCTGGCAGGAAAGTCCGATCTTGGATTTGTGACCGAAAAACCAGAAACGGGAGAATTGGATTTCCAATTGTTTGCTCAAGAACAACTCTGTTTGATGGTTCCGGCAGCCTTTGAATTCCCTGATTTTGAGGCATTGCAACAGTTGGGATTTATCAACCATCCTGATGGAAAGTATCATGCCTCCTTGCTTCTCCAACCCAACTTTCCTGACAAATTCCATAGTTTCAACCAGTTGCCTCTCCAAGGATTCATCAACCAAATTTCCATGATCCTTGATCCCGTTGCCTTGGGGTTGGGGTTTACCGTTCTTCCCGAATACGCTGTCCGGCGCTACCAGCAGCGCGATCAAGTCCGCTGTGTGGATCTGCCCCTCGCTGTTTACGAATCGATCTATATGATCCGTAAACGGCATATTGAATTACCCCAACGGTATGCTCATTTGATTGGTGCCTATCAACAACATCTTGAGTTGACGGATTAAGCTTTCCTTCTTTGGCGGATTAAGCTTCCCCCGTTGGGCTTGAGCCTTTCTTGCAATTGCCGATTGCGCTGTTTTCGCATCGGTTTAAGGATTGACCTGGAACACAATGAATTGATTCAATTGGGGGCTGAAGGCACTGAAATTGTTATCTGCCACAACTACCAGTGATTTATTGCCATTGGACAAATCCGGTCCAAAGGTGATGCCTTCAATGTTGTCTACCACCCCATCGGTCAATTGAGATCGAATGGTTTCAAAGTCAAACAATAGGGTTTTCGTGGCTTTAGTGATCGTGGCCCCAGACAAAGCAGTGATGTTGGAAATGTCTGTTGCGGAACTGGCATCCACTTTATAGAGTTTGACATCATTGCCCCCGTCGGCTTCACCGGCAGTGAAAGAACGTTCTAAGACCAAGAATTGATTTTCTGCATATTCTAAGATTTCGACAACGCCATTCACTTTGAACGATCCATCAGCGCCAGCACGCACCACCGAATCCAATTCATAGGCAAATTGACGTCCAAACTCTCCCGTTTCTCGGTTAATAAACGAAATCCGCACGGGGGATTCTGTATCTTCGATTGAAGCTTCTGGGCCATCTTGTTCCAATGGACCTTCCATCGCAACCCAATAGCCACTGCCGTCTTGACTGATCGACAAACCTTCAAACACCACATTGTGACGCGGTCCGGAGCCTTCTGTCTCACTGATCAAAAATGTGGAAGGGATGGTCATATCGCGAACGACCTCACCAAAGGTTCCCATTTCCTTAATCGCAGGATTGATGCTTTGGTTGATTTGGCCTTCACTGATCCAAATCAAATTTCCACTCTTGGGGTCGATGCGTAGTCCTTCAGGATCCACTTCCGCATTTCCGTACGACACTGAGTTTTCTCCGGCATCGTCGAGCTTGAAAATTTCCTGAACGGAATCGATTTGCACGCTGTCAAAACTGTCTTCATCGAAGCTCAAACTGGCCGTGTAAAAACGAATGGGACCATTGACTGTATCGTCTGAATTGTTGTCATCACTGATCATGTAATATTTTCCATTTGAGTAATCGATGCTAGACAATCCTCCAACCGTCGTATTGGAAAACTCAGTTCCATCGGCAATCACTTGCTCGCCAATGAATGTGACGGAGTCCACCGTGATGGTCGTTTCTGCAGCAGGTACGGTGTCTAACACTTCAAATGCCAAGAACTGATTCAACTGTGCGGAAAACAAAGCGAAGTTGTCATCTGCAACCAGCACCAAGGACTTGTTTCCATTAGGAAGATCTGGACCAAATGTGATTCCTTCAATGTTGTCGACGATCCCGTTGGTCAGTTGCCCTCGGATCGTTTCAAAATCAAACAGCAGGGTTTTTGTGGCTTTCGTGATGGTTTGTCCAGATAATGAAGACAACTGAGACACATCAGTCGCATTGGAAGCATCGACGCGGTACAGTTTCACATTGTTTCCACCATCGGTGTAGTTGGTGGCAAAGGATCGCTCTAATACCAAAAATTGCTTGGTGGCATATTCTAAAATTTCGACCACTCCACTGACTGAAAATTGGAAACCTGGGTTTGCAGGAAGGCGAAAAACAGGATCCAACTCCAACACAAACTGTTTCCCAAATTCGCCAGAATCACTCTCCAAATAAGAGATGCGTACCGCAGATTCTGTATCTGCAAAGCCAGGAGCCGAACCGTCCTGTGCTAAAGGCCCTTCCATGGCGACCCAGTAGCCATTGCCATCCACACTCAAACTCAAGCCTTCGAAAGATGTATTGTGCTCCGGGCCTTCGCCTTCCGCCTCATTGACTTTAAACAGATCTGGCAGATTGAGATCTCGCACGTAGGAACCATCTGTTGCCATCTCTCGTACAAAGGGATCGACTGCATTGTTAATGAAACCTTCGCTCACCCATACAAAACTTCCGCGAGCGGCATCGAACCGTAAGCTTTCGGGATCGGCTTCATTGGCAGCAAAAGAGGTTCCATTAGAGTTTAAAATCTCAGTAACTTCGGTGATCGAGGCACTATTGAATCCATTCTGATCGAAATTGAGTGAGGCCTTATAAAACCGAGTCGGGCCTGCAATTGAATCGTCTGCGGAAACAGCATCATCGCTAATCATGTAGTATTCACCGTTCACATAATCGATGCTGGACAAACCACCCACCGTCGTTCCTTCAAAGGCCTGTCCTTGGGGGATCACGGCCTCTCCAATGAAGCGCAAACTATTGATAACGACGTTACGTGGAGTGCCATCATTGTCGTCATTCCCTAATGCGATGCAACTCCCCAATAGCGAAAAATTGGCCATTACCAAGGCCACAAAAAATAATTTTCTAATCCAAGCAACCCACATAATAATAGATCTCCAATAGAGGATTCACTAAATAGCAATCGTTGTTCAATACAAGAATTGTATGGAAGGAACGGTTTTACGGTCCCCTTCATCCATCAGTGCCTATATCGAGCTTTGTCAAAAATACCGTGAAGGATGTGTTATTTTTTTGTGAGGGCCTTTCAAAGAAGTGGTTCTTTGGCACCAAAGGGGAGGTTACCCGCCAAACCGAAAACTAGGCATTCCAGCAACGTCGACATCAATGGCCAACAAGGAGCCTTGATGAGGGTTCGTAGATTGCTCAGCTTCGGTCAGCCCGTTGCAAGCAGTGGTGACGTATAAGGTGCGGAGGTCTTTCCCTCCAAAGGCACAAGAAGTGATGTTGGTGGCGGGGAGATCGAGAATGCGATCAATTGTTCCATCGGGGCGGTAACGAATGACGCAGCTTCCTCCATAGCGACTGTTCCAGAGGCACCCTTCTGCATCCAGGCAGGAACCGTCGGGTGCTCCTTTTTCGGGAATATTCGTAAAACCTTTCAGATCCGAAACCTCTCCGGTTTCATGATCATAATCGAAAACAAAAATCGTGTAGCGGAGGGAATCGGCAAAGTAGAATCGTTTGCGCTTCAGATCCCACGCCATTGTGTTGGAAATTCCAAAGATGTGTTCGGTGAAACGAGTCGCCGTGCCATCGGGATCGATTCGATACAACGCTCCCGAATGACGGTCCATTGCCCGGTTTGAGCCATCGGGATTGAGATTGTTCTGCATCGACCCCACCCATAATCTTCCGGCTGGATCGCATTTTGCTTCATTCAATCGATTGCCTTCCATATCGAATTCTGGCGACACAAACGGGGTCATGGTGCCATCCCATTCGAAAAAATGAATCCCACCCGCACAAACGACCACCGCGCCTTCTTGATGTCGACGCAGGGCAATCGCAGTAGGAAAATCTTCAGTATCCCAAACCTTCAAAGAATCGCGAAGCGGTTCATACCGTTTGATCTTTTTTCCCATGATATCCACCCAATAGATCGCTTGTTCTTCTTCGCTCCAAAAGGGGCTTTCTCCCAAAATATCGTGACTTTGAATTGCAATTCGAATGGGTCCATTCTGCGACACGGTCGACTCCTTGGTTTTGAACTAATTCTCAATAGTCAGGCATGATCTGGATGATAGATATCTATATCGATATGGTGGCTGTACATAAATATGGTGGCTCTACATCTATATGACGATTTTCCATTTGCCAAGCCGTGTTTTCTGTTTGCCAAGTGATATTGTCTTTCACCTTGACAAATCGATGGAATTTGCACGCGTTCTTGAAATGATTCCTATCTTTGGTCAAAAATCAATCTATTGATTTTATGGGTTATTTTGCACGTTTTTGTTGAAACATCCGCACGCGTTTGTACAAGATTCCTGGTTTTTGTTTTCCCTCAGAACTAGGCTGAAGATGTTGCGCAACATCACTTTTCACACTCAGGCATGGCCTGAAGCACTTCAGCTTTATTCACCTTACATCATAGGGAAAGTCGTTATGTTATCAGCTCGTATTCACTCTAATTTTTTGATTAAGAAGACGCCCTTTCAATCGATTCGATCTTGTTGCGCATCGTTGCTGATTGCGGGTGCATTGGTGATGGGGTGTGGGCCCATCGATTCCAGTCACAAAGAAGAAACCGCGCTTCCAGAAGCCGCTCCTGTTTCCCATACGGAAGATCTACGTCAAACTGAAACCATCGCTGCTATTGAAACACCCCCCGCTTTGCCCAATCCAGATGAGATACCGACATCCCGTACCAGTTCGCGTACGGATCGTTCCACTTCAAAGCAATCAAGAGTGATCAGCACTTCGGGGGGGATGATCACTTTAGAATTCGATAGTGGGTGGTCTTTGCTTTCCTTTCCTTTGGAGGAAGTTTCTGGTTCTGCGGGAAAAAGTGTTGAAGATTATCTAGCCCAAAACATCAGCAATTCCGCAGCCATCGAAGCCATTTGGGGATGGGATGACCAAGACAATTGGATGGTCTGGTTCCGGAACGAACCTTCTGGAAACACGTATCCCATATTAGAATTGATTCGCCCCAACAAAGCCTATTGGATTCAAACCACTGGAACCGTGACTATAACAGGACCTATCAACGATCAACCTGTCGTTCGTGAATTCCAATCCGGATACAATCACATGGGATTTGGTGGGAGCGTTTCCCAATCTCCTTCAGATCTGTTCAATCGTCGTTTTTTTGGCACCGTGGTCAACCCGATCCATTCGGTCTGGGGTTGGGATAATAGCATTCAAGATTGGAGAATTTGGTCGCCGACCTTGCCCCAATCGGAGATCACCACATACCCCGCCAACTACCAGCCTTTAACGAGTATCGACCCCTCGCAAGCTTTGTGGGTGCGAACCAATGAGGCGGCCGCTTACGATCAAACCATCGGAGGTCCTGCCGTTTGCGGAGGAAGCTACATACGCCAACAAGTAGGACGATTGGGGGCAAACCAAAGACTCGAGAATGCCAGCGGGATGGTGCAATCCCACTTAGATGCGAATCGTTTGTTTTGGGTGAATGAATCTCCCGTCAACGGGGCCATGTTGTTTTTTACCCATGTGAGCGGTTTTTCTACTTCTGATCCTTGGGGGTTTGTTGGGAATAGTGAAATTTCGATTCGAGACAGCCAAAACAATGGAGTGCCGTTTTCTGATGTAGAAGACATTGGAGCAGGTTCGTGTGCAGAAAATGACGGAGGCGGGGCCTGCTTGTTCATCGCGGACTTGGGAATCAACAGCCTTTATGATCGAGTCGTCATTGCGCCAGAGCAGATAACGTTCAATACAGTAACGGTACAAAAAATGGTTCGTGTCCAGTATGCAAACTTCAATGGCAGTACCGCATCACCTCGTGTGAGGGCGTTCACGGTGATGCCCAATGGAAATTGGTTGATTCTGAGCGACTCCAACGCAGCCCCGACACTCTTTCAAATCACCAAGCAAGCCTGGGCTTCTGCGGCGAACAATGGCCTGGTGACGGCACAGCCTCTTTTAAATCCAAGAACCTGCAACGACCCGAATGGCTTTCTATGCCAGTTACAAGGAAGTATCACGGTGGGAGGATCCACTTACACCAGTGGTGGCACCGCAATGGATGTGAGCCGTGATGGCACGCGGCTGATTTTTCAGACTCATTCCACACTGCTGGAATTGAAACTCAATGCCGATGGCTCTTTGCCGATTAGCAATGGAGATATCAGTAGTTCTCATTTTCGTATGTGGGATTCGGGGCTTCGTTTCTTTGGTCAGTTTGAGGCCGTCGGATATGTGTCTTCGGCAGATGGGCAAACCGAGCATATCGTGACGGCAACCAAAGCTAGGTCTTGTGCAGGCAATGCTTGCCTGGATCGAGATGTGACCTTCCAACAATACATTTGTAGCGCCCCACAATCGTTTAGGTCGCCGCTTAGAGAAGTGCGGCAAAGCCCAAAAGTGAACAACTATGCTTTAGGGGCAGGCAATAGCACCGCAACCTTAGAAGAGACGGCAACCGCTTATTGCCGACGTGAAGGTTGGGATACCCATGATGGCTTTCAAACTTATGTAACGGGGGGAGCCTTTTCCTACCTGAGTAAGAATGGGACCTGGCATGTTACTGGGACTTCGGGAGTGACTTTTTTCAGTGAAGTTACTTGTAAAAATGAGCCATGGCGCTTTGTCGAAACTCCCAAATTGAAAGGCGCTTCGGTGGCCAGCAACTATCAATCTCAGTCACTCGGCGATACGGCGCAAGCTTACTGCCAAGCCGTCGGCTTTTACGGTGCGGAATCGTATGATTCGGCCAGTTCCTATGGTTCACATCATGCCTATGTGAACAGCAGTGGGGCTTGGAACACTTATGGCGGTGTGTCGATCAACTGGTTGCAAGACGTGAATTGTGTGAAACGGATGAACACGGGAACCATAGACATTCAGGATTATAGTACCTCTTACATTCGTGTTTCTGGATACCGGGTTGCGGCTACCAGTAATTCGGCTTCGATGCAGGAAACTGCGACGGCTTATTGTCAAACTCGCGGCTTCAACCACTACCGCTCCTACAGCACGGCGGTCACTTCGGGTACTTATTCTTATTTGAGTACCTCGGGGAACTGGCAAGTCTCTGGAGGAAGTAATTGGGCCTACCTCAGTAGCGTCACCTGCGGAAGCCTGATCTTTAAGTAGGCGAGTGTCCTCCGATTCCGATGTTTCCCTCTTCGGTTTTGGGGGCATGTTGGGGCAGGGTAATCGTGAAGGTAGTGCCTTTCCCTGGTTCACTGGCTACTGCGATAGTACCGTGATTGCGTTCCACTTGCTCTTTGCACAAGAGCAGCCCCAATCCGGTCCCTGTCTCCCCAGCAGTTCCCACGCTGGTGTAAGGTTTATCGATTTGGAACAATCGTTCTTGCACCTCTTGGGACATCCCCATACCGGAATCGGTCACCTGTAACACCACATTGGATTCGTGAACCCGAGCCACAATTTCAATCGATCCGTTGCTTGTAAATTTGATGGCATTAGAGATGAGATTCTGCACGATAGAATTCAACATGTGCTTATCTGCATACACAATGAGATTGGGATCAATGTCTTCTAGAATCCGAATATTTTTTTCTACCGCTTTGCCAAAATAGATATCGATGTTGAATACAACCAATTCATGCATTGCGATCTGGATTGGCCGGTATTGAATTTGTTCTGTATGAATTTTGGACCATTGCAGCAGATCTTCCAACAAGTGATAGACCTTCTGGATGGAGTTATACATGCCTTTGGATAAACGCTGAATTTGATTGGGTTCCAATTGTTCCACTTCCAAATTCAGCAATTCCAAAGAGCTCATGATGGTGCTCACGGGGCCTCGCAAATCATGCGAGATGATTGAAAGGAATTTGTCTTTGCTGGCATTCGCCATCAATAGAGCCTCAGCATATTGTTTGGTTTCGTCAATGGATTGCTTGAACGCAGACTGACTTTTGAAACGCTCAATCGCATGCACAATCGTTCGGACCAATTCTTTGCTGCTGGTGTCTTTTTTTACGATATAATCCTGTGCCCCAAAGGAGAGGATCTGCGCTGCCAAGTCTGGATTCTCCCGATTGCAAAAAAAGATCACGGGAACTTCAAAAAAATGCTTATTTTGTTGATTGAACAGCACCTGGACATTGTCGGTGTACGATTCCCCCAAAAACACAACGGAAAACGATTCTTTGGCCAAAATGGCCAAACCGTCCAAAAAATCATCCACATGCTTGATTTCAAAAGTGCGACGAACCTGCAATCGCTTGGAAATCGCGGAAAGTAATGCATTGAAATCCAACGGTTGTTCTTGATCCAATGCGGAAAATTCGGAGGGACTGATCACTTGATGTTGAATGTCTGATGGGAAAAATGCGGTGGAAGCTGTCTCATCAGAAAGCATGAGATGCAGCCATTCGTAATCGGAAGGGCCGTTTTCAATCAACAGAATTTTATGATGGATTTCCTTCATCCTAGCCTCGCTTATAGTTCAATAATAATGAATTCGTGGTAATAAATTCGCCCAGGTTGGTTGTATCACTTCCAAGCTTTGATTGCTATGGTCGCCTCCATTCGTGGCGTTTCGCATGCTGGCGGCAAGGGTTTGTGTTCCTAACACACTACTCTGGACCGTTGTTGGGGAGAACCGGAATTCTTCCTGTAACGACTTGTTCATTCCACATCTTTTGCTAAGGACCCTGTTCGAACGCTTTCGAACCGACCCTGGTTTGAATTCGAAGTTATTCCGTAGTGAGATATTTGGTGTTCTTTCTTTCGAAGTAGAGAGGCATCAGAATCACGAAACAATCCTCCACCAGGTCAAAGGAAAACATGAAAAGTCAACACGTGGAACAGTTCAATCACGATGCCGATGCAGAGTCCTATGATGAAGACGTTAAAAATGAACAAGACCCGATCCGGACCGGCTATCAAAAACTTCTCAATTGGGTCGCAAAGACCAGCAACCAGCAGAATCCCCAGCGGGTTTTGGAACTAGGCACTGGCACTGGCAATTTGTCTCGTTTACTGAAGGGCTATCAGAAATTAATCTGCGTGGATGCCTCGGCTCAGATGTTGGAACAAGCAAAAAAGAAACTGAAATCTCGCTCCAAGATCCAATTCCACCAGGGAGATTTATTGGAATATTTTGACCAATCGGCAGGATCTTTTGATGCGGTGGTGAGCACTTATGCCATCCATCACTTGCTCGAAACGGAAAAAAAGCAGTTGTTTCAGAAAATGGCCACTACCTTGAACGACGATGGCTTTGCTGTGTTCGGAGACTTGATGTTCCAAAACCCGGCAACCGAGGCCGAGTTGCTTTCTAAATTTCGTGAGGCCGAGCAAGTGGAGTTGCTGGAAGACATCCGAGATGAGTTTTTCTGGTATATCGATACCTCCTTGGATATGCTGCAAGAAATTGGATTTGAGGTCACGGTGCAGCGATTTTCTGAACTTTCTTGGGGATTGTTGGTGACCCGGTAACCCATCACCTTCTACCGTAAATTTCCCTTGTTGTACTATCTACGGGACACCGAATTATCTTCTGAAGAAACAGAGGCGGCGCTTGCCCGAAACCTCAACCTTGCCTTTCTAATCCGATTTGTGGGGCCAGATCATCATCAATATCAAGAGGCCCTGGAGCTGTTTCAACGTTGGAAATCTCACCCCCAATGGGCACACGTGGTTCAATTTTATGAACACGGGTTGGAACAGATTCTTCCCGAACTCGAACACGCCTATCGTCATGCTCCTCAATTTGCTCAACGATGGGATCATCTGAATCGCTATGTCAAAGAGCTGCTAGCCTCCAATCTCACAGCATCTGAGCAAGGGGCTGACCCGCCTGACATCCCCAGCCTTGACGACTTCCAAGAAGCAGTATGGGGTGTCTTTTTCCCAGAAGCTTCTGGCCTGCCCGAAAATTGGGATCGCCATGTGGAGGCTTTGCGGGAAAAAAGGACAGTCCGGCTACAAGCCTTCAATCCTTCACCCATTCAGGACCCTACTCAACAGATTTTGTTCACGTCTAATGCACTCTTGACCCTGCCCTCAACCTCACAATCCGTAGAAGAATGGCACTGTAGTGAAGCGATGAGAACAAAGTTGACTGCCATTTCCCAGGAGGCCCAAGAGTATTGGTATGATCATCCAATACCGTTAGGCGTGCCACCAGAGAATAACGAGATTTTGTATGGACTTCAGGGACTGAATGAGGCTGTGGCTTTCGAACAAAAATTGTCTAAAATACAACAAAAGCCCATCACCTGTGTGCTTTCAGTCTCAGTAACGCACTCCGGTTTGCAAACATTAGCCAAACAATACTTACAAGAAGTTTTGGCTCAAGCGAACCCGCTCCCCTATGTCCGAGTTGTTGCATTTACCGAAGCAGACACCCAACGGATCGTGCAAGAAGTTCTGTTACCCGCAGTTCAGCATTATCTTCCTACCGATTCTGCTGAGACACTGCTCCAGGTTTGGGGAATCGACGGGGAATACGGCAGGCATTATAGCTTTTTGAAAGCCATCACCACCTTTTGGAAAATTTTGGTCGATTCGAACATTGAAGGAACCTTTAAAATCGATCTCGACCAAGTGTTTCCTCAACAAGCTTTGGTGGAACAGACCCAACAATCTGCATTTGAGCACTTGAAAACACCTTTATGGGGAGCCATCGGTCGAGATTGGCAAAATCGTCCGGTTGAACTCGGCCTCATCGCAGGTGCTATCGTGAATGAACGCGATATCCATCAAGGCGTGTTTACCCCTGATGTGGTTCAACCCAATCGACCTCTCCAGCCGGACGAACGGGTTTTCTTCAGCCTCTTACCACAGGCGCTTTCCACTGAAGCCGAAATGATGACGCAATATCCTCTCAATCTGGTTTCTGAATCAGAGGAAATCACCTGCATTCAGCGGATTCATGTTACTGGAGGCACCAACGGCATTTTGGAAAGCAGCTTGCGCCGCCATCGTCCCTTCACCCCTTCGTTTATCGGCCGCGCCGAAGACCAAGCGTATTTGCTGTCAGTGATGGAAGCGGCACGGTTCCCAACTGAGGCCGATACGGCCGGAGGCCACACAGACAAGGAGCCTTGCCCCCGACTTGCCTATGTTCATGAGCCGGGATTGATCATGCGTCATGACAAAGAAGCCTTTGCCCAAGATGCTATGAAGGCAGCGAAGGTGAGTAAACTGATTGGAGATTACATCCGGATTATCAACTTTTCAGCGTATGCTCAGAGTTTGGGAGATGTTTCTGGCATCAAAGCAGAAACCGATCCTTTCACCGGATGTTTCATTTCTGTGATTCCTAAAACCGTGGTCTATTTACGCTTTGCTCTGAAAGCAGCCACCTTCTTTGAAGAAGGTACCGATTCCGACGGGTTGGAATTCGTCCGCGATGGTGCCACTCGCCTCCACAAGGCTTTTCAATTTGCAGAAGGCCCTGACAGTGCTCTCCAACAGACTTATCTTCAGGAACGACAAGGTTGGAATCTGTACTACGATGTGTTGAATGCTTTGGAAACCGCCCTCCGTGACCAAGATCCCTTTGCTTTAAAACTCCAAGCAACCGCGCAGCACGTTGTGGAGGAATGCTTGATTAACAATGTTTGATTAATAAAGTGCATGCTCCCTCGCTTTTTTAGAAGTTGATCCAAAAAGTATCGTCACTTCCTCATCTTTTTGAAGGAAACGCCTGTGTCATTTGAAAGGAACATCTATGTCATTTGATATTCATCAAGCTCTCAATCACATCAACGTCCCGGCCGATTGGGTGGGATTACGAGAAGTTCGGGAAACCACAACGATGCGACACGTGCGGGATGGCAAGCCTGAAGGCAACGGTCGCTACACCACGCACGGTGTCATGGTGGAAGTTTTGGTCGATGGCCAATTGGCTTATTGTGGAACACAATGTTTGAACCCGGAAGGCTTGCGGGGCGCAGCGAAGGTAGCTTACGAACAAGCCAAAGCCGCAGCGCCATGGACTGCATATGTGTTCACCTCGGAGGTGCGTCCACCTGCCAAAGGTCGATATCGTTCACCGCGTCAGAAAGGGATAACGGCATTATCGGCTGGAGACATCAACCACCTATTAAAGAAAGCCTGCGACACGCTAAAAGTTTCAGACAAAGTCATCAGCACCAGAGCTGCTGCTCGGATCACGGAAACCGAGTTTCGGTATGTGAGTTCGAATGGCAGCGATGTGGAGCAGGAATTTTTGCTAACGGCTTCTGATTATTCGGCTACGGCTCAAGAAGGATCGGTGACACAAAACCGAACCGACAACGGCATGTTCAGCCATTGCTATCAGATGGGATTGGAATTCTTGGATGAAGCAAAAATTTTACAACGTGCTCAAGTGATTGGAGAACAGGCAGTGGAATTGTTGAGTGCTGAAGAATGTCCTTCTGAAACCACCGATTTGGTCCTTGCTCCAGATCAGATGATGTTGCAAATCCATGAAAGTGTGGGGCATCCCTTAGAGTTGGATCGCATTTTAGGCGATGAGCGCAATTATGCTGGATGGAGCTTTGTACGATTGGAAGATTTTGGTTCCTTGCAATACGGATCTCCTCTGATGAACATCAGTTTTGACCCCACACTTCCTGGAGAGTATGCCGCTTATGCCTTTGACGATGGAGGGCTACCCGCGACCAAAGAATACCTCATCCAATCCGGAAAATTGCTACGAGGCCTGGGGGGGAAAGAAAGCCAAATCCGCTCGAAGGTTCCGGGAGTGGCCAATTTTCGGTCTGCTTCTTGGAATCGCGCTCCTATTGACCGCATGGCCAATTTGAATCTGGAACCGGGAGATTCATCATTTGAAGAAATTATTGGCTCGGTGGAAAACGGTATTTACATGGAATCCAACCGTTCCTGGTCGATTGACGATTATCGCAATAAGTTTCAATTTGGCTGTGAATATGCGAAGCGCATCGAAGATGGCAAGTTGACCACCACCTTGCGCAATCCCAATTACCGAGGGGTGTCTACGCCGTTCTGGAATTCCTTGAAAATGGTAGGCAATGCGGACACCAGAGAGATCTTTGGCACCCCCTATTGTGGCAAAGGAGAACCGAATCAGGTCATTCGAGTGGGACACGCTTCCCCGGTGTGTTTATTTGAAAATGTGGAAGTCTTTGGAGGTGCGGCATGAATCCAGAAACTCATTTCATTCCTGAATCGCATTTCACGACGTTATGTGAACGGCTCTTTGGAGAATTGCAAAATGGCGAAGTCCTCTCTGCTGGAACGGGGGGGGAAACCAGTCAATTCATCCGTTTCAATCAAGCCAAAGTGCGACAAACCGGCAAGGCCGCTGATCACTACGTGGTGCTTTCGTTGATGCACCAGCAACGGCAAGCGCAAGGTGGTATTCCCCTACAAGGCGAACTCGATGCCGATTGGCCAGAATTGCACCAACTCCTCCAGAAGCTTCGTGAAGAAGTCCAGCAACTTCCAGAAGATCCGTACCTGATCCTTCCCCAAAATACAGGTTCTAGCCAGGAGCGTCATTCGGGACGTTTATTAGCGACGGATGCTGTGGTTCCTGCCCTCCTTCCGGCAATGCAAGGCTTGGATTTATCGGGAATTTGGGCCTCTGGTTTTTTGTGTCAAGGCAGTGCCAATTCAGAAGGACAAACCCATTGGTTTGAAACCGAAACCTTCTGTTTGGATTACTCTGTGATCACTCCCAATGAAAAAATGGTCAAAACCACCTTCGCTGGAACCGAATGGGATCAAGCTGCCTACGAGGCCCAAATCCAGCAGTCTCGTGAACAGTTGAAGGTGATGGAACGCCCCCCCAAACGTCTGGAACCGGGGAACTATCGAACCTGCTTTGCTCCGGCAGCTGTGAAGGAATTTTTGTCTTTGTTCTCGTGGGGAGCGATCGGTGAAGCTTCGATTCAACAAGGCGCCAGTGCTTTGGGAAAGATGCGGAATGAAGGTCAAGTGCTTTCTCCATTGTTTCAGTTGAGCGAGGACTTTCGCAACGGCACGGTTCCCCGGTTCAATCATCATGGTGAAATGGCCCCAGAATACCTCCCCTTGATCGTGGCTGGTCGCTTAGAAAACACGCTGATCAGTTCTCGAACTGCAAAAGAGTACGATCTGCCATCCAACTTTGCTACAGACTATGAAGGCCTTCGGTCTCCGGTCATCTTGGCAGGACAATTGCCCGAAGAGCAAACCTTGTCTGCCTTGGACACAGGCCTCTATCTTTCCAATCTGCACTACCTCAATTGGAGCGACCGGATGGGGGGACGCATTACCGGAATGACCCGCTATGCTTGTTTTTGGGTAGAGCACGGTGAAATCGTAGCGCCTATTGAAAATATGCGTTTTGATGACAGTCTGTATCGTATTTTTGGCGATCAACTCGAAGCCGTGACCAACAAATCGCATTTTCTCCCCGAAGTGGATACCTATGACGGGCGTCAGTTTGGCGGCTCGTACTGTCCGAGTCTATTGGTCAAAGAATTCACGTTAACGCTTTAATCGTCTCCATTCATAAGGAAATAACATGTCGAATCTTCCTGAATCACAAGCATCCCAACTTATTGAATTCATTGATGCCTCTCCCACTCCATTTCATGCAGTTCAGACCGTGGTAAATCGATTGAAAACCGCCCAATTTGTGGAACTCCAAGAAAGCGAGATTTGGGAGATGCAACCCGGAGGACGTTATTATGTGATCCGTGAAGATGCCACGATTGCTGCATGGATCATGGGCCGTGTGGCTCCAGCCCTTGCGGGGCTTCAGATCATTGGTTGGCACACCGACAGTCCCAACTTACGAATCAAACCGAATCCTGAAGTCACGACCTGTGGTTATCATCAAGTGGGTGTGGAAATGTACGGTGGCGTGCTTCTGACCACCTGGACCGACCGAGACCTGTCCTTAGCTGGGAGGGTTCTGGTGCAACAGGATCAAACGATTCGCAAACATTTTGTCAAAGTGGAACGGCCCTTATTGCGTATTCCCCAATTGGCCATCCATCTGAATCGAGAGGTCAACAAAACGGGTTTGCTGTTGAATGCCCAAAAACACTTACCCCCCATATTGGCCTTGGAAACTGAAAACTCAAAACATCCCCTCAAAACCGTGCTGGCAGAAACCTTGGAAGTCGAACCAGATCAAATTCTAAATTACGACCTCAGTTTGTATGATCTGCAAAAATCGGGTTTATTGGGGGTGCATCAAGAATTTGTAATCGCTCCCCGATTGGATAACCTCTTTTCCGGTTTCTGTGCGTTGGAAGCGCTGGTTCATCTTTCTGAATCCTCGGCTGTTCCAGAAGCCACTTGCATGATCGTCGGATTTGACAATGAGGAAATCGGCAGTCAAACCACACAGGGCGCTAAGTCGTCTTTTTTGCGACATGCCATCCAGCGGATCAATTCCGCGCATCCCGAATCTCATGCTCAAGCGTATGAGAGATCTATCGCGCAATCCATGTTTATCTCCGCCGACATGGCCCATGCGGTCCATCCCAACTATCAGGATCAACACGAACCTCAGCATCACCCGAAAATGAATCAAGGTCCTGTGATCAAGGTCAACGTTCAAGGGGCGTATGCCACGAGCGGATTCTCCAGTGCCCATTTTGAATCCATTTGCCGTCAACGAGATATTCCCTTGCAGAAATTTGTCAATCGCACCGATCTGGCTTGTGGAAGCACGATTGGTCCGGTGGTTGCCAGTGGGTTGGGGTTACCGGTGGTGGATGTGGGGGCCGCGATGCTGTCGATGCACTCCATTCGGGAGATGTGTGGCAGCCAGGATGCTGACTACATGACACAGGCGTTTTGCGGTTTTTTTGAACAGTGATCTCTTTGGAATTTCCGTAAAATTGGCTCTTTGTCATTTTCTTCTAAAGTTTTCCTTCCATTTGACGATACCTCCTTAAAATACACAACATTCCGCTTGTACAAAGCCGCTGCCCCACTTCCTTGGGGTGGGGTAGAGAGCATTGTTATCTTTTCTTTTCCTCAGAATTGGGGCAAATTTGCCGCTTTTTTGGTAAATGGGCAGGTGAATGGACCAAGAAACACCACTGCTGGCGCGACATACGGTTCCAATCTGGTATGAGAAAAGGTACACTAACAGTGAATCAATTGGCTCATTTTAAGTTGAAGTTCGGCAGGAAGCGACGAACTTTTTTGCGAGTTGATAGGGTCGCATTCGGGGGGCGACCGGGGATGTTTATCAACACATGGCTTGTAGGGGAAGGCGTTGAGCTACAAGCTTTCTATCAGACAACCGGTATGCATGTTGCATTTCCTTGGCCTACAAAAGGCGTGGCGATTGATCACGCTTCAATCCGTTGCGAAGGATCGCGTGGGTTTACAGGACAGGGAAGTGGACCTATTCACACTCCACTATAAGGAACGCAATGAGCACGATTAAACTGTCCGTGGTTATTCCCACCTACAACAGTGCCCCATTGATTCTTCGCTGTCTGGAATCCTTAGAACAGCAAACCTCACGAAAAGCCGAATTTGAAGTCATTGTTGTGGATGACGGATCCACCGATGACACGGTGCGCGTGCTTCAAGACTATCTTCGCCAAACCTCCCTGCAATTGCATGTCCTGCATCCACCGCACGCGGGTCCGGCCCAAGCTCGGAATCATGGAATTGCGGTTTCTCAATCCGACTGGATTGCCTTTTTGGATGCTGACATTGTGACCGGTCCCGATTGGGTGAATCGTGCGTTGGAATTGGTGGAGAACCACCCCTTTGTTGGCGGTTTCGAAGGCTGCACTCGGATTGGTGAAGTGGAAAAAGTCACTCCGTTCACCCATCAAATGTGCAATCCTCACGGCGGTCGGTATCCCACCTGCAACCTAATTTTGCGCAAGCAGCTTTGCCATTTTTACCCTAAGTATGAAATCCCATTCCGCGAAGATACTGATTTGGCTTTTTCCGTTTTGGAATCCGGTTATGAGATTCGATTCGATGCCAGCCTTGTCGCTTACCACCCGCCATTGCATCCTAATTACAAACGCCCTCTTCGTGACGCCATGCGTTATTATTACGATGGCTTGCTGGAACGGCGCTTTCCCCATCGTTATCGACATGATGTGGATGTCCACTATCTCGCTGGGATGCGTTTCCCTCATCTGCGACGAAAAATTTATGCAACCTTTGGTATTTCACAACTCTTGTTCCTGTTTGCGCTCATGCTGAACACTGTTCCTGCAACGGTCAGTATGGCTTTAGGAGTGTTTCATCTGATTGCATATGGGGTGGTGCTGCTTGTTCATTTGAACAAGGTGCAATATTCGTATTTACGGATATGGGATGGCGTGGTGCTTTGTGGAGTTGCTTATGTGGTGCCGTGGATTTTGCAAGTGCAACGCTGGCGTGGCCTCTGGGATTTTCGCGATGAACCCCTCTTTTCACGAGAAACGTGGCCACCACCGCAGCATCCAGCCAGTAACCGTTCAGCAGCTTCTAAAGTGATTCCGCTTCGAGCACGCTCCCGTCAAACCCAGCCCACACTTGCTAACGACAAACGCCAAAAATTGTGATGCAAGGACTTCCGACTTGGCCTTTGATTTCGGTAATCTTCCTCACCGTGTTAACGGGGGGAGAAACTATCAGAGCTGAAAATCCGAGGCTGAAAGCTGAAGTCCATTTCCAACGTGGCAATGTGTTTCTGAGGACGGATCAATTCCCCAAAGCCATTGCAGCTTATACGCTGGCTATCCAAGCCTACCCCCAATTTGCAACAGCCTACCACAAGCGAGGAACAGCCCACTATTTCTCAGACAACCACCCTGCTGCTTGCCTCGACTGGAAACGCGCCTGCGATCTCGGGCACGAATGCATGGCCTGGAATTTTGGAATCTATGAGGAGATTTGCAAAAAAGATTCGCAGTAAGCCCATTCATGACCAATGTTCAAAATAAATAAACACCTATCTAAAAAGAAAACGGGTTCTTATGAGCAATGTTATGGAAGAAATCACGATTGAAACTCCAGCCTTACAATTTGCGGCAAAAGCCTGGGGTCCTAAAGATGGTCAACCTTTTCTTGCACTGCATGGATGGTTGGACAATTGCGCCAGTTTCACGCCCTTGGCATCCCGACTGAAACATTGCCGAGTGATTGCTTTGGACTTTGCAGGGCATGGATGGTCCCAACATCGTCCGGCGGGAGTGTCATACCATTTTATTGACATGGTGGCTGATGGGTTTGCCGTCGCGAATGCCTTGGGTTGGGAGCGTTTTGGTGTGATAGGGCATTCGATGGGAGCAGGCGTGGCAGCGCTGATGGCAGGGACCGAGCCCGAACGAATCACGCACACCATTTTGATCGAAGGTATTGGACCCGCGACTGATGAGGTGACGGATGCCCCAACAACGCTTTCTCAGGCCATTCGACAGATGCAATCTGTTCAAAACAAAAAGCAATCGTCACATGCCAGTTTGGAAGAAGCGGTCAAGGTTCGTTTGCTCGCGGGAAAAGTAAAAGAATCCTCAGCTCGGCTGCTTGTCGAACGTGGCACACACACCGATCCAGATGGCATCTCGTGGCGTCGGGACCCCCGTTTAACTCTCACCTCTCGTTTGCGTTTGACTGAAACGCAAGTTCTCGCCTTTTTGGAAAACATTGAGTCCCCTGTCTTGGTGATACGGGCAAACCCTGGCATGCGATTCAATGAAACCCTACTGCAAAACCGTTGCAGTCGTATCGCCCAATTGCAAAAAATTGTGATTCCTGGAGGGCATCATTTGCATTTGGATGACCCCGCTCCCGTTGCAAACGCCATTCAAGATTTTTTATCATAGAGCTTGGACTAGCTGATACTCGGCCAGTAGTTTGACTTTCTCGGGGGACATATACCAATCGTTGAACACAAATTGAATGGCCTTGACGTGGGTTGTGCCAAAATCAAAATCCCGCCACGGTTGGAGGTATTCCAGGAAGGCAGCACCATTGCTCAACGGTTGAGTAAAACGCATTAAGGTGCAATGGGCCAACCGGATACGGTAACGCTGATCTAAGGTATCGCCCAATTGGTGTTCATGCAGGACGGCCCTCAATCGATCTCGTATTCGGTTCAGTTGATCGGCTTCCGGAAATCCTTGCGCCATCACACAACTGCGCGTGGCTGTAATTCCGCGAACTTGGATGGTGATGGGATCCATCTGGACAAAAGTTTCTTTCAACACCGAGTAATACCGGGGAATACGAGCTTGATAGCTAGCCCATTGCGGGCTGCCTGTGATCAATGTCAGTACTGTGAAATGGAATGACTCCGGATGATAATAATGTTGGTTGGGTTCAAAATCGGGCATTCCTTTGAGAAATCGTTGAAACTCTTGTTGAACTTCCGCAGAAGGCCGGGCAATGAGTGTCCAGCCATAGCGAGAATCGACGGAACGGCCAGACAAATGAGGATCCCCTTCAATGTTGCCCTGAGACAAACTGGGGTGGGCTTCTTGCCACATTTGGTCATACATGGTTTGAAGAGAGGGAATAGACATAATCGAACTTTTTTGCTTTTTGATTATTTCGTGACGACTCATATAAGAGCTATACGCATCGTCTATACCAAGAACAAGTAAGAACCCTTTATTGTGATTCCCTCAACATTACTGTTCTTCACAATTGAAACCTAGTTTAGCAAGTCCATGAAATCCCTGCCCTGGAATGCCTTCCGATGGCTGTTCATCCTCATTGTTCCAGTTCTTTTGTACGCTCCGACCTATGACGCCGAATACATTTTTGATGATGGGCTGTTCTTTACGACAGATCCTGTCATGACGGATCCTCAAGGTCTGGCTCGCATTTGGTGGAATCCTACGGACAACAACGGGGCTTGGCCCTATATTCCAATCACTCGGACGACCTTTTGGATCGAAGCCCAATTGACCGAATTTTCTCCAGCAGTCTCACATGGAATCAACGTGCTGCTGCATGGGGTGGCAGCAATTTTGTTGTGGCAGGCGTTGGTTTGTTTTCGGGTGCGTTATGCTTGGTTTCTAGGACTCTTGTTTGCGGTGCATCCGGTGTATGTGCAGTCCGTGGCGTGGGTGGCTGAGCGGAAAAATGGGGTATCGGGTCTGTTTTATATTCTGGCTTTGTGGAGCTATGTCTATTTCGATCAGCAGCGTGAAAAACGGTGGTATGTAGCGGCATTGCTATTGTTTATCGCGGCTTTGCTCAGCAAAACATCCACGATCATGTTTCCAGTCGTTGCGATCTTTGCCTGTGTGTGGTTGCGTCCTCCGTGGAAACCCAAAGATGCCTTGTGGCTGATTCCCTTTTTTGGAGTGGCTTTGATTGCAGCCTATAGCCGGGTTTGGTTTGAAGTGAATTCATTTGGTGCCCAAGGCAGTTTGTACACGCACGGTTTCTTGGAACGTTTGCTCATCGCAGGGCACATTCCCTTTTTCTATCTGAGCAAATTCGTAGTGCCGTTCCCGTTGGCCTTTACTTATGAACGATGGTCCATTCCCCAAGATACACTTGCATCGTATGTGCCGCTCCTGAGTATTGGTTTGGTTGCAGCCGTGTTGATCTGGAAATATCGCACGTGGGGACGTTCTAGTTTTTTGGCTTTGGGAGCGTTTTTGGTGGCATTGTTCCCGGTACTGGGTTTTTTCAACAATTCGTGGACCCAGTATTCTTTTGTCTCCGACCACTGGGTGCATCTGCCAAGTTTATCCATACTGATCGCAGTGGGAATTGGACTAGGAGACTTCGTACAAAAAATCGCGGTTCGCCATGGAAGACAAACCATGGCTGGGGTGTTGGGGGGGGGCGTTATTCTAACTTTAGGAACGCTGACCTGGAAACAAACTCATATTTACCAGGACTTGGAAGCCTTGTGGCTCGACACGGTGGCAAAGACCCCCAGTTCGTTATTGGCTCACAACAACTTAGGAGTGATTTACGCATCGCGTCAGGAATACGAAAAAGCATTGCATAGTTTCAATATCGTGATCGAAAACCGGTTTGGTGGCCTGGATGCTTATAACAATCGAGGTATCTTGCATTTTCAAATGCAGCAGTATGATCGAGCGATTGCCGATTTCACGACCGCGATCCAAGTCAATCCGGCCCCTCAGTATTGGGTCAATCGAGGCAAGGCCTATTTGTTTCTTGGACAGAATGAGACTGCCTATCAGGATTTTAGTTTAGCCATTCAAGTCGATCCGCAGTTGCCAACGGCGTTTTATTATCGAGGACTCGCTGCGTATGAATTACAAAACATTCCTCAAGCCGAACAAGATCTCTCTCGCAGCCTAGAGCTCCAGCCCGACTTTCGTGATGCCTACAATGCACGGGGAGAGCTGTATCGGAATTTTCAGCGTTTGGATTTGGCGTGTCGCGATTGGAAACAAGCGTGTCAATTGGGGGATTGTGGGTATGCTCAGCAGCATTGTCGGTGAAGCAATGTCTCCCTTTTCGTCTTGCAGATTCTGCGGCCGAGTACTAGGTATCCCGCATGAATCCTGTAGTGATATGAAAGAGTTACATGTTTTTTTTTAGCAATACTCAAAAACAAAAAGAGCGTGCCCAATGGTTGGCCGATTTACGTCCCGTGGTCTTGATGGGGCGTGGACATTCCGGCACACGAGTCCTGTCTCGTGTATGTACAGCGTTGGGGTTGAATTTGGGAGCTAGTGATACGCTCGCAACAGGTGATGCCGACGATCAAATCTTCACCCAACAAATCAAGAAAGTTGCCACCAATAATGTGGCCACCACCGCTCCACAGGCCTTGCAAGAACGCGATTTGGTGGAATTCCAGCAGGCCGTGGCAGGATACTACGAACGATTGGGACGACCGGATCAGCAATGGGGGTGGAAGTTTCCCGAAACCTATTTGATTGCCCCTTACATTGCCAAAACCTTTCCCCAAGCCCGTTACATTCATTTGGTTCGGGATGGGCGAGACATCGCCTTCAAACGACACCTCACCGACGATCCCCAACGGACGCTCGGCTGGAAACTGTTAAGCTATTGCGGAGCCTTGCATCTGCCACACTATTTGCAAGCAGGCATTTCTTGGGCCTTTCAGGTCGATAACTTTGACCGCTTTCGTTCCACGGTACCAACGGGACAGATCTTGGATGTAACATTTGAAGATCTGTGTCTACATTCTCAACAGGTGGCCCACCACATCGGGGACTTTTTTGACCTTCCGTTCACCCAAGCTTGTGAGCAATACATTGCCGAAAAAATCAACACCAAGAAGGTCGCCCAGTATCAAGAAAATGATCCCGAACAAGTTCGGCAAGTCGAAGCTCGGATCGCAAGCACTTTGAAACGTTACGCCTATCTTGGATCATGACCCCACCCCTTCAATTGACAATCTATTCGGACTATTTATGCCCATGGTGCTTCAATGCTATGGTTCGTTTGCATCAGTTGAAAGCAGAGCACGGCGACCGCCTCCAACTGACATGGAAACCCTATTTATTGGTCGCTGAGAAACGCCATCAAACCATTGAAGCCTTTCAGAAATACAGCAAAACGTGGGCAACGATTGGTGCCCAAACCCATGCCGGAACCTTTCGAACTTGGCCTGCGGATAAAACGCCTCCTGATTGGAGCCTTCCTGCCCAAGTGGCTGCCAAAACTGCCCTCCATTTGAACGAGACGGTGTTTCCTCAATTTCAATTGGCCTTGATGAATGGATACTTTCGAGACCATCGGAATATCTCAGATGAAGCGGTTTTGTTCGAAATCGCTAAAGAATGTGGCCTGCCTGCTGATGATTTTGAAGCTGCCTATCGAGACCCCCGACGGACGGAGCAAGTTTGGGAAGACCATCGGCAAACCATCAACCAGGGGATCTACAGCATTCCCAGTGTGGTTGTGAACGGCAATCAAGTGCTCGTGGGGGCGGTGAGTCTTCAAGAATACCAAGACTTTTTGAAATGAGGTGCATATGGCAAACAAGGCAACTAAGGGAAACAAACCCAAAAAGAAGCCGCTTCCCAAAAAACGAAAAAAATCCCAAGAATCCAATGGCTCTGGATTAGCCTATTTGGTGCCACCGGTGATGGTGATTGTTGCTGGCATCGCCTTTGTGGCTTACATCACCTTCAGTTACGACGAACTGGAAGGCAAAGTGAACAAGGCTGCCGAATCGTGGCGCATTGATCACTGGCAAACGCCGATTCCGTTTCAAGGGGAAGCTCCCGAAAATTTCCACCCCTTAGCCAAAGGGTTGAGTGCAGAGAATTGCAAAAGTTGTCACCTAGATAAGTATCAAGAATGGTCGGAATCTTTGCATCACGAGGCGATGGGACCTGGAGTTTATGGTCAGTATCCTCATATGAACGCTTCCGGAGTGGCGGACTGTAATGAATGCCACGCCCCTATGAGTGAACAATGGGAACACCTTCGGCAAGATGGCAAATGGGTCAAAAATGCGGCTTACGATAAAGACCTGTTGATGGAAGGTATCACCTGTGCCGCTTGCCATTTACGCAGTCATCAACGGCATGGCCCTCCCTTAGCGGAAGGCAAACAATCGGTGTCGCAAGCCTTGCATGGAGATGCCCAACGGACGCCCTATTTTGAAGCCTCCGAGTTTTGCAAAGGGTGTCATCAGCACAATCCGAATACGCTCAAACTCAACGGCAAAACGATTGAAAACACCTACAACGAATGGCTGGAAAGTCCAGCATATGCCAAGGGGCAAAGCTGCCAGGATTGCCATATGCCAGAACGACGTCACTTGTGGAAAGGCATTCATGATCCTGAAATGACGGCCTCGGGCGTGACCATCGAACCTTTGCTCAGCAGTGAAACGCCTCAGATCGGGGATGCCTTTGAAGCCAGCTTGACCATCACCAACACGGGCACAGGTCACATGTTCCCGACATACACTACTCCAGCGGTTTTTTTGAAAGCTGCCTTCTTAGATGCGAACGGCAGGGCCATGGCAGGACATTTCGAGCAAGACATCATCCAACGTCGTTTAAAAACTTCAGGCCAGTGGCAAGAGCTATTCGACACTCGGATTGCGCCGGACAAGTCGCGCACCCTCAAGTTCAAACGGAACGTGCCAAAAGGCGCGAGCCAATTCAAACTCTGGGTTTGGGTGGAACCCGACCATTTTTATGAAGGCTTTTATCGGCAGACTTTGCAAAACAGTCCCAATCACAGAGGACGAGAGGCCCTACAACAGGCTTTACAAACCACGTTAGATCGGCAATATGCCTTGTTTTCTAAAACGATTGATATTGTACAATAATCAACACATACCTTATTAAGCAGGACCTACCTTTTTCGAGAGAGCCTCATCTCTCTCTCGAAAAGTGACCCCAAGCAGCCAATAGAAAGTAACCAACAACCTATGTCCACAGACCAACCCAATACCTCATCCGAAGCACCTCGCAAAATCATTGTGAAGAAATACGCCAATCGCCGGCTGTATGACATGACCAACAGCACACATTTGACCCAAGACCAATTGATCGAACTCATCAAGCAAGGGTATGATGTGGAAGTGGTGGATTCCAAAAAAAAGGAAGACATCACGCAATCCGTACTCACCCATATCTTGTTGGAGATGGGGCGCGATGGAAAACATCTCTTTTCCACCACATTTTTGCACCAATTGATTCGTAATCGAGATGGGGTGGTCCGAGACTTCTTCACCGATTTTGTCCCTCGGCTGTTGGACTCCTATTTGGAAATGCGCGATACCATGAAGCGGCAATTGTCCACGATTGTGAACCCCGTCAATTGGCTCACGGCCACAACCAAGGATTTGAAATCCCAGTGGCTGAATCCGATATTTCCTCACAGTTCAGAAGCTTCCTCAGACCCGTCGGCGGAACCGGATCACCCTTCCTCCGAGACCTCCTCCTTGACACCTGATGAAGTGGCACAGCTTCGGCAAAAGATCCATGAATTGGAAGCTGAAGTGGATGCCCTCAAAAAGGAAAAGCAACAGTCATAGTTCAGACAACCAAGTTCAGATCAACTCGCGAACTTTCTTTTCAAATCGATTCAATCAAAAAGGGCACCTATGCAGTTCGAACCGGTTATTGGCTTAGAAATTCATGCACAGTTGGCAACGGAATCCAAAATTTTCAGCACGGCTTCTACAGAATTTGGGCAAACGCCCAACTCCAACACCACACCCGTCTGTTTCGGACTACCGGGGGTACTGCCCGTGTTGAACAAAAAGGTTGTCGAATTCGCTGTAAAAATGGGACTGGCAACCCATTGTTCGATTCGGCTGGATTCCCAATTTGCACGGAAACATTATTTTTATCCGGATCTGCCCAAAGGCTACCAAATCTCACAATACGACCGTCCTATCTGTGAAAATGGATGGGTGGATATTGAAGTCAATGGGGAAACCAAACGCATTGGCATCACTCGTATCCATATGGAAGAAGATGCGGGAAAATTGGTCCATGACGAAAGTGGGGAATGCAGCTATGTGGACCTGAATCGAGCCGGAATGCCGTTGCTGGAAATCGTGAGCGAACCCGACATGCGCACTCCCGAAGAAGCCAAGGCGTATATGGAAAAAATCCATTCCATTGTGACCTACTTGGAAATCTCGGATGGCGATATGGAAAAAGGAAACTTGCGTTGTGATGCCAACGTATCGTTGCGCCCTAAAGGACAAACCGAGTTTGGCACTCGGACCGAAACCAAGAACCTCAATTCTTTCCGGTTTGTGCAGCAAGCCATTGTTTATGAAATCACTCGTCAAGAAGATGAAATCCTTGATGGCAATGACATCGTGCAAGAAACTCGATTGTGGGATTCGGATAGAAAAGTCACCTACAGCATGCGCAGCAAGGAAGACGCCCATGATTATCGGTATTTCCCGGATCCTGATCTGCCTGTGGTGAATATTGAGCAAGCCTGGGTGGACGAATTACGAGCCAATCTTCCGGAGTTGCCCGATGCCAAAAAACAACGGTTTATCGAACAATATGGTTTGCGCGGCGAAGATGCAGGTATTTTAGTCACCGACCGCACGGTAGCGGACTATTTTGAGGAAGTGGTGAGCCACCAAGCAGATGCCCGCCAAGCGGGAAACTGGGTCATCATGGAGTTGGGACGAGTGACCAATGAAACCAAAAAAAGTATTCGAGAAATTGGAATCTCCCCCCTAGATTTGGCCGAATTGATCGGGTTGATATCAAGCAATGCCATCAGTGGTAAAATTGCCAAAACCGTATTTGAAGAGATGCTTGCCTCTGGCAAAAAGCCGATGGTGATTGTGGAAGAAAAAGGGTTGAAACAGATCACCGATGAAAGCGCGATTGAATCCATAGTGGATGAGGTACTTGCCAAAAACCCAACCCAAGTGGAACAATATCGAGCAGGGAAAACCAAAGTGATGGGATTCTTAGTGGGGCAAATCATGAAAGCCTCTAAAGGCAAAGCGAATCCGAAGCTTGTGAATCAGTTGTTGAAACAGAAATTGGATCAATCATCTTAGAAGAGGACTTATGGAGCGTTGGATGAAAATCTTAGAACCCCTCTCGCTGCTGTGCATTGCGGGATGTGGGTTGTGGGTTTTTTTAGGCACCCCCATTGAACGAGAAATGGGGTTTGTTCAGAAGATCATGTATCTGCATGTTCCCTCGGTAATCGTGACGTACACCGGCTTCTTTGTGACGTTTGCGTGCAGTATTGCCTACCTATGGAAACGTGATATAATTTTTGACCAAGTGGCCAAAGCATCGGCAGAGATCGGATTGATCTTCTGTGCGATGGTGTTGATCACCGGGGCAATTTGGGGAAAACCCACCTGGGGCACGTATTGGGTGTGGGATGCACGCCTGACCACTACGTTGCTTCTGTTTTTGATTTTTGCCGGATATTTTCTCCTTCGCACGTTTTCGGTGGATCGAGAAAAAGAAGCTCGGCTGGCCTCGATTGTCGGCATCATTGGATTTATGGACATCCCGATTATCCATAAATCGGTGGAATGGTGGCGGACCCTCCATCAACCCTCCACCCTATTTAAAGCGGAAGGCAACGAAGCCAAACCCGCCATGCCGCCAGAATTGTTATATCCGTTGCTCGGCTGCATGCTCGCCCTATTGATATTTTATGCCTACTTATTATGCCTGCGGGTTCAAGTGGAACAACGGCATCAAGGTCTTCAAGAAATTCTTGCTCAAGAGAAAGGCGCGTAATCTCATGCCAATGAATCTGGAATACGTATTGACGTCTTATGGAATCTGGGTGGTAGCGTTTCTGATCTATATCCCTGTGATGAAACGGAAGCTCAAAACCTACACTCAGTCTCTCGAAACCCATCAACAACAGAAAAAATCATGAAATCAACCTATAAGTTTTTAATCGGTGGAATCATCATTTTTGGAGCAATTGCTGCGATTTCTCTCCAAAGTTTGCAAGAAGCAACCGTATTTTTTTACACGCCACAGGAAATTCTGGCGGACCCCAACGAGTTTGAAGAAAAAACCATCCGTATCGGCGCGTTGGTGCAAAATGGCAGCGTGGATTGGGATGCAAAGAACCTCATGTTGGCCTTTAATATCACGGAAGACTCACGCAGTTATATTCCCGTTGCCTATCAAGGCGTCAAACCCGATATGTTCCGTGAAGGACAAGGGGTTGTGGTCGAAGGCCAAATGCAAGGCGACGTGTTTCATGCAGATCAATTGTTGGTCAAGCATAGTGAAGAATACAGTATCGATCCTGAAATGCATAAATCCAAAAAAGATTACTATAAAACCATGAGCCAGGAATAATGCGCCACTTCCTTTCTGCAATTTCGTCTCAGCTTCGCAATCGTTTCTTAGCGATTCTGTTTCTGCTCTTTTGCATTGCCTTCTTGGTTTATTTTGACATCCAACAGGGGTTCACCAGTTGGAAAGCCATCAATTCTCGCCTCAGTATTTTTATCGCCATCAACGTCAATATCGTGCTGTTGGTGGTGGCGTTTTACTTGGTGCTCAAAAATCTGCTCAAGTTGATTTTTGAGCGCAACCAACAAGTCTTGGGGTTCAACCTCAAAACCAAGCTCACCATTGCCTTCATCTTAATTTCGTTTCCTGCCACGCTTTCTCATTTATTCACCACTCTGTTCACGTCCTCCACCTTAGACACCTGGATGGAACGCCAATATCAGTTGGTTTCGGAAAATTCCCAAAGCGTCTCTCAAGAATATTATCTGAATCTGAAAAGCCTGATGGCCAGTCAAGGATTGATGTTTGAGAATGCTTTGCAAATCCAACCCGGTTTGCTCAATGACCCGGCTCGCATGTTGGATCTTGCAACTCGTGGTGATATCGAAGGATTGACGGTCTATGACGATCAACGGAATCCCATTTATCAAACCCTACGGACTCACAAATCCAATAAGTATTGGAAGCCGATGAATGCTGTAGACTGGGAGCAAGTGGAAGCCCAAACGCAAGCATGGCTTTCCGAAGACTTGGGCAACCGCTTGATCTATCGACACATCCGCAGCTTCCCGGTTCGAGATCAACTCTGGCGAGTCGAAATCACCCATGTGTTCACCAAATATCTGACAAAAGCTCTCAACAACCTCGATGAGCAAGAAATCAACAATCAGATTTTTAATGAATCGGAAGACTTGATCCGAAACTATTACATTGTGAGTTTACTGCTCATGGTCGTGGTGATCGTCTTTGTCGCCACGTGGTTTGCGTTTTATATGGCCCGTGGTTTTGTGCGTCCTATTGAACAACTTGCTGAAGCGACCCAACGGGTAGCCGAGGGCGAATTGGGCTATCAAGTGGCAGCAGAAAAGGACATGCCCCTCGACCGAGACTTTGGACAATTGGTCCGGTCTTTCAACTCCATGAGCTACCAACTGATGGAAAACCAAGAGGCGCTGGAAAGCACGGCCAATAACCTCCAAAAAAGCAATGCCACCTTGGAAGAACACAGCCGATTCGTAGAATTGGTTTTGGAAAACATCAAAACCGGGGTGATCTCAATGGACACTGAAGGACGTGTGAATGTGTTGAACCGTTCTGTGAAACAGTTGCTTCAATTAAAAACCGGAGAGTATTTCCGCAAACACTATCGGGAAGTGTTGGATGAAGAATCCTTGAAAGTGATCGAAGAAATGTTTGATGCCTTATATACCAGCCAACGCAAATCGATCACTCAAGATCTGACTGTGACCAAAGCGGAAGCGCCTATGAACATCGCGGTCACGTTGTTGACCTTAGAAAATCGAGGCAATCGAGCGGTGGGGATGATTCTTGTGTTTGAAAACATCACGGAAATTCAAAGGCTGCACCGTGCTCGTGCCTGGCGTGATGTTGCCCGACGGATTGCTCATGAAATCAAAAATCCACTCACGCCGATCCAACTTTCTGCACAGCGCATCCGACGGAAATACAAAGACACGATCGAACAACCGCGTGTACTGGAACAGGCCACCCAAACCATCATCGATGAAGTGGAAATGCTCAAAAAGATGGTCAAAGAGTTTTCCAGCTTCGCCCGCCTTCCGGAGTCGACTCTGCAATCGGAAGATCTCAATGCCACGATTGAGGATGCCATTCAATTGTATCAAAATGCCTTGCCCGATAACGTGCAACTGACGATGGACCTGGACCCACAATTGCCACAATTCGCACTGGACCGGGAACAAATGAAACGGGTTTTTGTCAATCTCATTGATAATGCATTGGTGGCGGTTGAAGAACAGGGAGAGGTCAGTGTATCTACCCACTTTGATAAAGATCTGCGAATGGTTCGCGCCGAGGTGGTGGATAACGGCCCTGGAGTTCCTCTGGAAATCCGACAGCGCTTGTTTGAGCCGTATATCACCACCAAAAAACATGGCACTGGCTTGGGGTTGACCATCGTGGCTCAAATCATTTCCGATCACAATGGTTTCATTCGCCACCAACCCTTGGAAAGTGGAGGGTCTCGATTCTCGATTGAATTGCCGTTTGCCTCTTGAAGCATCAACGGATGGCAGGAAGTTCGGTGACCACAATCGGTCGTTTTTGGGTAATGATCAGGGTGTGTTCATGTTGGGCGGCTAAACTGCGATTGGCCGTGGTGAGGGTCCAACCATCCGGTTGTTCCACAACAAAACTATCTCCAGTCGAAAGGAAAGGTTCGATGGTGATGACCATTCCATCGGTCAGCCGTCGGGTGTCGTTTTTATCGTAGTAGCTTAAGATTTCAGTGGGCTCTTCATGAAGGGCACCCCCCACACCATGACTGCACAAATTTCGGATGACCGCATACCCTCCTTTGCGGGCTTCTTTCTGAATCATTTTTCCAATTTCATTCACACGCATTCCAGCCTTCAGCCGAGAAACCACCCGATTGAGAACTTTCTTGGTGTATTGGCACAGTGATATGATTTTTGAATCGTAAGGAGGCACTTGGAAGGAATGTCCCGTATCCGCGAAATATCCGTTCAATTCCGCAGACACGTCGATGTTCACCAAATCGCCTTCTCGGATAATGCGATGGGGGCTGGGTATTCCATGAGCTGCTTCTTGATTGAGGCTGATGCAGGTGTACCCAGGAAAACCATAGGTGAGTTGGGGGGCAGACCTCGCTCCATACTTCTTAAACAGCCGTTCTCCCACTTCATCCAATTCCTTAGTGCTCATCCCTGGGCGCACACTCTTTTTCATTTCTTGTAAAATGAGGGACACCAACTTGCCCGCATTTTTTAATCCTTCAATATCGTTATGACCAGAAATTGACATGATGTTCTCCTTTAGAAGTTGAGTCAGGGCTGGATGCTGTGTCAGAAGCACAGGCAATGACGCCAAGCATTCAGGCCAAGGCGTCTTCAATGGTTTTTTGTAGGGTGGCCAATCGGATGGGTTTCATTAGATAGCTGTGGATGCCCAATTCTTTCACCATCTCTTCTGTGGCTGCCCCACTGTATCCTGACATGAGAATAATAGGAAGGTTTGGGCGGATTTTTAGTATCTTTTGGGCCAATTGTTTTCCCGTCATTTGAGGCATGGTATGGTCGGTCAGCACTAAATCGAATTGATCGGGTTCTTTCTGGAACAAATCCAACGCATCCGAACCATTCTCACAGTTAGTGACCACATATCCCTGTTTTTGTAGAAAGTGTTGCATCACCCGACGAATTTCCACCTCGTCTTCTACAAACAAGATCCTTCCAGTCCCTGAAGTGAGAGCCGCTTCTTGTTCCGATTGTTGAGCGTTTCCTTTGGTCGTTACCGGGAAAAAAATGGAAATGCTGGTTCCCTTACCAATCTCACTTTCAATGGTGATCTTGCCTTGATGCTTCTCAACAATCCCATGCACGACCGAAAGTCCAAGGCCCGTCCCATGCCCCACCTCTTTGGTGGTAAAAAACGGATCAAAAATCCGTCCTTGATCTTGAGAAGAAATGCCTTTTCCAGAATCCGTCACATTCAGCAGAATGGCAGGGTGATGCCGTCTGCCTTCTAAGGGAGAACCTTGAGCCAGTTCTCGAATCGTGATTTTGATGGTTCCGCCCGATTCTTCCATCGAGTGGAACGCATTGCTACTCAGGTTGATAATGATCTGATGAATCTGAGTGACGTTGGCTAAAATATGTCGGCAGTTTTCTGCAAAATCACGCTGAAGGGTTATATTGGTAGGCAGGGTGGTTTCCACCATATCTAACGAGTCTTGAACCACCGAGACCAGGTCAATGGGTTCGAGTTCTGAGGATTCCATTCGACTGAAGGTTAGAATCTGCTTGACCAAACTACTCGCACGATGGGAGGCGTTAGAAATGGCTTCCAAATAGGGCATGGCTTCCGAATGCTTAGGGGTGACCTGCATGGTCATTTCCATGTTCATCGAAATCATCATCAAAATGTTGTTGAAGTCATGAGCGATCCCGCCGGCGAGTGTGCCAAGAGCTTCCATTTTTTGAGATTGTCGAAGCTGTAACTCGATCCGCTTTTGCTGCGAGATATCCCGCGCGACCCAAACCACGGCTCGTTTTCCATTGAACAATTGTGTCATGTGAGAAGTACGCCCCTCGAACCAAGTGCTGCCCGATGGAATGTCCAACTCGTATTCAATGATTTGATTTTCTTTGGTTTCTAAGGTTTGGTGAATGGTTTGCAGAACGAGATTGGCAACTTCTTGAGGGAGGATGTCGCGAATGAGCTTGCCTCGAAGCTTTTGAGATTCAACATATAAGAGATTTTCCTGTTTCGTTAAGATTTCAATATACCGCCCCTCTTCATCCAAAACGAAAGTGACATCGGGCAACGCCTCGATCAACGAATGTATTTTATCTTCCGTTTGCAATCGTCGTTGAATGTCATCTTTTAACTGGGTTTGGATGCTATTGATGGTATCGATCACCAGATCCAATTCATCGCCTTTGTTCCTCCGAGGGAGACGGATCTCTCCAAATCCAAATTCATCGGGTTGGACCCGTCCGAGAGCTTCGGCCAAGCTCACCACAGGCTTGGTAATGAGAATGTAGCATAAAATGAGCAAGACGATCGAAAGTAGGACGTTTCGGACGACACCGGAAACAAAGACAATGATTGCGCGATCATAAAAATTGGAGAACCATTGATCTTGATCCGCCACAATATGCAGATAGCCTGCGCTGTCTTCGCTATCCGAGGAATGTAGCTGGATGTGGAATTCACGAGTGACTTCGGTAATGGAGGATGTCACTTCTCGTGTATTGCTGACCTGAGGGGGGCTTTGGGAAGAAGCCAGCGTTTGATTCAAGTCGTCAAAGATCGTCGCTTCAATAATGAAGTCATATTCAATCAAGCCATTCACCACTTCTGTGGCTAGACCCGCATCTAAAAAGTGAGCTGCTCGTGTTGCGGGTGGGAGGGTTGCCTTAGAAATCTTTTGGACCGTTGAGGTGAGGTCGGCTTTTGCATCCAAAAAATCGAGATAGATTTGAACCGAACTCAATAACATCCCGATGCATAAGGCAAAGATCACGATGGTGCGAATCAGCCTAATAGAAATACTTTGGGTCACGTTGTTCAGCATAATCGCCGCAAATCGTTTTTTGTGAAGGAGGGATCAATTCCACGGGTTCCTATTTATGGGTTCCTATTCACTCATTCTTCCAGATATTGGCTGAAGTTGGGAGTTCCATACTGAAGACCATATTGTTTGTATTTCTCTGTCACCCGATAAAGATTCTCATTCACAATCAAATCTTTGAGTCCATGATCCCAAGCCTGGGCCATTTTTCGGCCTTGATCGGTATCTGCAAACATCAAGAACATCGGTTTTTTGGCATAAATGGAGGCTTCAAATGGATCGGTATGGAGGGCAGGGTATTTATTTTTTGCTGAAATATAATGGTATTCCTCGTAAAGAATCAGATCCACGCGATCTCGTAGCAACATCTGAGCCGCACTCAGCTCATTGGGGGCTTGAAACAATTCCACATCCTTAAATCCCAACACTGCAGAAAGCTGAAACCCTAAATTCTCCACAATTTTCTTGCCCACAACAGTTTCAGGGGATACCCCGTTGGGAAACACACTTTTTCGATAAACGATATAAATTTGAGTGATCAAAAGCGGCGCATTGGGATGAATCAATCCGCGCTGTTTGATCAACGTCGAGTATTCCGCTCCAGTCGTATCCGATTTTCCAACCACCACATTGCGAATCGATTTTTTCCAAGGAATGTCACCCGTTGGATTGCGTACCGCCTGATAACCAGCAGCTCCAAACACAATGTCAAACAACTGGGTATAAAGACCGGTCCCATCCAGATCGGTTATCCCTGCCCATACTGGGAAATTGTAACGAATGACAGAACTCTGTTGACCATGAATCACCATTGGAAAAAATAGACCCAGCACGATCAAACAAGAGATCATTGTTGATTTCTTCATATTGCCTCCTACCATTAAAAATCCCCCCTCATGCGTTCTCCAGGAATGAATGCAAGCATACCTAGAAAATCCATTTTCTCCTTACGATTTTTTTTGAGAGTTCACCAATTGTAATACTAGCAATATACATGCAATTTCATTCGATTGCCCTAATTGTTAAATAATTACAATAGGTTAGTGTGAATCGATTTCTCTATTAGAAAATAAATAAATAACGAATGCATCATTTTGCATCAGTATTACTTTCTAATCGAGTAAAAGTGCGACGGTTTGCGACATTTTCTAATTTTTTTAAGAAGAACAGTTCTTTTCCGGTGGGAGTGTGCCACTTAGGAAAGGTGAATGACAGCATATGAAGCTTTCTATAGAAATTCTTCAGATTCGCATCAAAATGCGACAGCCCGTGAATAGAATATACTGTAATCAATGCAGGATTGAGATAAAGACTGAATTAGTTAACCAGGAGTACCTCATCATACATCTCGGTTCTTTCTATCAATAATCCAACCTAAACCGATCATAGGTAGACATGACCCGTCTTTCTTATGTACTTTTTTGACATTTTTCGATTTCATACTGCTAACGTCAAAATCGCTGATTACGAGAGTGTGCGGAAATTTCAAAGACTGGCCTGTATGAGGAGGCACTATGGGTAATCTTAACGTCACCAACCCCCATGATTCGGAACAGCTCCGAATCTTTATGAAGGCACTGCTCAGTGACCTGCAAGCGTTCGAACTGATGTTGCAACGCGATATGTTTGAAACGGGCATCCGGCGTATTGGGGCCGAGCAAGAATTGTTCATTGTCGATTCGGCAGGGCGGCCAGCACGGCTGGCTACACAAATTTTAAAGGATCTCCCTGAATCGCATTTCACTACGGAGCTGGCGCTCTTCAATTTGGAATTCAACTTGGATCCTTACGAGTTTACCGGCAAATGCTTGAGCCAGATGGAAACTCAAATCAATACCTTGCTGACCCAAGTGCGAGAAGCCGCCCAGCAGTATGATTCCGATGTGGTGATGATTGGTATCTTGCCAACCATTCGGAAGTCCGACTTGGAACTCAATAGCATGACCCCCAAGCCTCGATATTTTGCGCTCAACGATGCCATGCGTGCGTTACGCGGCAGCGACTATGAGTTCCGCATCAATGGTATCGATGAGTTTGTGAGCAAGCATAAATCCATCATGTTGGAAGCATGCAACACAAGTTTCCAGATCCATTATCAAGTCACTCCCCAAGAATTTCCCAATCTGTACAATCTTGCCCAATTGATCACCGCCCCGCTGTTAGCCATTTCGACCAACTCCCCCCTCTTGCTGGGACACCGGCTGTGGCAAGAAACACGAATTGCCTTGTTTCAGCAATCCATTGATACGCGCAAGGTGAGTTCTCAAATCCGAGAGCATCTACCCCGTGTCAGTTTTGGTTCCCAGTGGTTGGAGCATTCTGTTTTGGAATTGTTTCAAGAAGCCATTGCCCACTTTCGTGTATTGCTTGGGTTGGAAGTGGACAGTGACCCTTTTGAATGTCTGGAGAAAGGAATCCCCCCGAAATTCGACGCTTTGCAGATCCACAATGGCACGGTGTATCGTTGGAACCGTCCTTGTTACGGAATTCTGAATGACATTGCTCACCTACGAATTGAAAATCGTATCTTGCCTTCTGGTCCCACGCCTTTGGATGAAATGGCTTCTTCTGCCCTGTTTTTTGGACTGATGGAGGGGGGAGCAGCTCATTATCCCATCATCAAAGAAGCGATGGACTTTGACGATGCCAAATCCAACTTTTCTAAAGTGGCTCGTCAAGGGATGGATGCCCATGTGCAATGGTTTGACAATAAAGTGTATTCCGTTAACGACTTAGTGTCTCAAGAGTTGATCCCCTTAGCTCGGGAAGGGTTAGAAAAACAAGGAGTCGCGGCGGAGGATATCACCCGATATATGGACGTGCTTTCCGAACGTATCGAAGCGCGTCAAACGGGTGCCAGCTGGTTGTTGGGGTCGATCAACCATCTGCGAAAGCACGGCACCAAAGACCAAGCTTTACGTTCTCTCGTGGCAGCAACCTTGGAACGCCAACGCACGGGAAAACCCGTGCACACCTGGGAACGGGCACGAATCCGTGATGTAGGAGGATGGCGACAAAACTTCACTTACGTAGAACAATTCATGACCACGAATTTTGTCACCGTTCACCCGGAAGAGCTGGTCGATTTGATTGCCAATTTGTTGGATTGGCAGGACATCCGACAGGTGTATGTGGAGGACAATTATGGCCACCTCCAAGGGGTGATTTCATACCGAGACATCCTGCAATGGTTGGGGCGCTATATGGAACGCAAACAGGCCCGTCTCGAATCAGCCAACGAGATCGTGCGGCCCATCTTTCACATGATGGCTCCCAACACGCCGACGCTGGATGCCATCTCGTTGATACGAGACAAAGACTGTAGTTTTCCTGTGATGAACGAAGGGCACATGGTCGGGACGGTCTCGGCCTTGGAATTGAGTCGGATTGCCGCACAGCTTTTAGAGGATTACCTGATAGGGAACGTGGAGACAGCCTCGGTGACCGAACTCGCCTATTGGGAACGGTACCGTAAAGTGTTGGGATGGATGGAAACAAAGATACAGTCGATCCAACAAGATGAACCGGTGCATCGGGCAATCCAGCTCATGAGCGATCACAAATCACGGGCTTTGGCAGTGACCAATGAAGAAGGCCATTTTCAAGGAGCGATTTCTTACCGAACCCTCTTGCATAAATACGGTCAAATGGGCGCTCACGAAACCTTGAGTCAATGGGTCGTCAAAGATGTCATGTTTTCTGAAATGCCGACCGCCACCCCTGAGTTAGATACTGTCAAAGCGATTCAGAAAATGCGACAACAAGGCGTGGTTTGGTTACCGGTGGTTGACGGTTCTCAATTGGTGGGGGTTCTTTCAGAACACACATTGAGTGCACTCGCAGCCACATTTTTAGAACACCATTTAGCAGCTTAAGGAGCACAGCAGATCGAATGACAACACACGATTTACCCCGGATTTTAGGGCGGTATCGGGGAAAGATTCCAGGTCCCACCTTGGTTTGTATCGGAGGAATACACGGTAATGAATGGATGGGAATTTTAGCCATTCAAAGAATGTTAGAATCCTTACAACGCAGCCATCTTCCGTTTCACGGCGAGTTCATTGGTTTGGTAGGAAATCGTCAGGCTGCTCAACAGCATCAGCGGTTCATCCATCGAGATTTCAATCGTATGTGGCATGCTGAAATCGTGCACGAATTGACTCAACCCGGAGTCATTCCCAATGATGCCGAAGCCCAGGAACTTCAAGAATTGTGGAGCTGTCTACAATTCCTTATCGAAGACACAGCTCATCCCATCACGTTCTTGGATCTCCATTCTTATTCCGCCGAAGGCCTTCCCTTTGCCATTGTTACAGACCGTCCTGACAATCTTCATTTGGCTGAGTTTATTCCCGTCCCCGTGATTCTTGGAGCGGAAAAGTATGTTCCCGGAACCTTGATGAGCTATTTGAACGATTTAGGCTATTCGATGATCGTGATCGAAGGTGGTCAGCACCACGACCCGGCAGCTCGTGATACGTTAGAATTAGCGATTTGGCAGACCTTTGTAGCCAACGGAAACCTCGAATCTGCCCCGACTGAGGTGATGGAAACCCTCTATGAACACCTCACCAAACTCACTCATGAGTTCCCTCCGCTTATGAAAATCGTGTATCGCCACGCAGTAACCGAAGAGGCAGGATTTGTCATGGAACCCGGTTTCACCAATCTTGAAGTGGTGCACGCTCACCAATTACTCGCTCACGATCATTCTGGAGAGATACGTGCACAGCAAGCCGGGCGCATCTTTTTGCCGCTTTACCAAAAACAGGGCAATGACGGGTTTTTCTTAGTGACCGATTTGGAAAAACGCCATCCTATCTAGATGCCTTGCCTGACGACGGGGCAGGGCATTCACTCTGCTGTGATATCTACTGAGGAAATTGCTTGCTAATGATTGATAGGCACTGAGCGGCCAGCTCTTCCACAGAGGGAGTATCTGCGACATCCAAGGTGATCAATCCAAGCTGATTGGCGGTGTCCTCCATGTGCTTGTTGAACGTTACAGTTCGGCCCAGGAATTTATCAATCATGGTTCGTTCATGGTCCAACTTGGTTTCATATTGGCTGGCCGTGTAAATTCTTTGCTCGAAGAATGCTTGGTTGCCGGTGAGCCAGATCGCGACCAAGTTCTCTGAGTCTAGGGTGGGTACCAAGTCTGGCAAGATGGCCGAACCTTCCATGACTAGCGAACCAGCTTGTGCGTCGGTTGTATGGAAGGTCACAATCTCTTCAATCAGCGGCCAAACCCGGTCTCTGTAATGACGTAGGACGTCCATGATTAGCTCATCGGCTGACAAGGACAGATAGTGATCGGCAACATGATCAGGAACAGCCTTGGGGTGGGGCTGCCAAGGACGTCCAGGATGACGAGCTAACTTATCGGTAGAACGGTAGCTCCAGCCTAAATGAGATGCGAGCGACTGGGCCAGAGTCGATTTGCCAACATGAGACGAACCGCCAATGAGAACAATTTTGTGGTGTACTGACATAAACTTTCATCGAAATCGGTTGGAATTTGCAGCTTGGGCAGCCTCAATATCGCCTTTGCCAAAAAATTCAGGAAAGGGTTTAGGAATCTCCAAAGCTCGTTGAATTGCAGGCCGGTCATCCAACCGATCCATCCACGCTTGCAGAGATTCCAATCCCTCCACTGAAACTTTAGCCCAGTAATAAGATCGGACGTAGGGGTACATCGCCATATCGACAATCGAGTAATCTGCTCCCAGGATGTAGGGTTTTCCGATCAGTTGTTTATTCAAAACCTCCAGCAATCTACGGGATTCCCCCACATAGCGTTCGATGGCGTAGTCGTCATGATGTCCTTGCGGCGAGGCAATCCGTTGGAAATACATAGCCTGTCCCATCATTGGACCAATCCCGCTCATTTGAAACATCAGCCATTGCAATGCTTGAGAACGGGTGTCGGAATCCTGGGGGAGAAACCTTTGATATTTCTCTGCCAAATACCACAGGATGGCGCCAGACTCAAAAACCACAAAACCGTTATTGCCGTGGTCCACAATGGTGGGAATCCGCCCGTTGGGATTGAGTTTCATATACCATTCACTTTTCTGTTCCTTTTTAGAAAATTGAATATGCGTCAAATCGTAAGGAACCTCGGCCTCTTCTAAGAAAATAACGGGTTTCCAGCCGTTCATGGTCGATGCGGTATATAAGTGAATATCTTTTGTCATGCGATGCTCCTGATAAGAATACATGTTGGAAAATAGGGGACAATCAAGTTTTAGGCATTCTCTTGATTGACATTTCATGGATCGATGTCCAAGGTTACGGGTAGGTGGGAACAAAAATCAACTAGTATACTTTTTGTAACCTGGAATTTTAGGAGGGAGTGATGAACGATTTCCGTAAGTTTGATTACGAAGTTTGCCTCCAACCCTGCGCCATTGAACGAGGGATGCGGATGATTGGAGGGAAGTGGAAAGGTTCGATTCTATGGCATTTGCGACACGAACCGGTCCGTTTCAACGACCTTGCTCGACAAATTGGAGGAGCGAGCAAAAAGATGGTAACGGCACGCCTGAAAGAAATGGAAGAAGCCGGATTGGTCCAACGAAAGGTTTTGAGCACCAAACCCATTGCCGTTGCCTATGAAATCACCGAGTTGGGCCGGTCATCACTAGGAATTTTGGAACAATTGAAACAGTGGTCAGAAGAAAATAATCTTTAAGGATCACAAAGAATCACGAAGGATCGCATGGAAGTCTCTCTGTTGGTTTTGGTCATTCTCACAAGTGTTGCTCTCATTGGAGGTGCAATCAATGCAATCTCAGGAGGGGCGGGTATGCTGGCCGTGCCTTCGATGCTGGCATTGGGCATTCCTCCCATCAACGCGCTCGCCTTGAATAAATTTCAAAACATCTTTGGCGGCTCGACCTCGACCATCACTTATTTTCGTAGGGGGTTTGTCGATCTGAAATCGAATTGGCCCATTCTGATCTATGCTTTGATCGGTTCTTGTCTTGGAGTGGGATTGTTACAATGGTTTGCGGCTTCGGATTGGTTGGAAGGCATTGTGCTTTATTTTCTGATCTTTCTTGCCCTGTATGTGGCGTTTTCTCCGCAAGCTTCCCCCAAAGCACAGAAAACCCGGCTCTCATTAGGTATTTTCAATCCCATCGTTGGCACATGTATCGGAATATATGGCGGCTTTTTTGGTCCGGGATCGGGGCCTTTTATCGTGTTGGCCTACACTACGTTGAGAGGGTACGATCTGCGGGAGTCTGTCACGAATAGTAAACCTGTCTTGTTGATCATGAATTTCACAGCACTCGTCATTTTTATCGGAGCAGGAGATGTGTGGTGGGTGCTGGGGTGTTGTATGGGCGCAGGCCAGATCATTGGAGCCAGGATTGGGGCCAACCTCGTCCTCAACAAAGGCACGGCTTTGGTGAAACCGCTCTTGGTCATCGTCCCGTTGCTCAGTGCGGGCAAATTATTGTTTTTCTGAGTTCCCTTAACTTGCATCCCTATTGACTCCTCCACAGTGCTCTGTCAAAATTCAATAAAGTCAGCCAACTGATCTTATTTTGGAAATATTTCCTGATAGAGCAATCATGCGTTACATTCCACCCCAACAACTCCACAAGTCCATTCGCAATACCAACCCTCATTGGATTCAGCATGTTGTTGATGAATTTTATCGAGACATGCAACCACGTCGGTATTTCGACCTATTCCTTCCCTTGGTACAACAAACCGACGTGCGGCGTGCCGTTATTTTGATGGGACCCCGACGCGTTGGTAAAACGGTGATGTTGTGGCACACGCTTCAGCATCTTTTGGGACAAGGCCATCGTCCTTCACATCTCTGTTATATCTCTTTAGACACTCCCTTGCTGCACACAATTGATTTAGAAGAATTGCTGGAAATGTATCAGGAATTGCAAGGTTTCGAGACTCTCGATCACACCTTCGTTTTTTTTGATGAGGTGCAATATCTCAAAGACTGGGACGTGCAATTAAAAGTCTTGGTGGATCGATTCCCAAAAACCAAATTCGTGGCGTCCGGTTCCGCAGCCGGAGCTTTGCAACGTCAGAGTCAAGAATCGGGCGCGGGGCGTTTCACCGATCTCCTTTTGCCCCCCTTAACGTTTTATGAATACTTGGATCTGTTGGGACTGAACGAGGCATTTTTCAAAATCGATACTGATGAGGAAACCGGGATCTATTTACGGGGGGATATAGGTCGACTCAACCATGAATTTATCAATTATCTCAACTACGGGGGCTTTCCTGAGGCGATGTTCACTCCAACGATTCGCGAAGACCCTCAACGTTTCTTGCGAGGCGATATTATTGATAAAGTTTTGTTACGGGACTTGCCGTCGATTTATGGCATTCATGACACTCAAGAGTTGAATCGTTTTTTTGGCGCGATTGTCTACCACACGGGAAACGAGGTTTCTTATGAAAAGCTCAGCCAAGCGTCAGGCATCGCTAAAAATACAATCAAGCGATACATCGAATATTTGGAAGCAGCATTTTTGATCAAGACCATCCGACGTGTGGACGATTCTGGGAAGACCTTCAAGCGGACTAATTTTTTTAAGGTCTATCTCACCAACCCATCCATGTATACCGCCATTTATGGTTCCGTGACGGAAGAGGAGACAGAAGCCTTAGGAAGCTTGGTGGAAACGGCTGTTTTTAGCCAAATCCTTCACGACCCAGAGCGCATCCATCGCATCCATTATGCACGATGGAAAGGAGGGCAAGGAGAAGTCGATTTGGTATTTCTAGGCCCAAACTTCCACATCCTCAGTGCTACAGAAATCAAATGGAGTGACAACCCCTTCCATCACCCGGAGCAGTTGAAAGGTGTGAAACACTTCTGTTCAAAAAATCCTCAGATTTCTGTGGGGGTTACGACCAAAACCCAATTTGGTGTAAAAACCATTGGGGGTCACGAAGTACGGTTTCAGCCAACGGCTGGATACTGTTGGTTATTAGGTTACCTCAATCTACAGAACTTCAGGGAAAAACGCCTCCTGACTCTATTAAAAGCTCCATAATTCTAAATGCTGCGATCACGAAGTAGGTTCGGTGGAATCTTCAAAAAAGTGATCGATAAAAAATAGACGGGATGCAGTAAGGATGTGGTGAGTTTGACAATACTCCAGGGCTTCCTCGGTAAACCCGCCTAATGCGACAAATGCTCCTGTGAGCGTGGGTTCAGAATGCTGGGCTTGCAACCAACCGAGCTTTTCGAAGAAATTTTCTACAACAGGTTTTCCAATAGCCGCTTTCGTTTTTTTGGTTTCGATCACCAACCACAAACCGTTCTCGGTTTTTGCCAGAACATCGATTTCAAAGCTTTTGCCATCTGGACGTTGGAACGAGGAACGGACCCGGACCTCGGCCAAATTCCACGAGGAGTCCAAGTCGGCTTTATGGGGAGATTCAAAGAAGTCCCATAGTTGAATCCGCTTGCGGCTACGCAGCTCCGTAGCCAGTAAGTCCTCGACAATTTTTCCTGCCAACTGATTGAGCTTTCCTTGTAGTTGGTGATTACGCTGTTTCAGTTTTTCGTAGTGTTGCTGGAAGTCTTGTTTGAGATCCTGCTCAAATTCCTGGACTTCTTCATGAAAACGATTCCGTAAAATCAAATAGAGTGTGCCGTCTTGCAAGCCTTGGAAATGCACATCAGATCGCCCTTCCTCAATCAAGTCTGTGTCAGCCAAAGCGATCAATCGTCGTAACAGGTCTTTAAGATCTATATCCAATTTCAACGCTTCTTTGATTTCACGATGAGTCCATTGCCGGTCCGCATATTTGGTGAGAAACAACAAAATCCGACGAGCATGGACATTATTGATCCGATCCACTGCCAGATCGATGTAATCGGCCCAGGTCCGGGCAAATCCACTTTTCTTGCGGGCGAGTAAGGCTGTGGACCATGAAACTTGTTTATGAATGCCCCTCAACCATTGGTCGATCCGAGCAAATTCTTCATGCCTTCCCACCAACAGGTTGGGATGACCAATGCGTTCAGTTAAAGGATATTGCATATTCACCTTCTTATCTCTCCCGTATTTTCTGCACTTGCTCTTGCAGCAGCTTTTTATCCGGCAATTTGTTGGTATAGGTTGCCACTTTCATACGATCTGTGGCCACTTGGCTAAACGTAAATTGCACCTCTTCTTCCCCAGCCTCTTCACATAAAATGATCCCGATTGGCGATTGCTCGCCTTCAAAACGTTGCTTGGCATTGAGATAACCCAGATATTTTGCCATTTGCCCCGCATATTCCGCTTTAAACGCCCCTTTTTTGAGATCCAAGGCCACCAAACAATCCAATTCCCGGTGATAAAATAACAGGTCAATGCGATGTGTGTTGTTGTCGATATCACAGGGGAATTGTCGGCCTACGAGCGCAATCGAGCCACGCCCCCATTCCAGAAAGAAGGCTTCCAAATGGGTCAAAATGGCCTGCTCAATGGCGGCCTCGTTTTCGATATCTTCTGCTTGAATGAAGCCTAAAACATATTCGTCTCGGAAATGGGCAGCAGGGTCAGGATTCTTGGATTTGAGCGTTCCCAGATAGTCCTTTTTCTGTTCAATGCTGGATTTGCTGAGGAACACACGTTCAAATAAAGATGTGTCAATCTGGTGTTCGAGTTCGCGCACACTCCAGTGATGTTTCACGGCTTGATCCGTGTAAAAATCTCTTTCTTCGGAAAGTTTGGTGTGTGAAATCAACATCATATAATGAGAGAAGCTTAATTGCGCAGACACTGTCTGCGTAATTTCCGGATACGCCGTATAAAACCGCGCCATATTTTCCAAATTTCGTTTTGAATAGCCTTTATCATGGGGGAATTGCATCGTTAAATCTTTGGACAATTGATCGATCACTTTGCTGCCCCATCCTTGGGTCTGCTTCTTTTCTTCAATCAAGCGGCCAATCTGCCAGCAGGTTTTGAGCCATAGCTGATTAACAGAAGAGACCACTTGGCGTTTATTCTGCCGGATCGTTGCCGTAATCTCAGCAAGGGTGGTTTGATAATCTTGGGGAATCAGGTTTTTGCTCATGAAGCAGCCTGTTGTTTTTGAAATAGGCAAAGATGTAGTCGAGAGTTTCTTGAATCATCCTCCCCTATGATAGTCAAGCATATGCGTTTGCCTTGGGTTCCTTGCAATTCGTTCCACGTTGATCTAGGATTTCAAGCACGTGCGGATGAGTGCGTGCCGGCTCAAAACAGCAAAGCCTTGAAGGTATCATTCACCCTCTTTTTCATTCTGCCTGTTCATAGGCACTCTTTTTTCTGGAGTGAGTTTTTAATAATTGAGCCATTAAATACGATCCACCACCAGAAAGACAAGAGGTCCTATGTCCCGAATCACACCGGAGTCTGTCGACTCTCAGAGTGTGCGTCATCTCAAGAATCTTGCAAAGCGACGAAAAAAAGAAACGGGTTGCACCTCCAGCGAGGCCCATGAATTCATCGCCAAGGCGCATGGGTTCAAAAACTGGAACAATGTGCTGCGCTTTGCCAAGAACCATGACACCCGCCGCTTGTCTTCTTCTCATTCGGAGATTCCCATGGAAGAACGCATGTCTATTCAATTTCGTAAAGAATCTGAGCTTGAACAAGCTTTGAAACAACTCTTTCAAGAACCTCAAACTTTGGAAAGTGTGCACCATCGTTTGGCTGAGCGTTTTCAAACCACTTTAAGCAATGCCTTGAGGCGGCATCTGAGCTTTCAAGTGAAATCCACCGCAACTGTTTCTTATTCTGCTCTTCAAGAGCAGGTTCAGGATTTTGCGGCTTACAGCATGATTCAACTTCCCCCCACCTCGTGGTCGGGATGTGTCGTATTAGAATCGTCCCTCATTTTTCAACTCCTGCAAATTTTCTTTGGTGGAGCGGATGAATCGAACACCCTCGCCAACCGGAGCCAGTTCACGGATATCGAATACCGTATGATCAAACGGGTGATTGAAAGCTTTCTAGAAGATATGGAACTGGTTGGGAATCCTGATTTTTCGCTCTCTCCTGAGTACTTGAACACAGAATCCAACGCCACTCGGTGGCTGAAAAGTTTGAATACAGAAGAGCCGATCATTGGAGTCGTTTTTGAGGTTCAATTGCAACAGGACACGGCGCGTCATTCGTGGACTCTTTACTATCAAGCCCAACCTCAGAAAATAGAGAATTACTTGATTGAGCAACATCCACAGACCATCGCGCTCATTCTGACTCATGCTGTTGATGCTCAAAACGCCATTGCTGCGACTCACGGACTCCCTAAAGAAGTGCTGGCCGATGTGCTGTATCGTGTGGCAACGCTGGGAGAGGTACCCCCTGGAATTATCCAGGAGTTGAAAGATGTGGTAGTGGGCAATCTAGAGATTCTGGAACATCCGCCTACCCCTGAGACAAGCGGCTATGAACGGGCGACCGAGATACTGAGATCGCTCGATCCCCCCCGGCGTCAGAGCGTGGAGCATTCCTGGAAACAGGTGCCGACCTATGACCCCCAATTCGTTGAAAAATTGCTGAATCTGGAAAGGTCATGACCTAGATCTGAGATGAATCACTGACCGGAAATAATGCGTATTTCTCGGTCAGTGCATTCGATATCGTCCGGCGGTTCCCAGAGATCACTGGCAAACTCGAAAATGTGGTCAGGAACCTCCATCGAATACGTTTCTCCTTTCGTTTGATTACGTTTCCGCACCCGCTCTCGCCGGATGTCCCTCGGTATATCCAAAACATAGACCATTATTGAATAGCCCGCTGCATCCACCCGATCATAAAAAGCCTGACGGCTTTGGCGTTGAATGAGTCCGAGTTCAAGGACCACGTCACAGTCCGCAGCAAGGAGGCTTTGAGTGACTTTCCAGATTTGTTCGAAGCAACGATGTTTGCGTTCGACATACCACTCTAGGACTCTGTCGTCTGGACGGTCCGGTCGAAATAGTGTGGCCATCCAATCGTCGAGGTTCAGATGTGGGGCTGTATGCTCCTTACTGAGTTGAGCCGCTAAGGTTGACTTTCCCGCGCCAACGGGACCTTCGATGAGATGGATGTGGGGCATGGTTCCTTTCTTGATTGTATAGGAGGCAAATTCTAAGATGGGGCACATCTCCAATGTTAAATGGAGGGATTGGAGTAACAAAAGTATCCATCATTCAGATTCATCATGTAATTCAAAGGAGGGGGTATGAAAATTTTTGCATTTTTGTTGTGTTTTACAATAGGAGGGGGCCATTTTGTCAATGCCAAGCCAATGGTTTTTGCTCATCTAAATGATGACATTAGTGATATTTCAGGGATGGTGTTGAGAGAAGCTTATAGCAAGCTGAATATAGAAATTCAAATGGAGTATTTGCCAGGAAGACGGAGCCTTTTGGAAAGCAACTTCGGAGCAATCGATGGTGAGTTGAACCGGGGTCAACTTCAAATGATTGAACAGAAATTTCCTAATCTGATTCAAATTCCGATACGAATTAACATTGTGGATTGGAGAGTTTTTTCGAAAAAAGAAGATATTGAAATCCAAGGTTTTCAAAGTCTTACTCCTTATAGTATTGCTATTATGAGGGGAATACTATTTGTGGAAAAGAAGACAGAAGGTATGAAAACACAATTGGTTAATACATTCGATGATGTTGTCAAAGTTATAGATAAGGGAAGGGTTGATGTGGGCATTATACCGATGGCAGTCGGTCTTAATATTTTAAAAGAACAAAGCATCACAACTATAAAAATATTGTCTCCGCCGTTGGAGGAATCGTCTTTATTCCATTTTCTCCATAAAAAACATGCCACTCTCGTACAGCCGATCACCGAAGTTTTGCGGGAAATGGAAAAACAAGGTCGAATTCAAGAAATCCGAGAGAACTATATTGATGATATAATCAGCAGCTAGAATCGCTCTTTCTCCATGTTCATTCCTGTCCTTCCCCTTTATGAAAACTTTGAACGATTTCCCACAAGCGTCTGGCATTTTTTCATCTTCCTTAGTTTAGTTCTGATTGGAAGCAAGGTGGAATAGGGGGCAACATGAGTGAAGTTTGTCGAGTTGGGTTTTGTGACGAGTTCGAGTAATCTGAAAGTTCATCAGTGGATGTATTCAACAAGAGGAACCCAGGTGGAGCTATGAAAAAGTTCTTCAATTGTTCAGGTGCATGCATACCAGAAGAGCATTATATGGTGGACGTGCGTCCCCAGTTTCAACGGTTGCAAACTTTGGTGGATGAAAAACGCTATTTCATCATGCATGCTCCCCGTCAAACGGGCAAAACCACGCTCATCATGCAGTTTGTGAAACACCTCAATGCGCAAAACCAGTATATTGCTTTATATGTGAATATCGAATCCGGGCAAGCTCTGCGCAATCAAGTGGAACGGGTCAACAATCTGGTCATTTCGGCAATGGAAATCGCGGCTCAAATCTCTTTAGCTCCGGCCTACCATCCTTCGGAAGCTTGTTTTGCGATTCGTTCAATGGACCAAGGCGTGGCCACATTTTTGACCAAATGGTGTTTGGAACTGCCCAAACCCTTGGTGTTGTTTGTGGATGAAATCGATGCGCTCATTGGAGATTCGTTGATTTCGGTGTTGCGTCAATTCCGTCAAGGGTATGGGAACCGCCCTCAATCTTTTCCGCATGCTTTGTGTTTGATTGGCCTGCGAGACATTCGCGACTATCGCATTTACTCCGATGCTAGCCAACGTTATGTGGTGGGTGGCTCGGCGTTCAACATTAAAGAAGAGTCGATTCGTGTCGAAGATTTCACCTGGGAACAGTTTCAGAGTTTATATCAGCAGCACACCGGGGCCACGGGTCAAGCCTTTAGCTTGGAAGCCTTGCAGCATGTCTATAACCAAACCCAAGGGCAACCGTGGCTAGTGAATGCATTGGGGCGAGAGTTGTGTTTTGGAGCACATGCCATACCGCACGACCAAACCATCACAACCCTCCATTCGAATGAGGCCATCGAGCGATTGATTTTGCGCCGCGATGTGCATTTGGATCAATTGGCCGATAAACTCACCGAACCGCGAGTCGCCCGAATCATGGAAGGGATGTTGATTGGTACCGATACCGATACAGCGGGAAACGTGCCATTCGAAGATCAGCAATATTTGATCGATTTGGGTCTGGTTCGTAAAGGACCCCAAGGCTGGGAAATTGCCAATCCGATCTATCGCGAAATCATTCCTCGCGAACTCACAGCGGTTCGACAAGAAAACTTGGGACAAAATCCCGCGTGGTATGTGTTAGAGACAGGAAAGCTTGATATTCATAAAGTAATCGAACGTTATATCGAGTTTTACAAAGAGCACAGCGAACTGGTGACACAACGCAAAACCTACACCGAAGCGGCTCATCACTTGTTGTTCTTGTCCTGGTTGCAGCGGATCGTGAACGGGGGGGGATATATCCGAAGAGAGTATGCGGCGGGATTGGGTCGTATGGACTTGTGCATCGAGTTTGCCGGAGAGCGGTTTGCCTTCGAACTAAAACTCAACAAACGTCGGGTTTTGGAAGAAGGACGCACGCAATTGACCAAATATCTACACCGCTTGAATTTGTCGTCGGGTTGGTTGCTCATCTTCAGTCGTGGCGAAGTGACTGACTGGGGCCAAGTGGGACGACGCGAGCATTTTACAGAAGCAGGGAAACAGATTGAGGCCATTTGGCTTTGAAACCTGGAAGAGGCGATAAAACCCAACTTAGTTGTTCACGCCTCTAGCCAAAAAGGCCGATAAACTTGGTTTCATTCCTCATTCAATTTTTGAATCATGGCTTCCATTGCTGCTTGGGTTTGTTCGCCTTTGGACCAGTGATACAAACCCCGTATTGGAAAATAACGAATCATGGCTTCCAGCATTTCTGTAGTGAAGTGTTCTTGTTCGGCTCCTGCCCCGATGAGGGCGGTGCGAAATTGCTCGACCAACTGATTTCCCAACTCAGGATCACTGGAAAAGCGGAGGATGGCATCCATCGTGGAATGACGATCAAAGCGATGAGGCAAGGAATGCGTGGATTCGACATGAACGGTCTGCCGCAGCGGAAGATCACGAGACGATGTCCCTACGAAAATCTCGAACTCCCCCGATTCCACCCGCCAATCGTGGATCTCATCTTCATAATACGCAAAATCCCGAAAACCCAAGGAAAAGGAGACGGGTTTGGCTTCACCAGGAGCTAAAGCCACTTTGGTGAATGCTTTGAGTTCTTTTTCTGGGCGAATTTCGCGGCATTCCACATCCTTGACATAAAGCTGCACAATCTCTTTGCCCGCACGATTGCCAATATTTTTCACGGACAGGGAGACCTCAACGGTTTCCTGGTCCGAAAGTTGAGAGCGATTCACTTGCAAATCGGAATATTCAAATTCGGTATACGAGAGTCCGTGGCCAAAGGGATACAAGACCTCCATTTCCTTGGCATCGTAATAGCGATATCCCACAAAAATGCCTTCGTGATAGGTCACCACACCTTTTTGTCCCGGAAAGTTCAGATGCGCCGGGGTATCGGAAAGCTTGATCGGCAGCGTTTCGGACAATTTGCCTGAAGGGTTGATTTTACCCCACACGATATCCGCAATCGCACTGCCGCCCGCCTGTCCTAAAAGCCATCCCAACAGAATGGCACTCACGCGCTCATTCCAGGAGCTGATGGTGGTGGCAGAACCTTGGGTTAAAATCACCACCACATTGGATTGTACGGCGGAAACGGCTCGGATCAATTGGGTATGGCTGAGTGGCAGTTCCATATGGGAGCGATCATAGCCCTCCGACTCATAACTGTCAGGCAGCCCAACAAAAAGCAGGGCCACGTCGGAAGATTGGGCCAAGGCCACCGCTTCGTCCATCAAATTGGGTTGAATGGCATCGTTTTCCAAATCATAGCCGGGAGCATACTGGACGGTGACTCCCGCTTCGGCCGATTTCATAATCTCATCCAAGGGGATGTCCAATTGGGTAGGAATCACATGAGAACTCCCGCCCCCTTGAATCCGGGGGTTTTTGGCAAATTCTCCAATGACAGCGACCGTCTTATGTTGGGCGGGGTCGAGGGGTAAAAGATGATCCTGGTTTTTTAACAAAACGATGCTCTCGCTGGCCGCTGCTTTGGCAATCTGATGGTGGGCTTGCCGATCAAGCTGCACTTCCGGTTGACGAGAATCTAAGGCTTTGAACAACAACCGTAAATACCGTTCGACAGACTGATCGAGTATCGATTCTTGCAACGTACCCGCTTGGACAGCAGCAACAATATCCTGATCTGAAGCGCCACCCGTATCAGGCATTTGTAGATCCAGTCCGGCTTCTAGGGCTTTGACTCGATAATCGACGGCCCCCCAATCGGAAATCACATAACCGTCGTAACCCCACTGCTCTCGCAAGATATCGGTCAAGAGGCCTTTATGTTCGGAACAGAGGGTGCCGTTCAATTTGTTGTAAGCACACATCACGGTCCACGGTTGGGCTTGTTTCACCACCAATTCAAACGCGGGTAGATAAATCTCGTGTAAGGTCCGCTCATCGATTTGGGCATCAATCGACATTCGTTCCGTTTCTTGGTTGTTGGCCGCGAAGTGTTTCAAGGACGTGCCCACGCCTTGGCTTTGGACACCGTTCACCCAAGCCGTTCCCAATTCTCCTGAAAGCACCGGGTCTTCAGAATAGTACTCAAAGTTCCTTCCACAAAGGGGGGACCGTTTGATGTTGACTCCTGGGCCTAACACAATTGCGACACCTTCAGCTTGGCATTCTTGGCCAATCGTTTGTCCCACTTGCTCAACGAGATCCACATTCCAGGAAGACGCCAATCCACAGGCGGGAGGAAAACAGGTGGCGGGCAGGGTTTTCATTTCCTCGGCTTCTTCTCCCTCTTGTTTTCTTAAGCCATGTGGGCCGTCATACATCACAATCGAGGGGATATCCTGAGATTCGACAGCTTTCGTGAACCAATGAGTCAGCCCCGAACACAAGGAAGCCTTTTCTTCTAAAGTCAGACGAGCAAGCAGTTCACTGATATTTCTCTCCATAGGACCTCTCATTTGTTGAGTTAAATTGGTTGAGTTAAATTGGTTGAGTTAAAAATAAAGCATTGTGCGTTTAGGGATACATAAAATAAACTTATCCTGCAAAATCAGATGCAACCAGTTTAGCCAGAATCGCGAATGATGAAGTGAGATGCAATACTTTAGATGGGAGTTTCAGTCCCACAGCGAAATATTGGGAATAACAACCATTTGGGGGTATAATTAAGCCATCACGCTGTCCTCAAAAGCCACTCGTTTCCGGTAAAAGAAAGGAACCCCATGCTCATTGCGAACCCCATCTATGATGTTGTTTTCAAATACCTGTTGGAAGACAAAGAGGTGGCCATCCTTCTCATCTCTGAAATTCTAGGGGAGAACGTCATTGATTTAGAGTTCAAACCCCAAGAACGAGAAGCATTCATTGAAAGCTTAACCCATGACAGTGTGGTGATTCAGATTCCGCAATTGCGAAAAGAGATGCGAACGGGTTTGGAGCGACTGCTGAGTGTGTTCGACCAAAGTTATGTCGTGACGAAAGACCACCATATCTTGGACATCGACGACGCGCAGTTTCCCGAAAAGTACCGCAAAGTGCTGCGTCGCTTGGTGCAAGCCCATTCGGAACCAGAGGTCCGCCAAAATATGGAAGTCGAAGACGAGTATTTGGAAGAGTTACTAGAACAAGAGCGGCGGGTTCAGGAGGCTGAAGAAAAAACCTTTCTCGCTGAGCAAAAAGCGGAGCAAGCCGAGCAAAAGGCCGAACATTTAATGGAATTGCTCAAAAAGCATGGCATCGATCCTCAGTGAATCGGTTTTAAGTATATCGATTCAATACTTCTTGGATGGCGTCGGGGTCATGGAACTCTGAGATCAATGACTCGGCGGGGAAGGGATCCAATGTTTCCTCGTCAATGTAAGCCAGATAGCGCAACGCATCGGTGGCTCCATCAAACCGACCGTCTGGCAACACATCCAACCACATCCCCGGTCCAAACACGTACCGTGACAAAAGCGGTTGCCCGGTGACCGCGTCCCAAAATTGCAAATACCCTCGACTGCCTGCAGCTACCACATACTGGCCATTGGGGGCAAACGCCACGGTTGTGACTCGACTGAAATCCATAAAAAGCACAGTCTCACAGGTCCCGTTTTTGAGGTTCCAGAGTCTGACGGTTTTGTCGTCACTGGCACTGGCGAGTGTGTTTCCGTCGGGTGCAAAGCTCACGCTCCTGACCCCAGATTGATGTCCTTGGAGGGTTTGGATTTCGGCTCCGTTTTTGAGGTTCCAGAGTCTGACGGTGTTGTCGTAACTGGCACTGGCGAGTGTGTTTCCGTCGGGTGCAAAGCTCACGCTCCAGACCCAATCTTGATGTCCTTGGAGGGTTTGGATTTCGGCTCCGTTTTTGAGGTTCCAGAGTCTGACGGTGTTGTCGGAACTGGCACTGGCGAG
>JANQJU010000062.1 GCA_028281495.1 SAR324 cluster bacterium
AGTCGTAGAATCCACAATTCTAGCTCCTGGAGAATTTAGCATCTCGGTTATTGAAGTGGGGACGGACGGCGAAGTTTTATTGGATGGTTTACGAATGTCTGATGGTGCAAAAATAACCGGCAGTATTCCCGCCGGGAGCACAACAATGGAGATAATCAGTACAGAACTACCGACTATCAAGCAGATTGAGCATATCACGTTTTGAAAGTGAGCGTGTCATGAACCCCATATTGCTGAGATGAGTGTGGAGGGGTATAGTGGTTTCATGCCTTGGCTTGAGTTCCTTTGACGATGTTTTTGGAGTTGGGGAGATCGTAGGGGAGTGGTCTCACTTGTATCCGGTGGGGTAGGAGGTTTTGGTAATCTGGTGTTGATTGGGCATAGGGAAGTTCACGGAAGAGTTGGTAGAGGTAAGCATAGGGTTCGATCTGGTTGGCTTTGGCGGATTCGATGAGACTGTAGAGCAGCGCGGTGGCCTTTGTTGTGGTCCACAACAGTAAGGATTGAATGAGATTTCTGGACATTTCTGCTAAGGAAAAGAGACGATGTAACCCTGTTCGATTATTCTATTTTTGTAGGATGTTATGTCAGAAATCAATCCCCAGTTTCCCCGAGCCGAACGAATCGGTGATCCCCGTTTATTCGTGGGGCGTGAACAAGAATTCCAAATTTTCGACAAATGGCTGCGCTGGATCGAGAAGCGAGTTGGCCCCTCGCGAGCACTGCTGGCGCGCAAGAAGGTGGGGAAAACCGCCTTTGTGGAACGGCTGTTCAATCGACTTTGGGTGGCCAATGGAAAAATCATCCCCGTGTTTTTTGAAGTCAGCAGCAAGAAATGTTCGTTGATGAGTTTTTCGGAAGACTACTTCAGAACCATTCTGTCTCATGTGATTTCTTTTTGGGACCGAAACCCCAGTTTCCTCAAAGATATTATGAGCCTAGAGGATATCGGACGATGGGCTGAAGCCGCTCAACAACCATTTGTTCAAAAAGAGGTCCGCAACTTCAGCATCTATAAAACCCAATCCGATGCTCACCAAGCTTGGGGGCAAGTATACACACTGCCCGATCGCTTGGCCGTAACTTTGAATCAACGAGTTTTGGTCATTTTAGACGAATTCCAGAATATTGGTTTTTCAGTCTATCCCACGGAGGATTTGAGTGGAGAACCCGACGAAACCATGCCTGGTTCCTTCCATGCGGTTGTGGAATCGAAAGATGCCCCAATGCTGGTCACGGGATCATATCTCGGGATGATCGTGGAGATCAGTCGTAAATATTTGGAAGCGGGCCGGTTACGATACATTCATCTTTCTCCTTACCTGGCGGAACACGAAGGTCTCGAAGCCGTTTATTCCTATGCTGCCTATTTTGAAGAAGAAGTCAGCAACGAATCCGCAGTGGTGATCAATCAACTGTGCCACCACGACCCATTTTTTATTCAGTGTGTGATATCTTCCAGTTGTCCCAATAAGGATTTGTCCACGGCAAACGGTGCCGCTGACGTGGTTCAATTTGAGATTGCGAATAAAGCAGGGGATTTTGCCAAAACGTGGGAGGAGTACATTCGGGGAGCGGTCAATCGGGTTAATGACATCAATGCCAAAAAAATGTTGCTGTTTCTGTCACAGCAAAACCAACAATCGTGGACGCATCAGGAACTCAAAGAAAAGCTCAACATCGATCTCGATGATTCGGAAGTCTTGGACAAATTACGCAAATTGGTGAACGCGGATGTGATTCGAGAAGGAAACTCTGATATTCGATTCCAAGGGGTGAATGATGGAACCCTGCATTTGGTTTTACGGAATCGATTTGGGGATGAAATCGGTGAATTCAAAGCCGATTTCAAATCCGAATTTGCCGCAGAAATCGCCCAGCTTCGCCAAGAGAATCGATCCTTGAAGGGCAAACTCAGCAATTTGATGGGGCGTGTGGCCGAGTCCATCTTGGCTAACGACATCCGCAGTCGCCACGTGTTTCATCCTTCAGTATATTTTGAGGGGCTTGCCGACGATCCCCAGTTATTGATTCAACACGTGGAAACCCGCTTCATGCTCAACCGAGAGGATGGCAAAACTTTGGAACTCGATATCGTGGCTCATGCCGACGAGGAATGGGTGGTGTTGGTCGAAGTGAAGAAACGGCAAACGCCGTCTGATGAAACGATGGTTCGCGAATTTTGGGAGAAAATTCGTGTTTTCCAAAGTTTGCATTCGGAGAAAAAAGTGATTGCCGGGTTTCTGTCGCGTGGTGGGTTCACCGAATCGGCCATTGCTTTGTGCCAACAACACGGAATCGGCACGGCGACTGACTTCGAATTCACCGACCCTAAATGGTAAATGAACCGATCGTCACCTCCCTCTCTTGCATCTCAATTAACCGTTACAACAGACTGCGGTGGCGTGATTCCGCATCACTTCAGGGGGCAAGACATTGGCGGGGGCGGAGTCATAGTGCGCCAAGAAATTGGGCCAGTGTAGTATTAGAATATAATTTGTTAGCTGAATCTATGAGTGGTGGAACGATGGGACCGCATCTCGTAGGTGTTGATATATCAGAATTATCAGAATTCGATTCCCAAATAGCTGCCAGTACAACGCCTGGCAGTTGTTTGTATTGTTTAGGGGCTGCTACCTTCAATAGTCCTTCTGAAGCACCCGATTACCAAGTATCCTATTATTTAATAGCACACTTGTCGAAGTATGTTAGGCCGGGTTCACAAAGAATTCGTTCCTATGTCAATGAAAATGAACCTGACAACGCCGTAGATACTGATCTTCCGAATGTCGCGTTTTTATCAGCAGATGGAAACAGCGTTATTTTAGTCATCTATAATTCAACCAGTGATACGAAGAGTTTTAATATCAATATCGGTGATGGCTTTAATTCCAGTTTACCCCCAGGTTCTGCGGCAACCTACGTGTATGATCTCAGCATGTAGCCAGGAAACATTTGAAACTCTGTACCGGACACTTTCTGTTGAGTTGAGAATCAAGCTGCGGTAATCCTCTCTCCTTTCTGAGTTAATTTGAGATATTGTATCAAAAATAATTTCGAGAAATTATAATGAAAGCAGTTATATGCACAAAATATGGCCCCCCGGAAGTATTGCAGTTCAAAGAAATGCCGAAACCTGTGCCGAAGGAAGATGAAGTCTGTGTAAAAAACTTTGCGACCGCAGTAACAGGGAGTGATGTATTAGTCCGGAGTGCTGGTTTTCCTTTTTTCATAGAGCTGATGTTTCGAATGATGATCGGTTTTACTAAACCGAGAAAGCCTATCTTTGGACTTGTTTTTGCCGGGGAAGTTGAATCAGTTGGCAAAAATGTGAAACGATTCAAAAAAGGTGATCAGGTTTATGGGTTTACGGGGTCTAGTTTTGGAGCTTATGCAGGGTATCTATGTATTTCTGAAGACGAGTCGAAGGAAGGCTGTCTTTCAATTAAATCTGCTAAAATGAGTTATGAGGAGGCAGCGGCCATGGCTTATGGGGGGTGTTTAGCTCCGTATTACCTGGAAAAAGGTAATATCCAAAAAGGACAAAAGGTTCTTATTTATGGTGCTTCAGGAGCATTGGGAACTACTTCAGTGCAGCTTGTTAAAAACCTTGGTGCGGAAGTTACCGGTATATGTAGTACAAAGAATGTAGAACTAGTGAAATCACTAGGAGCTGATAGAGTGATTGATTATAAGAAAGAGGATTTTATTGGTAGTCAAGAGCGTTATGATTTTATTTTAGATGCGGTTCCTCATGGCAAGATTGACAAGAGAAACCTAAAAGCACAGTGTAAAAAAGTACTCTCTCCGAATGGAAAATATATTTCAATTGATGATGGCTCTCCCAAAGAAAAAGCTGAATATCTTATTCAACTCAATGCACTATTTGAGAAAGGAAATTTTAAGGCTGTTATCGACAGGATATATCCACTAGAACAAATTGTTGAGGCGCATACGTATGTTGATACAGGACGTAAGCAAGGAAATGTGGTAATTACTTTGACTCAAGTCTCTCAACCCCATCCCACTCCTCATCCCACCCCACTTTGAGATAGTATCGACAGCGGTCAATATAGATTTGTGCCACTTTATCATTTTGATATTGAGAAAGGCACTCTTGAAACATAGAGAGAGCGTCTTTAAATTCTTTCTTGTAATAGGTATAAACTGCTTGTTCAAACAAATGGACTATAGACATTTTCTCAGTTGTTCCGACGAGGAACCAAACCGTTTGTTTTGCAGATAGGCTACCAGTTCTTGCAGTCGTTCGATTTCGTAATCTTTTTGACGTAACAAAGTGGTAACGGTTTGATGGTCTTGCAGATTCAAATGGCTATAATCGATCTCATGTTTCATAAGAATGATAAGACACTGATATAAATTAAAAGTAAATAAAATCATGCGGAAACTCCATTGACTCCTCTTGTCTGTCAACACAGATGTTGGTAATCCAACCGAGAGTGGGCTTGGCCTTGAACCCAATTCAAGCCTTCCAGGACAATCCAACGCGCGTCGGTCGATGCAAACTGTTTCTTGATCACTCTCGGGCCAATGAAACCGCTCTTTCTCCAACCGCTTCATCCACACACAAAAGCCATTGCGATCCCAATACAGCACTTTAATCAGGTCGCGACGACGGTTGCAAAACACAAACAGGCTCCCCGAAACGACCGCTTGCGGAAGATGGGATTCCACCAAAATCGACAGACCATTGATCGATTTGCGAAGATCAGTGGCACCCGGCGCCAAATGAACGGCCAACGTTTGATTCGGAGTCATAGGCTTTCCAAAGAACGAACCAGCCGCTGCAATGTCTCGGGAACAAAAGATTCGGAGATTTCGATACGATAGTCCGTGCCCACCACAAACTCAGACCCGATGTGCGGAGGCTCGATCCCGACGACGGTTCGGAACGATCCGGCAACACCGTGATCGGAATCAAAGGACGAGAAGACGCACGCTCGGATAGTTTCTTCCGCCAATAACAAAACACCGAAAAGTTCAGCCCATGAGTCTCACAATAGATCCGTTGTGTCTGACCACTGGACTCCCAACCCGCTATATGAGACGACCATAATTCTGATTTACTGACAGATTCCTGACGTTCTGACTGCATAATCATTCCTTTCAGTTTATGAGGAGGGTTTGATTATGACAGAGGACTGCTTCTAAAAATAGATGGGGTTCCTGACTCGCTTACTTTTAGATTTCTATGATCCAATAAACACAGCGATGTCTGTTGTAATTGCAACTTTGCAATACATGATTAAATTGAATTTAAAGGAAATTGATTTCACTGAAAAGATCGTAAACATTAAGAATGATGCAATATAAAACCTGGCCGAACAAGTCAATCAACCGGACATTCCACCCCACGTTTTTGCACAGGTTTTTTGGCAATTCAAAATTCGGGAATCGTTAGAATCAGGGGTGTCATGCCGGTTATCGATCCGTTATGTAGCAGCCAAAGTGCGAGATACTAACTTGAAGAGAAGCTGAGGAAATGATTAGAAACTTTATATATATACTTTTCACCGTGAAGTGCCTATTGCTCGTCTGGGGATTTTTAGGCTTCGTTGAGTACCTTGCACCTTCGGTTTCGTTTGGTTTACAAGACCCAAACTTTCCTGCCGGGGTCCAGTTACTCCACTGGCTTTTGCTTTTGCTGACGGGATCAATCTTCATTGTTGGCTTCTTTCTGAGATGGAGCTACACGCCTTTTGCTACAATAATAATGTACGCAACCCTAGCGACGCTTCGAGAATCATGAATAGCCACATAACAACAGCATTCACTTGAACACTTCCCTTCGGTCAGTGGCAAGTGATGCAAAACGTTATGCATGATCAGAATTATGAAATCTTCATTATGTCGAAGGAAAGAAAATGGAAAAGAAAAAGTATGTATACTGGCAGGATTAGGATATGTGGTTGGGATATACGGGACCCTATCAACAAAAATGGAAATCGCCTTCCTTCTATCCACAAGTGCCAGTGATTTTTGAAATCATCGATCCCTCTCAACACTATCACGTGCCCCTGCTGCTCAGCCCTTTCGGGTTTTCGACCTATCGTGGCAGCTAAA
>JANQJU010000063.1 GCA_028281495.1 SAR324 cluster bacterium
TTTAGCTGCCACGATAGGTCGAAAACCCGAAAGGGCTGAGCAGCAGGGGCACGTGATAGTGTTGAGAGGGATCGATGATTTCAAAAATCACTGGCACTTCTGGATAGAAGGAAGGAGATTTCCATTTTTGTTGATAGGGTCCCGTATAAAACACCATACGGTAGATTCCTGCGGTGAAGGGGTCCGATTCGGAGATGAGATTGGGAAGACGTCCGTCAGCATTGGTGAGGCCTTCGGCAAGCAGTTCCCATTGCTCGGAATCGGTTTGTTTTTCTAGGGTGATTTTCAGGCCTTCGGCAGGGCAGCCGCGGGCGGTGTCTAGGACGTGGGTAGTGATCGGACTCATGACAACATCTTTGCGATACGAAGGTGAGTGATTTTATTTTGCTCCTGACGAGCAATTTCGAGTTCATCGTCAGGTGCGTTGTTCAAACGAGATTGTAAAATTTCCAGCATTTCGGGAGCAGTTTTTCCAGTGGCGCAGACAATAAAGATATAACCAAATCGAATTTCATACGTTTCATTGCCTTGAGCCAATTCATGCAGCACTTTTTCCGAAGCTCCTTGTGCCCCCGCCTGTTCTTGCGACGACCAATCTTGGGTGGTAGCAAATTTTTTCCGCAAGTAGTCCACCCCTCCAATTTTTGGGTGATGCGAAAATGCTTCTAACCAATCCTCGCGGGACAATCCATCCCAAATTTCGGTTGCCATTTCGTTGAGAGCTTTGGACGACCCAAAAGGGCGCCGTGCTTCCATCTGCTCCACCCAACGGGTTGCTCCGCAGCATCGCTGCAATTCCTGTTTTGCCGTTTCAGCATCCAATTGATTGAATTCTTCAATAGTCATCATATTTCTGCCCCTGCGTCGACCCAACGTCCAAGGAGTTCGCGTTCTTCGTCGGTGATTTTGGTTTTGTTGGCTAGCGGCATGGTCTTGGCCACCACCACCCGTTGCTTGATTTTTTGAGCATAGGCTTTGATTTGTTCCGGGGTTTCGAATTTCACGCCATTCGGAGCAATTTTAAACACGTCGTCGGTCGGAGCAGTTGCATGACAAGTATTGCAGCGCAGTTCGATGATGCCTCGTACCACGTGAAACGAAACCGCCGGGGCACCTCCGGTGTCAGCGACCGTGGTGGCTTCAGAAGCCGTATCAAACGGATAATAGGTTGCGGTCACTGCCAGTACGACCATCGCAACTCCTGCGACCCCCAAGATCCACGGCTTGTCTTTCCCTCGATGCTTTAGATTGAAGTAGTGGCGTACCCCAACGGCAATGAGGGACAAAGCAATCAATATCAGCCAGTTCCATTCGTGGCCAAAAGTTATTGGATAGTGGTTGCTGATCATGATGTAGATGACCGGCAACGTGAGGTAATTGTTGTGGAAAGAGCGTTGTTGCCCTTTTTGTCCGGCTTCGGGGTCGGGAGGGTCTCCTGCAATCATAGCATCCACCATTTTTCTTTGATTGGGGATGATGACTGCAAACACATTGACCGCCATGATGGTTCCGATCATCGCCCCCACATGGATGAAGGCCCCTCGGCTGCTGAATACTTGGGTCAACCCAAAGGCCACTCCAGCAAAAAAACCGAACAAGACCAAGGTGAACGGCCATCCAGTACGGCTTAAAGGGGATTTGCACAATTGATCGTACACAATCCAGCCGCCTACCAGCACGGCCAGCCCGATGCCAATGGCTTGGAATTGAGTCAATTCAGCGACTGCCGGATCGATCAAGTACGACTCCGCTCCAATGTAATACACGATGGCAAGCAAAATGAATCCGGTCACCAATGTGAAATAGGCTTCCCATTTGAACCAATGCAATGTCTTAGGGAGCTTTTCCGGAGCCACTTCGTATCGGGTCACTTGATAAAAGCTTCCGCCATGGACTGCCCACAAATCCCCATCCACACCTTTGACGGGGGTTTCTGGCAAGCGCATATTCAGGTTCAGCCATACAAAATAGAAAGAAGCACCAATCCAAGCGATTCCAGTGACGACATGAATCCACCGAAATACTAATTCCAGCCATTCGAGCAGTATCGGGTTCATAACAGTTCCAACCATTCAGGTAGTATTGGGGTTCAAGACGTTTCCAACTCGGATTCGAGCGTATCGATTTCCCTCAAGTGTTTTTGAATTTCGGGTTCGGACAGAAAACTCGCATTGAATGCATTGCGGCACAATTGCAATAAGTCCGTGTGGCTCAGGTCCAAACCAGCTTGGGTTTCGATGAAATTTTCTTCCATGTAACCTCCAAAATAGGAGGGATCATCTGAATTGATGGTGACACAAAGTCCTCGGTCTAAGAGTTTTTTCAAATTGTGGTCTTTCATTTCTTGGAACACACACAGACGTACATTGGAAAGGGGGCATACGGTCAACGGGATCTGCTCTTCGGCCAACCGAGCCATGAGTTGTTCGTCTTCAATGGCGCGAACACCATGATCGACACGGCTCACTTTCAACAGGTCCAACGCTTCCCAGATGTATTCGGGGGGGCCTTCTTCGCCAGCATGGGCAACCGTGAGAAATCCTTCGGCTCCTGCTCGGTCGAACACCGCTTTGAACTTATTGGGGGGATGACCGACTTCAGACGAATCCAGTCCAACGGCAATGATCTTATCTCGATGGGGCAGGGCTTGTTCAAGCGTTTGCATGGCGGCTTCGGCACTCAGATGACGGAGGAAACACAAGATCAGATAAGAGGTGAGATTTAATTGCGATTTGGCATCTTCGAGTGCTTGCGTGATTCCATTGACGACCGTTTCAAAAGCAATCCCACGGTCCGTATGCGTTTGAGGATCAAAAAAGATTTCAGTGTGGCGAACGTGCTGAGCCGCCGATTTTTCTAGATACGCCCAAGTCAGATCATAAAAATCTTGTTCGGTTTGCAATACAGCCGCTCCGGCATAATAGATATCGAGAAACGACTGCAAATTGTGAAATTGATAAGCTTGCCGCACTTCCTCGACCGATTGATATGGCAAACTCACTTGATTGCGTTGTGCGAGAGCAAACATCATTTCCGGTTCTAGGGAACCTTCAATATGTAGGTGCAACTCGGCTTTGGGTAGCTTTTGAATAAATTCTTTCATATGGATCTCCTCCTAAGTTTTTTGGCCTGCGATCAGCAGCCCTCTCTTCTGCTTATAACGATCAACAGGCCTTCATGACACATTACTTTGGAATCGTCCCCACCACGCCTTCCACAAAATAACTCATGCTGAGCATTTCTTTGTCAGTGAGTTTTTGTCCAGCTTTGGCGGCTTCCGAACCATCTTGTTTTTTGATGGGACCTTCAAACACAACAAATTTCTTATCAATCATTGCTTGTTTCTTAGCAGCCACGAGGTCACGCACGTCTTGAGGAACCATGTCTCCCCAGGGAGAAAGGTCGATGGCACCGGTTTCGATCCCCCACCAGTCGTCACGACTGGCCCACTTGCCATCTTTCACCAAGTTGGCCAAAAATTCGTAGTACACTCCCCAGTTATAAATATTGGCAGTGAGGTGTGCTTTTTTGCCATAGATGGCCATGTCGGAATCGTTCCCAATGGCATACAAGCCTCTTTTTTCAGCAGCTTGGGTTGCGGCTGCCGAGTCAGTAGTGATGGTCACGATGTCGGCTCCGCCATCCATCAGGCTATTGGCAGCGGCCCCTTCTTTGGCTGGATCAAACCATGAATTCACCCAGATCACCTTGATTTCAGCCTTCGGATTCACCGACTGCGCTCCCAACGCGATGGCATTGATATGGCGCAAGATTTCTGGAATGGGGTGAGAACCAATGATTCCAATTTGGTTGGTTTTGGTCATTTTGCCAGCGACCATCCCGACCAAATAACGAGCTTGGTACATGCGGGCAAAGTAAGTGCCAACATTCGCACTCCGCTTGAATCCGGTGGCATGCATGAACACTTTATCTGGAAAACGCTTCGCTACCTTCAAGGTCGCATCCATGTAGCCAAAGCTGGTCGTGAAAACCAGATCGTTTTTTCGAGCCAATTGGCGAATCGCCCGTTCTGCATCAGTTTCGGGAACACTTTCCACGTAAGTGGTTTTGTAACCCAATGTTTCCAAATGCCGTCGTCCCAAATCATGGGCATAGGTCCATCCACCGTCGCCTACTGGGCCGACATACACAAACGCTACATTGACTTCACTGGCATCTTTTGCCACTCCGGTGAAGCCGAAACACAAACCAGCGACCATTGCCAATACAATCGATTTGATTGCCTTCATAGCACTCCTTTATCCCAAAATGATTAATGTTTTTCCCCTCGGAAGAAGGGCAATCCCAATGCTGCGGGCATGACGGCAACCCCTTTACGGTTGTTGCGAATTGTCACCACAGTCAGCACTAAAATGGTTAATAGATAAGGAAACATCGCCAAGAAATACGAAGAGATGGCGATGCCCATCGTCTGAGCTTGCAATTGCAACGCAATCGCGGCTCCAAACAGATACGCTCCAAACAACGCTTTTACTGGATGCCAGAACGCAAAGATCACCAAAGCCACGGCAATCCAACCTCGCCCTGCGGTCAGGTTATCCACCCAAAAGGAAGTGAGCACCATGGGAAAATAGGCCCCTCCTATCCCAATCAGCATCCCTCCCACGATCACACACCCGAAGCGATACCGGGTTACCGAAAGCCCCATCGCATCACAAACTTCAGGAGCTTCGCCCATCGAACGAATGGTCAATCCTAGCGAGGTTTTGAACAATACAAACCAAATGGCTGCGACACAAAAGAAAGAAAAGTAGACCAAGACATCTTGCTTGAACAACATCGGCCCCAACAAGGGAATCGCAGAAAGCCCAGGAATCGCAATATCGTTCATTGGGGTTACGGTTTTTCCGACCAAGGCGTCTCCAAATAAGCCGCTCATGCCACTACCAAATAAGGCCAGAGCCAAGCCGGATGCGATCTGATTGGCTTTTAAGGAGATACAGACCACGCCATGAAGCACTGTTACCAATCCCGCCACCAATGCCGCCGCAGCCACTGCCATCAGTTTGGACCCCGTATTCAGATCCACCACAAAGGCAGTGAGTGCTCCCACCAACATCAGTCCTTCCATTCCCAAATTGATGACCCCTCCACGTTCGCTGATCACGCCTCCCAAAGTACCAAACAGCAGAGGAGTTCCCATTTTTACTGCTGCGACCAACAACACCACAGTCCATTCAAGTACACCCATGTGCTACATCCTTTGAAAGTTGAAATGAGTTGACAACCCCTATCCCACGATTCGTTGCAACTTCGGTTTGTATTCCGTGAAAATTTCTGAACCCAGTACAGAAAATAAGATGATCCCTTCAAATAAGTAAACCATTGCAATCGGGAGCTTGTATTCGATTTGCAAGAGTTCTCCACCTACAAAGATCGCGGCTAAAAAGAAAGCCGTCGGAATCACAGCAAGCGGGTGATTCCGAGCCACCCACGCTACAATGATTCCGGTGTAGCCATAGTTGATTGAAAAATTTTGTTGAAGGCGTTGATGCACCCCCGACACTTCTGCCATTCCAGCCAGTCCGGCAATGGCTCCGCTGATCATCATGAGGGCAATGGTGATTCCTTTGATGTTAAAACCAGAGTAACGGGCTGCATGAAAATTGTCTCCGGTAACACGAACCTGATAGCCCACACTGGTTTTTTCCAACACAAAATACACGATGAAAATCAAAACTAAGGCAAGGATGATTCCCAAATGGATCGAAGTATCTCCTAAAGTGGGCAATTGGGCAGAGGTTTCAAACGTTTTGGTGATGGGAAAATTCAAGCTACCGGGATCACGCCAAGCTCCATACAACAAGTAGTCCGTGTAACTGATGGCAACGTAATTCAATAACAGCGTTGTGATGATTTCATTCACCCCAAATTGAGCTTTCAGGATGCCTGGGACCATCGCCCACAAAGCGCCAGCGATACAAGCAAAGATCATCATCATCGGTAGCATGACCCAAATCGATAAAGAGGCTCCAAAATTCAGAGCCGCCCATGTCGCTGCCAAAGCTCCCATATACAACTGACCTTCCGCTCCGATATTCCACTGTTTCATCTGGGCTGCAACAGCCACTGCCAACCCGGTCAACAGCAGGGGGATCATTTTGACGATCAGATCTTGCCATCCCCAAGAGTCCAGAAAAATTTGGCTGGCCACGATACCATAGGCCTCCAGCGGGTTGAGTCCAACAGCAGCTAAAAAGAGGGCACCAATCACCAGTGCCAAGGCAATTGCCAATAAGGAAATTGCAAAACGATTCAACGCCGAGGAATGCAGACGCTTTTCTAAGGTCAAGTAGATCATTTTTTCATCCCTGTCATCATCATGCCGATTTGTTCGATGGTGGCCTCTTGTTTAGACATGGATCCCACCATTTCGCCTCCGCAAATTACATAGATGTGATCGCTCATGAGCAATAATTCATCGAGGTCTTCGGTGATCAACAAAACTGCCAACCCTTCAGATTTGGCTTGCAGGATGGTCTCTTGAATGAAGGCCGTGGCATTGATGTCCAAACCACGAATGGGTTGAGACGCCAATAAAAACTTGAGTGGTCGTGAACTCTCTCTTGCCAAAATCGCTTTTTGAATATTTCCGCCGGAAAGCGTTCCAATGGAGGTTTTTTCTGAAGCAGCTCGGATATCAAATTGCTGCATCTTGTCTCGTCCGTAGTCGTGCACCTTGGACGTATTCAATATGCCTTTGCTATAAAATTGAGAATTTTTATGGTCGCGTAGTAAAAAATTGTAGGAAATGGGAAGACTTTTGGAGATGCCATATTTCTTTCTATCTTCAGGAATGTATCCTAAGCCGCGTTGGATCATGTCAGAAACCGATGGGGCTTTCAGGGCTTCGCCACAATAAACATAGCTGCCTGCTGTCATAGGACGCATCCCACTGAGCACCTCAGATAGCTGCGTTTGTCCATTTCCCGAGACCCCAGCCAAGCCCACAATTTGTCCCGCCCGAATTTCCATATCGATTTGTTTCAAGGCTTGGTGCCCCCGATCATCGTTTGCGCAGATGCCTTCCAATTTCACCACAACCTCTTTTCGAACCTGAGAAACCACCTGCGATTGCGGCAATTCACGAGGGTCTCCCCCTTCTTGGCCCATCATGATTTTGGCCAATTCCTGGGCGTTGGTCGTTCCTTTGTCCAGAGTGGCCAGCACCTTGCCTCGACTCAATACGGTGATGCGATCAGAAAGCGACATCACCTCCTTCATTTTATGCGAAATGAAGATGATCGAATGATTTTCATCCACCATGTTTTGGATGATTTTATACAAGGCTTCGGATTCTTGTGGTGTCAACACCGCAGTCGGCTCGTCGAGAATCAAAATCGTTGCTCCCCGATACAACACCTTGAGGATTTCCACCCGTTGCTGCTCTCCAATAGAGAGCTCTTGAATTTTTTTGGAAGGATCGACACTCAACCCATACTTTTCTCCCAAATCGAGAATTTTCTGATTCACCTGCTTGAGATTGAGCCGAAAGGGCTGCGGTGTGCCCAAAATGATGTTCTCCGCCACCGTGTGATTCCGAACCAACATGAAGTGCTGATGGACCATGCCAATTCCACTCACAAAGGCTTGCTGCGGGTTGCTGAAATACACTTTCTTGCCTGATAACAAAATCTCGCCTTCATCCGGTGGATACAACCCAGAGATGACATTCATTAAAGTGGATTTGCCTGCTCCGTTTTCCCCTAAGATGGTATGGATCTCTCCTTGATGCAGCGTGAAATCGACCTTGTCGTTCGCGACCACTCCTGGAAAAAACTTGCTGACGCCTTTCAGTTCCAAGACGTTGACTGCGCCCGAAGTTTCCATCATTCTCCTTGCCGTGCGTTGTAAATGAAACCGCCTTCTTGAACATAAAGTTTCAGGACCTCCAGTCCTTCTTCTCTCAATAAACGCGATGTCAACGAAATCCCCCGTGCATTCAAAGTGGCTTCCACATCTTCAGGAACCGGACCTTCGTCAAAACCGGTGATGCTTTCCACATCCTGCCCTGTTGCCGAGTACACCACACTCTTCACTCCTGACCAACAGACCGCACCTAAGCACATGGCACACATTTGCGCATTCACCACCAACTGGTGCTCTGGCTGTTGATCTCCCCCCAAATCAAAATGCCCGGTGTGTTTTTGAGCAAAACTCAAAGCCACCACCTCCGCATGGGCTGAAGAAATACCCAACGGCATCACTCGGTTGACCCCAACTGAAACCACTTTCCCCGTATCGGATTCAAACACAGCCGCTCCAAACGGTCCCCCTGTCTTGGATAAAATATTCTTCCGGGTGAGTTCCAACACAAACCGCATCCGATCTTTTGTCTCCTCGATATGAGACGGATATTGGGCTAAAAAATCCGGCACCCATTCCGGTAATGTGATCATGATTTCATTTGCCATAATGTCCTCTCGGCGTCTCAGTCTACCGGTTGATATGGATGATGTTCTCGCCAATGACGAGCGATGTCGATGCGACGGCATACCCACACATCATCGTGTTTCAGAACGTGATCTAAAAAGCGTTGCAAGGCGGCAAAACGTCCAGGCCGCCCCACCAATCGGCAATGCAGTCCAATCGAAAGCATTTTGGGAGCATAGGCCCCCTCGGCATACAGCACATCAAATGAATCTTTGAGATAATTGAAAAAATCGGGTCCCGCATTAAATCCCTGGGCGGTACCAAACTTCATGTCATTGTTTTCTAAGGTGTAAGGGACGAGTAGGAGGGGGGTGTCTCCATGAACTTCCCAATAGGGCAAGTCATCGTTGTAGACATCGGCGTTGTAGAGAAACCCGCCTTCTTCGGCCACAATCCGCCGCGTGTTGGGACTGATTCTACCGATGTAACATCCCAAAGGTCGGCTTCCCGTCACTTGGGTTTGAATCTCAATGGCTTTTTGCAAATGGGCACGTTCTTCCGCTTCTCCAAAATATTGGTAATCAATCCAGCGATAACCGTGGGTGGCGATCTCATGACCATCTTCAATCATCACCTGAGCCACTTCTGGATTCCGTTCCAAAGCCATTGCCACAGAATAGACCGTGATGGGCACCTTGCGCTCTCGAAACAATCTCAAAATCCTCCACACTCCGACTCGGCTTCCGTATTCATAGATGGACTCAATGTTCATATTCCTCACACCATCCAGTGGTGATGCTCCTACGATTTCCCATAAATACACTTCAGAGGCGCGGTCGCCATGCAAAATACAATTCTCTCCCCCTTCCTCGTAGTTCAATACGAACTGCACCGCAATCCGTGCCCCGTTGGGCCACTGAGGATCGGGGGGATTGGGACCGTAGCCGATCAAATCTCTAGGATACTGTGTTGTCATAACTTCCATTGTTGAACATTCATTTTGATTTTACTTCATCCCAAACATGCGATCCCGGACTTATTTTGATTTTACTTCATCCCAAACATGCGATCCCGGACTTATTTTGATTTTACTTCATCCCAAACACGCGATCCCGGACTTATTTTGATTTTACTTCATCCCAAACACGCGATCCCGGAC
>JANQJU010000075.1 GCA_028281495.1 SAR324 cluster bacterium
CCACTGTGTTGCTTTTTAAAAAAGCCACACGCGGACACAACGAAACCCCACAAACTCGCTTGATAACGGGGTTTGTGAATGGTTTTATTTATCAAAAAAACATCTAAACCCTGACAAAACATCTCTTTCCGACTACTCGTTTTTCCCTGTACAATGCGACTTGACAAAGACCGTGTTGCTTCTTTAAGAACCCACACGCCTTTGTCCAAAAAGTATTGTATTTCAAAGACTTATACAGGGAGAAAATTCAGCGCAAGAACAAGGGCAAAAGCAGGGGTTTTTGCCCGTGGAAGTGAAACGCATCATGAAATCTCTGGTGAAACAGGGTGATGTGATGGAGACAGCCCTCTTCCACACCGCAATTGATTCGATGCTGCGTTCCTCAGATTTATTGAAACTCAGAGTGGAAACCGTGATGTACCAATCAGGAGCAATCAAAGAAGTATTCAGCCTCACCCAGAGCAAGACCGGCAGGAAAGTGACCATCGTTTTGCTGGAACCAACCAGAAAATGGCTGAAACGCTTGATTCAGGAAGAAAACAAGCAATTTGGCGACTACCTGTTCACGGTCAATGGTTTGTTTCCGATTCACCCCAACTGGTATCGAAGAATCGTGAAAAAATGGGCAAAGTTCGCTGGAATTACTAACGTGGAAGAGTACAGCGGACACAGCACACGGCGTACTAAAGCAATGTTTCTCTACCGTCGAGGTGTGAAGCTGGGCACCATCAGCAAGGCTTTGGGGCATAAGAATTTAACCGCCACGATTTTATACTTGGGCATCGAGGAACAGGAAGTGGTGAATGACCTGAAGCAAAACTCCTTGTGGAGATCGGAACCTGAACCGGAAGATGTTTTGAAGCAGCACTCCTTGTGGCGACCACTGGAAGCTGAACGGTTTGCAGCAAAAACGATTGTCAACCGTCAACTCAGTCCTGAATTGGTGGCACGGTTGGAAAATATGTCTGAGGAGGAGTTGCAGCTAAGATTGGGACAAAGTTAAACTTATTTGCGATAGATGTACCTTCCTTGTACAATGTGAGCAGATGCTAAAACTAATTTTATGACAACTGTTATCCAAAAGGCTGGCATGGAATTCACCACCACGGTTGAAGAATTTCCCAAGTATGTACGACAGCGCAATCTGACTCCCGATACCGAAATCTTAGTGACTCTCAAGGATTCGTCTCCGGCAAAGAAAGTGAATTATGTTCAGGTGGGCGATAAATCCGCATTTGAGGACTTTGAGGCGGTAGAACCCGAACCCGGAGCAAGGCTGGTTTCTGATATTGTTTACGAACAACGAAAGCAGTGAGAATGCAGATTTATTTTGATACGTCGGCTCTGGTCAAAGAATTTGTAAATGAAGAAGGTTCTGACACCATCAAACAGTTTGTTAAAACGGCTATTTCTGAAGAGTCGAGTAACTTTCTAACCGCAGCCGTTACCCAAGCCGAATCCGAAGCAGCTTTTGCTGCGATGCGTCGGAATCGGGAACTGACGCAACCAAAATATGAAGAAGTATTACAGCGTTTTGAAAAACGTTGGCGCGTTTTTAGTATAGTGGAAGTGTCGTCACTGCTTATTGATATATCAGGCAGTATTGCCCGAAACCATAAAATCAAAGGTTGTGATGCCTTTCAAGTGGCTTCTGCATTGGTAGGACAAGCTAACTTAGTCGTGTCAACTGACAGGGATTTAAATCAAGCGGCTAAAAACGAAGGTCTACAAGTGTGGAATCCTATGTTGGAGACCATTCCTCAAATATTCGGTTCAGTTGATGAGGAGTGATTATCTGTTGCTCTCTTGCTCTCGCAATACCTCGTTTTGACGCTGCTTCACAAACCGTCTACAAAAAATGATGTTTATAAATTACAATCGTAAACGCTTGCAGCGTATTATTCAATTTTTGAAAAGCTTCATACTAAGACATTAGGCTGGCTTTGAGGTTTTCATAATTTTGTTGACCGATATTTGCCAAGTCGTCGGGTAATTCTCTTGTGGTCGCCACGCCTCGTTCATGCAACCAGCCCATTGCCTCATCAATATATTGTAGCCCTAAAATTTCTTTCACTTCTCCTAAGCTCAACTCAGCTTTTAGGTATCCCCGAATAATAAGAGCTTCTCGGACATGAAGTTCAATAAGAGTGGTATCCCCAACGGGAACCAATCGATCACCTAATGCTATTTGTAGCTGCATGTGACCTCTGATAGGAGTCATTGTTGCCATGAAAAATAGTTAGTATTCAGATATGAATTGCTACTCAGAATTAAAAATTTTCACGTAATTCACTACGAACTTGCTCATCTAGTTTATCATACTCACCTAAAGAAATGGGATGTGCCTTAACCCGTTCTGACAGCTTTGCCCATTTGGAAGGTTTCTTTTGGGTTGGTGCTGAGCTTGCCTCGTGTTTGAGGGCTTCTTGCACTTTTTGATCTGCAAATAATTTTACGGTCTGCTCGATGTCTTTTGCCTGCGATGCCAAAGAATCAGGCACGTCTAGCGTGACTTGAATTTGCATGGGTTTCCTTGTGTTGTGAATTGCTACGGTCATCAAAAAAGGAGTTGCAAAGCAGTAATATTGTAAGGGAACCCATCTACTAACGCAAACTCGTTACGTGGCCATAAGTTCCTCAGAAGAATCCAACGACGGATCACGTTTGATTTCGGCATAGGTTGTTTGCAGTTTTGTATTCACTGAAAGTTTCAATTGTCCTCCTTCATCTAGCCAACCCGCCTTTTGCATCAACGTGCCTACCTCTGCTGAATTGGTTGCGGCATAGTATCCGTGTCCCAATTCCAAACCTATTGTTGATTTCATTCGGTCGAGAGTGTTTGAAGCAACACTGAGTAGCGAGTCTTTGGGGAACTCACTTTCTGGCAACATTCGAGTGAGCAATTGTAAGGGATCATTGAGACCGTGGATTTCCTTTTCATCAACGGTGTCCGGCATAAAGCAACTGGAAGGCAATTTAAGGTCATGGAACACCACACGTCTTGCCAAGGCTGTATTAAAGTTCCGTCGCAATTCCCGTTCTTTGAGTACCGAGGTTTCCATTGCTACCATCCCATCTACCTTAATTACCGCTTCACCCGTTTGAGGTCTCAACACCAATTCCATTCCATGGAGGGAATTTTGTTTGTCGGCAAACTTGTAGCCCGGTTCCCCGTTGGAAAGTTCAACCAGTTCCACCACCCCATTAGATATGAGGTCAGTAAATACAGGATTCACTTCAATCAGCCGTGACAAGACGGGGTCGTTATCAATATCAGCCAGTTGGATTTCGCCATATCGTGGTGGTGAGCTTTTTTGTTCTAGCTCTGGCTTCGGTTCATTTGTTTGAATGGTGGACTCAAAGACTTTGTAGTCTACAGCAATAGATTCCGATGCCTCTAAAAAATATGGTTGGAACACCTCTTCATTCAGTGATCCATCATCATTCATCACTTCCGCTAGTTGCCCTTTGGCTTGCAGCAATGCAAAAGTCTGCCTGAGTGTCGCCACTTCTTGCACTTGGCGCATTTCAAATAGGAGTTGCGACCTAAAAGTTACGGCATCTAGGCCAAGGGCCGTGCTCACATCATCTATAAATTGGTTGAGCACCACCTGACGAACTTCATTCCGTGGTATCTGACTGAGTTGGCTATTGAGTTCTATCAAATCAGCCACCGTAAGCGGTTCAAGTGCGTCCGTTTGAGTTCTGAGTCCTAGTTTTTCTAGTGCTGCTTTGAGTCTTTGGCTTTGTTCGGTGGGTACTTGGTCGTTGTCACCAAGACCCGCCAACCGCTCATCGATTTGGTTACTGCGGTTCCAGATGATTTCTTGGAAAATGATCGTTGCTAAAAACTCCTTGGTATTAACGGTTTCTTGGCCTTGCAGGGCTTCCGTTACCTCTTGGCGTAGGTCTACTTTTTGAGGAAGAAGTCGTTCCACCACTTCATCACTCACCAGAATATCGGCTGTCAGGTCAGGGTAGGCTAATGCTATTTTGTATTTTTGATACAGCTCAAAAAAATCTCCTGCAAATTCATCGATTTGTTCATCAGTAGATTCTACCTTTTGTGCAAATTGTGCGTAGACTTCATTAAAACTATTCCCAGAACACAAAACAGGTCTGTTCTTTAAGACCAAGGCTTTGATTGAGTCATCACTCTCTTGCTGTGCAGCATCTTCTAGGAAGTGAATGCGTTTCCTCTGCTTTTGCTGATCATGCTCATTTTGCGCAACGGTAAGTGGAGTTTCTTTTTTTTCGGAACTCCCATCTCCTTCAGAAAGGTTGTCTCGATCAGCCCAATGGTACTCAACAACTTCGGACAATTTTTTGCTAATTATTTCAGTTTATTATAGCAAGATTTCAATGATTTTAGAAGCTTAGTTGTGTTTTGATATTTTAAAGCTGCCTTGCTGATAGTAATCAAGCAGAGCTTCAAATTCATCTAACCCCACATATGATTGATTCACTAATTTCCCCTTGGGAGTGTAGCTATCAATAAAGATGCCGGTCTGATTGGCATCGTATTTCATTTGGGTAATGTCGTACCTTGCAGGGTGGGTAAACTTCAGAGGAAAGGGCTTTCTATCAGCAATCGCCTGTAAGCCCTTTGATTTCAGGGTGTCATAGAGAGCCGATTGGTCATCGGCAAGCCCCAATCCTACATTCAAAAACAACAACACTCCCAACAGCCCGCCAAACTTTATCCACCGAAATTTCACGCCAACCTCCTAATTAAGCCATTTTCAAAGTTTCAAAATTAAATTGCTTTATAAAAAAGCAATAGAAACCCTTGGAAATTCAGTGTTGATAAGGCTTTGCGAGAATGGTTTTTCCGTTAAATTATCTCTCACTAGAGTTGAGAAAATACGTCAAACCCTTTTGCTCACTTAGGTTTGACAAATATAGATTGCTTTTTTATATTGCAATAGAACTTGTTCTAAAAAAGTTAATGAAATCAAAATTTTAAATGAAAAAGCCTCGACGACGAGGGGGCCATAACAAAGGTCCGAAAGGACAGGCGAGAGAGTTTACAGAGAAACAAGTTCAGAAAATCAAACATTGGTTGATTGCGTGTAAGGACACAAAGCAACTCGCTTTATTTTTGACCGCAATTGACACAATGCTTCGTTCCAGCGACCTCCTTAAACTAAAAGTTCGGGACGTGCGAACCAACGCTGGAAACATGAAGGTAGACTTCACGATCAAACAGAAGAAAACAAAGAAATATGTTGACGTTTCCATCGGAGCAACTACCCGCAAAGCCTTAAGAGCCCTGATTGAAGAAGAGAATAAGCAAGACGACGACTATTTGTTCACGACTCGTAACAATCGACCGTTTACCGGGGAGTGGTTCAGAATTTTTGTGAAGCGTTGGGCGGAAGCCATTGGACTTGACCCCTGTTACTACAGTGGACATTCCACAAGACGGACTCAGGCCATATATCTGTACGAAAATGGAGCAAAGATAGCAGAGATTAGCAAAGCACTTGGGCACAGGAGTATCAAAGCAACTATTCTTTATCTTGGCTTGAAACGACGGAAATTGATGAAGGTGCTCAAACGAAAGAAAATGAAACTATAATTTACTACTTAATTTCATATCTATGAAACTCAAAAAATCTTTAATCAAGCGGCACTTGAAGGAAGTGAGACAGCAAATAAAATTAGAAACCGATCCGAGTGAACTGGAATTCTTTAGAGCATTGGAAGAAGTGTATTTGAAGAGGTTGAAGCAAATGGAAGACTGAATGATTGCGTCAAGAGGTTGCAAATCTCACTTAGTATCTTAAAATTACATCATGTTAGAAAATGCCGATTTCAGTTTCGATGCCCATACCGAATGGCGGCACCAAGACGAAGCCCACAACCAGGTGATAATGGATTTGGATTTTGAGTTAGAATTGCCAGACTTGGTGAGAACTTTGGAATCGGATCAAACCAATCCAGAGGAAATTGGTGAACAACTGGAAAAGCATAAAAGTGAAGTTCACCAAGAGGTATTTCGTGTAGCCGACTGCGAAATGCTACCCCAAATCATCACCGATGGATTTGAGGCAAGTCATGCTACTGCTATAGTGCCAGATCAACCGTTTGATACCGATGCTAACATTCAAATTAAGAATGATTGGCACACTGAGCTTAAAAACGGAGGCTTGGGTATTCGTAATCAAATGAAAATGGTAGTCGATCTTGAATCCACTGAAGAGGTGGCACCGGTTCAGGCTTTGGAAAACGTTCGTGGTGGTGTGGCTTCTGCTATTGAAGGAAATGTCGTTTTGGGCTTGGAAAGTGCTTACCAGGGAAAAGATCACATGAATACTCTAGCTCGTTGGAAAAACAATCAAGGATCAAACGGTTATTCGGTGCAAGATTTGCCGTTGGCAGCGTGATTGTATCGATTTGCATCCCGAACATGAGGAATTACAGCAACCAGCAAGGTTTGCTAAAAGTATGGGAGTTCTGTACAATTTCCGTACAATAACTCATTGGTATCATGGCATCTCTTACCACCAGACAATCAGGCACCATGAAAAACGTAGAAGAAATTTCTCTTGATGAACTCAGAGCGCATCCTGAAATGATTTTGGATGCACTCTCACAGCCCCACGTATCGGTTGTTTTGAAGCGTGATGAC
>JANQJU010000078.1 GCA_028281495.1 SAR324 cluster bacterium
GTCATCACGCTTCAAAACAACCGATACGTGGGGCTGTGAGAGTGCATCCAAAATCATTTCAGGATGCGCTCTGAGTTCATCAAGAGAAATTTCTTCTACATTTTTCATGGTGCCTGATTGTCTGGTGGTAAGAGATGCCATAATACCAATGAGTTATTGTACGGAAATTGTACAGAACTCCCGTATTTTTAGCAAACCTTGCTGGTTGCCATAATTCTTCATGCCCGGGATGCAAATCGATACAATCACGCTGCCAACGGCAAATCTTGTACCGAATAACCGTGTGATCCTTGGTTGTTTTTCCAACGAGCTAGAGCATTCATGTGTTCTTTTCCCTGGTGAGCACTTTCCAATCCCAAAACGACATTTCCTTCAATAGCAGAAGCTACCCACATACAACGGATTGCCGTTCTGTGTGGAACCTTGGTCCTTGAGCGTATGATGGAATGGATAAAAAGGTGAGGAATAGCAGGCAAAAACAGAGGAAGAGGAATCTTTTGGGCATTAGGGTACCTCGTATTCTTCGGGGTCGTGTCCAAGAACAGAACGACCGCCATCCACCGGCAATGTCACGCCACTGACAAAGCTTGCTTGGTCCGATAACAGATAGGCAACAGTATCGGCCACTTCATCGGAGCGACCGACCCGACCGAGCGGATGCAACCGTTTCATTGCATTCTCAACATGTTTCACTCCTTCGGGAGTTTGCTGGCTAAGAAACGCTTCGTAACGCTCCGTATGGATCGACCCCAGCGCTACGGTGTTCACCCGGATGCCTTGGGCACCATACTCTACGGCCAAAGCCCGTGTCATGCCTTCCGTAGCCGCCTTCGCAGTCACATAGGGCAAACACCCCGGAACTGCCCGACTCGCTTGGTGCGAAGAAATATTGACTATCGCCCCTCCGGTGCCTGCGGCTAAAAATCGACGAATCGCCACCGCACAACCGACTACGGCCAAATTCAGGTTGAGCGAAATTAACCCAATGACTTCGTCAATCGGTGAAGAATGCAACGAGGCATCTCGAAAGATAGCCGCATTGTTCACCCAACCCGCTAGGGTACCAACATTCTGCGCCAAATCGGCTGCTTTTTCAGCAATCGTTTCATCTGATGCATCTCCGATCACGATTTGAATGCGATCTTTCGCTGGATGGTCTTCCACCCACGAGAACGCCGAAGCATCCAATTCAATCGCCACGATACAGTTGCCTCCGCTTAACAAGCATTCTGCGATGGCTCGACCCACCCCGCGTCCGCCTCCTGTAATGACATAAGAAGTACTCATGAGGAATCTTTACGTTTGAAGAATTTTTCTACTTTTGATCTCGTTCTGCTACCTTGAATCCAACGCCAAGTGAATATTCCAAAAGGCCAACCCAAAAGAAGAACAATAGAAATTATCTCGATGATAGAAAAGACGATATTATCGAATACAACTTGCCAATCTTTTAATAGAAGCTCCTCGATTAGGCCTGACAGTGCATTGGAAAAATAGAAAAGAAATGGAACAGCAAAAGTCAGGCTCCCTACAATGGACCAGCGATAATTTGATATGCCAAACAGCTTAATGACCAAGTAATTTTCGTTTCCGTATCGTTCGCACCAAGTTGGGCTAGGTAATGATGAGATCCATTTGGCCCTCTCACTGAGCCCTGCTAACGATAATTGATCTTTCTTGTTGTCGACAAAACGAGCGGACTGAAATCTAAGTGCCCGCCATGCTAGGCCGTCATTAAATTCTTTCCAAAGCCATCCCTCTTTTGGGTCAGAGAGTTTCGACCAGGATCGAATAAAGGCTTCATGACTTATGTCGATCATCGTTCTGCCCTCAATTTTGTTAGAACCAAAGGGAAAGATGAAATTGGCACCTTCTGCACGGAAGGCTTCAATCACTTCTCGAAGTGCTTCTTCTTCGGACCCGGTTTCTTGTTTCAGGCGATCAAAAGTCAAAGGGCGACGTATTGCTTGGCCATCTGCATTGATATCGGTCAAGGAGCGAAACACATACTCGACGAGCGTTGTCAGTTTCTCATTTTTTCCGATTAACTTGTCTAGAATGGCGGAAGCATGATCATCAAGCAATTTCTCAAGGCTTTCTGCTTGTTCAAAGTCCATAAGGTCCAAAACCACATTAGAAGCATGCGGTCCGTTTGTTTTTTTGGGCCGGTACCAAAGTTGCCTCAACCCGTGTTGAATCAAGGGTAATTCGTCTTGGTTTCCTTTGACATTTTCAATCAGTTTTTCTGTCAGGTCCTTTTTGATTTCTCCGCCATAAAGTCTTGCTGGCTCCTGGATGGTGCGTCTCAAGGCGTCGTTTCCCATCCTTGGTAATAGATACTGAGTGTGATTGATTGTTTCTGCCAAACCGGAAAAGCGAGAGCAAGATCCTAAAAATTCGGATCGCATGGTCAAAATTGCAAAAATCCCTGACGGACTGCTCGTTGCAATCCCTGTCAAGACATCAATAAAGGCCTGAGCTTCTTCTGCACTATGCTCACGTGCAAATCGAAACAATTCTTCGAACTGGTCAACTAGGATACAGATCGAGTCGTTTTCGTCCTTAAGAAGCCAGGAGGAAAGTAAAACCGGGGCCAATTTTCCATGATCGAGAATCTTTCGAATATCCAAAATATCGCTTTCGCTCGGTTCGGGAGTGTTGAGTCGAGCTAATGCTTCAGCTAGCCCTCGAAGCGGGGCGTTTCGGGGGACGATTGCACAAGTCCGCCAAGTCTTTCCATCGGCTAAGTAGCCTTGCTGGAGCTGCACGAGCACTCCGGCCCGAATGACCGACGATTTTCCACAACCTGAATCTCCGTGTATCAAGATGAAATTATTCTTAACAAGCAATTCAATGATTTCATCGATCATGGTTTCTCGACCAAAAAATATAGGCCACTCGCTAGAGTAAAACGAGCGTAATCCAGGATAGGGATTATCCGGCAAACTGGCATCAAATGGATCTTCGAGCATGGGATTATTGAAGCTGCCTTTCATCGTTTCACCCTCCCTGATTTGCGGATGCGTGAAGCCAATTGCGTATGTCATGCCTCCAATCACTTGATGTTGAATCAATCCAAGCAATATCGAGGTTGCGTGCATTTTCAATCCGGCCTCTCGGATGCTGGTCTTGCCCTAAAATATCAAACACGGCACATGGCAGCCGCTTGTCTAGTAGCGCTTGAGCCAGCCGTCGTCTATTACGACCTACAACGATAATATCTTGTCCCAATTTTTGATCGTCTCCGCCTACAATCATGACCGCATCCGAGCTGGCCAAGAATTCCTTTTGATTGTCATTCATCAGGCCAACACCGGAGAGCGGACTAGGTTCCTCTGGAGCAACAGCGTATCCAGCGGATCTTAACTCATTGCCGACTCGATTGAATTGATCGGAACACTCCGGACGTCCGTGTAAATAGAGGATTTGTCCTTCCTCTTCCAGCAGCCGCAAGTCGGCTTGCCTTTTTCGTTCTCGTTCAAGGCACTTTTGAATTTCTTCGAGAGTTGAAGCGATCTTTGCAGTGAGTTTGGTGCGTGCTTTTTGGTAGTTTGCTTTGTCTTTGGCATCTCCAAGCATACCGTGTGGATTCTGCTCGAATGGTGGTAAGCTTTCGTCGTACAATAAAAATCCTTTTAGTGGCACTCCTGCCCTGTCTTTGAAGGCGTCCGGCCAATCTTCCGGGTTGGTTTCCATGATTTTGGTCACAAACACACGTCCGAACTCACCTAACAACTGGGTTGTATTAGGGGCGGTGCCTTCTTGCCACCATTCTCGTTCTTTCTTGCACCATTCTGAATTCAGATACCAAGGCGACATCATTGCTAATAACAGAGCAGATTTGCTAGCCGACTCCCATAAAGAACCAGTGATCCCTTGGGTTTCAGTTAAGTGTTCTCCTGGGCGCCCCGATTCATCGAGATAAAAAGAAATATTTGCAAATTTGGGATACCTCAATAAGTAAGACCGAATGTCATTCGCAAAACACTGACTCCATTCCTTGATTTCCGAGTTACCGACCCTATCGGCATCGGCATGTGGGTAAGAAAAAAAAACATCATGCAAAAATGGTTCTCCTAAAAACGACATTTTTCAGCCTCTCTTCGCAGTGTTTATATGTCTTTACGGCATTTTCATAAACCAACCAAAAGGAATCTCTAGATTTAATTTTCTACTACATTGAATGGTAAAATAACATATTACTTTTGCTTCGAGCATTTATCAAATTATCTATTTAAATGAGATTTCACGGCCTAATTTGTTCTGTTGCGTCGAAAGTCCTTCGTAGTTTCACGTCTTTCCAATGAATCGTAGCTTGGTTGAAGTCCAACCAAAGATAAGGGAATGAATGCGTTCAATTCTTAAGGGCGGAAATCGGTGGAGATTGCGGAAAGGAAATGGATGGCTTGGGAGATATCATCTTCACTAATCTAGCCTCGATTATGGCTAAGACAACGATTTTGTATCCATGTATTTGACAGGCAACAGTCGGTGCCCAATCATGTCTACAGCCGCGCCGCATTGTTCCAAAACGATATAGCCGAGTAGGGGTTCGTATTGTCCTTCTTCTGGAAGCATATCTAGAAAATTATAGACCAAATCGAATCACTTCAAACCCCCGCCTCTCGCAAAACGGTTCGCTCAGTTCAACGATTTTATGAATTCCTGGATAGGAATGTCTCCGTCCAATAGGTCAATCACTCCGTGGGGCAGGGTGGTTTGTTGCAAACAGGCGAGTAGACACAAGGCGACGTTTTCGCGTGAGACCGTGATCGCCGGATTGTTTCCGCGTTGGGACCGGATTTTTCCGGTGGCTGGATCGTTGACGAGTCGTCCTGGACGCAGGATGGTGTAGTGGAGCGAACTGCGCATGAGATGTTCATCGGCTAATTTTTTGGCGACGAGGTAGTGGCGGATTTTTTCGGGACCATTCAATGGGTTGTCCGCTCTCAAGGCACTGACCATCAGATACTCGCGAACCCCTTGAGATTCACAAGCATCAATGGAGCGAATGGCTCCATACAAATCGATGAGTAGTGTTTTATCGGCGCCTGTGTGTCCACCAGAACCTGCGGTGAATACAACCCGGTCACATCCCTCCATTGCGTGTATAAAATCCCCTTCCAAGTCAGCGATCACGGTTTCTAAGCCTAAATTTTCGAAAAATGGAGCCTGTTCGGACTTGCGGATCATCGCAATGACAGGAATCTTTGCTAATGCACAGTGTTGACAGAGCAGTTTGCCAATTTGCCCGTTTGCTCCAATGATCAATGTTTTCATGAAACCTCCTACAAAAAGTGGTAATTGATTGAATAGCCATCGCTTGTTTGGTTCCTCTTAAGTTATTCCGATACGCCTATGAATTTCCGAATTAAGCTGATTTTGAGTTTCATGACCCTGATCATCGCGATGGGAATCGCGGGATATCTGGGAATTCGGGCCACACAGACGGTGGTTCAGCACAACGAGTTGATCAATGAATTGTCGCATTTGATCACGATTCAACGGGAGCGGATTGCCACCATTGCCGAGGCGATCAATCGTGTGGATCTTGAAGATTTTGAACGGCTGCAAACCAAGCATCGGGAGTTGGATCATGATTTTCATGCCATCTTCAATAAGGTTTTGGAGCAAAAAGCCAGCGATCCGTTGCTTGAGTCGCTCGAACTGTCGAAACTGATGCAATATGAAATGGATATGGAGCCACTAGGCCAATCTATCTTGGATCTGCACCGGAATGAAATCCAAAAAAATATCGTTTTTGCGCAACAGTATCCTCTGGAAAGAATCCAACGTGTCCGCATTCGGGAGGTCGTCTTCCGCTCTAAAGATCCGTTGCTGATCAAAGCGATGGGAGATACTCAATATCTCAGTAAAGAGACTTTGTATCAACATCGAGACGAATCCCACTTGTTGGAATGGCTAGAATCCATTCAGATTCTGGAACGAGAGTGGTCCCGGTATTCCCAATCTCACCCCCAATCCGAATCTAACCCCGATTCTGTTCCCACTTTAGCTCCCAATTCCTTCCCCATTATCGATGAGTTGAAAACCTACTTTCGAACCGCAAAGGTGATGGGAGACATCGCGGTTGATGTGCGGGAAAGTGAAATCCAAAAGGCCCTGCAACTGGAAAATTATCGAGCAGCCCTCTCTACCTTTGAGGCGAGTACCGACCAATTGAGAGACCAGTTGGCTCAGGCGTCTCAGGAAGTAATTCAAGACGCCATCTATCTTCAGGTGGGAGCGATCCTATTGTTGATATTAGGGGCGATGGCACTATCTGCTTATATTTCTCGGTCCATTTCACAGCCGATTCGGCAATTACAAGACGGAGTGCACAACTTGCGTGAAGGACAGTGGGGCACCACCATTGTTCCACCCCGTGATCGAGAATTTCGAGATTTAGCCGAAGCGTTCAACCATATGTCAGGGGAACTCGATAAGTATCGCAATCATTTGGAGCAGCTTGTGGAACAGCGGACACTCAAGCTACAGGAAATCAACCTCAGATTGCATAATGAAGAAAAAAATCTCACCGAAGCCAAAGAACAGGCGGAATCGGCCAACAAGGCCAAAAGCGAATTTTTGGCAAACATCAGCCATGAATTGCGTACCCCGATGAATGCGGTGTTGGGATTCACTGATCTGTTGGCACCGGAGATCAAAGGGAAAAAACCACAATCTTATGTGACCGCAATTAAAACAGCAGGACAAAGTTTGCTGCGGCTCATCAACGATATTTTGGATTTATCCAAAATCGAAACGGGCAAATTGGAATTGCAATACCGTTCCACGTCTTTAGCCAATCTCTTCAAAGAAGTTCAAACGATCTTTGCGGAGCAAATCAAAGACAAAGGCTTGGAATTTCAGCAAGAAATCGATCCCACAGTGCCCCTCATGGTTTGGGTTGATGAAGTTCGTTTGCGTCAAGTGCTGTTCAATTTGATGGGAAATGCGGTCAAGTTCACCGAAAGTGGAAAGATCCGCTTGTTTGCAAAACGAGAAGATCCCTACCCCGGTTCCAAAACATTCGACCTTTGGATCAGCGTTGAAGACACCGGCATTGGTATCGCGGATAAAGACAAGGAGCAGATCTTTTTTGCCTTCCATCAACCGGAAGGCCAGGACAATCGGAGGTATGGGGGAACTGGCTTGGGACTCAATATCAGTAAACGGCTGGTAGAAATGATGAATGGAACGATTTGGGTTCACAGCGAATTGGATAAAGGGTCTGTGTTTGTGGTCGAACTACGAGAGGTGGTGGCTGCCCCAGCTCTCGCTTCCGATTCAAAAGGGGGTCCTTCCACACCCACCGCTGTGGCGTCCAATTCCCAATTAGAATCCGGCCCACCGAATCGGGACGACGAAGTTTCCCCGCCGTCGTCTTCTCAGACGGTCGAACATTCCTCAGATTTACCCCGTTTGTTGGAAATTTTGACTCAAGAAATCAGTCCGTTATGGGATAATTTGCAGTTACGTCAACCCATCAAGCATGTGAAACATTTTGCCAAGCGCCTTGATGAACTAGGCACGGAATATGAAGTAAACTTGTTGGAATCATTGGGGAAAGAATTGTTAGAAGCCTTGGAAACGTTTGATATTGCCCAGATGCGGATCTTGATCAAACGTTATCCTGAGGTTGTACAACACATCGAATCTCTCGAAGGAAATACCTATGCTGAGTCCTGAGGAAAAAGAAGCGGCTCCCCTATTGTTGGTGGACGATGAGCCAAAAAACATTCAATTGCTAGCCAACCTACTTGAAAGCGAAGGCTATTTGTTTGAATTTGCAACCAACGGAGAAGAAGCCTTATATTGGGTGGAACATCAAGAATTTGGTGTCATTTTATTGGACATCATGATGCCTGGAATGGATGGTATCGAAACGTGCCAACGTCTCAAAGCCGGACCGAATAAAGCGATTCCTGTTATTTTTTTGACAGCAAAAGCGGAAACCGAACACATCGCCCGAGGTTTTGAAGTGGGGGCGGTGGATTACATCACAAAGCCCTTCCAACGCCTGGAATTGCTCATGCGTTTGGAGACCCACCTCGAACGCCATCTCAACCAAGAAAAGCTGCGTCAGACTTCTGAACAATTGGAGCACAATTTATCCCAATTGAACCAAAAACATGATCAGTTGAAATTGGCGCAAACCCAGTTGGTTCATTCCGAGAAGATGGCTAGTTTGGGAACACTGGTGGCGGGGGTTGCTCATGAAATCAACAACCCAACCAATTTTCTGAAAGCGGCTGGAGAGAATCTTCGGCAACATACCGACCAAGTGAAACAGTTCATCTTTAGATTAGCGGGTGATGATCTCACTCCAGTCCTGCGACAGGCGTTTGAAGAGCAGTTTCAACCACTACATACTCAAATCAACATCGTGCTCGAAGGTGCCCAGCGTATTCAGCATATTGTACAGGGACTACGGACTTTTTCTCGGTTGGATGAAGCCGAACAAAAAACCGTGTCGATCATTGATGGTTTGCACGTGACCTTGGATCTCGTGGGGGCGAACTTCCCAACCATCAATGTTGCATATGAATTTCATGCAGCCCCTCGGATTCTATGTCGACCCGCTCAATTGAATCAGGTGTTTATGAATATCGCTATGAATGCGTGCCAATCCATTCAAGACCGGTCGTCCGAAGCAGATAAAGACTTTAAAGGCTGCTTGGTGGTTAGCACGGAATTAAAAGATTCCTGGTTGGTGGTCACTTTTCAGGATAACGGGGTGGGAATCCCTTCAGAGGTTCTCCGTCGTGTTTTTGAACCATTTTTTACTACCAAAATGGTCGGAGAAGGAACGGGGTTGGGGTTGTCCATTTCTTATGGAATTGTGGAAAAACATCAGGGAAGGATCGAAGTAGAATCCGACGTGGGACAAGGTAGTACCTTTCGCGTGGTATTGCCGGTCAGCCAGTCCCCGATTGTTGAATGAAAGCCGCCACGATAAGGAAGCCGCCTTGCTCTTGATGCTGGCATCGCACCACTTTCAAATCCAAAAACTCGTTTTCTGAAGATTCCTCTCGGACCACTGCATCGGTTTTCAGAGCAAGTGTGATTCCCGGTGCCATGGGTGTTTTGCGGACAAACGAAATCCCTTTCGAGGACACCTGATTGAGATGCACATGATCTCGAAATGCCACCGTCACATTGGCCTCCAAATGTAAGGGGATCAGCACCGTTTTGCCCCGTGTCAACACGTTGCTTTGCCGTTCGGTTAAGATACGTTGAATGATCTCCAAAAGCCGTGCTCCGGGAAAGGGCTTGAACAAACATTCCTGAATCCTGGGAGTGATTTTACGGATGACGCGAGGGTTGGCTTCTGCGGTGGCCACGACCACAGGAAAAGACATCCTTCGCTTCATAATCAAATCCACCACATTTCGTCCTCCCATCGTGGGCAATAGCAAATCGATAATCAGCAAATGGATCGTTTCTTTTTCCAAGTGAGTCAGCAATTGCGTGCTGTCCGAGGCTAACAAGACTCGATGGCCCTGAGCCTTTAAGATTTTCCAGTAAAAATTTTGAGTGAAGGTGTCCGCATCGGCAATCAAGATCGTTTTGGGGGCGCCTTCTGATGCTTGCAATCGGCGTACAGATTGATCGATGTAACGTCCCAAGTTGCGACGGAATTGGTCAGGGACCATTTTGTCAAACTCTGCATCGATTTGGTAGCGGCTGGCTTTTTGCTGACATGCCTTCACCACAAGATCGACACGGGTGGCCTGGTCGTCTTCCAATTTCAATCGTTCAAACAATTGTTGATTGCGAAATACGACTTTGGTTTTTTTAGGAATGAACGCGGGCAATGACAACACCATGCCCTCTTTATACAGGTGAGTCACTACCGCATGCTTCTTTAAACAAATCAGGATATCGGCGTCTTGCTGCTTCAAAACGTATTCGGGACCTGCTTTTTTCTCAGGACCAGCAATGCGTTGAAAGCCTCGCTTCACACCTTGTAGGAGTTCGCCCTTGTTGCACGGATATCGGATCGCCGAAAGCACATTATGCTGGCGCATTTTTTGGATCGCTTCTTTGCTGAGTTCTTGGGCCAACACAATAAGGGGAATTTTGACATCGAGTTCTTTCAGGTCATCGATGAAGAACTCCACTGGCATGATTTGTCGTGTGTCATAAAGAACGAGGTCAAACTTTTGTTTGCCAGCAAATTCAACACATGTGTGAACCGAGGCACTTGCTTTGACGTTATAGTGGACACTCAGCAGCATTTTGAGGCGGTACTGTTCTTTTTGGTTGCTAGCCACGACGAGTATTGATTTCATAAGATCCTACTTATTCTCATTGGTGAATCAGTTGAATGAATTGCCAGTACTCAGGAGAAGAGGAGGTATAGACAAGCACTCCATTATCAATAAAGTCTTGTTGTTCTTCTGTCTTCAACTCCGGTGCCACCACAACAATATTCAAGGAACTTGCCGGTTTTAAGCTTTGGAATTGGCGTATCCAGGGCAATGTTGATTTTTCCTGATAACTAGGTGCTACAAGCAGCACGTCCACGTTTCGGGATTGTATCTGTTTTTGCACCTGATCCGGTCCCACACACCGTTCCACGTCATGCCCGTCGAACTCCAGCATGTCTGCATAATCCTGAAATTCGGTTTCTTGATTTGACCACAAAAGTACCGCGAGTGAGTCGGTCGTGATTTCTTCGTTTTCTTCGACTGTAGTTCCTTCCGATTGTTCTTTTAAGAACGGTAGGAGCAAACTCACACAAGTTCCTTGTTCGAGTTGTTCCCAAAGTAAAGTTCCTCCCTGAGCTTCGATGTAGGCTTTGGCTTTGGCCAAACCAATCCCTAAGCCAAAAGGCTGAAATTCTTGGCTCCGAGTTCCTCGGATGAAAGGCATGCTTAAATGATTTCCGCCTTCATGGGCCAATCCAATCCCTTGATCCTGAACCTGAATGCAAAACTGGGATTCGGCTATACTGGCACTGACCACAACCTCCGTTGGTTTGGGGGCATATTGGATGGCATTTTCCAAAATTTCTTTCAGAGCACCGGTGAGCAGCTCACGGTCTGCCTCTAGATAATATTGGCCTGATTCGTCCTCTACCGTTGCGACATTCCATTCAAAACGTAACGTCACCTCGGTCGATTCCGCTTCTAAGGTATGTTCTCCTACGGAGCGAATAAGCTCCAAAATGTCCAAGTGTTCCAAATGCAAAGGATGATATCCGGTGTAAACAAACGATAATTCTGAAGCACGGTTCAATAAATGAATAAGGTTTTCCGTGCTGCCTCCCATTTCATTTAACAACGCATGTTGTTCTTGGGTTAAAGATTGCAGTAGTTCAGACGACAACATCTCAGTCGAACCCGATATTTTTTGTAGGATTCCCCGCATATGATTGAAAAAATGCCCATTCAAGAAACTCAGTGCATCCATGAGCTGGCGATTGTTGGCTTCCAAGTCATACAACTCCAATCCTCGTTGGATCGTGAGCAGAATGTCCTGTTGATCAAAAGGTTTCACAATGAATTTGTAAATACGGGCTTCATTGATGGAATCCACAATAGCGTCGACATCTGTATAACCCGTGAGGATGATTCGGATGGTCTGAGGTATGATTTCCAAACTGCGGGCCAGGAAATCCACTCCTGTCATTTGGGGCATCCGTTGATCGCTGATAATGAGATGAATCCGGCTGGGGTCCGGATCGCTGGATAATAATTCCAAAGCTTCCGAGCCATCGGAGGCGGTGAGCACTTCGTAATGCGCATGCAAGGCATACTGGAGGGAAGTCAAATTGTTCAATTCGTCGTCCACGATCAGAATTGTCCGCTTGGGAACCCTCACTTCTGTCTGAGTGAGCTTTCTTAGTGATTCTTCTTTAAACAACCCCATCTTTATGGCTCCAAATGAATGTGTCTGTTATGATTAGTGAATGCATATGCTCTTTTTTCAAAGGGTATACCAAGTCTGCTAGAAAAAAGTTAGCGCTTCTCTGAGAGGATACAATGAATAACGATGATTTTGATATCTTTCGTCAACCCGCACCTTCCCGTTCTCGTAATGGGGCAGAAAGTCATCCGTCCCGAAACGGCTCTCGTGCATCCACAAACGGTCAAAAACCGCTTATTTTGATCATCGACGACGATCCTACCGTCCGAGATATGCTGTCCGTAGCCTTACAGAATAAGCAATTTGAAGTCCTCTTGTGTGAGAACGGAGAAAAAGGAGTAAGAAAAGCAAACGACCAAATCTCAGCGGTGTTATTGGACATCAAAATGTATGGAATGGATGGTTTTCAAACCTTTAAGGAAATCAAAGAAAAGTTTTCGCACCTGCCGATTATCTTTCACTCTGCTTATCAAGACCTCAAAGATCCCTACGAGATTATGAATAAATATAAGCCCTTTGCCTACGTGAATAAAGGGAAAGGGTTTAAAGAAGTATATGACACGTTAGTCAGTGCTGTCGATTATTATCAACAAATTTTAGCCAATTACCATCTGGTGAATCAGCTCACGATAGCCCAGACGGAACTCACCGAAATCAATCGAACCTTGGAACAAAAAGTCGATCAACGGACTCGTGATTTGCAAGCTGTCAACGAACAGCTCAAAACAGCCAAGGAAAAAGCAGAAGTGGCCAATCAAACCAAAAGTGAGTTCATTGCCAACATGAGTCATGAATTGAGAACCCCGATGAACGCGGTGTTAGGATTTTCAGAACTACTCGATTCTCTGGTGTCAGACACGAAACAGAAGGAATACCTCCAAGCGATTCGAACGGGTGGTCAAAGTTTACTCACACTCATCAATGACATCCTCGATATGTCTAAAATCGAGGCGGGGCGCATGGAGATTCAAGCGAAACCGATTCATCTGCGTCGACTGATCGACGAAATCCCAACCATTTTTTCACTCAAGCTTTCTGAAAAAAACTTAGCATTCCATACGGAAGTAGACCATCGGCTTCCCGAAATCTTAAATCTGGACGAAACTCGAATGCGGCAGGTTTTATTCAATTTGGTGGGCAACGCGATTAAATTCACTGAGGCAGGCCATGTGAAGTTGATCGTACAGCAAGAAGGAGAGCCTCATCCGGGAGTCGAACCGGCAACAAGTGAGATCGATTTATACATTGGTGTGGAAGATACGGGCGTTGGTATTCCAGAATCTCAACAACAGGAGATTTTTGAAGCGTTCCATCAGCAGAAAGGCCAAGATTTTTCCAAGTACGGAGGCACGGGGTTGGGGTTAACCATCAGCAAACGATTGATTGAACAAATGAACGGGACACTAACGCTTAAAAGTGAAGTGAAATCGGAAACGAACCCTGGAGGGTCGACATTTGAAATTCACTTGGAGCAAGTGGTCATACCCGCGATTCGGGAGTCGACGGAAATGGAGGCACAACCAGCTACCGAAGCGGTTGAGTTTGGTTCAGACACCATCTTGTTGGCAGACGATATAGAGTCCAATCGAAAATTGATGGTGGAGATTTTTCAGAGTACTTCTCTCAATCTCATCCTCGCGCAAGATGGCCAAGAAGCTTGGATGTTGGCTAAAGAGCATCTCCCCGATCTCGTCCTCATCGATTTGAAACTGCCTATTATGGATGGTTACGAAGTCGTGAAACTTCTGAAAGCCGATGAGCATTTGAAACAGATCCCCGTGATTGCTTTCAGTGCTTCGATTATCGAAAACGAACAGATAGTAATGAAACAGAAAGGGTTTAATGGCTATCTGCGAAAACCCGTATCCAAGCAAGAGCTGTTTCGAGAAATCGGACGGTTTCTCGAAACACACCCGGTTCGTAATAATGAATTGCCGAAAGACGAACCATCTCTTACGAAAGAGGAGCCGCCCACTCATCTACTGAATCAGCTCCCTGAAATCGTCGCAAAATTGGATCAAGACTTCATGCCACGTTGGGAGAAATTACTCAAAATTCAACCGATCAAAGAGGTGAAAGCGTTTGGCCAAGATATCCACACCTTGGGAAAACATTATGAAGTCAAAAGCATCGTTGAATATGGGGAGGAGTTATTGGGGCATGTGAACCGTTTCGACATCTCCAGTATGAGAAAAACGCTGAATGGGTTCCCTCAATTGCTTCTGAGTCTAAAGAATTTGGAATCGGGGGATTGAGTTGAATTGATGGAGAGAAGAAAAGACAGGAACTGAGCAAAAAAAAACCTCCGAGCCACGAAATCATAGCCCGAAGGTCTGCATCGAATGGAATCGAGGGAATGAAAGTCAGAAGAATTGAAAATCAGGCGTCGCCTGCTTTCAAGGCTCTATGTAATTTAGGATACTGGTCAGCCAAATCATTGGTACTGAGGTCTGTAGCCAATACATTTCCATCCAAATCTTTCACATTGTAGCGGGGAGTGAGTGTAGCAGATACCGCTTCCAGAACTGTCCCATCGACTTCGAGTAAGACTTTCTTGTCGAACTCATTATCGACTACGCTGGCAGAGTAGTTTTTTTCGTGCCATGCGCAATTTCCGGAATATCCGTCTCCAGCCCAAGCTGGAACCGCCATCAATAATCCTAAACCTACCAATACTGCGAACTTCTTCATGATCACCTCCTTCGGTAATGAAAAACTGAGAGTCTGGCATAAATGAAAAACACCCTCATACTATACGTGATGTCTACGGATAAAGCAAATTGAGGAAGAGGCGTTTTCAAGCTAAAAGGCTGTCCCTGAAAGACTTTCGGTATGCCACGTGCAGTTGTTTCTAATATCTGACATTTCCGCTTCGGAATGTCTCAATTTGAAACACCTCATTTTTAAAAACGAACACGTGGTACAGGAGGAAAGATGCAAGAATTCACATATCAGTGTGCATGGTGCAAACAAGTGCTCACCCCCAACGGGTATTGTTCTACAAAAGAAGCCGAAAAAATCTTAGGACGAGTTTTCAACGATACCAACACCTTGTCTCATGGAATTTGTCCCCCGTGCATGGTGAGCATGGACAACCGCATCACTTCCGAAATGGAAAGTGGGTATGTGTGGTGACCCACCTGTATCACTTTTCTTTCAATTCGTTGATGCCGTCCCAGTTGCGAGGAATGACGCCGTTCAGCAAGGGGTGGCAGCGTTCCACATAAATTCGAGCGGCCTGGTCGGTTGGATTGTGAGTAAGGTAGGCAGTGAACCGTTTGTAGGCATCACGAAAATCTTTCATGTAAAACACAGCCACTGCTTCTTCAAAGGCTTTGGCGTGGGTGAGTTTTCGGTCGCGGATTTCAGGGCGTTCCCCGTCCATGATTTCAAACACGGTCACGGGTTCGGTTTTGCCCTTGGCTTTCACTCGGTCCACCACCCGGATAGCATACCGTTCCGGATGACATAAGTTGAGAAACGTGAATTCGCTGATCAGCAGGGGAGCACCGTACAATTTCGTCATGCCCTCAATACGGGCCGAAAGATTCACTGTTTTGCTGATCACAGAACCCTCCATGCGGCTGGATTCACCTAGTGTGCCCAACATCAGCTTACCGGTGTTGATTCCCACCCCGTTGCGAATAGGAACCAGACCGTATCGGACCCGTTCTTCATTATACAGGGTCAATGCCTTGAGCATGGCAATCGATGCTTGCACTGCATCATCCGGCTGACGGGGGAACAACGCCATGATGGCATCTCCAATATATTTATCGATAAATCCGTGATGTTCTCGGACGGAGGGACCGAGACGCTCGAAATAGGAGTTGAGGAACCGGAAGTTTTCTTGAGGAGTCATATGTTCTGATAGCGACGTGAAGGAACGAATATCAGTGAATAGCACTGACATATCGGTTTCCACACTATCCCCCAGTTTCACATCCAAAATGCTTTCCTTGTGGAGGAAATCCAGCAATTCGTGAGGTACAAACCGCTCGTACGCTTCAGTGAGACGACGTTGTTTTTCTAAAGCCTGCTTCTGATTCTTCACTACCAATTGTTGTTGACGGAGCGCTTCGGCTTGAGCCTGTTCTGCTTGCCGCGTGATGGTATTGATACGATCTGCCACAGCGAGCGAAAGCAACACCACCTCCACAGCCGAGCCGATCTGTAGGCCATAGGTGGTCAAAAACGTGTTTGGTAAGATCCCAAAAGCCCGCAAGGCATACGCAACAGCTCCCAAAATAAGAACAAAAAATGCCAACAGATAATAAAACGCGGGACGGAACCCTTTTCGCAGGCTCAGCCATCCAGCGGTCAAGGCTGTGAACGAAAAGGTCAACCCTAAGATCCCTGCCAGCGTTGCTGAAAGGCGCAAGGGCACGGTAAACGTCAGGATCGCGACGATCCATGTACAAATCATCTGGAATTGGATGAAGCGATGCAAACGAGGTGTGTGCTCGGCGGTATGAAGGAAGTGTTGCGTGAATAATAAAGCAAACAATTCTACAGAAACGGCCGAAAGCGGGTTGAACCGTTGCGCCCACCAGGAATCGCCAGGCCATAAATATTCATAAGCCAATCCATTTTGTGAGAATGCATAGGCCCCAAAGGCAGCAATGTAGAGTACATAATAAAGATAGCTTCGATCACGAACGGAAATAAATAGAAATAGGTTGTACAGCACCATCACAGCAATCAGCCCAAAATAAGCTCCCAAGCCATACTGCTCATCGCGATCATGACTGTTGAAAGCTTTAGGAGTCCACAAAGTCAAATTCAGCTGTAAGGTGTCTTCACCTTCTACCCGTAAATAGAACACTTGATCCGTGTTGGAATGACTCGTGATTGGGAACACAATGTTGCGGTTCTTAATTTTCCGATAGGTGAACGGTAAGAACATGCCGGCTTCATCCATTCGGAATTGGTCCAAAGGAGCCGGGGAATACAGTTGGACCAGTCCTAACAAGGGGTGGTCCATTTGAAGCACCAGCTCTTGCTTTTGAAAAGTGGGATTGACGAGGCGGAATCGAACCCAATATGCGGATTCGGTGAATCCAAAATTGAGTGTTTTTTGCTGGCTGGGAACGAACTGAGCGGATCGCTCTGGTGTTAAAACTTCGTTGAGGGTCCACTGTTTGGCAGGATCTTCTAAATACTCTAGCGCTAATCCCAAAGGATACCTTGTCTGTCCCTCTAGCAATGTGACGGCTTCCAAAGCATGGCCGAAGCTTGGGAGCAGACAGCAAACACAGAAAACATTAAGAAGGTGTTTAAGAGGGATTGGCATACTTGGCCTCGTTAGTCATGTATGGGGCTGGGCGTTGGTGAGGGAGATCCAGGGCCAGACAAGAGCCGCATTGACTCAGAGGGGAGGCCTGAAAGTCGATCTGAATTTCTAATTTTAAACTGAGACACCAATTGTTTGAGCTGTTGAGCCTGTGTGGAAAGTTCTGCGCTCGCATTTGCGCCATTGATGGCTTCCATTGCATTCTGTTGGGTCACTTCGTTGATTTGCCCCAAGCCTTGGTTGATTTCTTGAATTCCCTGCACTTGCTCTTGGCTTTCATGGACAATCTCGCTCACAATCGAAGACACTTTATCAATGCTTTGCACAATAGCATCCAGGGCCGAGGCAGTTTCTTTCGCGGTATGGGAGCCAGATTCCACTTTTTCGATTGAAGTCTCGATCAACTCGGCCGTCTTTTTCGCGGCTTCGGCACTCCGTGACGCTAAACTGCGCACTTCCCTTGCAACCACGGCGAATCCTTTTCCATGATCGCCTGCACGAGCGGCTTCCACAGCGGCATTGAGGGCAAGCAAATTAGTTTGGAAGGCCAACTCATCGATGTCCTTGATGATCCTGGAGATGTTATTCGATGCGGAGTTGATCTGGTCCATCGCCTCAAGCATATGCTGCATTTGTGTGTTGCCTTGCTCAGCTTGTGAATGGACGTTTTGGGTCATATTGCCGGCTTCCGAGGCATGACTGGCGCTTGCATGGACTTGCTTAGTCAGCATCTTCGTTGACGCAGAAAGCTGTTGAAGCGATGCAGCTTGATCAGTAGCGCCTTTGGAAATCGACTGGCTGGAATCGGAAATCTGGATAGCACTTTGGGCTACCTGCTCGCCCGCTTGGTAGAGTCGAGCCACAGTTGCGTTCAAGTTGTGACTGGTGGTTTGCAAAGCCACTCCCATGACATCTTCTTGGCTTTTGGGGGTGACTTCAAAAGTCAGATCCCCTTGAGCCATCTGTTGGAGCGCCTGCACAGCGCCGGATTGTAAATCATCAGCAAAACGATTGATGGCTTTGCCCATGCGTCCGATTTCGTCACTGTGGTGGATTTCAACACGTCTAGAGATGCGACCTTCGTCCATATCGTTAATGATTGCAATGAGTTGATCCAGGGGACGCAGCACCACTTTGCGCATCAATAAAACGATGCTGAAAGCTAACACCACCACGGCTAACATCAAGCCAACCCCTTGTTTCAAAGAGGAATCCCAGAAGTAGCGCCGAATCTGTTCCTCTTCTTCAGCTGCATGTTTCAAGATAGCTTGTTTGAGCTGTATGGTTTTTTCACGGACGGGAGCTTCTGTGTAAATGAATCGGACTTTCCCCATGGGTTCGCCTTCCCATTCGGAGTCGAATTCAATCAACTGGTGAAGGTGAGAAGAAGGCAAATTGGGGGTTTCTTCATTGACAAATTGAATATCATTCCCATCTCGCCACACGGCTGCAAACGGTTGGTTGTCTCCATCAATCACCTCAATGGCCAACATTTCTGGCATTTCGAGATAGGGTTCGATCAAGTGACGAATGCCATCACTTTCCACATTGTAAACATACTGTGCACCGGAGCGACTTACGTTTTTCGCATTAAAAGCCACAGTGGATTTTAAATTTTCCAAAAGCGCGGTTTCTCGTTCTTCCAAAGCCCGTAAGCTGTCCTGAAATCGAGCCTCATTGATCTGCTGGATCATTTGAGATTGCAATTGAAACGAAACCAATCCGATGAGGCTGAGTAAGACTAAAACGACTCCCCCACTGACGATTGAAATTTTTGTAGATATGCTCCAATCCCCCCAACTTTGCTGCATGATATGGCTCCTGTTTAAGGTCTCCCAAGGAGGTGGCTGATGATTTTTTGCTCCTTAGATAAATATCAATGGTTGAATCTATTGAATAAACTACCTGTAAGGAAGCTGTGTAAGAAAATCAAGATAAGAGGTGGGAGCACTGGCCCCCAAGAATCGATTCTGTTATACACCAAACAGAGTCGAGAGAGATCCGTTAGTTCTTGAAAAATGGGGCGTCGTATCTTCAAAACGAGAAGGAAGAATCGTCATCACTATACAACATTCATTGGAAAGGCATGGGCTTGATGTTGAGAAGAACACTTGGAATTAACACCAAAATCTTTGGTTTGATTTTCATTTTGCTGATACTCGCCACCATGATAGGGGGAGTCGGTTTATGGAGCATGAATCGTATCGGAATGGAAATGACTGATATTGCCGAGGAGAATATTCCTCTTGTAGAAAAGTTAACGGAAATCACGATCAATCAACTTGAACAAACCATCCTCTACGAAAGAGCGATCCGCGTTGGAGAAAAATTTGGGCACGATGCGAATGCAAGAACCGAATTTTCTAAGCTGGAAGCGTCTTTCAAGCAGCGATCTGGCACCGTAGACAAGACCTTTCGAGAAGCGGAAGCGATTGCGACCCAAGGGCAGCAAGACGCCCACACCGCACACGCACGCCAAGAATTCACGGCTTTGCTGCAAAAACTCAAAAAACTGGAGGAAGAGCATCATTTGTTCGATCAACAAGCCTTTCGAGTCTTTTCTCTCATTCGGTCTGCTCAAACGGAAGGATTGGAGCAGATAGAGAAACAAGTGGAAGACGACGCGGATAAGCTAGATCACGAATTAGAGGCAATCATTCGCGAAGTCGAAAGCTTCACCGAAGCATCTGTCCAAACAGCGAAGCAGCATGAGGAACAAGCGTTCACTTGGATTGCCGTCATTTTGATCGGGGTTTTAATGCTGGGAATTGCGATTGGTTCGTTGGTGAGTACCAGCATTCGAAGCAGCCTGAACCGTATGGAATTGATGGCTGGAGAGGTGGCTCAAACTTCGGAGGAATTGGCTTCAAATAACACCACGCAAAGTGCTGGTGTTGAGGAAGTGAGCGCTTCCATTGAAGAAATGATTTCTACCATTCAAGATGTGGCTAACAATGCCAACCAAGTGGCGAGCACTGCACATAACTCGCTGGAACAAGCCAAGGTTGGGAGATCGGCTGTCCAAGAATTGCTGAGTGCAATGGATTTGATCAACGATTCTTCTAGCCAGATCACAGATATCATTAATGTGATTTCTGACATCGCCGAGCAAACCAACCTCCTTGCATTAAATGCGGCCATTGAGGCGGCTCGCGCAGGAGAAGAAGGAAAAGGTTTTGCCGTTGTAGCCGATGAAGTGCGGAAACTGGCAGAACGCAGTGCCAAAGCCGCAGGTGAAATCACCCATTTGATCAAGACCAGCAACACGCGTGTGCAAGATGGAGTGAAACTTTCCACACAGGCTGATTCGGTTTTAAATACGATTGTGGAATATGTGGACAACACGGCTGAAAACGTTGAGCAGATTTCAGCTGCGACCGAGGAGCAAGCTGCTTCATCCAATTCGATCAAAGATCACATCAATCAGGTTACTTCGGCAATTGAGGAAAATTCGGCAGCAGCTCAAGAATTAGCCTCCAACGCGGAAAACATGACAACCGAAATTCAACGGGCTATCAGTGGGCATGTGCATATAGCCACAAACCCTGAAGTGGGGCCCACAAATCCTGTCATTCCGTCCACCGCCGCTCCGAACTTATCAGGGACGAACACTCCGGCGCCTCCACCAGTGCCTCTATCAGCAGGCAAAGCTGATCATCTGGATTGGTAATCAACCTGCCTCGTTTTTCTGCTGAACTGTTCGTGGGAGTGTTATCCTTATTGATTTATTTTCTGGAAAAATTGTGAATGCGTGTTTCGCATTTTCAGCAAAAGCTGGATTGCCTTGGCTTCATTGTGCTCGGAAACAATTGTTGTGAGACCTGTCAGGGTGAGGAGAACCATAGCAACGAGGTCAGAAGGGAACTCAGAAAAGTCGAGATGCTGAAGGTGGGGGATCGTCTCTAAAAAAAAATCTCGAAATTCTGGATGCAAGTTGGAAGCTGAGATGCGATCTTCAATCGATTTGGAAAACAAGTGAATGGCTGTTGAATTTTGCAATGCGTGCTTATCGAATAGTTCCAATAAACAAAACTGCTCTTCTGCATTCGCACCGAGATAAACCGGTCCCAACAGCTCCAGCCAAGGTGGTAGAACGGTTGCAATACCCGGAGTTTGGTCGACGACTTTCCAGAATTCTTCCACTTGATTCCGAGTGAGGACATCAAGATAGTTGTAAAGGTGTCCTTCAGTCGGTTTGGTGTGATAGACCATTCGGGACAGTTCAACAGCCTCGTCCAATTCTCCATTATCCTTGAGAAGAAGCGCATACAGGTTGAGCAACTCCAAATCACTTTGCACGAGCTGATAGTTTTCGGGTTTTCGCATATCTTTAATCAAACCACGTCGTGTGATCATTGGAAGATCTTGCAAAGCATGCCAATCTTCATGTTTTTCGAAAAACAACTCCACACGCGATAGCAACTGAGCTTTCCAAGAGTTTGGCTTTTCCATAAGAATTGTCTCCAATTAGGGTTCAAAGTTGACCCATTATCCCTTTGCAACGTATGATAGTCAACGAAGGATTCAATCCCGTTTGAACACTTTTCAAGAAGGTCTATCGTGCAGAAACCAACGTTGTTATTTAGTCTCGGTTTGATGATTTTTTTGAGCACTGCATGCGTTTCTTCCGATATTTCGCCGCCCACTTCTTCTTTTTCCAAACCCCAAAGCACCTTCCAGTATCTTGATTCTGGACTCTCCCCCGATCAGCAGCGTGCGCTCCGCAATATCCAGCATTCTCGACAGTACATCCGAGAACAGCAACGTCGTGCGATGGAAAAACGACAAGCAGAATGGGATAATTGGACCCGACGCGCCCGGAGCTTGCCAGCCCCCGAACTCAAAGACCCACCCATCAATTTTGATGTGCCTGCGTATCCCTGATTTCTTCAACGTGTGTTTTACAGTTTTGTCAATTGCACTTGGTCGATGAAATCGACTTTCTTGAGCTGAATTGCCAACGCTTCGGCTTCTTTTTTCGAAGTTTTTCCCACTCGAACTCGGAACAGCTTTTTATTGTCACCCGTTACATAGGTGCTGACATAAGCATCGGCAAATCCTTGATCCAGAAGCCGCTGGTGGAACGTGTTAGCCCTCTCGGAACTCCCTGTGCTGAAAACCTGGAGAGTGTAGCTTCCCACTGTTTGTGTTTTCACCATCTTCACCGTGCGCACTTCAAGTGGAGGGAGAAGGGTTGTGGTGGTGGTTGGAGGTGGCTTTTCTTCTTTTTGACCTTGCTGCGCCAAGCGTTCTGTATTGTTTTTCAGTTTTTCCAAATAGTCTAAGTCAATGGGAGAGCTTTTGGAGGCGGTTTGGCCAAGTTGAAAAAAACTTAGGCTTTCTTGAGTTGCAACCGCTTCATTTTGCAATCGTTCTTGTTCCAATTGTTGGACGCTGGTCTCGATGCGTAAGCTCTTTCCAGTGACAAGTCCCAGATAAAAACTGACGACAAGAGATACCATGCTCAGGGCCATCAAGATGACAACTTGGCCTTTACTCAATTGTAGCGAAACGATTCTTTTTTCTTTTTTGGAATAATTCATAGAAGTGCATGGGAAACGATGTTGTGAGGAGTGTCCATCCTTAGAAAATGCAAATTTAGCAAGTACTTGCTTTGGAATCCATACCAACTTTGAATTTTGATCCCTCAGGTAGTTTCTATTCCATCGATTTTCTCTGGTTTGGCCCTCTGTTTTTTCATTTTGTTATAGTTCCAATAAAGGATAAGTATATGCCCTTAAACTTAAGATAAATATCTATTTTAGGATAACTTTTCTTTTTAGCCTTTTAATTTCAGTTAAGAGGAAAAATTTTTGCATTACCAAAAAATGATAGCTGAATAGGCTATTCATGAACATAGCTAAACATATATTGGTCTGAAACTTAATCATGGAGGAAACTATGCGAATACGGATCCTTTATCTAATAGTGGCCTGTTTCCTGGGAGCGAATTTTTCCAACGCGTGGGCAGAGGGCAATCGAATTCGGTTGCAAATTCCATTGAGCATGGAAGGCTTTGCTGGAACTAAAAACGAGGCCGAAGTGGAGTTTGAAGAAGATCTGATTGACGATGATGATCTTGATGATGAGTCGGCTGTTTCAGGTTTTGGAATTACCTATGTCTTCAATTTTGGGCTGGGTATTGGTTGGTCGTCAATTAACGTGAACATTGAACAAGAGGATTTTCTAGATGTTGACGGCTTGGACGTAGAAACCACAGAAGAAGGCAATTTTGTTGAAGTCTCTTACACCTTCGGAGATATGGGAACCTTCACTGCCGGAGTAGGATTATTGGTGAGCGGTAAATCCAAGTTTGAGGTCAACGAAGGCTTTATTCTGATTGATGATGAAAGCGTTGACGATTCCACAACCAAAGTCAGTGGCACAACTTACTTCTTTGGAGGTGGTTATACTTTCGACAATGCGGAAGTTTTTGCTCAGTACCGTATTATCCAATTCAAATCAGAACATGAGCACCTAGAAATCACCACTGACAGCAATCAACTTTGGATCGGAGCCGGTTTCGTATTCTGATACTATCGTTTTTTCTTGCGGACATAGAGGGTCCGCAAGATTTTAGCCACCAACTCTTCTTGTTCGTCTCTAACTTCGATCTCAAATTGGGGAAGGTATTTCTCTCCGTTAGAAGTTTTTTCTCTAATTTGGTTGAGGATGTCTTCATTGAGATGAAAACGGGCTGCCACTGTTCCTTTTCCAGGAGCGATGAACTCGATACCACTCGACTTGTCCCACACGATATAATCACGCCCTAAATTTCGCATCACCATCAGCATATAGAACGGATCGGTCATCGCATAGAGACTGCCTCCAAAGTGCGTGCCCACATAATTTCGGTTGAACCAACGCATTTTCATTTGAACGGTCAGTTCACGAAAGTCTGACGACACATGACGAATCGAAATACCTGCGGCTAGAAAAGGAGGCCATAGGCCCATCAACAAACGTAAGTTGAAAGGGGTGATATTGTATATTGCGAGTTGTTTCATAGAAGATACCTGCGGTGGAAGTGTCTATCGAATCTAGGGCCAAACAGAACTTGATTGATCCAATTTTATGACCTGTTGGTCTATGAGTCGCAAGTTGCTCTTCTAATCCACAACGTGATTTTGTTGGTCTATCCAGACGCCACAGAAACGTCTTGGACTACCACGGAAGCGCGAGGAGGGGGGACAGTCAAGTTGGAGGGGAACCGTTCCAACTGACGGAAGTTTTGCAGTTTGGTACGTGTTAATTGATGCGCTGAATAACGCCATTTGTCCTTGAGCAAATGCCAGAGGAGCGATCTTGTAGAGAGATGTCCAAAGAAATATTGCCAGTAAGCGTTTTCACTGTGGCGTTGTTTCCAAACACGCAGAAAGTTACGAAGACGTGGGTCGAGGTATTTTTTATCCAACATGAGGTTTTTTATGGAAGGAGGGATCCACTGAGCTTCATTATACCGTTCTCGAATTGCGTTGAGGGTGACCTCCAATTGGGATCCGTTTTGGTTGGCGGCAAAAGAGTTGGCAGCAGCATCGAAATCGAATTCTTGATGGGGATCCAGAGACTCCATCAAACGATTGATATCGTCATGAAGCCGCTCATAGGGTTCAAATCCGCCTCCCAGCATGGAAAGGTGGTAATTTTCGTATACCTTGAGCGATGCAGGATCCCCCGTTTTTTCATAAACCGCCCGACCTTCTCCTAGTTTCAACAATTCCAAATAAGCCCCCAAGATCCAATTGATCGCATAAAGAGTCCACAAACGGTGGTCTTGGAAGGAGCGATAAGCGTTCGCAACCAATCGGTCGTTGGTGTGGAGAAATTTTAAGGTCAGGTCTTCCACACTCAGAAAGGCTTGCCTGGAATAATCTTGAGTTTGGTGAGCATCGATCAATTTCTGCGCTAGGACGGTAATGGATGCAAAAGTGATATACAACCCTCGTGAAAACAAAGGATCGATGAATCCTGCCGCATGCCCAAGTAAACAAAATCGGTCACCAACCACACGCTTGGAACTGTATTGGATGCGTCCCGTGGAAACCCAGTCGCGAACGGGTTTGCCTTCTTTTAAGTGTTCATGAATGGAGGGATATTTTTGGACGAATTGATCAAATTCTTCTTGGGCAGAAAGCCCTTCAGGCTTGGGGTGCTGGCGAGGGTCCAACATCAGTCCCACGCTACACAGGGGGTTAGTGGAGTCCTTGTGGTTGTTGAAGGGGATCACCCAAAGCCAGCCTCCCGGGAAAATGTGATGCAAGGTGCCCTCAAACATGGAGTGTAACACTCCCTGCTCCTCCTGAGACGGTCCCGCGTGGTGGACCGACGGCACATCAATCATGTGAGTGAAGATGCTCCGCGAGTGGACTTGGAGGTTGTAGTCGCGTAAATCATACTTCTGTGCCAAAAGGGATCGAAAACCCCCTGCATCGACAATGTATTGAGCCTGAAATTGTGTACCTTTTTGTGTGGTTATATTCACGCAATCGTCGGCAATATCGACAGCTTCAATGCCCGTTTTTTGGAACACCGTAGCTCCGTATCGAATGGCCAAGGACATGAAATAGTAGTCGCTATCTTGGCGGTAGAGGTGCAGTTCATGTCCATAGGGTTCACGAGGAATGACTGCTTGTAAAACATGGTTAGGGTCATGCGGGTGGTTTGCTTGATGATGCATGAATCCAAAGTGCCGTTTTACTCCGTGCGAGTTGCCCACATAAGCGCGATAATTTTCCGAACTGAAATAGGCCAGTTCAGGGACATCGTATTGAATGGCCATAAGACGTAAGGCTTCAGAGCTTTCCAAAATCATAGATTCCCCAATAGCAAACTTTGGGTGACACGCCGCCTCAAACATCACAACGTTCAGGCCTTGCCGAGCCAATATCGTTCCTAAGATAGAACCACCCATGCCAGTTCCGATAATTGCGACATCATACAAAGTTTGAGACGAGGTCATAAATTTTCCTTTCCTTTGGATTCGTTTGTAAAACGGGCAAGGTTATCGCTGCCAGCATCACACCAACCGTTCGGCTTGAATCACACCGAAATACAGCAACACGCCGAGGGCCAGCATCGGCCAACCCCATGCGTCCTTGAGTGTTTGCCACGAAGCTCACAAGGCAGAGATATCGAGGTGTTGATTGAGCACCAACCCCAGGACAACGACCAGAAAACCAGCAAGCAGGAACAGCTTTTTCATCAGAAGTCCTAAAACAGGTGGAACAGCAGCATCGGGTAATCACGAGCGAATGCTTATTCCTTCTGCGAAAAGCAGACCATTTTTAAATATTTAATAAAATCAATTGCTTATGTTTGGCTAAGGGAGGGTAAAAGAGATAGATTGAATGAAAATGACCGATTTGAATGATCAAGAGGAAGAAATGAATGAAAATGACTGATTAATTCAACGAAAAGAATAAATTGATTGAAAATGAAAGGTTTTTAGCGTTGCAACAAGGAAAAGACGGTACTCACCAACTGGTCTCGACTGAATGGTTTCATCAGATAAGCCTTGATGCCCAATGCTTTGGCTTGCGCCTTAGTGACACGTTGACTGAATCCCGTTGCCAGCACAATTGGAAGTTCAGGACGCAGTTGTAAAAGTTGGACTGCCAGTTGGTCACCATACAGATTTGGCATGGTTTGATCGGTGACTACTAGGTCAAACCGGTGGGGGTTTTGCTCAAACAAGCGCAGCGCTTCTCGACTGTCCGAAGTTGACGTCACTTGGAACCCTTCTTCGATCAGATATTGGGAAAGGAGTGATAAAATGGCCTCTTCATCATCCACCAAAAGCAAATGGGTATCCTCAGCATTTTCTGCGGATTGATACGAGGATTCCTCTTCATATTGCGAATGACTCAAGGGGAGTAGCACTTCAAAGGTGGTGCCCACCTCAATTTGACTGTCAAAATTAATCGCTCCGTTGTGCCGTCTCACAATATTGTGAACGATGGAAAGCCCCATCCCAGAGCCTTTTCCTTGAGGTTTCGTTGTAAAGAAAGCTTTGAAGATATTTTTTTGAACTTCTTCCGGAATCCCTCCACCCGTGTCTTGCACAAGCAGCCGAACGTACTTTCCTGGAGTCAAACCTTGCTGTTGAGCTTTTGAGTTGACGAGACTAACGGTTTCTAAGCGCACATTCAGGACTCCTCCTGTCTGCATCATGGCATGCGCTGCGTTCGTGCATAAATTCATCACAATTTGATGGATCTGAATCGGACTTCCCCACACGACATAAGAAATTCGGTCGAAGTATTGTCGAAATTCGATGGTACTTGGCAACATGACTCGCAGCATTTTCAATGCTTCATTCACCATCGGAACGATATCAGAATCATGAAAGTCGTCCTGTTCTTGCCGACTGATATTTTGAATTTGTTGAACCAAATCCTTGCCCCGTTTCGAAGCTAAAAATAGATTGTCCATATTTTCCATCACTAAGCTATTTGGATTTAAATGTTTTTTGATCAACATGGCGTACCCCTCGATAGCGAATAACAGATTATTGAAATCATGTGCGATTCCACCTGCTAGGGTTCCAATCACTTCCAATCGTTGCGATTGCTGCAATTGGCGCTCAAAGGCTAACTCTTCAGTTAAATCGTGAATCACCGCTGTGAATCGAGTCTCTCCATTCCATCTAGCTTTCTGCACTCCAAGCCGAATGGGAAACTCTGAACCGTCTTTACGGAGTGCCGTTAGATTTCGAGTGGTTCCCACTACTTTGCTGGGAGAGCCTTCTGTATATTTTATAATGTAATCATCGTGTTGTGAACGATATGGCTCTGGCATCAACAAACTCACATTCTTTCCCAACACTTCAGATGCGTCATAACCAAAAATTCTGACTGCACCTTGATTGTAGACTTCGATGATTCCGTGTTGATCAATCGTGATTAATCCGTCAATCACAGCATCTAGAATTGCTTGCATTCGAGCGTCAAACTCTTTTCGTGGAATCGATCTTGTTTTACGCTTGGGAGAGTTGGGTTTCTTGGCCATCCTTCTTCTCCATTTTGAGACGCGATTGACAAGCCTCAGCGTTTTCCACGGTCGTTTCGAAGTCTTTATTCTCTGTCAATCATAGCGAATTCGTTTCCTTTTTCTATTCGCAGATATCCCTAAGGGAATACCCTTAGGGATTGACGCTTTTACCTTGTAAGGCAAACGTTACTTTTTTATAGTAAGGTTTCTCGACAACAGACCAGTACCGCCAAAATTCAAGGGATTGAACAGAAAATGACTACAATTTTAGTGATCAATGATTCTAAATTTCAGAGAAAAAAATTGGTGGATATTTTGTCATCTGCGGGTTTCAAGACAGCCGGTGCGGGTACGGCGGAGGCCAGTTTAGAGCACATTCGGAGAGAAGCGCCCGAGGGCATTTTGCTCAGTCTGATCATGATGGAGACAGAAGGGGTTCCGCTGCTGCATATGTTGAGGCGGGATCACCCCCAGATTCCGGTCATTGTGTTGTCACCAAACCTTGAAGATGCGACACATCAACAGTGTGTAGATTTGGGGGTACATGAGGTGTTCAAACGCCTGCCCAACACGGAAGAAATACGGGAATCTTTCCAATCGATTCTAGATTTAGATCGTTCGGTAGCCCCTACAGCAACATTACCAGCATCCGTTGGAAAGAAGACCATTTTGATCGTAGATGACTCAAAATTTCAGAGAAAAAAAATCCGTCAAGTGCTGCAAGGTCTAGGGTTTGCGACCCTAGAGGCCGGTAATGGCAAAGAAGGATTGCTTGCAATTGAGCAATACTCTCCCGATTTGGTGGTGATCGATTTGTTGATGCCTATCATGGGTGGCCTAGAATTTCTGCATGAGATGAAAACACAACGCATCCTCATTCCTGTCATAGTACACACCAATGACTCTCAAGATAATGTAAGGCGAGATTGCTTGGATTTGGGAGCGATGGCGTTCTTAAATAAGCCCTCGAACCCTCAAAGGTTTTTGTCTGTAATCGACAGCATTTTTCACAAATAGATCCATAGACCAATCTCTTCAAACCCTCTTATTGCTGCTTTCAAACTCGCTATTTTTGACTACAAAACCTCCATCCCTACCATTGTCAGGTCATCGTTCAATTCTCCGCAGAAGGAGTAGTGAGAGGCGGCTTCATAAACGAAATCTAATAAATCATTCAGCGTCTTGGATAAATTCTGTTTCAACAACTTTTCTAACCCATGACATCCCATAGGGCGCATTTGGGAATTCACGGAATCGATGAGGGCATCGGTATACAGAAACAATTTGTCTCCTGCTTCCAGTTGAAAGGTTTCCTGGTGAAAATCTCGACGGCTTTTTGGGAACACTCCCAAAATATGATCGGTGGTCGGCAACATATGCAGTTCTCCGGTGGCATGTCGCAGTACATAGGCTGGGGGATGGCCTGCAATCGAGTATTGCAATGCACGGGTGGTACGATCATAGATGCCATAAAATGCCGTCACAAATTTACCTGAGACTTGAGCCTGATACAGCTGTTGATTGAGTTCTCGAAGTACATGCTGGGCACTGAACGATTGAATCGCATCCATTTTGAAATAGGATGACACCATCATGGAAAGTAGGGCGGCGGAGAGGCCGTGCCCGGTCACATCGGCGACAAATAATCCGACTCTGCCATCGTGCAATTCAAACACATCATACAAATCCCCACCCAGTTCCATAAACGGCTCATATCGAGATGCTACTCGAATATGACGATCTTTCGGGAATGGAGCAGGGAGCAATGCTGCCTGAATATCTTGAGCTTGTTGCATTTCGTCCTCCCATATTTGTTGTTTTTTTTTAAGATCGCCTTCCCATTGTTTGAGTTGTTTTTGCAGGTCACGATGGAATGCAACCGTCTTTTCCATACGTTTCCGCTGGAGGTACAATTCCACTAGCGCCGATACTTTGGCAAGCAAGACATACGGTTCCACCGGTTTGATCAAATAATCGTGTGCCCCCTTTTCGTAACCCATCTGGATGGAACGGGGATCAATCATCTGGCCCGACATGAAAATAATGGGAACCTTTTTAGTAGGCACACTCACCTTCATCAAAGACGCCACCTCGAAACCATCTATTCCCGGCATACAAATGTCCAAGATTACCAAAGCAAATTCTCGCTCTAACAACATGCCAAGCGCTTCATTGCCCGAACGGGCATGAAACACATGATGCGTTGGTTGCTCCAACCACTTCGTGAGACTGAACAGGTTTTTGGGTTCGTCATCAACAATGAGAATATTGATGGGGAATGTTGACTGAAAATTTTCCATGCGGACTCCTAAAAACGATTCGGTTCCAGGGCTTTTCTTCACGATACCGCAATCGTAGATTTTCTCTATTCGGAGATACGCTTAGGTAGAAACCCCTATTGGAGGAGGGCAATAAGGTTAGTCCACTCGGACCATGTGGTGGGTGATGGCAAACCGGACCAAGCTGGCCAAGTCGCGAATTTGGAGTTTTTGCATGAGATTGCGACGATGAGCTTCCACCGTGCGTTCGCTGACATTGAGGTCAATCGCAATCACTTTGGTACTGTTGCCATCCACAATCAATTGGAGAATTTCCTGCTCACGTGGGGAAAGGAGGTTGCACAATGTTTGTTCTACTTCCAAAAGACTCTGTTCGGCTTCCTTTTGCGCAGTCAGGTCTTGAAAAGTGAACAGTACCCCAGCGATCTGATTCGTTGATTTTCGAATGGGAGCCATCTCCCCTTTAATAGGGATGGCGTTCCCTTTCTTTTCTTTAAGTTGGAGAGGAGTGGGGAGGCGTTGCGTTTGCCCATCCTCCATCACTTTTTTCCAGAATCCGTTGACCTGGAAGGGGGTATCCTCTTGCCGAAAATGCAACATGTCCCAAATCAAATGCCCCCGTAACTCTTGTGAGGACCACCCAGTTATGGATTCGGCGACCGTATTGAGAAATGTGATTTTTCCCTGGGAGTCCATGGCGACCATGGCGTCCGTGATACTAGCCAAAATGGTTTCTAACCACTTCCGTTGCGCCAGTAGTTCTTGTTCCACTTGCTGCCGGACCAGGATTTCTTCTTCCAATTGTTTTCGTTGCCGATACAAGTCCACAAATACGTTCACTTTACTTTGTAAAATTGCCGGATCGAACGGCTTGAGCAAATAGTCGGCGGCCCCCGAATCATACCCTTGAAAGAGGAATTGCTCGTCTAACCGGGTTGCTGTGATAAAAATAATTGGGACTTGACTGGTTTCCCGATTGTTCCGAATCAGTGTAGCGGTTTCAAAACCGTCCATGTCAGGCATCTCCACATCCAGCAAAATCAGAGCAAATTCATGCTCCAGAACCATTTCCAAAGCTTCATTTCCTGAATGCGCTTCCCACAGTTGTCGGGTCGGCTTTTCCAACCATTTGGTCAGGGTAAGCAGATTTTTGGGCTGGTCATCGACCAACAGGATTTTAATCAATGAATCGGTCATCGACATGATTGCCTTTATGCCCTCAAATGTTTTTTCAGCATGGAAAACAATTGCTCGTTATCGAATGGCTTGGCCATATAGTCGGTCGCTCCTACCTCAAAGCTTTTAGCTTTATCTTCTTTCATCGCTTTGGCAGTCAAGGCCACAATCGGCAGGTCGATCCAACTCGGATTTTGACGAATGATCTTTATGGCCTCGAAACCGTCCATTTCAGGCATCATGATATCCATGAAAACGAAACCGATATCTGGATGATGTTCTAGGCATTCCAAGCAGCGTTTCCCATTTTTAGCCACCACAATCTGAGCACCGGATTCTTCAAGAATGGCTTTCAAAGTAAATACATTGCGCATGTCGTCATCCACCACCAGAATCTTTTTCCCGGGAAGCAGTGTTTCGAGTTCTGCATCATGGGCGACCGGATTGACGGGTCGGGGGGGGAACTCTTTTCGATCTTCCTCAGCTTCAGTTTCCATCAAAATTTGAAGGGGTAGATAAAGGGTGAAAGTGCTCCCGTGGCCGTTTTTGCTTTGTAAGTGAACAACCCCACGCAACGCCTGCGCTAAATTTTTGACAATCGCGAGTCCTAAACCGGTGCCTCCATACTGGCGGTTGGTGCTCCCGTCCGCTTGTTCAAACATCATAAACACCGTTTCTTGTTTTTCGTCAGAAATTCCGATGCCGGTGTCTGAGACAACGAAGGCAATTTTCAAATCATTATCGATTGCGTGCTCCCGTCGTTCTTCGAGGGTTACGGGACGAATGGAGAGGCAGACTTTTCCTGCATGGGTGAACTTCAGTGCATTGGATAACAGGTTTTTCAAGATCTGATTGATTTTATGTCGGTCTGATACAATGGTGTCCGGAGCATCAGGATGAACCTCGGTAACCAACAATAACGATTTTTCCGCTGCTTTTTTGTAAAAAGTGCGTTGGACGTAATCTGCGATAGCTCTCAGCGAAAGATCTTCAGGGTAAAGGCGAATTTTTCCAGCCTCGATTTGAGCTAAATCCAACAAATCTCCAATCAATAAGGCCAGTTCTTGACTGGCTTCATGGATGGCTTGAGCACATTCGTAATCTTTGGGGGCGAGGCTTCCCCCTTGATTTTCTGCCAAATATTGGGACAGGGGCAGCAAACTATTGAGTGGTGTTCGGATCTCATGCGACATATTGGCTAGAAATTGAGACTTGGCTTGATTGGCAGATTCAGCTTGTTCTTTCGCATACTTTAATTGGGTTTCCAGACGTTTTTGAGCAGCCAATGCGTGTTTCAGCTTATCTACTTGCACCAAAAGGCTGGAAACATCTCGAAGCTGAATCATCACTCCGAGAAGTGGTTCTTGATGGAGTTGTTGAAGCGTGATGGGTTTGAGCACCACCCGCTGACGCATGTGACCATCTTCAAATTGTTCACTGGGAAGAGGAATGATCCAGGCATGAAAAATAGGAGAGAGGATTCGGGTGAATTGATTTTCTAAGACATCTTGCAAAATTTCAAGAACCGTCGTGTCGTCGTGCTCGCCGTAAAGATCCTGGAAGGTCTGGGCTTCGCGGAGGGCGGGGGGGAGTTTTTCCTGCAACCAAGCATTCTTATAATGAATTTGGAGATGACCATCGAGCACCAGAATGCCGCCATCCAAGAGATCAAACGCGATTTTCAGATCTTCGTTTAGGGTCAGATGTGCCATCATAAGTGATTATTAATCGTCAACCAATCGTATTACCAAAGACTCAACGTTGGAATACGTCATCATCAAGGTAATGTTTCCTGCAATATCTACATCTTTGACGGTAAAATAGGTATTGGCAAAACAATAAATATTGTTGTCAGAGGGGTCTGAATCTTCAACAGGAATGATCGTTGGAGAAACGGTCACGTGGGGCAGATTGTAAGAAATTCGTTCAGCTAACATTTTGCCTATCGCCCCGCCGACAGCCGTGAGCACAATATTCCCCACCTCTTCAATAGCTTCGGTTTCTACTGCACCGAATTCTGATTCTTCAGAAGATTCTTCTTCCAAGATCGAATCGACCAGTGTTTTTCCATTGACTAAAGGAAAAGAGACCACTCCCTCCCCTTCCAAACCTCCGGTAAACTTTTGTCGCACATTGACATACTGCTCGCCTTGGAAGTGCTCCTCTAAATAGCTTTGTAATTCCGTCAAGGTAAAAAGCTGGACCTCTGGAACGGACAGAGAGACCAAGCGATCCATTAAGCGGCTCAACGCCTGAGAAGCCTTTCCGACTCCAATGTTAATAACTTCTGATAACACATCTTGGAATTCTTCCGAAACATTCATGAGGTTCCCTATGGAGTCCCCAAGATTTCGCGGATCACTGTTTGTAGTTCCTCCGCATCCGGGGGCTTATTCAGAAAGGCACGGGCACCCAATTCTTGGCACTGTTCTCTTACCAGATCTTGGACATCGGCAGTCAATACGATGACGGGCGTGCTCACTCCCAAATCCCGCAATTTTTCTAAGGTTTCGACACCATCCATTTCAGGCATCAATAGGTCCAGGCAGATGAAGTCCGGTGCTTCGATTTGCACCATTTCCAATCCTTCCGCACCATCACTGGCCTGCACCACTTCCAATCCTAAACTTTGAAGGATTTTCACAATTTTTTTACGTTGAAACTTTGAGTCATCGACCACCAGAACTTTTGCCATGATTCCCCATAATGAGAGATAGGTTGTAGATTGAAGTAGTTTTTAAAGACCCTCAAGTACCCTTAGGGACTGAAGCAAATCGCCATTGGTTTTCCTGGTGTTCTGTATCCATCAAATGGACAGCAAAGATCATGCCCAGGTATGGAAACATAGTGCTAGGAAAAACCTTGTGGAACATGAGGTCGAACGATAAGGTGAGGCCTTACCTGTTATTTGCCTTTTGACGGATAGGACTCTTATGAACTGGAACCCCAGCATTCAATTTTCTTCGTCTCAACTCGAGTTGCTACAAGACTTGATTCAGACTGGTAGTCAAGAAGCCAGCCGATTGCTTCAAAAATATATGCAAACCGAAGTGAGATTAGAAATATCAGGGTTGGAATTTAAAACTCCCACAAAAGTCATTGCGGAGTCCAAAGAGACTCAAGCGGATGCAGTTCAAATTCGTTTCAGCAGTCCGTTTTCTGGATATGCTCGTTTTTTAGTATCTCGTGACAGCGCGATTAAAATTTCAGCGTGCATGCTGGATGAAGCAGAAGACGATATCGAGTATGAAGAAGACGGGGTCGAAGCGATTATCGAAGCCGGGAATATCGTGGTGAACGGCATCATGGGTGAAATTGGCAATGGTTTGAAAGAGCGCTTCATTTATTCACCTCCCGAACTTTTGAAAGAAACAGGACATCTTTTGGGTTTCAAAGAAGGCATCGCGTCGATCTTAGTGATGCGCACCCATTTTGTTTTAGATACTCTTGCTGCTAGTGCCCACACCGTTCTTTTTTTCAAAGAAGAAGATGACGGTTTGAAGACTTTGAATGAATTGTTACTGAAACAAATCTCCTCCTAGCCTATTTCAATCGGTACACCACCGTATTTGCAAAATGGACGGGGTCAAAGATCCCCTGAATCGGAAACGGGGTTTCCGAATGGCCTAAAAACAAATAACTGTCTCTCCGCATCACTCTCTGCATTTTTTCTAAAATTTGTCTGCGAGCTTCAGGGTCCAGATAAATCAAAACATTTCTCAAAAACACAATATCCATGTCTGGTAGATTGCCCCAGGCTTCGATCAGATTCAAACGGCGAAACTCGATCATCTTCTGGAGGTTCGGATGCACTTGCCAGCCATTGTCTTTTTTCAAGAAATAACGATTTCGGTTTGCCACCGATAGCCCTCGCCTGAGTTCACTATCTCCATATATTCCTTCTTGAGCACGATTCAAAGCGGCTTGCGAAAAATCACTCGCCACAATTGTCAGCTTCCAATTGAGCAACATCGGAAAGTGTTCTCGAAGAAGCATTGCAATACTGTAAGCTTCTTGGCCATTAGCACAGGCGGCGCTCCACAAGCACAGTTTTCGCTCCAGTTTTCTCGCTTGGATCAAATCCGGGAGGGCCACTTCTTTCAAGGCATCAAATGAAAATTGGTCTCGAAAAAACCAGGTTTCATGAGTCATCATGGCTTCCAAAGCCTGCCGATGCAGATAGCCAAAATGATGGGAACGCAAATGCGCAATCAAATTCGTGATCCCGTCCAGGCATTCGCGTTGTGCCAGTGGCTCCAGACGCGATTCCACCAAGTAGCGCTTGTCCTCTGCTAAGAGAAAACCAGTTTGGGTCCTAAGAAGTTTTTGAATGTAGGCAAAATCTTCATTTGGCAGAGTCATCGTCATTTCTCCCCAGGACGTCGTTGTACGATGCGTCGGATCTCACTTCCGAGCCGAAATAAAGGAAGCACCCGATCTGCAAGTCCTGCCTGAACCACTGCTCCTGGCATTCCCCAAACCACGCTTGTGGATTCGTCTTGCACCCAGATTTGTCCACCCGCTTGGTCAATGGCTTTGCAACCTTCCAATCCGTCCTGCCCCATCCCCGTCATGATGACAGCTAGTACATGCGCACCAAAGACCTCTGCAACCGACCGAAACAAAACATCCACCGAAGGGCGGCAAGAGTTTTCGGGTGGACCTTGATGCAACTGCAATTTGGGGCCGGTGCCATTATTTTTTACAATCATGTGAGTGCCTCCTGGAGCTAGCCAAATGGTTCCCAATTCCAGAGACTGACCCGATCTCCCTTCTTGCACAGGGATCGCAGAGTCGGCAGAGAGGTGCTCTGCCAAAGACTTGGTAAATAAGGTTGGCATGTGCTGCACCAATAACACCGGCACAGGAAAGTCCAGCCAAGATTTCAACAGAGTGGGCAAGGCATTGGGACCACCCGTGGAAACCCCAATTGCCACCACTTCAATTGTGCGTTTCATTTTGGGGGTTTTGGAGGGGATGCTAGGTGCGGGATGGACGCGGTGTCTTGACGTGACAGAGCACAGCGATTTGATTTTAGGAATCAGGTGTTCCCGGATATGCTCCAACGGAGGGGCCGTCGCATCAATTGTTGAAGGTTTGGTCACATAATCGGTAGCCCCTTTGGCTAGGGCTTCCATTGTCAACGAAGCCCCTTCCGGTGTATGGGCGCTGAACACAATCACCGGGAGCTGAGCATGCCGTTTGCGAATATGCAGGAGTGCTTCCAGTCCACCCATTACAGGCATATCCAAATCAAGAATCACCAAATCTGGAGCCAGCGCTTCGATTTTGGCTAAAGCGATCTGTCCATGTGCAGCAACCCCCACCACTTCAATCGCGGCATCTGCCTCCAGCAACTTGCTCAGTTTACGACGAATCAAGACGGCATCATCAACAATCAAAACTTTTATAGAAGCCATTGGCAACTCATTGGATCGAACCTGTAACCAGATGTTTGATTAGTAGGTGAATTGGTTAATCAAGCCGTTCAACTCATCAGAGGCCTTGGTCAAGTCCTGGGCTGATTTTTGGGTATTGCGTGCTCCTTCTGAAGTACTTTGTGCAGCATCAGCCACGTTGACGATGTTGTCAGCAATTTCAGTTCCTCCTTTGGCGGCTTCATCAATACTACGAGCAATCTCCTGCGTGGTGGCGGTTTGTTGTTCAACCGAGACCGCAATCGTATTTTGAATGTTATTGATTTGATTGATGATCGTTCCGATTTGACCAATGGCTTCCACAGCACCGGAGGTATCGTTTTGAATTGCAGCAATTTTGTTGCTGATGTCTTCGGTGGCTTTGGCTGTTTGATTGGCCAATTCTTTCACTTCATTGGCGACCACCGCAAACCCTTTCCCTGCTTCTCCAGCACGGGCTGCTTCGATGGTGGCGTTTAATGCCAACAAGTTGGTTTGTTCGGCAATCGAAGTGATCACCTTGATCACATTGCCGATTTCTGCGCTGCTTTCTCCCAGCTTGCTCACCGTCACGTTGGTGCTTTCTGCCATCTCAACAGCTTCACTACCCACCTTGGCTGCTTCCCCGGCGTTCTTGGCAATTTCACTGATGCTGGCGCTCATTTCTTCACTTCCCGAAGCCACCGTTTGAATACTTTTACTCACTTGCTCCGCCGTGCTTGACACTGCATTGGCCAAATTTGAAGCTTCGTTGGCATTGTTTGTCATATCGGTACTGACTGTTGTCAAATCGTCTGAGGACGTCCCCAACACCTGGGCCACTTTCGCAATGTTTTTCACTTGATCTGTGAGGTTGGATGCCATGAGGTTCACATTGTTGGTCAGATCTTTCCAAACCCCAGCCACGTCTTTCACAGCGGCTTGCCCTCCTAACTTGCCTTCTACGATTTCCGTGGACAAGCGAACCACCTCAGCCGAAAAATTGCGCAATTGGTTGACCATGGTGTTGAGCGTGTCTTTCATTTCCAAGATTTCTCCTTGAGCTTGCACCGTGATTTCTTGGGAGAGATCGCCCTTGGCCACTGCTGTGGTCACCTCAGCAATATTGCGGACTTGGCTGGTCAAGTTGGACGCCATCAAGTTCACGTTGTCGGTCAAACCCTTCCAGGTTCCAGAAACCCCTTTCACGGTGGCTTGTACTCCCAATTTTCCTTCGATCCCAACTTCACGGGCCACCCGAGTGACCTCATCAGCAAACGAGTTCAACTGATCGACCATGGTATTTATGGTGCTTTTCAATTCCAAAATCTCGCCTTGCACTTCCACCGTTATTTTTTTAGTCAGGTCTCCCTGAGCTACGGCTGTAGTGACTTCAGCAATGTTTCGGACTTGGCTGGTCAAGTTGGAAGCCATCAAGTTCACGTTACCGGTCAGATCTTTCCAGGTTCCGGAGACCCCACTCACTTGAGCTTGTCCGCCGAGTTTTCCTTCGAT
>JANQJU010000040.1 GCA_028281495.1 SAR324 cluster bacterium
ATCGGTTGAATACAATCAATGTGCAGTTGGACCGGCAGCGTGGAAGTTGTTTCTTGAGTGCGCCGGGCATTCAAATTGGAAATCACTGGCATGCCGGGGATTGTAATCATGTCAAAAACCTCCTTCAAGCGGACTACTATTCGACTACCAATCAGGATTGGTATGCCTTCTTTGATCAAGTCCCGAATTCATACAATGGTCACCGCGGATTTTCCCGTGCAGATTACCTTTTTCGTTCCCATCCTCCACGTCGAGAAGATCATAGTATCGGTTTTGCGCTCACGGTTCGGGATACGATCCAAGTGCCGCTGAATATTAATAGCGGACCGGGGATGCCATCCAATCCCAGGGTCAAATTAACTATTGCTTCCAAACGCAGCTTGGGGCGTCATTATGACGCGTCTGTCTATATTAGAGACGTTCACGATGCTTCGACCAATGGTTGGTCCTCGTTTGTTTATGCGATCACAAATCAAAGTTTTCATGCCGGTGGGGGGCATGGAATTGCGGATAAAATATCGAGACTACCGTATCCAATAGTTCCCCCTGAATCAGGGTTTGAAGCCGAACCAATACCCAACTACGCCTATCCAGCCTTGGATTTACAGCCGGGATGGAATCAAATTTCAAGCAGCTACCTCCAGGCACCTCATCCTCCTCATGCGTTGGCTGGGGTGACACCCGAAAATGGAACTTTGGTGCTTGCTCAAGTGGTGAACAATCAAGTGAAAGTTTGGAGTTCGAGCGACGATTTAGCGGCGCTGGATGAATATAGCCGCATGACGTATGCTCCTTTGGATGCTATCGATACCTCTAGACCCTTATGGATTGGGTTATGGGGGGATAGCACTCCCTTGCCGCTGAGTTGGTTAGAACCTGTTGACGACATCTCTTTCTTACGGACCGCTCCAGGTTTGCGAACCCTGAATCGAGCGGCACCCCCTCCTTCTTGTGAGCCAATTTCTTTTGATAATGCACCGGGTCTGGCTCCGCCCCCCATTGGTTTGAATCAAGCCTCGGTGCTTCGTGTCCCGCAAACACTAGGGAATGGGGCCAAGCGTGTGACGTTAATGGGAGGTTGGAATTTGGTGAAAAATGAATTTTCTGTTTCGCTCGATCCCGCACAAATCAACTCTCAATTGCGTTCTCCAACGATTTTAGGCACTTACATGTGGAAGCGTTTCGGTAATCAATGGAAAGCTTGGGCGTCGAGCGCTCCTACCTCAGGCGTGGGTGCGTTTCCCTTGTTACCTTCCTTGTCCGAGGGCGAGAATTTTTGGGTGTATTTGCCTAAAAACTATAACAATCTTTCATTTACTGTGGATTTGGCAGATCCGCCTTCCTACACAACCCCCCCTTCAGGACAATCATGGGATCATTTGGTGCGTGATCCAAGTGTGACAGGAAACGGAAGCATCCAGGCCAGTTTGCAAACCGGTTGGAATGTTGTGCAAAATATGCTCTTAGGCGACCTCTCCATCGCCGAACTCACCACTGCCCTTCAGATTTCCGCAGGTGGTGAGCACCAGTTCGAGATTTGGCAATATCAAAATGATGAATGGAAAGCTTGGAATTCAGCAGATCCATCAGGGCAATATTTGGGAGGGGTTCCTCAATTGTCCAGCGTGAGTGCGGATAGTGAAATTTGGATTCATGTATCGGATTCAGCCGGTGGAGCCACACTCGTCTTGGGGCAGCCTGCCGACCCTACCAACGTGGATCGGTCTGTGCAGCCCCATGCCGAAGCCGTCACGAAGACTCCTCTAATGCTCGGTCCGGCTGGTGTCGGACGAGGCAGTCATGAAGTGCTCACTGATGGTTCTTTCAGTTATGCGCTCCCCATTGAAGTGATTCCCGGGACCAACGGTGTGGCTCCTGATTTGGCCTTGGTTTACAATTCCGGAGTGGGCAATGGTTCGGTGGGCATTGGCTGGGGAGTGAGTGGATTGCCGACGATCACACGAATGCAATATGGCGATGGAATCCACTATGACGACAATGACACCTTCCAAGGACCAGAAGGACGTTTGGTGTTGTACCAGGACCACCAAAACGGACAGGTCGAATATCGCAATGAATATGAAGATTGGAAACGTTACATCCGAGTGGGCAGTGGCAATAATCAATATTGGATCGTGTATCATCCCGATGGCTCCAAACAACTATTTGGGTCCTTGGAAAATGCCAAAGTTCGTGCCAATGATCGTCCAAACAACCCCATCCGAGTGTGGGCCTTGAATCAGTACCGCGATGCGTTTGGCAACCTCTACACGGTTTCTTATACCCACGATCAAGGGGCGTTTTATCCTGATAAAATCAGTTACACTCACGGTTCTGGATTGAATGCCAATCGAGAAATCCGGTTTTCATTTGAGGGACGGCCTGATCCGATCACGAGTTATGGACAAGGAACGAAAGTGGTCACGGCCAAACGTTTGGAATGGATTGAAGTGATGGGCAATGGGACCCTCGTTCGGAAATATTTCGTCAAATACAAACTATCCGCAGTGATGCAGTACAGCTTGGTCGAGGCCATTGTGGATAGCGGGAAAACGGGCAACGATGGGGTGCCTCACCGTTACACCTTCGAGTGGCGGGATGAAGCTTTAGAAGGGTACTCCCCCGATTATATCAATGCGTTGTATGGCGCGGGCGATAGCAATCCCTTCTCTTCACCGATTGGGAACGACAGCACCGGAGTTTGGTACTTTCCCGCAGATTTTGATGGCGATGGCAAACAAGACCTCTTGGAAGCGGCTGGAGACGGTTCCAATCGAGTGTTCTTTTTTGATGTGGGGCTACAAAAATTTGTGAAGAACGATGCTTGGTCCGCTTCCTTGGAAAACAAGACTCTGCAATCCAATGATTCGAATTACAGGCGGTTACACGTGGGAGATTTTAACGGGGATGGCAAAGCCGATTTACTGAGCACGCGAAACAGCGACACGACCAATTATAATAATAATTTCTACTTTGCTGAAACCGATGGTTTCGTGAGTGCGGGCAGCTTTTCAGAACCCTTACAAATCGGAGCTCACGATAGGTTCATGTGGGTTTATGTGAGTGATTTCAATGGAGATGGGAAGTCAGATATCCTACGCACAGGAAAAATATCGGGAAGCAATACACAAGAGACCGCCATTTTTTATAGTCACAGCTCAAGCGATTTATCTAGTTTTCAACAAGGGTGTTTGGGGAACAAAGAGTTCTACCATGCCTATGACGGGATGAGAAAAACCAAGCACTTTCCCTACTTGGGAGACTTCAATGGGGATGGTAAAACTGATGTGATGTTGAGCGGGATTGCCGGGGCCGCAAACGAACTCTGGGTGTTCAAGGAAGCCCACAACTATGAGCCAGGATGTACCAATGATTTTGAATTGGCAGAAGTAGGAGCCATTGCGTCAGCCAATGCCATGCACCATCACACAAATAAAGTCCGTGCGTTGGCCGGAGATTTTAATGGAGATGGCAAAGCCGATTTGCTGCGTACCGCGAACTTTACTGATGTGAGCGATGATGGCCCCAACCAACTGTGGTTAGCTAACGGGACTGGGTTTGCTTCGAATAGTCTGGAAACACGGTTGCAGGGGCATCCTCTCGAATACGTGTTGGATGGGACCTATGACCACCGGCTCTATTCCAGTGATTTCAATGGGGATGGACGAACCGATTTGTTGGAGACTCGCCAAGAAAGTGCAGGGCATAGCAACATCCATTTTTCCAAAGGGGATGGTTCTTTCGCTTCGATTCAATTGAAAAACTTCATTCCAGGCGAATTGATGAAAGATGGCACCGGTACGCATCACTTGATTTTGGGAGATTTCAATGGGGATGGTCAAACCGACATCTTGCGTCTACGTAACTTCAAGGAATCCAAAAAATCCGCAGAGATATTGAGGCATTTAAGGGAGATTGATGACTCCAGTGGCAATGGTCAGCAGCACTTGTGGCTGAGTCAATTGGCCCCCGACAATTATCAACTCGTGAAGATTGTGACAGATATGGGAGGAGACATTAACGTCACTTATCACCCCTCTACTGATTCGGAGACGGGAACTCCCATTCAACCCGAAGCTTTGTGTCATGGTGAGAATGTGCCTCGTCCCCAGTGTGGCAATGCGATGTCTTTTCCAAGGCTGTTAGTCACTCAAGTTGAGGAGAAGCGCAACCGAGGGAACGCTGCGTTGAATTCGAAAACCACTCGCTACACTTATGAGAACGAACGTCTCGTACCGGGGGATCCTAAAACCGGGCGGTATCTTGGATTTGAATTTATGACAGAAACGCATGTGGAGTCCAAAACCCAAACAAAAACTCAATTTTGGCAGGGGATAGAAGCGTATGGAAGGCCGCATGTGGTCGAAATCTCCAAACATGATTATCCAATATTTCGCTCCGAAACCCAGTACAAACGGGTGTTTCCCCATAGCAGTACCGAGATCAAGTTAGTACTGCCCACCCAAGAGAATTCTTGGGAATACGAACCAGAACCGTCAACCGATCTAAGCCAAGTCACGAATTCTTCCACGGTGGAGTTCTTCTACTATGACGAAACGCCTCAAGGTTATTACGCTCCAAACCGTTATATCGACTGCGTGAATATGGTCTGTACCACGACCCTGACTCAATACAACCACTACGCCCATTTGGGTCTGAGCAACCCGTTGTGGATACTAGGACGAGAGCGGGATGTTCGGATTTTTCCGGGGATGGTCATAACCGGTGAGGGAACGGATCAAGACAAGTTGCAATGGACTCAATCTTTTTACGACGACTCACGATCCCAGTATCCTTTGCAATGGGAACGGTCTTGCAAGCACCCTCAAGGTCGCTGTGATCAAGATCCCTCTCAGTGGGTCATAACCCAACAAAACTTGAGTTATGATGCCTCTGGTAATTTGACCCAAAGCACTGACCGCTACGGGCATCCCACGACCTTTGAGTATGACGCGACCTATCGCACTTTCTTGAAAGAACAACGTCACTATTTAGGCCAGTCCACGAGTGGTTCGTTTCTCGGTCAGTCTTATGCTTATGATGCTGCCGGTCGGGTGATTCGAAGCACCGAAGCCAATGGGTATACCGTGCATACAGAATATGACGACTGGGGACGGATCACTCGCATTCACAAAGGGGATAACGCCAAAGTGGAATACACGTATTCCAACTATCGGGATGTGGCCAATCAGCATAACAAAATGGAAGTCTTTGGAGTGGGGGGAGAACTGTTAGATAGGCGTGAAGTGTATTTTGATGGCTTTGGTTTTGTTTATAAAGAGACCGCTTTGGGCCATCAAGGAATGAAAGCGCTGTGGAATGATGAAAAGTGGGAAGCCGGTTTACTCACCACAACCCGTTCCTTGCCTTGCTATTGCACGATGTCCAACCAATGGACTCGAACGGAGTATGACCTAGCAGGACGGGTGTATTTAGTATTTCGCCCTGAAGATTTACCGGGTCAAGCCAGTGAAATATATACTTATCGCGGATCGTATGGGGAAACGTCGAAATCACGATTGTCTCGGACTGAGGGAAGTTCCGTAACCCGTCACGCCGAGTACTTTGATCCTCGCGGGAACTTAGTCCGGGTCGAGGATGATGAGCTCAATGAAACGATTTATGAATACGATTTGTTAAATCGTTTGACGAAAGTCAAATTGGAGACCAATGAGGAAACGACGATTCAGTATGACGGGTTAGGACGGCGAACTCACTTCTCAGAACCTCACATGGGGTCGACCTCTTACATCTTTGATGACAGCAATCATACGCAAACGATCAGCAATAATCGCGGGAGCATCACATACACCTATGATGCCTTGGATCGGGTGACTCAAGAAACCTCCTCCGATGGTCAATGGACAGTAACTTATGTGTATGATCAAGCTGCCAATCAAGGGGATTATACCAACAGCTTGGGACGCTTGAGTTCGGTTTCCTTTCCGGGTGGTACCTATCGATATGCCTATGACACCTTAGGCAATGTGATCCGAAAAACGACCCAGTTTACAGGAAGTTTCGATCAACCCTACGTGCAGAATTGGGGTTATGATGGATTGGGACGTGTCGAAAAGACGGTATTGCCGGAAGATTCCACACTGGAATATGCCTATATGACAGGTGGCAACCTTCAGTCGGTGAAAGTGAATGGGTTGGAGCAAGTGCAGTTTCCCGAATACACTCGATTGGATCAGGTGAAGGTTCAAAGAATGTGGGGACGGAACAACCATTGGTTGGAAACGACCTATGCTTATTACGGCCACCATCACCGTTTACAATATCTCACCACGACCCAACATGGTGGAGGGGCCAGTGTCGAGATTCAAAAACTGGAATACCTTTACAATCACTATGGGAAAGTGACCCAGTTAAAAGACCTCCGAAACAACCCTTGGGTAGGGGGAGTCAATACCAGCCGCGAACAAACCTTTGAATACGATAACATGATGCGGTTGGATAAAGCAGAAGGTCTGTACAAGCAACCTGGCAACGATAACGATGCGTTTTATCTTTATGACTACGATGCGATAGGCAATTTAACCAAAATGCGCCGCAAAGCACTCACCTACACCCCCGACCTTCCCAAGCGATTGGCACAAGTGACGGGTCAGACTTATTTAGGCTCGAATTTTGGAGTGACGGTCGATTTCGATACGGTCGGCAACATGACTCAGAAATCCGGAAATGGGGCCAATTGGAGTTTGGAATACGACCAAAACAACCGTCTGACACGAGCGACCGATGCAAACAATGGGGTGGTGGTGAGCTTTACCTACGATCACAGGGGACAGCGGATTAAGAAAGTCTATCAAGGGGCGAATCAAGAGCATGTCGTGACTTGGTATGTGGGGGCTAATTTCGAGAGGCGTCAAGATCTCAACAAACAAGAGGATCTGGTCACGACTTATGTGTATGGCAATGGGCGTAAACTTTCATCGTCCACTCGTTACCGTTCTCGTTCTACGGTTCGTCTGCAAGGCGATACTAAGGCGAGTTTGCCGATCGGGACCTTCTTTTATCACCCCGATCATTTGGGTTCTTCAACGGTGATCAGTGATGACAATGGCAAAGTGGTGACTCGAATTGCATACCTACCGTTTGGAGGGATTGATTATGAGCATTCGGTAGGATTGGACTCGGTGACCCACAAGTTCACGAGTCAGGAATTGGATGAAGAGACTGGGTTTTATTACTACAATGCTCGTTATTATGATCCCGAAATGGGTCGATTCTTGACCGCTGATTCGATTGTTCCTGACCCGAGGAACGGACAAGCGTTCAATCGGTATGCGTATGTGTTGAACAGTCCCTTATTTTATGTTGACCCAACAGGACATGATCCTCAGGCAGTTTTTGGGGCTTCAGGAAGCTTCATAAGCCCAGTCCCTGGGGTAACGGATTCTTCTTTGATGTCTTATGGAGCAAATGCCTCCGTAACTGGGTCTTTGACACTTGATACAGATACTACAGCAGCGGTTACATTCTCCTTCACACCTCTGCAGGGATACGGCGCTTATGCTGGATATGGAGCCGTTATTGGGGGTGGAGATGTGGATCCTCCTAAGGACGGGTTCAGTGAATCGTATCACGCTGAGTTCAACATAGGTTTGGGAAAAAGGGCGTTGGGGCTTGCATTTGATGGGGAAAAAGACAAATGGACCGGAACGGGTGCCCTTAAAAATATTCCGGTTCCAAAATTTGGTTATGCATGGGGGCTTATGTTTGGAGTTGGAAAGACGAAGTCATACACGTTCTCCTTCAAGTTAGGAAGACTTGGGTCTTTTATTACTGGGTTGTTTAATCTATTTGATCCCGAACCGCCTCCACCCAAACCTCCAAAACCCACTGGCAGTTCCAGCAGTTCCAACGGTTCCAGCAACATAGGAATCCATGCCCCTCCGATTGATCCCAGTACCGGAGGGGCTTGTTCTAGAGTAAAAAGAGTGGGACGACTGGCCTGCTAATGTGATTTGAGCAAAACTTGCTAAAACGTGAGCCACGAACGACCCACTATTGATTTGCATAAAAATTTCCAATTATGGTACGACCACCGTTGGTAAGATAGTGTTATGAAAACAAGCGAACACGGGTTGGATGTGTTCGTCAAATTCTATCAATTATGAAACCAAACTGGGCGTGCATATGAGGTACTTACTGTTATTTTTAGGCATTTTCTTAATCCCTCCTTCGATTCATTCGGCAGACAAAGCCACTTTTGATGTGAAACAAATCCAACTGGGTATGGGGTTTAACGAGGTGAAGGACCTCTTTCCAAAGTTGGTTATCAAAGAAAACATCTTTGAATATGGCTACGGATACGATGTTTATATTGCAGGGCATGGTAAGGATTTTAATGAATGTAAAAAATTGCATAAGGAATTTTGTTTGGTACTGCGCTTAGACCACAACAAAAAAGTGTTTCATATCTATCTGGAGCAATATTTCGATCCTTCCATTGCTTCCACGTTGGTTAAAAACAATTTTGAAGAAGAGCTACTCGTTCAGCTGGAGGCGAAGTACGGCAAGGCCTCTCAAGTGTATGATAAAAGAGGATACTTTGGGGCCTGCTGGTTTGAGTGTGTTTCCGGAAACAAAAGCCCCGGTTTTTCAAGAAAAGTTAGCGCTGACACCACGATCCTGAAAGCCGTGGTTGGCAGAAATCCCAGAAAAGCCACCAAGTTTTTAGTTGTGGAAGCCGTGAGTGGAAAGCTCTACCGGGAAAACAGTGATTTTGTGAAAAAACGCAGAAAGGAGATGAAGGAAAAGAACAACCAAAACGTGAAGAAAGAACTCGAAAAACTGAAATTGTAAGGCATGATTTGCAGAGAATCAGAAATCCTTGGGATGATAAAACATAACCACTTGGAGACACCATGACTCAAACTGTGAATCGTGAATTCCACTCTTTTGTTTCGACGACCAAATCTCTGAACGCGCTGCTACAGGTCAATTTCATCATTGCCATGATTGCACTGGTGAGCGGTGTAGTGGGGTTCTACTTTCCCAAGCTAGGACACGGGGATCCCACCGAGTTATCAATACTGCCAATACTCGATTTGGTGTTTCACGTGACTGGAATCATAATGTTTATTGTTTCATTCATTTTCTTTTTACAATGGATATTTGGGGCCAGTAAAATCGTTCGCGCTGCTTCTGTAGAAAAGTTGCGATACACTCCAGGGTGGTCGGTCGTCTGGTTTTTGATTCCCTTTGCCAATTTTTTTATGCCTTACTTGGTCATGAAGGAAGTGTGGCAAGTGAGTCATGCGGGTAAAGACTCATCTCGTTCGGCGTTGGATTGGTGGTGGTGTTTCTGTTTTGTAAGGTTGTTCTTCGGGGCTTTCTGGTCTGTTTTCAGTAATCCAATAGTTCGTCTGATGTTAGACCAGTTTACCGATCATAGGAAACTGAACTTTCTCGTTGATTTGGTTATAAACGGACTCAATGTTGGTGTTTATGTGACGACCTTAATAGTCGTCTCTCGAATCGTAGGTGCAATTTTTGAAAACGATTTGTTGCACACCAAAGTTTCCAATCCGGCGTTAGGAGAACTAGAAGGAAAGTCAGTCAAAAGGCGGGTTCTCCTCATATTGCTGCTTGTTTTCATCCTCCTCGTGTTATTTGCCATTATAAGCTTCTTTTTATTGCAACTCGTTGCTGTTAGCCCAGCTAGATATTGATTCATTCAAATGCTTATTCGCAGGCCAGTTGCTCAGGTTTTCGAAGCATTTATATAACAAAGGGCCGCTAGGGACTGCATTTTTTTGCATTAAGAGTTCGCTTAGAATAGAGATTACCTATGGTTGATACAAAAAGGATATATATTCTCGGTGCCGGGGCAATTGGATTAGCTTTAGCGGTCTATCTAATTAATGATGGAAAAAAGGCAACGGTTGTCCAAGTGAGGAAAAATAATCCTCATAAAGAGATACTGTCGATCTCTGTCCAATTGAGTGATGGGAGTGTGATTAAGGCACCTATTGAAATGATTTCATTTTCTGAACTGAAAGATATACATGGGATTATCGTCATAGCCTCAAAGTCCTATGCCAACGCATTCATTTCTTCGCAAATTCAAGAAAAAGGGATTACCTCACCAATTGTTCTCATGCAGAATGGCATTGGTGTGGAAAACTCTTATATGCTTTCAGGAGCATCCGAAATTTATCGATGTGTTTTGTATTCAACTAGCCAAAAAAACAATGAACATAGTTTAAGGTTTCGGTCTGTCAAGGCATCTCCCATTGGAATAGTTAGAGGAAAAGAAGATACTCTTAAAAAAGTGATAGAACAGTTGAATACTCCGGGGTTTAGGTTTTGTGTAGCGGATAACATTGAAGAAGAAGTATGGAAGAAAGCTATCGTGAACACAGTATTTAATTCTATTTGTCCCTTACTGGATATAGATAACGGGATATTCTTCCGCAATGAGAAGATAAGGGACTTGGCGAGTGAGGTAATAGATGAATGCCTTCAAGTAACGAAATACTTGGGATTAGACATTAATTTTGAGATGATCATGCAACAACTATTGAACATTAGTCAGGCCACTGAAGGACAATTCATTTCAACATTGCAGGATATACGCAATGGAAGAGAGACAGAAATCGAATCTTTGAACTTAGAAATAGCCAGAATTGCAGAAACTATCACTCCAAAGATCTCGTTGGATAAAACGAAATTGCTAGGCAACTTGATATTGAATAAGTCTGCGCTTCATAAACCTCACAGCGAAGCTAGATAGGTCGAAGTTTCTTGAAAGAATTTCAACATTGCCCTCAATTCCCTCCCCCATCCCAAACCAAAAATCATCCTTCTCTAGTTTATTCTCTTCTCAATTTGCGTCTCTTTAGGAAATCGGTGCTAGGTTAAAGAAAATAAGGCTTGGTGGGGATTTGGGAAAGTTAATCCTATCGGCCAAATAATGTCGATGTTTTATCCACCGGATCGGTAATTCTTTGTCAATTGTTTGAAGCGGAGTGCTTCCTTGAGTCGATCAAGACATTATCTTTGACGGCTTAAGGTTGTTGCTTTCATAAGAATAGTGTTACGGAAAAGGATTGTTTTTCATTTCATCACGTCCCGACAGAGAAGGAGGAACCGTCTATGAAACCGCTACAGCTACATGAAGCACAGACCCAAGCCGTTGTGCACGAAATTCAAGAAATCATTCAAACTCGTTCCGCCTATGAGGCAGCCAAACAAATCACCCAATCGTTCTTAGGTTCTCGTAAGGTCGGGGAGGGACAGGCTTTATTTGGGTTTTGGGTGCCCGGATTGGTGGACGGTGCATTGAAAGGCAAAGCACATCAGATCTGCCTGGAAGTCTTTACACCGCTGCGGAACATCGACTTCATGGCGCTGAAAAAAGGCGAGCCACAAGAGCGAGAATTTCAGAGAGACGAAGTCACGCTCAGGGCAGTGGATGATTATATGGTGGGAGTAGTGGACCATGTGAGCATCGGAACCCGCGATCAAACCGGATCGTTTTATTGGCTTCGCTACCATGCGGGGGACTTTGATGCCATCATTCGAGATCCCTTGGTGCAATCCTCTCCCTTAGGCGTGTACGCCCCTGCCGAATTGTTTGATGTGACCGGAATGTGTGCCGAACGCAAAGACATGGACTACTTCACCTCCTTTTACAAAACCATCTTTCCCGATGGGACCTACCGCGCCAAAGATGTGGGAATGCACTTGGAAATTCACACCGAAACCGCCACCGAAGAAGGAACCATTGCCGCTCTCACTCGTCGTTACCAATCCATTGGCAAGAAGGTTCAAGCCAACATCGATGCGAGGCGACTCGATATTTATGAAGGATTGACCCCTGCGGATTTACACTTCGTGGGCTTTGATTCGATTGAATTGACTCCGGAAGTGCCACCCGCCGAGCGGGAAGCCATCCAAGAAGAAACCGGAGAGTTTTTTCAGGTGCTGAGTGCCGAAGGAGATCGAGTCCAGATCCAACTCAAGCGCCCTGATATTTCAAACTGGGGGTATGACACACCGATTGTCGGATCAGCAGCCGTGAATCCTTCCATTTTGGAAACCATGCGGCCTAACGAATTTCTGGAGTTCATCGAAACCCTGCATACGATGCCAGGGCGTCCGATTCAAATGTGTATCGATTCCGTGCTTGGCCATTGCGATTTTCAAGGTGCCCGCTTGCTAGAGACCTTTGACGTGCCTTCAGAAGACCGCTCAAACCTCCATTATGTGAACAGCAAATACCTGCGCGGTCCCAATATGTATGGCCGGGACATCGATTTTACCAATCCCAATGTGAAGGCCATTTTATTGGAATTGCTCATCCGCAAACTCAATCTGGGCTACGATGCGGTGCGGGTGGATGGTGCCCAAGATTTCATTCTGAACATGGATGAAGAAACCGGGTTACGGATTCAAGAAGATGAGTTCCTCAATGACATGGCCAATGTGGTTCAAGACATCAATGGGGTGCGTCGTCGTCTTGATTTCAATCTGGAAGATGGACGGCCTTGGCCTGATGATCTGAATTGGTTGTTCAATTCCAAATATCTGGACCACTGCATCGAACGCACCTTGCCTTACAAAGATCGAGTGAAGCAATGGAGTCCCATTATTTTCGCGCACAATGTGCATGGAAAATACAAATGGTTCATGAACAAATGGGATCGTTTTGTGGAAGTATATCGTTACGGAGAGAATTGGATCACCGGACATTCCAATCATGACAACGCCCGTTATTTCTATCGGTTGGTGAAGCTGAAGCCTTCCAGCGACTACGAGCCGGGCACCTCCTTCGATGACTATTACAATGACCAACTGGGCAACTCGTTGAAGGAAGTCGCCCACAACACGATGGATAACAATGCGTTAACGGCGCTCAGTCTCGGATTCCTTCCGGGGAACCCGATGTTTCTACTGAATGCGTTGTTTCACACCCCATGGCTGTTTTTGCGTGATATCGACGACACGTTTGATCTCAAGATTGTTGCAGAAGAAGGGTCCCGTTTTTTGACCTGGTATGTGGATGACGCTTTGTATGCCCAGTCTGAAAATTTTCAACGCCTCAAAGCGTTAGGGTTCACGAGTTACCATCAACTGGTAGCCGATGTGCGTCATCGTGAAGAATCCCCTGCGTTCATGGATGTGTTGTTTTTGTTGTGCCAAAGCATCAAGACCGATGCTTTGATGGCGCGTTTTCTCTTTGATGATCCCGAAGATACAGGTGGATATCCAAACGTCGCGGAGCTTCAGGAAACGTACCACCGACTGATCCACTCGACGACCGATGCGGATCAGGCCTATCAAAAGCAATTGATCCAACGCATTCATGCGGACCCTAAAGAGTCCGAGCGCCGGACCATTGCTGCCAACAAGCTCATGGCAAAGAGCTACCGTTTTCTACAACGTGATCTTGCTACCGCACCGGAAGCACGGAAAGCCGGATTGCAATTGCAAATGGAAAAGATCGATTTCTTGCAAACGTTGAATGACGTGGCCATTGCCATGCTCATCGAAGATGCCGACCTAAGGAGCGAGTACAATGTCGCCACTTGGGCCACAGATGATCGGCTCAAGGTCCTCGCTCCTGAGGTCATGAAACCGCAAGGGGAGCTTTCTGCCGAACAACTCAAAACCTTTGCCAAAGCATTCATGCTTGATGCGCGGGATTCGGCCAAAGTCCACCATTATGAAGAATCCGTGGATGTGCCTCGGGCTGAATTCAACTTTGCACTCCGGTTGTTCCGTCAACGCAATGCGTGGTTGTTGAACAATCCGACCAACGATGTGCAAAAAGACTATTTTGCTCGCAAATTGTGGATCAATGGTGCCAAAGACCTGGGCGATTGGGGAGATCAAGGCGATGTGGTGAAATGCAATACGATCTACTACGGATGGCGCACGAGTCCGGACCGGAAGAAACAAGTGTTCCTCATTGCCAATATGGAAGGTCATCCCATCGAACGATGTCCTCTCAATCTTTTTCTCAATTTGTCAGGGACCTGGAACACGGTGGTGCATTCTCCCACCTTAAAAGACATCCCTGACCATCTCGACAAAAATTTTGTGCTGCATGATTTCAAAAATGGAGAGGCCTTGTTGCTGGAACGGACTTTGGCATGAACCCATTGAGGATCATTGGAAACTTGAGCTGAGTCCAGTTAACCTGAAATAGCTAACTCAATTTAACTTGAAATAGCTAACTCAATTTAACCTGAAATAGCTAACGGTAAAATTATAACAAGAGTGCAAATGAATCGCCCAAATTTGTTTTTTTGCAACAAGTGAATTGTCTCAGGATGCCTTTATTTGCTGGTTACTATCTTGGAGGAAATGGGGCATGATGTTTTGGATATACGCGGGACCCCCCAAGAAGGATTGCAGGACAGTTGAAAAGTGAATAGCCCGTGACCTCAAAAATCGTCCCAAAAGCCACGTCCATACAACGTGTTTGAAACGGATTTCTATCGAATAAGAAAATGCTTTTCCCCTTCCTCTACTCTTCCCCGACGGTTCCCTTTGGTTATCTCAGATTATCAATAAAAATTATAAAGTGATTCTCCTTTTTGCTCAATTATCAATCAAAAGTTCTCCTGTTAACATTTGTTTGAGGTTGCAAATAACGTTGCAACATTGGCGGAAACTTTCCCTCTCTGTAGGGAGCACAACAAATCAACTTAGGAGAATGACTATGACTTATTACTCAGTACTAGCCGTCACACCCACCAGCGAGGACTGGATCCCTGGCTATATCGGACCTGCAAATGCACTCGTTGCCAAGCATGGAGGAAAATATCTCGCCCGAACTTCCAGTCACGAGCGCCTCGAAGGTCAAGGTGAAGATGTCGCATTGCGAATCATCATCGAGTGGCCCTCGAAGGAAGCTGCAAAGGCCTTCATGAGCGAACCGGAATACCTACCTCATCTCGAAGCCCGGACTGCCGGTTCGAACAGCCACCATTTCCTCATCGAAGGCAAGGACGACCTTGCTTCATGATGCTCTTTGATAAATGGACACCATCTTAATTAGAGGAGGAAAACATGACTACTATATCCAGCAACGTTGGTAGTAAGATCGTATTTGAAAACGACAAAGTTATCGTGTGGGACTTCGAGCTACAGCCGGGGGAGGAAACGCCTATCCATCGACATGAAAAATCGTACATGTGGTATGCCATTCAAGGGGGGCCTTTGGATTGTGAGGACGATCGGGGCAATGACCTGGGAGTCTTTGAGGTGCCCACTGGAAGCATATTTGATATTAAGTGTGAAAATGGTGAACTCGAAGTCATGTCGGAAATAGCCCAAGGTGTTAAATTCCCTGTCACTCACAAAGCAAAAAACATTGGCGATGTGACTTATCGAGAAATCCTTATTGAATTTAAGTAACCCAACAAGACCCAGTTGAAATCGTCACGGCGCTGAGGGCTTCTTTGCTGACCAGCGCCGAGATATTTGATCAGGAAACGAATATGAAAATTGCAAGTATCCAATTGAATATTGAATGGGAAGACAAGGAAGTAAATTTTCGTAGATCCGAGATATTTACTGAGAGAGCCAAATCGGACAACTGTAATGTTATTGTATTTCCTGAAACATTTAATTCTGGATTTTCAATGAATGTAAAAACTATCGGTGAAGTACCGAATGGCGAAACATTCGATCATCTCTCTCAGTTGGCAAAGAAATATAACATCAGCATTATTGGTGGATATGCGGAATCTACAAATTCTGGAAAAGGACGTAATATCGCTTTGGTTTTAGACAGCGATGGTAGGACATTGGCAAAGTACTCAAAAAATCATCCATTTTCTTATGTTGATGAACACAAATACTACGAGCCGGGCGACTCCCAATCTATCTTTGAAATAGACGGGACTTCATCCAGTGTATTCATATGTTACGATTTGAGGTTTCCAGAGTTGTTTAGAAAAGTTGCCAAACAAGTAAGTGTTATTTTTGTGATTGCAAATTGGCCATTGGCGAGACAAGAACAATGGGAATCCTTACTCAAAGCAAGAGCAATAGAAAACCAGTGTTTTATTGTGGGTGTCAATCGAATTGGAACAGATGGCAATGAACTTACATACGGTGGAGGTTCAAATGTATTTGATCCCTTAGGGAATATGTTATCACGTGGAGGTTCCACTCAAGAATACATTGTTACCGAAATAAATGAGAGCGAAGTAACAGAAGTAAGAAGGAAATTCCCTTTTTTAAAAGACATGAAGTACATCTAAAACAAATGGTTTCCTATTCAGATCTCGCGATGAAAAACATGGCTAAATGGAAAAAGGTTTGGGTTTGGGAGCCGTTCCTAAAAGTTTACGATGGCCCTTTAAGTAAAGAGTTTGGAGAAAGTCGTTGGCGAATTCCTGCCACCACACTGGATTGAACCGAGGTGAAAAGGATTGAGGTGCCCCGGTATATTCAAATACCCCGACGATGACACGCATACTCAGATCATTGTAGGGCATCAAATGTGTTTTCACATACAAAGGACGAAAACCACATTGCTCCATAAGCCTTTTCAGGGAACTGGGCGAAAAAAAGTTAATATGCCAGTGGATATCGACTCTTGTCTCTCGGAAGCGAGATAGATAGTGCTTCATGAGGATGGATAGATATTCAGAGGGCACTTCAATGTAAAACAAACTGCCTTCCCGAATGAATGCGGTGTAATCCGAAATCATGGCTTTGGGAGAAACAATATGTTCTAGAGTATGCGTCGAAATCAGCAGGTCAAATGGAGCAAGCTGCTGGACCTCAGCTATGGAAGAGGTCCCTTCCACTTCAGGGGCTAAATTTTCGGGGCGGAGATCTAAATCATAGACGTACTTCTGAGCCTGCTTAAACAGAAGTATGTTCTCGCCATTAGCTCCCCCTATGTCGAGCAATTTTCCAATGTCTTTTTTGCGAAAATTCAGCACAACATCCCGAATAAACTGCTGCCGGAATGATAGTTCTTCGCTTCGGTTTCCGGATACGGAGCACGTCTCTTCTTGGTAACTCCGTCCACTATGCTGCTCCGCTTTTTGATAAAAAACATGCATCTGTTCTGCACTTTGAGTGGAGTACAATCGTTCAATTTCTTGTTGAGAAAAGGTGGGAGACAGAAAGAGATGTTTGCATTCTTGGCATTGCAATGCCGATATTTGAACTTCGTCGATATCCAAAACATTTTTAAGAATGTGATTGATTTCGGCATTGCGATGCGATGCAAAATTTTCATCATATCGATTGACTGTACTTAGTAACGGATGCAGTTCGTGACAATCACAGATGGGGCATGTTTTGAGGTGAATCATAATATTTTAAATCCTTTAGTACCCGATATTAAGACGGTGGCAGCTCCACAAGAAAAGTAATGATCTCAAAGGGCTTCATCTCAACAATAACTGGATTTTCGGTGGATTCCCTTCCAATTTTGTTTTCCATCAAGTCCGTTTGATACCATTGGGTGAATTGGAAATTTAACTGAACGACGGCGGTGGTTTTCCCTCCATGTTGTTCATGCATTCTGAAAACAATGTGGTTCCCCTGCTCTGATTTTTTAATGGCATCCACGGCAATACAAGGGTTGTCGATGTGGAACAAGCTTCGTGTGTTTTCAACGGTTCCTTCAAAAAAGGACAAGGGCAAATTCAAATCCCACGCTTCTTGAATAAGATGAGAATCGCTCCAAGGTTTTGTATGAACATAAAGCGCATACGTGAACTCGTGCATTCCTCTATCGGCTTCGGGGTCAGGATAAGACGAGGATTTTAACAAAGACAGCCTCATGACATTGTTATGTATGTCGTAGCCATACTTGCAGTCATTCAGTAAAGCGACACCTAATCCATTTTCAGATAAATCTGCCCATTGATGCCCAACCACTTCAAATTTAGCATGCTCCCAGCTGGTATTTCGGTGCGTGGGACGTTCCATACTTCCAAACTGGATATCGTATCTCGCTTTGGTGGAACGGACATCGACCGGAAAAGCCGCCTTTAACAGTTTGTTGCGTTCTTGCCAATTCACTTGGGTGATGAAATCAATTCTCTCTAAATTCTGATACAAGACGAGGCATTGAATGATCGTAGAATTGCGATAGTGCCATTCGAATTTCACTTTGATGTAGTGACACCCTATTGAAATCAAAGTCACCCCTTTGAAATCAGTGATGACTTCTTTCTTTAAATCGATAGTAGGCTCCAACTCCCAGGCATCATAACTTCTAGGTTTGTCCTCAAACACTTCCAAAGCATTGCCAAGGCCTGCCAGTACATTTCGCTTGAGGGATTTGTCATAAATTTTGTCTAGTTGGCCGTGATTGTTCCATTGAATGACAAATCGATTGGATTCAATATGATCGTTTGCAAATTCAAAGACACCTCTCTCTCTAGAAATAATGGGGGCTTCCTTCCAAAAGATATTGGTAAACGAGAGAGGAGGAATATTGCTGACAAAGATTGTGGCTTCCTCATCTTCAACTTGTGCATTCAAGACTTCCTCATTTTCATTCACGTAATGCCCACCTTCCATCATTTTCAACGGAATTCTGACCAAACCACTACGACTCCATGAAGACGAATTGAATACCGCAATGCCCCTTTCCTTTTGTTGAACGATTTTAGAACAGGATTGATGCCTGAGTTCTTCCATAAGATTCAAAGCATGCACATATTCTTCTTTGGAATCTTGATAGACCTCTCGAATACTCGAACCTGGAATGATATCGTGGAACTGATTTCTCAATACGATTTTCCAAACCTCATGCATCGTTGCATGATGATAGAGTGACCAATCGTTGTTTTGTACCGATGCGAAGGCTTGGAGCATTTCTACATTTCGACACTTTAACTCCAGTAGACGATTGTATTTCTTGATAAAAGCTTGAGAAGTATACGTGCCTCTATGCATTTCCAAATACAACTCATCGTCCCATACATGGAGATAACCCTGATTGTTTTCATCCTTTATATTTTTTTGAAGCCGTTCTGCATACTGGCTCACATTCGAATCGATCAAATTCGGTAAGGTGGGAATGTTTTGGATTCGTCTTTTTCTTTCAAGCATTTCCCGGTTGACCCCACCCCCTCCATCTCCAAATCCGTAGGCAGCCAATACATCTTTATTGAGATCTTTGTTTTTATAGTTATCCCAAGTGCCTTGAATGGTTGCAGGAACAATGGTTCCATTGTAGGAACGAAACCTTGGGTTTTCTGGGTCTAAACTCGGTGTTGTGAGGAAGTGTGTTAAGATCTCAGAACCATCAATTCCTCTCCATAGGAACGTGTCGTATGGGATTTCATTGTGTTCATTCCAACTAATTTTTGTGGTGAAAAACGTTTGAATATTGGATTTTTTTAAGATTTGAGGCAATGCCCAGCTATATCCAAAAACATCGGGCAGCCACAAAAAATTGTTTTCGTAGTCGAACTCTTGTTTAAAAAATTCTTTTGCTAAAAGTATTTGCCGAACAATCGATTCCCCACTGATCAAATTGCAATCCGCCTCCACCCACATGGCTCCTGCCGGTTCCCACTTTCCTTGCTGCACGTGTTTCCGAATTTTGTCATAGAGGGTCGGAAAATCAGACTTAAGATATTCATAAAGTTGGGGTTGGGGTTGAAAAAATAGGTAGTCCTCAAATTTTTGCATCAACCGATCCACGGTTGAGAAGGATCGGGCGAGTTTTTCTCTCGTATGTTTTGTCCTCCAGAGCCATGCCACGTCAATGTGGGTGTGCCCCACACAATATACATTGACGGGCGAGCTTTCATTCAGCGCTGCCAGTTGGGTGTTCAGATAGTGGGTCGCCTGTTGGACCGAATTGAAGAAAGTTTCCGACCGGGGATAGCTAAAATCCACCTGGCGTAGGGTCTCAACTAAAAGCTTTTCCAGCTCGTATTTGTGATAGTTGTTTTCATCTAAGATCTTGATCGTCTCAACAATCGTGGACCCGGTATAATAAAGATCATCCGTGGATGGATCCAAACAAGCGATTTCAGCTCGCTTGATTTGATGGGTTTGCTCGGAAGGGATGCCGCCTCCTTCCAAGCCACTCCAAAGCCGAAACGCCAATCGACACGGCTTCCCAACGTTTTCTGGAGGAAGGAAGACTTCTTGATGATTCGTATCCACACCCGAATACAAGGCGTTGTTGACATAAAGTAACGACTCAAAACCAGAACTGTAACCGGCCCCCGTTTTTCCAAAATCGAAAATGCCAACAATGTCATGACCTTCCCATTGCTGAGGGATCTCAATCTCCGTGGTGAGCCATAGATACTTATCCCGCCCCTTCCAAAAATCGCCGATATGGAGTGGAAATGAATTCGCATCAGAAGTGACGGGGGATGGATTCACAAAATGGCCCTCCTCATTGGAAGCTGTGAAGCCATTCAATGGGAGGTTGTTGTAATATCTCAACTCTTTTAGTTCGTTGATGTGCTTTTCTAATCTTTGTAAATGATGAAATTCTAAAGGCATCTGTTCCCTCCCATTGATAAGCGATTAGGCCAATTTTCTTACCATTTGTTACGTTTGATGCGTTGTACCGATTTTTCCAGATCGGCAACTGCTTCTGCTCCCGTCTTTTTACCAGCTAACACCGAATGCACTTCTGACCAAAATTTATTGGACACTTTGTTGTATTTGCGTCCGGTCACGGAAGAAGGTCGCGGAACGGCACTTTTGAAGGTAGACAACATGCCGCCCATGAATGGATTTTCTGCTCGCAATTTAGGATCTTCATATACATCCGGGCGGGTTGGTAAATCGGAAAGTTCAATAGCTCTCCGGAGTTGGTTTTCTTTCGTGGTCAAATACTGAACCACTCCGGCTGCGGCTTCTGGATTCTTCGAGTATTTGCTCACCGCAAGCTGCCATCCACCGAGGGCACCGGTGTGCTTCCCACCTGGCCCCATTGGCAAAGCGGTCGATCCAATTTTACCTTTGACGATAGAATCGTCCGAATTGCCAAGACCCCAGGCATAGGGCCAGTTTCTCATAAATATCGCATTGCCCGATTGGAAGGCACCGCGGGCATCTTCCTCCGCATAGTTCAGAATTCCCTTGGGGCTAATACCATTTTTGATCCAAGAAGCGGCCGTATCCAGTGCCGCTGCTGCTTTGGGATTATTGATACTAATGGTTCCATCCGGTTCCACTACGGATCCTCCTCCAAAGGAATCGATCCATTCTAAGGCATTACAGGTCAGTCCTTCATACGCTCGCCCTTGCCAAACAAACCCCATCAAACGTGAATTGTTTTCACGTTCTTTGGACAAGATATCTTGGGCAATTCGCTCCAATTCGCTCCAGGTTTTGGGAGGGGTGTGCCCATGTTTCTCTAAGAGATCTTTACGATAATACAAAAGCCCGGCGTCTGTGTAGAAAGGGATACCAATAACCCGTCCTTTTGCATCGGTATTGTTGCTCACAATCGATTGAAAGTGAGCATCGATGTGGTCTTGTGGAATGTATTTTCTCAGATCAACAAAATGACTGGACAGCAAACCTGGCCAGATCACGTCAATCATCACGATATCAATTTCTGCACTCTTGGCTGCAAAAATTTGCTGAAACAAGCCTAGTGCATCGTTGGTGGCCTGAGGATTGACAAACAATTTCACTTCATGGCCATTCTTCTTGGCCCATTCGTTCGCGACATCGATACAATATTGCGAACGTGTATCGCCAGTACCACACGCAAACGTCAGGGTGGCGGCTTGTGTTGTTTCGATTCCGAGGAATGCCTGGGCTATGACCAAACCCCCGATCAAGGCTGCTAACAATAATCGTCTCATATACCTCCTATTTGTGGACATATTTGTATCACTTGAGAAGTCCTCTCTTTGAACCCGTCTGAAGATAAAGGCTGGCAGTGGGCCTTAGGGGGGAGAACTTGAAGAAACTGCCTCAAAATATAAACCCTGTTCACTCGAACTGAGGTTTATGAAGAACTTGATATATCAAATATGAAACGACGTCAAGTATATGTTATATCAAATAAGAAAAAATGGTATGTCATGATGCTATCGGTTGCTGATCGGGGATAGGAGGGGGGTTGATTCTGTGTTGTAGAGACGACTTATTTGGAAGAGCAGGAATGTCGGACAACCAGACGAGTTGGTAGGGTGGTCTTGGTGTATTTATGGGTGCCTGAAGTGACACTTTCTATCAAAATTCTAGCAGTGGTTTTCCCGATTTGATAGAAATCTTGAGCGACGGTTGTCAAAGGTATGGGGAGATGTTTAGAGAATGCAACATCATCAAACCCAATAATTGATATATCATTTGGCACATCAATCTGGAGATCTTTGGCGGCGCGCATGAGGAACAAGGCTTCCATATCGTTTTCTGCAATGATTCCGGTCACCTGCTGGGAAACCAAGCTGCGGACGATATCTTCATAGGCGGGTTTTTCGTAAACAGGCTTAGGATTTTGTTTGAATCCGAATTTTACAAATTGGCTGTTAACCGGTATTCCGGCTTCCTTCAAAGCATTGCAATATCCGAAGTATCGATGTCGCACGGAAGAAGCCCGCTCCAGTCTGACCTTCGAAACAAAAGCAATCTTGTCGTGACCCAGTTCAATCAAATATTTTGTAGCTTGGTAGGCTCCCCCCATATTGTCGGACACAACATAGCTAATCGGAATATTTTCATGAATCTTATCAATGGTAATGATTGGGTATTGTTCGAGAAATAGAAGATTCAAAAGCTCCAGGTTTTCGCTGTCCGAGATTGGATAGTAGATGATCCCTCCAACCTTTTTTTGATACAATTGATTCAAGACGGCTCGTTCTTCCTGAATATTGGAATGCTCACTATGAATGGCTAAATAGAACCCGTTTTCATTCAGAATTTCGGAAACGCCTCGCACAATCAGCATCATCCCATCTGCAAACGCGGTGGAACTTTCGAGACTATCTTTCATCGGAACGACCATGGAGATCAAAAAATTGTGATCCGCTTGATGTCTTGAAAGCCTAGTGGTGGGCTGTTCCACGGCATTGGGGGAAACAAAACTGCCACTACCCCGTACTCGATAGATCAGTCCTTCTTGCTTTAACACCTCTAAAGCACGTTTTGACGTGATTCGGCTGACTCCAAATTCTCGTGCCAGCTCCATTTCCGTCGGCAGTTGCTCGTCTACCTTGTACTTTTGATTGGCAATACCTGCTTTTAAGGTGTCAACAATCTCCTCATATAATAGTTTTTTTGTCATGGTTTTGATGTCTGATGTTCTTTCTATGAATGAATCATTGGATTTACGTTTTTGGTTTAAAGACCGCTTCTTCTATTTTTAAGCGATCAAAATGCCATTATCGTCACTACATTTGATATATCATTTACCTAAAAAGAAAAGTCGTCTTACGATCAATATGAGCAGGTCATGGGACATATCATGGCTTCAAATGCAACGATCAATCAAAACTAAATCAATATTGCTAAATATTTGAAAAGGGCATAAGGCTGTAAATTTTTGCATAGGAATACAGGAAGGATTAATTCCAAGTGTTATTGCGCGCTCATGATTTATAGGGAGTAGAATAATGAATCATAAAAAATCAACATTTACACTCAACAATAAATTGAAAATGCCTGTTATTGGTCTTGGAGTTCTCTTTGCGAAAAATGATGGAGAGGTTGAACAGGCAATCCTTTCAGCTTTGCAGGTGGGATACCGCAAAATTGATACCGCTTCGGCATACCAAAACGAAGAAGGGGTAGGACGAGCAATGATCGAAAGTGGAATCCCAAGAGAAGAAATTTTTCTTACAACTAAGGTTTGGAATAGTGAACAAGGGTACGATCCAACGTTACTTGCCTTTGAGCGAAGTTTAAAACGCTTGCAAACGGATTATATCGATCTTTATCTGATACATTGGCCGGTCAAAGCTAAGTATATACAAACCTATAAAGCAATGGAAAGATTGGTTTCAGAAGGCCGTGCGAAGGCCATTGGTGTATGCAATTTTAGTATTCCTCAGTTGGAAGACTTGATGAAACATACTGAAATCATTCCTGCCCTCAATCAAGTAGAAATGCATCCGCATTTAAGCCAAAAGGAATTGTTGAACTTTGCAAATACACACAACATTCAACTAGAAGCTTATCGGCCTATAATGATGGGTGAAGTGCTTAATATTTCTGAAATAGTAGAAATTGGTGATACCCACGGTAAGTCAGCGGTACAAGTTACGTTGCGCTGGTTAGTACAAAGAGGTGTTGCCGTTATCCCAAAATCAGTAACCTCAAAAAGGATCATTGAGAATTTTGAAATATTCGATTTTGAATTAACCGCTGAAGAGATGGCAATAATGGAAAGATTAAACCAGAATAAAAGTCTTGGAGACGATTTATCGGATGTGGAGTAAATAAAATTCTGAGCACGATCCCATTCCCATGTGGAGTAAAAGCTTTTCGTGATGTGGAATATTCGGTAACGGCTGAAGATAACTGATTGAAAAGCGATCTCCCGACATCATTTTTTTTAGGAAAACAATTCATATGAAGAACTTTCTCATTACCACACTTTGCCCCGTAATATTTATCTTCAGTCTCGTCACAGCATGCCACAGCCCGGATTCTGATGATTCGTCTTTTGTTGATTCAATTTCCGCCGATGCAACGGCGACTGGTTCAACTGCTGGCGATTCCGCGTCAGGAGAAACCATGCCGACGGAGATTGCACAAAATGAGACCGGGCCAGATTTGGAGTTCCGAGATCTCAATCTAGAAAGACAATGGATCTTTCAGGGATCAGACAACGGTTCCAGCATCAGCGAAATGGATGTGACCCGTTTATCGTTTCACACCTTTGAGTTCCATTCAGATGGGCAATTGACAATCGTCAACGATTGTCTCACCAGTGAACCACCGTATCTCCATGAACTCAGCGCTTCTTATACGTTGACCCAAGAGGGAATACTCACGTTTGGCTTCGACTCCCTGCTCAATCAAGACACCTGCTTCCAATACGATGATTTAAATGCCGAAGCACTCACCTACACGATTGGAGACAATAGTTTGCTCTTATCATTCCAAAATGCCCCTTGGACAGATGTCCGGTTTGGAGTCGACTACACCGATGCAATTCCGACACTGATCGATAGAAAATGGCGTTTGACGCTCCTGAGAATTGAAGGAAACGAACAGGCCCCACCTAGTACTCATGAGGCCTATATTCAATTTGCCAAGAACGGGACGTTTGGAGGGGTGGATAGCTGTAATAATTTCAACGGAGTTTATGACGCTACTTCCGATAATCAAGTGACCTTTGGAAGGATATTTAAGGAACTGGCGTATTGTGGTCACGAGTTTGATGCGCTTTTTCAGGCCACCCTCTTAGGAATGAATGCGTGGACAATCGACCAAAACCGATTAGAACTCGCAGGCACCACCAGCACAATTCATTTTGAAGAAGTTTCTTCAACTGAATGATCCAAAATCCAGTTAAGTCATCATTTTGTTCAAAACCTCTGCAAAATAGACGATTTCTTCTTCAGTATTAAAATAATGAACGGAAGCACGAACCACGCCCGCTATTCCACGGGCATTGAAGGAAACCAAGTTGCCAGAACCTTGGGAGATCGAAACATTAATTTTATGATCAGCCAAGGCTTTCATGATTTCAGGTGGGGCCATTTTTTCTGAGACGAATGTGACAATTCCACATTTTTCGATGCCCTCATCCATGACCTGGATGCTATCGATTTGCGATAACTGATGGCGCAAACTTGCCGCGAGGGTTGAAATACGGTTCTGAATCGATTTCAGCCCCCAAGAAAGCGCGTAGTCGATGGCGATTGCAAGTGCGTATTTCCCAGCACAGTATTGTTCCCAATTCTCATATCGCTTGGCGTCTGAACGAATAGTGTATTCCGTCGATGAGATCAATTGAGCCGCATGTTGGTCCAGCACGGGAGGCTCCAATTGATGGAGGAGTTCATTCCGTATGTATAACAAGCCAGTACCTCGCGGACCTCGCAGATATTTTCTACCCGTGATGCAAAGCGCGTCGCACCCAATCGCTTCCACGTCAACGGGGATGTGCCCCACACTTTGACACGAATCTAAGAGAAACGGGATTCCGGCAGCCTTGGCAATTTTTCCAACTTCAGGTGCAGGATTCACAAGGCCTCCGGCTGTTGGGATATGGGTGATTGAAATCAGCTTCACATGATCATCGATTAAATTCGATAGCGCCTCCGTATCGATCTGACCGGAGTCATCGTTGGGAACAAAAATGACTTCAACACCAAAACGTTGGGCTTGTTGAAGATAAGCGATCACGTTGCTTCCATATTCAGCCAGTGTTGTCAGAATTTTGTCACCAGGATTGAATCGAAATGAGTAAAAGGCCAAAGCCCAGGCTCGTGTTGCATTTTCAACATAGGCGATTTCCTCCGCAGAACAATTGAGGAGTCTGGCAGCCGAATGATACACTTGGTCTAACGCATCGGCGTATTTGGCCTGCGTTTCATAGCCTCCGATTTGCTCCTCAGATTGAAGATAACGATGCAACGCCTCGCTCACCGGAGTGGGCATGAGGGAGGCTCCTGCATTATTGAAATGAATGATTTCATTGCAGGCTTTTGTTTCTTTTCTTGCACGCTTGATATCAAATTCAGGGGTCACGGGTTCGTTCAATGATTGAGGGTGAAGGAGAAGTCTAGACTCAAACAGGCAGGCACGGACTAAAATCGATACCTCCAAGAAATCAAGGGTAAATTGAGTCTTCGAACGCCTGCTTGTGATTTGTCAAGTGGAGCCTCACGGGCGTGTGCGAATTCATAATAGGTCGTCACGAGATTCCACCAAGAATGCAAGGCGATGCTTTCCGTCAAATCAAACACGCCATCAGAAGGCTGGGCCAACCAACCCAAATACAAACCACTCAAAAAAGCCCCTTGAGAATCTACGTTAAATCCCTCTCCATCATGCGTGGCTCCAAAAACAAGAGATGCCAAAACAATCGCACTCCATCGGGATACCGTTTTGGAAAACGTGCCAGAAAAAAAACGAAAGAGCTGCTTTTGAATGACCCCTCGAAAGAGCAGTTCTTCTCCAATACCGGAAAGATACTCTCGCTGTAATTTCAGCTGGTACAGTTCGTGTTTGCGGAAGCCATCCTCCAAATGATAGGTCGTCTCAGTGGAATCAGATTCCAGATACACCACCTCCCCAGCCAGCGGACCCCAAAACGACAAATTTCCTCCAAATCGATCAAAGCGGAACGGAGCGAGAAAATGCCAATAGGTATCGGTGTTTTGCTCACATCCGGTATCGACCAAGTCATATACAGAAACCGAAGAAAGCATGAGATGCGTATAAGCATGATAGTCATACATCGCGGTTTCTTTGGTGAGATAGATATCCACACGGCCTTCTTCCTCATTGAAATCATAAATATCATTGCTGTCTTGTTGAAAATCGTCGTGCTGATAATTTTTGTCAGCCTCGGTGCGGAGGTACCATCGTGTCAATCCCAGGGTCAGGGCTTTGTCATAATGACCCAAATACAAATATCCGGTGCCGGGGAGTAGGGTTTCTGAAACAGTGGCGAAGGTGCATTCCCAAAAAGACACGGAATACGAGGGTGTTGGAAAAAAAATGAGGGTGAGGAGAAAAAACAGAAGGATGCGGAACATTTCGATACCGGGGGATCAGGTGAGCATTTTAGTTGGGGTTGAGAAAAGGTCCTTAAGGTATCTGGGAGGTCCGCTGCTCACATGCTTGAAAACTTGGATGAGGGAAAGAGAATGCGTCGATGTGAAATGTTGAATTGGGTTTTCTTTTGAAATTCAATGGGTTGTGAAATCCGAATCCCAGGTAAAAAAATTCTAGATCGTGGGGAGCATTTCGTGGATGCGGGAAGGCTAAGGCATCAATTTGGCAAAAGCCTGACGGATTTTCTCTACATAGGTGGGACCAACCGGGATCACTTCTCCCGATGTGAGTTGCAATTTCAACAGACGAGATTTTGACGTTTTTTGAAGTGCAATCACTTTGAGCGGATTCACCAAATAGGAGTTGTGAATCCGGATCAACGCCGATTCTCGAAAATAGAGGTTCAATTTTTCCAAAGAACACCCTTTGATGTACTCAGGACGTTTATCGGAATCGAAATGGATTTCCAAAGTCGGAGAAGTGGACTTGATATGGGTGATTTCAAACAAACGGGGTTGGACTTGGCCGATCACTGCAACCAATTTGTCGTCGTCAAAAAACGATTGCAGATGGTCTTGCGTGGTTTGTACCTGGCTCATCACACTTTGAATATAAAAGACGACATGGGGTTCCTGAAACGGGTTGCGTTCGAGAAAACGAAATAAAATCAGCAAATGGTCAGAGAACTGGGGAGGAATGACAAACAAGAAGTGCCCCGGTTGGTAGAATTGACCCAGTGGATGACTCTGGCTGGTCGAATTGGCAATGAGCACCCGAGGAGTCGATAGATTGCAGCTGAGCTGTTTCAATAGAGTTTTTGTAGGAGGTTTGAGCACAGGGGCGCGGTCGGATAGCAGCGCCTTGTGATGAAAACTCATGTGGTCTCCTTGAAAAACTCCCATTTCGTCAGCAAAACTCCAGTGAGTGATTTGGGAAAATGCCTCTTCTAACATCTCTTGGGAACTCCCATGTTGATGAATTTTGTTAGCGAAGGCCATGAGTGCGTTCAACTGTTTCTGGTACACTGATATTTCCAAATGGGCTGCAACTCTTTGTATCAACTCATGGTGGAAAAATGGTTTGGTCACATAGTCATTTCCCCCTATCTCGAATCCTCGAATCACATCGGTCTCTCGGTTTTTCGCGGTTAAAAAAAGGATGGGGAGCGCATTGCGTTGATGGTGTTTCCGCAGACGTTCACACACTTCAAAACCCGACATTTCTGGCATCATGATATCCAACAAAATCAAATCCGGTGTTTTTTGTTCCACGGATTGGAGCGCCTGCAAGCCATTGCGAGCCTCTCGCAATCGGTAATGGTTGGAAGCCAACTGTTGACGGAGCACTTCCAGGTTCACGGGGTCATCATCCACAATCAGAATGTCTAAAAATCCGGTCAACGCAGTACTTTTTTGAGAATCCTTCAGAGAACTTTCCCAAACGTTGACTGAAGAACCTTTGTAAGGTGCCGACAAGGACGGAGCCGGTATGGGGAGTGTTTGTTTGGACTTTGTGGCAACAGGCAAACTGAAGGTGAACACACTGCCTTGATGCATTTCACTTTCCACCATCAAGGTTCCCTCATGGAGTTCCACCAGTTGTCGGACTATCGATAGGCCTAAGCCTGTACCGCCATAGGGCCGCGTGTCTGTGCCATCGATTTGTTCAAAAGCATTAAAGATATGGGATTGCTGTGCTGTTGGAATCCCAATTCCTGTGTCTGCTACGGAGATCAAGATCTGGTCTTCTGTATGCCGTGCTGAAATGACGATAGACCCTTCGAGAGTGAATTTGATTGCATTGCTGATCAGGTTATAAAGAATCTGTTCCAATCGTGTTTCATCGGCAAAGACCGGTGGTAAGTTGTGCTTCTTCACCTGGTTGATCAGCTGAATGGGTTTGCCATGAAGCAAAGTCCGGCTCAAACTCAAAACAGATTCGAGAACCTCTGGAAACGAGACAGGCTGTCGATTCAGAGGAATGGCTTTGTGCTTCAGCTTAGAAAAGTCGAGGATGTCATTAACTAAGAGCGATAAACGGCGACCGTTGGAGACAATTAGCGATAAGTTGGACTCGGTCTGTGGCAAGGCTTTAGAGGGGAGGTTTTGGAGTGTGGCTTCGGCTAAGCCAATCATGCCATGCAGCGGCGTGCGCAATTCATGCGAGGTATTTGCCAGGAACTCATCTTTGAGTTGGTTAGCTTTTTGTAGGTTTTCGAGAGCCAGATGTTGTGCCTGAATTTTCTGCTGGCGTTCGTATTTGAGCCGGTCGGCCAAGGCCAAAGAGAAAAGCACCGCTTCCAAGAGCGAGCCGATCCTCATAAACGCCAACCCGATTTCTTCTGATCCGGGCAGAATTTTCAAAATTTGTAGAGCAAAAAAAGCGAGTCCGCCTAAAAAGACCGAAGAGGCCACCAAAAAGTATTTGGCCGGTGCATACCCACGCTTCATGCAACGAATCCCAGCGGTGAGGGTGACAATAAAAAACAAGATGCCATTGACCGCATAGGGATAATCCGACCAATCGGAATCCACCGGGAAAAACAACGAAACGACAGCCGTTATCGCACCAACCAGGAAGCAAAAAGAAAGAATTTTATCAAGTGTGGGAGTGTTTTTTGGGGTTTCTAAAAAGGACTTCACGAACAAGATAAAAGCGCACTCGAAAGCCCCAACAAAGACATCAAATAGATGCTCGGCAAACCAGTCGGAGTCGCTCCAAAGGAGGTGAAACCCCACGCCGTCGATGCCCATGAAATATAACAATAAAAACGAAACGTAGAGCGCATACCACAGGTAACTCTGATCTCGGACAGAAAGATAGAGAAACAGATTGTAAACGATCATGATGAGGAGAATGCCGTGGTAAATGCCGTACTGATAGAATGTCCAAGGCATCGGATCGACCAGAAGAGATGCTCCCCAAAACCAAACCGGGGAGCAAGAAAATAAAATACTGCTGAAAACAGGTGATCAGATCTTAAGTTTGACCAATCTTAAGTTTGACCAAGTACCCGTTACTAAACTGCGAGTGCTTTACTGAAAATGATCTTATCGTCACCCGCTGTGTAAAAGTTACGGATGCGCGCTTCTTCTGTATAACCGCATTTGCGATAGAACTGTCGTGTTCGCTCGAAGCTATCCACTCCTGACGTTTCTACAATCAACAGACGTTCACCGCGCTCCGCTAACATCTTTTCAAGATATTGCATCAGAGCGGCTCCAGTCCCTTGACCTCGACGGTCAGAACGAACAATCAGCATCAGCACATTCCAGGTTCCATCGGTCATGGGTTCCGGAATGCAGTAAGCGACCCCAGAGAGGCCATCCTGTTCCTCAGCAATCCACAGTTGTTCATTGGAGCCGTTGAAGGACTCCAGCAACATGGCTTGGACCTGTTCGAGTCCGGCGGAATCAAACAGTCCGCTGTCTTTGGCTAAAGCCATCACAGAAGAAGTATCACTTGGTGAAATAGGTCTAATCATCGTTAAACTCCCAGATAATAAAGTTGGTATTCAATCGATTTAAAACAAATTCAAGATTCACCCGGTTGCTCACTTCTGTGTTGTTGCTCATAAAAATCTCCTCGTTGTTGGTGGAAAAAGCGGCTTGCCTTCAGGTAGGCAAGGCAAGTTCAATCGTGCTGAAAAGCACCTCAGCAATAATGCCAATTGTTGAATACTGGGTAAAGGTTCAAATGTAACAATTATTCCATAATTGGGATAATAATTTTCATTTATGCATATTTACGACATTTATAGAACAATGTAGTGTTGTCTTCAGATATTCAAAACCGTTCAGTAGGGCAGAAGAAAATCTGCAATTCTGGACTTTCTGCTGAAAAGTAACATGGAATGGAGGGCTGATATGACTGCTCAAAAAAATTTGATAAATTGTAAAAAAAATATAATTTTTACTATGAAAATGTTGTTGGCGTGTTTACTGGGGATCATGGTTTTTAATATGGTTCCCCCAGTTCACGCGGCAGAATTGAAAATAAAGAGTGTTGATGGCGTTGCCCAGTTTCCCGAAGGATATGAACCGCCAAGACGTAACCCGGTTGAAGATCCTTTTCTAAATCCAGAAACGACCGCTTTGATATTGATTGATTATCAACCCGAAATCTTGCAAGGGGTCAAGAGTATGGAACATGAGGATTTAGTCAACAATACATTAGGAATGCTCAAGGCTGCGTCATTCTTCAAGATTCCGGTGATTCTTTCTCATGTAGGTGTGGGTTCTTCAGGATATAAGCCGTTTCTCAAAGAACTGAGGGAAGTCGTGCCTGATGCGAAAGTCATTGATCGCACCAATATCAATGCTTGGGAAGATGAAGAGTTTGTAGCAGCGGTCAATGCACTAGGTAGGAAAAAACTGGTTATGGGCGGCTTATGGACGGATGTTTGTCTCACCTATCCAGCCATCGAAGCAACACGAGCGGGATATCAAGTCTTTGTTCCTGAGGATGCCGTTGGGAGCGTTTCTAAAGTATCCCATGATAATGGAATGAAACGGATGATTCAGGCAGGAGTCACCCCAATTTCTTGGAATGTGTTTTTAGCAGAACCTTCTCGTGACCACATATGGCAAGCTAAGAACGACCCAACCGGAGTGTTAACGAATATTTATCTGAAACATCTATTTAAAATGGAGAGCTGGAATTGAGGTCATGGCTCGCACTAAAATAGATCACTAATTTGGCCAGAAAGCTTTGAATGTTTAAGGTGATAAAGACAGTACATTTGTGGCCGAATTCCCACCAACTGAAAAAACGTATGACTAAAGGCACTCAGGCTTTCGTACCCCACAGCATACGCCGCATCGGTGACGGAAGCTCCTGGGTGTGTCAGGTATTCCAAAGCACGAATAATTCGGAAAGTTCGCACATACAAACTAAACGTCATACTCAATTCTTTTTGGAACAGTCGGCTCAGGGTGCGTTCAGAAAAAGCGCACTCCTGAGCCACTCGTTTCAATGTCAACGATTCTTCTAGATGCTTTCCAATAAACTCAATGACAGCCTGCAAACGAGCATGTTCTGAAGTGGGTAACACCAAAGGCAAAGCATTCGCTAGCCAGTCGGGTACCAGACTTCGAATTGCTTGAAAGAAAATTTGCTCCTGTTCATTGCTCGCCGCCCCCGCCTCCCATCGTTCTGTGTAAACGATCATTTCATGAGCCAGGTCTGAAATTGGAAAAGGTTGCGCTTGTTTGAGAATGTCTCCGTCAGATTGATCGGTGTCAAAATAAAGTGTTCGGATGACGAGTTGGGGAGAAAATGAAGTGATTCGATGGAGACACGTAGCCGGGATCCAAGCGCCATGACGAGCAGGAAGCAAAAATCGATACTGAGCAACCTCTAGGTGCATCACACCTTGTTCGGCATAGAGGAGCTGGTGTTTGACGTGTTGATGCCATTTCAAAGAAAACTCACCCACCTGTTTGTGCATTGCAAAAGCAGGTTTAACGATTTCATCCAGGTCGAATTGAGGAAAGAGTTGGGCTTTCATGAAAAATTGGCGTGAATGAGCAAATTATTGTCTTTTCTACGTTAGAACGTCATTGGTGAGTAAGCTACTATAGATCAAAAGAAACCGGAAGAACGGTTTGTCAGGAGTAAAGGCCGTGATGAGGTTTCGCCCCGTTAAATTGTAATATTAATAATTATTTTATATCATGAAAGGATGAATATGATTGCATTTGATCTTTGGCTTGCATTCGTAACGACTGTCTTGATCTTGATGAGCACCCCAGGGCCGAGCCACATTTTGATGTTGTCAAATAGTTTGGGGGTGGGTTTTAAGAAATCATTAGCAACCGCATTAGGGGATTTAACCGCCAATGCGTTTCAAATCTTCTTGGCTTCCTTGGGAATTGTGAGTTTGTTTCATTCGTTCCCTAATTTTTTTATAGGTATCAAGTGGCTCGGTGTGGCGTATTTGACTTATTTGGGAGTGAAATTGTTTCGAAGCCAATCCCTTCAGCATTTAGATGAATCAAAGCCAACCCAAGGGCTGCGGTCTCTTTTTCTGCAAGGATTGATCACGTCATTGGTAAACCCAAAGGCTGTCTTATTTTTTGCGGCTTTACTGCCTCAATTTATTGACCCCACCCAGCCTTCAGCTCAACAGTTTTTTGCGCTGGGAGTCACCTACATTTTGATTGATGGTTGTTTTCTATCTTTTTATGGAAGAACCGCTGAATGGATTTCGCAAAATTTAAATTTTCGTCTGGAACGTCGCCTGGGGCAAATTACGGGTGTGTTTGTGATAGGGGCTGCCTGTTTGCTGGCCCTGAAAGGGATGGGGGGATCCTGACATAACGGTCAGCAGCATTGTTTGCAGAAAAAACTTGTTGGCTCAATCACCTTTGTTAGCCTGCATATTCCTGCTAGTTTACATTTATACGATTTGACAAACTTAGTTCCATAGAGAAACAGAGGCCTATGCCAAAACAAATCACTCAAGCCATTATTTTGGTGGTTATATCACTATTCGTCGGTAGCATAGATCTATTATTCCAGTTTGCAGGTATTACAAAACAAGATACCTCAGCTTCTTCCCTTATCTCGTTAATTGTTGGGGTAGCCATTACTGCGATTCTTTTTGTTTTTATGGTGAGGCGTCATAACTGGGCAAGGTGGGTTTTTGTTGTAATAACTTTACTATCCATTCCGATTATTCTTCCAGTCCTTGTTATAGAAATAAATTCAGACTTGGTCGGTGCAACTTCTACAACAATCCAAATTCTTTTGCAGGCAAGTGCTGTCATTTTATTGTTGCGGCGACCTGTCGGCCGGTGGTTTAAAAACAAAAATTAGAACAAAACAATCCCCCTGAGGCAAAAGTTTCTATAAAATCAAAAATCGCAGTCCTCTAGTTTATTCTCATCTTCATTTTGGGCTTTTCGGAAAATCGGCACTAGGTGAGAGGAATAGTTTCAAAGAATGGTCACTCATTATTTTTCGAAATATATATAGGTGGCTAGGAAAAAAAAGAAGACGGCCCATACAAGTTGCCCAATAACAAGGAACCAAAAAAGTATGGGGTTTTTCTTTTTATGGACATTGGCTCGTTCATCAATGAACTCACCGGTCCTCCCGATTTTCAATTCCCCGCTCCCCTCAAACATGCCTATTATCGATGTGACGACTAACAAAATTCCGATCATCAAAAACGTCAAAGAAAGCGGAATAAACCCTCCAAAAACACCAACAATCACAAGTCCTAAAAAAACGTTAACCGCAATTACTTTCCAATTTTTCATCAGCCTCGGTCCCACTAATTAAAGTCAATAAGTTGATAGAATGATCCAAGCTCCTCACCCCGCAGAATTGACTGGCTCATGGGCTTCAAGGATTTCGGACAAAATACCCACTCTCTTATAGCCGGTTATGAAACAGGAGAGTGATTTCGTTTCGAAGCCATTGTAGGGCAGGGTCCTTATGTTTAAATGCTCCCCAGATTTGACTTACCGTGAAAGTGACTTCCGAAGGCAGGGGGGGCGGGTGCAACTGAAGCTGTTCGGTATCTGCAAATAAATCCGCAATGCGTTGGGGGATGCATGCAATCAAATCAGATTGCCCAATCAATTTAGGGGCCAATAGAAAATGGCGGGTATAGTAGGCAATCTGACGTTTCAGTTTTTGTTTAGCAAGCTCCACGTCAATGGCACCGAGTCCGATACCTTGAATCGATATCAATAAGTGCTTCAACTGTAAAAAAGTTTCTAAGTCGAGACCGTTTTGTAACGCAGGATGACCTTGGCGGGCAATACAGACCAACCGATCTTCGAATAAGACTTGTTTGTGAAAACTTGCTGGCAACTCTTCAAATTTTCCAATTGCCAGATCGACTCCGCCGGACTCCAACTGGTTGATCGCATTGATTTTGTCAGATTCGATTTTATTGAATGACAAAATATCTAGAACCACTTGGGGGGCTTGGACTGCAAAGCGATTCAGCAAATTGGGGAATACCAAACACTCAATATAATCATTGGTCAGAATTTTAAAATGTTGAGTAGAGGTGAAAGGGACAAATTCATTTTTGAAGGAAAACACTTGTTCGACATGGTAAAGGGCGGGTTTCACCAGCGGCGCAATCCTGAGCGCTTGATCGGTGAGAATCATCTTACCCTGAGAAGATTTGACCAAGAGAGGGTCTTGGAAGTGTTCTCGCAATCTCCGTAAGGTATTGCTCATCGCGGGTTGGGTGATACCCGCCTTTTCTGCTGCCAAAGTGACGCTTTGTTCTGTGAGTAGCAGATCCAATGCTAACAAGAGATTCAAATCCAATTGATGTAAGTTCATACAACCCTTTCTCAATGGACATGTGGAGTTGTTATTCATGAAATGAATACTCAAAAGAAATCAAATAAATTAGATGTATGATCAAAAAGATTGTATTCTTCTTCAAGTTTTTAATTTTGAATCAATATTCATTCACACCAAACATAGGAGAAGAATATGTATGTCGTTACGGGAGCAACTGGAAATACGGGACAAAGAATCACCGAAGCGTTGTTGAAAGCAGGGAAGCAAGTACGTGTTTTTGGGAGAAGTGAAGCACGCCTCAAAGGGCTGATTGAGCTAGGAGCAGAAGCTTTTATTGGTGATTTTGAAGATGAAAAGGTATTGACGCAAGCGTTCGAAGGCGCCATCGCGGTTTATGCAATGATACCTACCAACTTTCAGTCAAATGACTATCGAGGATATCAAAATAAGGTTGGAGAAGCTATTGCCGCTGCCCTCAAAAACACTGGGGTTCGCTATGTTGTCAATCTGAGTAGTTTAGGAGCCGAATCGGATGGGAAAACAGGCCCCATTGCAGGGTTACGTGACCAGGAACAGCGTTTAGCCGAATTGCAAGGTACGAACATCCTACATTTGCGTCCGGCATTTTTTATGGAAAATCACTACGCCACGATTCCTTTATTGAAGGGACAAGGAATCATTGGCAGTCCGCTTAAACCAGATGTGGCAATTCCACAGATTCATACAAAAGACATTGCAGATAAGGCGATTGAAGCTCTGCTAGAATTGAATTTTTCCGGCCACCAAGTTCAAGAGCTATTGGGGGAACGGGAAGTGACCATGCGAGAGGTCACGCTTGCTCTGGGAACCGCGCTAGGAAAGGATATTCCGTATGTTCCATTTTCTTATGAAGATGCAGAGCAAGGCATGATTGCAGGGGGACTCACAAAAAATGTTTCCCAAGCTATGGTTGAATTGTATCAAGCGATCAATGATGGAGTGATTGGAAAAGGCACACAACAATCGGCAACGATCACGAAAACTTCCATTGAAAGTTTTGCAAAAGAGTTTGCACAGGCTTACAGGAACAGCTGATTACTTTTGCAAATCAAAGACAGGTCTTGATCCAATCTATGTGGATTGTTTTGACATGATTTCCACGGCTCGGTGAATGCCCTTTTTGATTTTGGAATGGGTACCACAACGACAGATATTGATCATATTGGTATCGATATCCTTGTCATCGGGATGGGGGTTTTGGGCGAGTAAGGAGGCAGCGGTCATGATCTGTCCTGATTGGCAATAGCCACACTGGGGAACATCGTTTTCTATCCAGGCTTGCTGTAACGGGTGTTTACTATTTTTGGACAGGCCTTCAATGGTGGTAATTTCAGCATCAACAAGGCCTGCAACGGGCAGTATACAAGAACGAGTTGCCACCCCATTAAGATGGATCGTACAAGCCCCACATAAACCCTTACCGCAGCCGAATTTGGTTCCGGTCAACCCCAATGTGTCTCGGAGTACCCACAGGAGTGGAGTGTCAGAGGTGACATCGACATGGTATTCCTGTTTATTAATTTTTAGACGAAACATTTGCATACCTCCTTTAAATGAAAAAACCTTCTTTGCTCAAAGGCAGATTTCTAACGCGTTTGCCAGTAGCAGCAAAAATTGCGTTGGTGATGGCGGGTGGCAATGGAGGAACCCCCGGTTCTCCCACTCCTGAAATGGGTTCGCCGCTGGGTACAATATACACTTCCACGGGCGGCGCATCTTTGGTTCTGAGCGTCCGATAATCATGGAAGTTGCTTTGCTCAGTACGACCATTTTTGAACGTGATTTCTTCCGTAAAAGTCGACGATAGACTCCAAAAAATACCTCCTTCGATCTGGGCTTTAACGATCTCAGGGTTCACCACAACGCCACAATCGACAGCAGCCGTGATTTTGTGAATGGTGACTTGTCCCTCACTGGAAACCGAAAGCTCGGCCACTTCTGCCACATACGTGTTGAAGGATTTGTGGACCGAAATGCCTTGGAAATGACCGGGAGGTTGATGCCCCCAGCCCGCTTTTTCAGCAGCTAAATCCAAAACACCAAGATAGCGAGGCTCTTCTTTCAAAAGCTTTCTGCGGTATTCATAAGGATCTTGTCCTGCCGCGTGGGCAGCTTCGTCTACAACCGACTCTTTGTAAAAACCGGTATAAGAGTGCATCACAGAGCGATGTGAACCCATAGGAACAGGCAGGTCAATCAGTTCGATATCCAAATTGAAGTCATCGATGAGATAAGGAAAAGGGTTTGGATCCAGCATGGATTGACTCATGCCGTTGCCCACGGAAGGATCTCCGAAAAGTTTGGTGTAGGGGAACCACGCAATGGAAGGAATGTTTTCATCAATCGTGCGCTCCATAAAGTAAGGACTGGCCAGTTGGGAATTCCAGTGCTTGGGGAGGCCGCTTTGATCCAATCCAACTTGAAAACGAGCGCGATTGCCGGATCGATAAAAGTCATGCTGCATGTCTTCTTCACGAGACCAAATGAGCTTAACCGGCTTCTTGACCGCTTTGGCAACATGAACTGCGTATTCCACAAAGTCCCCTTCCAAGCGTCGACCAAAACCCCCTCCTAAGAAGGTGAGGTTGATTTTGATTTGATCTTGTGGAACCCCAGTAATCCTGCTGGCGAGAATAGCAGTAATATTGAAATTTTGGGTGGGAACCCATAGTTCACACGAATTTTCGGTCACGTGAGCTGTACAGTTCATGGGTTCCAAAGGGGAGTGCGACAAAAACTGAGCCGAATATTCCAAATCTAAGGTTTTTGTTGCTTGAGGGAACTGAGCTTTTTCCATCTTATTCAACGCTGCGGTCAATTGCTGGTTGATAGAATCACTACTCATTTCGGCATGTTCCCCTTCATCCCATTGGACTTCCAGGGCTTGGATCCCTTTGGAAGCATTCCAATAAGAATCCGCAACAACCACTAACCCTCCTGGGATAGGGACCACCGCTTCGACTCCCTTTGAACTCAAGGCTGCCTTTTCGTTGTAACTCTTCACCTTTCCACCAAAAACAGGAGAGAGCGTGAGCGTGGCAATTAACAGATTATCGAGTTGGACATCGACACCATACTGGGCTTGTCCATTGACTTTGAGAGGAGTGTCTTTGCGGGCAATGGGATGTCCGATAATTTTAAAATCTTTGGGATTTTTTAAAGGAGGGTCGCTTTCAGGCGAAATTTTGGATGCAGCTTCCGATAGCTCACCATAACTCAGTCGATTGCCACTAGAATGGATCACATAACCGCTTTCCGTCCGGCATTGAATAGGGGGCACCCCCCATTTTTCCGCTGCGGCTTCGATCAGTATTCCTCTGGCAGAAGCCCCCAGCTTTCTCATGGGTTCCCAATAGTTTTTAATCGTGGAACTGCCCCCCGTCAATCGTACGCCGAGTGGTGCTGTTCCAAAAGCGGAGTCATGAGGAGCAAATTGTGGATTCATTTTATCCCAATCTGCATCCAATTCTTCTGCAACAATCATGGTTAAAGCCGTCATGACCCCCTGCCCCATTTCAGACGAGGGAACTTGATAGGTGATGACACCATCAGGAGCGATGTGCAGCCACGCTTTGACATCGATCCCATAAACTTGTTTTCCTGTATCGCTGGAAGCAATAGGTTTGAGGGTCGTCTTGCACCCAATCAGTAACCCAACACTGCCAATGGCAGAGATCTTTAGAAGATCCCTACGATTAAGATGGATGATTCGGTTCATAATGGCACCTTCATGTTTTGAAATTAAATGAATATTCATTCATTTTTTGATCACACCGATTTTAAGGAATATTACGACCCCTTATGATTCAAAGTTTGATCGCATCCCAACTGGCTTGGAATGTCTGAGCTAGAGTTGCCTCATCAAGCTGCAATTTTCCCTGTCTCTGCATCTTAATGAGGAACGTCACAGGCGCATAATACAAAGCATACAGCACATACTCTGGTAAGTCTTTGATCGCCTTTTCGTACTTGGCTCGTTCCACCAACTCGGCAAAGGTTTGGAAGTATTTGTGTGCTTCCTCTTGTGTGCCCTTCATGGCGAAGGGGGAATTGTCGTATTGTTCGACAAAGAGCAAATTCAACGGATGTTCTAAATAAAAATTAAGCCCATTGTACCAAATTTTTTCAAAAGCCACTCTCACCGGCATTCCTGGAGAGATTCCTTGAAAAATCACATCTCCTAATTGAGATTTGATCTGGAGGTAGAGCGCATTGAGCAGTTCTTCTTTGTTTTGAAAATACAAGTAAATCGTGCCTGCGGCCACGCCCGCCTCTTTTGCAATTTGAGACATCGGTGTGGCATGGAATCCCTGTTCCGTAATCAATTGCAGTGTGGCTTGAAGAATTGCTTCTTTTTTTTCGAGTTGTTTCGTGTTCATGTTTCACACAATAAATGAATGTTCATTCATTATCAACCACAATCTACAAAAGTGACCAAACTATCTCATCCATCTTCCATCATCCCCCTTGGAGCTTTTCAACTCCATCTCGGTTTTCACGATCTTACACTCGATTTTCATGGTCTCACAATCAGCTCAATAAATTTTTGCTTCGAGACCGCCGCCATATTTGAAATGCTCGTAAATCTTTTCTTGGGTGGTTTCATTTTGATCCTGTGAAACGGAATAATATCGAGAATTCATTGAATTGACGGCGATAAACCATCTCCATTTTGTCTTTTCTCCCAACAATGGATTGGCCAGGTCTCTTGTGTATCGCAGCTCGGTCGTTCGATGCGTTTCGACGGTTTCATCGTCGTTTGCCGATATCTGTTTGGGTGAATCGTCCGATTCTTCACAGGTGAAGGCATTATATTTCAATAAAAGTTCACTCAAATCATCCGTTGCTATTTGTATGGAAGCATCATCTGCTTGGTGACAACGATCTTGTGTTTTCATCACTCTCAAGTATCCAGTGAACGGGTTATTGACAAATTTGGCAAAAATATAAGCCCCCGTGAATGCGGTGATCGCATCAATATGAATCGGTGATACCCGTAAAGAAGAACCGTAACCCAGACCGGTTTCTAGATGTTCAAAGCTCAATTGAGCTTGGGCATAGGTTAAATCTAAATCCAAAAAGCGGGTTTGCCGATCATCGATACTTTCCTGGGTGGAGCCGGTCAATGACGGGCCATTGGTGTTTGTTTCGCTCTCGCCTCTTCCTTTGCTGTTTAAGAATGTAATCGCAAATGGTTCGATGACATCATACGAATAACCCTTGAAATTGAAGGTCGCTTCCACGGTTACAATCGGGCCATTGTTGGTCATTGAGTCGAAATCACGATTGTTTCGATCTCCCTTTGCTTCGGTACGAAGTCCTTCTTTCACAAAGAATCCTGCCCCTACGCTTAGGTCAAAGCGGTCTGTCCCATTGGGAGATTGTGAACTTGCAGGTTGAACTTTCTCAGGTGCCTGAGACTCGTTAGACTGTGCCGAGTTTTGGCAAACTAGAAACACCAACAAACACAAATTTAATTTCAAATAAAGTGTAATAATTCGTCTCATTTGTTCATTCATTTAAATGTTATCGATTACTTCAATGTGAATATCGGAGGGAAAGTAGCATTTTTTTAATATTAGTTCAAACGAACTGATATCAATTTAATTTTTCAAGAGTCAGTGAGTTAGATTGCCTAAAACAAAAAAACGAATACCATTCCTCTATAGAGGTTTTTTACTTAGCATCTTATGGTTGCTTTTTTATACGATTGTATCTGCTGCCGAAAAAGGCGAAAAACCATTCATCGGGAACTATTACTTTGTCTATGGATTGAATGTTTCGAATATCAATAAGCACGATATTCACGTCACTCATTCCAAAAAAGGTCATGATTTTACTTTAGTCAATGCCAAAGCCATAGATGGAGACTTCGTATCCGAAAATCCACTGGATATCGGGGATAATCAATTTCAACTGCGTTTTGGTCGTCGGCTTTATGCAAATTGGGATATTGAGTTCAGTATTGAGCACAACAAGTATATTTTAACCAACCAGCATGCCCGTGTAAAAGGCCGCATTTTTGGTGAAAGTGTTGACAGAGATTTGAAGGTGGGTCCCAATGAAAATTTTCAATTGGAACACACGGATGGATATAATCATTTCACCGTGAATTTGGTGTATAAGTTTCCTTTAATCAGTTCCAGTGATTTTACTTTAGATCTGTATGGTGTGGGGGGGATTGGCAAAATGATCCCCGTCACAGGGTCTGATGTATTTGGGGAGGAAAGGGACCATAAATATCGTATTGCTGGCAATACCTATAGTGGAGGAATCGGGTTGAGACGGTCGTTTACAAAAAGGTGTTTTGTGCAATCGGCATTAAAAACCTATATGACCGATGTGTATGATGCCAAGCTCGCCGGAGGAGCCACAGCCAAGCACAAAACCGTAAGTCAGACGTGGCAACTTGAAGTCGGGTGTTATCTCGGAAAGCTGTATTGAAAGAGACGCTACTCTTAAAAAACGATGAAAAAGTGAGGCTGAACATATTATGGGAAAGATGACAGAATGGATCAATAAGTTGGAACAGACTGCGGAAATACATGACTTTTCAGGAGTCGTATCTGTATTTCGTGAAGAAGAAACGATCTATCACGCTGCTTTTGGATATCGAGATATTAAGAATCAAGTCCCCAATGATATCGATACCAAGTTTGGAATCGCATCTGGCACGAAGGTATTCACTGCATTGGGCATAGGAAAACTGATTGATCAAAGGAAATTGTCATTGGACACCAAGGCTTCCGAAATTCATGCCGACTTCCATTCATTCATTGATAAAGAAGCCACGATTTTAAATCTGCTGAGTCACACGTCGGGCATTTACGATTATATGGATGAAGAAATCATTGAAGATTTCGATAATTTTTCAGTAGAAATTCCTTGGTCTCAATTGGTGACTCCCTTGGATTATCTTCCACTTTTCCAAGATAAAAAAATGAAGTTCCAGCCCAATGAACGTTTTTCTTATTCCAATGGCGGATTCGTTTTTCTCGGAATCATTATTGAAGTCATCACCGGCCGAACTTACCGTGAATTCATCGAAACTGAAGTCTTGCAACCCGCCGGAATGCAAGACTCTGGATTTTATGCTTTCAACGATCTCCCCTCCAATACAGCCAACGGATATCTTGCAGATCTAAAAACCACCAACATCTACCAAATCCCGATACGAGGTGGTGGAGATGGGGGAATGTATACGACTTCGAAAGACGTACAAAACTTTTGGAACCAGCTCTTTTCCTATCAAATCCTGTCCAAAGAACTGACGGAAATCTATTTAAAAACACAATACGCATTCGATCAAAAATTTGGATATGGTTGTGGAATCTACAAAACACTAGACAATCGTATGTTCTATGTGGTGGGGAGTGATGCCGGAGTGGGTTTCGATTCTCGATATGTGGTAGACCAAGCGATGGTCATCAATATACTTTCCAATCGAACCGATGGGGAGCAACCAATCCGAGAATGGATGAAAGCATTTTTATTCAACGATGTACTTGAATCGTAATATTTGACCTTCACGCCGAATTGTAAACGTGAACTCTGAAAGGGATTGTACAAGCTGTATCTGTTCAAGTGCTACGATAGTTTCAGAAACATCTTTCTCGTTGATCTGAATTAAAATATCATTCTTTCTTAGATGCATTTTTTCGAAAAAACTATCATTACGAACATGTTTTAAGAGCCAGTACATTTTATCTTCGATTTGTTTAGGAACAACTCGTGCGTCTTGAACAAAACCTTCCCAATCTTTAATACCTTCAAGCAGTTCCCTTTTTATATTGAATGTTTCTTCCTCGTCTATCGTCCAAGCCTCGATGCTTTCGTCCTCTTCTTTTGGTTTTGGTTTTGGTTCGACTAAATTGTCCAATTCTCCACCAACAACATAATATTCCATTTTGACCTCTTTCCCTCCCCTTTGTAACAGAACATCAATTTTTGGAGCAGATTGTAGTTGTTTATATACTGTTAAAGCCTTCTCAATACTATCTATTTTGTAGTCATTGATACTCAAGATGATGTCTTTTCTTTTTAGACCTAATATTTCATAAACACCGTTTTTCTTGATGTGCTTGAACCTAAAAAAGGTTTCATTATTTTTTGTAATTGGTACGACCCGTGCGTCGTTAAGGAGCTGAGAAAAATTAGCCAACTGACTATTCATCCAATCTCTAGTAATTCGGTAGCTGGTTTGGTCGGAGGTTTCCGATAGTATTTCTGGTTCCACTTGCTCTTTGGGCAAATTTCTCTCAATCGCGACAGTGTACCATCGCTTGGCTTCGTCGGGGTTACCGAGCAGGTGATAAAAATCTCCGAGCAGCTTGTATTTTTCGAACAAAACAAAAAATAGAAGAACCACCATACCACCCGTCACGAATAATTTGACCCACCGATTCCAAATGAAAAAGCGAGGCAAATCAAAAATTTCAGCAACCGCTGCTTCCCATTGCGTGCCTCGAAACGTCTTGAACACTTGACGAAGATATTTTTTGGAAGTGACCCCAGATTCCAAGCTCACAATTCCATGTTGCACCAGCGTTTCTACGGGGGTCTTGGGGGAGATCTCTTTGGCCAAGGTCCACATTAAAAACTGTCGCTTGAGATTGGCATACGAATCTTTCGGTACTCGATTGTCGGCATGGAGTAAGTGGAGCCGTAACACACGGACTTGTTTGAGAAGTAAAGGGTTACTCCATTCCAGCTCTTCGATGAAGGTTTCTTGAAGCGTGGAAGGGATCTCATAAAGTCCGGTCAAGACTTCTTGGACCTCCGGCAATTGTGGAATCACCGTAAAAACCCCAACATCGCCTTGGGGACAAAGTCTTTGCTGGACACACAAGAGCCAAGGAAAATCAACAAATTGCATAACGGCAGTTGCGCAAAGCAGATGATAATCTTCCAATGCTAAAACATCCGGCAAATGGGCTTTCGAAAGCTCAGACCGATGAAATTGAAAGTGGTGTATGTGTTGGAGCAGGTGAGTGTTTCTGAATGTGAAATGTGACAGTCCCAAATTATTGAAAGGTACGACAGGTATGTATTCAGCGAGTTGCGCCAGACCTTTGTGAAGCAGGCTAGTGCCACCCAATCGAAACCACGTACGATATTTCCACTTGTCCAACCGTTGCACCCAAGCATGGAGTTGCCTCTGATCGTTCCACAGGGCGTCGTCGGTGGTGATCAATAAAAGATAGTGGCTGGAATATTGCGCATACAGCTCCTCGAACGAAAGCATCTGGTTGTGCAGGCTGATAAAGTGCTCTGGATGCTGGGGAATGACCGAATAAATTTCGGTGTCGACTCCAAAGTTTTGCAACTCCTTGATCCATTGCTGGAGTGCCAGGTCCCATGCTTGGCTCCGCGAGCTTTTTTCTTGAATCAATAAAACAGAGATGGGTTTTTGGATCGGTTCCCATAGAAACGCCGGAATGCCGCCCTGCTGGAGGGTGGCCTCAACGGTGGCTGGTTCATCCAACCAATCGGAGGGACCCGCCGTGAGCTTGATTTGATTCAGATGTTGAGCAAACGCCAGCGTGATATCATTGCGCACAAACGGGGTGTATTTTTTAGGAGAAATCCAAAGTTGATAAAAACTCTGAGGGAGAAAACGTCTTTTTTTGAGGTAATCAAATAGTTTCCACGCAGCAATTCCTAGAAGGAGAATCGAAAAGCCCGTTCCAAGATCAAAATAATTGCGACTCAGCCAATCCCGAACTTCCAACCATGCTAAGTGTAAGGCGACTATCCCGCCCAATGAGAATAAAGAAAGCAATTTTGTGAGATAATAATTAACGGAAGCCAAAAAAATCTTCAGTTGAAGCAATAGGAGATCGAAAATCGATAATTCGGTGGACTGCTTTTCTGTAAGTTGAGGTGCGCTTGGATCCGTTGGTTGCGCTTCCTTAGGAGCCTTGGATTTCGGAAGTGTGGTGCTGGGGACGGTGGTTTCAGTGATCGCCTTTTCTGTATTACTGCGAGACAATAGGATGACGGTGATACCAGCTGAAAAGGCAAGGATTGCGAAGACTATGGATAATACAATAATTTGCTTCAGTCTCTTTTTGGACGCGGTGTCGCTTAGAGGATCGACTGGTCCAGGGATTGGGACAGAGCCAATATGTTTGTGATTCAACAGCGAATTGAAGATTTGGTTGCACAGTTCCCGGTCCTTTTCCGACTTTGCCACGATGAGGGCAACCGAGTCTCGAAACACTGCTTCTTCTGGGTTGAGCCAAAATGCTCTCTCTAGTAGCATCCGTTCACGTAGCCCAACGGGCAACTCACTTGCCTGAAGACTTTCGAACAGGGTATCGACAAAATCATTTTCCATCCGATTTTATTCTCCGCACGTCTTCTCGTTGTTTCAGCAGGGCTTCTAGATTGGGAAGATCGCTCAGTCGTTTGATATTCTTTAAGTCCTGTTCCGTCACTTCACTCAAAACGAGTGACCGCATCCACATCAGTAGATCGCCAATCGAAGGTTTCTTTTCCAACGGTGGTTGGAGATCACGCAATGCTTCAAATTGATCCACCACGATATCGATTCCATCCTTTAAGGGAGCTGGCTTTTTTGTTTTCAAGTTTTCTAAAAGAATGGTCTTCAACGTTTCTTTTTCAGGAAACGGAATCTCATGAACTAAACAACGGCGAAGAAAGGCATCCGGGAGCTTTCTTTCATCGTTGCTGGTGATCAAGACTAGGGGGATTGGATGATGGGGGTCCAATCTAAATTCGTAATCCTTTTGGGATAAGGCTGGGACTTTCAATTCGGGGACTTCGAAGGCCCATTCGTCCAATTCTCGTAAAAGCCCATTCGGGAGATCGTCGGGAGCTTTGTCGATTTCGTCGATCAACACAATGGAGTATTGATTGTTTAATGACCGACGAATTGCTTCTCCGAGAGCGTTGTACGTAATAAAATTGCGCGGGTCACGCACCCGGTCGCTCACTTCCACATTTCCCTCATAGATGCGTCCTATGGCATCAAAGTGATACAACAAGTCTTTGGTTTTGCTATCGGACTTCACTTGATAGCGTAACAATTTCCATCGTTCTTCCTGGTGATTCAGTTGATTTAACACACTATCGGCTAGGCGAGTTTTGCCAACTCCCGATTCCCCGGTTATCAACAGGGGCACTTCAAGAGATAAAGCAAGGTTGACCGCATGGGCCGTTTGGGAATGAGCTAGATAGACACTACTGTCTTTCGACCGTTTCGAGGGTTCGAAACTTTTTGCTTTTTCAGCAACGAATTGATCGGGTTGATAAGGGTGATCTAAGAATCGCATGACCTTCCTTTGTATTGAATGAAAGTTAATCAAAAGTATTGATTGTATTTTCAGACTCATTCAATTTTTTTGTTAATGAGTTGTAAACGAATAAAGGAGTGTTTTTAGAGGGCCGAATTTGTTTGATCCATTCTTCCTGAACTTGATCTGATAACAAGCTATGTTCTTCCGATAAAAATTTTTTTACGTGTTGATTCGTGAATTTGTTAAACAATGGAAACACAATGACAAACTTGCTTTTCAAGCGGAAGAGACAAAATGGTTTTAAAAAAAAATAATTATAAAAAAGCCAATAGGTTGGTTTTACAGGAAAAGTAACGGCAATAATAACCGGGTGTTGTGATCGATGTGTCAACGCATCTTTTAAAATTTTATGTATCTTGCGACAAATCTTGATAGACCGTTTCTTCAGACGAAAATGCAGCAATAAAGCATGGTGCATGACGTGTTCTTGTATGGAGTGTTCGAAGCCTTGCTTGTCAATGGTTTGTCCGGGTTTGTGACCAGGGAGTGTGCCAAGAATCATTGAAAATAAATCGTCCTCAGTGTCTTCCGGATTGAAGACAATGGGATGAAAGGCCTCCAAGGTTTGTTGATTGAGATGATGCAATAAAAAAAAGGTCTGTCCGCCACTATACAGCCCTGGCAAAAAGCAAAATAAAAATTCAGAAGAATTTTCGACTTTCTTAAGCTTTTTTTTGTATTCTTTAGTGTGGCCTCTGTGTGAGGTACGATCTAATGCGGTGAGGCTGTTATGAAAGTTAGTTGGTGCAAGGTTTAAGGACAGTTTAGGTTTTTCAAAAAGTTTTTGCCGACACCATTCCATAAACAGGGTGTAATCATTCTCATATTCTTTAACGATTTCTTCGAAGTCTAAAAACGCTTCATAAATGTGGGCCGCTTTGTTGGTCGATTCAACGAGTAACCCAATACTGATATATAGTGCTTCGCCAACCTTTTCCCTTAAAATTTCATTTTCTTGGTCCTTAGATAGTTTTCGCTTCACTCCCGAAGTAATGATCTCTTTGACTAAGTTGATACTGCGTCTCCATAAAATCAAAACCGTTTCATAATCTTCGACGTCTCGGTATTTTTCGCTACGAATCTTTTGATTCTTTAGCAATTCAGCGTGGTCTTTTTTTGCAATTTTCTTGAGATAGACTTCAGGTGCTTGACCTGAATATTCGGGGAGGGGAGGCACCTCGAAGTGGTTTTCCAAATAATCTCCGAAGTAATGCACACTTTTGACGACTTGTTTCACATGCTTTTCGAGATCCTTAGAACTGACCGCTTTATGCGTGCACATGTTCCCAAATTGTCGAAGTCTTTCGACCTTTTGTTTCTGAGTGAACGTCAGTTTGTAGGGGAGGTCGGGTTTTTCTAGTATTTTCTGGAAATCGCTAATAACAGAATTATCTCTGATTTTTTTAATACCATTTTTATAACAGAGCAGCTTCAGCACTCCTTCAATGAATTTGCGTGCATACAGGATACAGACCTCCGGATCGATTTCCTGATGAAATAACGCCTTAGCGTAGGACGATTGCAAGATTTTGATCAGGTTTTCGTGTTCTGCCATAGCAATTTCTTGAAGTTAGTTCTTTCGTCTTATCTGAGTGTCTTTGATTTATAGATAGCTAAGAAAAATAGGGCAAGGTCAAGCGTTTTGTGTTCCTTGGTGGAACGGATTTTTTACGACTACTTGACAGCATTTTTGTGGCGTTTCACAATCGAGGGACGACAAGGTGAATTTTGAGTACCTCCTACTTTCCAAAGGCAGACAATGCGACGATTTCATTCATATGGCCCTGTTCAATCAACAAAGCACTATTGTGTGAAGCGAGCTTCCTTGGTGGAACAATGTGTCGCAAATCTTCGGGGCGATGTTGAAAATGAGGGCCATTATTTCACAATCTGGGCTGCTCGGCAGACTGGAAAGACGTGGCTCATGCGGGAGGCAAGGCGGGTTCTGGAAGAACAATACTCTGAAAAATTTGATGTGTTTGTATGGTCGGCGGAAAGCTTGCGAGACATGCCGTATATGCCAGAAAACCCCGTAGATCCGAATCATTTGCCACGAGGGTTTTGGGAGGCAATCCAAAACGATTTTCCAGGAGAACCGGTTGTCGAAAACTGGAAGGAATTTTTATCCTTATTTTCGCGTCAGAAAGGTCTTTGGAAACGTCCGCTGATTTTACTGATTGATGAAATCGACACCCTTCCGCCGGATTTCCTCAGTCAGTTGGTTTCGCAGTTCCGAACGATGTATCTGCACCGAGATCAATATCAACTGCATGGTCTGGCTTTGGTAGGAGTACGGGCTGTAGTCGGTGTGGAAAGTCGAACGGGATCGCCTTTTAATATCCAACGTTCCTTGCGTGTGCCCAACCTCAAGTTTGAGGAAGTGGAGGAGATGTTCCAACAATATCAGGCTGAAAGTGGGCAACCCGTGGAGCCGGAAGTGATTCAAAGCGTGTTTGCTCTTACGAAAGGGCAACCCGGACTAGTCGGTTGGTTTGGGGAGTTGCTTACGGAAACCTACAATCCAGGAAAAGAGCACCCGATTCATAAGGAAATCTGGGAAGAAGTCGAACGGAAGGCGTTGTTTGTGGAACCCAACAACACGATGATGAATTTGATCTCCAAAGCCCGTGATCCCCATTATCAAGAAATGCTGTTCAGTTTATTTGCAAAAGCAGAGATTCCTTTTGCCTTCAGCAATCCCCAGCATAATTATTTATACATGCATGGCATTTTGGATCATGACACGGTCACTCAGTCGGATGGAAACAAACAAGAAATCTGCCGATTTTCGTCCCCGTTTGTGCAGCGATGTTTGTTTGAAGCCTTAAGCGACGAGTTGCATGGAATTCGAAAACCCGAAGCCCTTCCCTTGGAAGCTACCGACGATCCCGAACTTTTTTTAGGAGGAGAACGAATCGATCTCCTGGGCTTGATTCGACGATATCGAGGATATTTGGATCGGTTGAAAACAAGGGGGCGTTCACCGTGGAACGCACAACCTCGCAATACCAACCTCAATATCACCGAAGCGGTAGGACACTTCCACTTGTACCATTGGATGCAAATGGCGTTCGGTTCGGATTGTGTGATTGCTCCTGAATTTCCAACCGGTAATGGTCGTGTGGACCTGTGGTTGGAATTTGAAGGGAATCGAGCGATTGTGGAAATCAAGAGCTTCACGAACTTGCGTCAATTGCGTCTTGCTAAAACTCAAGCCGCTCGCTATGCCCGCCAACTGCAATTGGACCAAGTCATGCTGGTGGTCTTCTCGCCATTTTTAGACGAAACGAGCTCCCAATCGTTGTGCAGTGCTGATGACATCGAAGGGGTTCGTGTTTTTGTGGAAGCTATTGGAATGGGACAATAAACTGAATCTATTGAAGGCAAGCAAGACGGGGTAAGAAGGTCTGTTGGATGGGAGCTTCCGGCTTCAAGGAAGGCAGCCAAGTCGCTGGAGATTCCTTAATCCAACAGACCTATCCGAGTTCCAATAAAATGGGGTTCGGGTTGATTTCAATCACAGCGTTGTATCTGAGATCAAAGCGAGGGGGAACAGTCCACAATCAGCGTGTCGTCCTTTATATACTGGCTCGAATCGGAAAACCCAATTACACGCCATTACACGGAATTACAGAACTGAAAATTTGTCACGGGCGGGTACTCTTCTCCATTGTTTGGAATGGAGGATCGTGTTTTTGCAAAGCACGAAGGTTTTGGTAATTTGCCGTCACAATGCAATGTTGGCTTGAGAGGCTATTTTTCGAATGTAAGAGGCCGCTAATTGATATTCAGTGGCATTAGGCAGGTGTTCTAAAAGGAGGGGCGTATTGGCATCCAATTGGTGGGCACATCGTAAGAACGTTCGATAATCCAAGGCTCCCAAGCCAGGGCGGACTTCGGATAGATGAACGGTGAGCGAAGAGGACAGGCTGATGTCTTTCGCATGACAGGATTTGATCCAGGGGCCCAACAGTTCGAAGCATTTTGAGATGAGTTGGCTGTTTTGAAAATAGCGTTGGGGGCTACAGATTAAGTTCACTGGATCGAGGTGGGCGGCACAGGCTTTCCGGTCGATGGCCTGCAACAATTCCAAATAACTTTCTGGAGAATCCGGATACATCCACGGCATGGTTTCCAGGGTATAAAAAGCGCGGGTGGGTTGAACCGTGTCGATGATGTCGCGAACCGTTTCGACAATCATTTCAAAGGTCTCTTTGGTTAAATTGTCCGCATGCGGGCCATCCCAAGTGTCTCCACGCGACCCAGTGATATTGACGCAACACAACGCCCCAATTTGATCGGCCAAGGCCAGGCTTTGTTTACATTTTTCCAAAGCTGCCTTTCGTTCTTCAAGGATTGGGCTGAGCGGATTGCTCCACGCTCCCACTTCGGCAATCAGGATGTCAGCGTGTTGAGCTGCTTCTGCATAGGCTGCGATTTCAGCAGGAGTGGCTCCAATTTCAATGGGGCAGGGAACGGCACGGTAGCCACTTTTTTTAACAACTTCCACCCACGCTTCAGGGTCATTCCATGTTTCCCATAAGGGGCCTCCGAGTCTCATAATACGCTCCTTGGATAGATTGAAAAACTTGCAAAGGTTTCGTTAGGAATGATTCACTTACAACGCCTCGTGGATACGGCAGGTTCCTCGTAACACTTGCCTGTCGGGTACGTCTATTAGGCAGGGTCTAACATAGGGGGCCCCAACCCAACACAACCCACACACAAGGAGATTTCAATGAGCGAAACCCAGTACGAACAAGCGACTTTTGCCGGAGGATGCTTTTGGTGCATGCAACCCCCCTTTGATGCGACTGAGGGAGTGGTTGACACCTCCGTCGGGTATACCGATGGTCATTTGCCCGATCCCAGTTATGAGCAGGTATGCTCTGGAACCACAGGGCACACCGAAGCGATCATCATTACCTACGATCCGTCGAAAGTCTCCTACGACGAGTTATTGAACGTGTTTTGGCGCAATATCGATCCCACGACCAAAGATCGTCAATTTGCAGACCGAGGGACTCAATACCGCACAGGGATTTATTATCACAACGAGGAACAAAAACGTCTGGCTGAAGCCTCAAAAAACAAGATGGAGGCCTCAGGGAAATACAATAAACCCATCGTTACTGAAATCCGGCCAGTTTCGGAATTCTACGAAGCTGAGGACTACCATCAACGGTATTATCAGAAGAATTCGTTCCATTACAATCGATACAAACATGGTTCAGGGCGCGCCTCGTACATTGAGGAAATGTGGGGGGCTGAGTGAGCAAATGACTTCTTTCATAAATTTCCCTCGCTCCAAACCATTTGAAGGCGGGGCAAGATCGCCCCTTGATAACCGATGACCTGCACTGCCAACCGATGGCCACAAGTTGCCGCCTCAGCCAAACTATATCCTTTGAGGCGAGCAGCTAAGTAACCCGCATTGAAAGAATCGCCTGCCGAAGTCGTATCGATCACCTTTTCCGCACGGACAGGGGGCACAGAAATGGCCTCCTGCACATTCACAACAAAGCACTCCTCCGCTCCATTGGTGAGCACCGACTCTTGCAGCTGAGCTTGAGATTGCAAACGCTGGATCATGGCGTCCACATCCGTATCTCCATATAAGAGCTGGTAGTCCTCATAACTGACAAGCAGAATCCTGACGTAATTCAGCATGCGCTCCAAAACCTGTTTGGCTTCTTCCACATGGCTCCACAGGCGGGGGCGATAATTAGGATCAAATACAATAGGAATGTTCGCATCATGAACTTTCTGCAACACAACAAACAATTGATTTCGGTATTCGGCAGGGGTGATTGCTAAGGTGATGCCCGATAGGTAAACATAATCGTAATTGTGCCAATCGATTTGGTCATGAATTCGGGGATCTGCAAACAATTGGGTAGCTGCCGATTGATCGCGCCAGTAATAAAACCGACGTTCGCCATTTGCATCATTCACGATGCGGTATACCCCGGGCAATCGTCCCTCCAGACGCAACACTGTTTCTACCCCAATTTTTTGAGAACGCCATGTGTCAATCATGCTGTCGCTTAACAAATCGTCACCCAAGGCCGTGATGTAATCGATAGACACTTCTTCGGGTGGTAAGAGTTGGCGTAGATAGTAGGCGGCATTGTAGGTATCTCCCGCAAAACCTTGTTGCACAAGGTGCGTGCCCTGGGGAGAGGGAGACAGCTCGATCATGCATTCTCCAATACAAGCAATTTTTATCATGGTTTCCTTTCCGATTGGGACTCCGGAACTTTTGCTGTATGCGGCACAGCTAAAAATGTTTTGGTGCAAATTTGCCATATTGATAGCATAGGGCTATCAAAAAAACGAAGTGCAGGACATCAAACGATTCAGGAGATAATCATGAAAATTGTAGTGTTGGATGGCTATACCCTCAATCCAGGAGATCTTTCTTGGGAAGGACTCGCTCCATTGGGGGAATACACGGTGTATGATCGCAGTGCATCCGAGCAAATCGTAGAACGGGCACACGGCGCTGAGATGATTTTGATCAACAAAGTCGTGCTATCGCGTCAAATGCTGGAGCAAATGCCTGGGTTGCAATATATCGGCGTGCTCGCAACGGGGTATAATATAGTGGACCTCCAAGCCACCTCCGACTTAGGGATTGTTGTGACCAATGTGCCCAGCTATGGCACATCAACAGTGGCCCAAATGGTGTTTGCTCATCTGCTGAATCTATGCCAGCAGGTGGCATATCACCATCGCACGGTGATTCGAGGGCGTTGGTCTCACAACCCGGATTTTTGCTATTGGGATTTCCCTTTGATGGAATTGGATGGAAAAACCATGGGAATTGTCGGCTATGGTCAGATTGGCAGAGCGGTTGCGAAACTCGCATTGGCGTTTGGTATGCAGGTGTTGATAACCCATCGGCGGCCTTTACCAGAAATGGAGGATGGGGTTCGACAAACCGATCTCGAAACACTGTTCACACAAAGTGATGTGGTGAGCTTGCATTGCCCATTGACAAAAACCACCCATCATCTCGTGGACCAGACCACGCTCCGTTGGATGAAACCCTCAGCCTTCCTGATCAACACGAGCCGAGGTCCGTTGATTGATGAATTGGCCTTGGCCGAAGCGCTCAACCGAGGGGAGCTGGCCGGAGCGGGACTGGATGTATTGGAACAGGAGCCTCCGCCGCCTGATTCTCCTTTGTTTGCAGCCAAGAATTGTTTCATCACGCCCCATATTGCGTGGGCATCTCACGAAGCACGTCAGCGTCTGATGAATATTGCGGTTGATAACGTGGTGGCATTTCTCAATGGGAACCCTCAGAACGTTGTGCATGGATAGCGGTTTTATAATCATTAAAAGCCTTTGCCTCATCGGTGGTCCAGCACAGTCTGAATCCAGTTTTCGTAACAATCGGCCATTGCTTCCAGCGAGTGGTGTTCTTCCACATAGGCGCGGCAGTCCGAACGCTGGAGCTTATTCACCTTTTGGACAGCTTGAATCAAAGCCTCCACATTATCGGGCTCCACCAACCATCCGGTTTTTCCATCCTGAACCAATTCGGGTAACGATCCTCGCTGATATCCCACCACCGGCACTCCACAGGCAAAGGCTTCGGCCACGACATTGCCAAAAGCCTCTTCCCATTTGATAGGCGCCAATAGGGCTAAGCAAGTGCGCAATTCGGCCTGGAAGTCTTCAGTCTCCAAATACTCAAGATACCGATAAGACACATGGGAATAGTCGGCTGTGATTTGATTCCAATATGTTTCGTCGCATAAGGCACCCATGATCTTTAAAGGGAGTTTTAAACGGTCTGCGACGATAAAGGCATCTTTCAATCCTTTCACGGAAATGATCCGTCCCGCCCATGCAAGGCAAGGCTCGCTTTGTTCCAAATAGTGATAGCGGGATAGATCAAACCCCTTGGTCAGTCGGAAGTGAGGCAGGTTGGGGGCAAAGGTGTCGGCTTGGGACTGGGTCTGCATTCCCAGCTGAAGAGGGAATTGTTGTGCGACTTTGCGAATCATGTCATCCAACACCTCGGTTTGAGAAGACATGTTCACATAATGCAATAAAGGGGTGTGAAAATACGAAGTCAAATAAAAGGGCAGCCAGTCGTAGCCAAAATTGATGATCACGTCATAGTTACGCTGTTGGGCAAAAGCATAATCGAGCATATTCGCAAGGACTGCATTAGAAGGAATGGACACAGGGTCTTTTCGATTCGGGAGTTCGGCACTTTCCTGCAAGTTGCCCTCAATAGGGATGAGAGGAATCCCTGCGAGTACCGAAGCGTGTGGAGCTAAGACTTCCAGGTGATGTCCTCTTTTGCGGAGTGCCTGGCACACGTTGCGTAAGGTAATTTCAACACCACCACCGTTGCCCGAACCAATAGCTCCAACCGCAGAAAATAGGCATAAGATTCGATAATGGGAAGTGGGATGGGCCATGAATGCTTACCAACAGGGGGGTATTTTAAAAAATGGTTTGCGCTCCCGCAGGTTTGGACCAATCGAGAGAGAGAGAAAGAGTTTGCTCCAAACGTGCCAAAGCTTGGTTATACGCAAAACGACTTTGGATGAGGACTAATTCAGCCCGCGTGAGTTCCAAGGACTTTTCTGCCAAATCCGAACTGGTGGCGCGGCCAATTTGAAAAAGATTGTTTTCGATGTTGTACACTTCGGTCGCTACCGAAACTTGGGTTTTGGCAATTTCAATCGCATTGGCGGTTTCATTGACGGTACGCAATGAATCGATCACGGACTGGCTCAACTGAGAGCGAGCCTGTTCCAAACGGAGTTGAGCTTGCTGTTTGCGGAGCGACGCTTCTTCCAAACCCGAGGCATCTCGGAATCCATCAAACAGGGGGACGGTCAAGGTTGCATTTAGATTCCACAATCGTTTGTCTTCTTCAGTGGTGAAGCCATCTTCGTCGGTCCAATTGTATCCGGTGGAGAGGGTGACCGTGGGATAAAAATTGGAACGAGCTGCTTCGATCGATTGATCACTCGACTCGATTTGCAATTGTAATTCTTGCAATTGAGGCTGCGATTCCAACAATTTATCAATGTATTTTTGTTGAACTTCAGGATCATTCACCCGAAAGCCGGGTTCTTCTTGAGGAAATCGCATGTCGATTTGATACACAGAAAGGGGGTGCCAGTTGGCCAAGATGGCCAGATCCGTGCGAGTCGTTTGGCGATCAAAAAAACCTTCTAGGAGATCTTGCCGAGCCTGTTCTAAAGCTTGGCGGGCTTCCAATACATCCACTTGTCGTAATTTGCCCACGCTGAATTGATCGGAGGCAATCCGTAGCTGTTCTTTGGAACGATCCACTGCATCTTTAAACACTCGTAGGGCGTGATTCCGTTGGATCAAATCGAAGTAGGTGGAAAGCACCTGAAAAATGATGTCGTCTTTTGTGCGATGCAAGTTCGTCCGCTCAATCGATTGATTGGTGCGACTTTGGCCATAACGAATCCAATCCCCCCACGAAAAGCGATAACTCAGGGAAAGGTTGTTGGTGTAGGTGTTGTCGATTGAAGTGTCGTCGGAATTTGCTGATTCGCCAAAGACCGAAAATCCGGTGTTGCGTGATTCTCGGCGGTCAAACGACATCGAAAAATTAGCAGAAGGGAGCAAACTGCTTCGACTTTGTACGACGCCTTCTTCGGAGATCAGCAGTTCATCTCGTTGCAGCAGCACGGTTTGATTGGCTTTGAGTGCTTCTTCCACCATCATCGATAAAGTATAAACCCCATCTTTGCGATAGGTGTCCCGGAAGGATTCCAATTGATCGGGATCTTGTTGCAATTCCAGAAGGATTTCTCTTTCAGTTTCTGCCGAGAGGATCTGTGTGACGGGTTGAGCCAAAAGCGAAACAATTGGCACCAAACCGCAGCACACACTCGCGGTGATCCATTTCCATAGTGTTGTCATGTTGCCCTGATTTTAAGTTAGGAAGAGAACGAGAAAGGGCACCCCGGATGATTCGGGATGCCAAATGCAAATTGTAATGGGGTGCAAGAGGGAATCTTATAAGCGGAAAGTGCGCTGGAAAGCGCGTCGCAAATAATCTTCGGTTTGGACCCCTTGCAAAGAGGTGACCCGATTGCCGCTCGGATCAAAGAAGAGGAGAGTGACACTTCCGACTCTTTGGTATTGAGCAAACGATCTACCTTCATTTGATGATAAATCGGCAATCAAAAAACGAATCTTTCCTTCAAACTCAGGTTTGAGCGAGTCGACCACTCGCTTCAGCTCGCGGCAGTGCGGTCAATTGGGATCATGCACCTGCACCACGATGTTTTCGCCTTTACCAATTGCTGTGAGATCCAGATCCTCATCTGAAGGCATGTTCCAAAACACCATTCCCCCGGCTAGGCCCAGCAAGAGGATCCCTATGATGCCAAATTGCATTGGGGAGATTTTATTTTTTTTCTTAGGATTTTCCTGTTTCTTCTTCTTCTTTGACATAAAACTCCTGAAAGAGGTGCAGTAGTTATGAAAAGGACTTGAACCGATTCAAGTCAACACAAGATCCAATAGGATTCCGGCTACGGTGCCATCACTCGGTAGCCGGTAATCTCGTGTTATTAGTCCACTTTAGCCCTGGATTGTTCTCCTCCATGACTGACGCTCCATGTATCTGAAAATTTCATGCGGTTGTAAATCCGAAAATCGGGTCGAGGGGGTTGGTTGAGCATGGCTTGCTCAATTAGGCATGGATCGTTAGGAATTTTGACAATTTTATAGAGGTTCGATAAAAAACTGCGGGAGGCAATTGATACTGCTTTTCTTAGGCAACTTATTGATTTTTAATAATAAATTGAAAGGAATCACCATGACTAACACAAAAATCACGGTCACGCCAGGGGATGGCATCGGACCAGAAGTGACCCAACAGGCCGTGAAGGTGCTCCATGCAGTGGCGCAACGGTTCGACATGACGCTCGATATCCAAGAAGTGCCCGTAGGTGGGACGGCCTATGACCTTGCCGGCACGCCCCTACCTGATGAAACGTTACAAGCTTGCAAATCAGCAGATGCCGTATTGCTTGGAGCTGTCGGCGGACCAAAATGGGAAGCCTTGGACTATTCGGTGCGTCCCGAAAGGGCCTTATTGGGGTTGCGTGCGGAATTGGGCCTTTATGCCAATCTCCGTCCGGCCCAAATCTACGGAGATTTGGTGGGAGCCTCCACATTGAAACCAGAAGTCGTGGAAGGGGCGGACATCATGGTGGTCCGAGAACTGACGGGCGGCATCTATTTTGGGAAGCCGCGAGGGGTTGCCGAAGAAAATGGAGAACGTGTGGGACGCAACACGTTGGTCTATAGCGAGTCCGAAATTCGTCGGATAGCCAAAATCGGTTTCGAAATTGCGCAAAAACGTTCCAAACGTCTGACCTCAGTCGATAAAGCCAATGTGTTGGAAGCCACCGAGTTATGGCGAGACGTGGTTACCGAGATGTCGAAGGATTATCCTGATGTGGAACTCAATCACATGTATGTTGACAATGCCACCATGCAACTGATTCGTGCCCCTAAGCAGTTCGACACGATTGTAACGACGAATATGTTTGGAGATATTTTAAGCGACGGTGCAGCCATGATGACGGGTTCGATTGGTATGCTGCCTTCGGCGAGCGTCGGAGGCAGCAACGGGTTGTACGAACCGGTTCACGGCTCGGCTCCTGACATTGCTGGGAAAGACCTGGCCAATCCGTTGGCAACAATTTTGTCACTGGGCATGATGTTTCGCTACACCTTCAATCAAGGCGATGCAGATACTTTGATTCAAAATGCAGTGATCAAAACGTTGGAAACTTATCGTACCGGCGACATCATGAGCGAAGGCAAACAACAGGTTGGTTGCCAAGAAATGGGTGATCGCGTTTTAGAAAATTTATAAAGACTTGTTATGCTCGGAACCGCCCTCGAATTTTCTTTCTACCTTTTCCTACTTGCCGTTGGTTTTGGCATTTTATTGCTGATTTGGTTTCTTCGTTGGGTTTTTGGTGGAAAGGATGTTCTGGCGGTGTTTCCTCATACCGCTTCGCTTCCCAACTTACCCCTGAAGGAATCCAAGAAACTGCTTCAAAAGATTCAAGATCAAATTGCCAAAGCATCGGTCGCTCGTAAAGCCATGCTGATCCAAGATTTGGATTTGTTAGACCGCACGATTGCAGAAATCCAAACCCGCACCGAAAACCAACAAGCTCCCTATTATCAGTTGTGCAAAGAACGTGAAGAGACCTGGAATTATCTCAAAGATTTGCACGGCAAGATGTCGATTTGGCAGCGTTTTAATAAAAAGCGACATCCCGAATATGGCCAAGTGGAACGCTATTACCGTGAATTGGAGCAGCGGATTCGCGATGCAGCTCAACACGCTAAATTTCAAAGCGAACTCTATTTGTCAGAACTCCATCGGCGTGGAGTGTTTGAACGAAATGCACATCTACTAGGACGGTCTAAAAACAAAAAAACGACCGAAGACAACGCTCCATCGGCAAATGGTAATACCTCGTCAACAAATGGGAATGCCTCTTCAGCAAATGGGAATGCCTCTTCAGCAAATGGCCAAGAAAACCATTCGTCCGAGCATCAGATCTCGGAAACACAAGAATCAGAGATAGACCAATCGAAGTCCGCTGATACTGATCGACAGGAATTCACAGATACCGATCAACCGGAGTTCACTGAGTCTGAGGAGCAATCGGATTTACCCCCCTCGGAGTCTCCTCCTGCCATGCTCGCCAAATTGTCACAGGAGGATTTTCCGAAAATTGGAACCGCCTTGAGGCATCACCTGTACTTGGATGAAAAATTCAATTTGGCATTCGCGGAAGACGGCATTTTGAGATATTACGATTTCGAAGAAAGCATTTTTCAAGGTGTGCATTTCCAGGGTGTGCATCAATATGACCGTTGCAGTTTTCGTAAGGTGGACTTGAGTGAAGCCCGTTGGATGCGGGAGGGACAGCCTCATCGATTTCATGGTTGCGATTTCACTGGAGCGACTTTGCAGTCGACCTGTTTCATGTATACCATTTTTTCCAATTGCCGATTTGACCGCAGCGATTGGAAGCACATTCGGTTGCAAAAGGTAAAGTTTGTACACTGCTCCCTAGATGGCATTTCTTGGGAAAACGTGGACCTTTCTCAGGCTTACATGTCCGAGGAAATGCTGGAAATCACTAACTTCGATCAATGCGCGGCGTTGCCTTACAATCATCCGGAACGTCAACAGAACGAGGCCTTGGAAGAAGCATCTCCGAAGCATGAGTAAAGAGTTGATCTTTTAGATTTTTTACATCTATAAACGAAAGTCTTAGCTCGCAGTTTCCAATGAAGGTTTGGAAATTGCTTAAGAACCTTGGGGGGAAGGTGTTTTATAATTCACTTATTTCTGCACTTCGGAATCGTGGGGTATCCTAAATTGGGAGAAAGGCATCATGGAGTGGAGAAGTTCTATTTAGCAAACCGGTTCGGAAGGGACGGGAATGAAAAGCTTTTCTATTGGCACTAAGATTGGTGGCACCGTAATCTTATTTTTAGCAGTGACCACGGCCATCATCCTCATTGCAATCCAAGGACTACAAACGATCCGTCGTGCCCTAGATCTGACGCACGAAGTCAAGCTCATCGAATCTGCCACGGGTAAAATTGATCATTTTGTGTTGGAAGCACGTGAATTTGAGCAACATTTTATTTGGAAAGGCGATGCCGAATATATTCAGAAATTTCATGACGCGGTCGATGAAGCAGATCGACAGATCTCCTTTGTTTTAGACCGTAGCCAAAATATGCAAGACGTCGAAGCCTTTCGAGATCCCGTGTTGCGAGTACGTGATAACTTGAAGATCTACCGCACTTCCTTTGATGAAACGGTTCGTCTCCGCAAACAAAAAGGACTGAGTGAAACCGAAGGCATGCGGGGAGAGTTTCGCAAAAGTGTGCATGCGGTGGAGGCGGTGTTGAAAGAGCAACAAAGCGACTACTTGTTGGTCGAAATGTTGATGATCCGCAGGCATGAAAAAGATTATTTGTTACGCGGCACCCCAAATTATGTGGAAGATGTCCGCAAGCGTGTGGCTCGCATTCAACAATTGGTACGTGATAGCACGCTGCTTCCTCCCAATCTAAAAAATCAACTCGTTCAATTGTGGGACAATTACCTGAAGAATTTCAATGCACTGGTCGAGATTGATGGGCAGTTGATGGTCAATATCGATAAGGTGGTGGAGGCGGTTCGCGGTGTGTTTCCGAATTTGGGAGAAATGCAATTCGCAATCACTGAACTCTCGCTCTTTATTGTGGAAGACACGGATAAAGTGCAAACGCAGGTGGCCACTCGGTTGCTGATTGCTGGAGCGGGAGTGTTGGTCGTCTTTGGACTGATTGGTTTCTACATCGTGCGTTTGATCACCCGCCCTCTGCAAGTCGCAGTCAGTGTTGCGAACAAGCTTTCAGATGGAGATTTGACCACGGAAATTAGCGTGAGTTCGAATGACGAAACGGGAAGGCTTTTGGCAGCGATGAAGAAGATGCTTGAGAACACACGCAGTGCTTTGGTTGAGATTGAAAATAAAGAATTGCAGTTGGAAGAGACAGGCAACGTGCTGAAAGTTTCAATCCATGGTTTGTCAACCAATGCCAAAGCGGTGTTGAAGCGATTGGAGCAACTCGATCATATTGCCATTGATGCAGCAGGGGGCATGGATCAAAACGTAACTGCCAGCGAAGAGATCTCTCAATCTTTGCAGAAATTGTCTCGTGCTTTGGAACGAACAGAAAAGAGTGCTCAACGGGGAATCGATTCCAACTTAGAAGATCAGGCGAATCTGGAACAGATCAATGTGCTGTCGTCATCGATTGAGTCCATCTCCTTAAAAATTGCCGAGATGGTGAATCAAACCAGTACTCTCGCTCTCAACGCGGCGATTGAAGCCGCAAAAGCGGGCGAGCAAGGCAAAGGGTTTGCCGTGGTTGCTGACGAAATGGGAAGCATTGCCAACAACATCAAGGGGTTGGCCTCTCAAATTCAAGATTTGACTCACGATATCAGTGCTGCCATCACATCCACACAAACGGCAATCCAGGATACGGGGGATGTGATGGGAGATATGAAACAGCAATCGTCCAATGGGGTGGATATGATCCGCCATTTGGAAGGGGTGGCTCAAGAAACGGTGACGGCTTCCAAAGACCTACAAAATATGATGCATGACCTGGAAGAAAAATGTACGCACTGCGTTGACAACATGAACGAAATCAACGTGACGACCCATCAACAGACCGAAGAAGTGCAAAACCTTTCCAACTATGCGCTAGCCCTTCGAGGAACGATTGGCCGATTCAAAACTGGGGTTAAAAATGAACTAGACAAGTCCCCGAACACCGGGCAAACTCGGATCAATAAACCGGCAGAAGATGAATAATCCAAGCCGAATTTCCTCGCTAAACATATTTTTCTGAAGGTCACTAGCGCATGGGCAAAGTTATCAATCTCAGCGAATGGCGTTCGCAATCTAAAGAGAAAGCAAAGGCAAAACTGGGCCCAATTCCCGGGTTTTTGGTGTGGTTGCACTGCCCGACCTGCAAAACAACGGAGTATACGGAATTGCGTATTCCAGGCGGCCGCGTTCACAATAAGTGTGGAACTTTGATCCAGGAAGCCGAAGTGGCCATCGACGTGAGAGCCGAATACACCGTTTCGCATCGCAATTTGAAAATCTTGGAAGCGTGGCAAAAACAAAACATGGAATCGTCGAACGCTTCTCAAAAGGAGGTCAATGAAATTGTGGGCCGGGCTAAACACCTATTGGACCAACTGAAAGCCGGGGAACAAGAGTTTCAACACCGTTTGCGCTTGATTGCCGGTAAAAAAATCGAACCCTACCCCGAAGATTGGGATCCTCAAGAACACGGGGTTGACATGAGAATCGTGCACCCTTTTGGCATTTACTTTTCCACCGCGCGGCAACCCGACCAGTATTTTCCCAGAGAGCAATGACACCAGGATGGCGATGGTCTTCGGCCATAGTGGGGCTGCTTTTGCTTCTCCCATGTTTTGGTAAAGCGGAAGATGTGTTCATGAATGCTTCCGCAGAAGCAGAACTGGCTTCCTTCGTACAGCAACTCCAAAAGAACCTTGAATCTGACCTTGAAGAAGAGCGTGTCGATCCTCAGGGACGATTGCTCGTGGTCTCTTTCGCTGCTTCTCCTAGCCCTTCCCGCTTGAAACTGAATCGCTCCATTGAATCTCATTTGACTGACTTGTTGAGCGTGCAAACACAATTTGCTGTTGTTCAACCAGAATTCACCGAAACCCATTTGCGGACGCATTGGAAAGCCATCCACCAGCAAAAACTCTTTACTGCGACCCAACAGATTGCAGAAGCCGCTCAAGCCCCCTTGGTCCTTTACGGTATTCTTTCCAATCGCCCTCAGGGGGTTCGGGTCCAGTTTCGAATGATTCAAAGAAATCGTCAGGAGGTGATCACCTCCCTTCCCTTAGAATTTGCCCCCAACGATATCTCGCCTCCCGGATTGGAGCCGGTCGCCATCTACGAAAATCAGCGTCGCTTGGCATTTGCCAAGGGCTTCATGACCAGCAAAGAGTGGGACTTGGCCCAATCAGAACTGGAGGCCATCACCCCAGACCATTCTCCAGAAAGCCAAGAAGCCGAAGGCTGGCTCATTTGGCTGGATGCTAAACTCCGTCGGCCTACGACCCAGCGGCTGGTCGCGTTTCGTACTTTATATCCTGATCACCCATTGATTGAACAAATTGAGGCAGAGCTACAGAAACAAAAGGCTGCCGTCGAAGTGGAAACATTGACCACACCGGAGACATGGTGGAATGCTAAACAATCTTTAGATGCTGATGCGGCTTTTTTTGAAACCTCCGAAATACAACAGTATGAGCTTGCGATCCAAGAGGCCGCTGTTCAGCAACTCATGGCCTTGCTGGCGGCCCGGAATTGGCAATTCCTGTGGGAGCGTTGGAATTTGCGATTGCAATTGGTGACTTCTTCCCAGGAATCGGAAATTTTAGAGTTCCAACGTTCCATGTCCACGACATTCCATCAAGAAATCGTTGATCTGATTCAAAGTAAGGATCGGATCAACGCCATACAAAGGCTCGACCAATGGGGGGGGAAATTACTCAGTACTGAAATGCAAACCACGTTGCGTCAAGAGATTGAAGCCCTGCCGTTGCCTCCTTATGGGATGGTCACCATACCAGCAGGTCCTTTTTTTATGGGCAGCGATTCGGGGGCTAAAGACGAAAAACCGAGGCACCAGATTGAATTGGATGCCTTTCATATCGACCAAAAGGAAGTCAGCAATCAGGATTACCAAACGTGCGTGGATGCTCAGGCCTGCACCCCTAGCGCATTTCAGCAAGTAGAACGCCTGAATGATCCGAGCCAACCAGTGGTCGGCGTGACTTGGAAGCAATCCCTCCAATACTGTCAATGGCACAAGAAACGCTTGCCCACCGAAGCAGAATGGGAAAAAGTAGCTCAAGCCATACCAGTAGAAGAATTATCGGATCATGCGTGGTTTCAGGCGAATGCAGGAGGACGTTCACGCGCAGTGGGCACGGCCAACGCGGACCGTTATGGAGCTTACGACATCTTAGGAAATGTCTTGGAATGGGTGCAGGACTATTATGCCGAAGATTATTATGGATGGTCCCCTAAGAAAGGACCTCAAGGGCCGCGTGAAGGAGAATTCCGAGTGGCCCGTGGAGGATCTTGGCATCATTCTCAACAGGCCACGTGTTCTTATTGCCGGTTTTATTGGTCCCCTTCGCTGACATTTGAGTTTATAGGCTTTCGCTGTGCCCGGTCATATGAGTGAAACTAGTTGTCCAAAGGAGTGAAGTTATGCAAATCCCCGATTCACTAGAACGTTTGATTTTAGAGTTTTCCAAGTTGCCCGGCATCGGGCGCAAAACGGCTCAGCGCTTGGCATTTGGTGTGCTGCGTTATTCCCCGCAAGAAGCAGAAAATTTGGCCAATGCAGTTTCTGAAATCAAGAAACGGATTCGGTTTTGCTCCGTGTGTTTTTCGTTTACCGAAATCGACCCGTGTAGCATCTGTACGGATCCGGCACGCCATCATGAAACCATTTGTGTGGTGGAGCAGCCCAATAACATTTTTCCCATCGAAAAAAGCCGGGTTTATCAAGGAGTCTATCACGTGCTCATGGGGGCGATTTCACCATTGGAAGGGATTGGTCCAGAACAGTTGAAAATTCGGCAGCTGGAAAAGCGAATTGAACAAGGGGGTGTCCGAGAACTGATTTTGGCGACGAATCCAACCGTCCAAGGTGAAGCCACCGCCTTGTATTTGCAACAAACCTTGGGACCCCAAGTCGCAAAAATTACCCGATTGGCCCGTGGGATCCCCGCAGGAGGAGATTTGGATTATGTGGATGATGTTACCCTTATTGAAGCGTTCTCCGGAAGGCGATCGTTCTAGACGCGGGAAGATTTTGCTGAAAACGGCAGGGTGTGTCGTCTTTTGTTTCGTTCTCAGCATCGCCTTTGCGGGTTTAATCGTGTCTCAAGGTGCGGATGAAGGCAATTTCGGAAGTGCGGAAGGTTTTGGGACCCCGGATTCAGAAGAAACTCAGTGCATGGCGCAATGCCTCCGTCGGCATCCGAAATGGGGTTATCCTGTGTGTAGTGAAGACGCCAAAGGGTATATTTTTGGAAGCGGGTGTTATGAGCAATACGATGAATGTTTTTTAGAATGCAACGATCCTTGGGAAACTGCACAAGAGTCGTTCACTCCTGCTCCCGATCAGCTAGAAAACTATTGGCGTCAGGAAAGTGCCTGCGGTTCCGACGTCACCCGAATTCCGCTAGATCGATTGCCAGGAGACGCTTTGATTGACCCGCGCTGGAGTGGGCGTTGCGAATGCTTGAATGGTCGGTTGGTCGTGGGAAAATGTGGCCACCGAGAGGCCACATGTAATGAGGTGTGTCAAACGGGAGTGGCGTTTTGATCGGGCGGTCCGGTTACAGAGTCACGCGATCATCATCGATATCTTCTTTGTCTTCGTCTCGGTAGGACATTGCATCTTCCATACTCACTGAAGTCAGCTGTTGCTGTGCCGTGGCGGGAGTAGAGCTGGAAGCATCCGGCAATTTGAATTCTTCAATGGTGTGGTGCAAACTTTCGGCTGCTTTTTCCAGATCTTCGGCAGTGCCTTCCAAATCGAGACTCGTTTTGGACAAGTTGTTGGTACCATCCGCCGTCCGTTTACTGATTGTGTCCACATCCTTCAGCGTTTCAACAATATGCTGTCCTTTTTCGTCGTGAGTGGCGGTTGCGTCAGCAATGCCTTGGATGAGGGCGCTGGTCTCTTGCACATTTTTAATAATTTCATCCAATGCTTTTTCCGTATTTTGGACGAGCTGAGTTCCGTTATTCACCCGCTCCGTACTTTCCTGAATCAGCTCAAAAATTTCTTGAGTAGCACTTGCAGAACGCTCAGCAAGGCGTCTCACTTCGTCGGCAACCACGGCAAAACCTTTTCCCATTTCTCCAGCTTTGGCTGCTTCAATCGCCGCATTCAACGAAAGCAGGTTGGTTTGGTTGGTGATGTCGGTGATCACAGCCACAATCGCTTCGATTTTATCCGAACTTTCCTCAATCTGCTTCATCGCTTCCACGGTTTGCCGGACCGCAGTCTCTCCAACTTCTGCCTGCTTGTTGACAGCATTAGCAGATTGTAAGGCCTGATGGGTACTATCCGTTACCGTGCGGATGCTGTTTTCCATTTCGTCCATCGCATCGGCAGCTTCATGCACAGAAATCGCTTGGTCTTCCGCATCGCTTGCAATCTGCTTGGAAACGTTGGCACTGCGATGAATAGCAGTCACCATTTCGTGAGCAGAGGCTTCGAGTTCTAAAGCCGTTTTCAACACCTTGCTGAAAATGCCGGTCAAATCGTGTTTCATTTCATTCAGGGCGTCGGCCATAACGCGAACTTCCCCTCTAGTGGTCACCTTGAGGTCCGGCTGCGTTAAGTCGCCTTGGGCGATATGATGCAGTAAATTGGCCGAAGCCTTCAGCGGAAGTGTGATCTGGCGAGAAATGATAAAACTGGCAATCGTGCCAATCACCACATTGAACATTAAAATCAAAATCTGCCAGACGACTGCTTGGCTTCGGGTTTCTTCGATCTCGGCGGCTCGTTCTTTCAGAATGTCGATTTTCGTTTTCATGTTGTTGGCGATCTCTGGGTTGGCATCCCGTATCTTCCGCATTTCTGGTTCCAATGCTTCCAATTCAGCTCGGATTTCTGATGCTTGATCACCAATTTCGAAGAAGTTGTTCGCCGCGGCCCCCACATTGATAAAAATTAATATGAGGACAAAGATGTTCAATCCATTGATTTTTAGACCAATACTCAATTTCATAACGAGTCCTTAAGATATGGGTAGATCAATAGGAATGGAGGAACCGATTTCCTGATATACTTGGTAAGTTTGGAGCTGAAAAGGGAGTCTTATCTTTGAAAATAACCCCGTGGTTCTTTACCAAACTCGTACAATGGTAGCCCTCCAACCGTCAAGTGAAAAAAAGGTTCACTTGCTATACATCGTGTGGACCAATTGAGAAATTTTTTGCACATGTGCCGGGTGGGTGTGTCGACCCCCTCCGAGCATTGCAATCTCTTGGTGAAGAAGGCTCTGGGAGATCTGAGCATACTCTGGAGCAACTTCCCCAAAAGGCAGAGGCTTGGGTTCGTCTAGCAAGACGCAAAGGATTCCGAAATGTTCCACCAATTGTTCAGCCCACGTGGCAAGCTCCGGATAATCCCAGGCCGCTTGGATTCCTAGAAAATCGCAATCCAGATCTAGCAGCGATTCCAACTGCGGAACGAGTTTCGAAAAGACCATACCGGGTGACAAGCGAAGGTAGCCCACGACTTGTTTCTGCACTGACCGTTTTGCAACCCGAACGGCAAGCTGTAAATCTTCCACAGCCTCAAATTCGCTAAGCATCAAGAAACGCGCCCCTGTATCCGATAAATAGATACATTGTTCACCATACGCGTGTTCGACCTGATGGAGTGGAATCTCTCCCGTAACTTCTTTCCGGACTGAGGTGATGCTTCCAGCTGGAATCCCACGCATCCCAATCCCTTCTCGTAGCAATGCCATACCATTGTTATTCAGGTTTTCGATGCGAGAGTCGATATCCAAAGCCGTCAATGTGAATCGATGTGCCCCTTCAGTATTAGTTCGAGAGACCACAGCGCCTGCCTTAACATACGCTTGGTGCGCTTGAGGGACCAATTGTGGATGAGAGAGGTTCGCCATGAAACAGGCGTTTGTGGGGGGAAGTCCGAGATGTTGCAATATGCTGCTTTTGGCTCCATCACAGATCAACGGAGCCGATGTTTCGAAGTGTTTGAGCAAAGAAAATTTAGGCAATCCTGGCATAGGGATCCTTCTAGAACGGGGTTACTTTATTCTTAATTCGGATTGAGCTAAGGTTTCTGAAATTTCTCGAAAAGAGTTGAAAGCCAAAATTAGGATGGCCGGAGCCAATTATGAGCAAAACAAAAATTGTTTCTTCCAACAAGCAGGTCCAACCCTTCATGCGAGGGATGTTGACCCACTCTCTCGTACAACGCGGGATGGAATTCAAAAAAGCTTATAAAACTGCACAAGACGTAAAGCAGCGGCTTTCCAAAACCGAGTCCATCACAACCTACGCTCTCAAAACCGTGATCAACGAAGAAATTAAAAAGCGGTATGGAAAAACGTTTCTGGAAAAATTAGATCAACCTCAAACGGATGTCCTGTCGGTGATTCGGGTGCTGCATCACGAAAGTAGTTTTCCCTTTTCGCGAGGCCTGTTAGCGAAGTCGCTGACAGCGGCTGGAATTTCACCGGGGCGGGCTTATGAGATGGCACAAGAGATTCAACAGGAAATGGTTCGAGAAAACATTCAGTCCATTGATCAACAACTTCTGTATCAGCAAGTCTACCAAAAACTTTTGTACGAAGAAGGGCCGGAGACTGCCGAATTTTATGAGATTGCAACCCAGCTCAAGCGGCTGGATCGCCCTATGATCATCTACATTGGAGGGGCGGTGGGAATTGGAAAGTCTTCTTTAGCCACCGAGTTAGCGTCTCGATTGGATATCTCCAAAGTCAACGGTACGGATATGATTCGCCAGATCATGCGAATGGTGTTCACTGAACAAATCCTTCCTGCCTTACACACGTCTTCATTTGAGGTCGCTCATCTCGAAGTTGTCAGCCGCTTGAAAGAGGAAGATCAAATCATTGCTGGGTTCACGTGGCAAGCAGCAAAGGTCATTGTGGGAGTGCGAGCTGTGGTCGAACGCGCTATTCAAGAAAACATCAATGTGATTATTGAAGGCGTGCACTTGCTCCCCTCTTTGATCCAATTCGATGATCTGAAAAACCAAGCCTACCACATTCCAATTGTTCTTTCCCTCACCGATGAAGCTGCGCATCACACCCGCTTCGATTTCCGACAGCACGAAACCCAAACACGCTCAGCAGATCGATATCAAAGCTATTTTTCAAAGATTCGTGATGTCCACGATTACTTTGTGGAACAGGCCCAGGGAGAAGATATCGACATCGTCGAAAACGACGATTTTGATCAAGCGAGCAATGAATTGGTCCAGATTGTACTTGCGAATCTACAAAAGCAGTTAGGTAGCCAAGTTCTCCACGATTTGAAACGAAAAGAAGTCTCTATACATGATTGACCCAAGGGGGGATGTTTTCGGCTTTACTCTATTTCGTTCGTTATATTAAGTTTTTATTAGTTTATTTAAAAGTGTGTTAATTGCCTTAATGAAATATTTGGTAGAATTTCATGAAAACCCAATACCCGACTTTGCTCGTCATTTTGGATGGTGTGGGTGACGAATCCATTCCAGAATTGGGGAATCGTACCCCTCTCCAAGCCGCTCATCTGCCAACGTTAGACCGGCTGGCTCAAGAGGGACAATGTGGCTTAGCAGATCCTGTATCCAATGGGGTCGCTGCGAGTACTGCCGAAGGAACGCTTGCTATCTTAGGCTACGATGCAGAACGTTATCCGCTCAAACGCGGTGCTATCGAGGCATTCGGAGCCAATCTGCCAATTCAATCGGGCGATATTGCTTTGCGCGGAAACTTTGCTTGTATAGAAAAAAATGGACGGGTTAAAAATCGTCGGGCGGGGAGAATCCGAGAAGGAACGGAAGAATTGACCCATGCGCTCAACCAAATGGCGGCTTCTTTGGATTCGGAAGTGGAGTTCACTGTAGGAGCAGGCACCGAACATCGTTTTGCCCTGGTGATGAAAGGGGCAGGATTGTCGGCAAAGATCGTTGGAAGTGACCCTAAAGATACGAATCCGCATGGCTTACGAATCACACCGCATGCAATTGATCCCGACGATCTGGCAGCTCAACGAACGGCAATCTTTTTAGATCAATTCGAGCAGGCGGCACAATCTGTTTTGGAAAGACATCCTGTGAATGAAGCACGCTTGAAGCAAGGGCTTATGCCGGCAAACGCTGTGTTGACTCGCGATCCAGGGGCGTTCGTCCGTTTGCCGGCTTTTCAAATTCGAGACAATCCTCTCAAGGGACTGTGTATCGCACGGGGAAAAACGGTGCTCGGTCTGGCCGAAATGATAGGCATGGACACCTACTCTTCTCCTTCCATGACCGCAAACCTGGATACTGATTTAGAAGCTAAATTCAGCTATGCCGTGCAAAAGTTGACGGACTATGACTTGGTGCTGGTTCATATCAAAGGAACTGATATCGCAGCGCACGATCTCCTTCCTCAAGTGAAAACGGAATTTTTAGAAAAAATTGACCAGGAGTTGGGCCGTGCCTTAGAAAATTTCAAGGCCCCGCTGCGTGTTGCCGTAATTGCGGATCATTGCACGTCGAGTCTGCGTGGTTGTCATATCGAAGGCCCTGTGCCCCTTTTGATTTGCAGCCCTGGGTTGACGCCGGATTCCGTCCAAAAATATGATGAAACACAAGCAACCGAAGGCTATTTCGGTCGCTTCTCTACCCATCAATTTCTGCCCAAGCTGTTGCATGAATTTTTCTAGTCAGGTGAGAGGCATGCCTGTCTACGTCTCCGATATCAGACGTTGAATATTGAAATCAAAGATTTCAGTTCTCCAGCAAATCGGTGTAGCACAAGGGCTTGTTCCTGGTTTTTTTGAATTTTGGATTTGGTGTCTTTTGTTACGTCGTTGATCCCTTGGATGTTGCGATTGATTTCCTCAACGGTGGTGCTTTGTTCATGAGTTGCCGAGGCAATTTGTGTGGTCAACCCCCGGATTTGGTCCATCGCCGAGGTCACCGATTGGAGCACCTGGCCTGCCTCAGTCGCTTGTTGGATTGTATGTTCACCGGCTCGTTTACTTTCGATCATCGAATTTGCGGCCTGTTTCGCCCCTCCTTGTAGACGTTCCACAATATCGTTGATTTCTTGAGTGGATTCTCTTGTTTTTTGTGCCAAGGTTCGTACTTCGTCTGCAACCACCGCAAACCCGTGACCATGCTCTCCTGCACGTGCTGCTTCAATGCCTGCATTCAGGGCCAATATGTTGGTTTGCCCCGCAACGCTACCGATCACATCGACAATGTTCCCGATTTCTTGGCTGCTTTGCTCCAGCAACAGGATGGCGTCCGTGGAGTCGCTCACTTTGCTCACCATATTCGTGATCGAGTCAATGGCTAAATTCAATGTCACTCCCCCTTGTTCGGTTTGTTCACTCACTTTGTCCGTAAGATCGGCTCCTTGCTGAGTGTTCCGAGCCGTTTCGTTCAGCGTCAGCGAAATCTGCGACATCATATGGGCCGCCTGCTCGGTTTCTCGGCTTTGGTTATCGATCCGGGAAACCGACTGTTCCGTCATGTTTTGTAATTCATGGGCAATGTATAGAAGGGTTTGACTCAACTTGTTACTCTGTTGGATGATTCGTTCAAATTTCTCAAAGATGTTGTTGAGGTACCGCTGTACTCGCATGATTTCCGTGCTGCCAGATTCTTTGATACGCAGACTCAGCTTATTGTGGTCTTCAATTTCCTTTACCGTGGAAATGAGGTTCATCAGAGGCTCCTTGAGGCTCTTTAAGATGAGGTAGGAAATGCCTGAAGAGAGAAGGGTGATGACGATGATGGTGGTGAGCATCATCGTGACAACAAAATTTCGAATTTCTGGAATGAGTACCGCGAATCGCTCAGAGTTGGTGTTGTACTCTTTGAGGGAATTGCGGAAGTTGGCGATAAAACTGGTGGCATCCATTCTTCCTGACAAATAGTTATCAATATTTTTTAGGGCAATGTCATTGTCTTTTATGTCTTTGATACAAAGGTCCAATGCCTCACCGAAGCCCAAGACTCGGAATAAAAGGTCTTCAAAGAAATTCACGGCTGCCAAACATTGTATCGGTTGTTCCTTGATAAAAAACACCAAGCCTTTCAGCCCCGTATTTTTAGGATCGGAAGAGCTTTTCGATACGAGAGTGTTGTCTGGAGAAGCTCCGTTCTGCAAACTGCGTTCAAATTCATCTAGCTTCATGTTCGCTAACAGAACACCTTCCACATGCTCCCGTTCCAAAAAAGTGAAATGTCCCGTTTTCGCGACTTCGACTAAACCAAAAATACTAAGACCTGCCAGTAAAATATTGATCGACAAGATGATCTGAAATTTTTTCTGAATACTCAGCTCGTTAGCTATTCTTTCAATCCCCTTCAGCATTGAACCCCCTATTATATCGTGTGGAAACTTGAGTATTAATGATGGGCAACCCCCGAACCTGACAAGTAATCTCAAAAATAGGCAACTTACAACTCTGTTCACTCCTTCTTTTGAAAAATAAGGAACAACAGAACACCGTATTTAAAACAACATAGTAACATTCAAAAAACAACATAGTAACAAATATGTGTTTTATTCACTGACTTTATAAAGTTTTTTATTTACAAAGCGATTTAAGCTTTGTATTACGTACTTTGTAAAATAAATACTTTACAAACTAAGGTGCTATACTTCTCGTTGAAGCATGGCAATGCAGTTTGAGACAATCTTTTGTCGTTTACGCGGTAATCAATCACGGAGATGGAGGTTTTATGAATTGGACAAAAGCAGTGAAAGTAGAGGATTTGCAGAAAAAGAAAGCGATGGTATTTCGCAGCGGGGCCAAACAAATCGCTCTGCTGCAACACGAAGGGAGGACGTTTGCATTGGACAATCGATGCCCACATGAAGGGTATCCTTTGTCGCAAGGCTCGGTAGATGAGAGTTGTATACTCACCTGTCAATGGCATAATTGGAAGTTTGATCTTTCGAATGGAGAAAATGTGTTAGGAGGCGACAACGTGCGCACCTATGCGACTCGTGAAGAGGAAGGATACATCTGGGTCGACCTCTCGCCACTCTCACCGGAAGTGGTATTGCGGCAGATCTTGAAAGCGCTTCGCAAAGCCCTGCATGAGCGTGACTATGGGCGCCTTGCCCGTGAGCTGGTTCGTCTGCATTTCCACAAGTTGGATCCAACGCGAGCGTTAGTATTTGCGATCGAATGGTCGGCATCCCAACTGGAGTTTGGCACCACCCATGCTTATGCAGGGATGGCTGATTGGCTGGCTCTCTACGATGAGCATCCGGAAGATCCCGAATTGCAATTGACCGCCCTGACAGAAGCCTTGGATCACATCGCCTTTGATGTGATCCGTCATGAAGAGTTTCCATATGCTGAAGAATCTCTGCCCTACACATCTCAAGCCCTAGCCGATGCGATTGAACAAGAAGACGAATCAAGAGCTGCCAGCTTAGTCCGAGGGGCTTTGGCCACTGGCCTGGGGTTTGAAGATCTCGAACGGACTCTGACTAGTGCGGCTTTAAAGCACTACAATGATTTTGGCCATTCTCTTATTTATGTAGTGAAAACGGGTTATCTGATTCGACGTCTGGGACAGGCGGTAGAAGCGCCGCTTTTGCTGAGCCTGGTTCGACATTTGTGCTACACCACCCGTGAAGATTTGATCCCCGACTTTGCCAGCTATGCTCCGAGTTTGGAAGCCTTCCCCGAATTCGGCCCTGCTTCCAATACAACACGATCTACCGACAAGCCAAATTTGCCGCCAATACCAAAAAAATCCATCAAGCAGGCATTGAAATGGGTCGTGGAGCAAGCATCTGAAACTTCACCCGAAGCATTATATGTGCATTTGACCAAGGCGAATGCAGCCAACATGCTGAACTTTGATCGATCAAAAGAGAGACTCATTCATCAGCACCCAAAAGACAACACCGGCTGGCTTGACTTCACTCATGCGCTGACATTTGCCAATGCGGTTCGTGTGCAATCGGCCAAGTTTCCCGAATTTTGGAAGCCCGGTTTATTGCAAATTGCCTGTTTTTTCGGACGCAATCTCCCCCACCTGGGCACAGAAACGGAGGCTGATGCCTGGCAGGTTTCCAACCCTGAGGAATTCTGGAACGAAACCATCGCTCACCTGTTCGATCACGGTTTGGGATTGCCTATTTTTGCCGTTCATCATGTCAAAACCTCATTGGCTGTTCGTGAAGAAGTACAACACGAACCCGATCTGGAACCCCATTTGCTAGCGGCATTGAATCGGTTTCTGCACAGTCCACTCAAGCAAAAACATCCGCGGCGAGCGGTATCTCAAGGGATGGATTTGGTGGGAAAGGACTTTTGAGCTCATTGGAGGGAAGCCTCGGCTTTCTCAGGGTATTCCAATTCCATTCGAACCACATGACTTTTCCCAGCGGCATCATTGATGTTGGAGATGCCTTCGAACACGAGAAGCTGTTGGGTGGTTTTGTCGTAGGTGAGGCGGATCGGCTCGACAAAAATGCGAAGGAAAAACGTGGCAATTTGCAGGCGAAACACTACTGCCTCTCGACCTTCATAAGTGAGCTCGGTTTCGCGAGTTAAATCGAAACGAAAATAATCTTGTTGGTGGGGAACAATGAAATCGAGTTCAATGTTGCGACCCTGTATCAAAGCCTCCCAGTTTTCCACGATAAAATAATGAAATCCGGCATCCAACACAGCGGTTTGCATAGAAGCCAACGTCACTTCTTTGGTCTCCGCAGTTTCGCTTTTTCGATAGAAAAGACGAATCGACGATTCATCCACATCGGCTCCTTCGAGATAGCCATCGCGTTCATCCTCTAAGCGGAAACTTGGACGATTCAAGTCTTTACGAAATTCAATCGTTTTCCGGGCAATGATGTCTCCTTCTGCGTTGCGGTAAAGCGTATCTGCATATAGGTTGAGGTCAGCATCTACCCGCTCCTTATATTCTTCCGAGTACAAAAATTTCTTGGTTTTTAGGTCGTAGGCATTGCCAATGTAGTGTTTCGGATTGGTCACATCAGCTTGAGCTGTTGTTGACATCGAAATTGCAACAGTCATCATCAAAAACCCCATCAAAATTGAAATGGAAAATTGTTGTATCGGTTGGGTAAAATGTCTCTTCAGAGTTTTCGGCCGAGTCGTTTGAATGACATGTTCCATGAACCCTCCTATCGTTTTTTGAATAAGTAGTGGGAAACCAGCCATTCTTCTCCGCTACGAAATCCCCAAACTTCAGAAACTGCCATGAAAAACATGCGCCAGCGGTTGAACCACACCAGTGCATTTTGTTGACCATAAGTGTTGGCCATGACTTCTAGCAAAGTGGCTTGATGGGCATCCATGTTCTGGAGCCAGGCTTCAGCTGTTTTGTGGTAATGGATTCCCGACATCGCCCAGTGTTTTTCGAGGGTCACATCGTTCTGAAAATACAAGAGCAGGTCATCAGATGGCATGATGCCGCCTGTGAAGAAATAGCGTCCCATCCAATTGTCGTCGCCTTCGGTCTCAAAGGGATAGGCATAACGGTGATGGGTGAAGATGTGGACAAACAATTTGGCTTCACTGCGCATCCAAGAGGAAATCCGTTGTAACAACATTTCGTAGTTTCGCATGTGTTCGAACATTTCCACCGAAACGACCCGATCAAAGCTGCGGTCAGTTTGAAAGTCATTCATATCGCAAGTGATCACTTCCAAGTTGGATAGGTTTCGATCGTGAGCACGTCCCATAATGAACTCTCGCTGCGAATTGGAGTTGGATACGGCAGTGATGCGAGACCCTGGATAATGCTCGGCCATCCACAAACTCAGAGACCCCCACCCACATCCGAGTTCCAAAATATCGAGGCCTTCTTTCAATTCAGCACGTTGGCACGTGAGGGCGAGCATCGCGTCTTCGGCTTGGTCGAGCGTGTGAATGTTTTCGGGGAAGTAACAACAACTGTACTTCAGGCGATGCCCTAAAGCTTTGAGGAAAAACGAGGCAGGGACTTCATAGTGCTGTTCATTGGCTGCTTCCATGTGCACTGCAATGGGATCGTGTTTTAAATGGTTTACAAAGGTTTGTAGCTTGTTTTGTTGTGCTTCGGGGTCGGCTTGTTTTTCTTCGCGCAAACGCTGGCGAATGAATTGCCGCATCCCAAAACGGGTCAACGAATCGGGAACTTTCCCATTCTCAACCAACTGGATGAGTAAATTCAAAAGCATAAAGGATATCCATTCATTGAAAGATTAGCTCATTGCCAGACCCAGTCTTCGAAAGATGGGAAACGGAGATGGCAAATGCAAATAACAAAGTGAGAAACCATGATAATTATCTAGCGTTTACCCCCCGTCACACACAATACTCAATTTTGATCGGAGGGTCCGAAGGCCCCAAATCACCTCATATTGCCACGTCCTGCACTTTCGAACGATTTCTGATTTGTGTTTTTGTTGTTAAAAACGCTAAAAACGGCATAGAAGATGAATTTCAATCCTGAAACGACTTTAACCCCGGAGGATTATGCGAAAATTAGCTATTTTTACCCTATTGATGTTGTTTGGGACGGCGACTTTTGCCGCGGATTCCCTTCATGCGGATCGAGAAGGGATTCCAGCATTGCAATATTATCAATCGTCAGAATCTTTAGAAAAATCGCGGAGCAAAGCTCGGAATCGCCGTTTGAAACGGAAGAAATCAGATCAAGATCTGGTGGGCGACTTGGAACGTGGTTCGTCCTTGGTGATTGCAAGTCCGACTATTGAAAAGGGGGCTCGCGTCCGAGAAATCAATATCAATGTGATCACTCGTGACATCACGTTCATCGCTAGATAATCCTTCCTGATGAGGGCATGTCTGCCAATGTAGTGGCATGCCATCTGCAAACCTATCCTTTAGTTTTGGCTCTCCATTCAGGTGCATTTCATGCCTTGTCACAAGGGTCGCTTTTGAGGCCAAAACAAAAAAATCTGTACTCAGCCCAATGCCTTTCTGTCCTGCCATGCGGGTGGGGTGTCTTTATCAGACGTACTTTGTTGCTGGTATTTCCTTATGTTGAACGTTTATTTGACACCAATACTACGTTACTCCGTGTTCCTTGTTGTCATGATCAGTTTGGGAGCGTGTTCGCTGATTCCGGATAGTTGGGTGAAACCCGCAGAAAGCACGCCACCAGAGACAACACGGACCGAATTCACTCAAGGCCTGCGATGCTTTGGAGGCCTGACGAAAGCCTATGGGGTTTCCTTACTGTATGTCAGTTCTTCCGATGTAGAAGACGCTACCGGAATTGCAGGCGCGTCTGGAGGAGAGATTCCAGCACAAGCCACCTCCATGCTGCAAAGTGCAATTGTGGGAGTGGGGGGCAAGGTGGTGTATGTGGCCAATTATCCTGTGCTTTCGGCCAACTTGTTCAAGGTGCATGGATTGCCGCTTCCCAAGGATAATAAACAAGCCCCTTCTCCAAAGATTTATATGGATGCGACGATTTCTGCCTATGATCGTGCCATTCTCAATGACCGTGTGGGTGGGAGTGAAGATGGCGAAGATGGCGGATTCAGTGTGAGCCGTGATCTCACATCATCCATGATCACGGTGGATATCAACTTGTTGCAATTGCCTTCAATGATCATGGCACAGCGTGCTCAAGCCGTGAACAGTATCGAACTGAAGGACACCCGGTTGGATGGCGACTTCGATGTGACCGTGTTTGGGGTCGGGATCGATTTTGACGCTTCCATCAAAGGATTGGCAGCTCGGCATGAAGCAGTGAGGTCTCTATTGGAATTGGGGGTGATTCAAAGTTTGGGTCGTTACTTGACCTTACCCTGGTGGGATTGCTCACCTTTGCATTCAAAACGAGATCCCGTGGTTGTGGAAAACCTACAAAATTTTTATCGCTCTTTAGACGATCCGAATCGAGTGGCCCGAATCCAAACCGAATTGTCCAAACGAGGTTATCCGATTGCCGAAGCCAATGGAGAACTTGATAAAATCACCATCGAGGCCATTCAGCGGTTTCAATTGGATCGAGAACTGCCGTGGGAACCGCAGATTACCGAAGAGTTTTTTATCACCGTCATGCTGACTCCACCTCTCACGGATGCAACAGCTCCCACGCCCATCTCGTTCATGATGGAAACGTTGGATCTCAAAGAATTGGTGGATCAAGCCAATCGTTATTACCAAGAAGAGAATTATTCCACGGCTTCGTCGTGGTACCGTCAGGCCGCAGAACAGGGAGATGCGGCAAGTCAACGCCGTTTGGGGTTCATGTACCAGCAAGGATTGGGGGTGAATACCGATTTGGCGCGAGCTAAAGAACTTTTTCAAAAGGCTGCCGATCAAGGAGATACCCAAGCAATGGTGTTGTTAGGCCTCATGTTTGAGACCGGACACGGCATGCCAGAGGAGCCGGGCACGGCCTTCAATTGGTACACTCGGGCGGCGGAACGAGATCATCCCGAAGGACAGTATCATTTGGGGCGTTTGTATGAAGAAGGGATCGGTGTCTTTGCTAATCTAGAAGAAGCCATCGAATGGTACCGAAAGGCGGCTGAAGGGGGAGATTCCAAGGCTCAAGAAGCCTTGGAACGTTTGGACAAGTGAAACTCGATTTCAGAGGAAATTTCATTCCAGATACTTTTTCATAGCAACTTCGACAAAGCCCTCGGCATGCAGAGCATCCAACTCTTTTTGCAGCTGTTGAAGCAAATCAGGATCGGTGTCTTTATGAAATGCAAAACTCATTTCCGCTTTTTTTAGTACATACACGCTCTCATACTGGGTCGGATCGATTCCCACCAACCGCATGTTCCATTTCGCGTTCACTTCTCCATAAGCAATAGCATCCAGCCTTCCCAGGTCGAGTTTCTGCACCATATTTTTGGCAAAATTCGAGGCTTCGATACTGCCGTCTTTGACTCCCAAACTGCGTATCAATTGTTCGCCGACGTCATCCCGAATCACTCCAATTTTTAATTGATTCATGTCTTCCACAGATTGAATCTGAAGCTTGCGGTCTTTTTTGGCCAGGATGTCGATGGTAGAAAATAAGATCGGTTTCACAAAGCGAAACATCTTGGAACGTTCTTCGGTGAACGTCATGGAATAGAGTGCTGTCCCAGGTTCCTGTTGGAGCACGCGATAAGAACGGGCCCATGGATAAAACCGGATTTCTTTGGGATCTTTCTTGAAGTCCATTCGGCGGAAAATTTCGAGCAATACATCGGTGGCAATCCCTTTGGCAATTCCATCTTCTCGATAATTGAAAGGGGGATAATGCTCACTCATCCAGTCAATTTCTTGTAAAAACTGAGCCTGGGCAGAGCTAGTGAATCCAAAAAGTAGGGCAAGTAAAATCCAACGTTTCATGAGGCCTCCTGAGGAATGGGTGAAAGAGTGGGGAGAACTTCACCCGTTAGAAGAATCTGCTAACTTTGTCAACTGCTGTGAAACACGACCATCACAATTGCAGAAAGTGGTTTTGACAATAAGCTTGAACTGATTCAAAGAATTTTCATCAAACTTTTTTTTCAACATCTTTTTAGGAATTTTATGTGGAAATGGATCAAACTCATTTTAAAGTTGGGAGGCTTCGGACTCTGTTTATTGCTCATTTGGCTTGTGGTGGCTGTGGGGAACCTGTGGTGGTCAATGGAACATTCAGTACCCCAAACCGAAGGCACATGGACTGTTAAGGGAGTGAACGCTCCCGTGGAAGTGGTCCGTGATCAATGGGGAGTTCCTCATATCTTTGCTGAAAGCCAGGATGATGCGTATTTTGCTTTAGGCTGGGTGACCGCTCAAGATCGCTTGTTCCAACTGGCTTTGTTTCGCCAAGTGTCTCAGGGAAGGATTGCCGAGTGGGCCGGGCCTTGGGAACCAGTACTGCGATTGGATCGCTTCATACGCACTTTTGATTTTTACGGCAAAGGCAAGGAAATGCTGCAAAAAGCCTCCCCGGAAATGCAGCAATCGATGGAAGCCTATTACGGAGGTATCAACGAATATCTCAAACAACCGGAGTTGGAATTGCCTGTTGAACTCGAATTGCTCAGTTGGTTAGGCTTTGAAGTGGAGCCATTTCAACTCGACGATCTTTCTGGAATGATTGGACTGATGGCGATGTCACTCAATAGTTCTTGGTCCAAGGATCGTTTCTTTGAACGGTTGAGTATCCAGGTTGGAGAAGAGGCAGCACAAGCGTTGTTCCCCTTATATTGGGGGGGAAAGCCATCGGTGTTTCCAGATTCTGTTGTAAATATCTCGTCTCACGCCTCAGAATCGTTGCCTGTGGCTGCAAACTCTGAGTCGCAATTTCCTAAATCCAATCCGCCTCAACCTCAGCAAACTTCAAATTTCTCTTTCAGCGAGAACGACTCGTGGATGGCGAGCTGGCAAAACTGGATTGGGCAAGGTGCCAGCAATAATTGGGCTGTGGCTCCAGAGAGATCCACCACGGGTCACGCTTTGCTCGCTTCCGATCCTCATTTGGGATTGAACATCCCAGGGCTTTGGTACCAAGCGCACCTGAAGACTCCCGATATGGAGGTGATCGGCGTGACGGTACCAGGCATGCCGTTTGTAGTCATTGGACACAATACGCACATTGCTTGGGGGATGACCAATTGGTCTACGGATCAAGGCGACTTTTTCATTGAAAAATATGCTCCCTTGTCGCCCAACAAGGTGAGGTATCAGAATGAATGGATTCCTATGGAATCGCGCACTGAAACCCTGAAAGCATGGTGGCATGAAGAAACCCTCACCGTCCGGCGCACCCCTCATGGTCCGATTGTGGGTGATATCATTGATGCCAGCACCTATCCGGGTTTACCGGAGAGGACTTTATTGGCATACGGCTGGTCATTTTTGGAAGATCCTGATGCCAATGATCTGGAAGGATTTTATCAACTCAATCATGCCAAAAACTGGCCGGAATTTCGTGATGCGTTGCACCTTTTCAGCGGCATTTCGCAAAATTTTGTATACGCCGACCGTGAAGGCAATATTGGTTTGCAGGTTGCCGGTTCACTACCCAAACGGATTTCCGATGGGCGTCGATTTTTAGAAGGCTGGGAGTATTCCTCGCAGTGGCAAGGGTTTCTCCATGCGAAGGAATTGCCTTTTATGTTCAACCCGCCTTTTGGTTGGGTCGGCTCTGCCAATAATCCCACCTTGAGTGCAGAGGTCCCCTTTCCCATTCCAGGTTATTTTGCCCCGGGAGAACGAATGCGCCGCCTCATCGAACTGATGCATTCCAAAGACAAACTATCGCCAGAAGACATGCAACACATCCAATTGGACTCGGTGTTTCCCTTGGCACGCGATTTGGCTCCGATTATTGTGAAAGTGCATGAAGGGCTGGTGCTAGAAAATGCATTTCACGAAATAGGACTCGATCTGCTTCGCAACTGGAATGGTGAGTTTTCTGTGGAAAGCAAAGCTGCGACGGTGTTTGCTTATTTCGATTGGAAGCTACACGATGCGATCTTTTTGGATGACTTGGGAGAAGCCTTGAGCAAGGAATATCGTGGGTATACGAGCCAAGGATTGTTCCTCCAAATCATGCAAGGCAATCAACTGGGATGGTTGGACAATAGAACTACCGAAGAGGTCGAGGATTTGGGATCTGTGTTGAGAGAAGCGTTTCAAAAAGGAATGGCGCAACTAGTAGAGGATTTGGGACCCACTCCCGAATATTGGGGTTGGGGCGAGATCCATCAACTCACATTGCGGCATCCCTTGGGACTCATTCCAGGTTTGGGGGGATTGTTCAATATAGGTCCCTTTCCGGTGGCAGGACACCACTCCACTTTGAATCGTGCTGGATTCCGTCCGGGCAAATGGACCGTAGGATTTGGAGCCACCACACGAATTGTTGTCGATTTTTCCGATTTGAATGCATCGTCTGGCATTATTCCGGCGGGGCAATCGATTTTGA
>JANQJU010000071.1 GCA_028281495.1 SAR324 cluster bacterium
TGTTTTCCACCTCACGCCGCTTACCACGACCACTCAAGTCACCATCCGTCCCAAACCCACCCTGCCCCCCACCACGCTTCCCGCACGAATCGACAGCCCGACGGAACCGCAAGACGTTTGGACCGAGCCGCATACCGGCATACGAATGGTTTCGATTCCTGGCGGTTCTTTTGAAATGGGAGATTTGTTTGATGACGGTTACAGCAATGAACAACCGATTCATGCCGTTCGTTTGGATACCTTTTGGTTGGGAGAAACCGAAGTGACCCAAGGCCATTGGAGCGCAATCATGGGGGAGAATGACAGAGAGCCTCATTTCAAGGGGGATGATCTTCCAATGGAAAAGGTGAGTTGGGAGGATGCCCAACGTTTTATTAAAACGCTGAATGCCAAACACCAAGGTCGCTATCAGTTCCGGCTGCCGAGTGAAGCGGAATGGGAATATGCCTGTCGTGAAGGAGGGAAAAAATTACGGTTTGGAAATGGACAAGATACGGTGGATCCATCTCAGATGAATTTTGATGCTCGTGCAAAGTACAAAAGATCTTATTCGGTGGTGGGACAATATCGAGGGAAAACAGTTCCTGCAAAGTCATTTTTTCCCAATGCATTTGGATTGTATCAAATGTCAGGAAATATTTGGGAGTGGGTGGAGGATGAGTACACATCAGATTATTCGTATATGGGAACAGAGTATCCAAAATATACGGATTCAGGAGACGGCCGTGTGATCCGCGGTGGTTCGTGGAGCAGCTTCCCGCAGCTCGTGCGGTGTGCGAATCGCAACGACTTCTTTCCTGGGTACCGCCGCAACTCCCTCGGTTTTCGTTTGGCGAGGACTCGTTAACTTTTTCTGTATTAACTCCAAGCGAGGTGCTTTCTCATGCAACCCTTTCGATGGATCAATGTTTTCTGGTGGGTGGTCGGTGTCCTTGGGTTATTTCAACCCCCAATGGGGATGGCTCAGCGAGGGGTGGAACCCCTGACAAGTCCACATCCTTTGCCAACGGCATATTTGGGGGGAACCTACCGAGCCTTGGTGATTGGCAACAATGAGTATAGGGATCCCCATCAGGTCTGGGAGTCCTTGCAAATGGCGGTCAATGATGCCGAAGCCGTGGCGGAGATTTTGGTCACGGATTATGGCTTTGATGATGTGCGCTTATTACGGAATGCGGATCGAGCGGCGATTCTGGAAGGATTGACGCAACTGGGAAACGACGTTCAAACCAAAGACAGTGTTCTCATCTTTTATGCCGGACATGGGCATCTCACGGATTCAGGGGAAGGTTTTTGGATTCCCGTGGATGGTCAAGGCGTGAAGGATCACACTTTCGTGTCCAATCCCAACATCTTACGTAAGCTCAAAACCATTGCCGAACGGGCACAACACACTTTGCTGATCAGCGATTCGTGTTTCAGCGGGGCGTTGTTGGACAAACGTTCCAATTACAATCAGCCTCCTGAAGCGCGTTACTATCAAAAAGTGGCGCGGAAACGGAGTGTGCAAGCGATGGCCGCCGGAGGAAAAGAGTTTGTGGATGACAACTACCGCAACAGTGGTCATTCCCCGTTCACCTATTATTTCTTGCAACAACTTCGAGATTTTGACGGTCAATACTTGAGCTTCCGCCAAATGGCCGAGGAAATCACCAAACTGGTGAGCATCAATGTCGAACAAACCCCCGAACAAGGTCCACTGCAAGGGGCCGGGCATGAATTTGGAGATTTCTTTTTCATCAAACGCCAAACTTCTACGACGACCAGTACCACCACGCTGCCTCCTCGTCCCAAACCGGTAGTTTTCCAAGGGCATATCCAAGTGAATGTGGATACTCGGGGAACTTCCGTGTATCTCAATGGAGTTTATCAAGGGACGGCTTCCCCTCAAAAGCCCTTAGAACTCCTTCACATTCCCATCGGGGAAGCGAGTGTGGAAGTGCAAAAAAAAGGGTATTATTCAGCGGCCCAAAAAGTTTCCGTGCGAGCGAACGATTGGATTCAACCTGTTTTCCACCTCACGCCGCTTACCACGACCACTCAAGTCACCATCCGTCCCAAACCCA
>JANQJU010000072.1 GCA_028281495.1 SAR324 cluster bacterium
TGTTTTCCACCTCACGCCGCTTACCACGACCACTCAAGTCACCATCCGTCCCAAACCCACCCTGCCCCCCACCACGCTTCCCGCACGAATCGACAGCCCAACGGAACAACTCCCCAGCGTTTGGACTGAGCCTCATACCGGCATACGAATGGTTTCGATTCCCGGCGGCTCTTTCCAAATGGGTGATTTGTTTGATGAAGGTGACGGAGACGAAAAAATGATTCGTACCGTTCGTTTGGATTCCTTTTGGCTGGGAGAAACCGAAGTGACCCAAAGCCAATGGAACGCGATCATGGGAGAGAATGACAGGAAACCTAGTTTCAAGGGGGATGATCTTCCCATGGAACGCGTGAGTTGGGAGGATGCCCAACGTTTTATTACAGTTTTGAATGCCAAACACCAAGGTCGCTATCAGTTCCGGCTGCCGAGTGAAGCGGAATGGGAATATGCCTGCCGTGAAGGAGGGAAGAAGGTACGGTTTGGAAATGGACAAGATACGGCGGATCCGTCTCAGATGAATTTTTATGCTGGTGAAAATGCCAAACAACCTTATTCGGTGGTGGGACAATATCGAGGGAAAACAGTTCCTGCAAAGTCCTTTTCTCCCAATGCGTTTGGATTGTATCAAATGTCGGGAAATGTTTGGGAGTGGGTGGAGGATCAGTACACATCCGATTATTCGAACGTAGGCACAGAGAATCCCATATATGCGCGTTCAGGAGATCCCCGCGTGTTCCGTGGTGGTTCGTGGTTCAGCGACCCGCAGGACGTGCGGTGTGCGGATCGCCGTCGCTACTCTCCTGGGGTCCGCGACAACGTCCTCGGTTTTCGTTTGGCGAGGACTCGTTAGCTTTTTCTGTTTTACGGGGCGATAGCCCCTTACCTTTTTCGATGAAAGCTTGGTCTCTCATTGTAACTGGATCGATGTGTCGTTGTTTTCCCGATATATAGGCAGGGCGAAGCCCCCTATATATCGGCAATGCCTGCGCATATATGCAGCAGGCATGTATTTTTTTAAATTTTATTGCGCTTTACAAAAACAATGGAAACGGAGTGAACCATGAGACGAGCGCTTGTGTGGTTGGTTTGGCTTCTCGTGAGTCCCACCATGCTTTGGGGAGCATCGCTTCAAGATGTCAATCGGGCCGTAGGGCAATTGGCGCAAAGGTTGGTGGATGAGTTGGAGGTCACGCCAGTGGAAATCCAGGTACGATTTCTCAATCAAGAAGGCACCGCCTATGCGAGTGAAGCATCGGAAGACTTTTTACAGCGGTTGGCCACGGTTTTGTCGCAGCATACCGAAGACGTGCACAAGGTGCAGCCCTATGCCCCCCGATTTATCTCTCGTGCTGGTGCTCCATTTGGTCATGTCGAACCCGTGCAGCCCAACAAGAAAGAGGCAACCCTCGTCTATTTGGAAGGACATTATCGCTTGATTGCAGATCGCGTGATGGTGGCGATGCGTCTACGGGATGATCAACACCACAGCGTGAGCCATGCCGAAGTGTCCCTGCAATCAACGGCATTGGCCCATTCCTGGAAACCCCATCATGAAGACCGCTTTCAAAAAATAGCATCGGCGTTCAATCGTCCGACCCTCCCTGAAAAAAAGACGGACCTTTCCTCCCCGGCCTCCAATCATGAGACGTCTTCCTTTCCATTGGGTGTGCGTTTCAACAAAGCGAATGGTGCGACGTTTCTGGGTAAAGAAGAACTGCGCGTGTATGTGCGTCCTGAAAAATCGGCGTATGTGCAAGTGTTGTATATCGATGCGGCAGGGCATCCCACGTTGCTGTATCCGAAGCATCCTGAAGATCATCAGAAGCGATTGCTCGGTGGCGTGTTTCACGATCTATTCATCCATCATCGTTGGCAGATCACCTGCCAAAAAATCTGTGGCCCTGAATTGGTGGTAGTTCGCGCCTCCACCCAACCTTTCCCCGAACACTCACGCAATCTACGCAGCCACAATGCCAAGGCTCTTGTCACCGCATTTCGGGCCGTCGAACCGTTGGCCGAAACCGCGGAGAGGCAAATCCACATCACCACCCTTCCTCGACCTTAACCTCTTGAAAGATCACGTTCACCAATCCAGTCAAAGATAGGAGTTCCATTTTGATTTTATTGATTTTTATGGAGAAGTGACTCCTGAGGAACGGGAGCAAATTTTATCACAACTGGAACAGCACAAAGGAGGATTCATCAATCTCGAACTCATGCTTCCAGAGACTGATGCTTTCACTACTCTATTAAAACGTTATTGAAATACTTCACTCTGATATCCCGTTGTTTCCTAAGCTATCCTGATGCGGAAAACTCAAACCATCGTCCACCACGATGCCCTCAACCTCGTTTTTCAACACAGGAGTTATGGAAGAAAAAAACAAAGACCAACGACCAGCCAAAGAAAACCAAAGTCCCCAGGCAGCTCAGGAAGACATCGAGGCGGTCAAGACTAGGGATTGGTATCCCAAGACCCGGTGGCATCGGTTGTT
>JANQJU010000002.1 GCA_028281495.1 SAR324 cluster bacterium
GTCGGTCAAGTCTTTCCAAGTGCCAGAGACTCCTCTCACTTGAGCTTGACCTCCTAACACCCCATCGGTTCCCACTTCTTTTGCAACCCTTGTGACTTCGTCAGCGAAGGAGTTCAGCTGATCGACCATGGTATTTAAGGTGTTTTTCAACTCCAGGATTTCCCCTTTGACATCGACGGTAATTTTTTTGGTGAGATCGCCTTGGGCCACGGCGGTGGCGACATCGGCGATGTTTCGGACTTGGCTAGTCAAGTTGGAAGCCATCAAGTTCACATTGTCGGTCAAGTCTTTCCAAGTACCTGAAACTCCCTTGACCTGAGCCTGCCCGCCGAGTTTTCCTTCGATGCCGACTTCGCTAGCCACCCTTGTGACTTCCGAGGCGAAAGAGTTCAATTGGTCGACCATGGTGTTTAAAGTGTTTTTCAACTCCAAGATTTCACCTTTGACATCGACGGTAATTTTTTTGGTGAGATCGCCTTGGGCCACGGCGGTGGCGACATCAGCGATGTTTCGGACTTGGCTGGTTAAGTTGGAAGCCATTCGATTCACGTTGTCAGTCAAATCTTTCCAGGTGCCCGATACCCCGCTTACTTGAGCTTGGCCGCCCAATTTTCCATCGGTTCCCACTTCACGAGCTACGCGAGTGACCTCGTCGGCAAAGGAATTCAGTTGATCCACCATGGTGTTGGCCACTTGAGCGATCCGAAAAAAGTCTCCCTTTAAAGAACGACCCTCCACTTCCAACGCCACTTTTTGGCTCAAATCCCCTTTGGCAACCGCAGTAACGACTCGTTCGATTTCTGCCGTTGGTTTCGCAAGGTTGTTGATCAAGGCGTTGATTGAATCCGTATTGGATTTCCAAGAGCCGGTATTGGCCACGGTCATGGCCCGTTCATTGAGGTTTCCTTGTTCCCCTACCGTTTGTCCCACACGACCGATTTCGTTGGAAAAATTCTGGTTCAACTCAGCCACTTGATTGAAAGCAGTATGGATCTCTCCAAGGATGCCGTAAGCCATCGGAAGTCGTGTTGTGAAATTGCCATCCCGCACCGCATGCAATGCTTCGAGCAGTGCTTGTAGGTCGGATTCCGTTGCCGCTGCCTGGCCTTCCTGCGAACCACTCGACATCGGTGGAGCTGCAGGCATCGACGAGGCAACAGGAGCCGAGCCTCCATTGGCAAACACGGAACGTCCGGGTTTTCGAGGGTTATTGTACATGAGGACCTCCTTTATCCATTGGGGTTGGGAGTTGGAATTTCGGATTCGTGAATCATGAGACGAGACAAACTGTGCGACACTTTTGCAAAGGCTTCGCTTGCAGGATCATTCGGAGCACTGTGAGAGATGGGCAAACCTTTGCTCTGTGAATGAAAAACTTGTTCAGACTCAGGAATTGGGAACACATACTCGAACTGTTTTTTAAGCTCCACTTCCAATTGTTGATTGGGAATCGATTTGCCTCGAAGTCGCTCAAACCAGTTTAGAGTTTGACATCGATTGAGGACGACCGTGAATGGAGAAAGCGGATAGCCGGTCGCTTGTTCGGCATCTTTGCAATAGGCTTGTAAATTGCTCAGAGCCTCCGCTGCAAACACTCCAGAATCTAAAGGCACCACCAGATGGTCGGCAGCACATAAGGCAGACATCAACAACATGCCACTGCCGGAGGGTGCATCAATCAGAATATAATCATAATAGTCTTCGAGTTCTTTCAGCAGCCACGCAAGCACAAATGGGCCATCAGCAGACTGGTGCATTAAGATATCGGCCACTCCCAAATCGAGTTCTGAAGGAACCAAATGGAGATTGGTCACCTCCGTTTCGAGGACCGTTTGCGTGATAGAGACCTGATCGTAACCACAGCGTCCGAGAACCGCATCGTAGACGGTGTAAGGAGCCGATTGGTTGTCGATGCCCAGGCCGGAAGTGGCATCGGCTTGCGGATCAAAATCGACCACAAGCACCTTATGTCCCTCTTTTGCCAAAAAACCGGCCACGCTCAAGCAGGTGGTAGTTTTTCCGGTACCACCCTTATAATTCACAAAAGCAATGGTTCGGATAGGATTGCTAACTTCCGTCACAGGGCCTCCTGTTCTTGGGATGCTTTAGGGAATCGCTGAGATATCCAGCGCCTTATCGATATCGAGTATCAACAACAGACGGTTTTCCAGTTTGTAAGCACCGAGTATCAATTCACGCGCGGTGCCTTGCAGGGTGTCGGGTGGAGTTTCAAAAGTTTCGGGGTTCACTTCCAAAACATCACCGATTTTATCGACCAACAGGCTAATGGGGCCTTCTTCGGTGCGCACCACGACATTCATTGGAAGCCGACTGCTATCTGCGACTTCCAAATTCAGCCTCAACCGCAAATCGATTGCGGTGACGATCTGCCCCCGCAAGTTGATTAGCCCCTTCACTTGTTTCGGAGCCAAGGGCACCCGAGTCATTTCTTGATAGCGCATGAATTCTTGGATGCGCTCCACATCCACTCCAAAGCACAGATTTCCTAAAAAGAAAGTGCTGAACAATTGGATTTGAGAGGCCATTGGCTTTCCCTTAAATCGTGGTTTCAGAAGGAACCGATTTCCGGCTACGCGGCTTGGAAGCAGCGGTCCCTTTGCTTTTTTTAGAGGTCGTGCGTTTGACCGGTGTTTTGCGAGTGGTTTTTGTTGTTTTGGTAGACCGCCGCCTCAGTGTTTTGTCCTCCTCGACTCGCTGAATGATATAATCCAAATCCAACACTTCGGTCACCACGTCATGCACCACGGTAGAAAACAACACCCCTTCTCGGCTGCTCACCCCTTTCACAGAGATTGCTTCTTCAACGATATCAAGAATCCGTTCGACGATGATACCGAGACTCCCTTCTTTGGTAGATTTCACTACCACCGCATGAAAGGTTTCTCGTTCTTCTTGAGTGTCTAATGATTCAAATTCATCATTGACGTTAAATACATCAGCTAGGCGGACCAACTTCATGATTTTATCTCGATATTGAATCACCTCCTGCCCTCCAGTGTATTCTAAGGCATTGAGCGGAAATGCTTCTAACCGTAAAACCATGTCCAGGGGAATCGCCATACGCTCCCCGCCGGGGCCAATGAATAGGAGCAACTGTTTCAGTTCGTCGTCATCAGCATGCTCTGTTGAGGAACCATCCAAATCTTTGTATTTGTTTTCCTGAAGCGAACTTTTCCGTTGCTCTTCGCTGATCACGCTAGCCCGTTGAGCTAACCCTAAGACGTCCAGGATCAAAGCCACTTTGCCGTCTCCCATGACGGTTGCTCCGGAAAAGATCGAAATGTGTTTCAACTGCTTGCTCAGCGGCTTCACCACAATGTCCTCTGAATTGTTCACTTGATCCACAACCACACCAAATTGACGATTGTCGGCCTGCAATATCACCATATTGACGGTATCCATTTGCGAACGAAGTCTCTCTGTGAGTGCATCCTGGCTTAAAGGGTCTTCTTCATGAATTTGCAATTCATGGTTCAGAAACACCAAAGGGAGAAGGTTTCCCCGCAATCGGTAAACGGGGGCGCCATGCAGCATTTCGATTCCTTTGCGAGCAGCTTCATTTTCTAGCCGTACCAGTTCCAACAGATTCACTTGCGGAATGGCATAACGATCTCCCCCACTCCTGACCACCAAGGCAGGAATAATTGCCAAGGTTAATGGAATCTTGATGCGAAATGTGGTGCCCTGATGGATGCGGCTCACCACGTCCACGGTGCCTCCAATTTTTTCAATATTCGTTTTGACCACATCCATTCCCACACCACGACCCGAGATACTCGTGACATGTTTTGCCGTGGAGAAGCCCGGTTGAAAAATCAAATGCATGGCTTCTCGATCACTCAATAGGCCTGCTTGCTCTTGGCTGATCATGTTTTTTTCCACCGCCTTTTGCTTCACCCGTTCCAAATTGATGCCATCCCCATCATCTGCAATTTCGATATTGACCTGTCCTCCTTCGTGAAAAGCATTCAGAATAATGTGCCCCTCTACGGGTTTGTTGCGTTGGGTTCGGACGGAAGGAGGTTCGATTCCATGATCAATGGAGTTCCGCATCAGGTGGGTCAAAGGGTCTTTGATTGCTTCGATGATGGTCTTATCGAGATCCGTGTCGGCCCCTTTCATGTCAATTTTGATCTTTTTTCCCGAACTTTGTGCGATGTCACGGGCCATCCGAGGAAACTTCATCCAGATATTACCAATGGGCTGCATCCGAGTTTTCATGACTTGTTCTTGGAGTTCGGTGGTAATCAAGCTCAACCCTTGGGCTGCGGTATTGAACGCCGTGTTTTCCTGAATATTGGTGAATTGCATGATTTGGTTTCGGGTGAGGATCAACTCCCCGACCAAGTCCATCAGTTTATCCAACAGCTGAACATTGACCCGAATACTGGTGTCCGCACTGGCCCCGGTTTCTGAAGGAGCTGTTTCACTATCAGCAAGTGTTTCGGTTGGAGCAGTTTCAGGTTCCATTGCATTGACTTTGTGAGTGAGTGCGTTCAAGCGTTCAATCAATGCACTGAAATCGGCGTCTCCTTCAGAGAGATTTTTTTCAACACTGGCGAGGTGGGTTCGGATGGCGTCTTCTACCGCGAGAAAGACTGAAGTGACATCCGAGGTGATCAAGACACCTTCCGCACGAAATTTGGCGAGCAAGCTTTCCGCCGCATGGGCCAAGCCTTCAAGTTTGCTGAATTCCAAAAAAACAGAAGAGGCTTTGATCGTATGGAATGTACGAAAAATCCGGTCCATCAGTTCCTTGGAATCAGGATTCTTCTCCATGCCTAATAAATCTTGATCCAGACGATCTAGGTTCTCGTAACATTCCTCAAGAAAGTCTTTGAGATCTTCTTCCATATCAAATCCTCTTAGGCGGACTTTGCAATAAGGGGCTTTAAAACAAATGCTAACTTGTACTCTGCTAATAGCGTTAGTGCAAGTGTTTTACAATTAAAATAACAACAAAAAAACAAATTAATAAAAACCAAATAATCACAAAAAAACAACAAAAAATAAAATTTCCAAAATAGAATGAACCAGCTATGATTCATTTAACTAAGGTTGGATTCACTAATTATCGCTTCATGTAATGATATTCAAACGATAAAGTATAAATCAATGAGAAATCGATATGAGCCATGATCCCATTTCCATCCTTATAGTCGACGACGATACGTCTTCTTTACTCAGTTTGGAGCGATGGCTAAGAACCTTAGATTTATGCATTGTATCGGCACAATCCGGTTCAGAAGCCTTGGGATTATTAGCTGAGAGAGATTTTGCAGTCGTTTTATTAGATGTTTATATGCCAAAAATGGATGGTCTCGAAGTTGCGAGTTTGATGAGGCAGTCGAAGTCAACACGTCAAATTCCGATTATTTTTATTACAGGAACTAATCTTGATAGTTATAAAACAATTGAAGGATATCAGGCAGGTGCAGTGGACTACCTAACCAAACCGCTCAATCCTCATGTGATGTGCAGTAAGGTTAAGGTTTTTATCGAACTTCATCGCCAAAAACGGCAATTGCAATGGGAAATTCAGAAGCGTGAAGAGGCTGAAGCACGATTACGTCAAGCCAAAGAAGCTGCCGAAGCAGCGAGCCGAAGCAAGTCCCAATTTCTCGCCAACATGAGTCATGAGATTCGGACTCCTCTGAATGTGATCATTGGTCTGAGTGAGGCGTTGGCAGTTCCCCAATCCCAACAAATTTTGAATGACGATTTTCGGGACAAACTGCAAAAAATCCAAACCAGTGGAAAAAATTTAGCCCGATTAATCAATAACGTTCTTGATTTATCGAAAATCGAGGCCAATCGGATGGAACTTGTGGAAGAAGTGTGTGATCTGCGCAACTTCGTGAAAGATTTTTATTCCACACAAGAATTTTATGCCGAACAAAAAGAGGTGGTATTCACCTATCGGATTTCTCCTCAAGTTCCTCAAGAAGTCGTGTTGGACCTAGGAAAATTGCTACAGATTCTGACCAACTTGGTCGGAAACGCGATTAAATTCACGCCACCTTATCAACAGGTGTTGTTAAAAATATTCATGGAAAATAAAAGAAGTTTAGGAATTCGTGTCATAGACGAAGGTATCGGCATCCCTGCCATCCGACAGGAAGAGATTTTCGAGCCGTTTGAGCAAGGGGATCCTTCCACATCACGCCAATATGGAGGTACCGGATTGGGATTGGCTATCACTCGGAGGATGGTTGAATTGATGCAAGGCACCATTCACCTGAATAGTGAGGTCGGAACTGGTTCAGATTTCACTGTATTGCTTCCTGTCCGCCACGCTCCGGACAAATCTGTCAGCACCCACCCATCGCTTTCCAAAAAAAATCAGTTCGCCTCTGATAACTTGGTTGTCGTTGTTGAAGACAACCCACTGAATCGAGATGTGATGCAAGCCTATATGAACAACTTTGGCATCCCGGTTCAGTTTGCCTCTGATGGCAAACTAGGCGTGGATCTTGTGATCACTTTATTATCTCAACAACAAGCACCCGACCTCGTGTTGATAGACTGGCAGATGCCGGAAATGGACGGTCTGCAAGCGATCCGCCAGATTCGTCAACATCCACTCGGCACAAACCTTCCCATTGTGCTTGTCTCTGCTGAGGCCTTCCCCGAACAAAAAGCCATTGCTCTGAATTCAGGAGCCAATGACTACCTCACCAAACCCATCAGCGGTAAAGGGTTAGAACGCATTTTCCTTCAATACCTGAAACCTACTACGCTCTAATTTTTTTTGCGACATTTCCTCTTCAACAGAGAAAAATTCAAACTTGACTAGAAAACCGATCTGAAACAAGCCACAGAAGGGCTGCCTACCCAAGTCATTTGGAAGAAGCCTTAAGTTGAAGTTGGTTTCGTAAAACCCTTATCTAGAATGGTTGTGAGAAAAAAAATTCTGCTCCTGTGTGCTCCATGCCTCCTTTGTATTGTGGCTGGGGTTCAGCGTTATCTCGCTTTCTCAGAAGATTTCGGTTCCTGGAAAGGGGCTGGTTTTGGCATGTTTGCCTCGATTGAGGCTCCAAAAAGCCGGGTCATCGGAGTGACCCTTGTCCAACAAGATGGGCAAGAAATTCCGTGGATTTTCCCCCCTCAGTGGGAACGTCGTCGCCGAGAGTTAGTTTTATGGCCTTCCGAATCCCGACTGAATTCGTTTGCTCACGATCTGGCATCGCTGCACTCTGAACCTGTATCGAAGGTCCGGATTCAAGTGTGGCAGTACCACTTCGATTCCAATTCCTTGGAGTATCGTCGCTCGCTTCTCAAGCAACATATTGTCACTCCTTTACCTTCCACTTGAATCCCCCATTTTCTTTCGCGTTTGAAACAGCATGGTGCTCTCGATCTTTTCTCAGAAACTGAAGTTTCAAAAACTCAAAGAGGTTTATCAGCAGGTGGTTCATCAAGACCCGTTGGAGTGGGTTCTTCAGTGGACGCTGTTGCTATTGATCCTTTTTGTGGACACGCCGTGGGACACCCGTTTGGCGGTTGTCAGTTGGTGCTTGTGTGGATTTGTTTATCGCCCATGGAGATTCAATGCGTGGTATTGGTGGGGGCTTGCAGGAGTGCTATTTGGGTTCAATTTTTTTCATTGGGCGTTTTCCGACAATCATCGGCATTTGATGGCTTATTGGTGTTTGGCCATCGGATGCTCATTGAAATTATCTCAACCGATACAAGCATTAGCACTGAACGCACGCTTATTGATCGGCTTATTGTTCCTCTTTGCAACCCTATGGAAAGCGAGTTCTGCAACTTATATGGATGGCAGTATGTTCCATTTCCTGTTGTTGGCTGATACCCGATTTCCTGAAGTGAGCAGCGCTTTTGGGCTGACCTCGGCAATGTGGAACAGCAATCTTGAAGCACAACAACAGATTCATCAGATGCCGGAGCTTATCCGGTTTCAAAGCACACCCCTGATGGAGCCGTTGGCTCAATTTCTCACGTGGTGGACTTTATTGATCGAAGCTTTGGTTGCCCTTTGTTTCTTATGGCCCGATCGACAACCGATGAATCGGTGGCGACACTCCGTATTGTTCGCATTCATCATCACGACATATCCGATTGCAGGGATCTCTGGATTTGCATGGTTGCTCTTGGTGATGGGGCGAATCCAATGCAGGCCAGGATTGAAGAAAACCCACTTGGGATACATCCTCTTGCTTTTGCTGACGTTTTTGTTCTGGGACGGATATTTGAAGAGATACTGGGTGGGAATGTGACTCATAGGGATGTCACGAAGAGGTCAGTTCTTTTTTTCCAAGACCTAACAGAAAAAGCTCAACACTCTCTTTGCGGGAACTTTTGGGTTTGCAGATTTTCACCTGAGCATACTGCTGCTGAAACAACTGACGCAACTCCTGGAATGGGCCGCCTTGGAAGGCCTTTACCAGCAACGTCCCCCCTGGTTTGAGATGGATCGATGCCATGGATAGGGCTTGTTCACACAGATTGAAGGAACGCTGGGCATCCACCGACACAATACCCGTGGTTTTCGGAGCCATATCACTAACGATAAGATCATAAGGTTCGGCGAGTTCCCCTTCCGGTTTCCAATCAAAAATGTCTCCTTGAATCACATTGACATTCGAGGGAAGTTTCACCGTAATGGGCGATAAATCGATCCCAACGGCCTTCCCTTCATTGCCAATTTTCTTAGCAATGAATTGTAGCCAGGACCCTGGCGCACATCCTAAGTCCAACACTCGATACCCTCTTTTGAGTAGATGATGTTTTTGATCTATTTCTTCTAGTTTGTAGACAGCGCGAGCCGCAAACCCATCCTTCTTGGCTTTATGAAAATAATGATCTTTCACCTTTTTCATTGCTTCCTTTCACATCAGTCCGTTGTCGGCCAGGCTAAAAAAATGGTCATTCCCTATAATTACATGATCTAAAATTGGGATTCCTATCGTGCTCCCTACGGTTTTCAAGCGCCGAGTTACCTCGACATCTTGCTTTGATGCTTTTGGGTCTCCTGACGGGTGGTTATGGACACAGATAATTGCAGCTGAACGTTTCTCAATAGCTTTGCTGAACACTTCACGAGGGTGAACCAAGCTTTTATTAAGTGTTCCTATGGTGACGGTTAAATCCATCAAGTATTGGTGTTTGTTATCAAGCAGTACCACGATGAAGAGTTCTTGTTTAACATCTCTCAAACGGAACCGAAAATGCTGGAAAATATCAAAGCTGGATCCAAACTGACGCCCGGCCTTGAGAGGGGTTTCATTGTACCGTTTGCAAAGTTCTACAAAGGCCTTCAACTTTTCGCCAAGGTACGGTGTCTTGGAAAATGCGTGGTTGATTTCAAAAATACTTTGAGTATCCAGATGTCGAAGCGATTTTTCGTTTGGTAAGAATTGTTGAAGTAGGTTCATTTCTGGTTCACTCAGTCCAAAGATCCAACCGAGCAAGTCTGAGGTGGTGGCTTCCGATTCCTTTTCTTTTTGGAGTGCTTGAGCCATTCCTTCGTTTCCTATTCTTGCAGAATCTCCTTGATGCCAGAGACATTCTGGTTGTAACGGACACTGCGAACAATTCGGAGTATCTCCACAAAAGCCAGGTACCTCCAAATGGGCCAATTCTCCAGCAAACAATTCTGCCAAACCATTGATGTCCATTTTGGAATATTCAGTGATCGTTGCCCAGCCTTCGCATAATTCTTCCCAATGTTCAGGCATTGCGTCATTCAAAGGTTCCGTTCCTAAGGTGTAACGATACCAAGCCCGATAGGCGGGCCAGCTGTTCACGACCAGCTTGCCTTGTTGATACAATAGGTTTTTGGCAGCCCACGCATGACCTTCTGGAAACACGCGATACCACTGTTTCCAATGAGATGAAGTCCACGATTCCACACGTTCCAATCCCTCTTTTTTGTCAAGTATCAAGAAGAAGGATTTTAAGTGGGGGAGCAATTTTTGATAATGATCCGGACTGAGTGTGGCACACTTTTTCAGTTCCCGGAGCATCAACTCATCTGTGAAATAATAGGGATCAATGAAATGGTTTAGCTCATACAAGGGACGCAGTTCGCGAATTGCTGAGGTAGGGTGTGTTGGAATGTTCAGCAACGGAAGCAAACAATCAACAAAGGCTCGATAGAGCTGAGAGATTGGGAGGTTTGTTTGGGATTGGATAGTCCGAAGAAAATAGTTTTCCAGTAGCCTACGATTCGGCAGTGTTTCATACCAAGCTCTCACTCGTTCAAAGAACAGAAATTCGGACATAGGAACTATCAACGAACGAGTTCGGCACTAGCAATCATGAACACTCTCACGGAAACAACGGACCGGATCAAATTTTTTAACTCGTCTTGAGGGTAGCTCAACTGCCGAGCAACGTGTTGCACGATGACCAGTTCTCGCTCATCCAAGTCATCATCGCTGACGGTAATTTCTACCAGATATCGCAAAACTTGTGTTGCCAACTCGTGGTCGAATTGAACGACAGGTAACTCTTCCAGCGGCACGTGTCTCACATCTTGCTTCAAATTCTCGATCAGCTTTTGATCTCCATCCAATAGCTCGTAGATATCATTGAAATAAATGATTTCATTTTTGTCGATTTTGCCATCAGCATAAATGGACTTCAACACGACCGTTGCCAGCCAACGGCGTTGCCCCTCATTTAAGGCTTTTAGAAGTTCGTTGAAAAATTCGATTTTGACGTGTCGGACCATCGAATGAATCAGCTTATGAACACGGAGCACGCTGATATTGAGGGACATTCCGACATGGTTGATGTAACGAATTTCTTCCGGAACCAATTCGTGGTCACAGGCACAGATCTCCATGACCGTGCGTAACACCCGTTCAGCTAATTTAGAGGACATGGAAATAGGCTCCAAATCAGGAGGAGTGTTTCCTTTTAAGATGGTTCGCAATTCCATTAACGCCGAGGAATTTCCTTGAAATTCATCGAACATTTTTTCAATGTGAATCTTTTCGTTCGTGTGAACGAAATCATCTGCCATCACGGCTCCCGCAAGAGCCTTGGCGATCCATAATTTGGTTTTTGGCGAAAGTTCTTCTCCATTTTCGGTTTTGAATGACATCAGCCGCTTCACCATAAATCACTCTCTTTTATCGTTAGTAACCTAAGCATTAAGTTTTTCCGCATTATCGACTGTCAAAAACTTGGAGGAGTGACAATCGATATTGCAAATGCTGCATTTTTGTTTAATGATAAAGCCTCCTTTAACCCTCCTTTTTCATGCATCTTTACAAAAATCGGAATGACAGACAAATCAATTGGTACCCGCTACCTCGAAACGATTGGCAACACCCCTCTCCTTCGATTAGACACCCTTTGTCCCACTGGAAATTTATTTGCAAAAGCTGAATGGTACAATCCAGGTCGATCCGTTAAAGACCGTCCCGCCTATAACATGATTATGGAAGCGATTGCTTCTGGAGATTTTACAAAAGAGAAAACACTGTTGGACGCAACTTCCGGAAATACCGGAATTGCCTACGCAATGATTTGTGCGGCCTTGGGATATAAAGTCAAACTTTGTATGCCTGGAAATGTCACCAAATCTCGTGTCCGCATTATTACTTTATATGGAGCGGAGTTGGTACTCACGGATCCCAAGCTAGCGTCGGACGGAGCGATCATTGAAGCCCAACGATTGTATAAAGAAGACCCCGATGCTTATTTTTATCCAGATCAATACAAAAACGACAATAACTGGAAGGCGCATTTCAAAAACACGGGCCCGGAAATATACCAGCAGACGCATCAAAAGATCACTCACTTCGTGGCGGGGTTAGGCACGTCTGGAACTTTCATGGGCACAGGACGTTATCTGAAATCGGTTAACCCTGATATCGAAATAATAGAGGTTCAGCCGGATTCACCGTTTCATGGTTTAGAAGGCTGGAAGCATATGGACTCTGCTATTGTTCCCAAATTTTACGATCCCGACTTCGCAGATCGTAAAATGATATGCCGTACCGAGGATGCCTACAGAGTTGCCAAGCTGGCCGCGTTAAAAGAGGGGTTGCTTATTGGTATTTCTGGAGGAGGAACATTAGACGCCGCCTTAAAAGTAGCCGCAGAAAATCCTGAAGGAATTGTTGTAACAATCATCCCAGACAACGGGGACAAATATTTGGACGAACGTTTTTGGGACGATTAATTATTAATGGAGCCTGACCGATTCAGGCATTAAATGAAGGAGTAGTATGTCAGTAATCATTGAGATGCCCTCAGCTTTGCAAAAATACACGAACGATGAAGAAGAAGTCGAAGTGAATGCTTCCTCAGTCAAAGAAGCTTTTGGAGCGTTGGCAGAAAAATATCCTGAAGTGAAACAACATTTGTATGACGAAAACGGAAAGATCCGTAGCTTCATCAACGTATATTTGAATGATGAAGATATTCGCTATGCAGAAAATCTCGAAACCTCGGTGCAAGACGGGGACAATATCCAAGTCGTGCCATCCATTGCTGGGGGCAAATAATCACCCACCTTCTAATCGTGAGGAGGCGAAATGCAATACCGTGTGCTTCTAACCAGCGGTGAATCGTCGTTTCGATTGCTCGCATCTCAATTTTTGAGAACCAAAGGATGCGAAGTCACCAGTGCGATCAACGGTTTGGATGCTTTGCACAAATTGGAAGCAGAAACCTTTGATATCATCTTGACTGACTGGAAAATGCCAGTCATGGATGGATTGACTCTCCTCACACAGCTCCTTGAAAAACCAAACTGGGGAAGTTACTCCGTCCTCATTATCCTCGAAAAAGAAACTCCCTCCCACACCGTCTTCGAATCGACGCAGATCCATACGTTGCAGAGGGAGTTTTCTATGGAAAAGCTCCACGCTCGAATCATCAAGTTGTTGGATGTCGAACACGAGGACTCCATTTCCGAACCCACCCCCGCCGAAGACGCTCTGCTGACCTCTGAAGACGATATCTATCTTGAAATGATGAAAGATGTTTTGGAGGAAAATGCCTGCCTGAACCAACTGATCCGGTACGTTCATGATATGGAAAAGGTCACGGTGCTTTCCGAAATGGCGTTGGAGTATTACAATATTGTTCAAAACGCCTTGGACAGTAAAATTCGGTTGTGGATGGTGCAAGATGAGCAAATCATTCCCATTGCAGAACACCCCAATGAGCCGCCATTAGAACAAAGCTCGCCGGAATATACTCACATCATAGAAGCGTTTTCACGCAATGAACTCCATTTTGAGTTGGGGTCCAAATATTTTTTTCTTTTGGAAGGGTATTTGATGGAGGTCATTGAGTATCCAAAGACCGACAAACATATCTTGGCATTGCTTTCATTGTTCATCCAAAATTTGATTCCACTGATTCATGCTTTTCGAGATCGCATGTATTTCCGACGCTTGAAGGAACAGTTCGAATTTGGAGAACAACTCAAGAACATGGTGATCGAAAATTTGGCAGCAGTCCGGGAAACATCAAATCATGCTGCGGCGAACATAGGGGAAAACTTGGATGAACTCCTAGCGCTATCCGATCAATTGGAAGGAGATTCGGAGCTCCTTACTGAGATTGAACAACGGACGATTGAAGCCATGCAACAGATGCAGTTTACTGACATCAATAATCAAAAGCTGTTTGCAATTATCGGCAATATCGAGGAGATGTTTGGAATGGTGGAACAAAGTTTGGCCAAACGCGAAAATTTTCTCAATACCACCTCACGTATCAATCTTCAGACCGTGGCTGCCCAGAGCATTCTTGATAAAAATTGGAAAACCCCACAATCCGACGTGGATGATTTGCTAAAAAATTTGGGGCTTTAAACACAGGCAGGGAATGGATACCCCGATTTTAGTCGCAATGGGTTCGAGCCAAACAGGGATTGGCAAGAGTTTTATTCTTTCCAATATAGCCTACCTCCTGGCGAAAAGCGGACTGCATGTCACCTTGATAGATCTCAATCTTGCCTATCCTGCTTTCGCTTCGTTTTTTCGATTGCCGGATTGGCCTACTCTTTCCGATTTTTTCGATCAATCCGTAGAACTCACAGATTTGAGCATTGCTCCGTTTTCCCACGTTCCCAAGCTGAATGTGATTCCGAGCCAAACGGATTCTCCCTTGAAGGCCTCGCAGTTGGGGCAACTCTCGGAATCTTGCCGTCGCTTACAAACAGATGTGGTGCTTTGGGAAGGGATTGGGGGAGGCACAACCAAGACTTCGGAACTTCTGATTTCAGCAGACCGTTGCATCTTTGTAGAAGTTCCTGATGACAAAGGCCCGAGTCGATTGTCGCATGTTCTCAAAACCTTAATGCGGACTTATCTCACTCAGATATTTTCTGCACAGACCCCGTTAAGCGATGCGACTCTTGCCAATTGGGATCCCACTCAAAAACAACAAGCTTTGGCTTTAATGCAACGGTGTCCAGTACAATGCATTGTCAATCAAGTGACCGATAGCCACGATTCCGAAGTCGTTGCAATCAAGTCGGTAATGAAACAATGGTTCGGTAAAGAGAACTGCTTGGGAATAGTGCCTCATTCGCCGCAGGTCGAAAAGGCATCAAAACAATATCGTCCATTCTACGAAATCGATGCTTCTGGAACCATGACCCGTTCGTTGATCCAGATTGCTCAGAAGCTAATGCGTTGGCTGAAGCACTCGGTACCCTCACCTTTGGAGACCATTCAAGAAGTTGATGAAACAACGGGAAACACATGGGGGCAACATCCACTATTCGAAAACTCGGTTAATCGAAATGCAGTGTTAACGGAAGACGATTTTGCATTGGAGACAAACCCATTTGGCTCTCCTTCTGTAGCCCCGCAGGCTGCCAATGGTGCGGAATTTTCTTCAAATAGCGAGGACGATGAAGTGAGGAAAGCGTTCCGCAACAAGGAAGTTCCGAATCCCACTATTCAACTTCCTTCCGATGTGGACTTAACCCTTTACAGCCCCAACGAAGGTTTTAAACCAATTGATATCATCGGTTTTTTACCTCCTGGTTTTGACAAGGAATGACATGCGAATTGTATTACAGAGAGTCGCCCATGCACAGGTGCAAGTGGACGGAGAGACTGTAGGTAAAATTGACAAGGGGATTCTGATCTATGTAGGGGTCACCCACGAAGATACCGAGGAACAGGCACACCATCTTGCAGAGAAGTGCCTCAATCTAAGAATTTTTGAGAATGCGGAGGGCAAGCGCAATCAGCTCTCGGTACTAGATATTTCGGGAGAAGTGTTGGTGGTTTCACAATTTACGTTATATGGAGACTGTCGGAAAGGAAGGCGTCCCAGCTTCGACCAAGCGGCCCCACCAGAACAAGCTGAGATCGTTTATCATCGATTTGTCGAACTGTTGAAACCCAGCAGCTTGACCATTCAAACGGGTCGATTCCAAGCTATGATGGAAGTGGAATCCATCAATGATGGCCCCGTGACTTTTGTCTTGGAAAAATAAAATCAATCTCACTAACTTGATTGCATGAAAGATGGATTTTAACCACCCGGTGAGGTGCATCGAGTGCAAATAAAATTCGAGGAAGATGGTTGCTGTCCGGTCACTTGGGCATACAAGTCATGGTAAGCTTCAGATTGAAAGTAATCGAGTAGCGATATGTTTTGAAGGTTGGGCAAGGCAACCTCACCATGATAGTCCATGCAACACAAACGAATTGTCCCCTCCCACATAATGTGAACCCACAAGTCGATTCGTGGACAATAAAATCGGTTTTCCGGATCGATTTTTCTCACGATTCCAGAATTGAATTGATTGGCATGACGCTCTTCACGCCTTAGCGTGCCTGCGCGATCATGAAACGTGTAAGCATCGATTTGAACGTTGTTCGGGTTGATGTGAAATTGAGCAAAATTCATACGCCAGTAATCCCTATAATTTTGAGGGGTGAAAAACGAATGTTTCCCATTCCTTTCGTGACCGAGTCCTCTCAATCGGATACGCAGTCGTCCTTCCGAACGCTGCAACAAATGGATCAGGTTTTGATGTGCTTTAGCATAATCCAATTTCATGATGTATTCGAATGAGTCAGCATCAATGCCGTGATGACTCACCCAAATTTGATGCTTGTGCTGAGGCTTGCCAAAAATGTCCAGTAGTTGATCTACGACTTTGGGAGTCAGTGCCATCCCATTGGTACTCAATTCAACGGTGGTGGTTGGGAAATGAGTGTAGATGTCGCGAATTTTGTGGAAGATCGATGGATCGATGAGGGGTTCCTGCATGAGATAAGGAAGGAATTTACCTTTGTTGATTCCAGACGCAAATGGGGTGAGGTCGTGTAAAATTTTTTGCCAGAGCGTTTCGCTCATTCTGCCGGGATGGGCAGCATGCCAACTTTCAATATAAGGACAAAACACGCAGTCAGCATTGCATCGCGAGTGGGTTTGGACCTGAACATAACGAATCATCGGAATTATCGAAGACGGGTGATCCGTTGTGCTGTGAGACGACTTTCTCTCAAATAGACGAAGCCGCTTTTGGAAATCAGTTTCAGATTCGGTGCGTGGTTTGCGAGGGGTTGAAGGCATGCTTCATTCTTTCCATCCTAAAGCATGGCCAAGTGTTTCCCAGGCTAACCGAGCACATTGAATTCGTGAAGGAAAGCGTCGGACTCCTCCCAAAGCATTGAGAGTTCCTAAGCTTTCGATCATTTCTGAAGAATCGGGGTCAACCGGCAATGACAACATGCTAAAAAACGTACGGGATAAAGTTTCTGCTTCTTGGCAAGACTTTCCATGGAGTTCTTCTGTCATCATGGAAGCCGATGCTAGACAGATGGCGCATCCCACCCCCGCAAACTGCAACTGCTGGATCGTTTCCTCTACTACCTGTGCATATACAGTGATGTGATCTCCACATAAGGGATTGTCTCGGTCAGCGATATGAGTGGAATCCTGCAATTCTCCAAAATGTCGGGGATGTTTACTGTGTTCTAAAACAATTTTTTGATAGAGAGTCTTCAAATTTTCGGTGTTCATTGCGGTTCCCTTTATTCGAAAATGTTAAAAACGGTACGAATTCCTGCAATCAAGGCGTCTGCATCGGAAACATCGTTATAACACCCAAAGGAAGCTCTAACGGTTCCTGGAACTTGGAAGCGTTGCATCAAAGGCATAGCACAGTGATGTCCAGCACGCACAGCGATTCCCTCTTGATCCAAGATGCTGGCTATATCATGAGGGTGGATCCCGTCGATCACAAAGGAAACTACCGCAATGTGGCCTTGGGTGGGGGTCCAAGTTCTAATGCTTGGATACTGCTTGAGCTGTTCTACTACCATTTGTACCAGACGTGTTTCTTTTTCCTGCAACTCTATTCTGTCGAGTTGTTGTAGGTAACGAATGGCTGTGGCTAAGCCGACGGCTCCCACCACATTAGGAGTCCCGGCTTCAAAGCGATAAGGAATCTCGCGAAACGCAGCTTCTTGAAGAGAGACGTTACGCACCATTCCTCCACCCTGGTGATAAGGTGGCATGCTCTGAAGCCACTCGGTTTTGCCATAGAGCACCCCAATTCCAGTAGGAGCATACATTTTATGACCCGAAAACGCATAGAAATCGCAGTCAATGTTTTGAACATCAACCGTCATATGAGCCACCGCTTGCGCCCCATCGACCAAGACAGGAACATCGGCTTGATGAGCCAAACGAATCAGTTCAGAGATCGGATTTACTGTTCCAAAAACATTAGAAACATGGGTCACGGCCAAAAACTTACAATGCCCCTTATTGAGCGCCGATTCTAGCGCTTCGCTCTTCAATTCTCCAGTGTCGGAAACGGGGAGAATGTGTAGTTTGGCGCCTGTTTCGCGACAAACGGCTTGCCACGGTAACAAGTTGGAATGGTGTTCCATTTCGGTCGCAATCACGACATCATTGGGTTGTAAACGAGGTTTTAGAAAGGTTTGAGCTACCAAATTGACAGCTTCTGTGGTGCCACGAACAAACACGATTTCTCGAGACGAAGAGGCATGGATAAAGTCTCGAACCGCATCACGGGCATGTTGAAACTGAGATGTGGCTTCCTCACTCAAACGATATACCCCTCGGTGGACATTAGCGTGACCGTTTCGATAGTATGAGGTCATGGCATCAATGACCGTTTCAGGAGTTTGAGTCGAGGCGGCGTTGTCGAGGTAAACTAGAGGAGGGGTGTGGGAAGACCGGAAAATTGGGAAATCAAACCGAGGATTGTGCATGGTTATTCCAGCAAATGGCGAAGCGATTGTTCAAGATGAACATAGCGAAAAGTATAACCAGAATCGAGTAAGGCTTTGGGATGCACCCGAATGCTTGCAAACAGGAGATCGTCTGCCATCTCACCCAGTGCCAAGTTGAGAGCAAATTGTGGTGCGTTGAAAATCGTTGGCCGACTCAAAACGTTGCCTAAAGTTTTGGTAAATTCTTTGTTTGTGACAGGCTGGGGAGCCACCATATTGATCGGGCCATGGAGTGCTTCCTGGTCTAGGGCATGCAGTGTGGCACCAACGGCATCATCCAAATCAATCCAGCTCATATACTGACTGCCATCTCCCAGTTTTCCACCAACCCCAAGACGAAAAGGCAGTAACATTTTTTCTAAGGCACCTCCCAGCAAGCTCAAGATGATGCCATATCTCAGATGGACGACGCGGATACCGTGGGCTTGAGCGGGTTCTGTGGCTTTTTCCCATTCCAAAGACACTTCAGGAAGAAAACCTGTGCCGGGGGGAGCGGCTTCCACTAGGGATTCGTTACCTCGGTTACCATAGTATCCGATTGCCGAAGCACTCGCTAAGACTTTTGGAGGGGAGTCGAGTTTTGTCAGAGTGTTGCTCAGCAGACTAGTACCCAAAACTCGGCTGTCACGAATTCGTTTTTTTTGAGAGGGGGTCCAACGTTTCCCTGCGATGTTTTCTCCAGCCAAATGGACAACAGCATCGAACCCTTCTAACGCTGTTGGGTTCAGTTCCCCTTGCGTAGGGTTCCAAGAGATTTCAGAATGATCGGACGGTGGACGACGAACCAATCTCACCACATTGTGCTTCTGATGAGAGAGAGACTGGCACAAAGCCGTCCCAACCAAGCCAGTTGAACCTGACACCAAAATCTTCATTGAGTTTTCTCGAAGTGAGGATCAGCTAGGAAAGATAAGTAGCCATGGTTTAAGCGTTGGCGATTGCGGCTTCCACGGAAGGATAAATACTTAAAAATTTGTCCAAGCGGGTCAATCGAAAAATATCTTGGTTTTTACTACTCAGCTCACACAGGGCAAACTTAGCGTTGCGGCCTTTTAAACGCTTGAACACAGAAATCATAAAACCCACTCCAGAAGAATCAATAAAATTGACCCCTTTCATATTCATAATCAGGTGCTTCACATCATCACTTGCTAGGAAAGGTTCTACATATTTTTTCAAATCGGTGACTCCTTGGGCTACCAAACTGCCTTCTATCATCACGACTAGATTTGCGCCGTCAACACGATGCGTGATCTTGGTAATCATAACAAACTCCTCGAATAGAATGCTTCTCTCAATTGACGATATTCGAACCATTCCTTAGGAAGGAATCAGGCTCGACCAATCCACCATTGCCTTAAGATCGTAACGATAGCATAAAAACAACTATAATAGAACGAAAACACAACATAAAGCTAAATTAGAATGATTTATTGAGCTTTCACTTCTTCTATCAGCGTCCGTTCAATAGGTAGTTGAACATAACCGGTCTCTTCACTCCAGAAATAATAATAACCAAGTACTTGCCCTGATGCATCTTTACCAGTTGTAATCTTACCAGACCGGACGGTCCATGACTTCACAATTTTCCCTTCATCGACGTAGGAAACACGCAGATCTTTCCCCAAAATGTTGTCTGCTTGACGGAAAAATCTATTTTGTTGTTCTTCGGTACACCCTGCTAGTGCAATCAAAAAAATCCCTATTCCAAAAACTAGTATTTGTTTCATTACATTTCCCTTCATCGAATTAACATAAAGCACAGTCCCATGATGATGGTGGGTACAAGCGCATAAAGGGCTAACTTAGCAGGGGAAACTCCATTTTCAAAGAAGCGAGCCAAGATTGATTGGCCTGCCGGGTTGGGGGCGTTTGCGATGACAGTTAGTCCGCCTCCAGTCACCGCTCCGGCAACAACAGCATATTTCATTCCGTCCGTAAATCCTGGCACTAGGGTGCTGAGATAGGTAATAGCAGCATTGTCATTGAACGCGGTCAAGATCGTCGCACCAACCATCAATGGAACTTCGGTTAGGTTTCCGAGAACGGGGGCAATCCACCAGGCTTGCAGCCCTCCGTGAATCACGAGTCCCGCTAAAAAGAATCCGACCAGCAACGCTGGCTTGAGATCGGTTCGATTTTGAAACGGTGACGTGGCCATGGCAAATCCTAAGAAAAAGAGAAATCCTCCGATGAACAACGCAGGGTGGTGCGCATTCGCAACGGTCCACATCATAAATAGGACATGGATCAGCATGATCCATGGCGGTACATTTGCAGGCCGGTTGTCCCAGTCTGGGTCGTGGTAAGGAGGACGCTCTTTAGGTTCCAGAAGTCCTGGCAGTGTTCGTTCTAACTCCTTACGTTTCATGTCCTCAAACATTTCTTCAAACGCAGGTTCCAGTTCGGGAGATTTTTCAAACTTATCCTTTAAATTAATCTTCAATCGATCTTTCATTTCCGCGCATTTTTGGTCGAGTAGCTCTCGAAACTTCAATTCGTCGTTTAAGATGCTTTCTAGTTTTTCGACTTCCGCATGAATGGCATTCTGGTCAATTTCTTCTGTTTTCAAGCGTTTTTGAGCTTCGACATTGGCATGCCTGCGTTCAAGCTCTACGAACTCTTTTTTGAATATGAAGTAATACGCCGTGGTCGCAATCCCGATCCCCAATGTGGCTTTCCATCCGAAGTTAGTCATCATGAATATCAATCCCCAGTCCCATGGTGTTGCCACCATGAGTACGGGTGGCGCGGCAAAATGGCTTAGCGTGCCTCCGACCGAAATATTAACAAATAGTAATCCGATTGTTGCATAGGACATGGTTGGGGAAGGCTTGAGCGAATAGAATTTATTGGCCAACAAAAAGGCCGCAATGGTCATTGCCGCAGGTTCTGTGATGAAAGATCCTAACAAGGGTCCCAAAATCAGGATAGTGAACCACCAAGCGGTTAAGGTGCCGCCGAGCATGTGGGCGATTTTGGACATCATGATTTCAGAAAGCTTAATGACGGGTCGTGTGGAGGCGAGCGTCATGATGACGACAACAAACATCGGTTCCGTATAATTCACATGGCTTATGTAGTGAACCATCGTCGCGGGGCCATGAAAGACAATCAATGCGACCGCAAGAACCAAAGCCCAAATCCCAAAAACAGCTTCCACTTCTCCTAAGAAGTGCATGATTTCCGCACCAAAACGCTTGGCCTCGTTTGGGCGACCATGTTGCAAGGAATGTTCGTATTCGTGTGCCCAATCGTGTGCAATTTTTCGAAATCTTGCGCTAATGAAAGTGTGTAAAATCGCACAAAAGAAGATTAAGGATGCCAATAAATTAAACGGTTCGACGGAAAAACGCTGACCGAGCATTTGCATGATCCCGGCATCTTGTTCTCCGAGGTAAGTTTCAATGGGGCGGGGAAAAACTATTTTTGTGCTGGAACGGTAAATAGCCAATTTTTGAAAAGCTTCCGATGCATTTTGGCCGTCCAACGCTTCTTTGAGAGCTTTCTCAATTGTGTCTTTGCTAAAATATTCAATGCCTTCCAATCTTTGAAGTGTATCCCAAACTTTGGAATCGACCTCTTCAGGTGCGGCTTGAACATCTTTTTTTAGCTCTGTTATGGCTTCCTTCGTTATTACATATTGGGGGCCTTTATCAGACCCACCCCCGCCCGCAGCATAAACTAGCGTTGCGATACCAAGAGCGACTAACAAAATGATCCCTAGTTTCCAGTGGCGCTTTTCCATACAAATCCCCCAATCAATCGTGTATGTTTTTTCCTAAAATTAAACGTTTGTTCAGTCATGTTCTTATAAATCAACATTGCTTGACAATCGCCCGTGTCGAACCTGGAATTGGCTTACATGTTGGCCTTTCTTATCAGTTAAAATTTACTGAAGCGCGGCAAAGTTTAGTGCTTGTTGAGCTAAGGATAAGTTCATGACTCACCTAAAAAGGTGCTTACACGATAGAAGGGAAGGTCGTCAAATCTTTTCCAAAAGAAAATATTATCCTAAGGAACGATGTGTATGGTACGCCTTTTAGTCTAAAAATCCTCCATTCTTGCTACATTCAGTCCCATTGAGGAACTTATGCAATCCTATTCGTTAGTCCATATCAAAGACTCGATTGCCACAAAATTGTTGATGGCTGTCTTTGCAATCTATTTTTTGGTGACCCTAACGGTCACTATTCTCCATATGGTTGCGGAATATTACGAAACCAAACGTGGGGTCACTCAGGATCTAGAAATGTTCCACAATACCTTTGCTCCCGGCCTAGCTCTGGCCTTGTGGAATGCCGACGATGTGCAGGTGCATTCCATTCTCAAAGGCATGATGCGCATACCCATCATCGTCGGGGTGAAGCTGGAAGACCCTGATCGAGGAATGGTGGGAAAATTTGGCAGGATTCGTAATGCGGAAGGAGGGATTGTGAAAATCGATCAGAATCAAAAAGAAGTGGACCTCCTGAAAGCAGAACAACTTTCCGAATTGTTTGGGGTACAGCGAGAAATTTATTATCAAGACCGAAATAAAACCGTAACGGTGGGGAAAATAGCCATTTATTCCAGTTCCGCAGTGATTTTTGAGAAAGTGAAATATGGTTTCTTTTTCATTATTTTTAATTCCATCGTAAAAACGTTGGCCCTTTGGGTGATCTTTTTATTGGTCTCTCGCAAACTGTTGAGTCGGCCGCTTTCCATGCTGACCAATGCTACCGAGCAATTGGATCTTGATACATTGGAACGGATCCAACTCAAAATTCCGACTCCTGGAAGGAACGAGCTAAAAATATTGGAAGAGGCTTTCAATCAGATGATTGGTAAGTTGATTTTGGCCAAACGCAGGTCGATGTCGCTGCGTATTTTTTCAGGGAGAATTGCAGAGTTTTCGCAGTCCTTGGATGCTCTTCGTTTTGCATTCCATGAGATTTGCGAAAACACGTTACCCATTGGCAACGGAATCTTGTTTTTCGACTTCAAAGAAGGACGATTCCACGATCATCAACCCCACAATATGGACTATCAATTTTTGCTGACTTCCCCGACAGAACACTGGATACGCGAAGTGTTTTTAACCAAAGACCAAGAACTATGTGTTTTTAATGCCATCACTCCAAATCATTTGGTGTTTGAGATTTATGGACCTCAGGATCAATCTCATTTGGTGGGAGGGCATCTCGTATTTCTGCGGGTGGGTTCAGAAGCAGAGCATCTGATGTGTTTTTATCGCTCACCGGACATGCCCCCGTTTGATGGAGCCGATGTTGAGTACATGCGAAGCATGATGGCCGAAATAAAAACAACGCAAGACAACCTCGCTACAATCCGACACAACGCCCGTATGGAAGGAGAATTAAAAACAGCCTCTGCGGTGCAGCAAGCTCTTTTTCCCCGTGAATTGCCTACTATGAAAAATTTGGAGCTGGCCAGTTTCTTTCAATCGGCTTCGGAAACGGGAGGGGATTGGTACGGATTCATTGATGAGACAAACGAAGCACTTTTCATTTTGATTGGTGATGTCACAGGGCACGGAAGTCCAGCTGCCCTGGTTACAGCCACAGCGAGCGCGACTTGCCGAATGGTGGAAGAAATGTATCAAATGGTGGATGACTCCTTGACACCGGAAAAATTTCTGGATTATCTCAATCGTGCCGTATTTAGCACAGGGTATCCGGATTTCCTGATGACCTTTTTTGCGGCACGGATTGACCTGAAGACCGGTCGAATGGATTTTGCCAATGCGGGACATAACTTTCCGATTCTATATCGTGCCGATGGAACGATTCGGCATGTTTTGAACGCCAACGCCCGTCTCGGCCATGCTCAAGAATGGAATTTCGAGGGCAGTTCTGTGCAACTGGAAGAAGGGGACCTTGTACTTTTTTACACAGATGGGTTAATAGAAAACACCAATCCCAAAGGCGAACTGTGGAGCATGCGATCACTGATCCGCCAATTGAGAAAGCATCACGGTCTGCCTGCCAAAGAGTTTGTGGAGTCCATCATCTCAGCTGCCTACAAATTTTATGACAACCATCCCCTGGAAGACGATGTCACGGTCGTTCTTTGTCAGGTGACCGGCTCTTTCAATCACAAGGAATGAAATGACATCACTTTCTGCTGTTCCCTCCTTAGAATTAACCCCCATTTCCCGAATGCAAGGAAGCGTTAAACTGCCTGGCTCAAAAAGTTTGTCCAACCGTGTTCTGTTGCTCAGCATGCTGGCCAATGGAACCACACGGATCCAAAATCTTCTAGACAGCGACGATGTAAGACACATGTTAGGGGCGTTAACCGTCCTACAAATTCCTTATGAAGCCCACCTTGATGCTCATGAGGTCACGGTGACCGGTTGTGGAGGAAATATCCCTGTGAATCATGCCGAATTGTTTTTAGGCAATGCAGGAACGGCAATGCGTCCCCTGACCGCCGCAATGGCAATCGGGCAAGGTAGGTTTATCTTAGACGGGGTGGAACGGATGCGGGAACGTCCGATCCAAGATCTGGTCGATGGCTTAAGGCAGTTGGGAGTGGAGGTGCGATGCATCCATGATACAGGGTGTCCGCCTGTGGAAATTCAAGCCGCCGGATTGCCAGGAGGGACGACCCATTTGAGTGGTTCTATCAGCAGCCAATATCTTTCCGCCATTTTGATGGCAGCCCCTTATGCTCATGAGGATGTCAATGTGATCATTAAAGACACGCTGGTGTCAGTGCCGTATGTGAAAATGACACTCAATCTCATGGAACGCTTTGGTGTATCTGTTGAAAATCAGAACAACAAAGAGTTTCATATTACCAAAAAGCAGATCTATCGATCTCCGGGGAAGATCTATGTGGAGGGTGACGCTTCTTCTGCTTCTTATTTTCTAGCTGGAGCAGCGATTACGGGGGGGACAGTCACGATTGAAGGTTGTGGCTCGGAAAGCATTCAAGGCGATGCTAAATTTGCCCAAGTCCTTGAACAAATGGGGGCGGAGGTAACGTGGTCTCCTCAATCGATCACAGTGACAGGAAAATCCTTGAAGAGCGTTGATGTGGACATGAATGCCATGCCAGATGTCGCCATGACGCTCGCGGTCGTGGCCTTATTTGCTGAAGGCACAACAGCGATTCGCAATGTATACAACTGGCGTGTAAAAGAAACAGAACGAATGAAAGCCGTTACAACAGAGTTGAGAAAATTGGGCGCTGACGTGGAAGAAGGCTACGACTATCTGACCATCACCCCACCGGATTGTATTCAAACGGCTCATATTGATACTTATGATGATCATCGTATGGCAATGGCGTTTTCTCTCGCCGCATGTGGAACTGTTCCCATAACCATCAATGATCCAAAATGTGTTTCCAAAACATTTCCCAATTACTTTGAAGTTTTGAAAAGCCTTGTTCAATAGCACTTATTTGCCGGAATCTCAGGATCGGCTGAACCGGCCCACTGAATTATAAAACCCGCATAAGGAAGAGATGACCATACGACACGACTGGACCCCCGACGAAATTCGAGAAATTTATGAGACCCCTTTCTTGGAACTGATTTATCAAGCCGCTTCGAAGCATCGTGAGCACAATGATGCTTCGGAAGTGCAGATGTGTTCCTTGCTTTCGATCAAAACTGGTGGATGCCCTGAAGATTGCTCCTACTGCCCGCAGGCTGCGCGTTATCAAACGTCTGTAAAATCCGAGCCACTGATGGACGTGGAAGATGTAGTGAATGCGGCGCAACAAGCCAAGGCATCAGGCTCGTCCCGATTTTGTATGGGGGCTGCATGGCGTCAAATACGCAACAATCGAGATTTTGACAAAGTTTTAGAAATGGTTCGAGGTGTCAATGCCTTGGGTATGGAAGTGTGTTGCACGTTGGGGATGATCACGGAAGAACAAGCCCAGAAGCTAGCGGAGGCAGGAGTTTATGCTTACAATCACAATGTGGACACCTCCGAAGGATATTACGACAAAATCATCACCACACGCCGCTATGATGATCGGCTGAAAACCATTGGGAACGCTCAAAAAGCCGGAATGTCGGTGTGTTCGGGTGGCATCATCGGGTTAGGAGAAACGCAGGAGGACCGCATCGGCATGCTCTATACGCTTTCCAATCTGAACCCCCATCCGGAATCGGTTCCCATCAATGCACTGGTCCCAGTGGAGGGCACGCCCCTCTCTGAGCAAGACCGGGTGCCTGTTTGGGAAATGGTGCGAATGATTGCTACAGCTCGCTTGATCATGCCGAAGGCTGTGATCCGTCTTTCCGCCGGGCGTACCGAAATGAGTTTGGAAGATCAAGCATTGTGTTTTTTGGCCGGAGCCAATTCCATTTTTGCTGGAGACAAGTTGTTGACCACTCCTAATCCTGAAGCGAACCAAGATCATCAAATGTTCAAACTGCTAGGTTTGACTCCCCGCCCTGCATTTAAAAACAGATCTCAACCCACGCCTTCGCCGTCAGTCGTCTCTTAGCCGTATGCCAACCAACGAAGCCTTCCTTGTTGAAATTTTAGAGAAACGTCGAGCAAAAGGGGCGTTTCGTTCCCTCACTTGTAACGAAGCAAAAGTCGATTTTTGTTCCAATGATTATCTCGGCTTTGCGCGTTCCCCCATTTTACATCAAAAGATATTAAACGCTCTGGCCCAGCTGGATATGCCTTATGTGGGTTCTACGGGTTCTCGACTGTTGAGCGGGAATAGTCGTTATTTAGAAGCCCTGGAAGCTCGCCTAGCTGAGTTTCATCGATCTGAATCAGCATTGTTGTTTAACTCTGGGTTTGACGCCAATATGGGGCTATTTGGATCGGTATTGCAAACGGGGGATACACTTCTGATCGATGAACTCATTCATGCCTCGGTTTGGGAGGGCTCTCGGTTGAGTCGTGTCAAACTCCCTCAAACTTTTCGCCATAACGATGTAGCCCACCTCGAACATTGTCTTCGCCATGCCACAGGCCATGTTATGGTTGGAGTGGAGTCCGTATATTCGATGGATGGTGATTTGGCCCCTCTTGAGGAAATGGCAAGCGTATGTGAGCGCTATGGAGCGTTGTTGGTGGTAGATGAAGCTCATGCGACCGGAGTCTTCGGCTTGCAGGGTGAAGGGCGTGTTGTTGAGCTTGGCTTAGAAGATCAGGTGTTTGCGAGAGTGCATACCTTTGGAAAAGCATTGGGTTCTCATGGTGCGGTCGTTTTAGGCAGTCGCGTTCTGCGCGACTATTTGATCAATTATGCCCGGTCCCTGATTTACACCACGGCATTGCCAATACATAGCGTGCTTGCGATTCAGTGTGCTTATGATCTGCTGCTGGAGTCTCAAGATGCAATGCAAATTGTCCAAAATTGGATCCGTTTATTTAGGGCTGAATTGGCCTCCTATCCTCACATCCGTTTGTTGCCAAGCAAGAGTCCTATTCAAGGTGTTTTGATTCCTGGTAATGACGCTGTAATAAAGTCAGCTCAAACGTTACAAGATTTAGAGTTTGACATCCGGCCAATACGAAGTCCGACCGTCCCTAACGGAAAAGAGCGCCTCCGTATCTGTTTACATTCCCACAACACTGAAGCTGAGATACGAAGCCTAATTCAGGCACTAACCCGACTCCAGTCTTAGCTTGAGTTAATCGGACTTTTGTCAGTCTCGAACTTCCATTTTATTGGAAAATGAATTCGACAATAAGCCGCTTCGACCTCGCTTTAAGAAAAATAAACATTATCGACGTAACTGCGTTTGCCATGTCTATTCAGCCTTGAAAACGTTAGTGAAATGTGTAACGACGCTTGTGAAGATTCCTTAAAAAATTTTGTGTTTTTTGACGGTCAAATGCAGTTGAGGAGGCTGGGTGATTGGGCCTATTATATTTAGGTTCTCTTGACACTCGGAGGTAAATGATTTCAGCAAGTTCAGGTTGTAATTTTGGTTTTAGACAAAACCGTCACTAAAGCATTCATATAGCCACGGGGGTTGCACCTTTTTCATTGTCAACAGCAACGGATGTCTTGCCAAACTTTCATCGCAAAGAAGGGTTATTTTTATGGAAGGGGTAAAGAGATAACATATGGCTGTATTTGAAAATCGAGTCACGAGTGAAAGGGTTATTTTAAGAACTCACCATACATTTGGTAGGCGCCGAACGGGCACTGACACTGTGTTGGTGAGCAAAGACGTTTCGCAAATCCACGCTTCGGTTCGCTGGGAAGGCGCTCAGTGGAAAATTGTCGATCATAGCCGCAATGGCACCTGGTTGGACGGAACTCGTTTGGTTCGGGGGAAGACCACCCCCTTGGCAGAGGGCAATGTGGTGCGGTTCGGGGGAGCAGAACAATCGAGCTGGAAAATTGTTGACTTATCGCCTCCTGCGAATCTCTTGGTGTCCTTGGAATCGGATGAAGAATCCATTGAGCTGAAACGATTCCACGTGATTCCCAATGAGCAAAATCCCGAAATCTCTCTCTATCTTTCCGAAATTGGACAATGGATATGTGAAAGTGCCAAAGGAGTGACACGTTTGCACGATGGCGATATCATCCGCACCCAAGATAAGCTTTGGCAATTTTTCACCGCGGGTACGATTGACTCGACTCCCACTCTAGAAGCCGGTGATCTCAAGCATTTTGCAATGGAGCGAGTCCATTTTGATTTTCATGTCAGCCCGGATGAGGAGCATGTTTTTCTCAAAATACTGCGCAATAATGAAGTCATCGATTTAGGCGAGCGTGCCCATCACTACTTACTTCTCATCTTAGCTCGGCAGCGTTTGGAGGACGGGAACAAGGGAAGCGATCCAGATAGCATTGGATGGCTAGAACTCGAACAACTCTGTCATATGTTAGGATTGGAACCCTCTCATCTCAATATCCAAATTTTCCGTGCTAGAAAGCAGGTGGAGCAAGCCTTACCGGAAGTGCCTTATCTTCCACAAGTGATCGAGCGACGAGTTGGCAGCGTCCGGTTTGGATATCCCTATTTTCAGATCTTTCGGGGATCGGCCATTGAAGGCCAAAGCGTTCCTGAAAACCAATGAATTGTACATCAAACTTTAACGTTGCAGGAAGGATATGGCCATACAGGATAATAATGATGCTTCGGAGATGACATCGGATTATGGCATCTCGGGGGACTACAAGCTATTGGAACCAATCGGGCAAGGAGGATTTGGAGTTGTCTTTCGGGCACGACAAAAAAGCACAGGGCAATTGGTTGCCCTCAAGCTACTGCAATTGAATGACCGGCTGGACGAAGCCCGTCAACGACGACAAGTGGAACGATTTGAAAGGGAAACCCGGCTTTGTGCTGAGCTGCACCACCCTCATATTGTTCGACTTCTGGACAAAGGGTATACGGCACAGCAACAATTGTTTGCGGTTTTTGAGTTTGTTCCCGGTGTGAATCTCAAACAGTATCTTGCTCAAAACGATACGCTCTCTGCGGTTGAAGCAGGGGAATTGATGGGGCAAGTCTTGGACGCTTTAGTGGCCGCGCATGCACGGGGTATCGTGCATCGCGACTTAAAGCCTCAAAATATCATGGTAACGACTACGAGTGTTCAGCCTCATGTGAAGGTGCTCGATTTTGGAATTGGTGCATTTATTCCAGAAGTGCGGAAGGTGGATTACAAAACGCTGACCCTCACCCAAGAAGCCTTGGGAACTCCTTCCTACAGTGCGCCGGAACAGCTCCGGGGAGAGCCACCCACAATCAAATCCGATTTGTATGCTTGGGGCTTAGTGTTCATCGAGTGTTTGATGGGACAACCTGTCATGAAAGGAGCGACGCTTGCTGAAGTGTTTCATAAACAATTAAGCCCATTTGATGTACCGCTCCCTCAGGCGATCTTGGGACACCCGTTGGGGAATTTACTAAGACGAGTACTGCAAAAAAATGCTAGCAACCGTGTGGGAAGTGCAGAACGTTTGTATTCGGAGTTTCGTACTCTGAATTTGAGTAATATTGTGGGCAGATTCCATTCATCCTCTTCCGATTCCCAAGAACCGTCTCAAGAGTTTTCAGAGTTCACTTCCACCTTGGTGGATTCTTCCCAACATTCTGGTTTTACTGGAGAGCGGCAATACATCACAGTTTTATGTTGCAGCTTGAGTTTAACTGCAATTACCGAAGGTGAGCCGGATTTGGAATTGATGGAGGCCATTCTGCGAGATCAATTGAGTCTATGTACGGACACATGCATCCAATACGGCGGGCATGTTGGAGGGATGCTCGGCAACCAAGTGATGGTTTATTTTGGTTATCCCAACATAAGCGACAATGATGCTCGTCGGGCTGCTCGCACCGCCTTGGAGCTTTCTCGACACGTCAAACGCCGCAGCGCGTTGCTAGAAGCGCAACAGGGCGTGAAGCTAGACCTGAGGGTAGGTATTCATTCAGGACTTGTGCTGATCAGACAAGATTTATCGCCCACGGGCTTGACTCCAAATATCGCATTGGACCTTCAACGGTTTGCGAAGCCCGGAGAAGTATTGGTGAGTGACACCACACGACGTTTGTTGGAATACTATATTGAATTCGAGAGATCGGAAAGCTACCCAATCAGTGGAAACACGACTCCTTTACAAACGTTTTTGCTCACAGTGGAACGTCGTGCCGAGGCTGTCGCCTTTCTGCGTTCCGAAAGTTCCGGGCATTCTCTGATTGGCCGAGATCAGGAAATGGAGTGCCTGTTAGAATCATGGGCCAAAGCCAAGAAAGGCCAAGGGGGTATTTTGCTTTTGCAAGGGGAGCCAGGCATTGGCAAATCCCGGCTTGCCTATGAACTGCATCATTCAATTCACGACGAAGGGTTCATCTCAATCGATTGCCGCTACCTTCCTGAGTATGAGCACAATGCGCTATATCCCTTTTTGGAGATGTTGAAGAACCATCTGTCGTTGTCGGATACGAACCCACTCGAAGCGTCGAAACAGCTGGAAACCATTCTTCGCCAATGCGATGCGGATCCCAAACGTTTCTTACCCGTGTTGTGTGCTTGGTTTGGAACACAACTTCCCTCCAATTATGCCCCCAAGCGATATTCTCCTGAAGAACAAAAGGAAGTCTTATTCGAGGCATTGCAAAAACTGATTTTTCAGCTGGGAAATGGAAAAGCTCTGTTGATGGTAGTGGAGGATCTCCATTGGGCGGATCCCACGAGTGTGGACCTATTGAACCACCTCATGAAAGCCGCATCAGACCATGCCATTCTGATTGCTTGTACAGCACGTCCTGAATTTTCTGCGTTTCAGGATCTAGAAACAGTCGTTTCCCTTCAACTGCAACGCCTATCGCCTCAGGATACTGAAACAATGATTCGAAAGGTCATGCGAGATAAGGTGATAGACGAAAAAACATTGACTACTCTTGCCGAACGAACTGATGGGATTCCCTTGTTTATCGAAGAACTCATTCACATGCTGCTGGATAAAGCCTTTTTGATTGAGAAAGGTGGGGTTCATTATTTGGATGAGACTTTCGATTCCGGTTCCATTCCAATCACATTGCAATCACTGCTCAATGCGCGTTTGAAACGGCTAGGACCCGCGCGAGAAACCGCACAGATTGCGGCTGCGATTGGACGCGCCTTTGACTACAACCTTTTGGTGAAAGCGTCCTTGCGCGACGAAGGGTCGATTCAAAACGATCTGGATCAAATTGTTGCTGCCAATTTGGCGTATCGACAACGGCGCGTGCAAGGAGAAACGTTTATTTTCCGTCACGCTTTAATTCGAGATGCTGCCTATGACTCGATGCTCCGCACCGATCAAGAGCAAGTCCATGCTCGAATCGCCGATGCCCTGGTGCATCACTTTCCATCCATTGTAAAAGAACGTCCCGGAGAGATTGCACTGCATTTTGCAGGGGCAAGCGACTATGCTCAAGCAGTGAAATACGGGACGCTGGATACCAAAAATTATGACGCCCGCTCCGCGCGTGAAGAAACCATTGCTTTGGGAACCCAAGTGCTAGAATGGAATAGCCAGCGTGAAGATTCGACGTCGAAAACGCGGGACGAGTTAGAAATCAATAGTTTGATGTTTTCAGCGCTAGTGGCTGTGGAAGGATTTGGGTCTGCTAAACTGGTTGAGGTAAGTCGTCGCAACAAAGAACTCTTTGATACTTTGCGCGCTCAAAATGAAGAATTGCCAGAGGCACTCACCGCAGACATTGAGTTTATAAGTCAGTTTATTGTCTTTCAGGACTACGTGTTCCAGCCTCGCTACAAAGACGCGATTGATCTAGGAGAGCTGCTCATAGCGCAGGCTAAAAACAAAGAGAACCGTCACGAGCAACAGCAGGTACTCCCACTGCTGGGGCAGGCTTACCAATTCTATGGAGACCTTGAGAACAGCAGAAAACAGCTTGAATACGCTCTCTCTTTATATCGAGAAGAAGAAGATCGAGAACTATGGACCCAATTTGGGGCCGACCCCAAAGCTTTCGCTTTGTTTGAACTCAGCCAAGCCTTGGTATACGCTGGCCTTCCCGATTCTGCCTCACGATCTTGCGAACAATCCTTAAGTTGGGCACATGAAACGGGCTGCACGATGTCGATTGAAGGTGCGCTTTGTTTCGACCTAATGGTGGGCTATCTTTGCGACGATAAGGACAAAATTGAGGATTTGAACGAGCAATATGATGCCCTGTTGGAGCCTACGGAAGAGTTACGCTTCATCGCATCGTTTCTCAAAATGGGGCATGAATGGGTTCATCGGAAAAAAGAGCACTCGATCCGGTTTATGAAAAAATTGTTGGACTCAGGACGCCATAGTGCCACCACTTTTTGGGAAGCTATGTTGGCGGATACCGAGATCGAACTTGGTGAATTCGAGACCGCGATTGAACGACTGAACAACGCGCTTAAGCGGTGTGAAAGCTACCACGAAAAATATTCCCTCCCCATTGTGCAACGCAACCTTGCGAAGGCCTATTATCGGCGAGACCGTGAACTCACCGATACTACTCAAACATTGTTTGAAGACGCTATCCAAGAGGCTCGGAGACAAAAAGCGGATTGGATTCAATTGTATGTGGCCTATCCTTACGCCTTGATTCTGAAGGAACAAGGAAAGGTTGAAGTGCTTCAAAAAATGTTACCCCCCATCCTTGCCAATCTTACCGAAGGCCATTCTACGCCTCTCTACCGCAATGCTGCACAGCTCGTGTAATGAGCTGTAATGTACATTTAGGTTGCGAAGCCTTAAATTTCTTTCGTCCCTGTCTGCGATTTTAGGATCGCAGACAATTTTCATCAATTGAATGCAGGAGAAAACTATGAGTAATGGAAACGATCAGTCGTTTGACGAAAAAGGAGATGAAAGCATCATAACTGGTATCAAGGAAAGCTATTACTGGCGGGATGCTTGGATGCGGGCGGTTGCATATGCATGGCAATCCGATGCAAATAAACTAGAGCTTATGGCGAATCCTGCCAAAGTTCTTCAGCGAGAGTTCAATTACACAATTACCCCCGGAATTTCCCTCACCGTAAAAGAATATAGTGGCAGTAAAACGTACAGTCCAAAGCCAGGAGTCAACGGCTGGATCGACCTGGAAGACGATCTGGGGGGTGGGTTGGTTATGATCTTGCCACCAACACCGGATCCCAAGCAGCAGGCAATGGCTTTGGCCGACTTTGACGCTTTGGGGAGAACCTATGTTCACACTTGCGTGTAAATAGTGATTGCTTTTTGAATAACTAGTTCACGCCAAGTTTATAAGGGGTACTGACCCTGATCTGGGTCATGACAAAGTGGAAGAATCTTCTTTCTACCCATCGTTGTAGGAGGAATCCAATGTTCAGGAGAGAGGAAAGACTGATGGATTATCACATTGTTGATGCAGACCGACATGTATCCGAACCCCTTTCTATGTGGAAGGAGTATCTTCCAAGGAAATATCAGGATCATGCTCCCTACACGGTGAAACGTGAAACTGATGAAACGCTCCTCAGTCGTATGGAACGTTTGGGTGTCAAAGGGTCCATTCCTTTGTTGCCGGAGTTGTTCATTAAGAATGAACCCGTCTTCAATCATTGGACAGAAGCAGTTCAAATTGAGGTGGCTTTGCAGAGTGTTGAGTTGGATGCACACCTTCACCAAGCCACTTCGCCCGAAGCTCAAATTCAATCCATGGATGCATCTCGCATCTCCTCAGCTTTCCTCTTTCCAACCTTAGCCACCCTGATTGTCAACCATGCGCAGGTCGAACCCGATGTTTCTGTAGAGTATGCTAAAGCGTATAACAATTGGTTGTATGATTATTGCTCGGCTCGCCCTCAGCGTCTGCATGGAGCAGGGTTGATCAGCCGCCATGACCCCTCACAGATGGTGGACGAATTGGAACGTGTTGCCGACTTTGGTTGGACTTGCGTCGTAATCCGTCCCGAAGTCATTTTAGGCCGTGCTCTTGGACATGCGGATTACGAGTCCTTTTGGTCTCATTGTGAAGCAATGAACATTGCCATTGTATTTCATGGGAGCACTCACTTGCATGGTTCCACCGTGGGAACGGACCGCTTCACCACACGTTTCGCTTTAGCCGCTTGTTCTCATCCTCTTGAAGCCCAAATGGCCTTTCTTTCCTTATTGGAGGCTGGGGTGCTGGAACGTCATCCCCGTTTAAAAATCGCCTTTTTAGAATCCGGTGTTTCCTGGCTTCCAGGATGGCTCTGGCGCTTGGATGAAATTTGTTACAAGCCGATGCCGGGAGAGGTAGAACAAAATATCACCATGCCCCCTTCCGAATATTTCAAACGGCAATGTTGGGCCACCTTCGAACCCGAAGAACCCTGTCTGCGGGAAGCGATCAACATGGTTGGAGCCGACCGTTTATTGTTTGGCACTGACTTTCCTCATCCGGATCACATCAACCTGGTTGTGGAACTTCTAGAAGACGACGATTCTCCGCTGAGTCCGGAAGAATTGAAGTTGGTCCTAGAAACCAACCCCAACACCTTTTTCGGAACCTGAGCTTGGGTTCCCTTCACTTGAAAAGGACTAGTATGGAACACAACGTGGAAAACCCAAAATTTGTTTCTGGCTTTGATGTCGAGTCTCTTCGAACGCTTGTTCCCGAAGCTGGGACACTGCTCATCGTTCCCCCGTTTCTGCGACTCAATGTGGCCCACTTGGGAGTGCATCTCCTTCAAGCTTGTGGACAGAATGCAGGACACCCCGTTGCGATCCTGTATGCAAATATTTTATTCGCTCAAGAAATTGGAGAAGATCTGTATCATGCTGTCGCCTTCAGTGCGGAGCAGCACCTGATGGGGGATCGCGTTTTTGCAAACGCTGCGTACCAAACCCCGCTCTTGGGTAAGGGAGCCAAGGAACAGTTTCGTGACTATCAGGAAGCTGTCTCTTTAGAGAACGAAGGCTCTTTGATCCTGGACTACTCTCTTCTGTGTCAGGTAGCAGCCCATGCGGAACAGTTCACACAACGACTGGCAGAAACCATAATCACAATTGGTTTCGACGTGGTGGGATGTACGTCAATGTTCAATCAAAATACAGCCAGTGTTGCCATTCTGAATCGAGTGAAACAAATGGCTCCCCATACCACAACGATCTTGGGCGGAGCCAACTGTGCCGGAGAAATGGCTGAGGGCATTGCCACTTTGAGCGGCCATATCGATCACATTTTTAGTGGTGAGTCAGAGGAAGTGTTCATCAAATTCCTCAATGACCGAAAACAAGGCATCCAACCGGAATCCCGAATCATTAACGGTGAAATGCGAATGGATCTCGATAGCTTGCCCACCCCCGACTTTTCTGACTACTTTCACCAGCTGCGTTCTTCGCAATTGGATATTGATGAAAATCGCATCATTCATCTCACGTATGAAAGCAGCCGCGGGTGCTGGTGGGGGCAAAAGCACCATTGTACGTTCTGCAGCTTGTTTGAAATGCGCTATCGTATGAAATCCCCGGATCGGGTGATCGAAGAATTGAAACAAGTTCTCAAGCAGTCTCCTTCCAAACGGATCAGCTTTTCAGACGACATCATGCCCTTTCAATACTTCAAAACCTTGCTGCCACGGCTTAAGAAAGAAGTTCCTGATCTGAAGTTTTTTATTGACCAAAAAGCCAACCTTTCTTTGAAAAAAGTGAGAGCACTTGCCGATGCGGGGGCCTATGCCCTCCTTCCTGGCATTGAGGCACTTTCTTCTTCCTTGCTCGAAAAAATGGACAAAGGCACCACCGCTCGGCAAAACATCATGTTGATGCGCTATGCTCGGGCAAATTCGATCTATCTGTTCTGGTACATGTTGCACGGGTTTCCAGGAGATACCGAAAAAGACTATGCAGATTACAAAACGCTGATCCCATTGCTTTTTCATTTGAATCCACCCCGGTTTTATCAAGAAATACAAATCATGCGTCACGGCATGTATGTGTTGGCACCCGAGAAGTATGGCGTGACCAATTTAAGACCGTGGCAGGCCTACTACGATATTCTCCCGGAAACGAGCGATCATGAGAAAGTCGCGTTTTATTTTGATGGCGATTACAGTGCCATCACTCGCGACAAACCAGAATTGGTAAAGGAGATTGGTGAACTGGCTGCCGAATGGCGAAACCAGTGGGCACGACCTGTGGATCAGGTGCCCGCGTTGTATGTCAACCCGATTGAAAGAGATCGCTATCTCTTGATCGATAGTCGAAACTTAAAAGGAACGGCTTCTTTCCAATTTCTGACCCAGGAGCAAGCTGCTGCCGCCTTAGTTGGGTTTCCCCTCAATCAAATGCCATCGGACTGGGAAATCAAATGGGGAGTGGAAAATAAAGTTTGTATCGAATTGGATGATTGGGTGGTGCCTCTCGCAACCGCGACACCGGATCTGATGGCTCGATTTGAAGCACACTATCACCCGAAACGGGCTTCTAGCGTTTCTCAGCTTGTTCCTCAGCAATCATCCCCATCGGTGATTTATGAAGCGGTTGCTTCTTGAACCTCAAAATTATGAAACACGCCAATGGATAGTTTAGGTAAAATCGTTCAATGGCATCCGAAATTTTTTGCAAAGGCTTGTTCCCCCAATCAATTTTTTTTGATTGGGGAACAAAACACTTACCTTCTGCCCCCGTCTCCATTTCATTGGCTTTACCTCAAGCTATCTCAACCTCAATCCGTGACTGAAGCAGTATTAGGAGTGAGTGACTTGGTCGCTCAAGCGCATTTGCTACATACCTTCAACCACCTCGTTCAAAACAATATTTTGGTCGAAGCCACAGATACAGAGTCTCGATTTTATCGTACTCCTCAGTGGAATCGTGAGCCGGTCGTCATTCCTCTGGCCTCTGGAAATCAGTCGATTCACCTGTTGACCCAATTTCCGGAACCGAAACAGTTGACTGATTGGATCCACTCCACTCCAATGTTGCATTCGGTTTCGGTGGTGCTTGTGGATGACTATCTCGACCCCCGTCTTGCCTCGATCAACCAACTGTTTATGGAACAAAAGCAGTCGTGGTTGTTGTGCAAGGTCACAGGTGAACAACCGCTGTTAGGTCCATTGTTCATTCCTAGCATTTCTGGAAATCCCTGTTGGCAATGCTTGGCAACTCGTCTGCTACACAATCAACCCATGCGGCATTGGATCGAAAGAAAAGAGGAGGCGGGAACTCTCGCGATTCCGATTCGTTATGAAACCCGTCGAATTCAGGAAACCCTTTTAATCTTTTCTGAGATGCTGCCTCATTGGAGGCAAGATCATCCTGAAACAACACTGCTTGAAACCCAATCCATTCGCCATAGTGTGAGCTATCGTCCTCAGTGTTGTGCTTGTGGAGACTCTTCTTATTTAAAGCAACGCAATGAGTCCCCTCTTTTGCTTCATAAAACTTTGAAAAGCCATGATTCCGATGGTGGTTACCGTCCTGTGCCACCCGAGGAAACCGTTTGTCGATTGCAGCCACAGGTCAGCCGTCTGACAGGGGTGATGTATGACTTCCAGAAACTGGATGCCCCCGAAGGTGCAATTGCCACCTACCGGACCTCCTTTTTTAAGACACCTCACCTTGATCAAGTGACAACCGAAGATTTCATCCAAATCTCCTTAGGTAAGGGAATCTCTCCGGTTCAGTCGCAAGCGAGCGCCCTTTGTGAATCCATCGAGCGTTATGCCATTCAATATCAAGGAGACGAACCTTGGGTTTGGAAAACGAGTCAACAACTGGGGGATCAAGCGGTTTTGCCCGGCCAATTGGCTCCTTTTAGTGAAAGGCAATACGAAAAATTTCTTGCTTTGCTCGATTCTTCACCGATAGCAAACCATGCAGTGAAACCGTATTCTTTGGAAGTCCCATTACACTGGACCCCCGCATGGTCACTGAAAGATCACCAAATTCGTTACCTGCCTTTGAGTTATTGTTTCACAGCAACTCCTTTTCACGAAGAAGTGCTCTATAGCCGATTCAATTCCAACGGTTGTGCCGCAGGAAACACCTTAGAAGATGCCATTCTGCAAGGTTTTTTGGAGTTGATCGAAAGAGATGCTGCGGCCATGTGGTGGTATAATAAAACTCCGCGTCCTTCAGTCGATTTGCAGGGCTTGCCTTTGGCATCGCTTCAGCGCATCGAACAGACCTTAGTGCAAAACTGGAGTTATTGGGTTTTGGATCTGACCAACGATTTTCAAATTCCCGTAATGGTGGCCATTGGTCAACATCGGGAAACTCAATATTATCGATTTGGATTTGGCTGCCATTTAGATCCGATCTTGGCTTGCCAACGGGCGCTCACTGAATTGTGTCAATTGATCGCAATCAATCAACCGAGCAACGAACTGTTCGACTTTGAAAGTGTCCTACCAGAACCTTTTTTAACCTCAGAAAACGATCTGCCCGTTCAAAAATTGTCAAATTATGCCCCCCTCTCCCACTCCGATATCAAAGAAGATGTTTTCTATTGTGTTGATCAAGCCCAGCGGCTTGGAATGGACACATTGGTAGTAAACAATACCCGCCCCGACGTGGAACTTCATACAGTCAAGGTGGTGGTTCCTGGTCTTTGTCATATCTGGCCTCAGTTGGCCAATTCTCGTCTTTATGAAACGCCACTTCGTTTGGGGTGGAGTTCCACACGATTGACCGAAGAACAGCTCAATCCTCTGCCTCTTTTTGTATGAGGTATTCCTTCACGGTTGAACAAATTTCTATTGGGATCACTCCACCAAGCAAAACCGCGTGATTTTGGTGTGGCTGATCTATCTTCAAGAAAATAGGATATTCCTAAAATATTGGCGTTAGGAATATCCTAAAAAGGCATTTTTGCTTCGCATTTCTTGGATTGTTGCTATTATATTTCAATTGGCTCCTTAGACCGATAGTTAAACCCTATTTCCGGACAGTTAGAGTAAGATACGAAATCCCGAGGAAGTTGGAATGCCGAAACTACATATAGAATTTAGTGATTCGGAAAGTTTGAGCTACGAAATACCCACCGACAAAGAGGTCGTCAAATTGGGGCGCATTTCGACCAATGATGTAGTGCTTCTTCACCCGCGAGTTTCACGACGCCACTTTGAGATCCATAAAGTTCAAGAAGGGTATATGCTGCAAGATCTAGGTAGTTCCAATGGTACTTTTTTGAATGGAGAGCGGGTGAATCAACAACTTTTGAAACACAAAGATCGCATTCAAATCGCGTCTATCTGGCTTTCTTTTATCCATTCTTCTGAAGAAATGGATGTGGTTTTCCCTAATGTTTCTCATGCGAAATCGATGAAGGCGTTGATGTCGCTTCAGCCGTTTTCAGATCAGGATAACGCGAATATTTTATTAACTCCCACACAATCCAATTTTAATGAAAGCGAAATCGCTCCAATATTGGAAAGAAACAATAAGATCCTCTATATTCTGTATCGATTGAGTCAAAAATTACCCCAAATGTCTCAATTTGATGACCTACTAGACGCCGTTTTAGATCTTATTTTGGAAGTCGTTACTGCTGATTTTGGCTTCATCGCTACTCTGGATGAATATAAAAACGATTTAACTCCTCAAGTGATCAAGTCACAAAAAGGAAACCCCGATTCAACAGATGCCACTCAGATAAGTCCTGATCTGTTTAAGAGGGTAATTAGGGGCCGATCTTCTGTTTTGTTGGGGACTCCCAAAGTGGGTCCAAAGAACGGGACTCCACCGGGAGTATCCAATGCCGAAACGGCTATTGTTACACCGCTGTGGTATCAACAACGCGTGGTGGGTTTGATCAAGTTGCATCGTTTTGGCACAACCTCTCCGTTTACTAAAAAAGAACTCACTCTTGTCCATTCGCTCAGCCAGCATGTCGGGGTCGAGGTGGATCCGACCCAATTTTCTGAAACCCTTCACCTCAAGGAGTCCTTGAAGCAAGCATCCGCGCAAATTCAACAGCAAGACCAGCATTTGGAAGCTCTGGCTTCTAAACTTTCCAAATTCCTTGCTCCTCAAGTATATGATTTGATCTTCAGTAAAGATAACATCACGCCTCTCAAAACACAGCGTAGGCGGCTTATCCTGTTTTGTTCTGAAGTGGTGGATTTTGGTGATCAGGTACAATCGAAAGAACCCGAAGTGTTGACCAATTGGTTCAACAGCTATCTGAATGAAATGATGCATCTCCTTTTGCATCACGGTGGCACTTTAGCGACGGTGGTGGGAGATTCGCTGCTCGTGTTCTTTGGATCTGCCGCCGATTCCAATACTCAAAATGATGCCATCGATTGTGTCAACATGGCGATCGAAATGAGATCTCGTGCGCATTCACTGGGGGTCAAAATTCGATCAGGAATCAGTACCGGAATGTGCGCGTTGGGGCAGTTTGGCAGTAAAACCCGTATGGACTACATGCCTTTGGGAGAACCCGTACAACTTGCTTCCCAGCTGAAAGACAGTGCTGCTCCTGGTCAAATCTTGATTTCAGACTCTACCTTCCAATACGTCAAATCTAAGATCCCTTGTCACTCAATACCTCACCTTTCCTATCGCTCGGCAATCCCGTCAGGACCCGTTCACTCTGTAGAATGGAACGAAGCTTGAATTCCTTTTGGAAAGTTATTTTCTCCACTCCTTTCCTTGAGGTTGCAATGAAACAGTTCTTTGTCGCTGTAGTCTTTTGTTTTGTCAGTTCGCTGGCTTTTGCCTCTGCTTCAATTAGTGTGTCTATTCTGGATCGTGCCAACTCGGAATTTGATTCTTTCCGGCAACAATTTCATAGCATTGTGCGTACTGTGGGACCTACCCGTGAAGGGCGTCGCTTGCAACACTTCGTTCAAGTGATTGATCAATTGAAACGTGAAATCTGGATGGCGAAACAGCTTCTTCAAATCAAAGATGCGGTTAAAAATGAAGTCGACCGTCCTGTAGTCCGTTATATGGTTTTGCAAAGCTTCAACGATCTTGTTGCAGCAGTTGATGCCGCCGTGCAGACGGTGAACTCCGATTTACGTCATGCCTCCAACAAACGAGTACTCCATCGCGGCAAAGACTTTGCCGAATTTCTCAAGGTCTATCAGCAAGGTCTGAAGGTGATTCAGACTCATATTTGATATCGACACGCATTCGATGGCTAGCCAACGTGGTTCATTTCAAAAAACGTTGGCACACACAGCCAAATTTTTGGCGTTTCCGATCATTCCAAGCTTTCCCTGCCCCTTGTAAACTCAATGCCGTCAATCCCTGAAGCACACCAGTGAATAACTGCGCTGTCTCTTCATTTTTTTACTGCTGAAAGCGTTCGGGTTTGGTTCAAACCGGTTTCAAGGAGTTCGTATGCCCTACGTTTTGAAGTCTTACTATATCCGTATTTTCCTGTTGATTGTCCTCTTTTGGAGTGGAGGGGGAACCTCTGCCTATGCAACCATTGAGATCGAAATCGATCCTATCGCTTTTGCACTCAAAGGCTATTCCTTTCATTTGATTTATTCCGACGATAGCAACCGTTTTGATGTGGGGGTGTTTGCATTAGAGTTGCCTGAAGACTCTAGAAACGAGCATTACACCGTCTCGTTTCAAGGCACCGGGGTGAAGTGGGACTACTTTGGCGATAGTGTGGATGGCTTTTTCGCTGGTTTGGAGGCATCAACCAATGAAGTGCTGTTCGAGTACGATGATCTCGATGACGACCTTCCTAAGGAAGATACCACCGAAACCCTCACGACTTATGGTGTTCGGTTTGGTTATCGTATTGGAACCGATGGTTTGTATCTCACTCCTTGGTTGGGCATCAATGCGGCCGAATTGGCTGACGATGTCGAATTAGGAGGGCAAAAGTATGAACAGCGCTCTGTAATTTTTTTCCCCACCGTTCATATCGGTTATCGGTTCTAGCCCGATCATATTGGTTATCGGTTCTAACCCGAATGGCTTATTTATCCGTGTGATTGCATGCGACTGCATAGCGAATTGCGAAATTCTTTGGGGCTGACTCCGATGCGGCGTTTGAATGCTCTAGAGAAAGCAGCCGGCTCTGAATACCCGCAGAGGTAAGTGATTTCAGCAATAGTGAGATCGGGATCTTCTAAGTAACGCAGTGCAATCCGATGCTGCACTTGCTCCGCGATTTCCTTGAATCTCAGATCTCGCTCTCTGAGGCGTCTTTGGAGGGTTCGGCGGCTATAACCTAATTTGGATGCGACTCGATCCAAGGTCAGCTGATTGGTTTGGATCAATTCGGCAATGGCCTGCATGAGATTTTGCTCCAGCAGATCATTTTGTGGAATTGCTATCAAGGCTTGTTGGGCATAGCTTTCCAACAATTGAGCCAAACGATGATCAGAATGTCGTGTAGGGATATCAAACGTCCCCGACTGAAACAGCAATCGATTGTGCAGTTGTGAAAATCGAAACCGCACTTGGGGGCCAAAAAACGTAGAGTACGTTTCAGAAGAATCAGGAAGAGAGTGCTGAAAATGAATTTCTTTAAGCACAATTGGTGCGGATGCGGCCTGAGACAGTATTTTCCAAAAACTACCCATCGTGAAATCACTGGGGTGCTGTCCTGGACCATCTCCTAACTCGGAATATCCGTGTTCCAAAATGTCGAAGTTTGCATCTCTGCGGTAACCAATGATCGCCTCCTCATGCATGATTTGATGGTATCGACTGAACGCCTCGATCATTGCACCCAAAGACTCCTGTTGAAGTGTCAAGTAACCCAATACCCCTAAGTTTTGTAAATCTGCATAGCGAGTCATCAAGAGCCCCACATACGGATTTTTCGTTTTTTGAGCGGTATACTCCCAAAGTTTCAACTCAGTAGTGATAGGAACTTTGCTTTCTGGTTCCGATAGCATTTGGAAAGAACATCCGACTTGGTTTTCCAAATCGGACAAGTCGGCCTGTTCTGCTTGCAGATGCAATACAAGAGCGCGTGTGACTTCAGTTGTGACTCGTTTTCCATCCAATTTTTGGGGCATGGAAAGTCCTTTTCGAGGGGTCGGCTCGCGTTTTCAACGATTCGGTTGTTCAAGGGGTAACTTCACTCGGAAGGTCGTGCCTTTACCTACTTCGCTGTCGACGGTGATCGTGCCATGATGCTTTTCCACAAATTCTTTGCATAGCAGCAAACCAAGACCGGTGCCTTTTTCCTTGGCCGTACCAGGGGTTGTGACACGTTGATCCATTTGGAAAAGCCGGGAGAGTTGTGAGGCAGGAATGCCGACACCGTGATCCGTCACCGTCAATTCGATATGTTCCTGATAGGGTTGGGCCTTGATGCGGATCATGCCCTCCGGCTTGCTGAACTTGATGGCATTTGAGATCAAATTTTGCAGTAATGAGCTGAGCATGTGTTCGTCGGCATTTACATAAACTTCCGGAGACACGGACGAGGAGATTTGGAGCTGCTTTTGCTCGATGGCATTGCCGAATAACATGAGCACCACTGAAAACACTTGTTTCAGATTCAGCATGAATGGCTGAAACGGCATGCGTCCAGACTGAAGCGAAGCCCAATGGAGCAAAGTTTCGAGCAATTGATGCAGCTGGTTGGCTGTGCTAACGATCCCTTTGGTGAATTGATGAATTTCTTTCTCAGAAAGCTGTGGCCAGTTTTTCGCCAGCACCTCTCCGTAGCCCAAGAGCAATGATAGTGGATTTTTTAGGTCGTGAGAAATAATCGAAAAGAATTTGTCTTTGCTCGCATTCAGTTCGCGCAATTCGCGTTCGATCTGTTTGCGCTCCGTAATATCTCGTGACACTCCGATGAACGCGATGCATTGCCCAGCATCATTTTGCATGGGGGAGAGTGATAAGGAGACGGGAAAAGAAGTTTTATCTTTTCGTAGATGTTCTCCTTCCCATTCTCCACCGACCCGATTGAGTTCTCCGGCTTGATGGCGGACGTGAGAATACTCATGTGCATCTTGCCAGAGGATTGCTGGGGTTTTCCCAATCAGCTCAGAATCGGAGTAGCCGTATGTGTCGCAGCACGCTTGATTCACAAAGACGATTTTTCCCTTCATATCTTCGATGAACACGCTATCCCGAATACTGCGCAAAGCCTGGGAAAGCATCTGAACTTGGACCTTGGTTTGATGGTGTTTGATTGCGTTTTCCAAAGTGATCGGAAGGGCGGTCAGGTAATCTCGTTCATGGTCCTTGATTAAATAGTCGTAAGCCCCTTGCTTGATCGCTTGCACAGCCACCGCTTCATTCCCATGACCCGTGATGAAAATGACCGGGGTGCCTTTCACGGATTCACACAACTCCAATCCAGTGCCGTCACCCAAATCGTAATCAGTCAAAACGACGTCAAATGTCTGTGTAGTCAAGGCCGTTTGAGCTTCACATAGGGAACTCGCAATCACGCATTCATAAGGCAATTCAGCTGTTTTTACCAAATGACGGAAGGCCATTTGATCAATCAAGTCATCTTCGGCGAGCAAAACTTTTGTTAGGGGCATGGTAGGAGGCAATATAGAATTTGAAAACTCGAAGCGTTCTCACATCATTATTCCGGGAGAAGGCTAACAGACCAGTATTTGTATATGATTCGGAAGATTTCGATGAACTCTGAATAATCCACCGGTTTTACAATATAGCCCGCAACTCCCAAATCGAAACAGGATTGTTTATCGTGATCATCGGTCGATGTAGTCAAAACGATAACAGGAATGGCCCTTAATTCAGGATCTTTTTTGATTATCTTAAGGAATTCCACGCCATCCATTTTGGGTAGGTTCAGGTCCAAAATTATAAAGGCTGGCCGCATCCCATTCTTCAGAAGCTGGATCGCATTTTCTCCATCATTTGCGACTTGAATTTCATTGGGAAGGGTTAGTTTTTTGACAGCTCGATGCATTGCTAAGACATCGACATGGTCGTCTTCTATCATCAGAATTGGTTTTTTGATTTTCATGGAAATCAGTGGTCTAAATCGTGGCCGTTCACTTCAGAGCGCTACTTACTGAGGGATTGCTTTCGGTAATGTGAAACGGATTGTGGTCCCTTTCCCAATCTCAGATTCCACCGTAATCGCCCCTCCATACATTTCCACAATTTTTTTGACAATGGAGAGTCCGATACCGGTGCTTTCGAATTCATCACGAGGTTGTAAGGTCTGGAAAATTTGAAATATCTTCTCAAAAAAACGTTCTTCAATTCCTGGGCCATTATCAGAAACGCTGAACTCCCAAAAGGCCCCCAAGTCTTGATGATTCACTCGGATATACCCTTCTGGTTTATCCATATATTTGACAGAATTGCTTAGCAAATTCTGGAATACTTGCTCGATACGGGTGGGTTCACACACAACATCTGGGAATTTAGGGCTGGTTTCGACTTTGATATTCGCAGGCAAATCAATCCCTTGCACAATTTGAGGTATCACCAACTCCAAAGGAATCGGAACCATTGCTTCCCGAATTCGACCTACCCTGGAATATTGGAGGATGCCATCAATGAGATTATGCATTCGTTTAACACGACCTTGCAAAAGTCGCAGATGTTGACGTCCTTCGTCATCCAAGCGGTCCGAGTAATCCAGTGACACCCAATTGGCCAATGAGCTGATAGCTCGGAGAGGAGCTTTTAAATCGTGAGAAACAACGTAAGCAAAGTTCTTCAATTCTCGATTCACCGCTTCCAACTCTTTCACAAGGGCGTCTTGACGATTCTCTGCTATTTTTCGGGCTGTAATGTTTTCATGAGTCACGACAAGTCGAGGCTTCCCATTTTCTAGAAACCGGGTGATGTTCATAAAAAACCATCGTTTCTCAGTGGGACTATGACACGGGTATTCCATCGAAAACCTCTTGAGATTTCCTGTCAATACGTCTCGTATTCCTTTAGAAGCTAAGGAAGCATCTTCAGCCTGATCAACCGGAATTTCCTCGCATAATGTCAGATAGTTTGTGCCGATGCCGTAGCTCGAATCTTTCCAGTCGTTGGAATCAGCAAAATCTCGCCACGCCTGATTCACACGGATTATTCTTCCCTGTTCATCGAGGATGGCTAGGTGCAACGAAAGCGCATCAAGAGTGGATTGTAAGCTTAACATCATCCATGTCTTTCGCAGCACAGGGTAAACGATTATCCCTCCTTCCAATAAAAGAACTCCTAAAATTGAGAAGGTTAATACCAGTCGCTGTGACTCGGAAAGTGCTACAAACTGGGTGGTCACAATCAATAATGTGATAGTACCAAACGTGGTCAACCACGCGATTGCGATTTTACGAATAAAGCGACGAATTTCTGATTCTTTCCATATAGTTTCTGAAGGAGGGATTGAAGACATGGCAAGCTCACTCATGGGGCCTTTACAATTGAGAGATTGTTAGGAGACTGGAAACAACAGGTCAAGCAGAACCTATTGACCTGATGATTATAACAATCACATTGCAAAAGAACAACAAAAGAACAACAAAAGACGGAAGGATATGGCTTTGTGGAATGGATCTTAAGTATTGAAACTGACAATAGCAGTTTCTTCATCCTTATAGACGTGGATCAGGCGATCCAATCGAGTCATCATGAGGATCTCTTGGGTCTTTTTGTTCAGGTGACATACAGCCATCTGATGCTCTTGAGATTGCAGCGTTTTGTGGATTGAAAACAAGGCTCCCACGCCAGAGGAATCGATGAAATCTACTTTCTTGAGGTTGATCACTAAACCAGCAAAGTTTTCTCGATCAAGTAGGGGAGTGACGTAATTTTTGAGGTGCCGAACGGCATCCATGGTGAGATGCCCTTCAATTGCAAGAACGCATAGATCGTTTTCAAAGAAATGGGTCACTTTCATAGTTATTCAAAATCTACCGAACTCATGATCGTCCAACGGAATGAGGGAGGAAGGAGTGGTGACTGTACGTGGAAGGGTCTCCCAATCACGGTGCGACGAATGGGTTTCAGTTTGAGGTTGAGACATTAATAAAGGTGCAGTTGCTGACGATTCAGCTGACTGTAATGCCTCGTTTGTACCAGATTGCGGTTGGAGAATAAACTGGGAAATGGACTCCTTCAATACAGTCGCATGCGTGAACAGCCGTTCGCTGGAAGCGGAGGTTTCTTCGGCAACCTGAGCATTGCTTTGTAAAACGGTATTCAATTGACCCACACCAACGTTGATTTCTTTAAATCCTAAGGACTGCTCTTGGCAGGCAAACGCAATTTCTTCCACGAGATTTGTGACCTGAGATGAGCCTTCCACAATCTCATTTAGTGCCGTAGAAGTTTGCAGCGAGGTGTTCATGCCATCGTTTACCTTTTTTATAGCACCTTCAATCATATCAGTCGTTTCGCGAGCTGCGTCCGAACTGCGTTGGGCTAGATTTCGAACTTCGTCCGCAACCACAGCAAAACCTTTTCCGTGTATTCCCGCCCGAGCCGCTTCAACAGCTGCGTTGATTGCTAGCAAGTTGGTTTGAAACGCAATTTCATCAATCGTTTTGATGATCTTAGAAATATCCTCCGAGGAGCTTTGAATTTCTCGCATGGCCTCGACCATTCTGTGCATCTCTTGATTGCCTCGTTCGGCATGCTCCTTAGCGGTTAAAGACAACTGGTTGGCGTGAGTTGCATTTTTTGCATTTTTATCGGTTTGGGTGCTCAGTTCTTCCATGGACGCTGCAATTTCCTCTAGAGCCGCGGCTTGCTCGGAAGCCCCGGTTGCCAGAGTTTGCCCGGCTTGAGAAATTTCTTCCGATCCCTGAGTAACATCATTTCCAATTTCAGTCACACGGTTTAGAACTTTACTCAGTTCGCAGGTCATTTTTTGTAAGGCTTTGCCCAAGGTGTCTCTATCAGAAGACAAATGTATTTCTGAAGTCAGATTGCTTTCAGCCACTTTTTCAGCAATAGCGGTTTTATGTTTCAGGCTAGCGACCATTTCCTGAAAGGAATGGATCAAGCTTCCAAATTCGTCATTGTGTCTCATAGTTAGATTCACTTCCAAATCGCCTCGGGCAATCGTTTCGGATCCGACACGCACTTCATGAAGGACCTTCAAAATGTAGCGAATCAAGGCACTCACAAAGAGGGATCCTACAATCAAACCGAAGAGCAGAATCGACAATATCACGAAGAATGCGGTGTTGGCTTGCTGGGTGGCGTGTTGATCCGTTTGTTGACTCGATAGCTCGGCCAATTGTTCTAGATGGTGCAACCCTTTGCTGAGCTGTAATGCTTCCTGTTCCAAGGCGTGAGCGGCGGATTTAGTTTTTGCCTTGGCATTCAATTCCTTTCGATGAGTTTGATACACAACGATCCCCAAATCAAAGAATTGCTTGAACTCGTTTTTTATCAATCCCATCACTTGTACCTCTTCAGGGACCGTGATTTGGCTTTGCAGAAATTCGAGATTTTTTTGACCTTGTTCGTATAGAGCCTCGAATTCTTTTTCGTGCTTAAGTAGCATTTCTACATTTTCGTCTGAAAGAAATTCTTGAGCTTTTTCGCGCATATCTGCGACCACAATTGCCAAATTGTTGCTTGCATTCAATAACGGCAGTTCGACGGAAAACAACTGGTTGATTTCTACAATAGTGCTTGTTTCAAGGCCGTAGACCTCGGTTTCTGCGAGTTGGATTTTCACGTGGGTTTGTTGAATCTTTTGGCTGTGAGCGGTCACTATTTTCTTGAGGTTGCTTCGCAGTTGGCTGGTTGTTTTGCTCATTGCATGCAGGGCTTTTTTTGCATCCGCATAGGCTTGCAATTCGATCCGGTGCGATTCGATCAGTTCGTGAGTATGCTGGACAAATGACTGCCTTTCCGTCAGAGCATCATGGAAAGCTTGCTGGATTTCTGGTTCATCGATCAATTGGTCAAGTTTTTGTTGTGTCTGTTGAAAACCTGTTTCCACTTCGATCAAACGGGCCTCAAGCCGTGCTATTTCGGCTAAGTCCGTTTCTCCACGAACGGCTTCTGCCATTGCAGCGGACTCCCACATTTGGACGATCAGCTCTTCAGAATTTGCCACGATGGGAGTGGTCACTTGAGTGATGTGATGGAGGCTATTGCCGGTTTGCTGAAGATAAAACAAACCGACACCCCCAATCATGCTGCTAATGAGAGTCATCATTGCCAAAATGGCAAACAGTTGGGTACGAACTTTCATAAGCACCTCTCTAGAAAATAGGGGATTAGAAACGTCCAAAATTATCATCATCCAGACGGATGATATCTTCAGGACGTTTTTGTGCCGGCGGCATTGTTTGGGCTGACGGCATGTTTTGGGCAACTGGAATTGGAGGCCCTGCCGGAACTGGAGATCCTGCTGGAGCGGAAGGTTTTACTGGAACCGGAGGAGTTGCTGCTGGAGCGGACCGCATGGGAACGCGGGCTGGTTCCGAGATCGAAGTCAACGCAGGGGGGGCCGCCACTTCTCTGCGCAGTCTGAATTGAGACATGGCTTGTTTCAAATGATCGGCTTGCGACGTGAGTTCTTGGCTTGCGGCGGCGGTTTCTTCGGACACTTGAGCATTGCTTTGGGTGGTTTCATTCAGTTGTCCAAGCCCCTGAATGATTTCTTGAATCCCTTTCGATTGCTCATTACTGGCACTTGAAATTTCTCCTACCAAATCGGTCATCTTGATCGCACCATTCACGATTTCGGTAAGAGCCGCAGCCGTATCTTGTGAAATGGTCGCTCCATTTTCGACAGTTTTGATCGAATCTTCGATCATCGATGTGGTTTCTTTAGCTGCCTCGGCACTACGTTGGGCAAGGTTACGAACCTCTTCTGCCACCACAGCAAATCCTTTGCCGTGCACCCCGGCACGGGCGGCTTCTACTGCGGCATTGATTGCCAAAAGATTGGTCTGAAAGGCGATCTCATCAATCGTTTTTATGATTTTCGAAATGTTTTCCGACGACTTATTGATATCTTCCATAGCGTGAAGCATGCGTTGCATTTGCTGATTGCCGGTGTCTGCTTGCTCGCGAGCTGCTCCTGACAACCGATGCGCTTGCATGGCATTGTCCGCATTGAGTTGCGTTTGTGAACCAATGGTTTGCATTGAAGATGTGATCTGTTCTAAAGCCGCCGCTTGAGATGACGAACCCTTTGACAGCGTATTGCTGGATTCTGAAATCTGATCTGCACGATCCGAAACTTGTTCGGAAACACCGTTGATCTGAGAAATCAACCGACTCAAGTTTCCGATCATTTCTTGCAGAGCCTTTCCCAACATATCTTGTTGAGATGCCAATGAGATTTCTACAGAAAGATCTCCTTTGGCAATCTGTTGGGTGAGCTGAATTTTAAGACTCATCGCTTCAATCATCGTCTGGAAGGAGCGAGCCAAATCTCCAAACTCATCGGATCGTTCGGTATTCACTGCCACCTCAATGTTACCCGCAGCCAACTGATTCAGATGGCTGATGTTTTGGTCAATGGGTTTTAGGACTAACCTTCGGATGGCTAAATAAGAGCCTGCACATGTGAGTATTAAGAACAGAATAAGACCGCCTAGTATTAGTTCCGTGACAAAAAAGGTATTTTCAAATGAATCATGTGTTGTCTGGATTAACGGCGCGTAACCGACCGACAATTCATCCAACGCTTTGAGGGCAGGACCGTCATCAATTTTGATGAACTGGTCTACTTCTTCCACGCTTTTACCTTCGCTGAACAACACTTTGGCAGTGTCCAGGGCGTTTCGGTAGTCATTCAACATATTTTGGACGGTTTGCAAATTCTTCAATTCGTTAGGCTGGACACCTTCGATGTTCCGATATTCTTCAATCAGCGAAACTGTTTTTCGATAATACCCGTCAAATCTTGCAATCCGTTTCTCTTCCTTTCGCAAGACATAGTTTTTAAATTGATGGATGGCTCCCCCGTATCCAATTTCGGATCGGACTGCAGAAAGAATCGATTGTCGTTGAAGTTGAGATTCAAGAAGCTGAAATCCAGCTCCCAAATTAGACAAATTGGCCAATATTACGATTGCTGCAACGGCGAACACTCCGAAAATGGTGATCATGCCGATCAAGATCTTCCGACTTAATTTCATTTTTGTCTCCCTCGTGTGTGATGTATTTGAACTTGGTATGTGAACTATCGCTTCATTGGAACCATATTCTGCTCAAGTTCGCCATGCTGCGACACCATTGCAGATCAAGATTCATTTGGAAAAATCCATCAATAAAGCGTTTGGAAACATTCATTAGTATTAGGTTGTGATCCATTTGAGCTCGATGTTTCCTACAGAGCGATCTGGGCAAGTTCTTCTTCATACAGCAACTTGTTCACATTCACGATGATATGAACTTTGTCTTTTAATTTTCCCATACCGGAAATGAAGCGGGCTTCGGGCGATTTTTTCAATTGAGGAGGGGGTTCGACATGGTTTCCTGGAATGCTCACCACGCCAGTCACAGTGTCCACAATCAATCCCACAAACACATTTTTGATATTGACCACAATGATGCAGGTTCGATCATCGTAGTCGCGGAACGACAACTGAAACCGCGTCCGCACATCCATTGTTGGAATGACTTGTCCTCGCAAGTTCAAAACACCTTTAATAAATATTGGCATATGGGGCACTTCCGTGATTTCTTGATACCGAAGCACTTCGGTCACATGACGAATCTCGATGCCATATAAGCCTTTATCCAAGGGGAAGCTTAAATACTTGCCTTCCATTGTATCTTCTTCTTCTGTTTTCATTGCAGCTTTAGCCAACGCTTGTTTTGCTGCATATGCATCTGCCATCGGGTTGGTATTCGGTGACATAGATTGTCCTCTCCACAGGTTATTATCAGTAACTCAGCCAAGACCATTATTCTTGAAAGGGCGAACCCTTAGAATCGCCTAATTGAAATCAATGAATTGGGTTTTGGTTAAATTTCCAATATCCAAAATCAGGCTGATGCCGCCATCCCCCATGATTGTGCACCCTGAAAGGTGTGGCACATCCTCCAAATATTCAGGTAAGCTTTTAACGACGATTTGCTGTTGTCCTAAGACTTCGTCGACGAATAAACAGAACTGGTGCTCTTCTTCCTCGACCACCACAAGAATACCTTCCGAAAGCTCGGTGGAATCGGAATGCAGATGATCCAATTCATGGACTCGCAAAATTGGCAACAGGCTCTGACGAAGACGTACGGTTTCGGTACCATCCATGGTTTGAGTGATGGTTTCAGGGCGAGGGCGAAACGCTTCGCGGACACTGAGCACGGGGATCACATAACGTGCTTTGCCGACCCGAACCAGCATTCCTTCGATGATAGCCAAGGTTAAAGGAACTCGAAGGATGAACGTGGAGCCTTGTCCATGCCGGGAACTCACATCAATGCGGCCTCCCAACTTTTCGACATTCCGTTTCACCACATCCATGCCGACTCCTCGACCAGAGAGGTCTGTGACTTGCTCTGCGGTGGAGAACCCAGGCATGAACAAAAGTTTCCATACATCTTCATCGGTCGGATTCCAATCGGGTTCCACGAGGCCTTTATCCACAGCACGTTCCAAGATTTTTTTCCGATTCAAGCCACGCCCGTCGTCTTCAACAATGATCCACACTTCGTTACCCACATGTTTGGCTTCGAGGCGAATGCTCCCTTGAGTTTGTTTTCCTGCTTGTTGCCGCTCCTCTGGCATGTCGATTCCGTGATCGACCGCATTGCGGATAATATGAAGCAGAGGATCGGAAATCTGCTCCACGAGTGTTTTATCGACTTCCGTATCCTCCCCCACGATATTGAGCTGTACTTGCTTTCCTAATTTTTTGGAGACGTCATGCACTACACGGATCATTTTCCGGAATGTGGTGGAGACAGGAATCATCCGCATCGACATCGTGATTTCCTGAAGGTCACGAGTGTTTTTGTTCAATTGACGGGTGATTTTACGAAAGCGTTCCAGCTCTCCGCCGCGCATGCCCGGCATATGCGATACCATTGCCGTGGTGATGACGAGTTCTCCGACGAGGTTGATCAATTGATCCAGCTTTTCCAAACTCACTCGGATGTCTTGTCGCTGTACGGTGGGAGCCGTGGAGGAAGCTCCGGAAGAAGGTTGTATTTTCTTGATCTTCGACTGTTGTGTGAGCGCTTTCTGCAAATCCTCTTCGCGAACCGTGCCCATTTTCATCATAATTTCGCCCAAGGGGGCACTTTGTTGGTCGAGAGCTTCTTGCACGGCTTCGGGAGTTGTAACTTGCATATCCACTAGGATTTCTCCAAGAGTGGAGGGGGCCCCAGCAGGGATATTCTTGTCGTTACCGCTTTCCGCAGTTGCTGAAACGGGTGGCTTGTCCAGCATCGCTTGAGTGGTGGCAAACGCTTGAGCATCTAAAGGTTGTTTGCTTGAAATTTTGGAAAGGGCTTGACGTAAGGTGTCCACGGTTTGAAGTAAGGCTGGAATGGGATCAGGTTTCACTATTTCACCATCACGCATGCGGTCTAAGATATTCTCTGCACTGTGACTGAGCCGTTCAATCGGGGACATCCCCATCAGGCCTGCGTTGCCTTTGATGGTGTGAAGCGCGCGGAAAGCGGTTTGAACGTATTCCTGTGTATCTACTTCAGTTCCCAACTTTTCTAATACAAGCATCGCTCCTTCGGCTTGTTCCAAAAGTTCGTCAGCTTCTTGGACAAATGCAACACTCAAATCGGGTGAGATTTCTAAGTGAAGGAGAGCTTCTTCTTGAGTCATCAATGGGACTGCCGGATCTGAAACGGCAGCGGGAAGAGGATTCGGCGTCGACGTTGGCATAGAGGACTCCGCTGGTGTAGGTGAAGGAGGTGTTTCGGCGACTGGTTGGACAGCCGGAGTGATAACCGGAGCTGCAAAGGTTTGGATGTGAGTTGCAGGTTTGGGAGCGCCCTCCCCGGAGGCTTCGGCCAGGAGTTGTTCCAATTGTTGAATGATCACGGCAGATTCATCTTCAAATCCAGAATCTTCGAATTGGTTTTCTACTTTCTCCAACATGCGTCGGATCAAATCACAACTTCGCGTCAAGGCCTCGGCGTGTTCGGGTTTTAAGGCTTCTGGATCTTTGCGGAAAAGTTGAAGTAGATTTTCCGCGGTGTGGGTCACTTTTTCAATCCCTTTCAATCCTAAGAAACCTGCCCCTCCTTTCATGGTATGAAACGGACGGAAAATCGTATTCACCGTTTCTGCAATGTTATCCGTCGGTTCGGAGCTTTCCAAATCAATTAATAGGGGTTCCGCAGCATCCAACGTATCTAAGCTTTCGGCTACAAACTCCACAATCAGTTCTTGCTGTTCTGCATCCATGATGTCTCCCTCAATTCACACCTTGACCAGTTCAAACCACTTATTCTTCTTCATTCAAACCACTTATTCTTCTTCATTCAAAATACAAAGTTTTGTTTCAAATGTGTTTTAGTAACGGAATCATTGCTCGCTTGAGTTGCTCGGCGATCTCTTCCCGCGTAATCAGCTGGAGTTCTACCACCTCTGCCTGAAAATAACTATTCATGACAGTCAGAATAATTGACACTTGATCGACCTCCTGGGGAGTGAAATAGTGCTCCATGTACCGTTTCTCCTCAATCAAGTCTCGGATTTCCGAACTCACAAACCGAACAATCCGCGGCCCATGAAAACTTTCGATCACTCTTAAGATTTCAGATAACCGAAAACTCAATCGTTCCAAGCAACATTGGTATTTCACATTGCTGTAAAATGCTTGAGCATTGTTCCAAAGCTCCGGATCAAGCGACATCCACAGCAGTTCCAAATTTTTTAACTGGTAACTCAATTCTTGGATCACATGATCTCGTAGGGTGAATTCAGGCAATTCACCAAACGAATAGGCGTCCTTCAACGAAAATAAATTATCAATGAACTTGCTCATGGTCATCCACTCCGATGTTGGTTGAATAATCCTTAATCAGGAAAGGGAAGCATGGGCCGCGAGGTGCCGATAGCCGTAATTCGGAAGCTCACTCAACGACCAATACTCCAAAATCGTACGTAACATGCTGATGAAATCCGTGTATTCCACCGGCTTGATCATATACCCAGCAACTCCCAAGGCAAAACAAGTTTGACGGTCCTCTTCGTCGGAGGAGGTCGTGAGCACTACAGTTGGGATTTGCCGAAGATCTTTATCTTGTTTAAGTTGCTCCAAAAATTCAATGCCATTCATATGAGGCATGTTGAGATCCAAAAGAATGATTCCGGGAAGGTTATTCCCTCTGCGCAGCAAATGGAGTGCTTCACTGCCATGTTTAGCGATTTGCAACGGATTATGAGCACCTAACTCTTTAATCGCTCGTTGCACCGCGAGGATGTCAATGTGGTCGTCCTCGATCAAAAGAATGGCTTCGCTAGTTTTCATACGACCTTTGGGGGTTACAGGGAAATCTAAATTTTGAAATGACATGGCTCCGCAGCGGATGCCGCCTTGGAGCGGTTTCAAAAAGATGACTGCCCTAAAAATGCTACAGATTGCATGCCATCCTGCAACCCTCTCAGCTTTTGATATCTAAGCTATTCATATCAAAAAACTTTAACAATCGTCGACATACATTAGCATCATTCGTTGTTTTTTTGTTGTCTTTTTTTTCCATGACTGAAAACTTAGAAAAAAACAAATTTGTTCCGAAAAAAGATAGCTCGTTTGGATATGCTGATCCCCCATTGTGCTAACTCTTCACCATACGACTCCCCACTTCGAGGGTTTTATGAAAATTTTGCTCATTGATGACGAACCCGGCTTTGAAACCCTGATAAAAGGCTTGTTGCACCAAAGCTCCCATAGGATTGCCTATTTTCCAGATGGGGCGACTGCCTTGGCATTGGGAGCGAAAAAACTCTCTACGTTCGATGTTGCTTTGGTGGATAAAGAAATGCCTCAGATGGATGGCCTCGAAGTAGGAATCGCGATCAAGCAGCAGCATCCGCGTATTGTTTCCGTAATGATCACAGGACATGAGAGTACAGAAACGTTGGTCAAAGCGTTTCGCGATAGCAAATTCGATGACTACCTCTCCAAACCTTTTACCGGCAGGCAATTGGAAGATGTTTTATTGCGTGCCCAAAATCTATTAGCCGAACGACAAGCTCTTTCACAAACCGACCAACTGAACCAAGCGTTACGTGCTCAATCTGTAGAACGTCCAAAAATTATGGTTGGAGAATCCGAAGTCTTTCAAACATTGCGCCAATATGTGCAAAAGGTGGCACCTTTGGATGTCAACGTTTTGATTCGGGGAGAAACCGGCACGGGCAAAGAAGTGATGGCACGAGAAATATACAAAAGCAGCAAACGTTTCAATGGCCCTTTTGTGACGGTTAACTGTGCTGCCATTCCTTCAGAATTATTTGAAAGTGAGTTATTTGGTCACGTGAAAGGAGCATTTACCGGAGCGGTTAGCAACAAAGAAGGGCTATTCAAACTGGCCGATGGAGGCACTTTGTTTCTTGATGAAATTGGGGACACGCCTCTCAATCTGCAAGCCAAGCTGTTGCGTGTGTTGCAAGATCATAAAATTGTTCCGGTGGGAAGTCATAAACCGTTTCAAGTGAACGTACGCGTGATCAGCGCGACCAACCAAGATTTGGAGCAGAAAGTTCAGATGCGGTTATTCCGGGAAGATTTGTTTTACCGGTTGAATGTGTTTTCTCTTACGATGCCTCCGCTGAGAGAAATTCCTGAAGAAATACCGGTGCTGGCGCAGCATTTCATAACAAAGAACGCCCACTTAAATCCTAAGGTCCAAAGCATCACTCCAGCAGCTTTGGAATTCCTACAAAAGTGGCCATGGAAAGGAAATATTCGCGAGCTTGAAAATATTATGGAAAGAGCAGTCGCCTTAGCGTTGCATGAGACTCTCTCCGTGGAAGATTTCCCAGACCTGCATGTTGCAGAACAAATCCCTCCAAGTCCTCAATCCTCAAGATCCAATCTCCTTTCCAACCCCTGGACCAGCTTCTTGGTAAATGCGGAGATTCGGCCTCAATCAGAACAACTATGGGAATGTTTTGAATCAGAAGCCCATCAATTGTGGCACATCGTGAATGCCAACGAAGTCAAATTGATGTTGCAAGACTTGCTTCACAACGCACAGTATTTGAAGCGTGGCCATTACGGTCGGTTGGTGGTGCAGCAGACCGCTGATTTGCCTGTGAACTTTCGGTACCTGAACCCTCATTCAGGACAGATGGAGCACACTACAATAGTATTTCGATTTTTAAGTGAAACAGTCACTGCTGCCGAAAAGGCAAAGCGGGTTCAAACCTCCACCGGATGGCCGATTCGCCCGGTGCTAAAAGGACTTCCAGACACTTATATTTTCGATATCCTTTACCCTGCCCATCGTCGCAATGATCTGATGTCGTTACCCGGCCCTCATATCATTCGAGCGCTTGTCCTACGCTATGCACAAACACACGCCGCGGGTGTTCCCCTCAAAAAGATCTTTGGTCGCCTGATGGACTTGCTATTCACACCGGAGGTCCTACCACTTGTCAAAGGACTTAATTTTGACGGTTTGGAAGGAGTACGTTCTTGTTTGTGCAGCAAAGTTCACATTTTTTCTGGGATGTCGAGCAAACTCAAAGCCAACCCTCGGTTGGTAGAGGAGGAGATCCGTAAGGTGTTCCCGGAGTACCGGAATCCGAGATCCGACATTTTTGGATCCTACCAATGACTCCAGCCACCGGTTTATGATCCAAACAGCCCGGCCCAAAATGACCTCTTTGTCGCAGGTTCGGAAGTGGGGGAGGGGGCCGAATCCGTTGAGCGGCTGGAAGTTTGCTTGGAGATAGGAGGGTGCTTCTCTAGAAACTGTTCTGTGTTCGCGATTAACCGATTCGCACTATCTTCGATTTGCTCGTCCCATCGTCGCGTGATGCGAGTGGCCAAAGTTTGAAAACATTGAGCAATGGGACTATCGGGGGCGTATTTCAATAGAGGCACATCTTTGTCTAGCGAGTCACGAACTTCTTCAGCTTGTACAAGAATGGCAAAATGATCAGCGGTGAGAGAAAAATGAGTTTCCAGCACTTCAGTCGCTTTTTTCAGCCGCTTCAATTCATGTACGGAAGCGATTTGATTCATGATCACCCGGGGGCGATAACGGTTACAAATGTCTTCTATGAGTTGAGGGATTTGAGGATCCAATTTACCTAGTTTTTCTTTGATATCCCGAATGGTCATCGGGGTGGTATGAATCGGTTGGTTGGTTTCGCGATAGAGCAATTGGACTGCATCAGGATTGTTCAAAAGATTGCGATCTAAGACGCGGAGAAGGAAGTTTTTTATAAAACCGAGCATGTTCATCAAAGCGGGTTGTTCTGGGGTGGTGATTACCAGACCATGTGCTGCTGATCCAAACAGATCCAGTGTGTTGAATGAGGTTCCCGCTCCAAGATCAAGCAAGACATATCGCGCTGGAAGGTTTTTTAAAGAAACCAGCAATTGCATCTTTTGATGGTAAGTGATGTTCGCCATAAACGGCATCCGGCCGTCGCCAGGCAAGAATCTCAAGTTGGGAAATTCGGTATCAACCAACAACTCAGCCAGTTGGGCATTGCGTACTTTCAGAAAATCCCCGATGCCCGGAAATCGATTGGGAAGCCCGAAATACGAATGCAGATTCGAGCCTCCTAGATCCAAATCAACGGCAATCGTAGAATGTCCCTGCTGGGCCAAAGCAATGCCTAAATTGGCAGAAATCATACTTTTGCCAATACCTCCTTTCCCTCCGGCGATTGGGATCAATGTTGTTGGTTCAGACATATCGATTTCTCACTCTGTTGTAATCCAATCCAAGTTGGGGTTGTGGGTTTTGACGGAAACTGAGGTGTCCTTATCGCATGTTTTATGAGATACGGGAACCCCCTTATTCTGGGGTAAGTCGCTAGGTTTTTAAGGTATTTTCGTCTTTCCCGCTCTTGTTCTTCAAGTGGTTTGTTGATACAAGCGGGCCTACAAAGTCCCTGTGATGCACCGTTTGCAAAGGACCCTATGGCCTCATCATTTTCTTCTTCGGAAAGCACATTTTTGAAAGACCTCGCACTGTCAACGGATGAGTATCAACAATTCGTGAAACTGGCCTATGAGAAGGCAGGGATTGATCTGCATGAAGGGAAGCAGGAACTGATCCAAGCTCGCATGGGGAAAGTTCTCCGCCGTCGTGGATACTCCACCTATCAAGCCTATTTGGACTACGTGGCGACCGATAAGACTGGCGATGCCATTGTCGAAATGCTCAATGCCTTGACGACCAATTTGACCTATTTTTTTCGCGAACCACAGCATTTCGAATTTTTACAAAACACGGTAGTTCCTCATCTGCTTTCCCAGGCAAGACAAAGCAGTAACTATCGAATCCGTGGATGGTCGGCCGGATGTTCGAGTGGCGAGGAACCCTATTCCATCGTCATTACTTTATTAGAAGCGCTTCAAGGCGATGTTCGTTGGGATATGCGGGTGTTAGCAACGGACCTTTCCACCAAGGTATTGGATAAAGCCGAACAAGGAGTCTACGAGATGGAACGGGTGGAATCCATTGAATACGATCTCAAAAGGAAGTACTTCCAAAAAGGAACAGGGGATCAATCTAATTATGCGCGTGTGCGAGATGCGGTTCGGGAATATCTCTTGTTTCGAAGACTCAATCTGATGGACGCTTTTCCATTCAAGAATCCGTTTGATTTCATTTTCTGTCGGAATGTCATGATTTATTTTGATCGCCCCACGCAAGAACGCTTGATTAGCAAATACTACGACAGTTTATTTCCTGGTGGTCATCTATTCATTGGGCATTCAGAGACGTTGACAGGCATTCGACATCGGTTCGAGTACGTGCAACCGACGATCTATCGCAAACCCCTCGCTCCGTGAGAGATTATGATTAAGGTGTTGGTCGTGGACAATTCCGCCTTGGTGCGTCAAGCAATTAGCCGGGCACTGGAAGCGACCCAAGACATTCGAGTGATCGATACGGCTTCCAATCCGTTTATTGCACGAGACAAAATTGTGCATACCAATCCGGATGTGGTGATTATGGGAGTCGAAATGCCTCGAATGAACGGAATCACGTTCTTGAAGAAACTGCGGAAGTATTATCCGATCCCGGTGCTCATCATGATTGAACCCAACCTACAGGGAGAAAAAAACGGTTTTGAGGCGTTGGCCAACGGGGCTATTGATGTGATTCCCCGCCCTCAAACTGCTGAAGGGGGAGCCTGGGTTTTTGAACTGCCTGAGAAAGTTCGGCTTGCATCAAGGGCAAAGAAAAATCTTCCCCGAACCGGAGCACAGCCTCAAGTGGTCAAAAAAGTCCTGATGTATCGGAATTCGAGAGAATTTGTGACCAGTTCACTCCCCATTATCACGATTGGTGCTTCCACCGGAGGTACCCAAGCCCTACCTGAAGTCTTAAAACGATTGCCCGGCAACTCTCCTCCTATTTTGTTGGCTCAACACATGCCCGCGAACTTCACCACCGCATTTGCCAAAAGACTGGATCGAGAATGCCAGATGCGGGTCAAAGAAGCCCACGATGGGGATGAATTGCGGGCGGGTCTCGCTTTACTTGCTCCAGGGGGGTATCATATGAAGCTCACGGGATTGGCAGGACGTTTTCGAATCGAACTGAATCAAGACCCGCCGGTGCATCATCAGCGTCCTGCAATTGATCCGCTATTCGATTCGGTGGCTCAACGAACCGGGGGGCATGCCGTGGGAGTGGTATTGACAGGCATGGGGAAAGATGGAGCCGTTGGATTGAACGCCTTGAAAGAAGCCGGTGCCTTTACCGTTGCCCAAGACCAGGCTACGAGTGTGGTATTCGGTATGCCTCAAGAAGCCATTAAACTCGGAGCTGCCCGGCAGACCTTACCTTTGGATGAAATTGCTGAAGCCATCGTAGACGCCATCAATTTGCGCGATTATGGGAAAAAAAGAAGCATTGGTTAAATTCCTTTTGCTTATCATAGCCATTGGCATGGCCTACCATACCATGCTGAAAGCCGAGTTCATCATGGATGACCAGTTGTTCTACCTAGATGACCCGGTGATGAACGATCCTCATGGCCTTGCCAAAATTTGGTTCCATCCTCTGGAACTCAGTGGACCCTGGCCTTATCTTCCGGTCACCCGCTCTTTCTTTTGGCTAGAACGTCAGATCTTTGGTCTCAATCTCACCATCAGTCATTTCATCAATATTCTTCTGCATAGCCTCAGTGCCGTATTGCTCTGGCGCGGATTGCATGCGTTCCGTATACAAGGCGCTTGGCTCGTGAGTATGATCTTTGCGGTGCACCCGGTCCTTGTGCAAACGGTCGCTTGGATTTCTGATCGTAAAAATCTCACCGCAGGCGTATTTTTTCTATTGTGTATCTGGAGCTATCAGCATTTTGAAAAGAATCGACGTGTTCGCTGGTACCTCGTTGCCTTGGGTTTGTTTGCAATAGCGCTTCTGAGCAAAACCTCCACGATCATGCTGCCTGTCGTTTTGGTGCTGTGCCGAATCTGGTGGGGGTATTCCTGGAATAAGCAGGATGTATTTCGGCTGGTGCCATTGTGGGGGCTAGCGGGGGTAGCGGCTTATGGTCGAATCTGGTTTGAAGTGCATCGCTTCGGTGCAGGTGGGGTGGAGTATGCTTGGAGTTGGCTAGAACGGGTGTTGATTGCGGGACATATTCCATTTTTCTATCTTCGCCAGCTGGTCTTTCCTTCCTCTTTGAATTTTATCTATCGTAAGTGGCAGTTCGATTTTATGGAGTTGCCGACCTATCTGCCCACTCTCAGTATTCTTGTTTTGGCAGGAATCCTTTGGCGCAAACGGCGAGATTGGGGGGTAGGTCTGGCGTTGGGGCTCGCTTCCTTTGTAGTGCTGCTGTTCCCCGTCCTGGGTTTTTTCAATAACTCCTGGACTCGTTTTTCATTTGTGGCGGATCATTGGGTTTACCTACCCTGCTTGCCGATTTTGATCCTCTTGGTTCAAGGAACGATTCATATTCGGAACTATTGGAACAGTTTGGTTCACAATCAAATGTGGGTGCAACGCATGCGAGCACTGCATTTCAAAAACGCCGCTCGGCCACGAAAGCTACCTCCAACATTGCGTCGACAACCCCGTTCTCGGTTTGGGTTGCGTCCTCGTCGTTCAATGCCGAAGGTTCGAACTCATCCGCGTCCGAATCACTTGTCTCAAGTCCCTTCCATATTGTTTCAAACATCGTGGAGCGGAATTTTGGTGGTGCTGGGCTTGCTCACTTGGAATCAAACTCAAGCCTATCGCGATTTACCAACCCTGTGGCAAGCTACCCTTCAAAACAACCCCTATGCTTGGATCGCCTATTTGGACCTTGCCCGAATCTCCAAAGAGCAAGGAGATTTTGAACAAGCTTTGGTGTATTTGGAATCTTTCGAAACGCTGCTGCTCCCCAAAGGAGCACTCCCCCCCTATTATGCGCTCATGTATAACAATCGTGGGAATGTTTACACCGCATTAGGAAAACACGATTTGGCTCTCCGAGAATTCCATCGTGCTCTCAATATCGATCCCCACTATGCCGACGCATTTAATAATCGAGGTACCGTGCATGCCCAACGCCGCCAGTATGAACTGGCTTTGAAAGATTATAACAAAGCCTTGGAATTGCGTCCGGATCATCTTTTGGCTTATCTCAATCGAGGTCTCACGTATTATAACTTGAAACAATACGATCAAGCGTTGCACGACCTTTCTATTGTGATTCAGCGCAATCCTGCGCAAAGGAATGCCTATCTTATTCGGGGAGACACGTGGTTGGCCTTGGGAAAAAATGATGCGGCTTGTATTGATTTTCAAGAAGCCTGTCGGTTGGGAGCGTGTGAGGATTGGAATTCCATCAAGGAACAAAATATCTGCAAAGGGTCATAGGGTGAGGGCTACATCGGCCTCGCTGGGAAGGATGTCATTGAAATGCCACTCAATTCCATTCGGAAGAACAAAAAGGAACAAATGAAAACACAACGCTGTAGCTATATTCCCCGCTTGACTGAAGAGATTTGAGAGCGCATATTTCAAGGAATGCGCTGATATTCAATAAGCCTAAATTGGGTAGTTTAATATCACAAATAATCCAAGAAATAAAAATGTCTCACGATGAAGATGAACACAACCGCCGCCTAACCAAAATTCTGGGGGCGACTGAAGATTTACTGGACCCGCTACTGGCTCTGCTTTCTGATCAAGAAGCGTTTCTTGCCGTAAAGAAGATTCGGAAATATATCGACCAAGTGCTCTACGTGAAAGCCAGTTCTCCGTACTGCGAGGTTTATTTTGAAAACCGAAAACTCAATTTTGATCCTCGCGTTGCAATCAAAATTTTGGATGATTATTTTGATGACACGGAGTTGTTGCGAATTCACCAATCTTATTTGGTCAATCCTCACAAAGTGAATTCCGCTTCAAAACGAGCACGAGATTTTGTTCTACATCTTGACGATCATTCGCGTTCTACGGATCTGCCGATCGCTCGCAATAAACTCCAACATCTTAGAGAACACTACGCGGCTTGGTTTTCTAACGAGCTTTAAGCCGTACTCGGATTATGGCAAGCGCCGCAACCGAGTATGGCTCAGCAAGAACTCAAATAAAAATAATGCCATTGCAGATATGAGGAACCAGAAAAAATGTTCTTCATATTCATGGTATTCTTTGACCTTGGCTTCCGTTTTTTCCAATTCATCAATCGTTTGGTAGATTTCTTGGAGCGACTCGGTATCGGTGGCTCTGAAGTACTGTCCATTGGTAAGACTCGCCACTTGTTTCAAGAGGTCTTCATCCAACGAAGCTTGGATTTGCGCCAAACCATATCCTGGCACTTGAATCGGAGCACGCCCACGGGTTCCTACACCCACGGTATAGATTTTTATTCCTAATTCTTTCGCGGCTTCGGCTGCTTCCAAGGGAGTAATTTGTCCTGCATTGCTCTCTCCATCGGTAAGCAGAATCAGAACCTTGGATTTCGCATCCAGATCTTTGAGTCGTTTTGTGCCAATGGCAATTGCCGAGCCAATGGCCGTGGCATCGCCTGCCATTCCAATGAACGTTTGATCGACAAAATTAACCAACAATTCATGATCGAGAGTTAATGGAGCTTGTGTGAAGGCTTCTTCACCAAATACCACGATCCCGATTCGATCCTTCGTTCGATTGCCAATGAATTCCTCCAACACTTCTTTAACGACATCCAGGCGTGTGGCTCGATCTAGGTTCCAGCGTAGATCCAAGGCTCGCATGCTACCCGAGGTGTCAATTGCCAACACGATGTCAACCCCCTCGGTCGTTACCTCGGTAAATGAACGTCCAGTTTGTGGACGGGCGACCGTTAGAATCAATAAAACGAGAACTAAGGCGCGTAAAGTGGGCAATATATAAGGATGAGTCCACCAGGAGGTCGTGGCAAAATTAGCAAATTGCGCAACCTCGGAAAACTGAACCACTTGTGGGCGTTGCCGGCGGACCACCCACCACCACCAGAAGGGGATCAGCAAGAGGAGGAGTAAAAACAACGGGCTTTCGAATCTCATGAGACCTCCGTTGGTGTTTCAGAAGCATAAACGATGCTTTCGATGAATTGATGTACGCGGTTGTAGGCATCATCCATCTCTTGTTTCGATGGAAGCACTTCCGCATATTTGATCAGATCAGATTTTTGACACAGCTCAGCAATTTGCTGGCTTTCTTCAAGGGTATAAGGGGTGTTTTGTTGCAATGATGGCAAGAATTCCTCGGTGGTCATGCTCACTGCGGCAAACCGGAATCGGCGCTCTAGAAATTCGCGGAAAATCTCCGAGAGATCATAATAATACTGCTGCACTTCCTGCGGATGGGTCGAAATGAAATGAGAAAGTTCCTTGAGCCTGCGGAATGCTCTTTCGTGCGGAGTTTCTTCCGGTTCTGGAGGCAAGGGGCGTTGACTTCGACGATACCAAACGTATCCCAGGGCCGCGATCAACAAGATCAAGCCTGCGATGACCCATCCACCCCACCAAGGGAAGGAAAAGGGAACATCCACTTGAGGTTTGATGTCCCGCAAAACAGGAGGTTGTTCCGGTAAAATCAATGACGTGACCTCAATTTGCAACGCCTGTGTCTGTGCTTCTTCTGTTGTACCATTGGAGCGCACACCCAAAATCGTTACCGGAGGGATCGCTTGAAAACCCGGTTGATGGGGCCAAAGATTCCATTGCCAGAGATAACGGCGGTGGTTCTGTGCTGTATCTGAATCCTCTGAGCCTTCCAGAGAGGAGGATTCTTGTGGATCGATATCAAATTGTTCGGAGAGGGGTTCTGGCAGCCGAGGAGGTTCTATTGAGACATCAGCAGGCGCTATCACCTCGATCTGATATTGAAGGAAGTCTCCAGTGGTGAGAGTGGTTTTATCTATTTGGGCTTGGACTTGGAGCAGGGGATCTTGAGCCATGCCAGTCCCAATAAGAACGTGGAACAGACATAACCACACGAACAAAATACGCATCTTCATCTGGCAATGTTGAAATGGGTTATCCGAGGATTAATAGGGTTGAACACGATTAGGCTTCTTGTGAGGCAACAAACTCTTCGAGGAAATGATAGGCTCCCTTCAAAAAATCTTGATGTTCATTTCGGTAGCTGTCGGGGAGGCTATCCAAAATACGAATCAGGTGATTGAACAGGAGTGGCCGTAACTCGGTAGAGTTTTCCACATGCTCCATGTCATACTTCACACCACCCACTGTTTTGGAATAGTCGATTCCCTTGATAGTTCCGGTTTGAGGACGGAACGGTTGGGTTCGATACAACTGAAAATACGGTGTAGGATCCGCATTTTTGCTAAACGGAGCACGGCCTAGTGCGACAAACACACCATCCCCTGTTTTCAAATAGACGGCTTCGTCCAAGAACTCTTTCACTCCGCTACTGCCATCCACTGAAACTCCCACTTTATGATTGACTTGTTTGGTATAACCCAGATCCCCATAGTATTCGAAAATCGTGGCTACAATTTTTTTGAAATCGTCATACATCCGTAGTTTGAATTCCCCATGTTCGAAAAATCGCTTTTGCAGGTTAGGCATGGTTCGGTCATACACGGTGCTTTTGTAATCTCGGCCAAACCCAACCCAATCCACATCCGCAGGTTCCAAGGGCTCTTCCATGTTTCCAGGGCCACGTGGAATGATTTTTGGTTCCGGGGGGGCTTCTGGTTCCGGCGCGGGAGCGGCTTTCTTTTCGCGGCGAGGAAGCAATCTCAGTTTATTGGCTAAGCCACTCAATGCTTTTAAGAAATGGGCCGCTTTGGGCCGCCCTTCTTCCTTGATTTGAGAGGCTTGTACCTTCAATGTGGCTGCCATGTATTTTTTATCGGCTTGCTTTTCCGGTCCTAAATCAACAGAACGTGTGTTGGCATTGGCCGGCGCTTTGCCTTTTAATTTCTTGTTGCGCCGAATCTGAGCAATCTCTTCATGAACCCGTGAAGCGATGCAGGCAACCTGCGACGGGTTCAAGGCATCCAATAAAGCTTTTTCAGCCACACGGGCCTTTTCTAATTCGGCTTTGGTTGCATCATCCGCATTGGCCAAAAATCCTTCCCCATGACTGAGAGCACGAGTGTGCATCTTTTTTAGATTTTTGGTCTTGTCATAAACTCGATCCGCTCGATCCAACACATAAAACGTCGAGTCCAACTGTTGGTAAATTTTGATCTTCATTAAACTGAATTGGGGTACCTTCACATTGGCAGACATCATGTTTTGAATATCGAGCCGTGTGAGTTCTCGGAACAGCCAAAACCGAAGGTATTTGTCTTTCCATTCCACATATTTCAGCACATACGCATTTCCATACAAGCAGAATACAAAATCGCGGAATTTGTCCACAATCTGACCGTAATCGTCTCCTTTTTCGAATAACGGAGATGGATCGGCTAGGACTTGACGCACCCCATTGGCCAATTCCTTTCCGCTGTCTGGGATTTTGCTTTGCTTGGATTCTGGAAAAAGGAGTTTCAACTTTTGAAGTGGTTCTTCGGCATAGCGTTGCAAATTAGAACGTGCTTTTTCCGGGTCTTCAGCTTCTTGAAACAGCTCTCGGGTTTCTAAAATGATTTGAGTGACTTTGTAGGTACCAAACGCTTTGGCCCCGTAGATGCGAGTGATTTTTTCTTTCGCAGCGATGTTTCCTAGAAACATCAGTTTGACCATTTCCAATAATTGTTCGGGGCTTTCATAAAACGAATGGATCTGACGGATTGCGAGGAATTCTGTGTTGTTGATATCGTTGGATAAATACTTATGAAGATTGTCACACAACCCCATGGCGGCATTGATACTGATTTCATCAAACCGCAACTGATCGCCTGCTTCTATATCAGAAAAATCCTCGGCATCAGAATCAGCACCATCATAGGTATCATCTTCGGAAGCCAATTCATTGATCAATCGTTCTTCCAGGTCCTTGAAATAAGAAAACAGAGGCCGGAGAAAATTGACCCGATGTTCATCCGATCCTTCTTCCGGAACACCGCCTCCTAAAGCCTGGGAGAGATCGTCCTCAACCGCTTCCGAATCCATATCTTCCGAATGCTCCAATTCGGCATCGGTGCTGCGAGCGTAAGATGCGCTTTCAGCAGGATCTGAAGATCCGGAAATAACATTCTTCTCCGCAAGGTTCGAGTATGAACCATCGACCTGTTCTTCCACTAAACTGCCTCTTATGTAACGTTAGTTGCCTGTTTGAATGCCTTGAAATTAAAAAATTTTGTAGCACGCTTTCCTTAGATCCTCAAGCATGGGACCCGCGTCAAACACGTCGTTTTCTTACAAAATAGGCCATATTCTAACAAGGCAACTTCGATGAACACAAAGACACTAAAATCCTGTGTCATGTGACCCAGTCATGAGGCTGATAGTATTGCATCATGTCTGCATGGGGTGAGTTCGGTTCCGGATGCCAATCGTAATGGAAATGAACTTCCGGAGGCAACGACATGAAGATCGATTCGATCCGACCGTTGGTTTTGAGGCCAAATAAGGTTCCGCGGTCATAAATCAAATTGAACTCCACGTAGCGTCCCCGCCGGACCAGTTGGAATTGTTTATCGGCTTCCGCATAGTTTTCTGTTTTGCGTCGTTCGACAATGGGACAATAGGCTTTCAAAAAAGCGTCTCCCACCGATTGCACCAATTCGAAATGTTGTCCTTCCGAACCTGGCAAGTAGTCGAAAAACACACCACCAATCCCACGCATTTCATGGCGGTGTTTCACTGTAAAATACTCATCACAATACTTTTTATAGCCTGGATAAGAATCGGGAATTATCCGATTGCAGGCATTTTGGAGGGTTTCATGAAAATGTTGGAAATCTTCGGTATGAGGATAGTACGGGGTCAAATCAATCCCGCCACCAAACCAAGAACGTCCGTTTTCCATTTCAAAATAACGAACATTCATATGAATCGTGGGAACTCGTGGAGATTGGGGATGAATGACCAAGGAGATGCCACACGCTCCAAAATCCATGGGTTCGGTTTTTAAGTGTTTGGCAATTTCATCGGCCAAACGTCCGTTCACGGATGAGACGTTCACCCCTCCTTTTTCCCAAACTTGGCCATCTGCGATCACTCGGGTACGGCCTCCTCCGCCTTCGGGGCGTTTCCATAGGTCTTCTTGAAACCGAACCTCATCCAAGGCCTCCAAGCCCTGACAAATGGTGTCTTGCAAGCGGTGGATGTAAGCTTCCATCGACTGAAATTGTTCTGAAAATTGCATGATGCTCCTTTCTGAGTGCGTTCAAAAAATGAGGATGCCCCTTCAATACAATGAAGCTGGGTTGGCAGCAACCGCTCACAGCAACATCCTCATGTTTTTTATTATTTCGCTTGGATCGTGGCTGTCGGAATTATCATAGTGCGTGAGGCTTTTGAGTACATCCCAATACTCTCATTTTACTGCAACGATTCATAAATGTACCATTTTAGGGTTGACTATCGTATCATTAAAAGTACAATTGATCTTATCAACATTGGCACTGAGGGTTTATGCAAACACAATTTTACTTAGAGAATTTGAATTTGGATCTATTCGACTTCCCCAGTTTTTCGAAACTGTTGTCGAGCTATTTGGAGGCTTGCAAGCGGAAGGATCGAACGTTTTCTCTCCGAAAGTTCAATCAAGTTTTAGGGTTGAAATCAGCAGGAGGGATTCAACGGGTGATCGAAATGAAAACCTGGGATCGCTATTTGACACAAATCAGCTTCCTGATGGGACTTGAGGGGATGGAACGGGAATATTTGTTCTTATTGGCGGAGTTGGAAAAAGGCATTGAGAATGACGACTACCGCACGAGGGTGGAAACTCGTGCTCGGCAAATCGCCAATCAGGTGCGAGGGGAGCATACCGTCTCGGATGCCGTCGTCAAAGTTGCCAATTCTTGGTTGCACTACGTCCTGTTGCGTCTCACCGCTTTGAACGGAGCCAAACCAGAGGTCGAATGGTTGGTTGCCTGTCTCGACGAGCCGTTGAAAACCTTCTTTGAGGACCATCACGAACAAGACATTGTGCCGTTGGTCAAATCTGCTGTGGAGGAACTGCTGCAAGTCGGATTATTGGTGGAACAAGACGGACAATGGATCCTCCCTCAAGAAAGCTTACGACTCATCCGGTTGAGCCGAAATTACTATCGAGAAAATTTTGGTGCTGCTGAAGTGGCATTGAGTTTCCCCAAGTCCAAGCGTCGCTTTCGAAACTTGCTTTATTCAACCACTGAAGCCCGTTTGCATGCGTTGCTCGACTATTTGGAAACGTGTGAGAAAACGATTGATGCCCTATTGAAAACCCCCGATGGAACCGCCGACCGTGTGATCAGTTTGGACTTGAGCTGGTTTGAGGTCGGGCATGCTCGCAACACAGACGTTCCGCCAACGGAGGACCTATGAAAACGATTATCTCAGCCCTGTTCCTTGGTTTTGGAGTTTGGATGACCGTGGTTTCCCTTTCTGAAGCAATGGCTCAAGTGATTGCTGAAGACGATTTTTTTGAAGAGATCGACCTATCGACACGTAGTTATGATCATTCGACTCCAGCGGCCCCAACTCAGCCTCACTCCAATCCGTTTCCTGGAATACAAGCCGATGCTTGCCAACAAATGGTGACCGGAGCGGCCACACCGCAAGACGTGTGCTCAGTCATTCAGCAGATTCGTGGATGGACAAAGGTCTTTCCCCCCTCTGAGGCCCCTCCGTCAAAAGCAGAACAAATCCAGGCTGTGAAACATTTCTTTGTAGGACGCGCTTTGGATTTAACCCAAGTGATGCGTCCACCAATATTGGAAGAAGTAGATCAGCATCGGTTGAGTCGCGCATTACGTTATCATTTGGCCAATGCCTTTGCGGAGCAACTGAAAGTCCGACTGGCCTATTGGAATCCCGAGAGTGGGCAAACCTTTTATTTGGTGGGTTTGGATGAAGATGCGATGCAATCTGCACTTCAACAAACCTTGGACCGGACAAAGCAACAACATTCGGCTTTGTTTCAACAGGCTTTTGGAAGCCTAGAGGCGAGTCAGTGGAATCCATTGATTCAATTTTTAAAACGCTATGTTCAGGAGTCCTTGTGACCGACTGGACCATCAAAAATTTTGAATGAAAGGAACGCTATGAAAACGCTCAAGATGATTGGATTGAGCCTTATGGCTCTTTTAATGGTTGCCTGTGCCAATAGAACACAGGAATTACAAACTCCTGAACCTCAACCCACCACTCCTGCCGAAGTGAAATCAGACCGGCCCAGTTGGACAATGGAAGAACCGTTGGTGGAAGGGGATTATTTCACGTTCGTCGGGTTGTCGAATATATACGCGACCGAGAAGGCCGCCAGAAATGATGCTCGACGAGATTCGATCAATTCCGTGATTTCATACATCGGCACCTTGGCCAAATCGAAGTGGGAAGAGGCCTCGGTGAGCTACGGCTTAGAAGGTGAAACCATCGATCCCACACGGGCGAGCCGTCAATTTCAAAAACAAATGGCCGCGAACATGGCCACTCGATTGCGGGTGATCAAATGGCATTTAGAACGCGAGAAAGGCTCCAGTGGTAAGTTGGGATACAAGTATTTTGCGCTCGGTCAAATTCCGAAAGCCTCGGTGAATTCGGCTTTTCAAAAAACTGCCGCTCACAACTTAGAAAATGCTCAACAAAAAGCTGCCGCCGCAGCCGATGCCAAGGCCAAAGCTCAGGCAGAAAAACACGCCACTTTTTGGGAAGAAATGACCCAACAAGGTTTGATCGAGTAACCTTTCAAAGTTTCTCATTGTTGGAAATGGAGGAGCATTCATGAAATGGAAATGGGTTCAGAAAACAGTCATCTTTGGGAGTGGATGCTGGATCGCCGCTTGTACAAGTTTCACGCCGCCCCCGGAGGCAGGACAAGCCAGCACGGTTGCCTCCAAGATTCCTCAGCGTAAGGGCATTCATTCGGAATTGGTCCAGAGCATTCCGAAGGAAAAACAGCCGTGGGTGATTTCCAAGGCCTATCCGGAAAATGAAAAATTTCATTATATAGTGGGCCTTTCTTCTCCCAAAATTGGGGAAAAAGAAGCGCGCCACGATGCCATGCGCGATGCTCGAAGGGCTTATGCCAATTTTGCAGGGGTTTCGGTTTCCATGTTTAATGAGTATGTGGCCGAAACCCACGGCGAGGCATCGGAGGTGTTGCAAACTCAAATCACGAGCAAAACGGAATCGGAACAATTCAGTGAAGCTTTCATCCGAGGAAGTAAGCTCGCCGATAGCTACGTGGAACAACTCAAACGATTCCAAGATCAAACTTATTTGGATACGGTTTGGAAATATTGGGTGCTGGTGAGTGTCCCAAAGGAGGAGTGGAAAAACATACAAGCGTGGAAACAGCCACCGCTGATCAATTCGATTGGTTTGGATCTCCAAATTCAACCGTCTCAACCTGCAATTAGGGAAGGCATCCAACTCCGGGCCTCTTGCCAACAACGTTGTTATCTCAAAGTGGTTCTTTTGACCGAATCGGGTGAGATTTATCCATTTTACGATTCGCAAAATCATCGGCTTCCCAAGACTCGCCCTCAGTCCTTGTTTCAAAAGCCGGTGCTGTTCAACGAACCGGGACGCTATTCTTTGTTGGCTTTTGGGTCTGTGGAACCCTTACCTCGGTGGGTTCCTTCGGCCAATGGATCGTTGACTCAGGCGCAATGGGTCCAATGGCAACAGGTGTTTCATCAACAAGCAGGAAACCGTGGCAAATGGAAGGGAGCGTTCGAAATCACTCCTTAATTCATTGCAAGGGCGGTATGGTAACTTCTGATCGTTTGCATTCTTTCTCTATTCCATCAGGAGGGATATGAAATCCTTAACTTGCTTTCTCATGATAATGGGGGTGTTTGGCTCTTCATTGTGGGCGCAAACGGAAGGTCGTGCCATTGCTCCCTTTGACAAACGCATTGCCTTGGTTGTGGGCAATTCCGCTTATGAACATGTGCAAGCTTTAGCGAATCCGATCAACGATGCCACCGACATGGCGGCCTCATTACAGCGCAAAGGGTTTGTCGTCACATTGCTAAAGGACGCAACCCTTCGACAGATGAAGCAGGCCATCACCCAATTTGGTCGCGATCTGCAAGCGTTGGGCGATCAGCCGGAAAGTGTGGGACTCTTTTTTTATGCCGGACATGGGGTGCAATACGAAGGGGTGAACTATCTGATTCCAGTGGATGCCAATATTCCTGAAGCCAATGAATTGGAATTTGAAGCCGTGGACGCCAATCGCCTACTGAATAAAATGGAAGATGCCAAAAACGAATTCAATATTGTGATCTTGGATGCGTGTCGGGACAATCCTTATCGGAGTTGGAGCCGTTCGACTCGTTCGGGATTGGCCGAAATGAAAAGTCCTCGCGGATCATTTTTGGCCTTTGCGACAGCGCCAGGCGAAGTGGCTGCCGATGGCGTGGGCAACAGTCGCAACAGTCCCTTCACCAAGCACTTCCTGTTGCAAATGGAACAGCCCTTGGATTTGTTGCAAATGTTCAAACAGGTGATTCATGGCGTGAGTGTCGAGACTCATCAAAAACAATGGCCTTGGCAAAATGCTTCCATGACGGGCAATTTTTATTTCACGCCTCCGCCCCCTTCCACCACCCCATCGCCGACCACCCCATTGCCACCTCAAGGCGATCCGGAATTGGACATGTGGAATCTGGTCAAGGGGTCGATTCATGCGTCGGATGTCCGCCGATTTATCAATGCGTATCCCAATCCACAGGGTCGCTTTTTCAAGGTCGCCCAGCTCAAGCTGGACCAATTGGAACGGCAGCAAGCCATCACTCAAGTTGTCACCACCACAACGTCTCCACCAATTACGCTGCAAACGGCTCTTGTTCAGCCTCCCTCAGAACCGGAGGGGATTTGGACGGAACCCCAAGACGTTTGGACCGAGCCGCATACCGGCATACGAATGGTTTCGATTCCCGGCGGTTCTTTTGAAATGGGTGATTTGTTTGATGAAGGTTACAGAGACGAAAAAATGATTCGTACCGTTCGTTTGGATACCTTTTGGCTGGGAGAAACCGAGGTGACCCAAGGCCAATGGAAAGCAATCATGGGGGAGAATGACAGAGAGCCTCATTTCAAGGGGGATGATCTTCCAATGGAACAAGTGAGTTGGGAGGATGCCCAACGTTTTATTAAAACGCTGAATGCCAAACACCAAGGTCGCTATCAGTTCCGGTTGCCGAGTGAAGCCGAATGGGAATATGCCTGTCGTGAAGGTGGGAAGAAAGTACGGTTTGGAAATGGACAAGATACGGCGGACCCATCTCAGATGAATTTTATTGCTCTTGCAGTGTACAAAAAATCTTATTCGGTGGGGGGACAATATCGAGCGAAAACAGTTCCTGCGAAGTCCTTTTCTCCCAATGCGTTTGGATTGTATCAAATGTCGGGAAATGTTTCGGAGTGGGTGGAGGATAAGTACACATCAGATTATTCGAATGTAGGCACAGAGAATCCCATATATGCGCGTTTAGGAGATTACCGTGTGATCCGCGGTGGTTCGTGGAACCTCTTCCCGGAGAACGTGCGGTGTGCGTATCGCGACAGCGGCTTCTCTCCTGGGGGCCGCGGGGTCCGCAACGACAACCTCGGTTTTCGTTTGGCGAGGACTCGTTAGCTTTTTCTGTATTACGGGGCGATAGCCCCTTACCTTTTTTGATGAAAGCTTGGTCTCTCATTGTAACTGGATCGATGTGTCGTTGTTTTCCCGATATATAGGCAAGGCGAAGCCTCCTATATGTCGGCAATGCCTGCACATATTGCAGCAGGCATGTATGTTTTTAAATTTTACTGGATGTTTATGCCATATCGTATTTTGACGATTGCTTTTGACCCAAGCACGGGAAGCTTTGCAGATCAGGCGATTGATGAATTTTGTTTGACCCGCAAGGTCATTTCTCTCAAATCAGAGTTTTTCATCAACAACGAGCAATGGGAAGGTGAGTGAGTAAGGGAGGAGTGATGAAAAAGATGATACAGAAAATCAGCCTGAAACACTTGGCGCTACTTTGGCTCTTAGGATGCTTTTGCCAAAGTGCCTTATGGGCACAATCCAAAGGGGTGACACCGTTGGTGATCAAAACGGCAAGTGGGGAAACGGTCGGGGCATATCAACGGAGTTATGCGTTGTTGATTGGGATGAGTCGTTATGACCATTGGGATCACCTGGAAAGCATTCCTAAAGAATTGGATGCCGTTGAATCGGCCTTAAAACAGCAAGGATTTGTAGTCCAGCGGGAAGCGAATCTGGATGCGGAACAATTGTCTGCGGTTTTTGAGGATTTCATCAACGATCATGGTTTCGATCCACACAATCGTTTATTGTTTTATTTTTCAGGACATGGTCATTCGATTGGGGCAGATCGTGGGTTTTTGGTGCCCACAGATGCTCCTTCGCCTGAACAAGAAGCGGAGTTCCGCCGCGCAGCCTTGAGTATGGGACAAATCCTCACTTGGTCACGGGACATGATTGCCAATCATGCCTTGTTTTTATTTGACAGTTGTTTTTCAGGAACCATCTTCAAAACAAAATCTTACCCCACGCATCCTCCGGTAATCGATTCCTATACTGCTAGGCCTGTGCGTCAATTCATCACCGCCGGAAGTGCAGGCGAAACAGTACCCGCCAAAAGCGTCTTCAGTCCTTATTTTGTCCGAGGGTTACGAGGCCAAGCCGATTTAGACGGAGACGGTTATGTGATCGGTACCGAATTGGGCATGTATTTACGAAGCAAAGTGGTCAATTCTGAAATCCGCCAGACCCCGCAATATGGCAAAATCCAAGACACCGAATTGAATGAAGGCGATTTTGTTTTTCAACTCCAAAAGCCTTCCACGACGACCAGTACCACCACGCTGCCTCCTCGTCCCAAACCGGTAGTTTTCCAAGGGCATATCCAAGTGAATGTGGATACTCCCGGAGCCTCAGTGTATCTCAATGGAGATTATCAAGGGACGGCTTCCCCCCAAAAAACTTTAGAACTCCTTCACATTCCCATCGGGGAAGCGAGTGTGGAAGTGCAAAAAAAAGGGTATTATTCAGCGACCCAAAAAGTTTCCGTGCGAGCGAACGATTGGATTCAACCTGTTTTCCACCTCACGCCGCTTACCACGACCACTCAAGTCACCATCCGTCCCAAACCCA